>NZ_FOXV01000022.1 GCF_900115815.1 Roseivivax halotolerans | reverse complement strand
ATACCGTCCACCAGCGCCAGAGAGCATCGTGCCGATAGACCAGAGGCCGACCATGCACTAACAAACTAACTGGACCACTCGGTGGGGGCAGACCACACTCTCGATGTATGTCAGCACGCCGATCGAGGCAGCCGCATTCATGGAGTTTTCTCCTAGGGGCAAGGGAAGCTTCTGAAGGTCATGCTTGATTAGCTGATCGTAGACACCGCGAGTATGCGCGTGGCTCAAGCTCTCCGCTGAGATATCGAGACCAACAATCCGAAATGCGCCATGGCGAGCCAAGGCTTGCCCGAAGAGGCCGGTGCCGCAACCGACATCGAAGACGGCGCTCCCGTCTTCAAGGTGCCGGGATAGCTTTTCAGCGGCGATGGAGGGCGCTTGGTAGTTCCAGGATCTAAGCGTCTCATCTTAAGTCGACGCCCAGTCGTCGTAGTAGTCAGACACTGCCCGAGGATCCGTTGTTCCGGTCTTGAGGTCGAATGCTTGCCCAGGCTTTGAGGGATCGGAGGTCATTCGTTCGGTCCTTCGGTCGGTTTGCAGCGACAATAGCGACACACGCGGCGGGCGACGCCTCAGCTCCCTCTGTCATGCGCTTGATTGTAGGGTCTGCGCATACGTGCTTAGAGCGGCAAAGCTGGCATTAAAGATTGATACCACAAGACGCAAAAAACTGAACCGCTGCTTCGAAAACCTGCGTCACAAAGCTGGTAACCTCCGCCCTGCTTAATACTGGCCGAGACCTCTCAACGAAAACTCCAAGGGTTCGTCGCAGCCGCTGATACGAAAAAGAAGTGCCCCGTAAGTCAAACTCATAGGGATCTAGGACGTCTTGCTTGCAGCGCTGCGTCCCTTTTTGACACCTTCCCGTCCCGTTCAGCGGCACCGAGCAAGCTGCACTGTGCTCTGAGGCGTTCGTCGCGCTCATCCCCCACCGTGCGCGAACGAGTTTTTAGCAGTGCTTGAGGGAACTTTCGATATCAGTGCACCTGTGGAGGCAGCAGTGCGTCATCGGCGTCGAGCGCGAGCGCAACGCGCCACAACGGTGTCTTTACGTAGTGTCGATCTTGGAGACGCTGTCTTGGCTCGGACACCTCAGCCAATAATCCCGCCTAATAGACGGGTTCCAAGACGCATTGGCGGAAGGCACTGAAGCCCGCCTGTCGTTGCCCTCTTCCGAGACAAGACCGTAAAGAAACTCGAACAAATCGCCTGCTCGTGCACCCTGAAACTAGCCTTAAGACTAAAGCTGTGGTCGAGCACTTGATCGGCCTCTTGTGACTGTTGCGACGGGGCCGGCGAAGCTGATGCCTTTAGCTTCCAATACGCTGACCCTAACATGTTCTCGTTAGGTGCGACTTGCGCGATTGAAGGTAAGCATCTAGACACGCTCAACAAAATTTTCTTGCAAAAATCTGCGCCGAGCTTAACGATTGTTGTCAGGCTCAAATGCGAGTCTAGAATCAAAGAGCAATAGGGCTCTTCAACTGCGGTGACCATGCCGCGTTGAAGGGCCTTTTTTTATTGCCAAATCGAACTGCTGTTCGAAACCAAGGGAGGAGGATGATTGATGAAACGTCGTGATTTTCTGGGCGGTGTAGGCGCGATAGGAACGGCCGGGCTGCTCTCGGCTCCTGCGCTGTTGACAACGACCCGCAGCGTCTTTGCACAAGGCACCGATATTCCTGTCGGTCTTCTGTTCTCGTTGACTGGTGCCGTCGCGGTGGTGGAAAGCACCCTGCATGACGCGGCACTCATGGCGATCGAGGAAATCAATGCGTCAGGCGGCGTTCACGGACGCATGCTTCGTCCAATCATCGAGGATCCGGCGTCCGATCCCGCGACCTATGCCGACCGCGCCCGCCGGTTGATGATCCGGGACGACTGCGTGAGTGTCTTCGGCTCTTACACCTCAGCCAGCCGTCAGGCTGTGCTTCCGGTCACCGAGCAGCGCAACAACCTTTACTGGTATCCTACTCTCTATGAAGGCCGCGAGTGCTCGCGCAACGTCATGTATGGTGGCGCAGTGCCGAACCAGCAGCAGGATGAACTCATCGCTTGGGCGATCGAGAATTTCGGCCCACGCTTCTACATGATCGGCAACAACTACGTCTATCCGAAAGAAGAGAATAACTACTGCAAGACGCTTCTCGAGAAGCACGGCGGCGAGGTGGTCCACGAGGAATACGTGCCTATGGGTCACTCTGACTTCAGCTCGGTCATTAACCGTATCCGCTCCGAGGAGCCGAACGTCATCTTCGCGACCGTCGTCGGCGACAGTGATGTGGCATTCGCCCGACAGTATCACGCTGCCGAACTTGATCCCGCAAAGATGCCGGTCATCAGCCTCACGCGTTCGGAGGTCGAAGTGAAAGCGATCGGCGGCGAGGCGGCAGCCGGGCACTTCTCCTCGGCGCCCTATTTCATGGGAACTCAGACGCCTGAAAACGAGCGTTTCGTGGAGGCCTACAAGTCGCGATACGGTGGCGATCAGGTCACCCACTTCGTTAGCGAAGCCGCGTATTTCCAAGTCTACCAGTTCAAGGCCGCGCTCGAGAAGCTTGATCCGGAGAATATCACACCTGAGGCCATCCGTGATGCCGCGATCGGCATGACGCTGAACGCGCCCCAAGGCGAAGTGCTGATAGACGAGAACCTGCACACCCATCTTTGGCCCAAGATTGGCCAGTGGCAGACCAACGGTCAGGCAGAGGTGGTCGTGCAATCGGAGAGCCGCATCGCGCCGCTTCCCTATGCGGCCTACGAAGGCCAGCGCTGCACCGGGCAGGGCCTCGTCCAAGGCTGAGCGCAGACAGCAACCATTCAGCAACCAATCAAAACGTAACGCCCGGCTCTGAAACAGGAGCCGGGCCAACGGAGAGGGTATTCCGGTGGACGTGATACTGAACCAGCTTTTCGCAGGTCTCAGCATGGCCTCGATCCTGCTGATGATCGCGCTCGGACTGGCGATCATCTACGGCGCGATGGGTGTCATCAATCTGGCTCACGGCGAATTCGTCATGCTGGGTGCATACGCGACCTGGGCGTTGCAGACCTTCGCAGGAATTAACATCATCCTGGCGCTTCCAATCGTCTTCGTCGCCGTGGCCCTGGTCGGCTGGATCATTGAAAAGGTCATTGTCCAGCGACTCTACCACAGGCCACTCGACACGATCCTCGCAACATGGGGCATTGGGATCATTCTTCAGCAGGTCGTGCGCCTTTCGGTTGGCGCCGAGTCCCGCTTTGTGAAAGGCCCTGACTTGCTGAGCGGCAACACTCAGTTCGGCGGCCTGATCATGTCAAATTATCGGCTGTTCGTGATCGCCTTCTCAATTGCGGTCCTCGCTGCGACCTGGGTGCTGATGACCCGGACAGAATTCGGGATGCGGCTCCGCGCCGTGATTCAGAACCGAGGAATATCGGAGTGTTACGGCATTGAGGCGAACAAGGTCTTCTCGCTTACTTTTGCCTATGGCGCGGGACTGGCGGGCATTGCTGGCGCGCTTATCACGCCACTCTTCAGCACGATCCCGACAATGGGGACAGGACTCGTGGTGGATGCTTTCCTCGTGGTGATCGTCGGCGGCCTTGGCAGCCTGCTGGGCGCTGCCAGTGCGGCAGTGCTTATCGGAGAGGCGACTGCGCTCTTCTCGATGCTTCTGAACGACACGCTCGGCCGCATTGCGGTGCTCGCCGGGATCATCGTTTTGATCCGTTTCCGCCCGCGCGGTCTCTTCCCCGCCAAAACGCGCCATTGAGGAGGATACGATGACAACTAGATTATTCTATGACCTTGCGGGTCTCGCACTCTTTGCGGTGGTGATCGTTCTCGGTGTCCCGGCGTTGATGGGCTTCGATGCGTTCGAACTCAACACATTTGCGCGTTATCTCGCTTTGGCGATCGTCGCGCTGGCTCTGGCGCTCTCGTGGGGTGGTGCCGGGCTGCTAAATCTTGGGCAGGCAGCGACCTTCGGCATGGGCTCCTATGCCATGGCGATGCACCTGAAGCTCAAGGCAAGTGGCGATGCCCTGCCAGACTTCATGGGCTGGAATAACGTTTCCGAGCTGCCGCTCATTTGGGTGCCGTTCCACTCACTCGCCTTTACGCTCATAGCCGGTTTGCTCGTCCCGGCCTTCATCGGCGGGCTGATCGCAATCTTTATGTTTCGGGCGCGTATCGCTGGCGTGTTCGTCGCCATTATCACGCTCGCCTTCTTGGTCGCTTTTCAGCTGGTGGTAATAGAGCAGCAGGGCATTACGGGAGGACAGAACGGCCTGACCGGTCTCGCACCGCTCGAACTGCCGGGCTGGAGCGTTGATACATACAGTCTGAGCTTCTATTACCTTGCAGCTGGCTGCCTGATGCTCGCCATTACGCTCGGCCTTTACATCACGCACAGCAAGTTCGGTCTGATCCTTCGTGCAATCCGCGAGGACGCCGACCGCACGCGTTTTTTCGGCTACAACGTGGCGAACTATCAAACGGCGATCTTTTGTATCTCGGCTGCCTTAGCGGGATGGGCGGGGATGCTCTACACGCTCGTTCTGGAGTTCGCTTCGCCGACCTACATGAGCGTGTCCTTCAGCCTCGCCATCGTCATCTGGTGCGCCGTCGGCGGACGAGACTCGGTGCTCGCTGCGGCCGTCGGCGCAATCCTTGTGAACCTTCTCGAGGGAAAGCTGTCCGACATCTACGTCGAAGGCTGGAACCTGATGCTGGGCGTCACCTTCGTGCTTGTCGTCATGTTCATGCCGCGGGGACTGCACGGGCTGCTCGGCGACCTGACCAACCTGTTTCGTCGCGGCGCGGGAAAACGGCGTGGCAACCGAAGTGCCCCCACCCAAACCGCCAAGACCGGACAGGAGCTTTGACGATGAGCCACCTACAAGTAACCGATCTACGTGTGGATTTTGGCGGCCTACGTGCTGTGGACGGGCTCACCTTTGGCGTGAAGAAGGGCGAGATTCTCTGCCTGCTTGGGCCGAATGGCGCGGGCAAGTCTACGACGCTCGACCTGATCTGCGGCAAGACGCAGCCCACCGGCGGTTCTGTTCGCTTTGAGGATGTCGAAATCTCGCGGATGTTCGAGTTCGAGCGAGCGCGTCGCGGCGTTGGGCGAAAGTTTCAGGTTCCGTCGGTCTACAAGGAACTGACCGTCGCCGAGAACCTGGCCGTCGCGCAATCACGCAAGCCAGGCATCTGGCACGCTTTGACGCGCCTTTCACACTCAGGTCGCGACCGGTTTGAGCCGATCCTGGAGAAGGTCGGCCTGGAGAAGCGTGCGGACGTGGTGGCCGGAAATCTCTCACATGGTGAGACGCAGTGGCTCGAGATCGCCATGCTGATTGCTCAGGACAGTCGGCTGATCCTCATGGACGAACCGACTGCCGGCATGACGATCCAGGAAACCGCGCGCACCGCCGAGATTTTCCGCACGCTCAGCAAGAGCCACACGCTCATCGTCGTCGAGCACGACATGTCCTTCGTTCGCACCGTCGCCGATCGGATCATCGTGATGAACCGCGGTGCGTTGCTCGCCGAAGGCTCGATCACAGAAATCGAGGCGAACGAAGACGTTAAGACAGCTTATCTGGGACATTGACCATGGAAACCATGCGAGCACAGGAGCTCCACTCCTTCTACGGGAAAAGCCCGGTCATCCAGGGCGTTTCTTTTGATCTGGAGCCAGGAGAGTTTCTCGCCCTCCTTGGGCGAAACGGCGTAGGAAAAACGACGCTGCTCAAATCTCTCATGGGGCTGACCGATGGATGCACCGGCGGACTCGTTTTCGGGGAAAGCAACCTGCTCAGCCTCTCCACGTCTCAGCGCGCCAAACTCGGTATCGCCTATATTCCGCAGGGCCGCGAGATCATCCCAGGCTTCACTGTGCGCGAGAACATCCTCATGGGCACCTTCGCCCGCGTCGACGGTCGTCGTGAGATCCCGGAATACCTTTTCGAGATGTTTCCGATCCTTCGAGAATTCATCGGTCGCAAGGGCGGAGACCTCTCGGGCGGGCAGCAGCAACAGCTTGCAATCGCTCGTGCGCTCGCGATGGACCCGAAGATTCTCATCCTCGACGAACCGACCGAGGGCATCCAGCCCAACATCGTCAAACAGATCGAGGAGGCGATCATCCGCCTAAACCGGGAACGCGGTCTCGGAATAATTCTCGTCGAGCAGAACGTGCCGTTCGCGCGGCGCGCCTGCGACCGCTTCATGGTGCTCGACAAAGGCCGCGTGGTCGTGAGCGGGCACAGCAAGGATCTCACCGACTCCGTCGTGGAGAAACACCTG
This sequence comes from Roseivivax halotolerans, assembly GCF_900115815.1. Classification (GTDB taxonomy): domain Bacteria; phylum Pseudomonadota; class Alphaproteobacteria; order Rhodobacterales; family Rhodobacteraceae; genus Roseivivax; species Roseivivax halotolerans. Next base: position 16,612 of record NZ_FOXV01000022.1, on the reverse strand, counting down.
ACCTTCTGAAGGCAGGCCATCAGTCAGCAAAGAAAGGAAGACACATGAGACATGGTGACATTTCCAGCAGCGACAACACTGTCGGCGTCGCGGTCGTCAACTACAAGATGCCGCGGCTTCATACCAAGGCCGAGGTTCTAGAAAACGCGCAGAAGATCGCGGACATGCTCGTTGGCATGAAGCGCGGCCTGCCTGGTATGGACCTGGTGATCTTCCCCGAATACAGCACTCAGGGGATCATGTATGACCCCGACGAGATGATGGAGACTGCGGCCACGATCCCCGGTGAAGAAACCGAAATTTTCGCCGCCGCGTGCCGCAAGGCCAATACCTGGGGCGTCTTCTCGATCACCGGCGAGCGCCACGAGGAGCACCCGAAAAAGACGCCCTACAACACGCTCATCCTCATGAACAACAAGGGTGAGATTGTGCAAAAATACCGCAAGGTGCTGCCATGGAATCCGATCGAGGGCTGGTATCCTGGCGACAGCACGTATGTTTGCGAAGGTCCGAAGGGGCTTAAGGTCAGCCTCATCATCTGCGATGACGGCAACTATCCCGAGATCTGGCGCGACTGCGCCATGAAGGGCGCCGAGCTCATCGTCCGCTGCCAGGGCTACATGTATCCGGCAAAGGACCAGCAGGTCATTATGGCCAAGGCGATGGCATGGGCGAACAACACTTACGTCGCGGTGTCGAACGCTGCCGGGTTCGACGGCGTCTACTCCTATTTCGGGCATTCGGCGATCATTGGCTTCGACGGTCGCACCCTTGGCGAGTGCGGCGAGGAGGAGATGGGCATTCAGTATGCGCAGCTCTCAATCCCTGAGATCCGCGATGCCCGCGCCAATGACCAATCGCAGAACCACCTCTTCAAGCTGCTGCATCGTGGCTATACCGGGATCCATGCCTCGGGTGACGGGGACAAGGGTGTGGCGGAATGCCCATTCGAATTCTACCGCAACTGGGTCGAAGACGCCGAAAAGACGCGTGAGCATGTGGAGTCCTTTACCCGGACGACCGTCGGCGTCGCCTGCTGTCCCGTGGGCGGCCTTCCGACCGGCGCCAAGGAAAAGGAAGCGGACTGAGCAACGGGCTCGAGCCATGGGAGCGGCGCTACCCGCGCCGTTCCCGAATAACTACCAATACGGAAAAGCTATGCCCTTCTTGACGGATCGTCTTCACGAGACTGAACGCAGGCAACTGCTCGACTCGGCACTTGCCGATGAAAACGCGCGATCGACCGATATCACGCCTTCCACTTCAGCTGAGACAGGACTTCGTAGCCGGTTTACTTTTGACCTGGACCAAGTCGAAGCGGAATTGCGCGGAGCCATCATCGGGCAGGACGAAAGCCTCGAACAACTGCTCGAGATCCTGAAGGTCGTGCGTGCCGATATCGGTGATCCGCGTAAGCCTTTGGCGACGATCCTTTTCTGTGGTCCAACAGGTGTCGGCAAGACAGAGACCGTGCGCACTCTCGCCCGGGCGATCTATGGCGACGCGGATGCTTTCTGCAGGATCGACATGAATACTCTATCTCAGGAGCATTATGCTGCTGCACTTACCGGTGCTCCACCCGGCTATGTTGGCTCGAAAGAGGGCACCACGATCCTTGATCAGGAGAAGATAGAAGGGAGCCGCAGCCTGCCTGGTATAGTTCTCTTCGACGAGCTCGAGAAGGCCAGTAACGGGGTCGTCCTTGCGCTCATGAATGTCTTCGACAACGGGCTGCTGACGGTCGCCTCTGGGGAGCGGACGTATTCATTCAGAAATGCGCTCGTCTTCATGTCTTCGAATCTCGGTGCTCGGGAACTTATGGCCTTGGACGATCCACGGCGCGGCCTCGTCCGGCGTCTGCTGTCGCCCGGAAAGAGTCGCCGCGAGCACGCACATGAAGTCGTCATGAAGTGCCTGCTGGATCGGTTCCCGCCTGAGATGGTGAACCGCATAGACCATGTGGATACGTTCAACTGGATCCCGAAAGACAAGATGCCGGCATTGGTCGATGTCGAGATTGAGAGGCTCAATCGGCGACTACGTAAACACGAACTCGCTCTCGACATCGGTAGAGCGCTGCGGGACTATCTCGCTGCCGAGGGATACGACAAACAGTTCGGCGCGCGCGGTCTGCGTCGGTCGATCCGCAGGAACCTGGAGTTCCCGCTGGCAGGGTTCCTGCTGGACGGCCGACCGCCCACTGATGTGCGGTCGGATAGCGGGCTTTCGGTCATTTTGGCGGACCGGAGAGACGGAACTGTCCGCTTTGACTATAGTGAGTGAGGGCCGAAGTATTGCCAGATAATGCAGCCTGGAAGATCGGACTGTTGTTCTCCACCAGCGGAGTGACGTCCATCATCGAGCGGTCGCAACTCAATGGTGCACTCCTCGCGATAGATCAGATCAATTCCCGGGGCGGCGTCCTTGGTCGGAAACTGGAAGCAATCAGCTACGATCCCGGCTCAATTGTGCCGCGCTATGGCGAGCTGGCTGAAAAGCTCATCCTGGAGGACAAGGTCAGCGTGATATTCGGCTGCTACATGTCGTCGTCGCGCAAGGAAGTTCTGCCGGTCGTTGAAAGACGGAACGCGCTGTTCTTCTATCCGACGCTTTACGAAGGCTTTGAGTATTCCCCAAATGTGATCTACGGCGGAGCGTGCCCGAGTCAGAACAGCGTTCCCTTGGCCAACTATTTGATGGGTAATTACGGGCACCGGATCTTCTTCGTCGGATCGAACTATATCTATCCTCATGAATCCAACAGGGTTATGCGGAACGTGCTGCGTCAAGGTGGTGGTGAAGTCGTGGGCGAACGATACTTCGACTTGCAGGCTCGGGAATCCGATTTCCGGAATGTCGTCGAAGAAATCATGGAAGCGCGTCCCGATGCGATCTTCTCCACAGTCGTCGGTCAAGCCTGCATCGAGTTTTACCGCGCCTATCATGCCGCCGGCGGCGACGGACGCACCTGTCCGATTGCGAGCCTGACGACCAATGAGGGCGAGATCGCCGCGATTGGGGCTGAGGCATCGGTCGGCCACATCACCGCGGCACCCTATTTTCGGTCGGTTAACTCTCCTGCCAACCGCCGCTTTCTCAAGGCCTATGGCGATAAATTCGGTTCTACCAGCGACGTGACGAGCTGTTGCGAGGCCACCTACAGTCAGGTCCATCTATTTGCGAAGGCGCTGGAAGAAACCGGTGAAATGGATACGGACAATCTACGTGAAGCGCTGCTGGGGGCGACGTTCGACGCACCGCAGGGCCAGATCAAGATCGACCCCGACAACAACCACACGTATCTCCAGTCGCGTATCGCGATCGTCGATGAGCAAGGTGAGTTCGTCGTCGACCTTAAAGTGCGTCGCGCCTTGAAACCCGACCCATACCTTGTGTTCCCGGCAATCCACGACTGGAGTTTCCGAACGGACAAGGTTGCGGCCAGCGGCTCGCGAAATGCATGACCTGATCCGAGACCTCCGCGACCAGAACGTGCTTTTGGTTCATCCGCGGGAGCGAAGCGCGGATGAATTGCTACAGCAGGTCAACAGGATCGGATGCAGCTTTGACCATGTCTGGCCGCTGCCGCGGTCGCTTCCTGACAAGTCCGATATCGTATTCATCGACGTCACCGATCACAGCGCTGCCGAACTGAAGACCTTTCTCGACCGAAAAGACAGACCGGTCACGGTGATCGCGATCGTTGGTTACGAGAACCCGTCCATGTTGAATGTGATCCTCGAGATCGGCGCACATTCGGTATTGATGAAGCCGGTGCGTGCCGCAGGTGTCTTGAGCAGTATGATCGTCGCTCGCCGCTTCAGAACCGAGCAGGCCCGTTTTGAGAAAGACTTGTCGAAGCTGCGCGAGAAGCTGGATAATGTGCAGAAGGTGAATGATGCCAAATTCATTCTGATGCGTCATCGTGGGATTACGGAGCGTGATGCCTACGATCTCATACGCAAACAAGCGATGGCAAAGCGGACCACTACAACCGAGATCGCCCAGTCGATCATCAACGCGGAAACTATTCTGCGGGACCTTTAGATTACGTATGTGGCGTGGTCACCCCGAGTGCACCAGGCATAGCGGTCCAGCGTTCAGAAACTGATCCGCACCCGCCGACGAAGTATATGCCAGAGACCGGAAATGCGCGCAAAAGCGCGGGCTCAACCTTTTCCGAAATCCGGAGCAACATAAAAGGTCCGGCTCCCATGATCGAACGATTCAAGGATCTCTGTCCAAAGAAGCGGCGCACTTACGCCGTCATGCTCGAGCGTTTGATGGCGGTATACGACATGGAGCGGAATAAGCTGCTGGAGGGACTTGAGGCATCTGGCTGGGTCAGACTGCTCGCAAAATCGAAGATATCGGAGCCTCCGAGAAACGTCCAAAGAGCGCACAGGAGCGTCGCACAGCGCGCTCGGATCCTCTTTACAACCCCCAGCCCGCCTTTCCAGACACGGTAGTGTCCCAATGCTTGGTGTAGGAGGCCGCGCGCGGAGCCCCTGGCGTAGCGCAGCGCGCGGAGCCCCTGGCGTAGCGCAGCGCGCGGCCGGGTGTGACGCTGGCGGCCTCCTACACCAAGCATTGGGACACTACCCACAGAGCGTGCAGAAAGCTCATACAGCGTGATCTTTTCCTTCTCCGGCTGGGGGCGTGCCGCACGACAGAGATGCCTCCGTGCGCAGATTTCTCAGAGTGTGTTCTCTCAATAGATCCCGCGCGCTTCGCCTAGTAGCTAGGCGATTGCAGACATGCCGTCATCCGAGAGGTCATCATCCCATCCATGCCTGAGGACGTGCAGCTTGTTGGCTTCATCCGCGAACCACACGCGCAGCTTTGGCAAATGACCGGCCCGGTCCAGGGCCCGCAGTCGGAAATCCTTGCCCTCGAGATAGGCCCAGAGCTCGAATACGGCATAGTCATCTTCGGTAAACCGCTTTTCTACGTCCGCAATCGCGAAGTCCTCAAGATCATGGAACCACTCGCGAACCAGCATTCGCACCATGCCCTCAACCGTCGCCATGCTTCGCCGTCCTCTTAAGCAATATCGCAGCCCGATAAACTCAAAGCAGTGAATCCAGCAAAGATTATTTATGCATTGGAAAGAATGTCGCACCTGCGGTTGGTATCAGACTTGTGGGATACTACCGGGGTTGGCGTTTAAGAGCCTCATGGGCATGGGTGCGATCAGGTCGTGAGCGAGTCGATCTGAGGTTTCTAACTCCCAATCCTATTCGCAACCTCTTCACTGAACCAGCGGTGCAACTTGCCATCTCCCACCCTGCACTGAAGATCATGCAGCTCGCTGACGTGGTCTTCCAACGAAAGCCAGAAGCAGAAGTCGGAGTAGTCAACCTTGTCCAGTGAGGATGGCAGAAGCTCAGGTTTGCTTAGCCATTGGCGGATCAGCTCGCAGAACGATTTCTTCGTGTCAGTTGAGGGCATCAGTGAGGGACCAAAAATTGACTTAACGTCACAGAATCAACGGAAAGTCGCATGTAGGGGTTCCTGAAACTGCGAAACTGATGCGCGCGGGGAGGTCTCGAGATTTTTGAGGGCAGCGTGGGCGAGTGTAAACGTCCGGAGCCAGGCCTCATCCCTGACGTGCTCGACTTACAGTTGGAGTGCGTGTGCGGTTGATGGCCCCACACAATCTTTATGGGGAAGCTATCCCGACAACCTCAGCTTATGTCGCTCGCGCAGGTCCGTCTCGATCCGCTCAATTTTTGCCCGCTTCCGCATCCTAGGCCGCAACCGAGGGGCAATTTCGGTGAACTTGACTCGCAAGCCACCAAAGGCACTTTTGCTGCTATGGGAACAGATCGCACGCTGATACTCCTCGCAGTCGCATTCGCCGCGATCGCAATCTTCGCGATGGTGACCGCCTGATCAGCGTATTAGGAGCAACGCAAGCCGCTCCGTAAGCTTTATAACCGCTTTCTGGAAGAGAAGGAGAAGTGATGCTCAAGGTTGTCACCGGCGTTTGGGCGCTCCTTCTCGGCATCGTTCTGATCATGCTCGGCAACGGGATGCATTTCACCTTGATCGGTCTCCGGGGCGGAATCGAGGGGTTCTCTTCAACCGAGCTCGCCGTTGTCACCTCGGGATACTTTGCCGGTTTCTTGTTAGGTGCTCGCCAGAGCCCGGTCATGATCCGCCGGGTGGGGCATGTTCGAGTTTTTGCCGCTCTTGGCAGCTTCATGTCAGCCGGGCTCATCGCATTTCCACTTCTGACCGAGCCGTGGTCCTGGACGCTCCTGCGCATAATGATCGGCTTCTGCATGTCCGGGATCTATGTGACGGCAGAAAGCTGGCTCAACGATGCTTCGACCAACGAGACACGCGGTCAGGTCCTCGCAGCTTACATGATCGCGCAAACCCTTGGCATTATTGGTGCCCAAGGGCTTTTGAACCTAGGCGACGCAGCGAGCTCCGCACTATTCATCGGCGCATCGATCCTGGTTTCTGTCTCATTTGCGCCAATACTGCTGTCAGCGACCCCAGTTCCAGCCGCCGCCGTGACGCGACCCATGCCGCTGTGGGAGCTTTTCCGAGGTTCTCCCTTGGGCACGGTCGGCATCTTTCTGCTGGGAGGAGTCTACGCAACACAGTCCGGCATGGGTGCAGTTTTCGGCACCGAGATCGGGATGTCGGCGGCGCAGATCTCTCTTTTTGTAGCCGCACTCTTCGCCGGAGCCTTGTTGTTTCAATATCCAATCGGCTGGTTGTCGGATCGCATGGACCGTCGATTGTTGATCTTTGGGGCATCCGTGCTCGGTGCGGTCTCTTGCGGCCTAGCGTGGGCGTTCGGGAGCCAGCTTTGGGCTTTGATGGGTTTTGCGTTTCTCGCCGGCGGCGTGACTACACCTCTCTATGCCTTGTTTCTGGCTTACACCAACGATGCCTTGCCTAACGAAGACATGCCAGCCGCGTCAGGTGGACTGGTTCTAACGTTCGGGATCGGCGCCATTCTAGGACCCATAATTACCGGTTGGGCAATGGAGCGCAGCAGTCCATTCGCTTTCTGGCTGTCGCTTGGCGCGACCTTCGCTCTGATAGCGCTCTATGCCGTTTTCCGGATGACCCAGCGTCCTGCGCCAAGCGCCTCCGAGACAGACAGTTATCTCGGCGTGGTGCCCACAGCCTCGCCGGTCGCAGTCGAAGCGGCGGGTGCTTGGTCGCTTGAGAACGCCGAAGCTGAAGCAGAGGCGGCTGCAGAGGCTGAACAGGATAGTCCCACAGACATGGCCAGTGATCGGATAAAATAGACAGGTATAAGCTTTCCGCGGCATTTCGATTGCGTCTTTTCAAAGCCCTCTTCGGCCCGATCGTTCAGCCGGTCTGAGGTGGAGGCTTTAGGCGGCAGAGCAGGCCTTTGCTCTATTGGCACGATGCTGTCGAGCGGGGTCAGCCCAGGCTTCGGCGTCGGCTCGGTCCTCGGCGTGTTGGTCGGAGCATTCCTGAGCAGCACCACCCGCGGTGTCTTCAAATGGGAAGCCCGTGACGAACACCGGGAGCTCAGAAGGCAGATTGGCGGCGCCGCGTTGATGGGAGTTGGGGCAGTCCTGTTCTTCGGATGTAGCGTAGGATAGGGCCTCTCGGCGTTTTCCGTTGCCACAGTGACGGCGCCGGTGACGCTGGCGGCAATTTGGCTCGGCGGGTATCTCGGCCTGCGCGTCCTGATCGATGGACCGGCCTTTTCGCTTCTCGGGCGACGATCCGCAGCAGTGGGGGAGGTGCAGCATCATCGTGTTGTGGCGACGTCTCTCAAGTGCGACCGAGAGAGAGAGGTTGGAGCGGACCAAACTCCAAGGATTGCGCGCCAGGTGCGGACCGAAGTGCCCTTCCCTCCATAGCCAAGAATGACCTTACCTAGGACTTCGTGTATGCTCCGGGCGCTTAGTTTGCGGCAGCATGTTGTTTCGCTATGGGGAAGCATCGTTCAAATGGCTCACAGGGCGCGAGAGACACCCATACAAAGCGATCTCGAGCATTCGACGGTGAGGCGCGCCCTCGAGCAAGAGATGCTGCTGTAGACGGATTTCTCGGGGCGGCACAGGCTTGATAGCTCCTTTGTCCACTTGAGACCAAAGCGCCGCGCTAGGAATTGAAGCCTCAACGTGCCGAGGCGCCGCCCCGAATCCGATGCGCTGGAAAATCCAGCCACGAATGTCGGTCAAACGCCATTCTGTTTCACGCTCCCTACGCGCAGTCCTGCCTCTACGTCAACGAGCTGCACCCTCTTTTTGATGGAAGGTTAGAGCCCCACAGGCGCGACGGGCAACGGCCGAGATCCCTACGCGAGAGGGGATGAACGCGCGGGCCTCGATCCTTGACCAGATCAAGGTGCTCGACCGGCGCTTGTCTGCTATCGCCAGAGCAACGCCGGTGGTGCGACTGTTCATGACCGCGCCCGGCGTGGACGTGATCACGGCCTTGTCGGTTGCTTCTGTCTTCGACGATGCCTCGCGCTTCAGGCGTTCATCGAGCGTGGGGGCTTATCTCGGCCTGACACCCCGGCGTTACGAGTCGGGCGAGACCAGTCGCAACGGTCGCATATCCAAGCAGGGCAACCAGCTGACCAAGAAGCAGCTCTACGAGGCGGCCACCACCCTGCTGACGCGCAACCTGCGTTTCTCAACGCTGAAGGCATGGGGCCTGAAGCTGGCCAAGATGTCAGGCTTCAAAAAGGCACGTGTGACCGTTGCCCGCAAGCTTGCCGTCATCCTCCACGCCATGTGGAAGACAAACACCCCATTCCACTGGAGCGAGGTCGATGCATGAGAACAAGAGAGCATGACTGACTGACGACTTCACGAATGCGTCCTGCCGGGACGCGTGGCCAGGATCAGGCCGGCCCTCTGAAACGCGGCGCCTCGACAAGACGCAACGAAGATGACCGCGAGGGCCACTTCGGCCGATCCACCATCCGACGCCAACATGCAGCGACCCCGAGAGCGATCGACTGCGGAGAGAACCCTGAACCCGGCGAAGGCGCAGACCTGAAAGACAATCCTTGACCAGTGCGATTAGAGAACTTCAGCGGGGAAGGATCATTCTAGGGCGTCGGGTGACTGGCGGTCCATGTGTATTTGATGAACTCGATTGCGGTGTGTTGCTCATCGAGTCGTCTAGGCTTCTTGGATTCTATTCGCGCTTCTTAAACCGACGAAACCCGCTTGCCGTAGCAGTGCGACAATCGCAATAAATCATCATTCTCTTGACAGAATGCTGTTTATCCAAGAAAACGCACACACCGTATCGCCGGGAGGAGCCTCTCTGAGGTCGGCGAACGAATAGCCTCGAGGGGACCGGCCTCGCCGGAGCTCGAAAATTTAGGGGGGAAGCACTTGCTTGCGAAATCGAAAATCATCCTGACAGCCTCGATCCTGGCGGCTACGACAGCGTCGGCCGAGGATTACACCGTTGGAGCTCTGTTCCCGCTCTCGGGGGCAAATGCGATTTACGGCGAGATCTTCATGGCGGGCGCGGATCTGGCGGTTGAGCATATCAACGCTGACGGAATGGTCTCAGGAACTGTCTCTATCGCCTACGAAGACAGCCAGGCCCTGCCCCAACCCGCGATGGTGGGTATGACCAAGCTGGTGAACGTGACTGGCGTGCCCTACACGCTGTCCGCATTCACCGGCGTGTCCAAGGCCATCTCGACCCTTGGGCAGCGCAACCAGGTCGTCGTCGTGAACGGTGGCGGCGTAGGACCAGATCTCGCTGAGCTCGGTGAGTATTTCTGGAACGTCATTCCTCTCGCAAACCTCGAGGTCAGAGCTCTCGTTCCTTACGCGGTGAGCGAGCTCGCCCTGCCGAATGTTGCGCTCGTCTACGTCGATGATCCGCTCGGGCAAGCCATGGAAGCCGAGCTGGAAGCAGTTCTGCCGGAAGTCGGCGGGGAGCTGGTCGGTTCCTATTCGGTTCCAACCACGGCGCAGCAATTCTCTGGCATCGCCGCGCAGATCAGGTCCAGCGATGCGGATCTCGTCTACATTGCCAGCTACGGCAATCAGCAGGTGCAGATCGTCAAGCAACTGCGCGACAACGGAGTGGACGCACAGTTCGCATCCTATTCCGGATACACAGTGAACGACGCTTTGGAATTGCCCGAAAGCGAGGGCATGCTGGTGACCAGCCAGTCTGTCGATTTCGGAAGCGACAACCCGATGACCCAAAGGTTCGTCGAGGGTTTCCGCGAGAAATACGACCAAGAGCCGACCGCGTATAACGTGAACTACTACAACGCGACAATGCTCTTCGGCATTCTTGCAGAAGCTCTCGAAGCCGACGGCACGGAAGTCACCGGCGAAACGCTCCTTGCCAAACGGCGCGAGATGGAGAGCTTCGACCTGGTGGGCGGCACCGTGTCATTCCAGGACAACGGAACGCTTCTCTTCCCGATCGAGGTCAAGCGGATCGAAGGCGGCGCCACGACAACGATCAGCTCCGTCTCCTTCGAGTGAGTAGTATAAAAAGATGCTTGCCCTTCAGCTTGCAGTCACCGGTCTTCAGACCGGTGCGCTTTACGCCCTGACGGCGGTGGGGTTCTCGTTGATCTTCGGATCGACGAGAATCTTCCACTTCGCCCACGGCGCGACCTTCGCCATTGCCGCTTACTTCTTCTATTTCGTATTCCAAGCGGGGTTTGGAACAGTTCCCGCGATCCTCGGCGCTTCGGCGGGAGCCATCGCGTTCGGCCTTCTGATCTACTGGCTGGTTTATGTTCCGGTTCAGCGGCACGAGGGCTCTTTCTTCACCGTTTTCGTCGCCTCCTTCGGGGTCGGTATCGCGGTGCAGAACCTGCTCGGCATGGTGTTCGGACGCGGCTTCGTCACCGTCAATACGTCGCTGTCGCGGAGCTCGGAGATCCTGCCCGGCCTCTACGTCGCACCCTTGGCCTGGGTCGCAATCGCCTGCGCAATCGTGTTTCTCGGCGCGCTTCATCTGTTCCTACGACATACCCATACGGGCATGGCGCTCCGCGCTCTGAGCGACAATCCTGAACTGGTGCGTATCTTCGGCCTCTCGCCGCAGCGGATCAGTGCCATTGTCTTCGTGATCGGCTCCGTTTTGGTTGTTCCCGCAGCGATCATCACCTCAGCCACGACGGGCCTTAATCCGGCGATCGGACATCATGTGATGCTGATCTCGCTTGCAGCCTCGATCGTCGGGGGTATCGGGTCGGTCTACGGAACGCTCCTAGCCGGGCTCATTCTCGGCCTCGCCGAGAGCATGGCCCTGCTCTTCGTTGCCTCGCAATGGACCGAGGCTGTCACCTTCGCAATCCTCTTCGCTTTCATCCTCATTCGTCCCTCCGGTCTTCTGGGCCGAGCGACAGCGCACTGAGGAGAATGGACGCTCCATGGAAGCCTATATCTTCAATCTTCTGAATCTCATCGCGATCTACGGGATTCTCGCTGTCTCTTTGAACTTCATCATCGGCTATGCGGGGATTTACTCTCTTGCTCACGCCGTGTTCTTCGGTCTGGGGGCCTACACGTCGGCATGGGTCGGGCTGAATGTAACGCCGTCCACCTTTGTGACAATCCCGGCGGCGATGCTGGTTGCGGCAATCGTGTCGCTGGTTCTGGCACTTCCGGCCTTGAGGGTGAGAGGCGAATATTTTGTTGCCGCGTCGCTTGGCCTTCAGGTGATTGCCGTCACAGTCTTTTCGGAATGGAAGAGCTTCACAGGCGGTATCGGTGGCGTTCTTGCCATCCCGCCGGTGAACCTGTTCGGCGCAGAGATCTACCAACCAAGGGAATTCGCCATCGTCTCAGTGATCGCGCTGCTCATTGTGATTGCAATTACCCTTGCGCTCGTGCGCTCGAGCTTCGGCCGAAACCTCCGAGCGATCCGCGATAGTGAAAGCGCGGCAGCGAGCTTTGGAAAGAACGTCCCGCTGATCAAGACGGTCGCCGTGGTGATTTCCGCGGCCCTAGCGGCAGTGGCCGGCGCGCTCTATGCCAGCTTCATCAGCTTCATCAACGTGGAAAGCTTCATGCTCGACACATCGGTCTTGTTGATGGCGATGGTGATCATTGGCGGAACCGGCACGTTTCTTGGGCCGCTGGTCGGGGCTGCGTTGTTGCTGATCCTGCCCTCGGCAATCTCTTACCTCAGCTTCTTGCCGCAGACCGAGATCGGAGCCTTGCAGCAAATCATCTACGGGCTGGGCATGACGCTTCTGATGATCTTCCGGCCAGGCGGGATCGTTGGACGCAGGAGCGGGACATGACCAGCACGACCATCGCACATGGAGAGCCGCTCCTTCAGGTCCGCAATCTCGACAAGAGCTTTGGGGGCATGAAGGCCGTGGACGACGTGACGCTCGATCTGCGCGCAGGGATCGTCACGACGCTCGTCGGTCCGAACGGCGCGGGAAAGACAACCTTGTTCAATCTGATCACCGGAAACCTCGCCCGAGATAGCGGCGAAGTGGAATGGCTCGGTCAGGACATTGCAGGTGGCAAACCCCACCTCATCGCTCGGCGCGGTATCATGCGCACCTACCAGGACCTCCGTCTCTTCGACAGCATGAGCGTCTGGGACAACATCATGAGCGCCACGGAATACGGGTTGTTGCCGATGCCCATGTCGTCGGCTGCCCGGCACAGACGCAAAGAGAGAATTGAAGAGGTCCTGGAACGCACCGGCCTCAGCGACAAGCGTGACACTCGCGCGCTCGATCTGGCTTACGCAGAACGCAAGTTTCTGTCGATGGCCCGGATCATGGCCACCGAGGCGCGCCTCTGGCTGCTCGATGAGCCTGCGTCGGGCCTCGATCCAAATTCCTATGAGCGCTTTCTCAAGATCCTGCGGGACGATCGGGAGGCCGGAACCACGATTTGTATCATCGAGCACAACCTCGATATCGTCATCGGGATCTCCGATCGTATCGCGTTCCTTGATCGTGGTCGCCTCTTGGCGGATGCAGAACCAGATACGGTCCTCAACGATCCCGAGTTGGCCAAGATCTACTTCGGAGACCAATCATGACCCCGGTTTTGGAAACACGCGGTCTTGCAGCCGGGTATGGCGGACGCTCGGTCATCTCGGACATCAACGTGACACTCAACCCGTCCGAGGTGCTCTGCGTGATTGGTCACAACGGCGCCGGCAAATCAACGATGCTGAAGACGATGTTCGGCCTGATCTCGCCGGATGCAGGATCCGTCCACATCGACGGCGAGGACGTCACCAAGCTGAACCCGCGCGACATCGCCGAACTAGGCGTGGCGATGGTGCCCGAGGGTCGTGGCGTCTTCCCGTCACTTTCGGTCTCGGACATCTTTGCATTGGGCATGCATGCCGTCGGTGTGCCGAAGGCTGAACGGGCGGAACGCCTTGAATGGGTTCTTGGCATCTTGCCAGCGATCCGAGAGTTCATGGAGCGGCCAGCCTCAACGCTGTCCGGCGGACAGCAGCAGATGGTTTCGATTGGCCGGGCACTCCTGCCGCGACCCCGCATTCTGCTGATGGACGAGCCGTCGATCGGGCTGGCGCCAAAGCTCTTTCAGGACCTGCTTGCACCCGTTCGAAAGCTTCAGCAAGAGGAGGGCCTGTCGATCCTGCTTGTCGAACAGAACGTGCGCGAAGCGCTCAAGATCTCGGATCGGGCCCTCGTGGTAAAGTCTGGAGCGATTGCCTGGACCGGAGAGCCAGAGGAACTGGCAGATAACAAGCGACTGATCGAGCTGTATTGATGGATGAGCGAGTGACCTTCGATGCGCTTCTTGAAGCTCGCGCGTCCAACGAACGAATGCTTGTGGCACCTGATGGTTCGGTTCTGTCTGTGGCCGACTTCAAGACCCACGCAGGCAAGGCAGCCGCATGGCTGCGCGCGCAGGGGATCGAGCGTGGAGACCGGATCGCTCTCTGGCTTCCCAATTGTGCGGACTGGCTGGCGCTGTTGTTCGGTGCCGCGCGCATCGGGGCGATGATCGTCGCGATCAATACACGGTATCGAGCCGCCGAGCTCGATCATGTGCTTGGCCATTCCGGTGCGCGTATTCTGATCTTCGGCGGTGATGAGGCCCACAGCGATGTGCATGCGATCCTCGGTGAGGTAAACTTGGCGGCGCTCGGCGATCTCGAATGTCTCGCCAGTTTTCAGGCTCAGGAGCCGATCCAGGGAAGGAATATCACCACCGTCGATCTGGCAAGCGTCGAACCCGTCGGACCACAGGATGCGCAAGCGTCGGATCCGGTTCTCCTCTTCACGACCTCCGGAACTACGAGCAAGCCCAAGCTGGTGCAGCACAGCCAGGGCACTCTTTCAAAGCACGCGCGGAATTGCGCGGCCACCTTCGGATTTGACGCTCCGGATGCCACCTATCTTGCCGCCTTGCCCTTCTGTGGCGTCTTCGGATTGAACCCCTCGCTTGCGGCGATCGCGGGCGGAGCACCTATCCACGTATTGTCCGTGTTCCGCGATACGCAGGCGGTCGATGCAGCAAAGAAAAGCAAAGTGACACATTTCTTCGGCTCGGACGAAATGTATCGCCGGATATGGGAGCTAGACGCTTCCGCTTTTGAAAATGCGCGCCTATGCGGCTTTGCCTCCTTCACGCCCGGTCTGATGGGCGTGTTGCGCGACATGGCTGAGGCAGGGCTACCGCTTGCGGGCGTCTACGGAGCTTCTGAAGTCAACGCGATCTTCGCGATCCAGCCTTTGGACCTGCCACTCGAAGATCGAATGATGGGCGGCGGACGCATGGCCGGCAGAGGCGATCTGCGCGTTCGCGATCCGGAGAGCGGCGAGCTACTTTCCCAAGGCCAGGTCGGAGTGCTCGAGATTCGTGCCGAGACCAGTTTTACTGGTTATTTCCGCAATGTGGAGGCGACAGCCAAGGCGATCGACGAAGACGGATATTTCCGCAGCAATGACCTTGTCTATGAGCGCGAAGACGGCACGTTCGTGTATCTCGCCCGCAACGGCGAGTTCATCAGATTGTCTGGCTTCCTAACTGATCCCGCGGAGATCGAAGAGGTGATCGCCCGGGCACCTGGCGTCGCACAGGCGCAGGTCGTGGGGATCGAAATCCAGCGGAAAGTGCTTCCGGTCGCCTTCGTGATTACGGAAGATGACAGCAGCCTCGATGAAGACGCACTCTGCGCATTCACCGAGCCGCTGCTCGCCCACTACAAGATCCCTCATCGCTTCTTTTTTCTCGACGCCTTTCCGACCACAGCCAGTGCCAATGGCACGAAGATCCAGAGGGGCAAGTTGGCCGAGATGGCACGTGATCTCGTCAGCGACGGAGGCGCGCGATGAGCCGTTCGATGTATTACGACGATTTCGAGCCGGGGCAGGTCTTCACTAGCCAGGCCCGCACGATGACCGAAACCGATCTCACCATGTTTTCGATGCTCACTGGTGACTGGAATCCGATCCACAACGATTCCGAGTTTGCCGGTCAGTCGCGCTTCGGCCAAAGACTGATGCATGGCGCATTCGGTATCGGGCTGGGCCTGGGATTGATGCACACGCTCGGCATCTTTGAGGACAGTGCGGTGGCGTTGCTCGATATCGAAGGTTGGAAATTCGTCGAGCCGGTATTGATCGGCGACACTTTGCATCTGCGCCTCGAAATCATCGACAAGAGCTTGGGCAAATCTGGCAATACGGGGCGCATCGGTCGCAAATTCGAACTCGTGAACCAGCACGGACGCGCCGCCCATGTCGGGCGCGCGGACGTGTTGGTGCGAGTCAGGCCTGTCTCCTAAATCGAGCCCTCTGCCCTAGCCGCGGCGCCCGACCTTCGACATCCAAAGCGATTGGTTTTCGACGAAGCGTTGGTTCGGCATCTGGGCACTCCTCTCGCTTCCGAAGTGTGCCCGAAAATTCGCGGTCAGAACGGAACAGTTTCAGGGGTCAAGACCACCAACACGAGGGCGTGGATCGAAGCCCGTTCCGCCGGAAGAATACATATATTCTTCGCCTGTCGCCCTCAACCTGCGCATTTCAAAACCCGCCACAAATCAAGGACCCACCCGATCCTCATACAATCAATGCATCGACACATCAGATGCAGAGGATCGACATGACCCACAGCCCCACCGCCCGCCTGATTGCAGACGCTCTTGACGCTTCAGGGAAAACCCAACGCGAGGTAGCAGAAGAAGTCGGCTTCCCTCGGCAAAACGTCATCAGTATGTTGCGCTCGGGCGAGATGCGCTTGCCAATTGAGCGGGCCCCTGCCCTCGCTCATGCGCTCGGCATTGACGAGAAGACACTGATCCGCACAGCGATGACTGAATACATGCCAGAGACTTGGAATGCGCTCACAGGCGCGGGCTCAGCCTTTCCCGAAATCCTGATCAACGTGAAAGGACCCGCGCCAATGATCGAACAGCTCAAGGATTTCTGTTGAGACGTTTGCATTTCGGAGAGGTCACGAGGACGCCGTAGTGGAGCACAAAAAAACCTCCGAGCATCGCCAGCCGAGATCGAACGGAAGTCTCAATACCTCCACATCCAGCGCGCAATTAGCCTGAGCTGTCAACGGCGGAGTAATAACCGGCCACGTGGCGGCGCAAAACCAGGCCAGTGTCGGGGTGCTGAGCGCCATGGCGCGCGCGCTCCCCAAATAGC
>NZ_FOXV01000036.1 GCF_900115815.1 Roseivivax halotolerans | reverse complement strand
TTTGTACCGCTGCCGGACCGGACATCCTGATTGAAGAAGCGGGAGATGCGTCGCTCTGCGAGGGGTCAGCAGGGGAACGCCGAACCGTACACAGGCAGGTTCGAGACGCGATCCTGTCATTTCTCGAGGACGTTGCCGAATAGGCGGGCATGGCTCGTCTGTCATGCTGTGAAGCTCGTCCGGAGCGATCCGAGTGCGCCTCTGCTGCACTGCAACCGCCTCTCTGGCACGGTCTTCTTCGCCAGAGCTGGGGCCGTGCAAACCTTGGCAGACCATTTGATCAGCATACGTGCCCAAAGTGTGTGGAGCCGCAGTCCCGTTTGGGGGAGGTTATGCAGACGTGAGACTCGAATTGAGACTTCCCGAAGGCCTTCGCGAAAAGACCGAGCTTCTGGACGCCCTGGATGTCGCCGAGGGGAACGAGGCAGCCAAGAGCCTGCTGCGCCCGATCCTGACGATCCTTTGCCGCGCCGTGTCCTCCGGCATCCAGCAGGAGGTCTTCGAAAACTTTGAGCGCTACGCGACCGTGACGACCCTGCCACGGCAGGGCCTCGGCGCGGTTCGGATCGCGCTCGACCTGCGCGAGGCGGACCTTGAAGCGGCACGCGGAGAACTCATCGATCTCGCCATGGAGGGATCTGAATGGATCTGGCAAACCGCGTCGGACGGACAGAGCGCCGTTGTCTTCGAGGTTCTCTGCGACATTCTCGATGAGGGACTGGCCCCTGTCGACCAGCAGGCCCTGCTCGACGCCAACCTTGCTGACTTGGCAAACTGACCTGGCACCACCCGCGATCCGCCCGTTCTGCCAAGTGTCGAATACCGACCACGTCGTGGTCCATCGGTTCTGAAGGACGATACGGACCGCCAAAGAGCCTTCCCGGCACCTGGAAACTGCGTCTCAACGCCCGCTTTGGGGCTCTCGCTCCAGTAGAAAATGTTCGCGCGACGGTTTTCTGCTCTACGCTGCGACAAGCCCGAAGCAGACCTCCAACTTATCGGGCGACACCGCACCGCAACTTTGCGACAACAGCCTCCCGTGGCTGGCGCGGCGTTAGACTGCACCTGGTCCGGCCTCATGGGACCGGCACTCATCCCGATCCAGCTTCCACGTTCACTTTCTTGGTCATCACACTCAGCTTCCGGGCCCGTGTGATCGCACCTCAGTATGCCGAGAATTCCAAAATCCACTCTCGATCTATCCCAGGTCCTATCGACTAATCCGACGCCTGCTGTACCTTGCAACATGCCAGACACCCCGCATCAGCCCCGGACGCCGAACGTGGACATCGAACATACTAACCTTGCGATCCATGCCCGCGGCCTCGTCCGTCGCTACGGGGATTTGACCGCCGTCGCAGGGATCGACCTCGAGGTGCCGCGCGGCATGATTTTTGCCGTTCTGGGGCCGAACGGCGCTGGAAAGACGACGCTGTTGCGCATGCTGGCCACGTTGGATCCCTCGGATGCCGGAAGCGCGACGGTGATGGGCCATGATGTCGCCGCTGCACCGGAGAAGGTTCGTTTCTGCATCGCGATGACGGGCCAGTTTGCCTCGCTCGACGAGGACCTGACGGGCCGCGAAAACCTGGTG
>NZ_FOXV01000019.1 GCF_900115815.1 Roseivivax halotolerans | reverse complement strand
CCGCGCCTGCGCCCATTGCTCACGCCGCCGAATGATGGCACCCAAAAGGAGAACAGGCTCGACTTACGAGTGGCCCTGAAAAAAGGGGCAGGTCACTATCTCAACATCTTCGATCTGGCCTGCATTCCACCCGTTATCGCCGGTAGAGTATCTGTGGGGGGTAACAAAGAAATCCATTTGCTGCGAGGATCGCCGCCGTTCGATGAGACCATCCTGACATGCCGCCTTCAGAGCCATGAAGGATCATGATGCTGGGAAAAGGCCCTTCGCCAGCCGGACCTTAGGTCGTGCCCCAGTCTGAAATATGTCGGCGAATGATTGTTGGTTGCATTTTTCTTGTCGTGACTGAGGCTTCAATACCTAATCATTCTAGCAGACGTTGGTTCCCAGTGGAGCATCCGGCAATCTGGGCTCCAAGCTGCCTTGCGGCGGCGCAGCACGCCAACTGCCACACGACCGGCGGTTATTCGTGCCCTTGTTGCCATTGCAGGTAAACTGGACCTTTGTATATTTATCACAGAAAAGAGGGTGGGATGACGATTCAGGTCAGGCAAGCGACCGAGGCTGATGCCCCAGGGGCCATTTGTACTCTGTGTCGCTCGATCACCGAACTATGCGTTTCAGATCACCAGAATGATCCGACAGAAGTCGAAGGCTGGCTAGGCAATAAGACTGTCGAGGCTTGGCACAAGTGGATCAAGCGGGATGACGCGATCGTACTGGTGGCCGAACGAAATAGAAAGGTCATCGGTATCGGTATGGCCACTCTAAGCGGCGACATCTTGTTGAACTACGTACATCCGGGAGCACGTTTTGGCGGGGTGAGCAAAGCTATCCTCGCCACCTTAGAAGAAGTGTTAAGGTCTTGGGGCGTCCAGTCCTGTCGTCTGGAAAGCACCATCACGGCCCGGTCATTTTACGAAAGTTGCGGCTTCCGGCCAGAAGGGGATGACACTCTCATGCTTTCCAAATCTCTGTAGCATCAGTCAAGATGGGCTCACTCGTGTTTGTCGCCACGGACAAAACTCAAGCGTTTCTGTTCGGGACGGAATCGAGGGTTTTTGGAACGGCTTTGGGTGATTGGCGTGCATAGAACAGACCGTTGAATACCAGGTCGATTTGATGCGAGTCTGTATGTGACAATTTGAGGATATCTGATGACGAAAATTGCACTCTTTCCGCCTGGCTCCAAGGAACAGGCTACGCAGGTCAAAGTTTCGCCGGGAATTATATCTGGCGATCATGTGTTCCTGACTGGCGTGACAGGAAGCCTTGCAGATGGCTCAATGCCTGAAAATGCGGAGGATCAATTTAGGAGCGCCTTCAACAAGATCGGCGCGGTGCTGGCTGAGGCAGGCATAACCCATGATGCAATAGTTGAAATGACGACCTATCATGTCGGCATCCATAAACACTTTGACCTGTTCCTGATGTCGCATGATGTCCTCCATAATGAACGCATGATCTCAGGACTTGCTGCCGGACGCGCGCACCACTGTGCCCTGTGCAACGGCGGCAAGTGTCTCCTCATCGCCATCGACAGAAAGGATGCGGCACTGGCAGACCGCCTGCCTGCCGGAGACCGAGAGCGGTTCGGCCACGGCGCGCAGGAGCGGCCCGGCGCCTGGCTTGAGGTAGTTGATCTTGAACTCGGAGGTCAGTGCGTCTCCCCGGAGCGCCACGCCGCCGGCAAAAGTGATGGCGTTGTCGGCAAGATATGACAGAACGCCTCCGTGGGCATGGCCATGCTGCTGGCGGAGGTCGTCGCGAAGGGCTACCTCGATGACAGAGCGCGTCTCCGTGATTTCGGCCAGCTCCGCGCCGATGTGCCGGCTGAAAGGCTGTCCCTCGAAGATGGTCTTCGCGAGCTCGATGATGTTGGGCTGATCCATGCTGTCCTCCATCGCGGGGCATCCTGACACTCGGGGCCCCACCCGCGAGAAGCCTGCCTGATTCGATCAACACTGTGTGGTAGAACGTCGCGTAGCGACACGGGCTCGTGGAAGATCGGTTTTAAGCCCAGCGTCCGGTCGAAGGTCTGCATCTCGTGCGCCAGGCGAAAGAGCTCCGGGCATAGTACACCGAAGGGGCGTTATGTCCGCATCTGTGTAAGCGTCCGGTCAGGCAGCGTGGTTTGACCAGTTCCACGGCAGAAGATCATCCACGCGGGTGATCTTGTAGTCTGGGATGCAGGCCAGCGTATCGACGAGCCATCCCTGCGGGTCCACACCATTCAACTTGGCGGTCTCGATCGGGGTGTAGGCGATGGCGGCGGAGCGGCCGCCGGTCTGCGATCCGACGAACAGGTAGTTCTTGCGTCCGATGGCCACCGATCGCATGGCGCGCTCGGCCGTGTTGTTGTCCAGTTCGAGGAAGCCGTGATCGAGATAGGGCCGAAGCCGCTTCATGCGCGTCAGGCCATATCGTATCGCCATGGCCAGCGGCGACTTGCCGGTGATCGTCGGCAGTTGGGCGTGCATCCAGCTTTCCAACCCGTCGAAGATTGGCGCGCCTTTCGCTTGGCGGATCTCGACACGCCGGTCCGGCGGCGATCCTCGCGCCTCTTTCTCGATGGCATAAAGCTGTGCGATGCGCCGGATGGCCTCGTCGGCGATGGCCGACCCTTGAGCCCTGTGGACGTCGACGAACTTGCGACGGACATGAGCCATGCAGGCGACCTCGTGGATGTCGCTGGACCGGTAGATGTCCTCGAACCCGGCGTAGCCATCGGCGTGCATCCAGCCTCGGTAACCTGCGAGATGATCCTTCGGGTGCTGGCCCTTCCGGTCAGGCGAGACCCGATACCAGCTGGCGGGCGGGGCACCGCCACCCCAGGGCCGCTCGTCGCGCCCGTAGGTCCATAGCCGCGCCGTTGCGGTCTTACCGGTGTCGGGCGCCAGCATCTTCACCGGAGTGTCGTCCGCGAAGATCGCCTGTCCGGCCAGCACATGCCGCCCGATGGCATCGGCGAGCGGTTCCAGCAGCGCAGTGGACTTGCCAACCCAGTCGGCCAACGTCGAGCGGTCGAGGTCGAGCCCCTCGCGCTCAAAGATCTGGCTCTGGCGATAGAGCGGCAGATGGTCGGCGTATTTGGAGACCAGGACATGTGCCAGCAGGCCGGGTCCGGGGCGGCCGCGCTCGATCGGGCGGGATGGCAGGGGAGCCTGTGTGAAGGCCTCGCAGCCGGAACAGGCCAGGCGGGGACGGACGGTTCGGTTCACGATGAACCGTCCGGGCACATACTCGAGCTCTTCGGTCACATCCTCGCCCATGCGCCCTGGCCGTCCCACCAGATGATCTTGATCAGGTCACCGCGCCGACCGCGGAAGACAAACATGTGCCCGGCGAACGGGTCCTGCTTCAGCACTGTCTCCGCCTGGGCCGCCAGCGTGGTGAACCCGCGCCGCATGTCCGTCACGCCCGCCGCCAGCCACACGCGGGTGTTCGCCGGGACAGGGATCATCCGGACAAGCCCCGGATCAGCCGGGCCAGCGCCTCGGGATCGTAGGCTCCGCTGATCCGCGGCCGGTGACCACCCGCTATATCGATCTCGATCGTGCCCGCTGAAGGCACCGGACCGGCGGCGGCTCTGTCGTCGTCGTGCATGGGCCGATCGACGATCTCGAAGGGAAGGAAACAGGCCGCATACGGGTCTGCCGAAGCATCCGGCGCATAGCGCGGGTCGCGAAGCCACGTGAAGATCAGGTTGGCGTTCATCGAATAGCGACGAGCCACCTGCGCGACCGAGACATCAGGCGCCTTCGTCTGCACACAGATCGACCGCTTCTCCTCGTCCGTCCAAAGCCGCTTCGTCCGACGCGCCATAAAGACCCCACAGTGTCCACTATCCATGGTGGACACTATCGATCACCCTCTACGCGAGGCAGTGCAGCGACGCCGGACGCTTACGCATCTGTTGGATTCGAATACGATGCAGCGAAAGGGGCATGCACCAGACCAGCCGTTCGTGCAGACCGCGACGAAGGTGCGGGAGAGCCCTTTTTGATTGACGCTGCGATGGAAACTTATGTCGGCTTCTCGACGCTTCAGTCCTCAAGCCTTCGGCTGGGGCCATCCCACCATCGACGCACGCGCGACCTCCAGCAGGGTTTCCCGATCGGCACCGTCCCGGGCAAGGACTGACATGCCCTGCGTCACTGCAAGGGCAAGGTCGGCGAGCGCCTCCGTTCGCGTCGCGTCTGGCAGGGGTCCTCGCTCGATGTCGACCTCGATCCGTTTGACGATGATCGCCCGGATGATGCGCCGTTCCTTCGCCGCCGCGTCCCGAACGTCGGCGGCAGCCTTCGATCCTGTGGCCGCGGCACTGGCGAGCAGGCATCCCCGTGGGGTAGCATCGCCGGTGAAGAGCCGCGCCGCATTCTCGAGCATATTGGCTACAGCATCCCGCGCGGTCGGCGCGAGTTCCATGGCGTTCTCCAGATCACCCGGGTCGCCCGCGTAGCGTCGCAGCGCTTCGAGGAACAATCGCTTCTTGTCGCCGAATGCCGCGTAGATGCTGGGAGCCGTCACGCCCATCGCGGCGGTCAGGTCGCTGATCGAAGTCGTCTCGTAGCCGCTTTCCCAGAATGTGAGCATCGCCTTTTCGAGCGCTTCGTCGCGATCGAAGGACAGAGGGCGGCCGGTCTTGCGGCCAGGTGCGGAAGTCTTTTCCATAGCAATCGTTATTAAAGTGGTTGATCTCACCGATCAAGGCCTGCATGTAATACCTAACGTTCGATATGAAATTTAGGAATTACCCATGTCCCTCACGAATTTCCGCGCCCTCGGCCGGTCCGGTCTGGTGGTCAGCCCCCTCGCTCTCGGCACGATGACCTTCGGCCCTGGCGGCTGGAATGCCGACGAGGCGGCCTCGCGAGAGATCTTCCATGCCTACCGCGAGGCGGGCGGCAATTTCGTCGATACGGCCGACATTTATTCGGGCGGTGTCAGCGAAGAACTGGTGGGCAAGTTCATCCGCGAAACCGGATCGCGCGACGACATCGTTCTGGCGACGAAGTTCGGCTTCAACGGGTCCAGCAGCCCGCTGACCGCCACGCAGGGAGGCGGGGCCAATCCCCATGCAGGCGGTGCGGGATCGAAGAACATCCATCGCGCGCTGGACGCATCATTGAGGAGGCTCGGCACCGACTACGTCGACCTCTACTGGATGCACATCTGGGATGGCGTCACGCCGGTCGAGGAGATCGTGCAGACCCTGGGCGACCTCGTGCGCGCCGGCAAGATCCGACACTACGCATTCTCCGACATGCCGGCGTGGGTCGCGATGAAGGCCGCGACGATTGCCGCCGAGCGCCGGGTGCCGGGCCCGATCGCGATGCAGCTCGAGTATTCGCTGGTCGCGCGCGAGGTCGAGGCCGAGCATTTCCCTGCCGCGCAGGAGGGCGGAATGGGTGTCATGCCCTGGAGCCCGCTGGCCGGTGGGTTCCTGACGGGGAAGTACAACCGGGACGACACCGTTGACACCGGCCGGCTCAGCGGCGCCAACCCGTTCGGCGATAGCAAGTTCACGGATCGCAACTGGACAATCCTCGACACGCTTCGGGAAGTCGCGGTCGAACTTGACTGCGAACCGGCACAGGCGGCGCTTGCCTGGGCGATGTCGCGGCCGGGCGTCGCCTCGACCCTCGTCGGCGCGCGGACGGTGGCGCAGCTGACCGGAAACCTATCGGCGGCCAGCATCAGCCTTAACGACGACCAAATGCGCCGGCTGAACGAGGTCAGCGCGCCGGTGCCCGGGTTCACCTCTTCACTCGTCTCTCCGGAGGTCCGCAAGATGCTCTACGGCGGGCACGAGATTACCGCTTGGGGGGAATAGAAGCGCCCGCGCGCGGGGAATGAAACGCGAAGCAGAGATCGCGCGCGCAAGGCGCAATGGCCGCTTTGTCTAAGGTTTGTGGCTGCTGGATGCTCGCCATTCAGCGGCGATAAACCTGACAAGGAGGAAAGCGCGGGCGGAAGTCGGTGCTATGGGGATTGGACCTTAGGGCTTGGGCGGTCGATGCATTGAGTTGCCAAGCCTGCGACGGCGGTCAGCGAAGGCCCGTCGATCTCTCCGGTTCGGTGTCGCCGATCGGTCTGTACTCCAGCCGCTGCGGACCCGCTGCGGCGCAGGTTTTGACGGTTCGGCCACACTGTTGGGTCCGACGCCTCGGGATCGCAGGGCCGGGTATGAGGGGTGGATCATACGGCATCCTCCCATGGTGGTGCGCGAGATTTCGGGGTCTGGCCGCGGGTGCAGGTCTCGATGACGATCATCGCACCACCGCATTTGGGGCATGTCTGGCGCGGGTCTCGCGCATCGGCATCGGTGCGCCCGTCTTCGCCGGTCGTCTGATCCGGCTCTGGTTTCGTATCGATCAGATGCCTGATCTTCTCGATCCTGTCGCGGCGGATGCCGTTGGCGAGGAAGCCTGCGCGCCGGATCCGGTGGAAGCCGGACGGCAGGACATGTGTGAGGAACCGGCGGATGAACTCAGACGTGGGCAGGCGCATGACCTTCATCCGGTCCCCGCGCTTGATCCGATAGTCTTTCCACCGAAAGGCCACGGTGTCGGCATCCGCGCTGATGAGGCGGTGGTTAGAAACCGCGACACGATGGGTGTAGCGGCTGAGATAGGCCAGGACCGCCTCCGGTCCGCCGAAGGGAGGTTTGGCATAAACGACCCAGTCGGCCTTGCGCAGCGGCGCGAGATGGGCCGCGAAGATGTCGGGGTCGGCTAATTCCGACAGAGTTCCGAAGAACGTCAGTTTCCCCGCCTTGTGCAGCCTGGCCAGCCCTTCGAGGAACAGGCGACGGAAAAGCCGCGACAGGACCTTTACCGGCAACAAGAACCCCGGGCGGCAGGCAATCCACCGGGTGCCGTCCGGTGACAGCCCACCACCCGGCACGATGACATGGGCGTGCGGGTGATGGGTCATTGCTGAGCCCCATGTGTGCAGCACGCTGGTCAAGCCGATCCGGGCGCCGAGATGCTTGGCATCGGCGGCGATGGTCAGAAGCGTCTCCGCGGATGCCTTGAACAGCAGACCATAGACCGCCGCCTTGTTCTGGAACGCGATGTCGGCGATCTGCGCCGGCAGGGTGAAGACCGCGTGGAAATACTCGACCGGCAACAGGTCCTCGATGCGCGCGGCCATCCAGTCCCGTGACGCCACGCCTTGGCACTTCGGGCAGTGCCGGTTGCGGCACGAGTTGTAGGCGATGTGCTGGTGGCTGCATTTGGTGCAGGCCGCGACATGGCCGCCGAGCGCCGCGGTGCGGCAGCACTCGATCGCGGACATTACCTTCAACTGCGGCAGGTTCAGATGCCCGGCATTCGTGCGACGATAGGCAGACCCATGGGCGCGGAATATATCCGCGACCTCCAGTCTGGGACGAGACACGGAAGCCGGGCTTAACCGGAACCGGCCTCCCGTCGCACCAGCAGATCGAGCGGGCTGGTCACACTCTGGATCGTCTTGGTCGCCACCTTGGTGTAGATCGTCGTGGTCTCGAGTTTGGCGTGGCCCAGCAGAACCTGGATCACCCGGATGTCGGTCCCGCCCTCCAGAAGATGGGTAGCGAAGCTGTGCCGCAACGTGTGGGGTGAGCCCTTCTTCTTGATCTCGGCGAAGTCACAGGCCGCCCCAAAGGCCCGGTTGAACTGCCGCGTCGAGATCGGGTCGATCCGATTGCGTCCCGGGAACAGCCAGCCCGCGGGCGGGGCCTAGCGGTAATAGTCGCGCAGGAGTTCAAGCAGGCTCGGCGACAGCATCACGTGCCGGTCCTTGCGGCCCTTGCCCTGGTCGACGCGGATCAGCATCCGGTCGCTGTCGATATCGGGCACACGCAAATGGGTCACTTCGCTGGCCCGCAGCCCGCCGCCATAGGCGACGCTGAACGCGGTCCGGTACTTGAGGCCGGGGCCGGGGGCGACGTCGAGAATGCGCGTCACCTCCTCGGCGCTGAGCACCATCGGGATCTTCTTCACCAGACGCTGATAGCGCATATGGAGCTTCATCTCCTCGCGCGCGCAGGTCACCGAGAAGAAGAAGCCCAAGACACTCAGCCGGTTGTTGAACGTCGCGGAGCCGGTGCCCTTCTCGGACATATCCAGCTGGAACGCCCGCAGATCCTAAGGCGTCGCCGTGTCGGGCGAGCGGCCAAGGAACCGGGTGAAGTCGTGCATCGCCCGCAGGTACATGGTCTGCGTCTTCGGCTGCAAACCCTTGATGCGCATATCTTCGAGAAACCGCTGGCGCAGAGCGGGAACGTGTTGATCGGACATGGAAGCCTCCTGTCATCAGATTGAGAAGGTCCCAATCGTCCGACAGGTCTGTCAGTTCACCAAATCGCACCGCCCAGATCAGAGCGCATCATCTGCTTCAAGCGCCCTACCGCGAGAGCGGTTTCGTCCTCGTCCCGCACAAGCGACGTTGATAGCCGACGCTTGAACGACTGCTTTACTTCGTCGTCACGCGCAAAAAACAGCTGGCGGCACGGTTGCCCCCTAATCCGCTGATGCTGGTAGGTCGCGTGAAAGCTCTTTTGTGAGGTTCGATCCCTTCGCCAGTCGCTTGGCCAGCGTCTGAACGAACCCGCCATAGCGCTCCTTGCCCTTCGCCTTGGCTGCCGCGTGGGTGTCATCGGGCAAAGGGGGTGTCGTCGTTAACCAGAAGCGGACGAACAGCGCCAGCGCCTCGGTCGTGATCTCTTGGTCTCGTTCCAGCCGCTCTAGCGATCGGGTCAGGCGGTCCAGCCTGCGGACGATCGCGGCCTCGCTCTGTTCGGCGCTGTCGGGTGAGAGGAACGACGCCAAGGCCGCCTCGATGACTTGGGTTTTGGGGACGCGCCGCCGCGCGGCCATTTCGTCGATTTCATCGAAGAGGGCTGCGTCGATATAGGCGGTGATCTTGGCTTTCTTCATGTCGTCACCTCACAGTTCAATGCCGTCGTCGGGATCGAGGGCTGCTTGACGCGCGACGTTGCGGAAGCGGGTCTGCATGGCGCGGGCGCGTTGGGCCTCGTCGTCAGATTCGTCTTCGAGGGCGGCGAATTCCTCGCGTGGGAACGGCAAGTCAGGCGCCACATCCTCATGTTCGGGGATCTCAGGCTCTCGTCGGATGCCGCCATCTGCATCGTCAGCGGGCTTGTTCGTGCCAGCTTCCCGAGGCGGCGCTATCGGCTGAAGACAGCTCCAATCGTCAGTTCCCGCCGTGCTGATTGCTGCAGATGCTCCTACGCTAGGCGGCTTTTGGATCCTTGCCGTCAGTTGCGCATCGCGGAAGTACCGGACTTTCTGCGCCCGGATCGGAGCCGCGCCCGATACGAGGATGATTTCGTCGTCGGATGGCAGCTGCATGATTTCGCCGGGGGTCAGCAAGGCGCGGGCGGTTTCCTGGCGCGAGACCATCAGATGCCCGAGCCAGGGCGACAGACGATGGCCGGCATAGTTCTTCATCGCGCGCAGTTCGGTTGTGGTGCCGAGGGCGTCTGACAGGCGCTTCGCCGTGCGCTCGTCATTGGTCGCGAAAGCGACGCGGACATGGCAGTTGTCCAGGATGGCGTTGTTCTGGCCATAGGCCTTTTCGATCTGGTTCAGCGACTGGGCGATCAGGAAGGCCTTGAGACCGTATCCCGCCATGAAGGCCAGTTGGCTTTCAAAGAAGTCTAGGCGCCCTAGGGCGGGGAATTCGTCTAGCATGAACAACAGGCGGTGCTTGCGGTTGGTGTTGTGCAGGTCTTCGGTCAGACGACGACCGATCTGGTTGAGGATCAGCCGGACCAGCGGTTTCGTGCGGGAAATATCCGATGGCGGCACCACGAGGTAGAGGGTGAGCGGCCGCGCATCCGAGACGAGATCATCGATCCGCCAGTCGCAGCGCCGGGTCACGGCGGCGATCACGGGGTCGCGGTAGAGACTGAGGAAGGACATGGCCGTGGAGAGAACACCGGAGCGTTCGTTCTCGGACTTGTTCAGCAGTTCCCGGGCGGCCTGGGCGACAACAGGATGCGGGCGATCTCCGAGATGGGCAGTCCGCATCATTGCAGTCAGTGTGGCGGCGATGGGACGCCGCGGATCAGACAGGAAGGCGGCGACGCCTGCCAGTGTCTTGTCCTTCTCGGCATAGAGAACATGCAGGATCGCGCCGACCAAAAGGGAATGGCTGGTCTTCTCCCAATGGTTCCGCCGCTCGAGCTGGCCTTCGGGATCGACGAGGATATCCGCGATGTTTTGCACGTCCCGCACCTCGCGCTCGCCGCGGCGGACCTCGAGCAGCGGATTGTAGGCGGCGCTGGCCGCATTGGTCGGATCGAAGAGCAGGACACGTCCGAACCGCGCCCGCCATCCGGACGTCAGCTGCCAGTTCTCGCCCTTGATGTCATGGACGATGGCGGAGCCGGGCCATGTCAGCAGGCTTGGGATCACCAGGCCGACGCCCTTGCCGGAGCGGGTGGGCGCGAAGCATAGCACATGTTCCGGTCCGTCATGCTGGAGGTAGTGCTTTTCGAGACGGCCCAGCACGACCCCGTCGTCTGCGAACAGCCCAGCGGCGGTGATATCCTTGGGGCTTGCCCATCTGGCAGAGCCATAGGTGGTCACGTCGCTCGCCTCACGCGCCCGCAAGACGGACAGTAAGATCGCGACGGCAATGGCGGCGATCCCGCCTGCGCCGGCGATTGCGGCTCCTTCCATGAAGACGCGGGGCGCGTAGGCGTCGTACCAGTACCACCAGGTGAAGACCTGCCACGGGCGGTAGATCGGCAGGCCGAACAGGGCGGTGAGAGGCGCGCCAAGCTGGGGCTGGAACCCCAGACGAAACGCGACCCACTGCGTCGCTGCCCAGACGAAGAGCAGCGCTACGATGCTGACGATGAGGATCTGGCCCCAGAGGATCTTGGTGTCCGATGACGTGTCCTGACGGCTCATGGTGATGTCCTTTCTGCTCAGAGGCTCAGCCCGCGCTTGCGCCCGAGGCTCCAATCGATCCCGCCGCCGGGCGTCATCGTGCCCGTGACGGTCTGGCCGAGATGGCGTTCGAGTTGCGGGGTCCAGGGGACGAGCGAGAATCCGAGGCCATCGTCGATCATGGCGAAGCGGCCAGAGGCGAGATCGAGACGTTGGCGAAACGTCCCCGCGACGGGCTCGCCCTCGGTCGGCTTGTAACGGGGGAGGCCGGTTTGTGTGCTGAGGTCTTGGGCGATGGCGTCAAGTTCGCGGTTGCGCAGGTTGGCCAGCAGATCGCGGGCAAAGGTGACCCGCTGACCTTGCCGTCGGGCGAGGCCTTCGGCGACAAGGTGATCTGCGCGCCGGTCCAAGGCTTGGCGAACCTCTGCGCCAAATCCGGCACCGCTCAGCGGCGCGCGGTCATGGGCAAGATGCAGGCGGTCGAGCCAGGTTGCGCCATCGGCCTCGATCTGCGCGGCAAGCGAGAGATCAGAACGACCGACAAGAGACAATCGCGGTGTCCCGTCCGTCTTCCCTGTCCAGAGGCGGGTTTCGACAATGCCACCTTGCGGCGTGTCGCCGGTCGCATCGAGATCCCGGAAGCGCAGGTGATGAACGCGACCATCAACGCCGTCGATGATCGCGTAGCCGGTCCCGGCGTGGTCGTCATGAAAGCCGCGTTCCATGAGCCGCCCGAGGATCGGCGCGGTGGGCGTGCCTTCGATGGCGAAATCCCCCGCCGCGCGGTGGCGCTTGGCACCCATGGCTCGGTGCATCCTCTTGATGATGTCGCCGCGCATCCCGAGCTCGCGCAAAGTGTCTTCGGCATTCGGTTTCAACTCCCAGACGGCAGGGGCGATTTGTTCGGCCAGCCCGAGCCTCTCCAGTGCCTGGGCACGCCCGATCATCAAGCGGCGGAGCTCTGGATCGCGGGATTCCGGCGTTCTGCGCCGCAGGTCGGCGATGCCGGCGTGATCGTCCGCCAGGGATCGCAGGCCGCGGTCGAGATCGGTCCAGCGCTCCGCCGTGACCTGCGTTTCGAGCGCTTGGGAAATCTCGCGCTCGCTGCGGGGTCCCAATTCCAGTTGCACGAGGTCTTCTGCGCGCGCCCGGAGCCCCCGGCTGATGTAGTCACGCGAGATGACGAGATCGCGGCCATCGTCAGCTTTGCCGCGCACCAGAATGTGGACATGCGGATTGTCGGTGTTCCAGTGATCGACCGCGACCCAGTCGAGTGTTGTGCCGAGATCCCGTTCGGCACGGGCCATCAGATCCCGGGTGAAGGCGCGCAGATCCTCGAGATCGCCCGCGTCCTCCGGCGAGATGATAAACCGGAAATGATGCCGGTCGTCTTCGCAGCGCGCCGCAAATCCGCCCCGGTTGAGGTCATCGCGTTCAGGCCCGAACAAGTCGGCGTCGCGCCCGTCCTGACCGACGCCATCGCGCTGCAGGTAGCCGAGATGCTTGGCCATGGGCGCGGAGCGAAAGCGCTTGCCCTGGTGCCGTACGATGCGAGCCTTCACGACGACGCGCCGAGAGGTGCGGGTCAGACCTTTGGCGGTTCGGGCAAACCGTCCGCGCCCGAAAGAGGTGTTGCCGGAACGCGTGCTGCCCGCGCCGATACGATAGCCGGTATGTCCGGATTTCCGCGCGGCACGCATCACCTCGTTGACGAAGCGTGTGGGTTGCTTCGAGGTCTTGCCGCCGTCGCGGATACGCCCGGGGCGGATGCGCAGGTCATTGTCGCGCCGGGTCATGGCCGCACTCGTGCGTAGGACCAGCTGCCGCATGAAAAGGGTCTATAAATCATATCTCTAGTTGAAGTCCTGCGGCATGCAGCTTGGATGTGCCGCGCAAATCCTCGCAGAGAAACAACAGCTTGAGGTCCGCTTGCGGCACCTCTTTTATCTCGCGCTCCTAATCGGGTGTTCAACGCATTGGGATTCAAGCACTTTTCAAACCGGCGCAGAGGCACGCCATAGCTCGATCCTGCCCGCGATCCTGCGATGCTCTTTCCATCATACGCGCTTTGCCGGCATTCGCACAGCAAGACGATCCCTGCGCTCCTACGGACTCGGCCTTCGCGGTGCTGCGAAGCCGGTCCACGCTTTCGAACTGATCGCGGACCGGGCCGTCCAGGCGCTTCATGCGCGCTCGACCGAACTGGGCCGGCGCAGGCGAGATAGCGGACAGACCCGGTCCCGGCACTGCAGCTCGCAGCACCCTCCGCGCGCGCGGATCCCGAGAACCTGATGTCGGATCGGTGGGGCAAGTCGGTCGGTCTCCTTGTCGTTTCCCTGCTTTCCGTCGGGTGCCGGTCAGGCCGTTTGCGGTCCGGGAAGCCGCATTTTCTCGGTCACTTTCGCGCCGAGCCCCGGTCGGTAGGCCGCGCTGTCGCGCCACATCTTCAGCAGGATGACGGCGTACTTGCGGGCCACCGCGGTGATTGCGTTGAGCATGCTGGTGCGCTTGGCGAGCCGCAGGCCCCAGGCCCGGATCGCGGTCCATTTGCGCGTTCTCAGCAGCAGGCCCGCCGCGGCTTCGCAGAGCGCCGTGCGCACCTCCCGGTCGCCGTGTTTGGAGATGCTGCCCGTGCGGTCGATGCTGCCCGACTGCCAGCGTCGCGGCGTCAGGCCGAGATAGGCCGCGACGTCCCGCGTGCGGCGGAAGCGGTGCGGATCGTCGATCGCGGCGCGGAAGGACAGCGCGGCGATCGGCCCGACGCCGGGCACGGTCATGAAGCGGCGGCAGAGCGGGTCGGTCCGCACGATGGCGAGCACGAGGCGATGCAGCTCGCCGTAGCCGTCGAGCAGCCGCCCGCGCACCACCAGCAGGGTCTCGAGGAACGCCGTGATGTCCGCGGGCGCGTCGCAGATCAGCTCCCGTACGCGCACCTCGAAACGGCCGCGCGACACTTGGCCGACGAGCAGGCCAAGCGGTCGCAGGGTGCCGCGAATGTGGTTCTCCATGTCGATCAGCTTGCGTTTCAGCAGCCGCCGGTTGGCGAGAAGCATGCGCAGGCGGCGGCTCTCCGGTCTCTTCGCGTGTACCGCGCGGAACCATCCGGTGCGCATGATCTGGGCGAGCGCGCGGGCATCGTTGCGGTCGGTCTTGTTGCGTTGCGCCTGCATCGTGGCATGCGCATGTCGCGCTTCGATGATGATCGCCGGATGGCCCGCGGCCGACAGTTCGGACTGCAGCCAGAGGCTCAAGGACGACGCCTCCAGGCCGATGCGCTTCAGCTGACCGGGTGCGCCTTTGAGCGCGTTATGGACGGCCTCCGGATCGGTCGGAACGCGGGTTTCCGACAGGAGGGCACCGTGCTCGTCGACGATGCAGATATGCGTGTCGTCGAGCGAGACATCCAGTCCGGCGTAGGTCGTGGGGATGGGGTTCATGGGATCAGACTCCTTTCGCTTCGATGTTGTCTCGAAGCCCATTGCGTCTGAATCAGTCGCCCGAAGCCACTCTCGATTCGAGCGGAACGAGGCACTGGCCCGATTACGAGGCCCTCTTTCTGTTGAGACCCTGCGCGTCGACCTTCTCCGGCCCATTCCTGCGACCGGGCTTTCCAGACCTCGCCATGGTGCGATTTCGCGGATCATGGCGTTCGTCCTAGGCTGAGAGGCACGAAGATGCCGTTCTGAGACACGTCAGATGCAATCTGTTGGGTTTCATCGCCGGGGGGGTAACCCGCCTCAGCCGTTGCCGCGAACAGCGGGGCAGCGCGCCAGTCCTGTGTCCTGTGCGGGCGGCTGACTGCCCGCGCGACGTCGGTTCCATCGGCGATGACTGGCGCGAGGATGGCAAGGTAATTGCGGGTTTCACGCGGCAAGGCACGACCGGTATCAAGGTGCTCTTGGTAGCGCGCAGGCCCGGCATTGTAGGCCGCTAGAAATCCGGGCGACCCGAACCGGTCGTACATCTGTCGTAGATAGGCGGCACCGGCCAGAATGTTGTCGCGTGGATCGAAGGGGTCATCGCCAAGCCGGTGGGCTGCGCGCAATTCGGCCCAGGTGCCGGGCATGATCTGCATGAGTCCCATGGCGCCCGCGTGGCTCACCGCGCGCGGATTGCCCGCACTCTCGACTTCCATGACGGCACGGATCCAGGGCTTCGGGATGCCGAACCTGCGCGCGGCTTCTGCGATATGGATGTCGATGGGTTGCTGAACAGATGCTGGATCACTGCGGTCCTGAGCGATCACGGCGGACGGTGCCACGGTGATCGGCATGCAGAGGATCAGTACAAGCGCCGTAGTAACGGTCGCGTTCCGACGGCTGTGGCCGCGTTCAAGACTACGCATCTTCAGCCCCTCCATATGTCCAAAGAGGGATGGCGTGACCGACGATTGTGTCCGCTGACAACGGGCCGAAATACCGCCCATCGAGGCTGTCTGCGACACCGGCGATGAGCAGAAAAACCTCGCCCGACTCTAGCTTGACACATCCTGTCCAACGGGGAAGTGGGCGGCTCTGTTGGTCAGCGGATGCTGCATCGGCAACTACTCTGCCGTCGATGGTGATCTCGAGATTGTTCCGACAAACCGTCATGCCCGAGATGGCCGCGATGTGTTTCAACAGCAAGGTATCCGCACCGACATAGCCGTGCTCAACTACCCAGGATGACAGGTCTTCCGGCAGGCGCACGGCAACGAGTTCGCCCAGCGATGGCGCATGTGACGCTCGAACAACGTAAAGTCCGACCGGCACGCTTGCTGAGGCATTCCAGATCAGACGCGGTGTGCGGTCGATCTGTGCGACTGAGAGCAAACCGAGGGACAAACCGGCCGCGAGGAGGGGAGGGGCCGCCGCGCTCATGTCGTCACCATGCGACGCTTGAGCCAGGCGGCATGCCGGGCAGGGGTGTAGGGCCGGGGCTCCAATGCAGCGGTCAGGCGGTTGTGAACGTGCCGCCAATGGTCGGGGCAGACATCTTCGGGCGCGATGCCATAGCTTTCCACGATGTCGATGGACCGAAGCGCAGCCTCGACCTTGGGCCAGCCGGAGAGGCGCAGCAAAATCTCGCCACCGGGCGTAACGCAGGGCACCGTGGAGCAGGGCTCGCCTGCATCGACGGCGCGCAGAATGTCGATCCGGCTTTCAACGGTGCCGTGGTCGTTCGACGACCAGCGGACGAGCGCGAAGATTGCGCCGGGGGCGAAGGCCACGCGCTTTTCCGTGTGCGTCAGGATGGTTTCCTCGGCCTTCCGACCGAAACGGATCCAGCGCTCGATACGCCCTTCGATCCAGGCGAGGTGGACAAATGTCTGCATCGGCTCAGCGCCCCCGCCGCAGATAGGCCGGCGAAACGGCGGCATGGCGTTTGGCAGGCAGAACGCGATCTTCGGTCTCGTCCGAGGTCGAGGTCTTCTCGCCCCTCGTGACCCAGGCCTGCAGATCGTCGACCGCATAGACGACGCGCCCGCCGATTTTCGAATAGCGCGGGCCGGTCCCGTATGTGCGGTGTTTTTCCAGCGTACGGCCAGACAGGCCGAGAAATCGGGCGGCTTCCGGGGTTCTGAGGTAGCGGGGCGGGAGTCCTTCGTTTGGGTCGGGCATTTGAGCATCTCCGGTGGCTAGGCCGCGCGACGGCGCGTCGCGGGCTGTCGGAGGTCATCAAAACGGAAGAGTGTCGTGGGGAGGGATGACGAAGATCGCGGCGCAAAAACGTCACCCCCAAAGGCCAACAGGATCAGAGGCTGATGGGGGTTCGATATTCCGGGACTGCGCGGTGATCACTTGCGTGGCTTGCAGCGCCCCGTTGGTCCTTTGCCGAGAAGGAGAAAGCGATAGCCTTTGGTGGTCAGATGCATTCCATGGGCCGACAGTCGGGTGATCTGGGCTTTCAGGAAGCTGGTCTTCCAATGCTCGCGAGACACAGCCTCCGCCCCGAACAAATGCCGTGCGATCGTCTGGTAGCTCGCGCTGTGTCGGCGCGCATCAAGCGTGCGCAGTGCAAGCTGGATGCGTCGTCGCTGCTGCGGTGTCAGGGGCGGAGAGGATCGTTTGTGATGAAGCAATTGCACGCGGAGCGTCTCGAGCGAATTGATCCGTGCCGTCCAATGCTCGTCCAGCGGTACCAGGATGCCGAGGGGCAGGTGCAGGTTCTTGGCATCCAGCACGAGCAACGCGCCTGTTGCGAGGCGCACATGCATTAAGCCATCCCGCGTTCCCATGACGGTCAGATCATCTGCATCGATGTGCGGCGCGGCGGTGTCGCCGCCAGGGACCGGCGCAGCATACCCGACCGCTGCCGGGGCGATTGAAGGCGTCCAGAAAACGGGCGCTTTGGGTGCGTCGATGTCCGGATCAACCGGAAAATCGTAACCCCCATGCAGCCGGTGATCTCAATCCATCCCGCATCTGCGGGTAGGTTGCGCGATAGTCTGAATTGCGGCGCAGGCATTCCCAAGCCAGCCCGGACAGGTCGAGGCTGTCGAAATGCCGATACGCCGCTTCGTCTTGCCAAGCCCTGGTCATGGCGAAGCTCCGCGTAACTGTTTTCGATGGGAAAAGAGTATAGCGGGGAGGCGCAAGAAAACGACGATACCAATGGCGAACTTGTGCAACCTGCGCGAGTGCTTGCCGATCTGGGCCGAATTGCGCGAAGTTCAGCCGTTACCGGCCTCAAGCAGTTTGCGATAACCGTGTTCGGTCATCCAACGCGCACGGGCGAGGTGGCTGTCATAGATTTTTCGGGCACGCTCCGGTTCCTTGTCCGCATCGATGCCGAACAGGATCTGGCTAATTTCCTGCAGGCTTGCACCGCTTTCAGCGGCGTCGAACAGGCGCAAGTAAAGCGTCATGTGTGCGTGGTCATAGTCGGTCAGATCATCGCCTTGCGGTGCGAGATCAGAGATCGGCGTGGTGCCGGTGGCAGACATGATTCCCCCTCGCCGTTTGGCGCTATAGTCCATAAAAGCACATCGGATTGCCTGTGCAAGAACGGATCGCGGTCAGTCAGAGTGCAGATGAGTATTATAATACGTCGCACCAAAATACGCGATAGGCTTTCTAGCTGCGGATGGACATCCGCGTTGTTTTTGCAAGGAATCTCAAGCACTACCGCCAAGCCTGCGGGCTGACGCAGGCCGCTCTGGCGGCGGCGATGGAAGTCGATCGTGCCCATGTCAGCGCGATGGAACGCGGCCAACAGAACGTCACCTTGCAAACCCTACAGCGGCTCGCGACGCATCTGGATGTGGCGCCCGCCAAGCTGATCGAAGAACTCTCTGAACTCGAATAGGGTTCCAAGATCGCGAAATCCCTATCTGATTTCGGAAGCCGGATTGGATGGAGGCGCTGGACTGCTTGGAGGCACGAGTTTCGTTGGCTGCCCGAGTTGTGCTCTACCTCCCGCGCGCTTTGCTGCGCCTGATCCAGTCGGCCCCGGCATAGGTCACGGCGTGGATATGAACCTCGCGCGCATCATCGTCGACGCTGAAGGCAGTCACGGCCTTGCGTCCTGCAGGAATGGCGCGCAGCCCGGGGGCGATCTCGTCCCGGCGGCTGCCCTTGTGCGGCAGGTCCGCGAGGCTGGAGATGGTCGCTTCGACTTCGTCCAGTCGGCGCGCGGCGGACTGCGGGCCGGCATAGTCGATCAGCCAGCGCGTGATGGCGTCGAGATTATCCGCGACCGCCGGATGGAACCGTATGCGATAGCTCACGCCTAGCGCGCGGCCTGCAACCGGGCCCGGGCAGCGGCAAACGCGTCCTCGGCCAAGACATAATCGGCGCGCGGCGTGTCGAGCCGCGCCCGGATTTCTTCGGCCATCGCGCCAAGGGCCAACTCGCGTTCCTCTTCATCGCGCATCATCTGCTCCAGAGCCGCTGCCACAGCCGCGCTTTGCGAGGCAAAGACGCCTTGGCCCACCTTGTCGGTCAGGAACCGATGGTGGCGGTCGGTGAAGCTGAGGGTTGTCTTGACAGTCATGCTTCGCTCCGGGGTATGACTTAGTCATATTAGCGAGGGCTCGTAGATAAGCAACCATGTCGGGGAGGGCGGGGAGCGGGTGTTCGCTGCGTTGTGGGCCAAGGTCCGCTGTGCGGACCTTCCCGCCGTTCGCCGCACCTGCTCAGATTTCCCTGCACCCGCGAAGAAAGGCGGTAGAGAGGGCGGGAAGCCGTCATTCGCTGCTGGTTCAACGAATGACGGCTATCCGGACTGAGGTGAGAAAACGTCCTTAGAAATCCCAGTCGTCATCCTCGGTGGCGACTGTTTTGCCTATGACGTAGCTCGACCCGGAACCCGAGAAGAAGTCGTGGTTCTCGTCCGAACCGGGAGAGAGCGCTGCCATGATTGCGGGGTTTACCCGGCAGGCCTCTTCGGGAAAAAGCGCTTCGAAACCGAGATTCTGTAGAGCCTTGTTCGCATTGTAGTGGAGGAAGGCCTTCACGTCCTCGGTCAGACCAAGCGGATCGTAGAGCTGTTCCGTATACCGCGCCTCGATATCGTATAGATCGAAGATCAGCCCGAAGGCAAAGTCCTTGAGCTCAGCGCGCTCAGCTTCGGGCAAACGCTCCAATGACCGCTGAAACTTGTATCCGATGTAGTAGCCGTGAATCGCCTCGTCCCGGATAATCAATCGGATCAAGTCAGCGGTGTTGGTCAGCCGTGCGCGACTGGACCAGTGCATCGGCAGGTAGAATCCCGAATAGAACAGGAACGACTCCAGGAAGACGCTTGCGATTTTCTTGCGCAGCGGGTTCGAAGTCGCGTCGTATTCTTCGAGGATCAGCCGGGACTTAGCCTGAAGGTGTTCGTTTTCAGCCGACCAGCGGAAAGCCTCGTCAACTTGCGAAGTCTGGCAGAGCGTGGAGAAGACCGAAGAATATGACCGCGCATGGACAGCCTCCATAAAGGCGATGTTGGTCAACACTGCCTCTTCGTGCGGGGTCTGGGCGTCCGGCATCAGGGCAGGCGCGCCCACAGTGTTCTGGATCGTGTCCAACAATGTCAGCCCTGTGAATACGCGGATCGTCAGCGTCTGCTCATCCTCGGTCAGCTGCGACCAGCTCTGGATGTCGTTGGACAGCGGTACCTTCTCGGGCAGCCAGAAGTTGACGGTCAGGCGGTTCCAAATCTCCAGGTCGTTGTCGTCCTGCAGCCTGTTCCAGTTGATGGCTCGAGGAACGGCGCGTGTGTGATGTATGTCTTTCATCGGTTTGCTCCGGGCGCGGCGCGCCTCTTCATCTTGTCGGAAAAACTCTGGAGGTGAGGGGGCTGGCCTCCTCGACTACAGCGTGCAGGATACGCAGCCCTCGACTTCAGTGCCCTCCAGCGCGGCTTGGCGCAGGCGGATGTAGTAGATTGTCTTGATGCCCTTCTTCCATGCGTAGATCTGGGCGCGGTTGATATCTCGCGTCGAGGCCTCGGCGGGGAAGAACAACGTCAGCGAAAGGCCCTGATCCACGTGTTCAGTCGCTGCTGCATAGGTGTCGATGATCGCCTCCGGCCCGATTTCATAGGCGTCGCGATAGAACTCCAAGTTCTTTCCAGTCATGTAGGGCGCCGGGTAGTAGACGCGTCCGATCTTGCCTTCCTTCCTGATCTCGATCTTCGAGGTAATCGGATGGATCGAAGAGGTCGCGTAATTGATGTAGCTGATCGATCCGGTCGGCGGCACTGCCTGCAAGTTGCGGTTGTAGAGGCCGTGCTGCATCACCTCATTCTTGAGGGCGGCCCAGTCCTTCCTGGTCGGAAGGTCGATACCGAACCGTTTGAAGAGCGCCTTGACCTCCGGCAGCTCGGGTCGCCAGCTTCGGTCAATGTATTTGTCGAAGAAACGGCCATCCGCGTAGGCAGACGCCTCGAAGTCCTTGAAGGTCTGTCCCTTTTCCTGTGCCAACCTGCAGGAGGTGGCCAACGCATGGAATAGAACGGCGGCGAAATAAACGCTGGTAAACTCGATCCCTTCCTCGCTGCCGTAGTGGATGTGTTCGCGTGCGAGGAAACCATGTAGATTCATCTGTCCCAACCCGATGGCGTGGCTCTCATCGTTGCCCTTGCGAATGGACGGCACGCTTTCAATCGTCGACATCTCCGACACCGCGTTTAGTGCTCGGATCGCCGTTCCAACTGAGGTCGCGAGATCGCCGCCGTCCATGGCCCGGGCAATATTCATAGACCCGAGGTTGCAGGAAATGTCGGTCCCCATCTGTGCGTAGGACAAATCGTCGTTGAACTCAGACGGCTCGTTCACCTGTAGGATCTCGGAGCAGAGGTTCGACATGGTGATCCGGCCCGCGATCGGGTTCGCGCGATTCACCGTGTCTTCGAACATGATGTAGGGATAGCCAGACTCGAACTGGATTTCAGCCAAGGTCTGGAAGAAGGCGCGCGCGTTGATCTTCTTCTTGCGGATTTTGGAGTTGTCGACCATCTCGGCGTATTTGTCTGTAACCGAGATCTCGGAGAAGGCGCAGCCATACACCTTCTCCACATCGTGCGGCGAGAAGAGGTACATGTCCTCGTTCCGCTTCGCCAGCTCGAAAGTCACGTCCGGGATCACCACCCCGAGGCTCAGGGTCTTGATGCGGATCTTTTCGTCTGCGTTCTCTCGCTTGGTGTCGAGAAACCGCAGGATGTCGGGATGATGCGCGTTCAGATAGACCGCGCCCGCTCCCTGACGCGCCCCGAGCTGGTTGGCATAGGAAAAGCTGTCCTCAAGTAGTTTCATTACTGGAATGATACCCGAGGACTGGTTCTCGATGCCTTTGATCGGCGCGCCATGTTCGCGGATATTGGTCAGCATCAAGGCCACACCGCCACCGCGTTTCGACAGTTGGAGGGCCGAGTTGATACCGCGTCCTATGCTTTCCATGTTGTCTTCCAGCCGCAGCAGGAAGCAGGACACAAACTCGCCCCGAGCCTTCTTGCCCGCATTCAGGAAAGTCGGTGTGGCGGGCTGGAAGCGGCCTGACAGAATCTCTTCCATAAACTGCATGGCGAGCTTTTCGTCGCCCCGCGCAAGCGCCAGAGCGTTCATCACCACCCGATCCTCGTAGCGTTCGAGGAAACGCTTCCCGTCCCGCGTTTTCAGCGTGTAGGAGGTGTAGTATTTGAAAGCGCCGAGAAAGGTCGGGAAGCGGAATTTCTTGGCAAAGGCCGCGTCCCAGATCTTGCGATGGAAGGCTTTGGAATACTGCTCAAGAACCTGTGTCTCGTAGTAACCCTCTTCTACGAGGTAGCCCAGTTTCTCCTCCAAAGAATGGAAGAAAACGGTGTTCTGATTGACGTGTTGGAGGAAGTACTGCCGTGCCGCCATTCGGTCGGCCTCGAACTGGATGTTGCCCTCGGTGTCATAGAGGTTCAACATCGCGTTCAGCGCGTGATAATCGAGGCCTTGAGTTAGGCTGGCGTCAAGCATCGGGATCCCCAAAAGGTTTGCAGCCCGTCGTGGACGCGGGCGATGTCGGTTTCTGTGCCGGCCAGCTCGAAACGATAGAGCAAGGGCACGTTACATTTCCGCGCGATGACCTGTCCGGCCATCGCGAAGGTTTGTCCGAAATTCCGATTGCCGCTGGCGATCACGCCGCACAGCAGGCTGCGGTTTGCCTCGACATTCAGGAAGCGGATCACCGGCTTTGCCACCGCGGACCGGCCGGCGCCATCGGCATAGGTCGGGCAGATCA
Organism: Roseivivax halotolerans; assembly: GCF_900115815.1. Lineage (GTDB taxonomy): Bacteria > Pseudomonadota > Alphaproteobacteria > Rhodobacterales > Rhodobacteraceae > Roseivivax > Roseivivax halotolerans. The sequence goes on along the minus strand of NZ_FOXV01000019.1, from coordinate 8,133 downwards.
GCACAAAGGGCTCAGCCAGCTCCGGCACATCGGCATTGCCCTTTAGGGGCAGGCGTGTGGCAGGAAGGCCCAGACGCTCCACGAAGCGGGCGGTGTTGCCGGAACCGCTGGAGAAATAAACGAGCCCCCCCATCTCAATATCCTCAGGACAGGCGGCTGATCATATCGGGCCGGAACCCGGCCCAGTGCTCGTCACCTGCGACGACGACCGGCGCCTGCCGATAGCCGAGCTCGGTGACCAGATCCATGGCCGCCTTGTCTTCGGTCAGGTCGATCAGATCATACTCGATTCCTCGCGCGGACAGGGCGCGCGTGGTCGCGGTGCATTGCACGCAGGCGGGCTTGGAATAGACGGTGATGCTCATGGTTTTGTCCCTTGCCAGTTGGTTGCCTCTGAGCAGAGGGGACACGAAGACAGGGCCAAACGGCCCATCTACGCACCCGGGCCCTCCGCCGCGGTTGTCGTTCTTGCCCTGGCAGGTCTCCTGACTTGCGGCTCAAGCGTCTCTCGCCCACCTTCCCGATGCTGCGTTGCACCAGTGGATCGGACCGAAACTCGCCGCTTACAGTTGCGGGGGCAGTGCCGGACCTTCACCGGCTTCCCTCTTAGCCTGCGAGTCGCCTCACAGGAACCAAAGCAACTGCATATTGGGGGTGGCAGCCTTATCCTGTCAATATGTCGACGCGTGAATTATACGGATTCGTCGGATTGTCGATCCGGCGCTGGCGTCACATGCTGGTTATTCCGACCGCTAATTGGTTCGGTGAGCGCTTGAGCCTGGCGCATAGAGCTTGTTTGCGAGGCTGGGAATTTGCCCCATCGCGAAGGAAGGGAAGATCAGCCAAAGTGCCACCAAAACAAAAAGGTGGGTAAATCGACTTTGGCTGCGCCGGCAAGCAAGCGCCCCAATTTTTGAGAACAAGGCTTTTTCTTGGATAATTGAACTGACGTCTACCCAGATGAACGGCTCTCCAAGTCGTTGGGTTTGGGGAAGAGTTGCCGAGCGAGAGTGTTGGAGTAGTCATTCCCTTGTGCCCAAATCATTGGTTCGATCGGTGATCAATGATTCCGCCCGGATTGCGTTCGAGGCGCGGCCTGCTACGGTGAGTTCGTTCGAGAAGATTAGGGAAGTCGGTGAGAGGCCGACGCTGCCCCCGCAACTGTAAGCGGCATGTCGATCTCCGTAATGCCACTGACCGACAGGTTGGGAAGGTGGGGGTCGGATCGTCCACCGCGAGCCAGGAAACCTGTCAGCGGACATGACTTGAGCCAACCACCGGGGCGGAGGGCCCCGAACAGGAGATCACTATGTTCCACCGTGCAATTACCGCGGCCGCACTATCGGCCGCATTCATCATGCCTGCCGCCGCGCACCATGATGGCGATATCTTCGAAGGTAGGCGCCTTGCCGATCCCCTCCCTGCCTGAAGTCGCCGGTCCGTGAGAGACCAGTCGCTGTTGAGACAGGCGATTGGACGGCAAAATGGACGACTGTTTGGACGGCTCCTCCAACGGCTACGCGGGCCGGATGGAGGTTATCGAAGGGCGCAGCGGGCGTCGGCAACGCAGCGAGGCCGAACGCGCCGGCATCGCCGCCGAGAGCCTCTGGCCCGGTGCCCGTGTGGTCGATGTGGCCCGTCGGCACGGGGTAACGCGCTGGCAGGTATACGACTGGCGCAAGAAGCTGGCGGCAGGGAAGCTCGCAGTCCCGGACGAGATGATGTCGGAGCCGACCTTCGCCGCCCTGGTGGTCGAGACACCACCGGAGAAGCCGGGCAAGCCCTCCGCGCCTTCCCCGGCAAGACGGATCGAGCTGACCCTGTCGGACGTCACCCTGCTCGTTGAGGCTGACATCGACGAGGAGCAGCTGACGCGGGTGATCCGCGCCATCCGGGCGGGGGCGCGATGATCTCGCCGCACGGGCAGTTGCGGATCTACGTGGCAACCAGACCGGTCGACTTCCGCAAGGGGATCGATGGTCTCGCCCTGGCCGTCCAGGAGGTGATGGGGCTCGATCCCTTCAGTGGCGCCGCCTTCGTGTTCCGCGCCAAGCGGGCGGACCGGATCAAAGTGCTGATCTGGGACCAGACCGGCATGGTGCTGGTCCACAAGCGCCTCGAAGGCGCCAAGTTCGTCTGGCCGCAGGTCCGGGACGGGGTGATCCGGATGTCGCCCGCCCAGTTCGCGGCGCTGTTCGAGGGGGTCGACTGGCGCCTGGTCCGCCCCGAGGCCGCCCGGCGTCCGGAGCTGGCGGGCTGACTGCGACGTAGTGACTCGACGGGGCTTCGGCGGTGGCAGGGCCGGAGGGGTTGTGCATGATCCGCCGCATGACCGACACCGCCCTCTCCGAAGAGAACGCCTCGCTGAAGGCGCGTCTCGCCGAGACGGAAGCCGCCCTCGAGGAGGCGGTGGAGGCGCAACGGCGGCTGGAGAGCATTGTCGGCGAGTTGCAGCGGGAGAAGTTCGCGGCGCGCTCCGAGAAGCTCGACCCGGAGCAGTTCAACCTGCCGCTCGAGGATGTCGAGCTCGCCCAGGGCGTGCTGGAGGCCGCGCAGGAGCGGGCCAGGCGCGCGCTGAAGGGGGACGGCGCCACCGGCCCGCGCGCACCGGCCCGGAACCGGGGTCACCTGCCGAAGCATCTGCCCCGGATCGAGCGCGTGATCGCCCCGGAGAGCACCCTTTGTCCCTGCGGCTGCGGCGAGATGACGAGGATCGGCGAGGACACCTCCGAGCGCCTCGACATCGTCCCCGCCCAGTTCCGGGTGCTGGTGACGCGCCGTCCCCGCTATGCCTGCCGCCGCTGCTCGGGAGCCGTCGTCCAGGCGTATGCCCCCGAGCACGTGGTGCCCGGCGGCCTGCCGACCGAGGCCTTGATCGCGCAGGTCATCGTCTCGAAGTTCGGAGACCACCTGCCATTCTACCGCCAGGCCGAGATCTACGCCCGTCAGGGGCTCGCCCTCGACCGTGCCACCCTGGGCAGCTGGGTCGGCCGGGCCTGCTTCCACCTGCGGCCCATCGTGGCGCAGATGCGCGAGAATCTGAAGGCCGCCGACCGGGTCTTCATGGACGAGACCCGGGCGCCGGTCCTGTCGCCGGGGCGCAAGCGCACGAAGACCGGATACTTCTGGTCGGTGGTCGCCGATGACCGGGGCCATGGCGGCACCGGACCACCGGTCGTGATGGTCCACTACGCGCCCGGGCGTGGCGCCGCGCACGCCCTGCGCTTCCTGGAAGGCTATCGCGGCCGCTTCGTCCAGTGCGACGGCTACAGTGCCTATGACAAGCTCACGGCCGTCGAACGGCCCGAGGGGGCCTGGCAACTGGTGCATTGCTGGACCCATGTCCGGCGGCGCTTCGTGAAGCGGCTGGAGACCGATGGCTCGCCCATCGCGGAGCAGATCCTGCACCGGATCGCCGACCTCTATGCCGTCGAGAAGGCGGTTCGGGGCCAGCCGCCCGCAACCCGGTTGGCCGCGCGGAGGGAGCACGCTGCCCCCATCATCGCCGCCTTGCGCCCCTGGCTCGAGGCACAGCTCTCGCGCATTCCCCGCTCCTCGAAGCTCGCCGAGGACATCCGCTATACTCTCGGCCTCTGGCCCGGCCTGATCCGCTTCCTCGAGGACGGCCAGCTCGAGCTCGATACCAACCCGGTCGAGAACCAGATCCGTCGCATTGCTCTTACGAGGAAGAATGCGCTGTTCGCCGGGCACGAGGTCGGCGCCGAGAATTGGGCAATGCTCGCCTCGCTGATCGCCACCTGCAAGATGAGCGACGTGAACCCCGTCGACTACATCGCCCAGACCCTGCGGTCGCTTCTCGACGGCCACCCCAAAAGCCGCATCGAAGCGCTCATGCCCTGGCAGTTCCGGGACCCGTCAAGCCTCGCCGCGTAGGGCCTCGGGAAGGCGCTTACCTTCGAAGCGAACGGTATCGTGGTCAGCCACGCCCATACCGTCGAAGTGAGCGCCTCCGCCCATTCGATGGATGTTTTCATGACCATCGAGAACACCACCGACACCGCTGTCACGCTGACCGGCGCGTCGGTCGATTTCGCAGATAGCGGCATCTTCCAGGCACCTTCCGTGAGCGACAGCGGCACCATGTCCGTCCGCGAGGTCAGCGCGCTCGAGATCGCGCCGGGCCAGGTGCTGACCATGCAGCCGAGCGGCGTTCACGTCGTCTTCCATAACGTCCAGGAAGCCTTCGAAGGCGGAGACCACTTCCACGCGCACCTGACATTCGACGGTCTGGGAGAGATGGAGATCGAGGTCGAGGTGGAGCATGGCGATCACGACCATGACCACGACGAAGAAACGAGCTGATCGGATTTCGGTCGGCGGACCTTTCTGAAATGAATACGGCCCGGCGATGTCTCGCCGGGCCTGTTTTCTTTCTGCGACCTTGGCGCGCGGTCCTCGGCAGTCGATCTCCGGTCTCAGCCCGCGAGAAGGCTTCGGATCTTGCCGACCGCGCGCTCGGGATCTTCCTGGTAGCTGATCGGCTGGAAAAAGCTGCCGTCCTCATCGAAGAGCAGCACCATCGCCGAGTGATCCATCGTGTAGCCACCGTCCTTCAGCGGAACCCTCTGCGCGTAGACGCGGAACGCGCGGATGGCCTTGTCGATCTCCTCTCGGGAGCCGGAGACACCGGTCACGCCCTTGGTCCAGGACACGTAGTCGCCGAGCATCTCTGGCGTGTCCCGCTCGGGGTCTACCGTGACGAAGAAGGCTCGGATCGGGCCGAGGCCGTCCTCGGCCAGCATGTCCTGCCAGATGCCGATATCGCCGAGTGTCGTGGGACAGACCTCAGGACAATGGGCAAAGCCGAAGAACACCGCAGAGGGCGCGCCGTCGAGCGTCTCCTCGGTGAAGGTGCCACCATCGCTCGTGACAAGCGCATAGTCGCCGTGACCCAGCGTGTCGGCGACGCTTTGGTTGAGACGCGGCTCGAGCATGTAGAACCAGCTCCCGGCGGAAAGGGCCAGCAAAGCCAACCCTCCCCATGCCGCGAGCGCGATCTTGCGCAAGGGGCTCATCAATGCCCTCCGTGATCATGCGCGGCGCCGCCGGCATCCCGCGTAACGATCGGCATGGTGACCGTCACCTCGCCGGCCTTCTCGAAGGTCAACGTGACCTCGGCACTGTCTCCTTCTGATAACGGCGCGGAGAGATCCATGAACATGACGTGGTAGCCGCCGGGCTCCAATGTGACGGTCTCGCCGGCGGGGATGGGAAGGCCGTCCTCCAACTCGCGCATGCGCATGACATCGCCGTCCATCGCCATCTCGTGGACTTCCATCCGGCCCGCGGCCGCGGAACTGGCCGAGATGAGCGTATCGTCCGTCTCGCCAGTATTGGTGACGGTCATGAAGCCGCCCGCGACCGGCTGGTTGGGCAGCGTGGCTCGCGCGAACGGAGCCGCGATTTCGAGATCGCCCAGCGTCACGGTCGTGTCCGCCTGCATTGCGGCATCGCCGTGGCCGTGCGCGTGACCATGTCCGTGGCCGCCGTCGGTCGAGACGAGCATCAGCGACGGCGCGGGGTTCGGCACGTCACGCGATCCGCTGGTATCGGTCCAATCCGCTGTGACATTGGCGCAGGTCTGGACCGCCGGGAAGTACAGCGCCTCGCCGGCGGCAAGTTGCGGGCCGACAGCACCGCGAATGGTGAACTCGTCGTAGAAGTCGTCGGGCAGATCGCCGCCGGACCAGGTCACCGCGCGCACGCCCTCGGTCATCTCCCGGCCGTGATTGTTGTACGGCGTCTCGTATGCTCCGCTTTCGGTCGACACCTCCCAGCCTGCCTTCGGCATGGGCTTCACGGCATAGAAGCCCTCGGGAATCTCTATCCGCACGGCGTTGGTGGCTTCGCCGCTACAACCATGCGGCACGCGCAGGGTAACCTTGGTGGTGGCTCCAATCGCGGCCTCTGTCTGCTCGAGAGTGGCATGGGCGAACGCAGCGCCGGACAGCGCAAAGAGTGCCGCCGCAGCGGTCAGGGTGGTCTTGATGAACATATGTCTGTCTCCAGTCGGAAGGGGCACGCGCGCGACAAGCGGCGTCCCGGAAAAATTCCGCTCCGGCCAATGCGAAGCGGAGGAAGCTGTCAGAGATCAGACGCTGCGCGGCGGTGCGCGGGGAGCGGCATGGGCCCGGATATCCTGCGGCCCGACGACAAGGTCTTGTCCCAGATGATGGGCAATGACCCGGGTGATACGGGCCGCGTTGTCAGGGGCCGTGATCCGGGGCGCGTCGGGCAGCTTGTGACAGAATGGACAGTGATGCTCAGCTCCGTCATCGGAGAGACCGCAAAGCGCATCGAGCGTCTCACCCATCGCCAAGAGGGCGGCCTGGCGTTCCATCGCTTCGCGGTCCGGTGCCATCTGATGCGCGGACACGGCACTCAGCACCGCGAAGAGACACGCGGCGAGAAGGGCTGTGAACGTGCGGGCGGCTCGGCGAAGCATGGCGTTAGCAATATACCCAACGTGTTTTAGCCAAAAGTGCATTAACGTCGCACAAATCCTGGTAAAGCGAGATAGCGCGACGGTTGCGGGGGCGGGCTGCACCGGGGATGCGGAAAGCCCGACAGAAGCTCCGCTTCGTTGCCATTGACGCGCCCGAGGGTCGCGCGCGCCAAGGGGTCTAACATGCAAATCAAAGCCCAGCGACGCAATCGACACCGGGCTTTTTCAGATCAGTGAACGAGGCCGCTGCCGCCGATGGCGAGGACATTGTACGGTGTGCCATCGACCTCGATGCTGCGCAGCTCTTCGAGGCTCTCGCTGTCGATGACGCGCACGAGGCTTTCCTTTGGATCGGTCAGCACGATCTCGTCGCCAGCAACGGCAAGCCGGGGGCGCGGGTCACGCCAGTGCCCGTCCATGGAATAGGGCGCGGTGACGGAGGATTGTGACGTGCGCTCGCGGCTGAGGATGTTGAGCCGATGCAGGGTGCCGTCCTCGGTCAGGACATAGGCGTATTGCGGCTTGGCCGGATCGAGCACGAAGTCGACGTGGCGGAACGGGAATTCCACGCGGCTGAAATAGGGCTCGGTCGCGGGGTCGATCACCACGAGGTCGTTGTCGCCGTAGTCCCCGACAAAGATCTGCACCGCCGATCCGCCCAGGAGCGTGCCGGTCTTGTTCTCTGGAAAATCGTCAGGGTAGGGCAGCAGGCCGAGCGCCAGCTCGCCGCCGTCCTCATGCACCATCGCGGTGCCTTCTTCGCATCCCGCCAGCATCACGCTGCCCGAGAAGGCTTCGCCGTGCAGGCCGGTGCAGGTCTGCATCTCGCTTGCCGGGCTGCCGTCGGGATCGAAGAGCTGCAGGCCGACACGGCCGGGCAATGCGTCGCCTTCGGTTTCTTCCTCCGAGGCAACGGAGCTGACTACGACGCCCTGGTGTGGCACCGAGAAGCCATGATGTGCGCGCGCCTGTTCGAAGCGCTCGCCGTCGAACTCACCCGCCAGAATATCGTCCTCGCTCAGGAAAAGCGCATAGCCGCCCCGGTCGAAGTTAATCGCGCTGGTGCCGTGATGCGTGACAACGTGGAACGGACGCGGTCCGGTCAATTCGCCGTCGATCCGCGCAGGCTGCGAGATCTCGATATCGCGGTGATCGCCGTGACCCTCAAGCGCGATGCCACTTTCAAGGAAGGCGACGCGGTCGTCGTCCGACTGGACGGCCAGCACGGCCTGGCCCGAGGCGGTTGCGTAAAGGCGCGAGGCACCTCCGACATCGAAGCTCCAGCGATTCTCCGGCGCGTCCAGATCGAGCGCGGTGATCTGTCCGCTCTCGTGATCGGCCACGAAGAGGCGCCAGAGCGTCGCACTGTCCTCCTGCGCCGAGGCGGCGGCACTGATGAGGGCCGCACTGGCGGCAAGCGCGGCGAGACGGGGTTTGGTCATTGGATACTCCTTTGTCTGAATTCCGCCGGATAGGCCAACTGGAGGGGTTGGCGGTCGACACTGCCTGCGATAAACGTAACGATATAACATAGCAAGTAGGTATCGCATGACATACACCGACACCCGCCTTCCCGTGACCGTCCTTTCCGGCTTTCTCGGTGCAGGGAAGACCACGCTCCTGAATCGTGTCCTGAACAACCGCGACGGGCGGCGCGTTGCCGTCAT
>NZ_FOXV01000018.1 GCF_900115815.1 Roseivivax halotolerans | reverse complement strand
GATTGCCGCCAATCTCGGCCGACGCCGGTTCCTCCGATGGATACCAGATCGAGAGCGATAGAGGGCGTTCCTGAAGGGAGGTATCCTGAAGATAGGCGACACCTGCCACTTTCTCCGCCATGCAAGGCGCTGCACCCAAGACAAGAGCCAAGGAAAGGCAGAATTTCATACAAAGCTCCAAGCCCGGGAAACACAGTTACGCGCTTTAGCATGCGCTCGAGACACTTGCAGCTTCGTCCCTATAGCCACAGCACGCCAATTGAAAATCGTGCATGATCCCAAGCGCGCCACTGCGTGCGCTGGACAGCCTCTGGCCGGGGAGCCGGCAGACGTAGAAGTCTGCTGGCGATGACCATTTCTCGTCCGTCCGAAGCCCCAAGTGGAACGCGCAGGGACGGGTCGTTCTGCAGCTGCATGAGATCGCGGGCCGTCAAAGATGGCGGGGAGCCGTCATTCGCTGCGACGTGTACGGATGTCTGCTTTCGAGAAAAGTGCTCAGCATGGGTGTCTTCTCGGTCGTGCAAATCCCTTGTCGGACGTGAGGAGAGGCGGCGATGATGTCGCCTGCAGCGCAGACAATCGACATTTCGAAAAACGGCTACCTTGGCTTCTTCATTGCGGCACGCCGGAATTAAAAGCGTAGCGCACCTGATGGCGGTATTCGTTTTCAGGCAGGAGCACCGCTTTGGGAAATTCCGGCCTGTTGGGAGCGTCTGGCCAAGCCTGGGTTTCCAGTGCGACCCCGGCAAAAGGCTTGTATCTCTTGCCATCCAGACCAACGAGACCCGCCTCGGGGATATAGGCGGAGTCATAAACCTGGAGGCCGGTCTCCGTCGTTTCGACCGACATCGAAAGATCGCTTTCTGTGCTGCGTAGCCGCGCGACCGGCCGCAGGGGCTTCCGCGTATCAGACAGGCAGAAATTGTGATCCAAGCCGCGCCTGCCGATTTCCGATCGGGCGCGGAAATCGAATTTCGTGCCCTCCACGGGTCGGATCTCGCCGGTTGGGATTAAGTCGGCGTCGACAGGCAGGTAGGCTTCCGCATCAATTCGCAAATCGTGACGGGTAATGTCGGGGCCGCCATCGAGGTTGAAATACCCATGATGCGCAAAGGAACATGGAGTAGCGGCGGTTGTCGTGGCACGGATGTCGAAGCTGAGACTGCTATCTTCGGTAAGGCGTATCTCGACGCGAACGATCAGATGACCGGGAAACCCCATATCGCCATCTGCAAGATCGAGACGCATCGTGACGCTGCTCTTGGTCAATTCCTCGATGCTCCAGATCTTCTCGCCAGCACCAACCTCGCCGCCATGCAGGGCGTGTTTGCCCAGCCAATTGCGTGGCACGTGGTATTCCTGCCCATCGATTAGAAACCTGCCTTGCCTGATCCGGTTCGCGAAGCGTCCGACAAGCGCCCCGAAGTATTTCATAGTGCCGAAATATGGCTCGATTGATGGGGCGCCGAGCACGAGCGGGTGGGCAATCCCCTCGAGACGCAGATCCTGCACGGTCGCGCCATAGGTCAGGATATTGGCCTGCAGCCCTCCGCCTCGAAGCGTCACTCTGTGGACGGCGTGATTGTCGGGCGTTTGCCCGAAGGTTTCTATCTCTCGCGACATAGATGTCTCCCTGTCGTGCGGCGGTAAGTGTCCATGCGGCCCGCGGGATTCAACGCGGACTTGGGTGTTGCAGGCGCTGTCGGTTGCCCCGTGTTGCACGCGCGGCGCTTGCCGGGGCTGGGTTCTCATCAAGACGCAGGTCGGAGCCTCCGAAAGATCCGGTGGGTTTCGACATGGAGCGGCTACCTCTCCGCGCCCGGCGGTCGCCCTCCAAGATGCGATTGCCGGATTTCGATCGGCCCTTCGAGCCGAATGGCCTCGTAACTTGCCGCGCTGGAGCCCAAAAGCCTGCGCGCGCACCACTGACCCATTTCGCGATGCGGCAGCAGCACTGTGCTGAGGCGCGGTGAGAGATGCTGTGCAACTTCCTGATCGTCATATCCCATAACTCCTATGGTCTCGCCGATGCGATGCCCGCGCTCCTTGAGCGCCTCGTAGCAGCCGATGGCCATAAGATCGTTGGCGCAGAAGATGGCATCTGGTGGTCGTGCAGCTTCCAACAGAGCGACCGTCGCGGCATGTCCCCCGCTTGGCAGGAAGTTGCCCTCGACGATCAGGGTTGGATCAACCTCGATACCCGCGACGCTCAGCGCGCGCTTGTAGCCCTCTTGCCTCTGGATCGATGCATCCATCCAAGGCTCGCCAGTGATGAAGGCGATACGGCGATGGCCGACTTCGATAAGGGTCCGGGTGGCCAGTTCTGCGCCTCTCCGCTCGGCCGGAACGATCGAGGACACACGCCCGGTGGAATCGATGCAGTTCAACAAGACTGCCTTGTGCCGCGCCAGCGCATCAGGCGGTGCAATCTCACGCGTTAGGATTGAGGCGTAGGCGACGCCATGCACCCGGTCAGCGGCCCATTTATTGAGAACCGCCGTCTCGTGCGCGCGATCGCCGCCGGTCATCACCACCTCGACGATGACGCCCTGTTTCCAAGCCTCTTCCTGCAAACCCTCGATTGAGATGGAGGCGAAGGGGCTGGTGGCGATCTCGTCGAACATGAGGCCGATAACTCGGTGGCTCGTGCTGCTGATGGGCCGACCGGCAGCGCGCGAGCGATAGCCAAGTGCCTCGACTGCTTCAAGCACGCGAGCGCGCGTGTCCGCGCTGATGCGCATGTTCTCGGTTCCGCTGAGCACGAAGGATACGGTTGATTGTGAGACACCGGCCTCGCGTGCAACGTCCTTCATCGTGACCCGGGCGGTCTTTTCGTTGTTCGACGTCATTGCCTTCGCCCCTCATTCGCAGTCCGGTCCGGGTCATTGGAGCTTTCCACAAAACGCTAATGGACAAAACTAATAATTATTGCTAATAAATATTATCAAGTTGAGTCGCCGGGTGGAGGAGCCCGCGTCGAGGCTTGACGGGAGGATAAAATGTCAAAAGCCAAGTCTCCGCTCCGGCGGTTGAACGAAACGCAGTCCGCATATCTGTTGCTGCTGCCGTTTTTGCTGACCTATGGGTTGTTTCTGATCTACCCGTTTTTCCGCGGAGTCTGGATCAGCCTGCATGATTGGAACCTCCTGCAGGTCGCCTTCAATCCTGATGCCAAGCAATTCGTGGGCTTCGAGAACTATGTTCGTGTCATGTGGGGCCGGAATATCGAATGGAGCCCGTGGGCGCGGCCGGTTCTCCAGACATTGGGTCTTCTTGGCATCGCTGCTGCCGTCACGTTGAATCGGACCCGCCGCTTGACGGGCGCGACGGCCATCGCGCTCGGTCTTGCCGGGGTCGCGCTATTTCTGATTGCGGGCGTATATGCTGGGGAGGAAGGGCGCTGGTTCGACCGTCGCTTCTGGCCGACGGTAGGAAACACCGTTCTGTTCGTGGGGCTCACCGTGCCGGGCGTGACAATCTCTGCGCTTCTGATCGCTGCCGCGCTCAACCGTGAGACACGCGCAATGGGACTTCTGCGCACGCTGTTCTTCTTGAGCCAAGTCCTGTCAGTCACCGTCGTTACGCTGATCTGGCAAATCATGTTCTCGCCTCGCCAGGGTCTGATAGCAAACATTACAGAGCTGTCCGGCGGCTCGCCGATCACCTGGCTGACCGACGAGCGTTTCGCCATGGCGGCGATCGTGATCGCGACGATCTGGTGGTCCCTCGGGATCGCAATGATCCTGTTCCTCGCGGGACTTCAGGACATTTCCAAGGATCTGTTCGAAGCGGGCGCGCTCGACAATTGCACTGGCATACGGGCGTTCTGGTACATCACGCTACCGAACCTGAAACGAACCATCACGCTGGTGATCATCCTGCAGATCATCCTGCATTTTCAGGTCTTCGGACAGTCGCATCTGATGACCCAAGGTGGCCCAAATGACGAAACGCAAGTGCTGGTGCGTTACATCTACCAGACCGCGTTCCGCGACAGCGAACTGGGCCGGGCCTCGGCGATGGCAGTGTTCCTGTTCGTCATCATGGGCGCTTTTTCCATCGTGCAGTTTCTCGTCGGACGGGAGGAGAAGGACTGATGCTTTCGCGCAGCTATTACTGGCTTGTTCTCGCTCTTTCGATCCCGGCCTTCCTGTGGCTGGTTCCGACGATCTGGATGGTGTCGCTGTCTTTTCAGCCTAACGAGGTGCTGGCGCGAACAACTTCCTCCACCTTTCTCGGATTGGTGCCAATCCCCTTCACGGCAGAGAATTACGCCGCTCTCTTCGCGTTCGGGCAGACGCCGATGTGGTTCCTGAACTCGATCGTCGTCGCCCTGGGCATGACGCTGGGCGTGCTGGCCGTGTCGACAACGGCGGGCTACGCGCTGGCGCGGCTCGACTTTCCGTTCAAGACGCCGATCGCGGTTTTGTGCCTTATTGGCCTGATGGTGCCCGAGCAGGCGGTGTTCATCCCGCTCTACACGATGTTCTCCGATTTCGGCTGGCATAACAGCTATCACGCCCTGATCCTCCCGCGGATGGCAGTGCCCATCGGGGTCTTCCTGATGCTGCAGTTCTTCAAGGCGATTCCGAGGGACATCGAGGAGGCCGCGCGGCTTGAAGGTGTCAGCTGGATCCAGATATTTTGGCACATCATGCTGCCTCTGGCCCGGCCCGCGATGATGACGCTGGCAATCCTGACGTTCCTTTATGCCTGGAACGATTATCTCTGGCCGCTCGTCTCGGCGCAGCAGCGCGACTACTTCACCATCACGCTCGGACTGGCGTCCATCCAATCGAATTTCGCGCAATCGGAAGGGCTGGGTCGTGTCATGGCCTCGGGTGTCATCGCCTCGCTTCCGGTCGTGATCCTGTTCCTGATCTTCCAGCGTTACGTGGTTCAGGCCATGACCGCGGGCGGAAGCAAAGGCTGAAGCGGGGCGAAGCCCCAGCATAATATCCAAGGGAGGAGACCAAATATGAAACACCTGCTGACAGGAACTCTGCTGGCCTGTGCCTGCGCCTCGGCGGCGACGGCCCAGGACATCACATTGGGCCGCTTTTTCGGAGCCTGCGAAGATGCGGGCAACGACACCAAGGCCAGTGTCGGTGAAGCCTGCATCATCCAGTCGATCATCAACGCCGCAGACGCCGAAATCGAAGGCGTGTCGATCGAGACGCTGCCGACCGATTGGGGCAATTACTACGACCAGATCAAGGCCGCTTATGCGGGCGGCACCCCGCCGGACGTCCATGTCATGCACCGCCACAGGGTGCCTGAATTTGCGGGGTTCGGGGCGCTCGCAGCGCTGACCGAGGATGACCTTTCTGGCGCGGGGATCGATCCGGCGGATTGGACTGACAGTGCTCGTGATGCGGTCACCTATAACGGTGAGATCTATGGCGTACCGATGGATCTGCACGCCAACCTCTGGCATGTGAACATGGACTTGATGGCCGAAGCAGGTTTGGTCGAAAACGGCGAGCCTGTCCTGCCATCCTCACCCGAAGAGCTGTTGGAGCATGCGCGCCAGCTGAAAGAGGCGACGGGCCAGAATTATCTCGCTGCTGATTTCGCACAATTCCCGATCGGGGTGCGCCTTGTGCTCGCGCTCATGTGGCAACAGGGAGAAAATATCTTCTCCGAGGACGGCACCGCCACGATCGACAACGATGCCGCGCAGGTGGCGGTTGAGACAATCACCCAGCTCTTTGCTGAGGATTTGTCCAATCCGCAGCTGAACTACGCCGACAGTCAGCAATCCTTCCTCAACGGTGAGGCCGCGGTTCTGGTCAACGGCACCTGGGTTGTGGACTTCTACACCGCGGAGGCCGCGAAGGAGGAGACCGGGCTCGACAATTACTATGCCGCCGATTTCCCGACCCTATTCGGGGAAGGTGCGACTTGGGCGGACAGCCATATCTGGGTCATTCCCTCGCCGGTGAAGCAGGATGCCGAGAAGTATTCGGCCGCGCTGAAGGTGCTGGCCTTCATCAACGAGCACAATGTTGATTGGGCCCGGACCGGCCACATGGCAGTGCGCAATTCCGTGCTTGAAAGCGATGAATATGCCGCTTTGCCACACCGGACTGAATATGCCGGGACAGCCGACATCGCGCGCGATACCCCGCCCGCGGAGAACTACGGCGCCATTCAGGACGTTTTGAACCGTGAGCTGCAGGCGATCTGGCTGACGGACAAGCCGGTCGATGACGCCCTCGCAGATGCCAATATCGAAGTTCAGGATCTGCTTGATCGCTGATGCCACAACGGCCGCCTCGCTGTTTTGTGCGGGGCGGTCATTTCCTGCTGCGGAGGAGTTGAGATGTTACCTTGGTCGCGCCAGAAAGCCCGTGCCTGGCACGATGCGCAGCCGTGGATCTGCGGATGCAATTTCCTGCCATCGAGTGCAGTGAACTTCCTCGACATGTGGCACAAGGACAGCTTCGATCGCGACACCATTTCGCGGGAGCTGGGTTGGGCCGCAGCGTTGGGCTTCAACGCTGTGCGGGTCAACCTGCATTCGCTCATTTGGGAGCACGACCGTGCGGGCCTTCTCGCGCGGGTCGAATGGTTTCTCGAGGCCGCCTTGGCGCAAGGAATCCGAACGGTGCTCTGCCTCTTCGATGACTGTGGCTTCGGCGGCGCTGAGCCAGTCTACGAAGCGCAGCCCGACCCTTCACATGGCGTGCATAACAGCCGTGCAGTGGCCAGCCCGGGCCGCGCGACCGTGATGGATCGTGAAGCGTGGCCCATGCTGCAACGGTATGTCAGCGACGTACTCATGCAGTTTCGCGCAGATGAGCGCATTCTTTTCTGGGATCTCTATAATGAACCCGGCAACCGGATGATCTTTTCGGCGGAGGGCTTCGATCACTTCGATGAAGCCCTGATGCCGCATAGCCTTGCCCTGATGATTGCTGCCTTCGACTGGGCGCGCGGGGTCGGACCGACGCAACCGTTGACCGTCGGCGCTTGGATGACCCCGCAAGTAGGCAGCGACGAGGTGCCGTTCCAATCCGAGATCGACCGCCGCGCTGTGGAATTGTCGGACATCGTCACCTTCCACGCCTATTGCAATGCGTCTTCCGCAGCGCGTTTCATCGACCATCTCGAAGCGCATGGCCGTCCGATCTTCTGCACGGAATGGATGGCGCGCCCAATCGACAGCCGGATCGAGGATCAGCTCCCGCTCTTTCGCAATCGGGGTGTCGGCTGTTTCCAATGGGGCTTTGTGAAGGGCCGGACGCAGACACATCTGCCCTGGCCCGAGGCGCTGGTCGTGCAGCATGGCGGCCACGCAGACCGACGGATCTGGTTCCACGACATCCTGCATACTGACGGGGCGCCCTATGATCCGACGGAGACTGCATTGATCCGCAAGCTCACCGGCGCCTCGTATCCTGCAACAATAGACTGAGAGAGGACGCAGCATGTCCCGCGTTGAACTGTCCCAAGCCATCAAGCGCTACGGTGCAACTGAGGTGATCCACGGCATCGACCTGGAGGTCGACGAGGGCGAATTCTGCGTCTTTGTCGGCCCCTCAGGCTGCGGCAAGTCCACGCTTCTGCGCATGATCGCAGGGCTCGAGGAAACCTCGGACGGCACCATCCGCATCGGTGCGCGTGACGTCACCCGCGTCGATGCCGCTGACCGCGGCGTCGCCATGGTGTTCCAGACCTACGCCCTCTATCCGCATATGACCGTTGAGGAAAACATGGGCTTTGGCCTGCGGATGAACGGCCACGCCAAGGACGAGATCAAGCAGAAGGTCGACGAGGCCGCCGGGATCCTCAAGCTTGAAGAGTACCTCTCGCGCAAACCGAAAGCGCTCTCGGGCGGGCAGCGTCAGCGGGTGGCCATCGGCCGCGCAATCGTGCGCGGCCCGGAGGTGTTTCTCTTCGACGAGCCGCTTTCGAACCTTGATGCGGAGCTGCGCGTCGATATGCGGGTCGAGATCGCTCGCCTGCACAAGGAGATCGGCGCGACGATGGTTTATGTCACCCACGATCAGGTCGAGGCGATGACCCTGGCCGACAAGATCGTGGTGCTGCGCGCGGGTTATATCGAGCAGGTCGGTGCGCCGATGGATCTTTACAACAACCCTGATAACCGCTTCGTGGCGGGCTTTATCGGCTCGCCGTCGATGAATTTTCTGCGCGGGACTGTAACGGCGGACGGCGTCGAGGTGCCGGGGCTTGGCCGGACCCTTCAGCCGCAGGTTACCTTGCCGCCTGAAGGCACAGCGGTTCAGATCGGCATTCGTCCGGAACACCTCAAGCTTACCGATGGCACCGCGCTTCGGGTCGACCTAACCGAGGCGCTCGGCGGCGTGTCCTACGCCTACCTGGTGGCGGAAACCGGCGAGCGCATGATCGTGGAGGACCGCCGGAGAGAACGCATCGGCAAGGAGGACCGTGCGGACGTCACGTGTGATCCCGGCGACATCTTCGTGTTCGATGCGGAAACCGAACAGCGGATCCGCTGAGCTGGGCGCACTGAAACGACCTCAAGGATAGGTTCGACTATGTCTCAGAACATCCTCGTCTGCGGCGGTGCCGGGTATATCGGCTCCCACATGGTGCGGCTGTTGCGCCGCAGCGGCCATGCGGTCACGGTTTTTGACAACTTCTCGCAGGGGCATCAGGCGGCGCTTCCGGACGACGTATCGGTCATCGAAGGCGATTTGTGCGACCCGCAGGCCCTGGTGCGCGCCTTCGCCGCCGGGCCCTTCGATGCGGTCTATCATTTCGCGGCTCTGATCTCGGTCGGCGAGTCGGTAACCGCGCCGGACCTCTACTATCGCAACAACGTGGTTGGCGCGCTCAATCTGCTCGACGCCATGCGGGGGGCGGGCTGCGACCGGATCGTATTTTCCTCGACCGCCGCGATCTTCGGCAACCCGGAAACGGATCTGATCGACGAGAGCCACCGCCGCGCGCCGCTCAATCCATATGGCTGGTCGAAACTGATGATGGAGCAGATCCTCGCCGATTATGCCCAAGCCTTTGGAGTCCGCTCAGTCAGCTTTCGGTATTTCAATGCCGCGGGCGCGGACCCCGCGGGCGCGATTGGCGAGGCGCACGATCCGGAAACCCACTTGATCCCCAATATCCTTCTCTCAGCGATGGGGGTCCGACCTGGCCTTGAGATCTTCGGCGATGATTACGACACGAGAGATGGGACCTGCGTGCGCGACTACATCCATGTGAACGACATCGCGTCCGCACATCTGGCCGCGCTCGACCTGATGGATGCGGAACCGGGGGCCCACGCCTTCAATCTCGGAAACGGCCGCGGCTTCACCAACCTTGACGTGATTGATGCCGCCCGAGAGGTGACCGGCCGGGATATCCCAATGCGGGTCGGCCCGCGACGTCCGGGCGATGCGGCCATGCTTGTCGCCGACAGCACCAAGGCACGCAATCGGCTGGACTGGACACCGGAGCTGCCTGACATCCGGGACATCATGAAAACCGCGTGGACATGGCATCAGGCCCCGGCCTATGGGCCTTTTGCTGTGGAGCGCACCGCAGAAAGAATTGCAAAATGACGGATGTCGATACCCTTTCAGAACGGCCGCACCGCCGCTTCAATCCGCTGCGGGACGAATGGGTTTTGGTGTCTCCGCATCGGGCTAAGCGTCCCTGGCAGGGCCGGTCCGAGGACACGGCGCCCGACTTCACCCCGGCGCATGATCCGACATGTTATTTGTGTGCGGGCAACACCCGCGTAAACGGCGCGGTCAATCCCGACTACCGGGGTGCCTTCGTGTTCGACAATGATTTCCCGGCTCTTCTTGACGAAAGCATAGAGGTTACCTCTGAGCCCGATCCTCTTTTCCGGGCGGGACCTGCGCGCGGGACCGCACGGGTGATCTGCTTTTCGGAGCGTCACGATCTGACCCTGCCGGAGCTGCCGGTACCCGCGATCCGCAAGGTCGTCGATCTTTGGGCATCTCAGCTCGAGGAGCTGGGCGCCCAATACGAGTGGGTCGCGATCTTCGAAAACAAGGGAGCGGTCATGGGCTGCTCAAATCCGCATCCACACGGTCAGATCTGGGCGTCCGATTTCCTGCCCAACGAAATTGTCCGCGAAGACGATGCACAAAGGGCATACCTGCAGGCGCACAGGACTGCGCTGCTCGCTGACTACGCCGCACGCGAAGGCGCCGACGGGGCCCGGATTGTTGAAGAAAACGACCATTGGATCACCGTCGTCCCGTTCTGGGCGGTCTGGCCGTTCGAGACATTGGTGCTGCCCAAACGGCATGTTCAGCGGCTGATCGACTTGACCGATGCAGAACGCGACGCGCTGGCAGAGCACCTCAAACGGCTCTGCACCCGGTATGACAACCTGTTCGAGACCAAGTTCCCGTATACGATGGGCTGGCACGGCGCGCCTATGAGCGACGGCGATCACGGACATTGGCAATTGCACGCGCATTTCTATCCGCCCTTGCTGCGCTCGGCGACGGTGCGCAAATTCATGGTTGGCTATGAGATGCTGGCGGAGGCGCAGCGCGACCTGACTGCCGAAACCGCGGCCGCCCAGCTGCGCGAGCTGTCCGCCACCTGCCATTTCACGAACAAGGGGTCCGCCCGATGAGCCACACCCTGAAAAATAGGGCCATCGCGGCCTACAAAGCCCGTTTTAAGGCAGAGCCCGCGGCAAGTGCCTTCGCGCCTGGCCGCGTGAACCTTATGGGGGAACATACCGATTATAACGGCGGATGCGTGCTGCCCGTCACGCTTGATCTCGGCATAGGGATCGCGCTCGGGCCCGCGGGACGTCCCGGCGAGGTCCGCTTGGTCAGCGACGGTTTCGCCGGAGAAGAGGTCCGCCGCGTGGGGGAGGGCGCCTCGGGAAGCTGGAGCGATTACGCGTTCGGCGCGCTGCTCTCCGTGGCCGAGACCGCCATCAAAGATGACGGCTTGTGTGTTGCTGTAACCAGCGATTTGCCGTCGGGCGCCGGATTGTCGAGTTCCGCTGCGATCGAGGTGGCCGCGATCCGAGCCGCAGGGGCCTTTCATGGGAAAGGTCCGGATCCGGTCGCGACGGCCATCATCGCCCGGTCGGTAGAGAACGACTTCGTCGGAATGCCCTGCGGTGTCATGGATCAGTTCGCCGTCTCCGTAGGCCATCCGGGCTCGGCGCTTTTCCTCGATACCGCCACCTTGGCGCATGAGGCTGTGCCCTTGCTCGCGGACCATAACTTTGTGGTGGTTCATTCCGGTGTCAGTCACAAATTGACCGACAATGGCTATGCGCTTCGGGTTCAGGAATGCAGCCAGGCCTGCGCAGCGCTCGGCGTGGATGCACTTGGTGAATTGGGCCTCGATGCACTCGAAAGCATCGCAGCTCTTCCCGAGCCTCTCGCACGACGCGCACGCCACGTGGTCACGGAAAACGCACGGGTTGCTTCTGCGGTGTCTTCGATGCGGGAAGGAGATCCTGAAACGCTTGGGTCTCTGATGCTCGCAAGTCACAAATCTCAGCGTGATGATTACGACGTGTCCGTTCCGGAGGTCGACGCATTGGTTGAAGGTGTCATGGCCTTTGAGGCCACGGGCGCGCGCCTTACAGGGGGTGGCTTTGGAGGCTCGATTGTCGCGCTGGTTCGTTCAAATCGTGTCGATGAGATCGTTGATCAACTTACCCAAAATCTGCCAAAAGCTCGACTCCTTGCTACGATCGATGAAGGATAAGTTCATCTCGGCTGCATTGCACACAAGCGTCGTCCAGCCGACCGACGCATTGCAAATTTGATTTGTAGCATAGGTCTTTCCGGCCCGGCGGCAGGATCAATTGCATTCGGAAAGCCCTCCCGTGTTTGCCTGAGCTGATCTTCCATAAATAAATGCACCAAATGCACCAAATGCACCAAATGCACCAAATGCCCAAAGCTGTCGCTCCCGGCAGGTTTGGCGAATGCCCGCTCTGGGCCGCTCGCTTGACGCGGTCGGCGCCCAGTTCAGAGGCAACGGAGGTGATCCGCGCGGCGACCTCCGCATCAGTGCTCCGGACGCCCTTGGTCGCCGGCTCGTGCTGCCGGTGGTGAAGCGGTTTCTCGAGAAATGGCCGGAGGTGCAGGTCGAGATGAGCCTCTCGGATGGGGTGACGGACCTCGTTTCGGACGGGGCGGACCTCGCCGTACGGATCGGAGTGAGTATGCCGAACCCCGGTCTGATCTGTCGGACCCTGCGCCAGGAACCTTTGGTGCTCTGCGCCAGTCCTACCTACCTCTCCCGCACCAACCTCCCGACGCGCGTCGAGCATCTAAGTCGACATGCTCTGCTGTTTCATACCAGCCAGAACACGCGGCAGAATTGGCACCTGAAGGAAGCTGATGGCACATGGGTCCGGGCCAGCGGACGCTCCCGCCTGCGACTTGATTCCGGCGAAGCTCTCAGGGAGGCGGCATTGGCGGATCTGGGCGTGGCGCTGCTGCCGAAATGCATCGTTCAAGGCGACCTGGCAGATGGGCGCCTGCAAAGGGTTTTGCCGGAGGGCGACACGGGATCAGTCGAGATCATGGCGCTCTATCCGCACAAGCGCATGCTCGAGGCGAAGGTGCGTCACTTCGTGGATATGCTCGCCGCGGATCTTGCAATCTGAGCGCTGCATCGATCGGATCGGGATCGGCGCGAGACCGACGACCCAGCGGTATGGCAAGCGAGGATTGACTCCTCCCGGTCCAACGATGCCCCCGCGCTGCGCAGGTCCGGAAGGTTCGCCATGCCGCAGCTAAGCCAATCCGCGGATAAGGTCAGAAGTGAGCCCATACTGACCCTGCGCGGCTGGACAGACCTCGCTCGTGCAGCAGACACACTGCGATGCGGTCGGTTTCGAAGATCGCTTGCCGGCCTGCCCGGCGCTGCCTCGCGGCTCCATCGGACCAGTTATTCGTATGTCGCGAAGCATCCACGCCGCGCGCGCGGCGGCTACGCCGACATTCTGTCGTTTGCTGCATTTGCAGTTCGCGCTGACGTTCGCGGCGGCAATCGAGGCCAGTCGCCGTCCGCAATCAACGGCAGTGTCCCAACGAACGGAGTAAGATGCCGCGCGTCTCGCTGAAAGGCGCGATTGAAATAATGGAACCCTTGGTCTTGGCGACCCCCAATCGGCACAGGAGTAGCGTTTTCCAACATGCGCCTTCTTCGGTCAGTGTCACCCCAACGTCACGCGGGCTTGTTAGCCGGGTCGGGAACGTAACTGAAAGGAGATAAAACGATGATGAAATTTCACGGCTTGGCCCTGTCCGCAGCGACGGCAGCCCTTCTTGCAGGCCCGCTCGCGGCGCAGTCCGCGCCCGCCGAAGTCTGCCCCAACCCGCTGAAGATGGCCGATACCGGCATCGAGGGCATGACGACGCTGGCCGAGGCCTTCGCCCCCTTCGCCGAAACGTTCGAGGAAGTCTCCGGTATCGAGCTCGAGCTTTATTCGCTGTCCAATCGGACCGCGGCGGGCAACGCGCTGCAATACGACGAGGTCGATCTGGTCTTCGCCGGGCCGTCGGAATTCGTGCTGTTCCAGCAACTGGCGGAGATGGACATCCTGTTCTCGATCGTGCGTCCGAACTATGGCTCCAGCTTCGTGGTCAAGGCCGACAGCGACATCGAGACGCTCGCCGATCTCGAAGGCCGCCGCGTGGCGCTGAAGGATGCGGGCTCCACCTCGGGCCACATCTTCCCCTCGATGATGCTGGCCGAGGCCGGGCTCGATCTCGAACGCGACCTCGAGATCATCATGGCTGGCGATGCGCGCATCCAGGTGCTCATCAACGATGACGTCGACGCCATGGGCGGCGGCAACAAGGATTGGGACGCCGTCCGCGAACAGGATCCCGACACCGAATACCGTCTTCTGGCCCAGACAGACACCCTGCCCGGCGATCCGGTCGTGATGCGCGCATCGCTGCCGCAGGACTGCCGCGACGCGCTGCGCGCCACGCTGTCTGCCCAGACCGACATTCTGTGGTCGGCGCTGATCGAGACCGAGCGCAACGAGGACAAGTTCCTCGAGCGTGACGCCTACATGTCCTTCGAGACGGACCCGGCCATCTACGACATGGTGCGCGACGCCTACAACGCTGCCGGCATCGACCTCGACAGCTGAGCGCGACCGCGACCGACGGCTCTGGCCGCCCCGCCGGATTTCAGGCGGGGCGGCCGATTTCATTGAAAGGACAGACTGCATGACCGACCCCGCGCCCGTTCTCGATGTCAGCGATCTCCATGTCAGCTACGGCGATCTCGCGATCCTGCGTGGCGTGACCTTTTCTGTGGGGCGCGGCGAGGGGGTCGTGCTGCTGGGGGCGAATGGAAGCGGAAAGTCCACGCTGATGCGTGCCATTAACGGGCTTGCCCCGGCGGCTTCCGGGCAGGTGTCGCTTGACGGTGTGCCGATCATCGGGGCGCGCCGCGCGCCCCTGCGCAAGGCCCGCCGCCGGATGGGCTACGTGTTTCAGCAATTCAATCTCGTCCCGCAATTGAGCGCCTTTCAGAATGTCCTATTCGGCGTGATGGGGCAGCGCCCCTTGGGCATCCTGAACTGCCTGAACTCGGTCGCGCGGGGCGAGGATCGCGAACGCGCGCTCGACTGTCTCGACCGGGTGGGTCTTGCCGACCGCGCGCAGCACCGGCCAACGGAGTTGTCCGGCGGCCAGCAACAGCGGGTCGCCATCGCGCGCATGCTGATGCAGCAACCCAGTCTTGTCGTCGCAGACGAACCCATCGCGAGCCTCGATCCCAAGGCCGGGCGCGAGGTGCTCGACCTGTTGTGGCGGATCGTGGACGACGAGGGTCTGAGCATGCTTTGCACGCTGCACCAGCTCGATCTTGCTCAGGAATACGGGGACCGCGTCATCGGTCTGAAAGCCGGCAAGGTCCTGATTGACGCCGATACTGACAGTATCGATCCCGCGCGCCTCGACGCACTCTACGAAGGCGCGAGCCGGCCCGAAGATGCGACCGGCGCCAAGACCGCCGCAGCCTGAGACCAGAGAAACATCATGTCCGACCAGACCTCGACCATTCCCCGTTTCCGCAGCCCCGCGCCTCTGGCGTGGATCATCGCCGTGGGGTTTCTGGCCTTTTTCCTGCAGGGGCTCTGGGCGGCGGACATGTCGCTTGACCGTCTGCAACGCGGCGCAGTGAACCTCGGGCGGTTCCTGGGCCAGGCGATGCCGCCGGATTTCAGCAACTGGTACGGGATCGCAGACGCCATGTGGGAAACGCTCAACATCGCCATTGTAGGCGTCACCTTCGGCTGTTTCTTCTCGATCCCGCTGGCGATCCTCGCGGCCAGCAACACCAGTCCCAACCGGGTGGTGCGCACCATCGCACGCCTCGTGATCGCAGTGTCGCGCACCATCCCCGATCTGATCTGGGCGCTGATCTTCGTGGTGGCGGTGGGCCTCGGCCCGCTGGCCGGAATCCTCGCCATCATCATGGACACCATCGGCTTTGCCGCGCGGTTCTATTCCGAGCGTTTCGAAGAAGTGCAAAAGGGCCCCTCCGAGGCGCTGACCTCGACCGGCGCGGCGCGGCTTTCGGTCATCATGGGCGCGATCCTGCCCGAGAGCTTCGCGTCAATGACGGCAACCTCGTTGTTCAGTGTGGAAAAGGCGATCCGATCAGCGGTGACGCTGGGCCTTGTCGGGGCGGGCGGCATCGGGGTGGAATTGTCCACGGCCATGCGGCTGTTCCGCTATGACGATGCCGCCGCGATCATCCTCGTGGTGCTGGTGGCCGTCATCGGGTTCGAGCAGCTGTCCTCGTCGATCCGAAAGCGTGTCATCTGACTTACGAACGCTGTGTTCCGTGAGGTGGGCGCTGGCAGACGCATGCCAGCGGCACTGAACAGCATTGATGCACTCATGCAGCAAGGCAGAGGGCGAGCGGAAGTTGCGTCATGCAGATTTCGGGGTCCGTCAACGTTGCCGTGCGGCTCTCGGCCCCGGCGCATTCATACTTCCCGTTAGTTGTCGAAGACCTTCGCGGGTGCAGAACAAACCGAGCGCGTGCGGCGAACGGAGAAAAGGTCCGCAGAGCGTGAGTTCGGGGATGCCTCGATTTCGCAACCGCGGCGAATGGCCAATTCGGTGGGCCGCGCCGCGGCATCCAGAGAAGAGGTGAACGGCAGCTGTGGGCCGTCCGTGAAGACGGCCAAGCTTGTTACATTTCCACCGCCTCGGAAATCGCCAGCGCATCCTCCAGCTCAACGCCGAGGTAGCGGACGGTGCTGTCCATCTTGGTATGGCCCAGCAAAAGCTGAACCGCCCGCAGGTTTCCTGTCTTCGGTAGATCTGTGCGACCTTGGTTCGCCGCATGGAATGGGTCCCGTAGGCGCTCGGTTCAAGACCGACCGAGGTCACCCAATCGCGCACCAGCCGGGCATACTGGCGCGTCGAAATGTGCAGACGCTCGTAAAAGCGTCCGGGCCAGAGATACTCGGAACCGATCATGGCCGGATCCTGAAGCCACGCTGCGATCGACTTGCGTGTGCCCTCGGTGATCTCGAACCGCACCGGTTGCTTGGTCTTGCTCTGGTTGATTGATGTGCGCTCTTTGACCTGTCCGGCCGCAAACACGTCCGCCACCTTGAGACTGACGAGATCGCATCCGCGCAGTGTGCTGTCGATGGCAGTATTGAAGAGGGCGAAATCCCGAACCCGGTTAGCGATCTCGAGGCGCACGCGAATGGCCCAAACATCTTTCGGCAGAAGCGGTCGTTTCTGGCCGACGATGCGGCCTCTGTTCCAGGCTGGTCTCCGAGGGCGGATGGCAGGGAGGTTTGTGGTGGGCATGGTGGATCCTCCGGTCCGCCCCATCCTCCGCAACTCCGACATCATGTCGGCAGGGCGATCCTACCACGCTACCACGGGAGCGCTGCACGAATGGCTGCTCGGAGCCCGAATTGACTGTCGCTTGAGGTGGCCAGTTCGCAGACGCAGCGATGAACGTCATGTCGAGACTACGGCCCAGAGCCGGCATCCAACTCACCTTTCGAATGTTGCGTCTGCGGTCCGCAATGCAGACATTCTCTGCGGTTGTATTCTCAGATACCCCGGCTTGGTGTTCGTTCAGGATGCCAATGATCTGCTCTATGCTGAAACAGCTTCTCCGAATCGTCTGGGCTTTGATGCTGTAGACGCCCCCCCGGGAACTGTCTTCGCTTAGTTCTCGAGCTCGATTTCGAAGAATTGGAGATATTTGGCGATTGCCCGCGCGATCTCGTCCTCTGGATGCTCGGGCGCAGGCATCCGGTAGATATGCTGGCGGATGCCGATGTAGACTATGCCGCCGTGCAGGTTCCACACGTCTTCCATCGTCGGGCGCGTGTCGCCACGCGCCAGCGCGTCGGTTTCCGCCAGGATCGGGCGCAGGATCACGTCGCCCAGATGCTTGAGATACCGGTGGTTAAGCGAAGCGCCCGCCAGACCCGAGAACATGAAGATGCGCATCCACTCGCGCTCGAAGATGAGCGCGCTGTATTCGCTGTAGAAGGCGATGAGCCGATCGCGTAGCGGCACGTCGCGATCGCTCAGCCGCTCGGGCCAGTCGGGGGACAGGCGGCCGATATAGACCTTTTCATAGACCGCCTCGATCAGGTCGTCCTTGGTCGCGAAGTAATTGAACAGCAGGGATTGTGTGACGCCGAGACGCTTTGCGAGTTCCCGTGTCTTTCCGTCCAGCCCGACCTCGGCGAAGAAGCGTACCGCCACGTCCACGATCTGTTGGCGCCGTTCCGCCGGCGGCAGGCGGCGGCGGATCGCGCCATCTTCGCTGTCGCTGGCGTTGCTGTCGGCGGGTTGGTCCATGAAGCGCCCTTGTAATCTTGGTCAGGAAAAATGTCTTGCACCGACTCGGATTAAAAGATCAATTGATCAACAGAATTGATCAAGCGCTTAATAAGGCGCGGATCGATTGAGGAAGGGAGGACGCCATGAAGGCATCGGCGGCTGGGTACGCCCGGGCTGAAAACCTGCGCCATGCGATCGAAATGCTGGTTGCATCAGAGGGGGAGGGACGCGTGCTCGCAGGCGGTCAGAGCCTTGTAGCGGCGATGAACATGCGCCTGTCTGCGGGCGATCTGCTTGTCGATATTTCGCGCCTGAACGAGCTTTCCGGCGTTTCGCAAGAAGGGGACACGGTGCGCATTGGCGCACTTACCCGCCACGCGCAGGTAGGTGCCGATCCGATCGTGCGAGCGCGTGTGCCGCTGCTTGCGGCCGCGGTGGCGCATATCGCGCATGCCGCGATCCGCAATCGCGGCACAATCGGCGGGGCGCTCGCCCACGCCGACCCGGCGGCCGAGTTTCCTGCCTGCGCGCTGGCGTTGGGGGCCGAGATCCACGTCGAAGGGCCCGAAGGCGACCGCAGCATTCCGGCCGAGGATTTCTTCGAGGATGTGTTCACAACGGCACTGGAAGAGGACGAGATCCTGACTGCGCTGTCGGTTCCCGCGGCAGAGACTGGCGAGGTGCAGCTTATCGAAGAGGTTGCGCGCCGGTCGGGCGATTACGCGCTGGCGGGCCTGTGCCTCGTCAGGCGTGCGAAGGGCCATCGTGTCGCGCTGTTCTCGGTCGGGCCGAAGCCGATCCTCGCAACCGGTGCCATGACCGCGCTTGATGCGGGCGACGTGGACGGGGCGGTCGCGGCGCTGACCTCTGAGATCGATCCGCCGTCCGACACGCAGGCCAGTGCGGCCTATCGCCGTCACCTCGCAGGCGTGCTGCTACGCCGTGCGGTGGCCCGGCTGGAAGGAGACAGGACATGACTGAGATGTTTCGCGACAAGGTGGACGTGGCGCTGACCGTCAACGGTGAGCCTGTCGAGGCCCGCGTGCCCGCCGGCCAGCACATGATCGACTTTCTGCGGCTCGACCTGGGCCTGACCGGCGCGCATGCATCGTGCGAACATGGCGTCTGCGGCGCCTGCACGATCCGCGTGGATGGGGTGTCCGTGCGCGGCTGCCTGATGCTGGCGGCGCAGGCCGACGGTGCCGAGGTTTGGACAGTTGAGGGCCTGACCGACACGGCCGCGATCACCGACCTTCAGGATGCCTTTGTCGCGCGTAACGCGCTGCAATGCGGATTCTGCACGCCCGGAATGCTGGTCGCCGCAGAAGAATTGCTGTCCGCCGGAGGCACGCCGAGCCGGGCTGAGATCCGCGAGCACCTGTCGGGTAACTACTGCCGGTGCACCGGCTACGAGGCCATCGTGGACGCGGTTGAAAGCGTGGCGAAGGCGCGCGCCGGGAAGGGGGACGCATGACCATCCAGTTCAACGATCCCGACCGGCCGAATTCTTATATCGGCAAGACCGTTCCGCGCCCGAACGCGACCAAGCTCGTGCAGGGCCGAGGACGCTATGTCGACGACATCGCGCTGCCGCGCATGCTGCACGTGGCGTTCGCCCGTTCGCCCGTGGCACATGCGAAGATCGGCGAGATCGACCTGGACGAGGCGAAGGCGGTCAAGGGCGTGCTGCGTGTTTTCACCGGCAAGGACCTGGCCGAGGTCTGCACGCCCTGGGTCGCCGTGCTCGCGCATCTCAAGGGGCTGAAATCCCCACCGGAACATCCGCTGGCGGTCGATCGGGCCTGCTGGGTAGGCGAGCCTGTCGTCGCCGTCGTTGCCACGACGCGCGCGGCGGCCGAAGAGGCGGCCTCGCTTGTCATGGTCGACTACGAGGACCTGCCCGCCGTCACTGACACGATGACCGCGCTCGACAAGGACACCCCGGTCATCCATCCGGAGCTGGGCGACAATCTTGCCTTCCGGCGCCTGCACGAAGAGGGCGACGTGGAAGGCGCCATGGCGCAGGCGCACAAGGTCGTCTCGGCCCGGTTCCGCACCGCGCGGCATACCGGCGTCACGCTCGAGCCGCGCTCGATCCTGGTGGACTGGAACCCTGCCGAGGGCCAGATGACGGCCTATCACGCCACGCAGGCGCCGCACATGATGCAGACGGTGTTCGCCAAGCACCTCGACATTCCCGAAAGCCGGGTCCGCGTGATCTGTGGCGACGTGGGCGGATCGTACGGGATCAAGGTACACGTCTACCCCGACGAGGTGGCGACGGCAGCCATCGCCAAGATGATGGGCCGGCCGATCAAGTTCATCGCCGACCGGCTGGAAAGCTACAGCACCGACATCCATGCCCGCGACCACGAGATCGAGGCGAAGATCGCGGTAGACAAGGACGGCAAGATCCTTGCGATCGACGTCGATGACTGGACGGGGATCGGCCCCTATTCGGTCTACCCGCGCACCTCGGCGATCGAGGGCAATCAGGTGGTGAACCTGTGCGGCGGGCCATATGATTTCGCTAATTACCGCGCACAGACGACGGTCGTTTTCCAGAACAAGACGCCGACCTGCCAATACCGGGCCGTCGGTCACCCCATCGCTGTGGCGATCACCGAGGGGCTGGTTGACATGGCCGCGGCCGAGCTCGGCATGGACCCGGTCGAGATCCGGCGCCGCAACATGTATGCCGACGACGCCTATCCCGTGACCTCGCCCGCCAAGATGCGGTTCGAGGGATTGTCGCATCACGCCTCGATGGACAAGCTGATCGGGATGATGGACTACGACGCCCTGCGCGCCGACCAAGAAGACGCGCGCAAGCGCGGCAAGTATCGCGGTATAGGCATCGCGAGCTTCATCGAGCTCACCAACCCCTCGCCCTTCATGTACGGCATCGGTGGCGCGCGGATCTCGGCCCAGGACGGGTGCACCGTGCGGATGGACCCGGACGGATCGGTCGTGGCGCTGTCGGGCGTGACCGAGCAGGGGCAGGGGACCGAGGCGATGCTGTCCCAGATCGTGGCCGAGGGCGTGGGGGTGAACCCGTCGCAGGTGAGGATCGTCACCGGCGACACGCAGGTCACACCCTATGGCGGCGGCACTTGGGCGTCGCGCGGGGCGGGCATCGGCGGCGAGGCCGCGTTGCAGGCGGCGCGTGCGCTGCGCGACTCAATTCTTGAGGTGGCGGGTGCGATGCTTCAGGCCGACGCGAGCACGCTCGACATCCGCAGCGGCCAGGTCGTCGACGGGGACAGCGGCGAAGAGCGCATGCCGCTCGAGGAGTTGGGCCGCATCGTCTATTTCCGCGGCGACACGCTGCCCAAGGACCTGCCGCGCGAGCTCGTGCAGACCCGGCACTTCATCACGATGGAGTATCCGTTCGCCTTCACCAACGGCGTGCAGGCCAGCTATCTCGAGGTCGATACCGACACCGGCGTCGTCACCCTGCTGAACCATTGGTGCGTCGAGGATTGTGGCCGGGTGATCAACCCGCAACTGGTCGACGAACAGATCCGTGGGGGTATCGTGCAGGGCCTTGGCGGTGCGCTCTACGAGGAAATCCACTACGACGCGTATGGCCAGCTGCTGAATGGGTCGATGGCCGACTACCTCGTGCCGATGGCGGCCGAGATGCCGGACATGCAGATCGGTCACGTCGAGACGCCCACCGGTGAAAGCGAGCTGGGCGCCAAGGGCGCGGGCGAGGCGGGAACCGCCGGGGCGCCCGCGGCCGTCATGAACGCGATCAACGACGCGCTGCGCCCTCTGGGCGCGCAGGTCACCGAAATGCCCTTTACCCCCGAACGCATCCTGCGGGCGCTGGGAAAGATCGAGGACTGAACCAAGACGGCGCTGGAGGAGGCGCCGCGACACCAGGGAGGAGACCCCATGAAACTGACTGTCATCACGACGACGGCGGCCGTTCTGGTCGGGGGCGCGGTCAGCGCCCAAGAACAGATCACCGTCAATATCGGATCGTCGCACCCGGAACAGAACATCTGGGTCTATGCGATGAAGAACACTTTCCAGCCCGAGGTGAACCGCATCCTTGCCGAGAACGGCAACGAATACGAGGTGAATTGGGTCGAGAGCTACGCCGGCACGCTCTACAAGTTCACCGACACGCGCGAGGCGGTTATGGACGGCATCGTAGACGTGGGCATGGTCGGCACGGTCTGGGAAGGGGCGAACATGCCGCTTCAGAACGTGACCTACTTTACGCCCTTTGCCACCGAAGATCACCGCATGATCATCGAGATCTTCGACGACCTGTCCGAGAACCTACCTGAGCTGAAGGATAGCTGGTCCGAAAACGGCATGGTTCACCTGTCGTCGCTGATCACCGACAGCTACGACATCTACGCAACCTTCCCGGTCACCTCGATGGAGGACCTGCAAAACCGCAAGCTCAACGCGCCGGGCACTTCGGCAAACTGGCTGCGCGAAACGGGCGCCACGCCGGTGGATGGCGCGCTGACGACCTACTACACCAACATCCAGACCGGCGTGACCGAGGGCACGCTGTCCTTCGCCTCGGGCATCCTGCCGACCCGCGTCTACGAGGTCGCCCCGGAACTGACCCGCGTGGGCATCGGCTCGATGTATTTCGGCGGCATCGCCGCGAACGAGGACGTCTTCAACGGGCTGCCCGAACCGGTGCAGCAGGCGATGCGCGAGGCGGCGCAGGCAACCTCGATCGCGCATGGCGATTACGTGGCCGACCTTGCTGCGCGCGCGTTAGACGAGATGCAGGCCGCCGGCCTGACCATCCACCAGCTTCCCGACGCCGAGAAGGAAAAGTGGGTCAACAACCTGCCCAACATCGTAGAACCCTGGCTCGAGCAGACCGGCGAGGCCGGCGAAGTGGTGTTGAAGGCGTATTTCGACGCGTTGCGCGAACGCGGCGCGACACCGCTGCGCGCCTGGGACGAAGGTCTCTGAGCCATCCTTGAACGTACCGCGTCCGCCCGGCGTCAAGCCGGGCGGCGTTTTCCTGACGATGGGACCGGGGCATGAGCGACGACAATTCGGCCGCCTTCGACGATGACGGGTTTGTACCCGCCTTTTCCGACGCGCCACTGGGCGCGATCTTGTGCAGTGCTGCGGCGGCCATGTCCGCCATCGGTACGGCGGCGATCGGTGCGCTGATGTTGCTGATCGTGGCGGACGTGATCGGCCGCAACTTTCTCGACGCGCCGATTACCGGGGTGTCCGAGATCGCCGCGCGCACGGTCGTCGCCATAGTGTTCCTTCAGGTGCCGGCCGCGATACTACAGCGCCGCCTGACCCGCGCCGATTTCCTCGTGCGGCGGCTCCAAGGCGCTTCGCCTGCCGCCGTTTCTGCGCTGGAGGCCGCATTCTGCATCGCCGGCGCTATTGTCTTTGCCCTGATCCTCTGGGCGTCATGGCCTAAGCTGCCCGAAAGCTGGGCCTCTGCGGAATTCTTCGGCGTGCAGGGCGTTTGGACCATTCCGACCTGGCCGTTCCGCGGCATCACCGTTCTGGGCGCGGCGCTGGCCGTGCTCGCCGCGCTTTACAGCGCCACGCAGGAAATGCGCAACATCCGGAGCCGGACATGACCACACTCGCCGTCGGTTTCGTCCTAATCGGGGTCCTGATCGCGCTTGTCCTTCTGGGCATGCAGATCGCCTATGCCCTGTTTGGCGTGGCCTTCGTCGGCATTTGGCTGATCCGCGGCAACATCGACCTGGCTTTCCGGATGCTCGAGCTCACGGCCTATTCCGGGATCGCCGACTATCTCTTTGCCACGATTCCGCTATTCGTACTCATGGGCCTTCTTGTCAGCGTCTCGAACGTCGGCCGCGACACGTTCGAGGTGGCCGAGGAACTATTGCGCCGCATGATCTGCGGCCTCGGGGTCGCTACGGTTGCGGCCAACACGATCTTTGCTGCAGTGACGGGCGTCTCAATCGCGTCGGCGGCCGTCTTCACCCGGGTCGCGGTGCCCGAGATGAAGCGCCACGGCTATCGCCCCGCTTTTTCTGCAGGAACGGTTGCGGGATCGTCCGTGCTGGGCATGCTAATCCCCCCAAGCCTGTTGCTAATCATCTACGGCGTGCTGGCCGAGGTCTCGATTGGCGGCATGTTCATTGCGGGCATCATCCCCGGGCTGATGCTGGCGGGAGGCTTCGTGGTCATGCTAATCAGCGTCACGATCCTGTTTCCGGGCTTCGTGCTGGACGACCCCGAGGGCACGCGAAAGCGGCGGCTCGAACGGGATCACCAGCCGATGCCGCTGGGGCGGATGGTTGCGAAGCTCATCCCGATCATCCTCCTCGTGATCCTCGTGCTCGGCGGGCTGTATACAGGGTTTTTCACGCCTACCGAGGCGGGCGGCGTGGGAGCTTTCGGCGCGCTGTTGGTCGCGCTGTCGCGGCGCAGCCTGGATCGGCACAAGCTCTGGCAAGTGATGAAGCAGACCGGCGTGATCTCGGTTTCGATCCTGCTGCTTCTGGTCGCGGCGTCGTTCTATTCTCGCATGCTGGCCATCGCGGGCCTGCCCAATGCCATCGCCGGGTTGGTGACGGAGTCCGGCTTCGGTCCGCTGGGTTTTCTGTTCTTCTATGCGCTGATCATCCTGCTGATGGGCATGATCTTGGATAGCACTTCCATCCTGCTCATCATGGTGCCGATTGCCGCGCCGATCGCTCAGGGCATGGGGATCGACCTGATGCATTTCGGGATCGTCACCGTGATCGCAGTCGAGATCGGGCTGCTTACGCCACCCTTCGGTATTTCCGTTTTCACGGTGCACAACACGCTGAACGACCCGGATGTGTCAGTCGAGCAGATCTTCGGTGCCACTCTTCCCTTCATCGCTGTGATGCTTGCCGTCCTTGTGATCGTCGCCCTTGCCCCGGCGACCGCAACTTTCTTCCTTTGACATATCAAGGCGTATTGCCAGTTGCTTACGTTGTCGAGAAATCACTGCGCACGACGAGCTGGACGCTCGCGCCGTGGTGCTGTGCAGCGGACCATAGTATGTCTGTGAAGCGAGAAAAAGCCCGAGGGCTTCATCCTGCAGCTGAGGCAAGTGGAAGTGCTTCACGGTCGGTAAGTCTCGGGTAGTGCACAGAGCGGAGGTCTTTTGTCCGGCGTCCGATCTGCTTTTGGAGGTACAGTTTCAGGCACCTGGCTGAATGTCGGGATCTGGACGCGGCGTTGGTTGCCCTAACGGCTGCAGCGAACGACCGCTTCCCACCCTACTTTCCGGGCGATCATGATCGGCCCAGAGCTGCCTTGTGACGGCAGCGATTTAGCTGCATCGCCGCACCAAAGGAGCAGTCGTTCGCGCAAACGCGCATCATTCGGCGGCCGCTCCCCTGCGTTGTCACGCAAAATCAGGCGCTCTGACGGTTGAATGAATAGCCGCTGAAAATTTCTAACTTTTCCCCCATGAGATAACAGGAGCATTCAGTGGAAAGCACCCGGCTGCCGTTCCAGCCCCGGTTCGAGCTCGACGCGTTGGACGCGATTGCGTTGATGGTCAATCGGGGGCTCGGCGTCGCTGTCGTGCCGGACTGGCCCGGCCCGCGGCCGGAAGGCATCAGGCTGAGGAAGGTGCCGCTGCCGGCGCACGCGCCCGAAAGGCGGATCGGGCTGCTTTTCTCTCGCCACGGCCCGCAGACGCGACTGGTCGAGGTCCTCGATGAGGCGACGCGGCGGATCGGATCGGGGGACACCTGTGTCGTACCGTAGTGTGATTCATTACTAAAGAGTGTCCGAAATAGCGGGTCGAGGCCTCGTCAAGCCGTCCACAAAGCCGTAACCTGTTAGAGCCCCTGGGATGGTCTCAATTACGCCGGATGAAGTCCGTCACCGCATGGAACACCGGACGCGCGCGGCGTTCGGCGTTGATGAAATGCGTGCCACCGTGGACCTCGACGTAATCTTTGTCGAGGCAAGTCAGTCGGTCGAAGAGCGCCAGCGCGTCGCTGCGGGTCGAGGTCGTGTCCTGCGTTCCCCGGATCAGCATAGTGGGACAGGCGACACCCGCAGGGTCGTGGATCGGGCGCCCGTTGAAGCACTCCCACAACTCCACGAAGGTTCCGTTGGGCACGCGGAAGCTCGGCGGATCTGTGTCACCGGATGAGCAGTCATCTGCGCAGGAGGACCCAACCAGCGCCATAAGCGCCGCATCGCTGCGCCAATCGGCCCGGTCGGGAATCTGTTCATCCCACCGGATCCGCGTATCTGGCAGATTCACCCGGCGGTAAGGCCCAAGCGGGCGCAGGCGGGACCGGTCTGCGGGATCGGCCAGCATGTCGATCCAGCCCGCGTTCTTCTCCGCGTAGATCGGGGCGTAAAGACACAGGCTGCGGATCTTTTCGCGTCCGTCCGCCATCACGTAGCGCGACGTGGTCAACGTGCCCCAGGACCAGCCCACCAGCGCCACCCGGGCACCGTCATGCCGCGCCATGATCCAGTCGACCGCATCGCCAATATCGGCGATTGCCTGCGCGCCCGTGGCATAGACCCCCTCTGTCGGACAGACTGCAGGCTTCGAAAGGCCGTAGCCGCGCAGATCGAGCGCATAGGCGCCGTAGCCCGCATCGGCCATGACCTGCAGCCAGTTCAGATGGGGATGCGGAATATCGAAGATGCGTCCCGAGAAGGTCGCGCCATGTACGAACAGCACTGGCAGACCCTCGCCGCGCTGGCGTACCGTCAGCCACAGGCCCGCCTCGTTTGACGAGGCGACACTGTGCCGGATCGAACGCTCTTCCCTGCGCCAATCGGGACAGGGCGCCATCGCTCAGGCCACCTTCAGGATGATTTTGCCGATATTGGTAGAGCTTTCCATGCGCGCATGCGCTTTGGCCGCCTCCTCGAGCGGGAAGGTGCTGTCGTGCACGGGACCGATGGCACCGCTTTCGAGGTGTGGCCAGACCTCGGCCTCGAGCGCCGCGGCGATCTCGGCCTTCGCGTCCAGCGATTGCGGGCGCAGGGTGGAGCCGGTGAAGGTCAGCCGCCGGGTCATAACCTGCATCAGGTCGATCTCGACTTTGGAGCCCTGCAGATAGGCGATCTGGACAAGCCGCCCGTCCATGGCAAGCGCCGTGAGATTGCGCGCGATGTAATCGCCGCCCACCATGTCGAGGATCAGGTCGGCCCCGCCTTCCGCCTTCAGCGCTTCGACGAAATCCGTCTCGCGGTAATTGATCGCCGTCTCTGCTCCGAGCTTTTCGGAGACTGCGCATTTCTCGGCCGTGCCCGCGGTGGCAAAGACCCGTGCACCGCGCAGCTTGGCCAGTTGGATGGCGGTCGTGCCAATCCCCGAGGACCCGCCATGGGCCAAGAACCGCTCACCGGCCTTGAGGCCGCCGCGCATGAATACATTGGTCCAGACGGTGAAATAATTCTCGCAAAGACCCGCAGCTTCCTCGAAGCTCATGCCCTTGGGCACGGGCAGCGCTTGGCGGGCGTCAGTGACGGCATATTCCGCGTAACCGCCGCCCGGCAGGAGGGCCGTGACCGCGTCGCCCTCGGACCAGCGGGTGATGCCCGCGCCGACCGCGGCCACATGGCCTGCAGCCTCGAGCCCCGGCAGAGGCGAAGCATCGGGAGGCGGCGCGTAATTGCCTGCGCGCTGCAGCGCGTCGGGGCGGTTAACCCCGGCATGGTCGATCTCGATGAGGATCTGCCCATCGCCTGGGCGCGGCACTGGCGCCATTGTGGGCTTCAGCACGTCGGGCCCGCCATATTCGGAAATCTCTACTACATTCATGGAACGGGGCAGGGTCATTATTGCCTCTTATTGGCGCACAAATTTATAAAAGCTGGAGGGCATTCCCATGCCCTCCTTGTTTTCTTGTCGTGACTTGATCAGATGCGTCCGGTCATTGTCAGGAATTCGCGCAGCATCTCTCCGAGGCGCCCAGAGTACTCTGGATCTTGTTCGGAGAACTCATCGACAACCTCAAGCGAGGCGGTACGCATCTGACGTACCGCGTCATCGTCCATGCGTGTTAGGGTGCCTTCGAAATCGTTGACGAATTCCTGCTTGAAAAGGTAGTCCTGGTACAGGAAATGTGCCGCTGCCTCCGCGGAGGTGGCACGGGTCACTTCGTTTACTACTGCTTGAAGTTCTGTCCCGATCGAATTCCAAGCATCAAGACCGACCATAACCTCGCCATTGAGGTGGCCAACAAGATCGGGCTCAATGATGTGGGAACATACCTCCTGAAAGTTCATCCCCCATGCCGTGGCTGTGGAGCCCCAGTGTGCTCCATCGACAACGCCTGTTTGAAGCGCTTGGTAGAGTTCGCCGCCTGGAATGGAGACCGGAGCCGCTCCAACCTTTTCCAGTACAAGACCTGCGGCCCCGGTAGACCGAACCGGCCAACCCGAGAAATCGTCTACCGTTTGTAAGGGGCGGTTCGCCCAAAGCGTTAGGCCCGAATAGGAAACGGGTCCGACCTGATGCACTCCTTGGGCGGCATAGGCTTCTCGGATTACGTCGATCGCGCCCATTTCGAAATAGAAAATATCCATCTCTTCATGGCCCTGCCATGTCCCGATATGGCC
Organism: Roseivivax halotolerans; assembly: GCF_900115815.1. Lineage (GTDB taxonomy): Bacteria > Pseudomonadota > Alphaproteobacteria > Rhodobacterales > Rhodobacteraceae > Roseivivax > Roseivivax halotolerans. Next base: position 11,542 of record NZ_FOXV01000018.1, on the reverse strand, counting down.
ATTCAGATGGCCTGCAGCCGGGATTCGTCCGATCCAATATGCTGGATAAATGAAGGCGCTTTCCAAAAGGCCGCGACGAACAGCATTGAGCACTTCTCCAGTCGGAACTATGGCCTCTGGAGCGTAGGGTTCCACTGTCAATTCGCCATTGGTGGCCTCCGTAATGCGGTTGCAATACCGCACGAAGACTTCGTCATAGTACCAGTTGCCGGTCGGCCAGTGGGTTTGCATGCGCCAAGTGGTTGTGCCTTGTGCGATCGCCGGCGGTGCAGCGAGGGTTAAACCCGCTGCCGTGCCTGCCGATCCGGCCAGGAAGCCGCGGCGCGAGACGCTCTTTTTGTTCTCAGTCATGGTCTTTCCTTCTCCCTTTATTGGACGTGTCTTCCTCGGGCCTCAGCGGCCGTCGGGAAGGGCGGTGAAGCTGGTCAACAGCTCCGGAAACAGAAAGATCAATGCACCGGTCGCCAGCATCAGTAGCAGGAACGGCATGATCGCTCGGTAGATCTCAGATATCGGTGTGTCAGGGCTGAGCGTCTTGAGGTAGAAGAGGTTGTAGCCGAAGGGTGGAGAAATGTAGCCGATACAGAGATTCAGCTGGAACAGGATGCAGAACCAGATCGGGTCATATTCGAGTTGGACTGCAATCGGGAAAAAGATCGGCAGAACCAAGAGAATGATGCCTACGGGATCGAGGAACATGCCGAGCACCAGCGTGATTGCCTGCAGCAAAAGGATCATCATCCAAGGCTCGATATCCAGCCCAAGAAGATATCCTTGCATGAACCGCGTCCCACCTGCGCCTCCGTAGACTGCGACGAAGGCTGACGCTCCGAAGACGATCCAAATGACCATCCCAGTCAAGCTTGCCGTGTCGTGGCTGACGGCCTTGATGTAGGTCCAGTTCAATTCCCGCCGGATTGCCACCGAGAGCACTACGGCCGCGGCCCCTACAGCCGCCGCCTCGGTTGGCGTTGCAATGCCAGCAAAGATCGACACGAGTACGGATAGAATGACGACAAGCGGTAAAAACACTGATCGCAGGGACCTGATCCGTTCGCTTAGCGATGCTCGTTCATCTGAACCCGGTGCGAGGTGAGGCGAAAATCTGCTCTTGAGAAAAACGTAAGCCATGAACATTGCAAGAAGCAGAAGTCCCGCGATCAAACCTCCGAGGAAAAGACGCCCCACTGATTGTCCAGTTTGAAGCCCGATCAGGATAAGTGTGATTGATGGAGGTATGAGGATGCCGAGCGTCCCGGACGCGCCGATTGTCCCGAGCATGAAGCGTTTGTCATACCCGCGCTTTTGCATGGCGGGCATACCAACGAGACCAGTGGTCACGGTCGACGCAGCGCAGCTTCCGGTCATCGCTGACAATGTAGCGGCGAAACCCGACGTGCCGATCAGCAATCCGCCGGGTGTGCGGCCCGACCACAGAAAAAAGGCTTGGTAAAGATCATCAGCTATCTTTGAGCGTGCCAGCGCGACTCCAATGAAGACAAAGAGCGGGATCGCCGAAAGGAGGATCGACCACATCGAGCCGAACATCGTGGATACGATAGTGAACATTCCGTTCAGACCGAAGGTCAGAAGGCCGAAGATCACAGCCGTCCCACCGAGCGCGAAGGTGAGCGACACACCGAGAAGGATCGACACGATAAGCATGCTGAACATGCCGATTGTCAGGATTTCCGGACTCATCGTGCGGCACTCACTGAATAGTCTTTGCGACCGACATCGGCCGTCGGATTAAAGATAAGAACGATGGATCGGACTGCCTCGGCCAGACCTTGAAGAGTAATTGCGGTCACGCCGACGAACATGGCGAGCTTTACCGGCCACATCGGATGGCGCAGCGCGCTGTCGTCAACCTCATTGAACCGCCAGCTGTCCTCGAAGAACCAAAACGCTTCATAAGATAGGACTGCACCCCAGAGCACGAGGAAGCCAAAATTCAGAAGGTCGAGGAATGCGCGCCAGCGCTGCGAGCCGATATTCAGTAATAAATCCACGCGCACATGGTCTTTGCGAAGGAGGGTGTAGGCGCCAACAAGGACGAAATAGGCACCGAATATCCGCTGCGTATAGCCATGGGCCCAGATGGTCGGCTGCTGATAGACATAGCGGGCGACGACCTCGAAGCAGAGCACTACAATCCCCGCCCAGATAAGAAAGCTCACAAATTTGCCCAGGCTTTCATTGAAGGCGTCGATCACCTTTAGAACCTTCATACCGTCTCTCCGATGCGTTTTTCATTGGCTTCGATGACCTCGACTCCCCTTCGCGCGAAGCGCTCAGCTAAGGGTCCGAGAGACGCAGCTTCGTCGGACGCCGCAGAGCCGCTGCGCGCCCGGTCTGCGATACCGACAAAGATCACTGCGAAGCGAAAAAGCGCGAATGCCACATGAAAGGCCGAAAGCGGCGCAGTTGGCCGCGCATGGCGCCGGTATTCGGCTATGAATGCGTCGCGCTCGGGAATCCCCGCCGCGCGCCAGTCTGTGCCTTTCAACCCGCCATACTCATTCGGTGCGGAGTACCAGGGTAAAATGCAGAACCCCAGATCGGCCAGTGGATTCCCGAGCGTCGAGAGTTCCCAATCCAGCACGCCCACGACGCGCGGCTCGGTCGGGTGAAACATCATGTTGCCGACCCGGAAATCGCCATGCGCGATGGAGACCGCGCCTTCGTCCTCGGGCATGTTGTCCGGCAGCCATTCGACCAGCCGGTCGAGATCGGCGATCCGGGGGCCGGTCGAGTCCTGATATTGCTTGGTCCAGCGCCCGATCTGCCGCTCGAAATAATTGCCCGGGCGGCCGTAATCCGACAGGCCGACCACGTCGGGCCGCAACGCGTGCAGCCGCGCCAGCGTGCGCGCCATGTCGAGATACATCTCGCGCCGGTGCTCGGGCGAGACACCGGGCAGGGCGGTGTCCTCGAACACACGGCCCTCAAGCCGGTTCATAAGGTAGAAGGGCGTGCCAAGGATCTCGGGGTCTTCCTCGAGCCACAGCGCGTCGGGCACGGGCACATCTGTGTCGCGCAGCGCCCGCAGCACGCGGAATTCCCGCTCGATCGCATGGGCGCCTTTCAGGATCGGCCCGCCCGGTTTCTTGCGCAGAACCAGCCGGTGATCGCCGATGGTGACGAACCAGGTCGGGTTCGATTGCCCCCCGCCGATTCGGTCGAGCGACAGCGCCTCCCCGCGTACGTCGCGTGCGGCCAGCCAGGCGCGCAGGGCCTCGGGGTCGAACTCGGTCCCGGCGGCGGGGGCGGACACATCGCTCATGCCACGTCCTCGCGGTTGGCCATGTCGCGCGCGACCTCGCGCAGCATGAACTTCTGGATCTTGCCGGTCGCGGTCTTTGGAAGCTCGCCGAAGATAAAGCGCTTGGGCTGTTTGAACCCGCTCAAATGGTCCCGGCAGAACCGCTCCAGCGTCTCTTCGGTGACGCTGTCGGCCTCCTTCGTTTCGACGAAGGCCCAGGGCGTTTCGCCCCATTTCGGGTGCGGCGCGGCGACGACGGCGGCCAGACGCACACCGGGATGACTGTGCAGCGTCTTTTCGATCTCGAGGCTTGAGATGTTCTCGCCGCCGGTGATGATCACGTCCTTGAGCCGGTCGCGGATCTCGATCTGGCCATCGGGATGCATCACCGCGATATCGCCCGAATGGAACCCCCCGTTCTTGAACGCGGCCTCGGTGGCCTCGGCATTCCTGTAATACCCGGCCATGACCGTGTTCCCGGCCAGCACGATCTCGCCCATGGTCTGCCCATCGGCGGGCACGTCGCGGCCCGCCTCGTCGACGACGCGCGCGCGCCCGGCTGTGACATGCCGCCGCCCCTGACGCGCCATGAGCGCCGCGCGGGTTTCGATATCGGCCGACGCGTCGCCGGGATCGTTGATCGTGGCCGGGCCGAAGCTTTCGGTCAGCCCGTACAGGTGGTGCAGATCGAAGCTGAGCTTGGACAGTCCCGCCAGAAGCGCGGGCGTGGGTGCGGCCCCGCCCGTGGCCACCTGCACGCGCACCGGCGGCGGCTCGGTGGCGTGTTCGAGAAGCATGTAAAGGACGACCGGCGCGCAGGCCATATGCGTGACCCTGTGGGCCGCAATCGTGTCGAGGATCAGGACTGGATCCACGCGGTCGAGGCACACATGCATCCCCCCGGCGGCGGTGACCGCCCAGGCATGGCACCAGCCGTTGCAGTGAAACATCGGCAGCGTCCAAAGATACCGCGTCTCGGCGGTGAACCCCAGCGCCAGCACATTTCCGACGGCGTTCAGATAGGCCCCGCGATGGGTGTAGACGACGCCTTTCGGCCGGCCCGTCGTGCCCGACGTGTAGTTCAGGCTTATGGGCTGCGCCTCGTCCGTGACCGCCCCTGACAGATCGAGCGGCGGCGCGTCACCCGCAAACAAATCGAGCCCGTCGCCCGCCCCGGGCGCGCTGCACAGCACGTCCACGGGCATGTCGAAGTCCAGATCGGGCCGCAGATCCCGTTCGCACAGAAGCGCCTTGCTGCCCGCATGATCGAGGATGTAGGCCACGTCGTCCGGCCCGAGCCGGGTGTTGATCGTGTTCAGCACCGCGCCCAGGGCTGGGACTGCGAAATGCGCCGCGATCATCTCGGGCCGGTTGCCCACGATTACCGACACGACATCGCCGGGGCCGATGCCGCACGCGCGCAGATGGCCCACCAGACGCGCCACGAGCGCGCCGAACTCATCGTAGCTCCAGACATGCGCGGCCCAGGCGACCGCCGGGCGGGCTCCATGCACTTCGAGCGCCTGATCGAGAAGGTCGAGCGGTGTCACAGGCTGGAAATTCGCCGAGCGCGGCGCCAGATGCGGGTCTGTGAACATGTACGGCCTCCCTTCCTTGCGTGACACTCAGCTGGTCGCGGTGTCCCACTTCCAGAAATCCCGATCCTCGGCGGCGAGATGGCGGTTCAGCACCATCTGGTGCACCTCGTCCGCCCCATCGACGAGCCGGGCCTGGCGCGCGTAGCGGTAGATCCATTCCAGCACCGTATCCTTGGAATAGCCGCGCGCCCCGTTGATCTGGATGCCCACATCGGCGGCCTTGTGCAGAAGGTTCGCGACGTGGATTTTCGCCATTGATACCTCCTTTTTGGCAAAGCGGCCCTGATCGAGTTCCCAGGCGGCTTTCATGACCAAAAGGCGGCCCATCTCGATGCCCATGGCCAGATCGCCCAGCTTGATTTGGATGCTTTCCCGGTCGGCCAGACGGACGCCGAAGCCTTCGCGCGTCTCGGCATAGGCGCGCGCGATCTCGGTGCAGCGCTTGGCCAGACCCAGCCACCGCATGCAATGGGTCAGGCGTGCGGGGCCAAGCCGCATCTGCGTGACCTTCAGGCCAAGGCCTTCGCCCAGCAGCACCCGGTCTTCGGGCAGGACCAGCTCGTCATAGATGATCTCGCAATGCCCACCATGCTCCTCGGGCCCCATGATCGGGATGCGACGGTCGATCCGCCAGCCGGGATCGGATTTGTCATGCAGGAACGCTGTCAGACCTCGGCGTGGATCGTCGGACGTGCGCGCCATCAGGATGAAATGATCCGCGTCTTCCGCCCCGGTGATGTACCATTTATGGCCGCGAATGATGTAGCCGTCCGATGTTTTCTCAGCCTTGGTCAACATCATTCCCGGATCCGAGCCGCCGCCCGGATGGGGCTCTGTCATCGCAAAGGACGACCGGACCTCGCCCGACACGATCGGTTCGAGCCAGCGCGCTTTCTGCTCGGGCGTGCCTGCTTGTTCGAGCACCATCATGTTGCCGTCATCAGGCGCCGCGGAGTTGAACACGACAGGCCCGAAAACGGAGCGGTTCATCTCTTCGTAACAGACGGCCATGCCCACTTTGCCAAGGCCCTGACCGCCGGTCTCTCGCTTGAGCTGCAGACACCAGAGCGCTTCCGCCTTGGCAGCGGCGCGCAATTCGTTCAGCCGGTCTGTCGTGATGTTGCCATGTGCGTCCCACGCGTCCGGATCGGCTTCCTGCGGCAGGATGCGCTCGTCTACGAAGGTAGCGATGCGGGCGCGGTAGCCCTCGATCTCTGCCGGAATAGTGAAATCCATGCCTTTGGTCCTTCAGATCGAGGTGACGAGATGGCCGCCATCGACGACGAGTTCGCTTCCGGTCATGAAACTGCCCAAGTCGGAGACCAGCAGCAGAAGCGGGCCGTCGAGATCGCGGGTCTGCCCCAGGCGACGCTGCGGGACGCGGCGGATCAGCTTCTGACCGGGTTCGGAGGCGAAGAAATCGACGTTGAGCTCCGTTTCGATATAGCCGGGGCAGAGCGCATTCACCCGGATGCCATGGCGCGCCCATTCCAGCGCTTGCGCGCGCGTCATCTGGATCAGCCCGGATTTCGAGGCCGCATAGGCAGAGACATGGCTGGCCACCCTCACGCCCAGGATAGACGCGACATTGACGATGACGCCGCCTTTGCCCGCGTCGATCATCGCCTTTGCCGCCGCCCGTGCGACGCGGAAGGGGCCCTTGAGGTTGGTGTCGATGATCCGGTCGAGCGTTTCGTCATCATGATCGAGCGCCGTGGCCGACGCCGCGATCCCGGCGTTGTTGATGACAATGTCGAACGCTGTGCCAACGAGCCCTGCCTCGATGGATGCCGGATCGGAGACATCAAGCTCCAGCGCATGGGCGGTGCCGCCCTCGCTGCGGATATCTTCGCACAACGATTGAATGCGGTCGATGCGGCGCGCGGCCAGCGTCACCACGACGCCCTGTCCTGCCAAAAGCTGTGCGAAATGACGTCCGAGACCGGATGATGCTCCGGTCACAAGCGCCGTGCGATCCAAAAGGCCGGGCCATTCCCCTGATGGCGCAGAAACCACGATAGCCATACCTCCCAGTCCGCCTATCGAACGTTCGTTCGTTTACGTGTATATGATGAAGTAGCTTGCCGCAACGTTAAGTCGAGAAATCCCGAGATGGCGCAATTAAATTATCGAAGTGATGTCTCTGCCCCCGAGGCTGGGGGCGACAAACCCGCTCTGAGCATGGAAGGCATGTGCCGCGATATCCTGGCACGGCATGAAGATACGATCTCCGTGCGCAATCCCTCGATCGCCGTACTGCGCCTCAAACGCATCCTTGTAGCCGCGCTCGATCTGTCGAACTCGGGCGGCTTCCAGGCCATGTCCCTGCGCGACCTGTCCGAGAAGTCGGGCATGTCGACAGGCGGTCTCTACGCGTATTTCGATAGCAAGACGACGTTGCTGCGGATGATCCTCGCGCAGGTCACGCATGTGGTGGAGACCGTGCTGACCGATCCGCCAGAGGCCGTCACCGACGATCCAGTAGCGCATCTGCGCTGGATGGTCGACGCGCATCTTCGCTTGACAGAAGATTTGCTACCTTGGTTCGTTTTCGCATTCATGGAGGCTAAGAACTTCCCGCCGGCCGAGCGGCGCCTGGCCATCGACAGCGAAGCGCTGACCGAGGGGCTTTTTGCGGACGTCATAAAAACAGGAATAGCGCAGGGACAGTTTCGATCCGAAACGTCGGAGCTGCTGCCTGCGCTAATCAAGCCACTTCTGCAGGACTGGTATGTGAAGCGTGCGAAGTATCGGCGGCGCGAGATCTCTCTTGAGGCCTACAGTGGCACGGTGAAAGATATTATTCTTAGGTATTGCGTGCCGAATGCGGGGGAACTTTGATCGAATTCAGCCGTGGAGACCTTCTCGATGAGCCGGACGACACGTGCCTGGAAGCCGTTGGACGTGCGTTGGTTGGAGATGTTGAAAAACTGAATAGCCCCGCGTTTCTTAGACGCCTTCGTGTCTCAGTGGTCTTGACCCCTGAAAATAGTCCATTCTGACCGCGATTTTTCTGGCACACTTCGGAAGCGAGAGGAGTGCCCAGATGCCGAAGAAACGATTCACTGATGAGCAGGTCGCGTTCGCGCTGAGGCAGGCGGAAGCCAGCACGAGCGTTGGCGAGATCTGCCGTAAGATGGCCGTGGCGGAAGCCACGTTCTACCGCTGGAAGAAGGTCTATGCCGGGATGGGCGTGTCCGAGATCCGGCGATTGAAGCAGCTTGAAGAAGATAAGTCGAAGCTGAAGCGGCTGGCAGTTCATCCCATTAGCTCAGACTGCTCTTCAACAGATGTAAGCTTCACACCCCAATTGTCGGGTTTGGCCTCAATCACGCCGACGGCTTGGCGGTTGACGAAGAGAACATAGTCGGCCGGGTCAACATCGGTCTGGTATTGGCGCACGGCGATGTCCAACGCCGCGTTGAATAGAGCCCTTCGATGTCTTGCACCACCCAGCCTGATGCTTCGAGCCGAGCGTCGATCGCGTCTCGTGCTTGTCGCTTTGGCGTTTGGTTCAGCGGTATATGCAATTATACCGCTTCAGCTTTTCTATGATTTCGCCAAACTGCCGGCCTGTATTTTGATTTTCAAACTCACATCTCCATGGACCGATGAGCAGGGGATGAGAAGTGCGAGCAGCATATCACCGCGTCGGATCCTCAATCTTCGGGTCTTCCTGGCCGAGCGTCTACGCCAAGAGATTACAAATGTTTTGAGCGGTGACCCGGGGCGAGGGCAGGCGCTGGATTAGAATCAGTTTATCCGGCGCGACAGGTCTCGAACCTCCATAAGAATTTTCAAGACCATCACGCGTGTGCTATTTTTGCCACTCAATTGACCGAGTGTATTGGGCGAATTCAGCGATGCGGCAGCCGCGTAAGACCCCGTGCAGTGTTCACCTTCATTCCGCAATCAAGGCGTAGGGTGAAAAGCATATATAAAACATACACTTGCGTTATTTCAGGCTATGTCTGGTATCGATCCTACTGATGCGGAAATGATCTTCTGAAAGATTTTTTGGGCGAAATCAGTAGTTGTTCAAGGCGGCGCGCTGGGTACTTTGACCCTCGAAACGAGGCCCGGGACGGCGGATTTCACAGGTCAACTCGGTTGGCTCGTTTCGCCGAAAATAAAACCAGCCAATGTCCTGGCTGCCCAATCCGAGAGATCGGAGTCAGCGGCACAGGAAACGCGATTGAAAGAGAATGGAGAACCAAGTGAACGCCGAGAGCTGAACACTTAATCCAACTACCTGGATCTATGGGTCCACAGAAGTGAAATGACCGCCAACTAAAATCTAAGCGGGACATTTCGTCAAATCCCGAAAATACGACCGCCGCCTTCGGGCAGCGTCGGACTGAAGTCCGGCGGGTGGTCTTCCTATGCGAAAGGAAATCAAAATGCCGATTTATTCGGAGGGTCGCGTATTGCCTGCGCAATCCAGTGGCGACCGCAATATCGCGAATGCGTCGACGGCGCATTGTACCGCTTTTTCCGTCCTTGGTGAGCACTCGGGCACCCGCAGCCAGGCGGAATCCTACACCGAGCTCTGTCACCAGAAAATCGAAGGGGCTCGATCTGGTGTTACTGACATGCAGGAGCAGGTGCTTTTCACATTCGGCCGGCAAGATGAGAGACGGCACTTCTTCGACATGGTTGTCACGAAGGCCTCTGGAGAGCGTATTGCCTACACGGTGAAGCCCGAAGCGCGTCTCAAGTCTGGTCGTCATGTCGAGGAAATGCGGTCCATCGCCTGGTGGGTTCAAAAGAAGGGATTCGCCAAGTCGGTGCGTCTCTTGACCGAGGCCGACATCGACCGTGTCACGCTTCACAACGCGAACATCAACACAGCCCTGCGCGATACGGATCCGGAAGCCCAAGCCGCGGCACGCGTTGTGGCGAGTGGCCTGCGCGGTGCGGTACCGCTGAATCGCCTCACGCAACAGGTCGGCCTCGCAGCACGCGGCTACCGAGCCCTTCTCCGACTTGTCTCAGCAGGAGAGCTCGCGCCCCTGCATTACGAAAAAATCACCCCTGAAACCCTCGTTGAATGGAAGGGAGAGCGTCAATGACGATCGTCCCCAATAAGCAAGACCTTGGCGAAGCCAAACCAGTGAAGAGCGGCTTTCGTCTCGACATCCATGATCGACTTGTCATTCATGGCAAACCCTACCGGTTTCTTGGCATGTCCGGAGACAACGCCGAGCTGAGACCCGAAAGTGGCGTCGGGCTGACCGAGATTTTCCCAATGGGCACCCTGAGCCGTCTGAGCGCGGCAGGCGATATCACGCACGAGGTTGGTTGCTACCTGCCGGACGAGCTCAAGCCTGCAGCGGCTGTCGCGGCCTTTGATTTCCAACCATCAAACCTCGTCGGAAAAGCGAGGGCGCGCTTCAATTCAAAACTCGCCCAGATCAAAGCCATCGAAGACATGGAGGCCGAAGGTATTCTTAGGTCGAATACGGATGCCATAGAGTTAGCGATTCCTAATATCAAAGAGCGTGCTGAGGAGTATCTGAAGGCACAGGCGACGGAACGCGACTTACTCGAAAGCGAAATGGAAAAAGGTCACCTTCCGGAGCGGGTACGAAAGGGTGTCCGCCGAAATCGTGGTGGCGGTACCAAGTATGGCGTCAAACTCTATAGCTCCGATTACCTAAGGAAACTCTACGCAGATTACAAAGTCCACGGACTTCGGGCATTGGCTGATGAGCTTACGAAATCCGGCAACAGGACCAGCCCGTTTCGGCCCGAGGAACAGGCGCTGCTGATGGACATCATCAATAGCAGTTACCTTACACCAGAGCGGAAGTCGATCAAGGCAACTGGCGTCGACGTCAAGCGCGGTTTCCAGGATGAAAACAAGCGCCGTGAGAAAGAGGGGCTTTTACAACTGCGCGTACCGGGCCGGGATGCGGTTCGCCGTGCGATCAAGAAACTCGACCGCTTGACGGTTCTTATCGCTCGTTACGGGCGCGAGGAAGCGATGAAAAAGCTCCGACCCGTAGGCAGGGGGCTTGAAATCGCACGCCCCGGCGAGCGCGTCGAGATGGATGAGTGGTGTATCGATCTTCTCTCCATCATTCGGTCTGCGAAACTGGAAACGATATTCGGCGAAGAGCATTTGAAGGCCCTTGGTCTTGATGGTGAAAAGGCGCGGTGGTGGCTTGTCGCGGCCATAGATTGTCGAACCAAGATCTGCCTCGGCATGAAGCTGACCCGTAATCCAACGGGCAGCGCGGCGCGCGAATGCCTTCGCATGGTTGTCAGTGACAAGGGCCAATGGTCTGACAGTGTCAGAGCATGCTGCGCGTGGTCACAGGCCGTTGTTCCGGAAGTGCTCGCCGCCGATAACGGCGCGGGCTTCAAGGCGCATGTGTTCCAAGACGCCTGTCTCGATCTGCAGATGACAGTTCTGCGAACGATCGGCGGAATTCCCGGCATGCGCGGAACAATCGAACGACTGTTCCATACGGCCGCCCTCGGCCTGATGCCGCGCCTTGTCGGCCGCACGTTTTCCAACCCTCGCGAGCGGGGCGATTATCCGGCCGAGGACCGGGCTTGCCTTGATGCAGAGGATGTGGTGTCAACGGCGGAGTAATAACCGGCCACGTGGCGGCGCAAAACCAGGCCAGTGTCGGGGTGCTGAGCGCCATGGCGCGCGCGCTCCCCAAATAGC
>NZ_FOXV01000017.1 GCF_900115815.1 Roseivivax halotolerans | reverse complement strand
GATCGCGATGGAAGACGGCCTGCGCTTCGCCATCCGCGAAGGCGGCCGCACCGTCGGCTCCGGCGTCGTCTCGAAGATCGTCGAGTAATCGCGCCGCGCCTGACCGCGCTCTGGAGATCGAGAAGGCCGCCCCTTGGGGCGGCCTTTTTCGTTGCGGTGATTCCGTATCCCGCCGCATGCCATGAAAGGGCTTCGCCGCGTTGAAAAAAACGTCTCGATGGCGATGCAGCCGCAGCATCGGGATTGCGGCTTTCAATCAATGCGATAGCCTCGGAATGCCGCACATGCATTGGCGCTGTATACCGTTGTATCCAGTCAAGTATATGATTTTACTTGATAAATTTTGATTTCCGCCTTTCTTTCGAGAGGTGCAGCGCAGTACCGCGCTGACCGCCGGAATGGGAGGCTGCCAATGACTGCGATCCTCAAGGGCATGCGTGTGATCGAAGGATCCGCGTTCGTGGCCGTGCCGCTCGCGGGCATGACCCTCGCGCAGATGGGGGCGGAGGTGATCCGCTTCGACCGGCTGGAGGGCGGTCTCGACGCGTCGCGCTGGCCGGTCGCACCCACGGGTCGCAGCCATTTCTGGGCCGGTCTGAACAAGGGCAAGAAGTCGGTCGCCATCGACATGCGCACCCCAGAGGGCCGGGAGCTCATTACGCGACTTATCACCGCGCCCGGCGAGGATGCGGGGCTCTTCATCACCAATCTTGCCGTGAAGGGGTGGCTCGACCACGAAACGCTGTCCCGCGCGCGGCCGGATCTCGTCTCGGTCACGCTGACAGGCGATCGGCATGGGCGCCCGCAGGTCGACTACACCGTGAACCCCGCGATCGGTATCCCGGACATGACGGGGCCCGAGGGTCTCTCGGCGCCGGTGTCTCACGCGCTTCCCGCCTGGGACATCGCGGCGGGCGGTCATGTCGTGCAGGCGCTTCTGGCGGCAGAGCGACACCGCCTCAGAACCGGCGAAGGGCAGGGCGCGACCTTGTCCCTGAAGGATATCGCCGCGGCGACGATCGGCCATCTCGGCATGATCGGAGAGGCGGCGACCCAGGGCCCTCGCGCCAAATGCGGCAACGCGCTTTACGGCGCATACGGTCAGGACTTCCGATGTGCCGATGGCCGGCGGGTGATGGTGATCGGGTTGACGGAGCGGCAGTGGAAGGGGCTCGTGCGCGTTACGGGCACCGAAGCGCAGATGGAGCGGCTCGCGGCCCGTGCCGGCAAGCCTCTCTCCGATGAAGGCGTGCGCTTCGCGCTGCGTCAGCAGATCACCGCGATCCTGTCGCCGTGGTTCTCCGCGCGGAGTAGCGATGCCGTGGCGCGCGAGTTGGATGCGGCCGGCGTGACTTGGGGGCCGTTTCGCAACATCGCAGAGGCGCTGCGGGACGATCCCGATCTTGGGCCGGACAACCCGGTTTTCTCGATGCTCGATCAGCCGGGGCTTGGTCGCTATCCTGTGCCGGGACACGTCACGACTTATACCGGCTTTGCCCGCGAAGAACCAGTCATTGCGCCCGAGCTTGGCGCGCATACCGAAGGTGTTTTGGCCGAGGTCGGTGGCCTCGACGATACCGAGATCCAGCAGCTTTTCGACCGGGGAATCGTGGGAGATTCAACGCGTCAGGCGCGCGCGACCGCCGCTTGACGCGAAAAAGGCCGCCCCGGGTGGGGCGGCCTTTCGGCGCTAAGGCAGCGCGCGTTTACTGGTACTTGCCGACCAGGCTCTCGACGTGGGAGCGCTTCTCGGAGATGCTCCCGCCGCCGTGGATGACGTTCAGGACCGAGGCCGCTTCGGCGTTGGTCAGACCGGACGCGTCGACATTGGCGAAGTTTTCGATCTGCGTGATTTGCGCGTCGGTCGCGGCGAATGCTGCCGAGCCGGTTGCGGCTGCGAGGACGAGGGCGGTGAGAGTAGCTGCAGTTTTCATGATCTTTCTCCTTTGGTCCATTTGCCCGGTGGGGCTTTAGATATGCCCGGTGGGGCGTTTGAGTGTCGGGCGTTGCTGCCCGGTGAGTGAGAAGTAAGGAGGCCCGAGAATTCCTGCCAATCACGGAAATCGTCACGACCGATCACGCCGTTTTGCCCTTGACAGAAGGTGTGTCAGCTCGCCGCGGTGCGGCATATAAAGATAATTAATATCAGATGCTTATGTAGTTTCACTGCTCACGCGTACGCGTCTGGAAGCAGCCAATTGCAACAAAAGGCTGTTCGCCGGAAAGTGTCACAGATTCTGTGCGTTGATGCACCGTAACATACCTCACGCGCCTGAAGCTGCGCGCTCACGCAGGGCGGAGCAATGCCTTGAAGGGTGCAACATTTCAGGGATGGTTAAGAGATCCGCGTGAGGCCTGCCGTGATCGCAATCCACTCTTGAAACCCGGCGAGGCACGGGGTATCCGCTGCGCTGGATAGGGGTATAGCTCAGTTGGTAGAGCGACGGTCTCCAAATCGGACACCAATTCCCTTGAAATCAGCGCCTTAGCCGAAAATTGTTATCAGGACATTCGCCGAACGCATGGTGAACCTGTTAACGGGCGTTTTGACCCCGCACATGGGCAGAAAATGAAAAACGCCGCTGCGGCTGGTCCCCGCAACGGCGCTCATAAGGCTGAGAAAAAGCATCTCTCAAGTTCGAAAGATACGCGAAAACGCCAGCGCTCGGCAATGGCTGAATACGGCCATCCGGACTACAAGGGCGCAGCCAAGATGCTCGGTTTCGCTCTGGCGCGTCAGAACTTTGAAGGCTGGCGCGATTTTTCGGATTTTTCAGCGCTCGCGTTGTCCGATGATGAGCGAACAAGCATCTCCTGGGCGGCGCTGAGATCGCTCGATACTTCCCACGCGGAAGCTGTTGCAAAAGCAATACTTGGCGATGCGGGCTCTCCGCTTCCGGCTTTCCTGTCTCCGATGGAAGATGCGCGCTGGTGGGCATCCTTTGCCAGCCGAGCGGAGCGAAAGGCATACGCACTCGCGTCTTTCGAAGCCCTGCACCTGAGCGACCAGCAAGCATTCATCCAGCACATTTCTGAAATCGAGGTGGCGGTATGACTGACGCCGAACTCGATGAGATCATGGTTTTCCATTGGCCGCGCGTTTTGCGCCAGGTGATGGCTGACAACTCGGATGAATGGCTGAAAGGCTTCGTCCGCTCCATCGCCAGGCACGGCAAGCGGCCGACATGGCGTCCGACCTCCAAGCAACAGCAGATCATGCGCCGCCTCGTCTCTGAATTGAGCGCGGTATCGCATGGCAATGAAGAGGTGATCGAAGGAGGCGACGGCGCAGCCTGACCGCGCTGGACGGCGCGCGGACGGTTCAGACGGTGGCGCGCGCCGCCGATGGCATACCACGGGGTGGGGACACATGCCGAGCGCAGCCCGAAAGGTCGAAGCGCGTCCCCCGGTGCTTATCCAAGCGCCGCAAGTAGCGACTGAGCCCCCGGCGTGGATCGTCGGGACCGGGGGCGCCTGAAAGCGATGGGTCGGCTCCGTTGAGCAGATCTTCACGCGGAAGGCAGGGACCAGCTCAGCCAAATCGGCTGGGGCTGGTCGCCCTATGCCTTTCGCTCCGGGTCTCACCATTGAGCAGGGACCAGATAGAGGAGACCGAAGAGTTGAGAGGCAAAGACAAGAACGAAAACCACGTCGCGGACGTGATTGATGAGCTGGCTGCGCGCGTTCGCCGTTTGCGCCCCGATCATCGCAATCCTCATCGCTTCCACGAAGAGAAGTCAGAGATCGAGCACGATCTTCGTCAGCTTCAACGGGTCCTTACCGATCCAAACCCATGCGGGTACGCGGCAGCCCGACAGTTTTCCAGTTTAGAACGATTTTAAAAACTAAATTCAGGTAGTCGCGATGCACAGCCTTGATCTTGAAATGCCGGAGCAGACGCCGAAAGAGCTGACGAAATCAGCCTTTGCGAAGCGGCACGGGCTGACCAATGGGCGGATTTCACAGATGATCAGCCAGGGCATGCCCACGCTGCCGAACGGCCGGGTAGACGTGGAAGCGGCTGACGCGTGGATCTCGGCGCACGTCAATCGCCGCAGCTCATCAGCGAAGCAGGAAGCTGCCACGATCGCGAAGGTGAAGCAGGAGCGCGAAGAGGCGCAGCGTGACCTTCTTCGCCTCCAACTCGCTGAAAAAGAGCGCCGCCTTATTGATCGAAAGGGCGTCGAACTTGCCCTCTTCGAGCGCGCCAGGGCGGAGCGTGACGCACACCTCGCATGGATTGCTCGCCTTGCGCCGAAGCTCGCGTCCGAACTGGACATCGATCTTTCTAAGCTCTTCGCCGTTCTGGACAGGGAGATGCGGCTTCACCTTGAGGAACTGGCTGACACCCCGCTCGGAGATCTCGCACATGACACCTGACGCCCGCGCTGTCGCAGATGAGGCTTGGCGTTCCGGCCTCCGTCCCGAGCCGCCCCTCCTGGTCTCCGAATGGGCCGATCGCTTCCGTCTACTTCCTCAGACCTCGGCAGAGCCAGGGCGCTGGCGGACGGATCGCTCCCCATACCTCCGCGAGATCATGGATTGTCTGAGTATCGGCTCACCTGTCGAGCGCGTCGTCATCATGAAGGGCGCGCAGACCGGCGGAACCGAGGCCGGGCTCAACTTCCTGGGCTACATAATTTGCAATGCGCCGGGTCTGGCGATGCTGGTCATGCCGAGCGTTGATATGATCCGCCGGAACACGCGGACCCGGATCGATCCCTACTTCGAGCTGGTCCCCGAGATCTCTCGGCGTGTTGTGCCGGCCAAATCTCGCGAGCCCGGCAACACCGCAACGCACAAGAAATTCGTCGGAGGCGAGCTGGTCATGACCGGCGCAAACGCCGCCGCAAGCCTTCGCTCGACGCCAGCGCGGTATCTGGTCCTCGATGAGATCGATGCCTTTCCGCTGGACGTTGAAGGCGAAGGCGATCCTATAGCTCTCGCAATTCAGCGGACAGTTACCTATCGCGGCAAGCGCAAGATCCTGATGATCTCGACGCCCACGATCCGGAATTTCAGCCGGATTGAAGCAGCGTACCTCGAGTCGGATCAGCGTCGCTTCTTCACGCCCTGCCTGCATTGCGGTGATCCTTTCGTCATCACCTGGTCAACGATCCACTGGCCGAGAAGCGAGCCTGAAAAGGCGCATTGCGTCTGCCCGAGTTGCGGCGGGGTTCACGAGGAGCGTGACAAGCCCGAGATGCTTCGCCAGGGCGCTTGGCAGGCGACGGCAAAGGGCAACCGCAACACCGCAGGCTATCACCTCTCTGCGCTCGTCTCTCCGTTTGAGACCTGGGCGGATATCGCCGAAGAACACGGTCGAGTTCACGCCGACCCCGCGCGCCTGAAATCGTGGATCAACACGAAGCTCGGTGAGACCTGGGAAGAAGAAGCGGCGCAGACGGTCGATTCTGCCGCGCTCCTGCGCCGCACGGAACATTGGGGCGAGGAGCTGCCGCCAGGCGCGTCCGTCATCACGGCCGGGATCGACACGCAAGATACATGGCTCGCCGTCGAGTTGGTCGCATGGGGACGCGGTGAGGAAAGCTGGTCACTCGACTGGATACGGCTTCCCGGCGACCCGACTGCCGCAAAGCTCTGGGATGATCTCGATGCCATCCTTGGGCGCACATTTGCACATCCAACTGCCGGGGCGCTTCCGATAGCCGCCGCCTGCATCGATAGCGGCGGACATCATACCTCGCGTGTGGAAGAGTTCGCCGCCGCGCGGCACTCGCGCCGCGTCTATGCTATCAAGGGTAGCTCGACGCCCGGAAAGTCCGCATGGCCGCACCGACCGAGCTACAGCCGCAAGGGCAAGCGTCCGCTATACGTCATCGGTGTGGACGCACTGAAAGAGATTGTCTTTGCGCGCCTGGCGAAAGGTGAGGCTGGGCCAGGCTTCTGTCATGTGCCGCAGGGCCGTGAGCCCGCATGGTTCTCTGAGATGACGGCCGAGAAGCCCTACACCAAGTATTCGAAGGGGCGGGCCATCCGCGAATGGCGCAAGAAGCCCACCGAGCGAAACGAAGCCTTCGACTGCCGTGTCTACGCCGCCGCCGCGCTCGAGTCGCTGAAGTATTCCGGGTTTGATCTCGATGCCGAGGCCGCTCGCATCGAGGCTTTGGCGATCGCGCAGCCAACACCGAGCCGCAAGCCCGGTCAGGTCATCAAGTCACGGTTCATGAGCGGAAAATAGACGTGGGCGGTACTTAAGTGGCCGCCGCCCGTAGATCTATGTGATATTGCTGCTTCTCATGACGTGAGAGCAATTGCCCTCGTTATCTGCTACACCCCATCTATCGAGATCAACGGAGTTGTTTTCAAAAATATGACCAACAGCTTCAAATATCCGCTTGCGATGTTCATCCTCGGTTAGTTGGGCTTCGGAGTAAATTGTATTTATTGTCAGCTCCTTATCGGCTTCCCATGTGATGGATTTCACGCCATCGATACCAGAGATTAAGCTTTCTATACGAGCATGTTCCTGAGTAAGTTCCATTGTAATTGTCCTCCTTTGTCGCGCTTTAAGCCCAATGCACTGCTACAAAAACTTTATATCATCCTGATCATCAGCAGTGCTAAAATTGCCGGAAAGGCTACGCAACTCCTTTTGTAGCAACTGGTTCAAATCTGATAGCTCTTCGAGTATCTCGGCTCTTCTTTTTTTGCTTTTTTCTCGTTTAAAGGTGTCGAGTTTTTCCGCAATCGCAGATGCAATTTCGTCGATCTCTGTGTTTCCAGGGTAGGCATGCTCAAGAGTATACACAATTTCGGCGTTCATCGACCGGCCGTTCGCCTCAGCCGCCGCACGTATGCGATCACGCATGCCATCAGGCAGGCGCAGCATGAACTTATCTACAAGCGTGCGATGTTCGCTCTCGGCCATGCTGGCAAATGGACACCATTTTCTTCTTGACACAATGGCGTCCATTGGACTTCATAGTGTCACTTGGACATACCAAGAGGTCATCATGGCGACGAGAAAGCCCTTTCAGCTGCGCATACCAGAAGACTTGAAGGCTTGGATCGAGGACCAGGCCAACAAGAATGGATCCAGCATGAACAGCGAAATCGTTCGAGCTCTTCGGGAGCGCGCGGAACGTATCGAACCAGCATGATTGCCTAAAAAGCGGACCGGTGGGTGCTCCAACACCCGACCGGCCCTGAACCAACCAACGATCTGTATAGGAGATCGCCGATGGCTTATCGCCACGATACCACCCGCCGTGCCTTTCTGAAAGTCGTGCCTGCTGCAACAGCGGGGATATATGCCGCGCCCGCCGCTGCTCTCGCGGCTCAAGAGCCTGTGTCTAACACGCCTGAGCTGCCGTTTTGGTGGGATAAGCTGACCGGTCCGACCGCTGAGTCAGACGAAGAAGTATTCATGCCGTGGCAGGACACCGAAGCAAACCGCGCACTGGCCGTTCAGATGGAAGAGCTCCGCGACCTTCTGCTGACTATCGGCGAAACCGCTGGCGTGGACACGATCCAGATGCTCGAGCTGCGCTGGGCCAACGGCATCCCGAAGTACGTGAACATCGTTGGGCGTTCCGGGGTGTGGGGTGAAGGCCTGCACCACTATCGCCCTGAGTTCGGATGGATCGATCGGTCGGCATCAGCGTCTTTCCGCACCAAGCGCACTCGGATCGTGTCCCTTTACCATGAAATTAAAGCGATCGACGAAGAGGCGCGTGGTTACGAGACAGGTCTCAGTGGGCAGGCCGATGACGATATGATCGACTACCTTTTTTATAACCGACGTGATGCGCTCGCCGACGAGATGATGGCCCTGCCTTGCACCTGCGCCGCCGATTTTGCGGCGAAGGCGATCATCGACACCGTTGATGGCGCTGTCTTTAGCGACTGGGAGTCCGGAGGGCTTTGGGTCGAGGCGCGAGAGCTGGTCGGGTAGTTATCGAGTTTTGCGCAATAAGGTGAGCCACACTGAACGTATTGACTTGATACGTTCAGTGTGGTCAGTTGCTGGAAACTCAGATGGAGCCTCGGCAATGGACTTGATCATGGACGGCGAATATTCGACGCGAGAAGCTGCAGCCGCGCTTCAACACGGGAATTTCGGCGTATTTCAGCGGAACTACAACGCGAGCAAGATGAACTTGCTACCGCGTTTCAAGGAAACGAAACGCGGCCACGTGGAATATTCGCTTATTGCAGAGCGCGCACTCCACCTTGCAGTAGCGGCTACGCACTCTCGCGAAATCGCGCGCGCCACAACCTGGGGCATCCTCGACGAATTGGTGAGCAGCGCTGTTCCAAGTGGCACCGAGATCAAAGGTGACCTCGCATCCGGCTACGAGCGCTTGGCAGAGCTTGAGCCGAGCGAGGGCCACCAGCCTCTCGATCTCCGCATCGCTTGCACCTCACCGCAGATGGTTTTCTCGGAATCCATCATTTCGCGTGATCCCGATCAGCGCACTTGGGCTGTGTATCACCTTCGTGGGGATGGGGCTCGCGCATTGGTCACGCTCATGCAAGACGATGCGAAGCACAAGAATACGCTGCAGGATGCGCGAGCCGCTTCCTTTGAGATGGCTACCCAGTTTGCATCGAGTGAGCGGGTCCGCGACCTTCTCGGCGAGGCAGCAAGCTATCCCCAAATTCTCGACCTTACCGGCGTATTTCTCAGCTTCGAGGCCAATCTTCGCTTTCAACATGAACTTCGTTCCGCCGGTCGGATGGACTGAGCAGGACAGAACGGATGGCCTTTCCTTTCGCCAACCTCTTCCGCCGCCAGGGCAAGCCGGATCAGACCCGCGCACTTGAAGCCGCATCTGGTGGCTACCGCTGGGCGGGGCGAACGGCGAGCCAGAGCCCAGCCAGCAGCATCCGCGCTGGAGCGCACCTGGTCGGAGCCCGAGCGGCGGATTTCGCTCTGAACAACCCGCACGGTGCCCGCATGAAGCAAGTGCTCGCCGACAATATGGTCGGGACGGGCATCAAGCCGAAAGCTCGGGCGGAATCGGAAGGGCTCCGGCAGCGTCTGCATCGCGCTTTCGACATCTGGACGGATCGCGCCGACAGCTCCGGCCTCGGCGATCTCTTTGCCCTTCAGCACCGCTTGGTCACCGACATGGTCATTTTTGGTGAGGCGTTGGCTGTCTTCGAGGCGCACCCAGACGGCGCACCCTCTCTGAAGCAATTGCATCCTGACCAGCTCGACCGGTCCAAGACTGTCACGCTCTCGGAGAGCCGGTTTGTGGTTCAAGGAGTGGAATTCGATAAGAACTCGGCGGCCCCGGTCGCCTACTGGCTTCGCCCGAGCGCACCGGGTGAAGCGGCACCGGCGGGGTCACTGCGGTCTGTCTCCTTGGCCCGGCTCCCCGCCGGTGACGTGATCCACATGTTTCGCCCGCTGGTCCCCGGACAGGTTCGCGGTCTGAGTTGGTTCGCACCGATCCTGCTGGCCGGTCACGAGCTGGACCAGCTTCTCGATGCGCTGCTCGTGCGAGCCAAGGTCTCCGCGCTTCACACCGGATTTGTCTATGATCCGGCGGGCGAGGGTAGCACCTATCCCGGAACGGCAAACGGCGACACGCTCGACACCGGAATGGAACCGGGGACGCTCCTCGTGATGCCCAACGGGAAGCGGGTCGAGTTCCCGAACCTTCCTGATAGTGGAGACGCGCAGGGGCTCGCGACGACGCAGCTCCGCGCGATGGCGGCAGGCATCGGCTGCACCTACGAACAGGTGACCGGCGATTTCAGTCAGGTGAACTACAGCAGCGCCCGCGCCGCGTTCCTGGAATTCCGCCGCTTCTGCGAAGCCGTCCAGCATCACGTCATCGTTCACCAGCTTTGTCGCCCGGTCTGGGCGCGGTTCATGCGCTGGCAGGTCTTGCGCGGCACCGTGACGGCGCAAGCCTTCATGGACCCGGCGAACGGTTTGCAGTCCGCGAAATGGCTCCCGCCGAGCTGGCCGTGGGTCGATCCGCTGAAGGACGCCCGCGCCGCGATTATGGAGATTGATGCGAACCTGCGCTCCCGCTCCGAGGTAATCGCCGAGCGTGGGTATGACGCCGAGGAGATCGATGCCGAGATCTCAGCCGACCGCCGAAGGGCGCAACGCCTGGGCATCGAAGCAGAGGAGACCGGCAATGCCGCTTGATCTTCAAACCCGCGCGATGGACGTGCGCCCCAAGACACTGGACCGAGGCAAGCGCACCGTCGAAGCGGTGCTTTCCACCGGTGCAGACGTGCAGCGCTTCGACCTCGACGGCCCTTTCATCGAGCGACTGAGCGTCAGCTCGGACGCAATCGATCTCGGAAGATCCGAAGGTGCTCCGATCCTTGATACGCACCGACGCGACGGCATCGGGAGCATTCTCGGCCGACTGGTCTCCGCCCGCATTGAGGGCGGCAAATTGATCGGCAGAATTCAGATTTCGTCTCGGCATGACGCGATCCTCGACGACATCGAGGAGGGTATCATCCGGGGCGTTTCCATCGGCTACTCGGTCCAGGACCACCGTGACGAGGTTGACCGGTCATCCGGCCAACGTGTGCGCGTCGCCACGAAGTGGACCCTGGTCGAAGCTTCCCTTTGCGCGGTGCCTGCCGACGCCGCGTCTCATATCAGGAGCAGTGACATGCCCGAGACCAACCCGGGGAGCGCACCCCCGACCACGCCGCCGCAATCGGCACCCAACACGCCGCCCCAGCAACAGGTGCAGACCCGCGCCGAGATCAACGGGGAAATTCGAAGCCTCGCGCAAGCCTTCGAGCTGCCGCAATCCTTCACGGATGGCCTGATCGACCGCGAAGCCAGTGTCGAGGAGGCGCGCTCCGCCGCACTCGATGAGCTTCAGCGTAATCAATCTTCACCGGTCCAGACCCGCGTGACCAATGTTCGCCAGGTCGAAGATCCGCGCGAGCGGGTTCGCCACATGGGAGAGGCGATGTTCGCCAGGGTGAACCCCGGCCACCAACTCAGCGAACGGGCGCGCGAGTTCTACGGAATGACCACGCTCGACCTCGCACGAGACTGCCTGACCCGATCCGGCGAAGTGGTCACCGGTATGTCCTCCTCCGCCCTGATTACACGGGCGCTTCAGTCGACGTCGGATTATCCGGCGATCTTCGCAGACACGGTGAACCGGACGCTAATGGCTTCTTACCAGGCAGCGCCTGCAACGCTCAAGGCGGTTGCCCGCAAGGCTACGGCCCGCGACTTCCGCCGCAAGACGAAGATCCAGCTTGGCGAAGCGCCGACGCTTGAGAAGGTGAATGAACACGGCGAGTTCAAGTCCGGCTCGATGGCCGAGGCGAAAGAGAGCTACGCCATCGACACTTTCGGGCGGATCATCGGCTTCACCCGGCAGGCAATCATCAACGACGATATCGGTGCGCTCTCGGATCCTGCCGCAAAGCTCGGAATGGCCGCGAGTGAGTTCGAGGCGCAGTTCCTGGTCGATCTTCTCGAAAGCGGCTCCGGCAACGGCCCCGACATGGACGATGGCAACGCGCTTTTCCATGCGGATCACGGCAACCTCGCCGCATCCGGAGCCGCGCTCTCCGAAGAGACACTTTCAGCCGCGCGCCTCGCCATGCGGAAGCAGACCGGGCTGTCGGGAAAGCGGATCAACGTGAGCCCGAAATACCTGGTTGTCCCGCCGGAGCTCGAAACCACCGCTGAAAAGCTGCTCGCCGCAATTCAGCCGACAAACAGCGACGAGGTGAACCCGTTCGCTTCTAAGCTCTCCCTACTGGTCGAGTCGCGCCTCACAAGCGCAACCCGCTGGTACGTGACCGCTGACCCCGCCACCGTCGAAGGGCTCGAATACAGCTATCTCCAGGGCGAGGAGGGGCCGCAAATCGATACGCGCGCGGGCTTCGAGATCGACGGCATGGAGTTCAAGGTTCGCTTGGACTACGGCGCGGCGTTCCTCGACTGGCGCGGCTGGTATCAGAACGCAGGGGCGTAACTGATGGCGGACCTTGCAGTGCTGAAAGCCCGGCTCGCCAAGCTCGAAGAGCTTCGCGAGGACGGTGTGGATACCGCGAAATTTGGTGATGACGAGGTTCGCTACAAAAGCGACGCGCAACTCGTCGCGGCCATGGCTGACCTGAAAGGCCGCATCGCGGCACTTGAGGGCCGACAAATCCGCAAGGTCCGCGTCACTTCTTCGAAAGGATTGAGCTGATGAAGAACTACATCCAAGCGGGCAATGTGCTCACCTTCACCGCAGCAGCGGAGATCAAAGCCGGGCAAGGTGTTATGCAGGGCGCGCTCTTCGGCGTTGCCTCGACCGACGCCGCGACCGGCGACGATTTCGAAGCCGCGGTAACCGGCGTGTTCGAATTGCCGAAAGCATCCGGAGCGCTGACCAAAGGCCAGAAAGCCTATTGGTCCACGGCGAACGGCAACGTGACGGGGACGGCCTCGGGCAATAACCTGATCGGCGCGGTTTCCGAGCCAGCGGCAGACGCTGCCAGTGCGGTCCGCGTTCGCCTGAACGGCTCGGTGTAACGGGCAAGCGCGATGACACGTCCCGCCCCAATCATGGCCAAGGAAGATACAGCGGCACGGCTTCTCGATATGAAGCCGACCGAATTCCGAGGTTTGGTTGAGGGCGGGCACCTTCCGGCGGGGCGCGAGATCGCAGGAATTCGCCGCTGGGACGTGGAAGAGCTGCGGAAGATTTTCCGGGGTGAGATGGCAGATGGAGGCTTCGAATGGTGAAGGGTGCTGAAGGAAAGCGGTATCTCCACGAGCCGAAGCCAGGATTCATCTACGTTCGCAAGGGCGGGAAGTATCTCGGTCGCATCAAGGCTGCTCCGGGGACACCTGATTTCGACCGCGAATACTGGGAAATTCTGACCGGGAAGACGCATGCGGCAAAAACCTCATGGTCGGCTCTGATTGCCTCTTACCGCGCATCGGATCGGTGGTTGAACCTCAAGCCCTCGACGCGCAGCACCTACGAGCGGGTTCTCGTCTACATCCTCGAGAAGAATGGCCGAAAGGACATGACGAGATTGCATCGGAAGGATGTGATTGCCGCGCAAAATGCCAATCGCCACAAGCCGAAGTTCGCGAATGATATTCCCGCGATCATGTCAGTTCTTTGCGAACACGCTATCGATATCGGCTGGATCTCGGCGAACCCAGCGAAGGGCGTTCGAAAGATGCCGATCCCGAAAGAGCGGCAGCGTCCACACGTACCGTGGACCGACGAAGCCGTCGCGACGTTCCGAGCTGAGGCGAACCATAGAGCACGACTGATTTTCGAGATCGGCATAGGCAGCGTTCAGCGCCCAGCCGACTGGGTGAAATTCAACTGGGGCGACTATGACGGTCGAAACCTCAGCCTCAGCCAGAGCAAAACCAGCAAGTCGCTGGTTCTCCCTTGCGACGATAACCTGAAAGCCGCGCTGGCTTCCGAAATTGAGCGCCTGGGAGTCACGCCGCATCCGTCACGGCCAATCCTTATCGGCGAGCACGGGCACCGCCTCACCAAAAGCGGGATGGGGCAAATTATGCGCCGCGAGAGGCGACGGCTCGGTCTCATGGTCCACGATCAACACGCGCTGCGCTATCGGGGAGTGATGGAGCTGGCATGGGCTGGCTGCGACGACGACGAAATCATGTCCTACAGCGGGCACGATACGAAAGAGATGGTCATCAAATACGCCGGTCTGGCGCGTCAGATAATGCGCGCGACCACGGCCGCTGAAAAACGGAGGCTTTGGGCATCGACATGAACAGAACAGGTACAGAACGTGAAGCTGATAACCCGTGTGATAACCGGTTGACCCTTCCGAACGAAAAACCTAATGAACGCTTGCAGAAGGGGTATAGCTCAGTTGGTAGAGCGACGGTCTCCAAAACCGTAGGTCGCGGGTTCGAGCCCTGCTGCCCCTGCCAGTTTCCCGACAGCGACGGAATGCAAAAAGGCCCGCTCGAAAGCGGGCCCTTTCCGTGCCTCAGAGAGGCGTGTCGCTGGTGGCGACCTTAGTTCAGGTATGCTTCGACATCACCGCGCACATCGCCCGGATTTTCGCCGGAGTAGATTATCGCGAGCACCGACTGCACCTGCTGATCGCTCAGCGTGGAGACATCAGCGTCCGGCGCGTATTGGCGGATCAACGCGATCTCGCCGGCCGATGCGGAGTTCATGTCGCTCATCGGCGTTGCGTCGTCCGACAGGAGTGCGACGATCTCGGAAGACTTGTCGCTCTCGGACATGCCGCTCTGAGCGGCGGAGATCGCTGCATCGACGCGCGCCTGCGGCATCATGGCGTAATCGACACCGTCAACGTACTGGTCAAGAAGCGCCATCTCGGCTTCGGTGATCGTCGCAGGCGTCGAGACATAGTCTTCGCCGTCATAAAGCGCGTTCAATTGACCGACGATGTCCGACCGACGGTCGTTCGAGTTGATGATGTTCATCGCCGTGGCAACTTCGGTGTCGCTCCAG
The DNA here is from genome assembly GCF_900115815.1 of Roseivivax halotolerans. Lineage (GTDB taxonomy): Bacteria > Pseudomonadota > Alphaproteobacteria > Rhodobacterales > Rhodobacteraceae > Roseivivax > Roseivivax halotolerans. The sequence continues at coordinate 57,392 of NZ_FOXV01000017.1, read as the reverse complement.
CCGGAAACGTCCGCGTTCGGCAGGTAGGACTGGATCTGCACGCGCTCTGCCTCGGTTGCGGCGAACGCGGTGCCGGCCATTGCGAATGTCAGTGCGGTTGCGGTCATAAAGCGTTTCATAATCGTATCCTTTCTCGTCTCGTTTGTTCATCCGGTTTTCATCCGGCCGATGCGACACGTGCCGCGATCGGTATGGGTGAAGAACAGCACGAGGCGCGACCCCGTTCCCCAACCTCGCGAAAACGCCAGAGAATCTCACATAGCGGTGATGGAGCGTTGAAATGCATCGTGCGCGACACATCGCGCGGGTGCTTTATTAAACGCGGCGGTACAGGCAGCGGTGCGGCACGCCGACTTCCGGTCTTCTCTTGAAGTCCGGCGCGCTTCGCCGTATCTGCCCGACGATCACGCGAGAAAAGGGTCCGTCATGGCCAAGACCAATCCGATGCAGTTCGTTCAGCAGGTCCGCGCCGAAGTGGCGAAGGTCGTCTGGCCGACGCGCCGCGAGGTGGTGTTGACCACGATCATGGTCTTCATCATGGCGACTCTGACCGCGATCTTCTTTGCGCTGGTCGATCTCGGCATCCGGTCGGGGCTCCAGGGTATCCTTTCCGTCTTCGCGGGCTGACCCGCGACTGACGACTTGAATTCGCTCCGGCGGAACTGTAGACGACGCGCACTTTCGGGATCGGGCGTGCAATGAGTCGCGTTGCACGCCGCTTTTCTTTGCAGACCCCGGGGCATTTCCCGGACCCAAGATGAGGACAGGGCCAGATGGCGAAGCGGTGGTATTCGGTTAGCGTTCTCTCGAACTTCGAGAAGAAAGTCGCCGAACAGATCCGGACGGCGGTGGCCGAGCAGGGCCTCGAGGACCAGATCGAAGAAGTTCTGGTTCCGACCGAAGAGGTCATCGAAGTGCGCCGCGGCAAGAAGGTCAATACCGAGCGTCGCTTCATGCCGGGTTACGTTCTCGTGCGGATGGAAATGTCCGACCAAGGCTATCATCTTATCAATTCGATGAACCGCGTGACGGGGTTCCTCGGGCCGCAAGGCCGGCCCATGCCGATGCGCGACGCCGAAGTGCAGGCGATCCTCGGACGCGTGCAGGAGGGCGAAGAAGCCCCGCGCACGCTCATCCACTTCGAGGTCGGCGAGAAGGTCAAGGTCAACGACGGGCCGTTCGAGGATTTCGACGGCATGGTCGAGGGTGTCGACGAAGACAATCAGCGCCTGCGCGTCTCGGTCTCGATCTTCGGTCGCGAAACTCCGGTCGAGCTGGAGTTCACCCAGGTGACCAAGCAAGGCTGATGGCGCGGCTCTAGCGCTCGTTGAATCCCTTCCCCGCAAAGACCTTCTCACGGAAGCGGGTGATCCTTGCGTCCTGGGTGTCTCGATGTTTGGCGCCATTCACATGCAGGACGTAGCTTTTGCGCCGGCCCGGTGTGAGCGCCGCGAAAGCTTCTGCGAAATCCGGATCGCTATCCAGCGCGTCGATGAGGGCGGGTGGACAGTCGAGTTCCACCTGCGTCTTCGGCGCTCGGGTTCCCGCCTCCGCATGCCGCTTTGCCTGGGCGATGAGTGCGCGAACAGCGTCGGCTTTCCGCGCGACATCACCGATATCGGTGAAGCGCACTGCATCGGGCTGCGCCGTATTCGGGCCGTGCCGCTCCAGAACCCCGTTACGGTCTTCCAGTAACGCGGCATCGAAAAAGCTCAGCCGGAACTCCGCGCGGAATGCACCGATAATCGCGATGTTCCTCGAAAAATGCATGTAGCAAGGGTGGCCCCACTTCGCCGTCTCTCTCAGACCTTCCGCGCGGAGGAGATCCCGCAACGCATCGAGGGCAGGCTGCCAACGCACGGCAGAGCAATCCGGCGTTGCGAAACGATCGCAGCGCCCGCAGCCCTGTGCGAAGTAGATCTCGGCGTCGGTGATCATGCGTCTCACCTCTTCTTCCGACACCCAACGGTAGTCGGTGTGTCCGGGGGTTGCCAAGCGCGCCCGTGAGGTGTACGCGCAGCGCCTGTTCCGACCCGTTCGGATCAGATCTCATGTGGGAGGCGAGGGAAGCGCGCTGTCCGGACCTGACCACACAACGAAAAATGCCGGCGGATCGCGTTCCCCGGCTGTTGGAAGAAAGGAGACGCCAGATGGCCAAGAAGCTTGCTGGCACGATGAAGCTGCAGATTCCTGCAGGCCAAGCGAACCCCTCCCCGCCGGTCGGTCCGGCACTGGGTCAGCGCGGCATCAACATCATGGAATTCTGCAAGGCGTTCAACGCCAAGACGCAGGAGATGGAGCAGGGCGCACCGTGCCCGACGCTCATCACCTATTACCAGGACAAGTCCTTCACGATGGATATCAAGACGCCGCCCGCGTCTTACTATCTGAAGAAGGCAGCCGGCCTGAAGCCGGTCGGCAAGCGGAACCGCCCGAAGGGCGCGACCACGCCGGGCCGTGAGACCGTCGCGACCGTCACCCGCAAGCAGGTGCGCGAAATCGCCGAGGCCAAGATGAAGGACCTTTCGGCAAACGACGTCGAAGCGGCAATGAAGATCGTTCTGGGCTCCGCGAAGTCCATGGGCATCGAGGTGAAGTAAGATGGCAAAGCTCGGAAAACGCACCCGCTCCGCTCGTGAGGCCTTCGCAGGCAAGGAAAACGTGACCGTCGAAGAGGCCGTGTCGCTCATCAAGTCGAACGCGAACGTCAAGTTCGATGAGACCGTCGAGATCGCGATGAACCTCGGCGTCGATCCGCGTCACGCCGACCAGATGGTCCGCGGCGTCGTCGGCCTGCCGAACGGCACCGGCAAAACCGTCCGCGTCGCCGTCTTCGCCCGCGGCCCAAAAGCCGAAGAGGCGCAGGCCGCCGGAGCCGACATCGTCGGTGCCGAAGACCTGATGGAAACGATCCAGAGCGGCGAGATCAACTTCGACCGCTGCATCGCGACGCCGGACATGATGCCGATCGTCGGCCGCCTGGGTAAGATCCTCGGCCCGCGGAACCTGATGCCGAACCCCAAGGTCGGCACGGTGACGATGGACGTCAAGGAAGCCGTCGAGGCGGCGAAGGGCGGTCAGGTCCAGTTCAAGGCCGAGAAGGCTGGCGTCATTCACGCGGGCGTCGGCAAGGTTTCCTTCGACGAGGCCAAGCTTGCTGAGAACATCCGCGCGTTCGTTGACGCGGTCTCAAAGGCGAAGCCCGCCGGCGCGAAAGGCACCTACATGAAGAAGGTCTGCCTGTCCTCGACCATGGGCCCTGGCATCACGGTCGATATCTCGAACGCGACAGGAAACTGACACATTTGATGGCCAGCGGTTGAGTCCGCGGTGCATCACCTTGAAAACAAAGAGACGGGCGGCCTTAAGTGGCGGCCCGTTTTTACTTTGAGGCTCCGGATGCGTAGGTAAATTCGCGTGCAGATCCGGGGGCGTCGTGCCGAACCGGCAGATGCATAGAGACCGTTTTCATGGCCGTCCAACTGACGCTTGCCGCGATCCTGAAAGAGCCGGCGGATAGCGTCTTGAGTTTCGTCGATTGGCACCGCGGCCAGGGCGTGACGCGGTTTCACCTGTGTTTCGACGACCCGTCCGATCCTGCGGCGGATCTGTTCTTGGGCGCGCCTGATGTCGTTGTCGAGCGTGGGACGTCCGAGTTCTGGTCAGTCTGCGGGATTGACGCGAATAAGGCGTTTCCGATGCGCCAGAACCATTTCCTGACATATGCCTACCGTGCCGCACCCGCAGGCTGGTTCGCGGCATGCGACGGCGATGAGTTCTTCCATCTCGATGGCCGCAGCCTCGCCGAAGAGCTGGACGCGCAGGAACCAGAAACGGTTAGCGTCACATTCCGTACCGCAGAACATGTGCAGACCCCGCACGATCCGGAGCAGTTTCATTTCCGGCTGCCGATGCCGCGCTGGCTACGCCAGAGTGTGTATCCGACCCTATCACTTGTGACGCGCAGCCGTGACGGGCTGGCGGGGCATCTCGTAGGGAAAAGTTGCACGCGCGTCGGCCTTGGAAGCCGGGTCCGAATCCGCCAGCATTGGGCGGCGGTTCAAGGGCGAACGCAGGTGACCTCGCGCGTGATGGGCCCGGCGGACGGCGCGCATCTGCTGCACTTCGTGGATCGCGGGTTCGACAACTGGCGGTCCAAGCTGGAATGGCGAATGTCGTCCCGCGGATATGGTAGTCGCATGAATGTCCTTCTAGAGAATGCGCTTGCGTCAGAAACACCTGAAGAGGTGCTCTGGACGCTTTATGCCGAGTTGCATGTCTTTGGACCCGAACGTTTGGCCATGCTGGATCGGGCGGGCAAGTTGGTGAGCGTACCGGCGGGCCGGTTTGGCACGGTGGCGGGGGCCATTGCCGCTTGAGCGGGGCCGATCGATGGCCGACCGGCTGCGGGTGCGTGCAGGCTTGACCGATCCGAGCCGAGCGGGCAGAGTTTCGGATGAACTGTCCGGCGCATTTTGCTCCCCGGACCCCTTGGCAATGTCCCTCCGATAATCTAGGTCCATTTCCTGAGGGCACTCGTGCGATTCGCGAGAGCCCTCGTTTCGTCCGAGACGGTGGGTTGGCCCAGTGCCGCTAAATCCTGCCTGAGACGGGAAGAGCATACTTTTCCTGCGCTTCGTGAAGCGTTGGATCCGCGATTGCGACACCCCGTTCGGACTTTATCGCCGTGCCTCTTCGGAGGCTCAGCAAAAAGAGCCGGAGGGGAGACCCTCCAATACTTGGAGTAGAACTGTGGATAGAGCCCAGAAAGAGAAAGTGGTCGAGGAACTCGGCCAAATCTTCGAAAGCTCTGGCGTCGTGGTGGTTGCCCACTACGAGGGTCTCACGGTTGCCGAGATGCAGGATCTTCGGGGTCGCGCACGCGACGCCGGGGCGTCCGTTCGCGTCGCCAAGAACCGGCTCGCAAAGATCGCTCTCGAGGGTCGTCCGTGCGAAAGCATCAAGACCTATCTCGAGGGCATGACGGTCCTCACCTATTCCGAAGACCCCGTGGCAGCCGCCAAGGTGGTCGAGGGCTTCGCCAAGGATAACAGCAAGCTGCAGATCCTCGGCGGGGCAATGGGTACCGACCCTCTGGACCGGGCCGGTGTCGAAGCCGTGTCGAAAATGCCCTCGCGCGACGAGCTCATCGCTCAGATCGCGAGCTGCATCGGCGCACCCGCTTCGAACATCGCCGGTGCGATCGGCGCGCCCGCTTCGAATATCGCCTCCATCCTTTCCACCATCGAGGAAAAGGCCGAGGCGGCCTAAGGCATCCATGGAGATCATCGTGGGGTTGCAAACCGCGCGTTGGGACACATCTAGTAACGGAAAGAAGTCACAATGGCTGATCTGAAGAAACTCGCAGAAGACATCGTCAACCTGACGCTTCTCGAAGCCCAGGAACTCAAGACCATCCTCAAGGACGAATACGGCATCGAGCCCGCTTCCGGCGGCGCAGTGATGATGGCCGGTCCGGCAGGCGACGCAGGCGGCGCGGCTGCTGAAGAGCAGACCGAATTCGACGTCATCCTGAAGTCGGCAGGCGCATCCAAGATCAACGTGATCAAGGAAGTCCGCGGCATCACCGGTCTTGGCCTCAAAGAAGCCAAGGAACTGGTCGAAGCCGGTGGCAAGGCTGTCAAAGAACAGTGCCCGAAGGAAGAAGCCGAAGAGATCAAGAAGAAGCTCGAAGAGGCTGGCGCCGAAGTCGAGCTCAAGTAATCCACTGGTCGGGCAAGCCCGGCCTGGATGAGCATATTCAAGGCTGGATCCGGAGAAATCCGGGTCCAGCCGAGCCTGTCTCAGAGAGGCCCTGACAGAGCAGGGCTTTTCTCAGGCAAGGCTCCATGATCGGGAAGGCCTCTGGTGGGACAGAGGCCGAGAATAGATCGGAGCAAGCCCTCTCGGTTGAGCACGCGCCCGGGGCCCGACGGCCGCGCGCTCGGAAGAGACACTGAAAGGTGACAAGCGACCATGGCGCAATCCTACCTTGGCCAGAAACGTCTTCGTAAGTATTACGGCAAAATCCGCGAAGTGCAGGAGATGCCGAACCTGATCGAGGTCCAGAAGCGGTCCTACGATCTGTTCCTGAAATCCGGCGACGAGCCCCAGCCGCTTGACGGCGAGGGGATCAAGGGCGTATTCCAGTCCGTCTTCCCGATCAAGGATTTCAACGAGACGGCCGTCCTCGAATTCGTCGATTACGAGCTCGAAAAGCCGAAATACGATGTCGACGAATGTCAGCAGCGCGACATGACCTACGCGGCTCCGCTGAAGGTCACGCTGCGTCTGATCGTGTTCGATGTCGATGAGGATACCGGCGCGAAATCGGTCAAGGACATCAAGGAGCAGGACGTCTTCATGGGCGACATGCCCCTGATGACGCACAACGGCACGTTCATCGTGAACGGCACGGAGCGGGTCATCGTCTCCCAGATGCCCCGCAGCCCCGGCGTGTTTTTCGATCACGACAAGGGCAAGACGCATTCCTCCGGCAAGCTCCTGTTCGCCTGCCGCATCATTCCGTACCGTGGCTCCTGGCTCGATTTCGAATTCGATGCCAAGGATCTCGTCTTCGCGCGCATCGACCGCCGCCGGAAGCTGCCGGTCACCACGCTTCTTTACGCTTTGGGTCTCGACCAGGAAGCGATCATGGATGCGTATTACGACACGGTCGATTTCAAGCTCGAGAAGGGCAAGGGCTGGGTCACCAAGTTCTTCCCCGATCGCGTCCGCGGCACACGGCCGACCTACGATCTCGTGGATGCGGATTCCGGCGAGATCATCGCCGAGGCCGGAAAGAAGGTCACGCCCCGCGCGGTGAAGAAACTGAAGGACGACGGACAGGTCGAGAACCTGCTCGTGCCGTTCGACCACATCGTCGGCCGCTTCGTGTCCAAGGACATCATCAACGAGGAAACCGGCGCGATCTACGTCGAGGCGGGCGATGAGCTCACCTGGAACGTCGACAAGGATGGCGAAGTCACCGGCGGCACGCTCAAGGAACTCGTGGATGCCGGCGTGACCGAGATCCCGGTCCTCGACATCGACAACATCACGGTCGGTCCGTACATGCGCAACACGATGGCGCAGGACAAGAACATGAACCGCGACACCGCGCTCATGGACATCTACCGCGTCATGCGTCCGGGCGAGCCGCCCACCGTCGAAGCCGCTTCGGCGCTCTTCGACACGCTGTTCTTCGATAGCGAGCGTTATGACCTCTCTGCCGTCGGCCGCGTGAAGATGAACATGCGTCTCGCCCTCGAGAAGCCCGACACCCAGCGCACGCTCGACCGCGAAGACATCGTGGCCTGCATCAAGGCGCTTGTGGATCTGCGTGATGGTCGCGGCGACATCGACGACATCGACCACCTCGGCAACCGCCGGGTGCGCTCGGTCGGCGAGCTGATGGAGAACCAGTACCGCGTCGGCCTGCTGCGGATGGAGCGCGCGATCAAGGAGCGTATGTCCTCTGTCGAGATCGACACGGTGATGCCGCAGGATCTGATCAACGCCAAGCCCGCCGCGGCTGCCGTGCGCGAGTTCTTTGGCTCCTCGCAGCTGTCGCAGTTCATGGACCAGACCAACCCGCTGTCGGAAGTGACGCACAAGCGCCGCCTCTCCGCACTCGGGCCCGGCGGTCTGACCCGCGAGCGTGCCGGCTTCGAGGTGCGCGACGTGCACCCGACGCATTATGGCCGGATGTGCCCGATCGAGACGCCGGAAGGCCCGAACATCGGTCTCATCAACTCGCTGGCCACCTTCGCACGCGTCAACAAGTACGGCTTCATCGAAACCCCGTATCGCCTCGTCAAGGACGGAACGGTGACGGATGAAGTCCGCTACATGTCCGCGACCGAGGAAATGCGCCACACGATCGCGCAGGCGAACGCGCTGCTCGACGAAAACGGCCGTTTCATCAACGAGCTGGTGAACACTCGCCAGTCCGGCGATTACACGCTCGCGCCGGCCGAGAATGTCGATCTCATCGACGTCTCGCCGAAGCAGCTCGTGTCGGTCGCGGCCTCGCTGATCCCGTTCCTCGAGAACGACGACGCGAACCGCGCGCTGATGGGCTCGAACATGCAGCGGCAGGCCGTGCCGACGCTGCGCTCCGAGGCGCCGCTCGTTGGCACCGGCATCGAGGGCATCGTCGCCCGCGATTCCGGCGCGTCGATCATGGCGCGTCGCGGCGGGGTCATCGACCAGGTCGACGCAACCCGGATCGTGGTCCGTGCGACCGAGGATCTGGAGCCGGGCGATCCGGGCGTGGACATCTACCGCCTGCGCAAGTTCCAGCGTTCGAACCAGAACACCTGCATCAACCAGCGTCCGCTGGTGACGGTGGGCATGGAAGTGTCGAAGGGCGAGGTTATCGCGGACGGCCCGTCCACGGATATGGGGGAACTGGCGCTCGGCAAGAACGTCATCGTCGCCTTCATGCCCTGGAACGGCTACAACTACGAGGACTCCATCCTCATCTCCGAGCGCATTGCGCAGGACGACGTCTTCACCTCGGTCCATATCGAGGAATTCGAGGTCGCGGCCCGTGACACCAAGCTCGGGCCCGAGGAAATCACCCGCGACATCCCGAACGTCGGTGAAGAGGCGCTGCGTAACCTCGACGAGGCGGGCATCGTCTATATCGGCGCCGACGTGGAGCCGGGCGACATTCTCGTGGGCAAGATCACGCCAAAAGGCGAAAGCCCGATGACGCCGGAGGAAAAGCTCCTCCGCGCCATCTTCGGCGAGAAAGCCTCGGACGTGCGCGACACCTCGCTGCGGGTTAAGCCGGGCGATTACGGCACCGTCGTGGAAGTCCGCGTCTTCAACCGTCACGGCGTCGAGAAAGACGAACGCGCGCTGCAGATCGAGCGTGAAGAGATCGAGAGCCTCGCGCGCGACCGCGACGACGAGCTCGCGATCCTCGACCGCAACATCTACGCGCGTCTTCGCTCCATGATCCTCGGCAAGACCGCGGTGAAGGGGCCCAAGGGTGTGAAGGCGAATTCGGAGATCACCGAAGAGCTGCTCGAAGGGCTGCCGCGCAGCCATTGGTGGCAGCTCGCCCTCGGCGAGGAAGAGGACGCAAAGCATGTCGAGGCGCTGAACGAGCAGTACGAGGCGCAGAAGCGCGCACTCGACGCGCGGTTCGACGACAAGGTCGAGAAGGTGCGCCGCGGCGACGATCTGCCCCCGGGCGTGATGAAGATGGTCAAGGTCTTCGTGGCGGTGAAGCGCAAGCTGCAGCCGGGCGACAAGATGGCCGGCCGTCACGGCAACAAGGGCGTCATCTCCAAGGTCGTGCCGATCGAGGACATGCCGTTCCTCGAAGACGGAACGCCGGTGGACTTCTGCCTCAACCCGCTCGGCGTGCCGAGCCGGATGAACGTCGGTCAGATCCTTGAGACCCATATGGGCTGGGCCGCGCGCGGCCTCGGCATCAAGGTCGACGAGGCGCTGCAGGAATACCGTCGTTCGGGTGATCTGACGCCGGTCCGCGAAGCGCTGCAGAACGCCTATGGCGACGACGTCTACGAAGAGGGCCTCAAGGATCTCGACGAAGATCGTCTGGTCGAGGCGGCGTCCAACGTCACACGCGGTGTGCCGATCGCCACCCCGGTCTTCGACGGTGCGAAAGAGCCTGACGTCAACGACGCGCTGAAGCGCGCCGGCTTTGACGAAAGCGGCCAGTCGATCCTCTTCGACGGGCGCACGGGCGAGCAATTCGCACGGCCGGTCACCGTGGGCGTGAAGTACCTGCTGAAACTGCATCACCTCGTGGACGACAAGATCCACGCGCGATCGACCGGGCCTTACAGCCTCGTCACGCAGCAGCCGCTCGGCGGCAAGGCGCAGTTCGGCGGTCAGCGCTTCGGCGAGATGGAGGTCTGGGCTCTCGAAGCGTATGGCGCGGCCTACACGCTTCAGGAGATGCTCACCGTCAAGTCGGACGATGTGGCGGGCCGGACCAAGGTCTACGAGTCGATCGTCAAGGGCGAGGACAACTTCGAGGCCGGCGTGCCGGAATCGTTCAACGTGCTCGTCAAGGAGGTCCGGGGTCTGGGCCTCAACATGGAACTCCTGGATGCGGAGGAGGAAGACGCGGAGTGAGGCAGAACGCCTCCACCTCGCGCAACCCACAGATTTTTATCTAAAAATCTGTGGGTTGTCCCTTCCCCGCACCCTCTGAACTCTGAGGACATGAGATGAACCAGGAAATCACCAACAACCCGTTCAACCCGCTGACCCCGCCCAAGGCGTTCGACGAGATCAAGGTCTCGCTGGCCTCCCCGGAGCGGATTCTCAGCTGGTCCTTCGGCGAGATCAAGAAGCCCGAGACGATCAACTACCGCACGTTCAAGCCTGAGCGTGACGGTCTGTTCTGTGCGCGCATCTTCGGTCCGATCAAGGATTACGAATGCCTCTGCGGCAAGTACAAGCGCATGAAGTATCGCGGCGTCGTCTGCGAGAAATGCGGTGTCGAGGTTACGCTCCAGAAAGTCCGCCGTGAGCGGATGGGCCATATCGAGCTGGCCGCACCCTGCGCGCATATCTGGTTCCTGAAGTCGCTGCCCTCGCGCATCGGCCTCATGCTGGACATGACGCTGCGCGATCTCGAGCGCATTCTCTACTTCGAGAACTACGTCGTGATCGAGCCGGGTCTGACCGATCTGACCTATGGCCAGCTCCTGACCGAGGATGAATTCCTCGACGCGCAGGACCAGTATGGCATGGACGCCTTCACCGCCAATATCGGTGCCGAGGCGATCCGCGAAATGCTTGCCCAGATCGACCTCGAGGCCGATGCCGAGCAGCTTCGCGAGGAGCTGAAGGAAGCCACCGGCGAGCTGAAGCCCAAGAAGATCATCAAGCGCCTGAAGGTCGTCGAGCACTTCCTCGAGTCCGGCAACCGCCCCGAGTGGATGATCATGACCGTCGTTCCGGTCATTCCGCCGGAACTCCGGCCGCTGGTGCCGCTCGATGGCGGCCGCTTCGCGACGTCCGACCTCAACGACCTGTATCGCCGGGTCATCAACCGGAATAACCGTCTCAAGCGGCTGATCGAGCTGCGCGCACCGGACATTATCGTCCGGAACGAAAAGCGGATGCTGCAGGAATCGGTCGACGCGCTCTTCGACAACGGCCGCCGCGGGCGCGTCATCACGGGCGCGAACAAGCGTCCGCTGAAGTCGCTGTCCGACATGCTGAAAGGCAAGCAGGGCCGGTTCCGGCAGAACCTCCTCGGTAAGCGCGTCGATTTCTCGGGCCGTTCGGTCATCGTGACCGGCCCCGAACTCAAGCTGCACCAGTGCGGTCTTCCGAAGAAGATGGCGCTCGAGCTGTTCAAGCCGTTCATCTACTCGCGGCTCGAGGCGAAGGGACTCAGCTCCACCGTCAAGCAGGCGAAGAAGCTGGTCGAGAAAGAGCGCCCGGAAGTCTGGGATATCCTAGACGAGGTGATCCGTGAGCATCCGGTTCTGCTGAACCGCGCGCCGACGCTGCACCGTCTCGGCATCCAGGCCTTCGAGCCCACATTGATCGAAGGTAAGGCGATCCAGCTGCACCCGCTCGTCTGCGCGGCGTTCAACGCCGACTTCGACGGTGACCAGATGGCCGTTCACGTGCCGCTGAGCCTCGAGGCGCAGCTTGAGGCGCGCGTCCTGATGATGTCCACGAACAACGTTCTGTCGCCGGCCAACGGCGCGCCGATCATCGTGCCGTCGCAGGACATGATCCTCGGTCTCTACTACACCTCGATCATGCGTCACGGCATGAAGGGCGAAGGCATGGTCTTCGGCTCAGTCGAGGAAGTGGAGCACGCGCTCAACGCGGGCGAGGTGCATCTGCACGCCAAGATCGAGTGCCGCATCAAGCAGATCGACGACGAGGGCCAGGAGGTCTTCAAGCGCTACGAGACGACGCCGGGCCGCGTGCGCCTGGGCGGGCTTCTGCCGCTCAACGCGAAGGCACCGTTCGAACTCGTGAACACGCTTCTTCGGAAGAAGGACGTTCAGCGCGTCATCGACACCGTCTACCGCTATTGCGGCCAGAAGGAATCGGTCATCTTCTGCGACCAGATCATGTCCATGGGCTTCAAGGAGGCGTTCCGCGCGGGCATCTCCTTCGGCAAGGACGACATGGTCATCCCGGAAGACAAGTGGGCCATCGTCGAAGACACCCGCGAACAGGTGAAGGACTTCGAACAGCAATACATGGACGGCCTGATCACCCAGGGTGAGAAGTACAACAAGGTCGTCGATGCCTGGTCGAAGTGTAACGACAAGGTCACCGAAGCGATGATGTCCACGATCTCGGCGGCCAAGACCGACGAGAACGGGGCCGAGGCGGAACCGAACTCGGTCTACATGATGGCGCATTCCGGTGCGCGTGGCTCGGTCACCCAGATGAAGCAGCTGGGCGGGATGCGCGGTCTGATGGCGAAGCCGAACGGCGACATCATCGAGACGCCGATCATCTCGAACTTCAAGGAAGGCCTGACCGTTCTCGAGTACTTCAACTCGACGCACGGTGCGCGGAAGGGTCTGTCGGACACCGCTCTGAAGACGGCGAACTCGGGCTACCTGACCCGTCGTCTCGTGGACGTGGCGCAGGATTGCATCGTCCGCATGCACGATTGCGGCACCGACCGGTCGATCACCGCCGAGGCGGCGATCAGCGACGGCGAAGTCGTGGCGTCCATCGGCGAGCGGCTCCTCGGCCGCGTGGCTGCCGAGGACATCGTGAAGCCGGGCACCGACGAGGTTCTGGTCAAGGAAGGCCAGATCATCGACGAGCGCTCTGCCGATGCGATCGAGGAGGCCGCGGTGCAGACCGCGCGCATCCGCTCGCCGCTGACCTGCGATGCCGAGGAGGGCGTCTGCGCCATGTGCTACGGGCGTGACCTCGCGCGCGGCACGATGGTCAACACCGGCGAGGCTGTCGGCATCATCGCGGCACAATCCATCGGTGAGCCCGGCACGCAGCTGACGATGCGGACCTTCCACATCGGCGGCGTCGCGCAGGGTGGCCAGCAAAGCTTCCTCGAAGCGTCGCAATCGGGCATCATCGAGTACGAGAACGCCAACACCCTGGTGAACGCTGCGGGCGACACGCTCGTGATGGGGCGGAACATGAAGCTCCGCATCATGGACGAGCACGGCGCCGAACGCGCGAGCCACAAGGTCGGCTACGGCACCAAGCTCTTCGTCAAGGAAGGCGACAAGATCGAGCGCGGGGCGAAGCTCTTCGAGTGGGACCCCTACACGCTGCCGATCATCGCCGAGAAGGCGGGTGTCGCGCGTCACGTCGATCTCGTGAACGGCGTTGCCGTCCGCGAAGAGACCGACGATGCCACCGGCATGTCGCAGAAGATCGTGACGGACTGGCGTGCCGCGCCCAAGGGCAACGAGCTCAAGCCCGAGATCATCCTCCAGGATGAGAACGGCGAGCCGGTGCGCAACGAGGCAGGCAACCCGATCACCTACCCGATGTCGGTCGACGCGATCCTGTCGGTCGAGGACGGCCAGGAGGTCGCCGCGGGTGACGTGGTGGCGCGTATTCCGCGCGAAGGTGCGAAGACGAAGGACATCACCGGCGGTCTGCCGCGTGTGGCCGAACTCTTCGAGGCACGCCGGCCCAAGGATCACGCGATCATCGCGGAGATCGACGGCTACGTGCGCTTCGGCAAGGACTACAAGAACAAGCGCCGCATCTCGATCGAGCCGGTCGACGACAGCCTGGAGCCCAAGGAGTACATGATCCCCAAGGGCAAGCACATCCCGGTCGTCGAAGGGGACTACGTCCAGAAGGGCGACTACATCATGGACGGCAACCCCGCGCCCCACGACATCCTGTCGATCATGGGCGTCGAGGCACTGGCCAATTACATGATCAACGAGGTCCAGGAGGTCTACCGACTGCAGGGCGTGAAGATCAACGACAAGCACGTAGAGGTCATCGTCCGGCAGATGCTCCAGAAGTGGGAAATCCTCGACAGCGGGGACACCACGCTTCTCAAGGGCGAGCACGTGGACAAGCTCGAGTTCGACGAGGCCAATGCCAAGGCCGAGAAGAAGAACGGTCGTCCTGCCAAGGGTGAGCCGATCCTTCTCGGGATCACCAAGGCATCGCTGCAGACGCGCTCCTTCATCTCCGCCGCCTCTTTCCAGGAGACGACGCGGGTCCTCACCGAAGCGTCGGTGCAGGGTAAGGTGGATCGCCTTCAGGGTCTGAAGGAGAACGTCATCGTTGGCCGCCTCATCCCGGCGGGCACCGGCGGCGCGATCAACCGCGTCGAGAAGATCGCCAGCGATCGCGACAACGTCGTCATCGAAGCGCGCCGGAGCGAGGCCGAAGAGGCCGCCCGCCTCGCCGCGCCCGCCGAGGACGTGGTCGGTGGCGGGGAGTTCGACACCGTGATCGAGGACACCTCCGAGAGCCGCGAATAAGCCTCTGGCGCATACGCTGAAAAAAGACCCCCGGCCGAGCGGCCGGGGGTTTTTCTTTGTGCAGTAGAGATCGGTACAAGGATGAGGCGTCAGTCGCTGGTCGTCAGCCGGTCCGCCTTCTTCCGGACCAGCACGGTCCGCAGATCGTGCATCGCCAGAAGCAGCGCGTCCGTTACTTCCTCGAGCTGCTCGTCCGTCGCGCGGGTCTGGGCCCAATGCGTCGTCAGGTTCATGTGGTCGATCGCGCGGTGGATGTCGTCGATGTCGCGCAGCGCCAGAAGCGCCTTCCGCTTCGTCATCCAGCGCCGGATCTCCTCGTAATCCTCATCCGACAGAACCCTGTCGCCCTGCGGCTTGATCTCGCCGTTGCGGATATTAGCGACGGCGATCGGATCCATTTCGATCCGCCGCTGCCGGTTCTCGGTATCGATCCGGAAGACGAGCGCGCCGTTCTCGCGGATGCGGAAGTAATAGTCGGGCAATGTGCCTGTCATGTCGCCTCTCTCAAGCCGTCGCAGAACCGATGAATCCGCCGACATGCCTCTTGCAGATCATCTTCCGAGGTGGCGTAGCTGATGCGAAAATGCGGAGAAAGACCGAAAGCCGCGCCAAACACGACGGCGACCCCTTCTTCTTCCAGAAGCGCACGCGCGAATGTCTCGTCATCGGCGATCAGGGTGCCGCCCGCACTTGTCTTGCCTATCGCGGCCCCGCAGGACGGATAGACGTAGAATGCCCCTTGCGGCACCTCGCAGGAAAGATGCGGCGCCTCGTTGAGCGCGCTGACGACCAGATCACGCCGTCTTGCGAAGGCGGCGTTCCGTTCGGCCAGGAAATCCTGCGGCCCGGTCAGCGCCTCGACCGCCGCCCATTGGCTGATCGAGCATGGATTGGTGGTCGATTGCGACTGCACCTTCCGCATCGCGGTGATGAGCTCTTCGGGGCCGGCCGCGTAACCGATGCGCCAGCCGGTCATCGCGTAGGCTTTGGAGACGCCGTTCACAGTGAGCGTGCGGTCCATGAGGCCCGGCTCCACCTCGGCGGGGGTGCAGAACTCGAACCCGTCATAGGCGAGGTGCTCGTACATGTCGTCGGACATGACCCAGACATGCGGATGACGCATCAGCACGTCGGTCAATGCCTGCAGCTCGGTGCGCGAATACCCCGCGCCGGTCGGGTTCGACGGAGAGTTGAAGATGAACCACTTCGTGCCCGGTGTGATCGCGGCCTCGAGCGCTTCGGGCGTGATCTTGAAGCCCGTTTCGCTGCCCGCCGGCACAATTACCGGCTCGGCGCCGGCCAGCTTCACGATGTCGGGGTAGCTCACCCAGTAAGGCGCGGGAATCACCACCTCGTCGCCCGGATTGAGGGTCGCGAGGGCGGCGTTGAACAAGACCTGCTTGCCGCCCGTGGAGACCGAGACTTGCGACGGCGCGTAGCTCAACCCGTTTTCGCGCAGAAATTTCTCGCAGATCGCGGCCTTCAGCTCTGGAATGCCGTCCGGCGCGGTATATTTCGTTTTCCCAGCATGAATCGCCGCAATGGCCGCAGCCTTGATGTTCTCGGGCGTGTCAAAGTCAGGCTCGCCGGCCCCAAGCCCGATGATGTCGCGACCGGCCAGCGCAAGCTCCCGCGCGAGCTGGGTGACGGCAACAGTGGGCGACGGGGCCACCCGATCTAAGGATCGCGACAGGAAAGACATCTCTGGACCATGGGCAAACAATGATTTGCAATGGTGTAATGAAAGCTGCGACGGAAAGGCAAGTCCGGCGCGGGAAACTGGAGGAGAGTGAGACGTGACAAGCGATTTCGATTGGTACGGACCCGAGGCCGCCACGTTCGGCGACAGGATCGCGGCAGCCCGCGACGCGGCCCAGATGACGCCCGAGCAACTGGCTCGCCGTCTCGGCGTGAAGCTGCGGACGCTGCAGAACTGGGAGAACGATCTTTCAGAACCGCGCGCCAACAAGCTGTCGATGATCTCGGGCCTGCTCAACGTCTCGATGATCTGGCTGCTGACGGGCGAGGGTGACGGGGTTTCCGCGCCCTCCGAAGAGATCTCTCAGACTGCGGATATCCGCGACGCGCTGGCCGAGTTGCGGGCGATCCGAACCGAGATGAAGACCCTCGCCGAACGGGCCGGACGGGTCGAGAAACGCCTCCGCACGGCCGTCCAGACCGAAACCGCATGATCGAGGAAAGCCGCAATCCCCACGAGACCCGCGAGCATCGCGTCAAGCGCCTGACCATGCGCTCGATGCGGCGCGGCATCAAGGAAATGGACCTGATCCTAATGCGCTTCGCCGCGGCCAAGCTCGCGGCGATGGAGGAGGGTGGCCTCGACGCCTATGATGCGCTCCTGTCCGAGAACGACCAGGATCTCTACCAGTGGGTGACCGGTCAAATCGAGCCGCCCGCGCGTCATGAGGCGATCGTAGGCGAGATCCGGGAAGCCATTGCCGAAGGATACGCGGCGTCCGACCGATAACGCTGGGCCGGCTTAACGGTTTTTTCGATCTTTTGAGGTGTTCTGCCTGCCAATCGCAAAAGTGCGGAGCACAGGCATGAGTATCCAGTCCCAGATCGGCCGCATCGACGGTACGGGCTTCATGGGGTCCTATCTCGAAACGCTGGCGATGGTCGAACGGCTGCACAGGCTGCT
The DNA here is from genome assembly GCF_900115815.1 of Roseivivax halotolerans. GTDB lineage: Bacteria > Pseudomonadota > Alphaproteobacteria > Rhodobacterales > Rhodobacteraceae > Roseivivax > Roseivivax halotolerans. The sequence goes on along the minus strand of NZ_FOXV01000017.1, from coordinate 40,274 downwards.
TCTCGACGTCATCAAGGATGAGTTCGAACGCGTCGGCGTCCTTGAGATCAACGCGGTGCAGGCTCTCTTGCTGTTCAATATCGGCGACAACGAGGTCACTGCGGGAGAGCTGAAATCGCGTGGCTATTACCAGGGTTCGAATGTCAGCTACAATCTCAAGAAGCTGGTCGATGCCGGGTATATGCACCACCAAAGATGCGAAATCGACAGGCGCTCCGTTCGCGTCCGCCTGACCGAGAAGGGGCGGGGCATTCGGGATGTCATCGCCAGGCTCTTTGCCAACCACGCCGATGGGATGCGGGACAAGGGGGTGATCGGCGAGGACGGGTTTGCCGATCTTACCCATACCCTCAAACGGGTGGAGCGGTACTGGAGCGATCAGATCCGGTATATTTACTAGGGTCGCGTCGTCAGCCCGGATGCGGGCCACGCCCGCCACCGACGTCTCCACCGACGACGATGTTGTTGATTTCGCGGAAGAGCTTGCGGGTCATGGCGCGGCGATATCCTTCGTAGCCGTCCGACAGCTCGACAAAAGCCCCTGGCCCATGTGCCACGTTCGAAGCGTAATAATCGGCGACCATCGGATCGGCCCCGAGAACAGCGAGCCCGTTCACCGTGACGCCGGAAAAGGGGAAGTGCTTATAGGCCAGTTGCGGCCCGAACCCGTCATTCGTGATACCGTCACCGGAGATGTCGATCACCCGGCGAGTGCAGTCAGGCCCGCGCGCCAGCAGCGTCGAGCCGTAGCCCAGCGCATAGCCCATCGCCGTCGGAAAGCGGCTCTGGCTGCGCGGAAAGCCCCTCAGCCGCTCGATGACCGCGTCGAGATCGGAACCCTGGCGCAGCACGGTCCAGTCCATGACGATTTCGTTCTGTTGACGTCCGCTCCATTCATAGATGGACAGCGCCACGTGGCCGGGCCCCGACAGGATCGCGCGGCGGATGTCCGGGTCGTCCAGCGCGGCCGCCGCGCCGTCCCGTTGCAGGATATACTCTCGATCATCGACCGAGCTTGAGACATCGAGCGCGAGCACGAGCGCGAGCCGGCAGCCTTCCTGCGCCGCGACCGGAGGCGCGGCCCACACCGCAGCCCCCGCAAGGGCCGCGGCGGAGAGGGCGCGCCTCACCAATGCCCGGTATTCTCCATCGAGGCCCACGGCTCCTGCGGCTCCTTCGCGTCGCCCTTCTGCAAAAGCTCCACCGACACGTTGTCGGGCGAGCGGACGAAGGCCATGTGTCCGTCCCGCGGCGGGCGATTGATCGTCACGCCGTTATCCATCAGCTTCTGGCAGAGCGCGTAGATATCATCGACGCGGTAGGCGAGGTGGCCGAAATGACGGCTGTCGTCGGGAAGCTGGTCGTCGCCATCCCAGTTGTAAGTCAACTCGACATCGTTGTGCCCGTCGTCCTGGCCCGGAGGGCACATGAAGACCAGCGTGAAGCGGCCGGCCTCGACCTCTTTGCGCGTCCGCTCCTTCAGGCCGAGCATTTCGTAAAATGCCATGGATTTCTCGAGATCCTTCACCCGGACCATCGTGTGCAGATATTCGATCGACATGGATGCCGCACCTTTCCTGTTCAGTCTGCGGTGACAGGGTAGGGGCTTTCCGCCCGCTGTCGAGATGCCCGTCGCGCCCGAAGCGGTCAAAAGGCCGAAGAAATCCCGAAGCGAACGCTGACTTCTTCGGTGTCGAAGCGGCTGACATTCGACGAGCGGCTCTCGGCGGTCACCGCGACTTCCGGCACGAATCCGGCATAGTCGAGCGCCGAGAAACTCATCGTCAGCCCAGCCGAATAGGAGGTGTCCTGACGACCGCCCGGCACTTCGATGATGCCGACGACATAGTCCGAATAATGCGCTTCGCTCACGCTGATCTGGCCGTGCAGGGTGCCGCTGAGCGTCCCGACGGAGAGGCCGTAGCTCAGCCCGAGGCTCAGCCGGTCGTAGCGTTCGGTCTCCTCTGGGCGATCCTCGAGCCGTCGCAGCTCGAGGCCATAGCCCGCGCTGAAACGCAGCGCGTCGGTCAGCTTGATCCAGCCGCGGGTGTCGCCTCGCGCGAAATCGAATTGCGAGTCCTGCCCGTACCATGTCCGCCCGCCGGTCAGCGTGAGGGCCGCGCCCGTTCGGCCGGATGCAGAGACGACTTCGTGCCTGATCCCGGCCTCCATCGTCGTCTGGTCGAAATCGTCATTCTCCAGATCCGGGGCCTGTTCCTGCGCATCCGCGCTCAGCTCGACCCGGCGCTCGTAGTGACGGAATATCGCCGAATTGCGCCACTGCTTGCCCTGCGCGAGCCGGTAGCTCAGATCGAATTGCAGCCGTGCCTCGACCCCTTCGAGCGCCTTGGCCGACCCCGACAGAAGCCCCACTGCATCGACGCCCGCGATCTCGTTGAAATCGTCCGACGAGCCGTCATTCACGTTCGACGACGGCGCGACGGAGGCCTTGAGCGAGAACCACAGCGGATTGATCGCACGGACCTGACGGTAATCGTCGGCCACCGCATTGCGCGTGATCTCGTCCGGCGCGGCCTCGTAGGCGCGGCGCAACCAGAGCTGGCTGTTCGTGTAGCTGCCCGACCGGAAGGCCGACCGCGCGGCGATCTCCGAAGCGGCGAACCGCGCGCGGTCATCTTCGGCCAGGCGGAAGACGCGGGCGGCGGCCCGCTTCGCGCCAGCCGGATCGCCTTTGGCTTCGGCGATGCGGGCGCGTAGGAAAAGAGAGCCGCTATCGTCAGGGTTTTTCGCAAGGATCTCGGTCAGAAGGTCTTCGGCAGCGGGCAGGTGCCCGAAACGCACGAGGTCATAGGCCAGGCTGCGCGCCTCGGGCAGGGTCAGCGTCTGTTCCTGCGCACTGGCTGCAGAGCCGGCGGCGAGCGCCAGAGCGGCGCTCGCCAATAGACTGATGACCCCGGGCCGCACGTTACCTCGAGAAATCCGGGTTGGTCTGATCGCAGATCGGATCCGTCGCACCCGCGGTCCCGCATTTGTCGAGCACGAAGGTGCCGACCTCGAGCTCGTCTTCGAAGCCCAGAACGTCGGCCTGTCCATCGTTGTTGTTCAGCACCAGACCACCGGCCACCGCTTCCGCGTCCGGTCCGCCGAAGACGCCTTCATAGGTGCCGGGGCTGCCATTGCCGACATCCTCGGTGGAATAGACAGGCTGGACCTCGCTGTATTCGACCGTTCCGGAGAACTCCCCGTTCTCGCTGATATCGGTCGGCGCAAGAACGAGCGACGGCAGATCGTCGCCGGTCTCGACGATGACCCGGTCATACACCGTGCCATTCACGATGTTGTCCGCGAAATCGGCGTTGATGAAGACCTCGCCGGTCGTGGTCAGAACGACGCCGCCAGGCACAACCTCGATCGGCGTATCGGGGTCGATCGGAATGAGATCGGGGGTCGGGCCGAAGATGTTCATGATGCCGACGTAGCCGCCGGCATAGCTGACAAGGCCTGTCGTCTCGGTGGCTTCGGGCGGGTCGTAATCGCCGTCGCGCGCGACAAAGACGCCGTTGAAGATCTTGTTGAACTGTCCGCCGGTTGCCACGACCGAGCCGCGCACAGAGCCGCTGTTGTTGTCAGCGGCGGAATAGGCACGCGAATAGCGATCGAGCGGGTCGTCCTGGATCACGTAGGCCAGAAAGCCGTTCTGATCGAGATCGGCGCGGCGCGCATATGCAGTCACAGGGGCGCCGCCATCGAGGCTCAGCCCTTCGACCAGTAGCGTGTCGCCTTCCAGCGTGATCCGTGTGACATCCTCGAGCGCGATTTCCCCGGGATCGGTATCCTCGGTGCCATCGTCCGTCCCGTCATCCGTGCCGTCATCGGTTCCATCATCCGTACCGTCATCGGTTCCGTCGTCCGTTGCGCTGCGCGAAATCGGGTTGCCGCTGGATCCGCCATCGCCACAGGCCGATAGCATCGCCAATGCGATGAGCATCGCTAGAATGCGGGTCATGTGTCCTGCCTCGGTTTTTGTCTGCTCTTTTGCCTGAATTGGTTGTCAGAGCCGTGCGGCAAGTCAATTCCGTCGCGCGGGCCGGGCGCAGAAAGCGCGGCCCGCGCGACGGAATTGCACGACTTCATATGGTGGTTTTCTGCCGCATACTCTGCAAGATATAGTCAAAAGCGACTCATCTAGCGGCGGAGTGCCTCCATGACCCTCACCCCGGACCAACAGGCCGAAATCGACGCCCTGCGCGGGCAGACGCAAACGACGCTGCGCGCGACCGTGCCGGGGATGGAGCAGCATCTCTACCATGCGCGGCCCGTGCTCGATCACGGTTTTGTCCGCGTGATCGACTACATGGGCGACGACAGCGCGATCTGTCAGGCCGCGCGCGTCTCCTACGGGAGGGGCACGAAGAGCGTGTCGAACGACGAGGGGCTGATCCGCTACCTCATGCGTCACTGGCATTCGACGCCGTTCGAGATGTGCGAGATCAAGCTTCATGTGAAGCTGCCGGTCTTCGTCGCGCGGCAGTGGATCCGGCACCGCACGGCCAACGTGAACGAATACTCGGCGCGATACTCGATCCTCGACCGCGAATTCTACATCCCCGCACCCGAGGCGCTGGCCGCGCAATCGACGGTCAACAACCAGGGGCGGGGCGAGGCGCTCTCGGGGGAGGAGGCGGACCGCGTGCTGCGCTACCTGCGGGACGACGCGATGCGCGCCTACGACCATTACGAAGAGATGATCTCGGACGAAGGGCAGCAGGGCCTCGCGCGGGAACTGGCGCGGATGAACCTGCCGGCGAACATTTACACGCAATGGTATTGGAAGGTGGACCTGCATAACCTTCTGCATTTCCTGCGCCTGCGTGCGGATGCCCACGCGCAATACGAGATCCGCGTCTATGCCGAGGCGATCTGCGAGATGGTCAAGGACTGGGTGCCCGCCGCTTACAAGGCGTTCGAGGATTACCGTATGGGCGGCGCGACACTCTCGGCCGGCGCGCTCGATTGCGTGCGCCGGATGCTCAACGGCGAAGAGGTGACGCAGGAAAATTCCGGCATGTCCAAGGGCGAATGGCGTGAGTTTCAGGGGGTGATCGGCAGCCAATAAGGGCTTGCGCTCGAAGCGTCAAGCGCCAAGCCATTCAAAGGCTGCGTCCTTTCCTCCTGCCTTGGCGCCGCTACCTCTGCGATACACGGCAGAGAGGCCCCGCCATGCTCCTTCTTTATATTCTCACCGCGCTTATTTTCCTGGTCCTCGACGCGATCATGCTCACGAGCGTGATGAAGCCGATCTTCTCGCGGCACCTTGGCGATGCGATGCGCGAGAGCCCGATGCTTCTTCCGGCAGCGGCATTCTACCTCGCCTATGTCGCGGGGCTGGTGTTCCTGGTCTCCGCCCCGGCGCTGCGTGATGCGGTGCCGCTTCGAGCGGGGCTGCACGGCGCGATCATCGGCGCGATGGCTTATGGCACCTACGAGTTCACCTCGATGGCGGTGATGCGGGACTGGTCCTGGCAGATGGTTGTCACCGACACGCTCTGGGGGACCCTGCTGACCGGGTTCTCGGCATTTGCGGGCGTCTGGCTCGTGCTGCGATTCACGTCCTGAGATCACGGGCGGAACTCCGCTGCTTTCCGCCGATAAGCCTCGGGAAAGGAAGCGGAAATCAGCCTGTGTTCCTCATCCGCAACGGAACAAATTCGTGACCGCTCCGTGACGGAACGAAGCGGCTTTCATACCCATTTCTGCTGCGACGTCCTCAGGAGCGAGGGCGCCTGAACAGTGACAAAATCGGAGCAGATACATGTTCGCAAAAACCATGACCGCAGCCGTGGCGCTCAGCGCCGCCACCGCCACCGCAGCATTCGCAGGCGACCCGATGGCCGGTAAGGCCGAGCCCGCGCCGATGGCACCCGCCCCGACGCCGGCGCCCGCTCCGGCGCCGGTCTATGACTTCACCGGCCCGTCGGTTGGTGTGCAGCTCGGCTACAACGACCTCGACCTCGACTCCGACCTCGGTGACGAGGAAGAAGAAGGCGGCAGCATCGGTGTGCGCGGCAACTACGACTTCCGCCTCGGCAACAGCATCATCGCGGGTGTGGGCCTTCAGTATGACGAAGCCAACATCGAACTCGAAAACTCGGGCGAGCTCGACAACATCATGCGCCTCGGCGGCCGTCTCGGCGTCGATTCCGGCCGTAACTTCTTCTACGGCACCGGCGGCTACGCGCGGGCAACCGGCGCGGATGACGATCTCGGCGATTCCGATGGCTACTTCGCAGGCGTCGGCTACGAGGTCTTCCTGCAGGAGAACGTGACCGTCGGCACCGAAGTCGTGTACCAGGAATTCAACGAATTCGACAACGACGCAGAGCTTGATGCGACCTCCGCGAACGTCTCGCTGAACTACCGTTTCTGAGGTGCGCCTCTAAACGTTAAAGCGCCCGGCCCATTGGGTCGGGCGTTTTTGTTTGCGCTTTGGAAACGCTGAGTTGCACCGGCCGGAACGCGGCCGCGTCGGCGATAGAAATTGACTAAATCCCTGGTAGGGGCCAAGGTCTTGGCATCCGATCATTTTTTGCCGAGGGGCAGTCAATCATGTTCATCAGATCCTCAGCTTTGGGCCTTGCCACGCTGTGCCTCACGGGCGGCGCGGCCTTGGCCAGCGATGCCTACACGGGCACCCATAACGATCCTAATTCCAATTTCCTCTATCACGAGGTGCGAGGCGTCGCGAATTACTGCCCGGCGGGTCTTCAGCCGGTCCAGATCGGCGGCGAGATCTGCTGCGGCAAGCCGAACGCCGCGCCCTATGTCGACCGCGCCGGTGCCGTCCGTAAGGTGTATCATCGCCCCGCGCAGAGCCATGCGGGCGTGAAAGGCACCTATTATGCGCCCGAGGGCGAAAAGGGTGTGACGCGCTACTAAGCGGCCCTTCACATCCCGTGCCGCCCCGCGTATACGCCCGGCCTGACAAGACTTGAGGGCCGGGCACATGCAGGGCAGCGCGAATATCAACATCATGATCAAGGCCGCGCGGAAAGCCGGGCGATCGCTCGTGAAGGACTTTCGCGAGATCGAGAACCTGCAGGCTTCGGCCCGGGGCGCCGCGGATTTCGTGCAGCGCGCCGACCTTGCCGCCGGGAAGGTTCTGAAGGAAGAGCTGACGACCGCTCGTGGCACCTATGGCTGGCTGGCCAAGGGCGAGACCGAGATCGAGGGCGAAGACCCGACCCGCCGCTGGATCGTCGATCCGCTCGATGGCGCGGCCAACTTCCAGCACGGCCTGCCGCATTGGGCCATCTCCATCGCGCTCGAGCACAAGGGCCGCATCGTCGCTGGCGTTGTCTACGACGCCGCCAAGGACGAGATGTTCTATGCCGAGAGCGGGGCGGGTTCCTGGCTCAACGACAACAAGCGGATGCGCGTCTCGGGCCGCTCGCGCATGCACGAGGCGATCTTCGCCACCGGCGTGCCCTTCTCGGCCAAGCATACGCTGCCGGCGACCCTGAAGGATCTTGCAAAGCTGATGCCCGCTTGCGGCGGCGTGCGCCACTGGGGCGCGGCCTCGCTCAACCTCGCCTACGTGGCGGCCGGGCGGTTCGATGGGTTCTGGCAGCGCGAGCTGAACATCTGGAACCTCGCTGCGGGATCGCTTCTGGCGCTCGAGGGCGGCGCGCTCGTCTCGGGTGTGCGCGAAGGTCAGGATCCGCTCGAAAGCGGTGCGATCCTGTGCGCCAACGGCCAGCTCTATGACGGGTTCGCCCGCCTGATCCGCGAGGTTTAACGGTCCGAGGGGTGGTTTACCCCGTCGTTCCAGGGAATGGGCTCATGTTCGGCGGGGTTCACCCCGTCGATTGCGCCCATGTTCACGCCATACTCGTTCGGGTTCGAACGACGGCGGTGATACATGTAGATCCCGCAGACCGAACAGAAGTGGTGCTGCGCGGTCATCGTGCCGAACTGGTAGAGCGTCAGCGTCTCCGCGCCTTTGACGACCTCCAACTCCCCCATCGGCACCGAGACGGCAGGCACGGCGCGCCTGCGGCAATAGGAGCAATCGCAGCGCCGCGCCGTGTTCAGCCCGTCCGATAGCGTCACGCGCAATTCGATCGCGCCACAATGGCAGGTCAGTCGGGTTTCATGCTGCTGGCTCATCGTCCCCAAGGCCCCTTCCTTCGTTGGCTGCGTCTGCTCCGGCCCGCGATGGGCACGTTGGAGCGCACGAAGGCATAGCGCGCCTCTGGATGTGGCGGGTGGCCGTGGGTCTTTTCCCAAAAGGCTGGACCGCCGCGTTTGAGCCAGAGCGGCAGGACCAGCAGCATCCCGATGACGAACCCGCCCGCATGGGCCCAGTATGCGACGCCTCCCGCATCGGCGGGCGTGCCAAACCCGCCGAGGAACTGCATGCCGAGCCAGAGCGCCAGCATGATCCAGGCGGGAATGGTGATGATCTTGAAGATGATGATCAGGATCACGAGGATATCGACCCGCGCTTTGGGGAACAGCAGCAGATACGCCCCCATCACTCCCGCGATGGCCCCGGATGCCCCGACCATCGGCACCTGGCTGAAGGGCGCGGTGACGTATTGCGCGAGGCCCGCCCCGATACCGCTGGCGAGGTAGAAACCAAGATAGCCCAAATGGCCAAGCTCGTCCTCGACGTTGTCGCCGAAGATGAACAGAAACAGCATGTTGCCCGCAAGGTGCAGAATGCCGCCATGCAGGAACATCGAGGTCAAAAGGCCGCCATAGCCTTCACCGGCCGACATGCGGGCCGGGATGAGCGCCCAGTCCCAGAAAAAGACGTTGAGCGCGCGAACATCCGAGAAAAGGTCGTAATATCCAATGAAGATCAGGATATTTGCCGCGATCAGCCCGTAGGTGATGAAAGGCGTGACGCCGGACGGGTTGTGATCGCGGATCGGAAACATGGCAGGGAGCTTGGCATGCGGCAGCGCGGCGTCAAGCGCAGACGGCCGCACGATCCGGCAAAAGATCGTGCGGCCGCAGGGATCAGACCCCGCTCAGGAGCTTGGCGTTACCGCCCGCGGCGGTCGTGTCGACGCAGACATGTCGCTCCATCCGCGCGTGACCCGTGTCGGGGGCCCCGGTGATGAGCGGCACGATCGGTCCGTCGAGGTCTGCCAACGCGGAGCGATAAGTCCGTGCCGTCTCTTCGTCGCCCCACCAGATCGCAGATGAGAGACCGTTGAGCGAAGTCAGAACCTTCGCCTCGATGCTGCCTTCCGCAGCCACGGCCTTGCCTCCAAGAGCTTCGATCGCCTTGACCTGCGCCGCTGCCGCCTCCTTGCCGGGGCCGAGGCAAAGCACCGTGTCCCGCGGCATGGTGTAGAGCATGTTCGACTCGCCCGTCGGGCCCGGCAGCTCTTGCCGATCCAGCGTCTTTGCAGGCTTTGCAGTGGTCAGCGCTTTTTCGATCCGCTTGGCATCGTCACTCCCGGACCAGCTTTCGCCCGACATATCGGCCGTGTGGCGGCGGAAGCGATCCACGTAGAGCGGCCCGCCCGCCTTCGGTCCGGTGCCCGACAATCCCTCGCCACCAAAGGGCTGCGAGCCCACGATCGCGCCGATCTGGTTGCGATTGACGTAGATGTTGCCGGCCTCGATCCGCTCCGAGACGTGCTGCACACGGTCGTCGATCCGGGTCTGCAAGCCAAAGGTCAGCCCGTAACCCGTGCCGTTGATGTCGTCGATCACACGGTCGAGCTTCTCGGCCTTGTAGGTCGCGACATGCAGGACCGGTCCGAAGACCTCGCGCTCGAGATCGCCGATCCCCTTCACCCGGATCAGCGCGGGCGGGACGAAGTAGCCGTCCGAGGGCACGGCGCATTCCTTGAGGATGCGCCCGTCCTTTCGCGCCGCGTCGATATAGCCGGTGATGTCCTTGTGCGCCTCGGCGTCGATCACCGGGCCGACATCGGTCGACACATCCCAAGGCGTGCCGATCTGCAGGGCCTCCATCGCGCCTGTCAGCATTTCGAGGAAGCTTTCTGCAATATCTTCCTGAACGTAGAGACAGCGCAGAGCGGAGCAGCGCTGGCCTGCCGACTGGAAGGCCGATTCGACGATGGCCGCGACCGCCTGTTCGGGCAGGGCGGTGGAATCGACGATCATCGCGTTGAGCCCGCCTGTCTCCGCGATCAGCGGCGCGCCGGGTTCCAGATGCTTGGCGACAGAGGCGTGGATCAGCCGCGCCGTCTCGGTCGAACCGGTGAAGGCGACGCCGTTCACGCCGGGCGTGGACGTCATCGCCGCACCCACATCTCCCGCACCGGGCAGGAGCTGCAGAACCTCGCGGGGCACACCCGCCTCGTGCATCAGCTCTGCCGCGCGCCAGCCGATGAGCGGCGTCTGCTCGGCCGGTTTCGCGAGAACCGCGTTGCCCGCCGCGAGCGCCGCGGCGATCTGGCCGGTGAAGATGGCGAGCGGGAAGTTCCACGGCGAGATGCACACGAAGGTGCCGACCGGCGGATCGCCTGCCGTCCGGTTGGCGTAATAGCGCAGGAAGTCGACCGCTTCGCGGACTTCGGCCACGGCATCGAACAGCATCTTGCCCGCCTCGCGATGCAGGATCGCGAAAAGCTCGCCATACCGCGCCTCGTAGAGATCCGCGATCTTGTTGAGTATGCGCGAGCGTTCTTCCGGGCTCGCATCCCAGACTTTGGCCGCACCCGCGGCGGCGGTCACGGTTTCGGGCGTGGCCCATGTGACCGTGCCGACTTGATCGTTGCGATTTGCCGGGTTCAGGATCGGGTCTTTCTCGCCCGCCTCGGCCTCGACGGCCAGGAGCGGCTTCGCGTCCCAACTCTGGGTCTTGTAAGCGCCGCGATCCGCTTCGATCTTTGCGAGCGTCGGTCGGTGCCGCGTGTCCCAGCCTTGGGAATTCTTGCGCTCGGGCGCGAACAGTTCCGGCCCGGTCGCGAGGTCGGGAAACTCGACGCTTTCAAACGGGTCGGCGGCGACGACCTTTGGCGGCACGTTCTCGTCGACGATCTGGTTCACGAAGGACGAGTTCGCCCCGTTTTCCAGAAGCCGGCGCACGAGATAGGCCAGAAGGTCGCGATGCGCGCCCACAGGGGCGTAGATCCGGCACCGCGTGCCGTTCTCGCGCATCAGGATCTCGTGCAGCGCCTCGCCCATGCCGTGCAGCCGCTGAAACTCGTAGACGCCCGGATCGGCCCCCATGTCGATGATCGCGGCGGCGGTGTGGGCGTTATGCGTGGCAAATTGCGGGTAGATCCGGTCGGTCATGCCGAGAAGCTTCCGCGCATTGGCGATGAAGGAAATGTCGGTCGCCGATTTAGAAGTGAAGACCGGAAAGCTGTCGACGCCAATGACTTGCGCGCGCTTGATCTCGGTATCCCAATAGGCGCCTTTCACGAGACGCACCATGATCTTGCGGTCGAGACGCTCGGCTAGGTCATAGAGCCAGTCGAGCGTCGGACCCGCGCGCTTGCCGTAGGCTTGCACGACGACACCGAAGCCGCCCCAGCCCTTGAGCGCGGGATCGGAGAGCACCGTTTCGATCACATCGAGCGAGATCGCGAGCCGATCCGCTTCCTCGGCATCGATGTTGAGGCCGATCCCCGCCGAGCGCGCGATGCCGCAGAGCGTCCGCAGACGTGGGACGACGTATTCCATGACCTGCTCGTATTGCAGCTCGTCATAGCGCGGATGCAGGGCCGACAGCTTGACCGAGATACCCGGGTTGTCGCGGATGTCCTTGGATTTCGCAGCGCCCGCGATGGCGTTGATCGCCTTGGAATAGGAGAGATGATAGCGCCGCGCATCCTCTTCGGTGCGGGCGGCCTCGCCGAGCATGTCGTAGGAATAGGTATAGCCCTTTTCCTCTTGCTTCGCGGCGCGCTTCATCGCGCTTTCGATGGTCTCGCCCAGAACGAATTGCTGACCCATGACGCGCATCGCCTGACCGACCGCGCGGCGGATGACCGGCTCGCCGAGCCGCTTGATCGCGCCGCGCAGATGCGCGACGGGGCCGGGCTCGTGATCCTTGAGCACGTTGCCCGTCAGCATCAGCGCCCAGGTCGAGGCATTGACCAGCGACGAGGTCGAATGGCCCATGTGCTTGCCCCAGTCGGAGGGCGCGATCTTGTCCTCGATCAGCGCGTCGATCGTCTCGGCGTCGGGCACGCGCAGCAGCGCCTCGGCCAGACACATGAGCGCAATGCCCTCATCGGTCGAGAGCCCGTATTCGGCGAGGAATGTCTCCATCAGGCCCGGACGCGCGTGGTTGCGAATCTTGGTGACAAGCTCGGCCCCCGCCTCGGAGATGCGCTTGCGATCGGCCTCGGAGAGCCCGGCCTCGCCGCGCAGTTCTTCGACCAGCTTGCGTTCATCGGCGTAGGTCAGTGCGTCGATTTCGCGGCGCAGCTCGGAAGTGGCGTCTCTGGGCATGGTGTCCTCCGTCGGTTTGGCCTAAGCTATAGCGTATTCAGCGGGAAAGCGGACTGTTGACCGCATCATTGTCAGTCAATGCGCCTGAAAAACGGAGGTTATGCGATGCAATCCGATCTGGACGATTTGGACCGGTTCGATCGTGCGATTCTCACGACGCTTGCCTCCGAGGGACGCCTCTCTGTTACCGAGCTAGCCCGCAGGATCGGCCTGTCGAAGTCACCGACGCAAGCCCGCCTTAAACGGCTCGAGGAAAGCGGCACGATCCTCGGCTACCGCGCGATTCTCGATCCGATCCGACTGGGCCTCGATCACGTCGCGTTCGTGGAGGTGCGGCTGCACGACACGTCCGAAGCGGCGCTCGCCGCGTTCAACGAGGCAGTCGCTCGGATACCCGAGATCGAGCAGGCGCATCTCATTGCGGGGAATTTCGACTATCTTCTGAAGGTTCGCACACCGGATATGCGCCGCTATCGCCGGGTTCTGGCCGACCATATCTCGAAACTGCCGCATATCGCCTCGACCTCGACCTATGTCGCGATGGAGGCGGTGAAGGAAGACGGTCTCGCCGAAGTGACTTGATCGGGCAGGGCTGCTTGGGTGACGCTTCGACATGATCCGGGTTTTCCTTATCGCCACCCTAGCGCCCGTCGCGGCATTAGCTGACTGTCCGCCGCCACCGGACCATTCCGAGGAGATCTCGGCGATCCTTGGCCGCATCCAGACCGTTGATCGCGAGATGGACGCGCAGGTTCTGTCGAACGAGCTATGGGAGCTGTGGACGGATGCGCCGGACGAGCCGGCGCAGGAGCTGCTGAACTCAGGCATGCGCGCTCGGGGCAGTTACGACTTCCTGCGCGCGATGGACGCGTTCGACCGGCTCGTCGAATACTGCCCGGATTATGCCGAAGGCTACAATCAGCGCGCCTTCGTCAGTTTTCTGCGCGAGGATTTCGCGGCCGCGCTTCCCGATCTCGAGCGCGCACTCGAGCTGAACCCGCGCCACGTGGCGGCGTTGTCCGGGAAGGCGCTGACCTTGATGGGCCTCGGCCGGGATGCCGAGGCGCAAGCGGCGCTTCGCGCAGCACTCGATCTCAATCCCTGGCTCGCCGAGCGGCATCTTATGACCGAACCTCCGGGTCAGGAGCTCTGATCCGCTTTTCCTTTCGCGATCATGCCGCTAGACAGGGCCGGATCACGGGCCCGCGTGGTGGAATGGTAGACACATGGGACTTAAAATCCCTGGGCCGAAAGGCCGTGCCGGTTCGAGTCCGGCCGCGGGTACCACGATTCTGGGCGGGTCGCGCGCCTCTCAGCTGGCAGCCAGCAGCTCGTTGCATTTTGCCAGTTCCATCCGCCATTTCGGCAAGCGAATGACGGCTTCGGTCGCGTGGGCAAGCGGTCTGACCTCGAATTCGCCGCCATGCAGCTCGACGAGCTTGCGGGTCAGGGGCAGTCCAAGGCCAAGGCCGCCTTGCGTTCCGCGCTGGGGGAGACGCGAGCCGACCACGAACGGCTTGTAAAGTTCCTGAAGATCGAGCTTGTCATCGAGCTTGCCGTCATCGGTCACCACGATCTCGAGATGTCCGTCCGCATCGAACGCGGCTCGCACCGTCATGCCGCGCCCGCCATGTACATGCGCGTTGAGCAAAAGCGCGGTCAGCGCTAGCTTGATCTGGTCGGTGTCGATCTGCAGCTCGATGTCGGGCACGTCCTGATCGAGTACGAGCGACTTTTCCGCGTCCTCTGCGGAGGGGCGGTGAATGTCGACCACCTCTTCCAGCAAGGCTTTCAACCCGGCCGTTTGCTCGTGAAGCAGAAGCTCGTGCGTTGCAGCGTTTGAATAGCGGATGATGGTCTCGACGAGCTGATCGAGATGCTCTGCCGATCGGCGGGCAGATTTTGCCAAGGCGCTGGTCGCGCTCGCCGTACCTGTCGCCTCGATGAGCCGCAGGCCGCCAAGCATGACTGTGATCGGGGTTCTGAGTTCATGTCCGACAAGGTCGATAAAGGTCGACGGGCCCGAGGGTTGGGCGTCACTCGCGCCTTCGGCGGGTGCTTTCTCGAGTGCCGCAACGACCGTCTTTCCGAGGGTTCTGAGAAGATCGAGCTGTTGCGGAGTCGGAGCTTCATGCGGCGTCACGTCCAGCGCGCAGATGCTGCCGATCCGGTAGCCGGAATTCAGAACCAGCGGCACGCCCGCGTAGAAACGCGCGCCCGGTCCGCCTTCGGCAACCATCGGATGGTCCGCGAAGCGCGGATCCTTGGAAAGATCTGGAACGACCAGAACGTCATCGGACATGATCGTATGCACGCAGAAGGAGTGCTCCTTCGGCATCGGGCCAAGCTCCATGCCGACAACGGATTTGTACCATTGCCCCTCATCCTCGACGACGCTGATATGCCCGATCGGGCAATCGAAAAGCTGCCGGACCATATCGGACAGGTGGTCGAAGAGCGCGGTATTGTCGTCGCGCAAACCTGCGACCTCTGCCAAAGCTCCAAGGCGCTCGGTCTCGTTGAAGGGAATCGGATAGTTACGCACGGCACACCTCTTTCCTGACAGCCCCATAAAGGTTCAGGACTTTGTCGAGATTGTGGTCGCCCCGCGGGATGTCAGTGGCGGTTCAAGGCTGAAAGGGCAGGGAAGTGACACGATCGCAGAAGCGCTCTCGCACCCGGGTGCCGTGCATCGGGCTTCTTCGAAGACGCCAAACGGGATGAGCGACATACTCGAAAGCAGACTTGACGTCCGGGTGCCGTAGGCTTGCGGTGCTAGACGCTTTTCCGTCTGAGGCGGATCACGACATCCACGCTCGCGATCTCGGCTCCTTCAGGGGCATCGGGCAGACGCGCGATCTCGAGCGCCTCTGCCGGCGCGTCGGTCAGCTTGCCGTCCTCTTCCCAGAAGAAGTGCGGATGATCATGCGTATTGGTGTCGAAATAGCTTTTCGATCCGTCGACGGTCACCTCTTGGATGAGGCCCGCATCGCAGAAGGCGCGCAGCGTGTTGTAAACGGTCGCCAGCGAGACTTTCTCGCCCCGATGCTCGACCGCGGCGAACAGGCTCTCGGCGGTGACGTGGCGATGGCGCCCGTCGCCCATCAGCAGCGCGGCGAGTGTCACCCGCTGCCGCGTCGGGCGCACGCCGGCCTCGGTCAGCCATGCGGTGCCGCGTTCTGTAGCCGTGAGCGTCATGAGATGTGGCGCCTCCGTTGCGTCCAATGTCTTGAATATAGGGGTTCAGGTCGCCTGATTTCAATCGCTTTCCAGTAGTGTGAGCCGTGCGCGCGAAGGCGTGGCAGGCTTGCATGGCGCGCTGGCCCGGTGATAGTGGGGCGTGACTTTGGACATTTGACAGAAAAAGGTGCCCCACGAATGGCCGACTACCCGACCAGCTTCGACAGGGATGACCTCTTGAAATGCGCGCGGGGCGAGCTGTTCGGACCGGGCAACGCCCAGCTTCCGGAGCCGCCGATGCTGATGATGGACCGCATCACCGACATCTCGGGCGATGGCGGTCCGAACGGCAAGGGCCACGTTCGTGCCGAGTTCGACATCCACCCGGACCTGTGGTTCTTCGAATGCCATTTTCCGGGCAACCCGATCATGCCGGGTTGCCTCGGTCTCGACGGGCTCTGGCAGCTGACCGGCTTCAACCTCGGTTGGCGCGGCTGGCAGGGGCGTGGCTACGCGCTGGGCGTCGGTGAGGTGAAGCTGACCGGCATGGTTCGGCCCGACCGCAAGATGCTGACCTATTACGTCGACTTCACAAAGGCCGTGCAGACTCGCCGCCTGACGATGGGCGTCGCAGACGGGCGCGTGGAGGCCGACGGCGAAACCATCTACCAGGTCAAGGACATGAAGGTGGCGCTGTCGGAAACCTGACGTCATCCCGAACAAGGCAAATCGAGCAGAGGAGAGCGCCATGCGCCGCGTCGTCGTCACGGGATTGGGCATCGTCTCGTCCATCGGAAACAACGCCGAAGAGGTGCTGGCTTCACTGAAGGCCGGCCGCTCGGGCATCACCGCCAATGAGGCCATGAAAGAGCATGGCTTCCGCAGCCAGATCGCGGGCGACATCAAGCTCGACGTGTCCGAGCATGTGGACAAGCGCACGTTGCGCTTCATGGGGCCGGGCGCGGCCTTCGCGCATATCGCCATGACCCAGGCCATCGCCGATTCCGGGCTCGAGGAAAGCGACATCTCGAACCCGCGCACGGGGCTCGTCGCGGGCTCGGGCGGTCCGTCCACCTCGGCGATGCTCGCCTCGCACCAGATCGTGCTGGAAAAGGGCTCGCCCAAGCGGATCGGTCCTTTCGCGGTGCCGAAATGCATGTCCTCGACGATCTCGGCCAACCTCTCGACCGCGTTCAAGATCAAGGGCATCAACTACTCGATCACCTCGGCCTGTTCGACGTCCCTGCATTGCATCGGCAATGCGGCCGAGCAGATCATGATGGGTAAGCAGGACGTGATGTTCGCCGGCGGCGGCGAGGAGCTCGACTGGACGCTGTCGTGCCTTTTCGACGCGATGGGCGCGATGTCCTCGAAGTTCAACGACACGCCCGAGAAAGCCTCGCGCGCGTTCGACGCGGATCGAGACGGCTTCGTGATCGGCGGCGGCGGCGGCATCCTCGTGCTCGAGGATCTCGAGCACGCCAAGGCCCGCGGCGCAAAGATCTATGCCGAGGTCACAGGCTATGGTGCGACTTCCGACGGGCATGACATGGTCGCGCCGTCCGGGGAAGGCGGTGAGCGGGCGATGCGGATCGCACTCCAGACACTGCCCGAGGGCCGCCGCGTCGGTTACATCAACGCGCATGGCACCTCGACGCCGGTGGGCGATGTCGGTGAGATCGAGGCGGTTCGTCGCGTTTTCGGCGACGGACAGACGCCGCCCGTCTCCTCCACCAAGTCGATGACCGGGCACAGCCAGGGCGCGACCGGCGCGCAGGAAGCCGTCTATTGCCTTCTGATGCTGCAGAACGATTTCATCGCGCCTTCGATCAACGTGGAGACGCTCGATCCCGCACTGAAACCCGAAGAGATCGCGACCGAGCTGCGCGAAGGCGCGGGGCTCGACACGGTAATGACCAATTCCTTTGGCTTCGGCGGGACGAACGGCTCGATGCTGCTGTCGCGCTTCGAGGGCTGAGCGCAAAGAAGAACTGGACAGGACAATGAGCGGACAACTCGCCGGCAAGCGCGGATTGATCATCGGGGTCGCGAACGAGCGCTCCATCGCATGGGGTATCGCGAAAGCCTGCGCCGAGGCCGGGGCTGAACTGGCCTTTACCCACCAGGGCGAGGCGTTTGGCGCGCGGGTCAAACCGCTTGCCGAAAGCGTTGGCTCCGACATGCTTGTCGACATGGATGTGACCGACGAGGCATCGCTCGATGCCGCCTTCGAGATGATCTCGGAGCGGTGGGGCGGGCTCGACTTCCTTGTCCACGCGGTTGCCTATTCGGACAAGTCCGAGCTGCAAGGCAGGTTCATGAACACGAGCCGGGCCAACTTCAAGAACTCGCTCGACATCTCCTGCTATTCCTTCATCGAACTGGCGCGCCGCGCGCATCCACTCATGGCCGAGACCGGCGGCACGCTGATGACGTTGACCTATCAGGGGTCGAACAAGGTCGTTCCCAATTACAACGTGATGGGCGTTGCCAAGGCGGCGCTCGAGGCGAGCGTGCGCTATCTCGCCAATGATCTCGGCCGGGATGGCATCCGCGTGAATGCGCTGTCGCCGGGGCCGATGAAGACGCTGGCGGGCGCGGCGATCGGCGGGGCGCGGAAGACCTTCAAGTTCACCGACCAGAACGCGCCGCTCGGCTCCAATGCGACGCTGGAAGCGGTGGGCGGCACGGCCGTTTGGCTCGCCTCCGATGCCGGCGCCTGCACGACGGGCGAGATCATCCATATCGACGGCGGCTTCCACGTCCTCGGCATGCCGCAATACGACAATATCTGAACTGGCGACCGCTTGGGTCCAAGACGCATGTGGCACAGGTGGCAGGCGTTTTGGATCATCGGACGACCCGGCGACATGCGCCAAATTAGCGCCCGATTTCGTCCTGATACTGATCGCATGCAGAAGGTGATCCCATTTAGACGGCGCGGGCGCAGGCGAGGGCCAGGTCGGCGGTTGCTGCTGTTGATCGCCGCTCTCTCCGTGGGACTTTTCGCGGTGGCTCAGGGTGCACATACCGGCGTTTCGCTCGATACCCTGCGTCTCAGCGCTGACAAGCTAAGCGGCGATGGACCGGTTGACGTTCCCTTCATTGCCCCTGGGGGCGATGCCGTGCTGACCGGGCGCGTCAGCCATATCCGCGATGGTGACACGCTCGAGATCGGCGGCGTGCCCGTTCGCTTCACCGATCTGGACTGTCCCGAGCTGGGAACGTCCGCTGGCGAGACCGCGAAACAGCACCTGGTCCGGGCCGCCCGGGGAAGGGCGCTCTCGTGCCGCTTGACCGGCGAGATGAGCTATGATCGCCACCTTGGAGCCTGCACGCGCGACGACGGAAGGCGAATCCGGGACGCGATGCGATCCAAGGGGATCTGCAGCTGAGGGAACCGCCCGTGCCCGCTGTCGTTGTCCTCCGAACACCGACAGGAGGTCATTCATGGCGCACAGCCTCACGCTCAAATCCATCGAACCCGTTACGCACGACACCAACCACCTCGTCTTCGAGAAGCCCTCAGGCATCGAGTTCAAGCCGGGGCAGGCGGTCGATCTTACGCTCGACAAGGAGGGCTGGCGCGACGAGAAACGTCCCTTCACCTTCACCTCGCTGCCCGAGGACGACACGCTCGAGTTCGTCATCAAGTCCTATCCCGACCATGACGGCGTGACCGAGCAGATCGGGCAGCTCAAGGCGGGTGACAAGGTTCTCATCGACGATCCCTGGGGCGCGATCGAGGACAAGGGGCCGGGCTGGTTCATCGCCGGCGGCGCGGGCGTGACGCCCTTCATCGCGATCCTGAAACAGCGTCTGAAGGACAAAGGCACGCTCGAAGGCTGCAAGCTGATCTTCTCGAACAAGACCGAGAAGGACATCATCCTGCGCGACACGTTCGAGAGCATGAAAGGCCTCGAATGCGTCTTCACCGTGACCGACCAGGAAGACAGCCCGCTTTATACCGGCGAGATCGGGAAAGAGATGCTGTCCCAGCACGTCACGCCGGGCGACGGCAAATGCTATGTCTGCGGGCCCGACGCGATGCTCGACGATATCTCGGCATGCCTCAAAGAAATCGGTGTGCCGGAAGACGACATCATCACCGAGGAATTCGACTGAGCCGCGCTCAGAACCACTGACCGGGTTCCATCAGCCCCATGTCCAGAAACTGCCGTGAGTGCCATTCGAAGGGCGTCGAATTGTGCCAGGTGAAGGTGCGGATATCGAAGGTGGAGCCCGGGTTCTTCTTGAGCGCCTTGGCCGTTCGGAACGAGGCGAGCGCGGCGGTCAGGTTGTTGTGCCACGGGCAGGCATAGGTGTTGTATTCCTCGTCCGAGAACGTGTGATCCGCGCTTAGCTCGAGTCCCGGCTTGGCGCGGAAAAGTGAAATCCGGTCGATCTTGCGCCGCGCGGCAGGCACATGCTCTTCGTAGCGCCATCTCAGCCCACCGAAGAAATCGAGTTGCCGCTCTTTGGGGTAATTGTGGTTGGCGGGATCGTTCCGCGCCAGGGCGTAATAGCCTGACTTGTCGAGATACGCCTGATCCAGCGACACCGCGTTCGGGTAGCGGCTGAGATCGGCGGCGTAGAGGTCGACCACGTAGGTCAACATGGACTCGCGCCGCTCCTCTGTATGGAAGGCCAGGAGTTCCCCGACCGTCCTCGTCTCGCAGAACGGGTAGAACAGGTATTCGGCGTTGTAGCAGTAGAACATCCACCGGCCCGGTGCGGCGTCGATAACGCGATTGACCGCATTCGGCACGGCATCGACCGCGGTCATGTCGTAATCGATGCGGATCACGCTGTCCTGCAGGTCCGGGGCAAGCGGCATGATATCGGCCATGAAGACGAGGACCGTCCCGAAGCCCGAATGCTGGTGATGGCGGATCGTGGTGTCGAGCTCCACCGTGTCCTCTGCGAAGATCATCGCCAGAGGAAGCTTGCCTTTGGCAAGGTCGGTCTTTGAAAGACAGGCGGAGAGCGAGTTGAAATGCATACGTGCCCGAATGTTTTGCGAGAAAAGTCCTGAAATTTCGTATCCATTGCAAGATGCGGAGATTCTAAGTTAAGAGCCGCGCTCAAACTGCGACACCGGGAGGCCGGGCATGACCGCGCCCAAGAAGCTTTTCATCAAGACCTATGGCTGTCAGATGAACGTCTATGACAGCGAGCGGATGGCCGAGGCGCTGGGCGGCGAGGGCTACGTGCCCACCGACAGTCCCGATGACGCGGACATGATCCTCCTCAATACCTGCCATATCCGAGAGAAGGCGGCGGAGAAGGTCTATTCGGAGCTGGGGCGCTACAAGGGTCTGAAAGCCGAAAAACCGGATCTCAAGATCGGTGTGGCGGGCTGTGTCGCGCAGGCCGAGGGCGAAGAGATCGTGCGGCGTCAGCCGATGGTCGATCTGGTCGTCGGCCCGCAGAGCTATCATCGCCTGCCGGATCTGCTGGCGAAGGCGAAGACGGGCGCACGGGCCCTCGACACCGACTTTCCCGAAGAAGACAAGTTCGAGCACCTGACAGCCCGGCCCAAGGCACGCCGGGCGCCGGCTGCCTTCCTGACGGTGCAGGAAGGCTGCGACAAGTTCTGCGCCTTCTGCGTCGTTCCCTACACGCGCGGGGCGGAAGTGTCGCGCCCGGTCGACCGCGTTGTCTCGGAGGCGCGCGACCTTGTTGAACGCGGGGTGCGCGAGATCACGCTTCTGGGCCAGAATGTCAACGCCTATCACGGTGTCGGGCCCGAAGGCGCCGACTGGGGGCTGGCCCGGCTCATCCGGGAGCTTGCCAAGATCGACGGTCTCGAGCGCATCCGCTTCACGACCTCTCATCCCAACGACATGGATGACGATCTGATCGCGGCGCATGGGGATTGCGACAAGCTGATGCCCTATCTGCATCTGCCGGTGCAGGCGGGTTCCGACAAGATCCTCAAGCGCATGAACCGCCAGCACACAGCCGAGAGCTATCTCAAGCTCATCGAGCGCCTGCGCGCCGCACGGCCCGATCTGCACCTCTCGGGCGACTTCATCGTCGGCTTCCCCGAAGAGACCGAGGCGGATTTCCAGGCGACGCTCGATCTGGTCGAGGCGGTCGAATACGGCTCGGCCTTCTCGTTCAAGTATTCGACCCGGCCCGGTACTCCGGCGGCGGAGCGCGCCCAAGTGCCCGAAGACGAGAAGACCGAACGGCTGCAACGGCTCCAGTCCCTGCTGACCCGTCAGCAGCGCGCGCTGCAGGATGCGATGGTTGGGCGCGACGTGTCGGTCCTCTTCGAGAAACCGGGCCGGACGGACGGTCAAATGGTTGGTAAATCGGAATACCTTCATGCCGTCCACGTCACCGGAGCTGATGTGGCTCCGGGCGATCTGCGGCGCGTTCGTGTCCTCGAAAGCGGGCCGAATTCGCTTATGGGAACAGTCCTGTAGCCCTCCGCACCTGGTAAAAACGCAGCCATCTGCCTGAAATTGCGGCCAAAATATGTCGCGCCTCGCGGCCTTGCGGCATCCCTGCGATTGTTTCCCGCTGTCGCACAATATAGGCGTGTTTTTGCTTCACAGGGCTAATTTAGTTGCTAAAGTGTTGATTATAGTAGCTTTGCATTTCCTCGCTGCCAGCGTCCGGAAGCAAAGCGTGGGGCAATGAATAAAGATTAAGGAACGAAGCTGTGGCGCATTCCGTTTTCAACATCGCCAAGACAGCGATCCTGAGTGTGGCCGTCGCCGCGTCTCTGGCGCTGCCTGGCGCGGCATCGGCCGACACCGCAGAAGCGCGCGTGCCGGTCATCTCGACCCAGAACACGACGACGATCCGCGGCGAGCGGTACATCCCTGGCATCTGGGTCGATCCGGATGGCTGCGAGCACTGGGTCATGGATGACGGCGTCGAGGGCTACATGAGCCCCCACGTCAATCGGAAGGGCATTCCGGTCTGCCGGCGCGGCAATGTCTGCGGTGTCATGAATTCCGACCAGTTCTTCGCGACCGACAGCGCGAAGATCAGCCATGCCGGCAGACAGCGTTTGGCCGAGTTCTTCCAGCAATCCACCGCGACGGCCTATGTCATCACGGGTCACACGGACAGCCGGGCGAGCGACGAGTACAACATGCGCCTGAGCTACAACCGCGCGAACGCGGTCGCAGCGATCGGGTCGTCGGTCGGCGCGCGCATCACCGACGTTCGCGGCTACGGTGAGCGGATGCCCGTCGCATCGAACGCCACGGCGACCGGCATGGCGAAGAACCGCCGCGTCGAAATTGTCTGCATCCGCTGAAAGGGGCGCATAACATGAAACTCACGAGATTCGCCCTCATCGGTCTTGCCGGCATCGCGCTTGCGGGCTGCGAGCTGGCCGACGGTGTCGGCGCCTATGGCCCCGACAAGTCCATCGACCGCGGCATCGATTCCGATGACCTGTCCACCATGCGCGCAGGCATCTGGGTCGATCCCAATGGCTGCGATCACTGGATCATCGACGACGGCGTCGAGGGATACCTCTCGGCACGGATCGACAAGTATGGTCGTCCGGTCTGCTCGGGCGTGGCTCCGCCGACCGTTGCGACCGGCGATTTCAAGCAGGGTTCGACCAATATCATCGGCGATCCGCTCTGATCCGATACGTCCGATTGATCACGACGCCGTGCGAAGTGCCACTTCGCGCGGCGTTTTCCTGCGTGGACGCCCGGACAGAGCCCCTAATGCGCTTGCCCTTTGGCCGCCCTGCTGGGACAGTGGAGGCAGACTCGCAGATACGGAGCCTTGCGTGACGACCGGCACCCTGACCGACGCATCCATCGAATTTCCCGATAACCGTCTCCTGATCGAGCTTTGCGGCGAGTTCGACAGAAACCTGACAGACATCGAAGGCCGCCTCGGCGTCCAGATCCTGCGCCGCGGCAACCAGCTTGCGATCCACGGCGAGCCCGACGCTCAGAAAGAGGCGGTGGAGGTGCTGACGAGCCTCTACAACCGTCTCGAGCAGGGCAAGGAGGTCGGCCGCGGCGACATCGATCGCGAATTCCGCATGAGCCAGGACGAGCCGGGCGAGGATCAGCTCGAGATGTTCTCGGGCGGCAAGGTCGAGATCAAGACCCGCAAGAAGCTGATCGAGCCGCGGACCGAGGCTCAGAAGGCCTATGTTCGCTCTCTCTACGCCAATGAGCTGGCCTTCGGAATCGGACCGGCGGGCACGGGCAAGACATATCTCGCCGTCGCGGTGGGCGTAAACATGTTCATCAACGGGCTCGTGGACAAGATCATTCTTTCGCGTCCGGCGGTGGAAGCGGGCGAGAAACTCGGCTTCCTGCCCGGCGCGATGGAAGACAAGGTCGATCCTTACATGCAGCCGCTCTACGACGCGCTGAACGATTTCCTGCCGGGCAAGCAGCTTGCGCGCCTGCGTGAGGAAAAGGCCGTCGAGATCGCACCGCTGGCCTTCATGCGCGGACGCACGCTTGCCAATGCGTTCGTGGTGCTGGATGAGGCGCAGAACGCCACCTCGATGCAGATGAAGATGTTCCTCACCCGTCTTGGGGAGGGCAGCCGCATGGTCATCACCGGCGACCGCAGCCAGGTGGACCTGCCGCGCGGAGTGCAGTCGGGGCTGAAA
Source organism: Roseivivax halotolerans (assembly GCF_900115815.1). Taxonomy (GTDB): domain Bacteria; phylum Pseudomonadota; class Alphaproteobacteria; order Rhodobacterales; family Rhodobacteraceae; genus Roseivivax; species Roseivivax halotolerans. The sequence continues at coordinate 16,072 of NZ_FOXV01000017.1, read as the reverse complement.
GATGCTGAACGTCTTTTGACAGGCATCCCGAAGATCTCGTTCAACTATTTCACGGCGAAGGATGTGGTGCGGCATCCGCTCGTGGCCGCGATCATCGAAGCTTACGACAAGGACGCCGAGACCGGCTGAGAAACGTATGCTGACCGAGACGATCCTCGAAGACGAAGGTTGGCTGGCGCTGGATCTGCCGGCTCTGGCCGAGCGCGGGGCGGTGTCGACGCTCGAGCATCTGGGGCTCTCGCCCGAGACGTTCGAGATCGCGATCCTTGGATGCGACGATGACCGGATCGCGGAGTTGAACGGCGATTTTCGCGGAAAACCGCAGCCGACCAACGTCTTGTCCTGGCCCGAGGAAGATCTCGCCCCCGAGACCGAGGGCGAGCCGCCTGACCTGCCGCAGCCCGAAGAGGCGCCGCATTTCCTAGGGGATATCGCGATTGCGCGCGAGACCTGCCTGCGCGAGGCCGCCGAAGAGCGGATCCCCGCCGAGGAACACGTTCTTCATCTTGTGGTTCATGGCGTGTTACATCTCTTGGGATACGACCATGTTCGTGACGGTGACGCCACATTGATGGAACGGCGTGAAGTCGAAATACTTGGCACATTAGGCCTGCCGGACCCATATTCACGGGGACGGGCATGACAAGGCCCAGCACAGACGGGAAAAGGAATGGGTGACAGCGACGCATCGTCTAGCGCCGCGCAAGGCGCGCTCGATACGGACGACAGTGAACGGCCGGGATTCTTCAGAAGGCTCTTCGAAGGATTCAGCGGCTACGAGGATGAAGACGGGGGCGATATGCAGCACCCGGCGACTGGCGGCGGGCATGGGCTCGCCAATCTACGCCGCATGCGCGTGGATGATGTGTCGATCCCGAAGGCCGACATTATCGCGGTTCCCGACACGATCACACGGGACGATCTCGTCAAGGTGTTCCGGGAAAGCGGGCTGACCCGACTGCCGGTCTATTCCGGCACGCTCGACACGCCGGTCGGCATGGCGCATCTGAAAGATTTTGCTCTGATGCACGGTTTCAACGGCTCGGGCACGCAGTTCAACCTCAAGAAAATGCTCCGTCCGCTTCTTTTCGTGCCGCCGTCCATGCCGATAGGCGTGCTGCTCACCAAGATGCAGACGGAACGGCGTCATATGGCACTCGTCATCGATGAGTATGGCGGTGTCGACGGACTCGTCACGATCGAGGACCTGATCGAGCAGGTCATCGGCGAGATCGAGGACGAGCATGACACCGAAGAGGGCAAGAACTGGCGGCTCGAGAAGTCCGGCTGCTACCTCGCGCTCGCCAAGACGCAGCTTGACGAATTCCAGGAAGAGATCGGCATCGACCTCACCGAAGACGAGGAGATCGATGGCGAGGAAATCGAGACGCTGGGCGGGCTCGTCTTCGTCCTTGCCGGGCACGTGCCAGCGCGGGGCGAGGTTGTGCCGCATCCCGCTGGCCTCGAATTCGAAGTGGTGGACGCCGATCCGCGCCGGATCAAGCGTCTGAGGGTTCGTCTGCCGGGCGCCACGGGCACGGCGGCCGCTGCGAGTGTACGCGCATCTTCGGAGGTTCAGGCCGACCGCAATGGCTGAGACGTCCGCGGTGCAGCGCGCAGCCCTGCGAAAGCGGCGCGTGGCGCTCGGGCTCGTGGCCGGGCTCGTCTTCGCGACAGGCCAAGCGCCGCTGGATCTGTGGTATCTCGCGCTTCCCGCGCTCGCCAGTCTGTTCTGGCTTTTGTTTCGCGCCGCCGGTGCTCGAGAGGCAGGCTGGACGGGCTGGGCCTTCGGCCTTGGCTATTTCGGCCTCTCGCTCAGCTGGCTCGTCGAACCTTTCATGATCGATGCCGCTGTGACGGGGTGGATGGCGCCGTTCGCGCTGGCTCTGGCTGCCGCCGGCTTCGCCCTGTTCTGGACCTGGCCAGCATGGGCGGCGCTGCGGCTCGGTGTTCCGTGGCTGGTGGTGCCGTTCTGGGCGCTGTCCGAGCTGGCGCGCGGGTACATCCTGACAGGCTTTCCCTGGGGCCTCGTGGCCTATGTCTGGGCACCGACAGGCGCAGTGCAATCGCTTGCTTGGATCGGACCTTACGGTTTGACGCTTCTTACCCTCGCGCTTGCAGCGGTCACTGGCCGAGGTCTGGCCAAGCGGAGCGTACGCCTCGCCGCGCCGCCCGTCGTCTTTGGCCTCGCGCTGGCACTCGGAGGCGCGTGGCTCGTTCCGGCCGCTGAGACTTCCGAGGATCGCCCTGTCATCCGTCTGGTCCAGCCCAACGCGCCGCAAGACGAGAAATGGCAGCGCGAGAATGCCCGGCTTTTCTTCGACCGGCTGATCCGGGCCACTGGCGCGGACGGCACGCCCGATCTCATCCTCTGGCCCGAGACGGCGGTGCCGATGCTGCTGAACCAGGCGGGCGAGGCGCTGGCCGTGGCGTCGCGGGCGGCGGGCGATACGCCGATTGTCCTCGGGATCCAGCGCGAGGCGGACGGCGCCTACTACAACTCCGCCGTCGTTCTCGATGCGGGGGGCCGGATCGCGGATGTCTACGACAAACACCACCTCGTTCCGTTCGGAGAATACATGCCGGCGGCATGGCTCTTCCGGCATATCAATGTCTCGGGCCTCGCGCAGCGCGCCGAGTATGGATATTCTGCGGGGCCCGGCCCACGGCTTCTGGATCTTGGTCCGCTCGGCCAGGCCCTGCCGCTCATCTGTTACGAGGCGGTCTTCCCACAAGATACCCGCGGCACAGAGGCGCGGCCTGCCATGATCCTGCAACTGACGAACGATGCATGGTTCGGCACATGGTCAGGACCGTATCAGCACCTGATGCAGGCGCGGATGCGCGCGATCGAGCAGGGGCTTCCCGTGCTACGCGCCGCGAATACCGGCGTCTCGGCGGCGATCGATCCGTGGGGGCGCATCACCGCGTCGCTCGGCCTCGGTGAGACGGGGTTCGTCGATGCGCCTATCCCTGCGCCGCGCGCTCCGACCCTCTATGCGAAAACCCATGACTGGCCGATCCTGTTGTTGCTCATCGGACTCTGTGGTGCGGGTGTCCTGGCCCGGGGGCGCAATCGCATTGACGCGGGTTCGGGTCCGGTCTAGCAGGTTGCGTCTTATACCCTGTCACAACGGCTTCCTGGCGTGGCAGCAGACCATAATGGAGCACTTCTCATGGCCAGAAATAACTACATCTTCACCTCGGAATCCGTGTCCGAGGGGCACCCGGACAAGGTGTGCGACCGCATCTCCGACGCCATTCTCGACGCGCTTCTGGCCGAGGATCCGTTGGCTCGCGTTGCCTGCGAGACCTTCGCGACCACTGACCGCGTCGTGATCGGCGGTGAAATCGGACTGAGCGATCAGGCCAAGCTCACGGAATACATGGCCCGCATCCCCGATATCGCGCGGGCCTGCATCAAGGATATCGGCTACGAGCAGGACAAGTTCCACCACGCGACCTGCGAGATCACCAATCTTCTGCACGAGCAATCGGCGCATATCGCGCAAGGCGTGACAGGCGAGCGCGGCGACGAGGGCGCGGGCGATCAGGGCATCATGTTCGGCTACGCGACGAACGAGACCGACGCACTCATGCCCGCGCCGATCCTCTTTTCCCACGCGATCCTGAAGCGGCTGGCCGAGGCCCGCAAATCGGGCGCCGAGCCGCTCCTGCGCCCCGACGCGAAGTCGCAGCTGTCGGTGCGCTACGAGAACGGCAAGCCGGTTGGCGTGACGCAGATCGTGCTCTCGACCCAGCATGCGGACGAGGCGCAGACCTCCGAGGACATCCGCGCCATCGTGGAGCCCTATATCCGCGAGGTTCTGCCCGAAGGCTGGATCGACGATGCCACCGAATGGTGGGTGAACCCCACGGGCACGTTCGTCATCGGCGGGCCCGACGGTGATGCGGGCCTGACGGGCCGCAAGATCATCGTGGACACCTATGGCGGCGCGGCCCCGCATGGCGGCGGCGCGTTCTCGGGCAAGGATCCGACCAAGGTGGACCGTTCGGCGGCCTACGCGGCGCGATACCTTGCGAAGAATGTGGTGGCTGCGGGCCTTGCGGAGCGTTGCACGATCCAGCTCTCCTACGCGATCGGCGTCGCCAAGCCCCTCTCGATCTATTGCGACACGTTCGGCACCGGCGAGGTGGATGCCGCCGCGATCGAGCGCGCGATCCCGAAGGTCATGGACCTGACCCCGCGCGGCATTCGCACGCATCTCGATCTCAACAAGCCGATCTACGAGCGCACCGCGGCTTACGGGCATTTCGGGCGCGAGCCCGATGCGGATGGCGGGTTCTCCTGGGAGCGGACGGATCTCGCGGACGCGCTCGCCAAGGAAATCTGAACTGAGACGGGCCGCGAGCTAGAGCGCGCGGCCCCTCAGTCTCAGAAAGAGGCTCTCCTCGTCATCATTGCGGAAGAACGGCACTGACGCGGGCGGCGCGGTATCATGGACGCGCGCTGTGATCTCGGCCAGGACCACCTCGGTGATGAAGGGCATATCGAGCGCCCGAACCTCGTCGAGCGCCACCCAGTTGAGGTGGCTGAGCTCGTCCGATGCCGCGGAGAAATCATCGGGATCGCTCGCAAGCGCATCCACGTCCACCAGGAAGAACCGCGCATCGAAGCGCCGGGGCCGGCCCGGCGGCGTGATCGCGCGAAAGACGAATTGAAGCCCTGCGGCGGATGGCCGATGCCCCGTCGCGGCGAAGCCCTGCCAGTCGGGCGGCGGCGATTCCCAAGGGGCTGGCGCGCCAAGAACCTGACCGGTTTCCTCGAAAAGCTCGCGGATGGCGGTCAGCGGAAGTGCCTCGGCGACGTGGGCGTGCTCGGTATCTTCCAGAAGCCGGGCGCGGCACCCTGCGGGCAGGTCTTCCGCAAGCGGGACGTCGCGGTCGCCAGGATCCTGCGCGCCGCCCGGAAAGACGAATTTCGACGGCATGAAGGCTGCCTTCGCGCCGCGTTGTCCCATCAGGACGCTCGGCCGTGTCGCGCGGTCTCTCAGCACGATCACGGTGGCGGCGTCGCGGATAGCGGTCTTGTCGGTTCGGTCGGTCGTGCTGCTGTCGCTCATTCTGCCCTGTCTGCGCGGCCTCGGCCCTCAGACAGGATCCTGTCCGAAACCGTGCATCCCGCGCGCCCATTGGAAGGCGACGATCGCCCCCTTTAGCCGGGGCAGAAGGTAGAGGGAAAGCCCGACACAGCCAACCGCGAAGATGGTGAAGAGCGTGAGCGGCTGCGGCCGCCAGGTTTCGAACACGATGAGCAGCAGCGGTGCCATCAGGTGCCCGACGATCAGGATCGTGAGGTAAGCCGGCCCGTCATCCGCCCGATGATGATGCAGCTCCTCGCGGCAGACCGTGCAGCTCTGGCGGATCTTGAGGTAGCCGGACAGCAGCGGGCCATTGCCGCAACTCGGGCATTTCCGGCGCCATCCCTTGATGAGGGCCGGCATCGTATCGCGTTCCTGGGCGTGGTCTTGCGCGGCAGACATGCGCGCTCCTTCGGGCTTGTGTGACCTGCACAAGATGGACTGTCGGCGTCGCTATATAAAGGTGCCATTCCGTTGTTGCGGCTGGATGTCGCGCAATGCCGCTGGCAGGTCGCGTGGCGCCGAAAAAAATCGACGGATTGCGCGGGGCGGTGCGTGTAACGAACATGCGCCGCTCGGAAGTGGCGTCGCGGATTGGTTCAAACTCAAGGAAACAGGCATGAAACGCATCGCAGCCCCCGCCGCTCTGACGGCAACCTTCATCGCACTCGGCCTCGTTGTGCCGCAGATCGCAACGGCCCAGGACGGCCCGAGCGGAAAGATGCCCGCCTTCGAGACACTCGATACCGATGGCAGCGGCGGGCTCAGCGCGGAGGAGCTGAAGCGCTTTGGCATCGAACGCTTCGCGCGCGCCGATACGGACGGTGACGGCAAGCTGACCGCGGCAGAGCTTGACGCTGCACGCGCCGATCGCGCCGACAAGCGGCAGGCGCGGATGATGAACCGCCTCGATACCAACGGAGACGGCGCGATCAGCCTCGAGGAAATATCTGCCCGTGCCAACCCCGACCGCATGATCGAGCGGCTTGACCGTGACGGCGACGGCGAGGTTTCGGCGGAAGAATTCGCCGAGCTCCGTAAGCGTGGCCCGCGTCGCAACTGAAGCGCGCACGCCAAGCGCCCTTGCCCGGCGGGTGAGGGCGCTCTAACCCCAAGGCCGGATCTTTGCCCGTGGCACTGGACGCGATGAACGACGAGAGCGAAGACGAGCTGATGGCGCGGGTCGCCTCTGGCGATGCTTCGGCAGCGCGCGCGCTGACGTTGCGTCTCGCCCCCCGGATTTTCGCCCATGCGGTCCGACTTCTTGGCGACCGGGCCGAGGCGGAGGATGCTACACAGGATGCCTTGATGAAGCTTTGGCGCATCGCGCCAGATTGGGAGCCGGGACGGGCGCAGGTCGGAACCTGGCTTTACCGCGTGACCGCCAATCTTTGCATCGACCGCATCCGCCGACGGCGCAGCGCAGATCTCGAGGACGCGCCCGAGATCGCGGACGAGGCACCCCCTGTCGGGGAGCGGATGACCGACGCACAGCGGGTTGCCGCGCTCGAGGCGGCACTCGCAACGCTTCCCGCGCGGCAGCGGCAGGCCGTGGTGTTGAAGCATCTGGACGACATGCCCACCGGAGAGGTGGCGCGGATCATGGACATAGGCCCGAGGGCTGCGGAAAGTCTGATTGCGCGAGGCCGTAAAGCGCTGACCGCGCGCCTGGCAGGAAGGCGGAAGGAGTTGGGGTATGAAGACGACTGAGACGCCCGATGACGATCTCTTCGAGGACCATCTCGAGGCCGCCCGCGCGACGCCGCCCGAGATCGATCGCGATTTCCTCGCGCGGCTCACGGACGACGCCGAGCGGGAGGTTCTGACGCGCCCGAGACCCGGTCCGCGTGAGCCGTTCCTCCAGCGCGTCCTCGAGGCGCTCGGCGGCTGGCGTGCCGTGGCGGCACTGGGTGCGACGGTTGTGGCGGGGCTCTGGATCGGCGTGTCCCCGCCCGCCACGCTGGCGCCGTCGGTTGATGCGCTGTGGTGGGGTGAGGCCGACATGGCCGTTTATCTCGATCCGGCGCTCGGGTTCGACAACCTGGATCAGGAGGGCTGAGCGATGGCAGGGACGGAAAAAAAAACACGCTCGATGCCGCGCTGGATGAAAGTCCTGCTCGTGCTGTCGCTGGGGCTCAACCTCCTGATCGTCGGCACCGTCGTCGGAACGTTCGCCAAGCGCGGCCCGCCAGGCCCGAGCGACCGGCTCGATAGTTTCGCCTATGCGCGTGCGCTGGATCAGGCAGATCGACGCGCGATCTTCAGCGAACTGCGGACCGCCCGGCGCGAGATCGGCGGTCCGTCGATCCGGGATGCCTCCGGCGCGCTGTCGATCTTGCGAGCGGAGCCGTTCGACTCCGCGGCATTCGCGGATGTCATCGAGGCGCAGAATGCCCGCGGCGACCAATTGCGGGAGATCGGCCAATCGGCCTTGATCGACAGGATCTCGACGATGAGCGCGGAAGAACGCAACGAATATGCGGACCGGCTGGAAGCAGCGATGGAGGCGCGGCGCGATCGACGGAAATGAGTATCGGGTGCGCCTCGAGCCTCAGCCCGTGCCCGCCGGCAGCCGCCTGATCGCCCGGTCGCGCGCATCCGCCATCGACATGCAGACGACGCGCCCGCGCCCGGCATCCTTTGCCGCGTAAAGCGCGTCATCCGCGCGCGAGATCAACGTTCCGGTGTCGAGGTCGGCTGCGTCAGAGACTGTCAAAATCGCGCATCCGATAGAGACGCTCACTCGCACAATCTCCGGCTCGGCTCCGAAATCGGCAAGCACACCGCATGCATCGACGGCACGCCGCAGACCCTCGGCCGCCTGGATCGCTTCGGCGCTGCCGGTATCTTGCATTGCGATAAGAAATTCTTCTCCGCCGAGCCGCGCAACAAGGCTTTCGGGCCCCGCGGCGCTTGACAGGCATGTCGCCACTTCTGCGATCACGCGGTCGCCGAATGGATGCCCGAACCGATCGTTGACCGCCTTGAACCGATCGATATCCGCGATCATCACGGCAAGCGGCCGGGAGTTCTTGGCGACCGACGCGCGCCATGCGCCGAGCCTTGGCAGCGCATAGCGCCGGTTCCACAGCCCGGTGAGCGGATCCGTCAGAGCCGCGCGCATCCCGGCCTCAAGGCCGAGTCGCTGCCGCCGAAGGCTTGCGCGCCGGTCGAGTTGACGCCGCACGCGGATCGCAATCTCAGCGCGGCTGGCGTCAGCAAGGAGTACGTCGTCGGCACCCATATCGAGCGCGGCCGCGGCCCGCTCCTGCGCGGATGGACCATCGGTCAAGACGATGATCGCCGCCTCGCGCCCCTGCGTCTGGGATCGCAGATCCGCGATGAGGCTGCGGCATCCATCGCCGTCGAGGCCGGCGTCAGAGATGACGTATCCGTCCGCTCCCCTCCCTGATGCGCTCAAAGCCTCCCTTGCGCTGCGCCGCTCGATATTCGCGTCGGCCAGTCCCGAGATCGCGTCCGACAACCGGTCCGGCTCTCCCGTCACGTGACTGCCAACAAGCGCCACGCGTCGCCGTCCCGGCGCGGCGGCGGTGGCCTCGGCGAAACCGAGAAGCCGCGTTTCATCCTCGTGCGCTTGCAATTCGCGCCGCTCCTCGAGTGCGCGGAACACAGCCCTCAGGCGTGCGGTGAGAAAGGCGTCTTCGCAGGTCCGTGGCAGCACCTCGTCGATTCCGGCCGCCAGCGCCGCTTCCGGTGAGGCTGGCGCGCTGCCTGCCTCGATCATCATGATCGCTATGATATGACCGGGCATGAGTGTCTTAAAACGAGACACCAGGCGGGCAGGGTCCACCCCCGGAGCGGCTGCCGAGAAGAGAAGGATATCGGGGCGGGCTGCCTTCGCGACGCGTAGCGCCTCTGCCAGGGTCTCGGCCTGGAAGGTCTCGTAGCAGGCAGCGGCCAGCTTGACGCGCAGCACGACCCGGTTGATCGCCACGCTGTCGAGGATGAGAATGCGCCCAGGCAATCCCGCGCCTCCCGATAATTGACAGGATGCAGGTCGCGCTTGCGCCGACCGGCCCGGATAGTCTTTATGCACAAAGGTTAACAAACATTTTCAGAAGGCACGGGAATGGCTCTGAACCGCCAGAATGCAGAGATCATCGGCCTGCAGGCCGTGGGGTGGCTGGCAGGGAACGAAGAGCTGCTTGCGGTATTTCTGGGGGCGACCGGCGCCTCGGAGGCGCAATTCCGCGACAGCGTCTCGGATCCCGACTTCCAGGGATCGGTGCTGGACTTCCTATTGATGGACGATGCGTGGCTGACGGCCTTCTGCGACGATGCCGGCCTCGATTACACTGCGCCGATGTCGGCACGCGCAATGCTGCCGGGCGGCGAGGCGGTGCATTGGACGTGACGTCCGATCTTCCCGGTATCGATGCGATCCTTTTTGACAAGGACGGCACGCTGTTCGACTTTCGACTGACCTGGGAGGGCTGGGCGGCCGGGGTGCTCGACCGGCTTTCGGGCGGCGATACGGCACTGGCCCGTAGGCTCGGGAACGCGATCGGCTTTGATAGCGATCAGGGTTTCTCTCCTGACAGCCCGGTCATTGCCGGAACCGCCGAAGAGGTCACGGAGTGCCTTGTGCCGCATCTTCCCGACCTGAGTGCGCGGGACATTCGCAGCCTGCTCGACGCGGAGGCCGCCGCCGCGCACCCGGTGCCAGCAACCGATCTGCCCGCGCTCCTGGCAGACCTCGACGCGCGCGGCCTCGCCCTCGGCGTTATGACCAACGACAGCGAATCCGTCGCGCGGGCGCATCTCGCGGCCGTGGGAATTGCCGATCGATTTCGCCTCGTGATCGGCGCGGATTCAGGGTTCGGCGCAAAACCCGATCCGGAGCCGCTTCTGGCTTTTGCCAATGGTGTCGGGGTCGCCCCGGCCCGCGTCCTGATGGTCGGAGACTCGAGCCATGACCTTTCGGCGGCGCGTGCGGCAGGTATGCGCGCGGCCGCGGTTCTGACCGGGATCGCCACGCACTCGGAGCTTGCACCCCTCGCGGAGGTGGTCCTGCCCGACATCGGAGGTCTGCCGGGCTGGCTGGCCGCGACCCGATGTCCGTTTGCCGGATCTTAACCGGACGCGCGCATAAAGCCTCCGGAACGGATTTCGCAGGCTCCGATGCACGGGCTCATCAACACGACACTGCAATGCTTCATGCGGGATACATATGGCGATGCGCGCTGGGCGAAGGTGCTCTGCGCGCTGCATTTGGATGCGGCAGGGTTCGAGGCGATGCTCAGCTACGAAGACGAGCTGACGGCGCGCCTTGTCTCCGCGATCGCGGAGGAGCTGGGGCGTCTACCCGGCACGTTGCTCGAAGATGTGGGACACTACCTTGTCTCGCACCCCCGGCGGGAAGCGTTGCGCCGGCTCTTGCGGTTCTCAGGGCGCTCTTTCCGCGATTTTCTTCATGCGCTCGACGAGCTGCCCGATCGGGTGCGCCTTGCGGTTCCGGATCTAGAGCTGCCGGATATCGACCTCAAGGCGGTGGACGAGAACCGCATCGTCTTTGCGATCCGGGATAAGCCACCAGGTGCCAGCCACGTCCTTCTGGGGCTCTTGCGGGCAATGTCGGACGATTACGGCGCGCTGGCGATCCTGGACCTGACGAAAGGGCGCGGCGACAGGGACCTGCTTTCGATCTCCGTTGCGCAGGACAGGTTCTCGGCAGGGCGGGCGTTTTCGCTGGCAGGCGAGGCCCGCACGGGATGAGCACGCAGAGCTCGGTCCTGTCATCGCTCAGACCGATGTCGCTCTGCGTGGATGCTGCTGGAGCCATCGTTTCGGTCGGACCGACCACGCGGAAGGTGCTCGGTGATATCGTCGGCACGCCCCTTTTCGACATGCTCGACGTCTCGCGGCCGAAGGGGATTGGAACATTGAGCGCGCTCCGGGCCCAATCGGGTGCAAAACTGCACGTTCGGGCGCGGAGCGCGCCCGAGACGCCGATGGTCGCGCAGATCGCGATGGACGAGGCAGGGGGCATGGTGATCGATTTCGGGTTCGGCATTGGCGTGGCCGAGGCCGTGCGGCGACACGGGCTGACCGCCGCTGATTTTTCGGCGACGGACCTGACGCTCGAAATCCTCTTCCTGATCGAGGCGCAGCAAGCCGCGATGGCTGCCTCTCGCAAGCTGAACCGCCGTTTGCACGTGGCCCGTCTTGCTGCCGAGACGGAGGCCACGACCGATGGGCTGACCGGTCTTGCGAACCGTCGTGCCGCGGACCTCGCCCTGAGAACGCTGGAGGCGGGCGAAACACCCTTCAGCCTCGTTCATGTCGACCTCGATTTCTTCAAGCAGGTGAATGACCGGTTCGGTCACAGGGCCGGAGACATCGTCCTGCAAGACGTGGCGCGCGATCTTACGGAGGCGGTCCGTCCGGGGGATCTCGCCGCGCGGATCGGCGGGGACGAGTTTCTCCTTGTCTTTCCGGGCCTCGCCGATGCTGATCAATTGATCCGGCTCTGCGAACGCCTGATCGGCCGTATCGAGCGGGAGCGCCGGATGAACGACCGCATCTACGCGATCTCCGCGAGCGCAGGGATCGCGCTTTGGCATGGCGGGAGCGATGTCTCGACCGAGGATTTGATGGGGCAGGCGGACCGGGCGCTCTACGCCTCCAAAGCTGCAGGCCGCGGCCGCGTGATACTTGCCGAACCCCGCTGCCAGCCGCCGCCGGATGTATCGCCGAAAGCGCCGGGAAATTTTGCCGACGGCTCTTGATCCCCCGGAGAGGACGCCGTAGATACGCGCGCAGTTGGGGTGTAGCCAAGCGGTAAGGCAGCGGTTTTTGGTACCGTGTACCGTAGGTTCGAATCCTACCACCCCAGCCATGTTTTCCTCTCAGTCCGAAAAGACCCCAGAACATAGGGTCCAAAAGCCGGTTTCCAAAACCGAAACCGCCCGAATTCCTCGGGGTATGACACAAACCCTGACACAGGGTGTGACACATGCCCCGTCGCGCGACGTCGCGCCGACAGAGCCGCAGAGGGCACCTGTGGTCCGATCTTCGGGGCGACGCCAGACACCGGGATCTGCGAAAAGCGCGGGTCCCTACCTTCAGCGCCGGGGCCGCATCTACTATTTCCGAAAGCGCCTTTCGGGCTGCCTGGCAAATCGGGTCAAACGCGCGTTCATCTGTTTTTCCTTGCGAACCCACTTGGTCTCCGAGGCGATGATCCGTGTTGGACGGGTCCTCGCCGCCCTTGAAATTGCGGAGACCCAGATGACCCAACTCGCCGAAATCACAACCCTCACACCCGCTCAGGCCAACAGCGTCCTGATGGAACTGCTGCGCTCCGAGCTGGCGGACCTGCTGCAGCGTTACGACTCGGGAGCGCTTTTCGCGGAGACCGACGCCTGTCGCATCGAGGAGGCTCGGGAGGCCTTGAAAGCCAGCGCGCGAGCGCGGGATTTCAGTGCGCTCACGCCGCGCCTCAAGGATGCCGCACGCATTGCAGGCGTGGATCTTCCCAATGATCTGCCGACCGGTCTGGCCTTACAGGGCGCAACGCTGAAGCGCCAGCTTCTCGATATCAAGACCGCGTCGCTGGAGCTCGAAGACCCGCGGCACCTTGCCCGCGATGTCGTCGCGCGGTTTTCGGACAAGCCCGTCGATAAATTCGTCGCGCCCACGATCCTGCTCGAGGATGCGATCGCCGAGACCTATCGCCTGTATCCGTCCAAGGACATGAAGGGGAACATCGACGCGATCGCAAAGCTCGCACGCTATCATTTCGGCAATTGTGCGATCACGTCGATTACGAAAACGCGCCAGGAAGAATTCTTCACCTGGATGACCCGGTTGCCGAAAGTGCACGGCAAGAAGCATGGGCGGAACCGCTTCGAAAAAACTGGCAAGCTCCTCGACAAAAACGCCGAGATTGCCGAGGCCGATGCAGATGACGCTCTCATCATTGCTGAGATTCGTGCCAAGGACCTTTCGGTTCCGGAGAAACGTGAATTGCTCGCAGAACGCCTTACGCCACGTCTGGCGAGATTGACCATCCGGCGCAATCGGGACGGTCTCTCCCGCATCTTTAAGGCTGCCGTGGAACTGGGGGCCGAGGTTCCGCCAATGGTCGGCTACAAGGATATCGATCGCATCGTGAAAGCCTCGAACGTATCCGATGACGCGCTGCACATGCGGGTCACCCAGCCGAAGATCCGCTTGCCATGGAGCGCCGAGCGGCTTTCAGCGTTCTTGAAGAGCCCGATATTCACCGATCACTCCTCTCCGCATCGCCGTTGGAAACGCGGGCAGGTCATCACGCGCGACGGCACCTATTGGATCCCGCTCTTCTGGCTTGCGGTCGGGACCCGCGATGAAGAAATCGTCCTCGCACCGCGCCGGGCGCTCGTGTTGCGCAACGGGGTCTACGGTCTTCTGCTCCACAGCAAGACCGAGGACGGGGAGCGCTTCCTGCCCATTCCTCAGGTTCTTCTTGATCTCGGTTTCATCGATTGGGTGCGCGCCTTGCCAGATGACCATGGCCCGCTGCTCTTTCCGGATGCGGCAAAACGCTCGGAAACTGGAAAAGCGTCGGAGAATTTCTCGCGGTCAATGGGGCGTATGCTGTCACGTCTTGGTTTGAAGGATTTCGACGAGGACTTCTATGCGCTTCGAAAGACCTTCCTGAGCATGTTGAGCCAGCATGGCGTGGAAGACGGACTGCGGCAGGCGATTGCCGGACACCATCGTCACGCGATCATCAACAAGCACTACACGGCGCACCGGACGGTCGAGATGAAGGCGGCCGTGGACCGGGCAGATTTCGGTCTCACGATATCGCACAGCCCGCGCCACGGCTTCCCGATTATTCGTGACTGTAATCTGGGCGGGGCCATACAGGTTGGTGTCGAGGTGATCCTTGGCGCGGATGAATCGGTCGAGTGCGTGACCTTTCGCCCCGATAGCCAGTCGTCGCCAATTCTATCGGTTGATCTGAAGACGCTGCCGGAAGCGCCAAAAGAAAGAAAGGCGATCTATCGCGATCTCGTGCGTTCGGCGCGCCGGATCGTGGAGCAATACGATATCCGGTTGCCAAAGAGCCCGATCAAGCGGCGTGCGTTTGAAGGTTTTCTTGCTTCGGCATGAAAGCCACCGCGCATACTGGTCGGCCCGTCGGTCGACCAGTTTCAATCCGTGTCGTCGTTCGCCGCACCCGCTGCGGCTATCGCGGTTTTGCTGTGCTTCGGCACTGGCCTTGAATATTGGATTTTGGTCCCGGTGGAGTGCCCCCACTGAAGTGGTCCACCAGCTGGGATAGTTTTAGAGGGTGTCCGCAAACCGTGTTGGTCCGCTATGCGGACTTTCCGGTCATTCGGTGGCCAACCGATGCAACTGCAGCATGACAATGGAGGCGCTGGCACCTGCAACCGGCGGGGTTCTGCGTCGCGGCGCAGATCACGGAAGCGGTCGTTGAAGGCTGCGTCAAACCAGGGAATCTAAACCCACCTTTCGCTGCGTCTCGTCGCAGCGCCGCCGATGCGGACAGAGCGGACCCCATCCCAACACCACAGGCAGTTTAGGCGCACGTTGCCGAAGCCGAGTTTAGTAACACCACTGTCAGGTTCCGAGACCGAGCACGGGATAGAGCGAGGCCACCAGCAGAGCCGCCATGGTGATGTTAAAGACCCTGAGCCGGGTCGCATTCGACAGCCATTTCCGGACCACGGTCCCGAGCCATGCCCAGACCGAGATCGCCGGAAAGCAGACAAGCGCGAACGCACCGGCTACGATGGCGACCGACAGCAGCGAGCGGTCAGGCGCGTAGAGCGTGATGGCAGAAAGGCACATGGCCCAGGCCTTGGGATTCACCCACTGGAACATGGCCGCTTGAAGAAAGGTCATGGGACGGCTGTCCGCGTCCCGCTCCTCCACCGGAGCGGCCGTCGCGATTTTGAATGCGAGCCAGAGCAGATAGCCAACGGAGGCGACCTTCAGCACCAGGTTCAGCGCAGGCACTGCGTCGAACAGCGCCATCAGCCCCACACCTACGAGAAGAGCCATCACCGTCACGCCCCCGGCGATGCCGAGCATGTGCGTCAGGGTCCGCCGGAAGCCGAAGTTCGCACCGGATGCCATCAGCATCAGGTTGTTCGGCCCCGGCGTGGCGGTGGCGACGAATGCGAAGCCCAGAAGGGCGGTCAGGAAAGCGAGATTCATGGGGCGTTCCTCCAACACTGCTTGTGCGCAACAATAGCGGGCAAAGGTCGCAACATGTCGTCTAATGCTTTACTCTGATAGATATTTGCACAATGATTGCCGGCCTATGGACGCTATCGACCAGAAAATATTGCGCGAGCTACGGCGCGACGGGCGGATCAGCAATGTCGCTCTGGCCGAACGTGTCAGCCTGTCTCCCTCGGCCTGCCTGAGACGGGTTCAGGAGCTGGAGCGAACTGGGGTCATCCGAGGCTACAGGGTCGTGACCAGCCCCGAACAGATGGGTCGCGGTTTTGCCGCCTATGTCATGGTCGGGCTGTCCTCCCATACCAAGTCGGCACAGGAGGGCTTCGAGCGCGCCATGTCGGTCGCGCCCGAAGTCGTCGAGTGCCACAACGTAGCAGGGGCTTTCGAGTACCTCCTTCGCGTCGAGAGCGCCGATCTCTCGGAATACAAGCGCTTCCACACGGAGGTCTTGGGCACCCAATCCCATGTCCATGCCATCACGTCCTACATCGTGATGGGATCACCTAAGGATGAACGCGCCACTTAATCTGAAAAAGCGAGACGGCCTTGGTCTGGGCCGGAATTCGAGCGCCGCCGAATGTCGTGGAAGGGCTTATTCCGTTGAAAAACTCGTCCTTGATCGGGGGGCATCTGGCTGATTCAATTCCTGCGAAGGGTGGGAGGATCGGCGATGATGGGACCGCGGCAGGAGGTGCAACCGGCGTTGTTCTACGAGTTCTCGCTTGAGGATCACGTCCCGCAAGACCACT
>NZ_FOXV01000024.1 GCF_900115815.1 Roseivivax halotolerans | reverse complement strand
AGTGGTCTTGCGGGACGTGATCCTCAAGCGAGAACTCGTAGAACAACGCCGGTTGCACCTCCTGCCGCGGTCCCATCATCGCCGATCCTCCCACCCTTCGCAGGAATTGAATCAGCCAGATGCCCCCCGATCAAGGACGAGCTTTTCAACGGAATACGCCCTTCTTTGCCGGCCCGCCATCTCATGCAGCTGCAGAACGACCCGTCCCTGCGCGTTCCACGTGGGGCTTCGGACGGGCGAGGAATGGTCATCGTAAGCAGACTTCTACGTCTGCCGGCTCCCCGGCCGGAGGTTGTCCAGCGCACGCAGCACCGCGTCGGGAGCGAACTCGACGCGTTCCCCGATCAGGACGAGCCTGCAATTCCCATTCGTATCAGAAGGCGCAGGTGACAGGGCCGCACGGTTGCCAACAAGCTGGAAAAGCATCCGCCCTGCGCCGCCATCGAAGGAAAGGAACCCCTTGCCACGCAACACGGTGCCGGCAAGCTGCGCGATCACCTGCTGGAACGCCTGCAGATCGAGCGGGCCGTCATGTTCCCATTCGACGTAGACGAACCGGCTGCTGTCGTTGTGCGGCAAGGCCGCCACCGTCGCCCTTTCCAGCCCTTCCTCCAGGAAGAGCGCGGCGAGAGGAACCGGCTCCTCCATGTTGAAGACGTTCCTTTTTCCCTGAACGCTCAGCGCGGCCCGAAGCGCAGCCAGGTCTTCCGGCATGCTGTCGGCGGTCTTGGACAGAAGCATGATATCCGCCCCGCGGACCTGCGCCTGCCACAACGGATCGCTTTTGCGCCGGCTGGCGTCGGCCGCATCCACGATGCCGACCACGGTTTCGAGCCGTGCCTGCGCCCAGATGACGGGGTCCATCAGGGATTGGACGATACCCGCCGGGTCGGCGACTCCGCTGGCCTCGATCACGATCAGCTCCGGTTTGGGCGCTCGGGACAGGACTGATTTCAGGGTCCGCATCAGGTCGCCCTGCAACGAGCAGCAGATACAGCCGTTCTTCAGGCCGATCACGCCCTCGGCTGCCCCGTCGAGCAGCGCCGCGTCGATGTTGATCGAGCCGAAATCGTTGACGATGGCGGCGATCCGCAGACCGTGGTCCCCCTGCAGGAGGCGGTTGATGAACGTGGTCTTGCCCGCGCCCAGGAAGCCCGTGACGAGTAGGACCGGTACGCTCACCGCGTCGCGCGCCGGATCGGGCGCCCTGGCGCGGCCTCGGTGTTCAGGGTGCCGTCCGATATGACGAATTCACCGCCGACGAGCAGATGGCGGACACCTTCGGACGGCCTGTTCATGGCGCTGAAGTCGGCTTTGTCTGTCACGGTGTCGAGGTCGAAGACCGCGATGTCCGCGTCACAGCCCTCCTGGAGGCGCACCTTCATCGCGATCTGCGGGGCGCAGCCTTCGATCACCTTGCCGGGCAGGATGGTGCACTTGGCCAAGGCCTCCATCAGGGGCATCGTGGCGCGCTCGCGGACGTGCTCGCGCAGGAAGCGGGTGTACGTGCCAGAAGAGCGTGGATGCGCCGACAGGTCGTCGGGCAGCGGCCATTCGAGCCCTTCATAGATGCTGCCATCCGCGTTGATCCAGGGCAGCGCGTCCGAGGCGATGGACCCGCCGGGATACGTCACCGACAGGTCGAGCAGGCGTCGATGCTCGTCATTCGCCTCCACGTCGAGGAAATGCCACATCACCAGGTCGGTCGGCGACGCCTCGCGCGCCGCCTGCATGTCGTCGCGCCCGGTGAACCGGTGTTGGTTGTGGATCAACTCGATGTCGGAATAGTCGCTGCCCGTCCGTTTGGTGAAATCCGGGTCCATGAAGAAGCCGGCGCTGACCACGGTGGCGCCGGTGCCATAGGGGTATGCTTCGGTCGTCACAGGCAGCCCCTGCTCCTGCGCCTTTGCCACCAGTTCGACCACCCGCTCGATATCCATCAGCGAGGTCGAGTTGAGGTGGCAGATATGCATGTGCGCCCCGGTCGCGCCGGCCAGACCGATTAGCCGGACATAGCTGTCGACCGAGCTCTGCGGGTCGATATTGCTGAGATAAGCGATGTGCGTGTAGGTAGGCGTGCCGTATTCGAAAGCCAGGTCGCAGATGTCGGCCATCTCCTTCACCCCGGCGCCCGGGGCATAGCCGTTGGGCAGGCCGATGCCGATTCCGCCCTCGTCCAGCCCCTGCCGCACATGCGCAACGATCTCGGCGATCTGTTCGGCGTCCGCCGCCTCGGTAGACCAGCGCATATCTTCAGACCCGGCGCCCATCTGGTCGATCGGATGCACATCGGCATCGAGTTTGATGGCACCGAAGGCCGCCTTGCGTCCGAATATCCACGCGGCAGCCGTGCCGTAGTTCAGCGCGCGCGGGATCGTGGCTTGCCGGTCGTACCAGCCGGCGACGGGCAGCGCGCCGACCTCCAGCTCCAGCGTCGTGGTTACACCGTCGAAGGCCTGCATCCGGTCGGCCGCCACCGATTGCCCATGCGCGTGCAGGTCCAGGAAGCCGGGCGCGACGATCAGGCCGGTGGCGTCGATTTCGCGCGCCGCGGTGCCATCGATGGTCCCGATCTTCGCGATCCGGTCGCCCGAGATCGCCAGGTCGCAGATCGCGTCGAACCCTGTCTCGGGGTCCATCACGCGGCCGTTGCGCAGGATGATGTCGTACGCGTCGGTCATCGGGCAGCCTCCTCTTCGGCGAACGGGTCGTTGACCTTTGGCCAGTAGTTCGAGTCCCGCTTGGTGAACGGGACGATGGTGAAATCGGGGGTGATCGCGCCCGGCGTGCCCAGGTGGATGACCTCTGCCGCAATGGGCGCGAACCCGTCATAGAAATGCTGCGAGGATTTCACGACCACGTATTTCATCCGGGACAGGTCGATCCCGAGGTTCTCGAACGTCTCGGGGTGGAAGGTCTGGGTGCGCTTGGTGTTGACGACGACGTGCACGCCGTCGGCCTCCAGCCAGACGCAATCGCCCATCCGCATCTCGGCCTTGCCCAGATGCTGCACGGCGTCGCGCGCGATCCCGCGCACCGTCACCGTCAGATCGATCGGATCGCCGGACATCGGCCCGATCTTGCCTCCCAGCCGGACGGCCATCTTGGCGCCCACGCCCGCATCGATGCACATGCCGACCAGCACCGGATCCCAGAACGTCCCGAAGGCGATGTCCTTCCAGCCCCGATCCAGCGCCGCCCGCAGCACAAAGGTGGCGTCCGACGGCGCGCCCCCGCCCGCGTTGTCCGCGAAGTCGGCCAGCACGATCGGCGCGACGTTCATCGAGGCGGCGCGTTCGAGACCCTCCTCCATGCTCGGGAACCGGCGCAAGTCGCCCCGCATGTCCCACAATTCGCGGCCGAGCACTTCGGCGCGGCGGCTGGCAAGCCCGGCATCTCCGTCGGTGATTACCAGCGTCCGCGTGCCGCAGCAGGGATTGTCGCCCCAGGGGAAGCCATGCACCAGCGACACGGACAGGATGCCGTCCTTCCCCTCCATCGCGGACATGCGGTCGACATAGCCGCGCACCGGCTCGAATGGCGTGTGGTACATCGTCATCATCCGGCAGTCGTAATCCCGCATGACCGGAGCGGTCCGGCCCTCGGCCGCATCGGCGCAGAGGGTGAACAATTCCTCGGCCCGCTCGACCACGTCGACATGAGGATATTCCTTGTAGCAGATAATCGCCGTCGCGTTGTCCAGCATCTGCTCCGTCAGGTGACAGTGCGGGTCCAGCTCCAGCCCGATCGTTGCCTCCGGCCCCACGATCTCGCGGATGCGGGCCATCATGTCGCCCTCGCAGTCGTCGTAGCCCTGCGCAATCATCGCGCCATGCATCGACATTAGGACCACGTCGACCGGCATCGCCACGCGCAGGTCGTTAAGGATGTCGTCGCGCATCGTCTCGTAGACCGCGCGCACGGTCGGGCCGGCCGGCTGCGCGTAGGTGCAGAGCCCCTCGACGACTTCCCATCCCCGCGCCTCGGCTATCGTCCGCCAGCAGGTCACCGCCGCCGCGTAGAGGCCGGGCTCTCCGCGCGAGGCGGTCTTGGTGTAGAGATGCTCCTTGAACCCGCTCCAGCCGGTCGGAATGGGCGAGAAGGAGTTGGTCTCCGTCGCCAGCGACGCCATGAAAAGCTTCATTCTGCAGTTCCGTGATTGGCCAGCGCGGTCACGATGTCCGCCAGCACGTGGAATAGGATCAGGGCGAAGGCCAGCGGGATCGCGATGCCGAACACCACCATCGGCACGTCCATGGTCTCGGCCTGCCGACCGAAGAGCCGCCCGAGATAGCCCCGCGCCGGATCGGCGCCGGGGCCGAGCAGGCTGAACCACAGAATCGGCAGGATGAAGGACAGCACGCCAAGCGATCGCGTCAGCGTAAAGATCAACCCGCGAACCCCGGGAGCCTGCAACGCGTCCGGAAACAGTGTCGGATCGCGCCGCAGGCGATAGGCGCAGGACGCACCCAGAAGACCGCCCCAGACCATCGAGAAGCGTGCAAGCTCCTCGGTCCAGACCGGGGGCTGGTTCAAGAGATAGCGGGCGATCACCTGCCAGCCTGCGGCAGCCAGCATGACCGCGACGGTCAGCGCCGCGCCCAGCAGCGCCACGCGGTTGAGCCCCCATGACAGCCGGTTCAGCCTGTCCGCGATCGCCCGCATCGTTCAGCGCCCGACCGCTTCGTTCCAGGCGTCCAGCGCGCCTTCGGGCATCTCGGTCGTCTCGTAGATCGGCTGGCTGGCTTCGCGGAACTTCTCGCGCTCTTCCGGCGCCAGCTCGATCACCTCGATCCCGGCTTCCTCCAGCTGCTTCAGCACTGCGGAATCGTCCGAGACGAGTTCGCGGTTGGCATAATGCGCTCTTTCCACCGCCTGCTGGACGATCTCGCGCTCTTCATCCGAAAGGCCCTGGTACCAGTCCTCCGAGGCGATGGCGACGCGGACTGACGGGCTCATCCGGGCGTTGGTGAAGTATTCGATGAAGGCCGTGTGCCCGTAGGTCAGCGGCACGAACGCGGGGTTGATGTAGCCGCCGGCAACGCCGGTCTGCAGCGCGTTCGGCACCTCGGACCAGGACACGATCGTGCCTTTGGCGCCCCATTGCTCGAACGTGTTGATCTGCACCTCGTCCAGCGCCCGCATGCGCACGCCCGTGATGTCGTCTAACGTGCGGATCGGGACCTCGGTGGTGAAGATGCCCGTGGGCGTGCCGGTCATCACCAGGTCCAGGACCCGGACGCCCTTGGGCGTGGTGCCCTCGTTGATCTTCTCCAGCATCCCGCCCTCGTCGAGCGCCTTGTCGAGCTGCGCCAGGTCGTCGAAGAAGTAGGGCATCATCGCGCCGAAGATCGTGCCGTCCAGCGTCCCGGCGGACTTCGCGTCCGACATCGATACTTCGAGCAGCCCCTGGCTGACCTGGTCGAGGCGTTCGGCCTCTTCGCCCAGCGAGTTGCGCTCGTATTCCACGGCTTCCATGCCGTGCTCGTTCAGGTATTCGCTGAAGGTGTGCGCCCACACGTAGGTGCCCGATTTCTCGAGGTCCGGCGGGCTGTCGAGCGCGATCTTCACCTCGGCTGTCGCCGGCAGCGCAAAGGCCACGGCGACGGCCGATGCCGTCAGGATCTGGGTCAGTTTCATGTCGCTTCCTTCCCTATTGATTGTCCGTATTACTTCCACAGCCCCAGCGTCCGGGGCAGCCAAAGGCTGATCTCGGGCGTGAAGACCAGGATGCCCAGCACGATGATCTCCGCGATGATGAACGGGATGACCGCCCGCGCGAGCTTCCAGTAATTGACGCCGGTGACCGTCGAGACGATTAGCAGGCAGCCGCCAAGCGGCGGCGACACCAGGCCGATGCACAGGTTGAAGCAGATCACGATGCCCAGGTGGACCGGATCCGCCCCGTGGGCCAGCGCGACCGGCGCCAGCAGCGGCACCAGCAGCGCCAGTGCGACGGGCACGTCCATGATCATGCCGGCCAGGATGAAGATCAGGTTCATCGTGATCAGGAACCCGACCGGACCCAGGCCCAGGCTATCCACCAGCGCGGCGATGGCCTGCGGAATCCGCTCCAGCGCGGCCAGGTGGCCGAAGGCAGCCACGGCACACAGGATCATGAAGATCGACCCGGTCAGGACGGCGGTGCGCGAGAAGCTTTCCCAGATGTCCTCGCGCGTCAGCGGCGAGTAAAAGAAGGCGGCGACGGCGGCCGCGATGACGGCGACCGCCGCCGCTTCGGTCGGGGTCATCCAGCCCAGAACGATCCCGCCCACGATGATCAGCGGCAGGCACAGGGCCGGCAAGGCAGCAAGGATTGCCGGCAACAGCGGCGGCGCCTCGCCCTTCTCCACGCGCGGATGGTCCTCGCGCCAGGCGTACCATCCGTTGACGACGAACAGCGCGCCGGCCAGCAGCAATCCCGGCAGGATTCCCGCCACGAACAGCGCCGCAACCGAGGTCTGCATCAGCGCCCCGTAGAAAATCAGGATGATCGAGGGCGGCACGATCGGGCCGATGATCGAGGACGCGGCCGTGATCGCGCCGGCGTATTCGGAGGTGTAGCCACGTTCGCGCATGGCCGGAACCAGCGTGTTGGACAGAGCTGCGGCGTCGGCGACGGCAGATCCTGATATGCCGCCGAAAAAGACCGACGTCATGATGTTCACGTGACCCAGCCCGCCCCGCAGGCGCCCGATCAGCGCCATCGATAGGTCGATCAGCGATTTCGTCACGCCGCCCCGGTTCATCAGCTCTCCGGCGAGGATGAAAAGCGGCATGGCAAGCAACGAGAAGATGCTGATCTGCGAGAAGACCTTCTGCGGAAGCACGGCGAGGTATCGCGTGTTGTCGGTCAGGACGAAGGTCAGCACCGCCGAACCGCCGATGACGTAGGCAAGCGCCAGGCCCGACGCCAGCAGCGCGATCGCGAAGGAGGGGATCAGCCAGATCATGCGGTGACCATCGTGCGGCCGGGCGCGACGCGCCGGGGCTCGAGGCCCTGGTCGGTGATGTGCGCCGGGACGGGCCTGCCCTGCACCAGCGCCGCCGACAGTTCTGCCGCAGCCGGTGCGGACTGGATGCCGTACCCACCCTGCCCCGCCATCCAGAAGAACCCGGGAACAACCCGCGAAAACCCGATCACGGGTTCCTTGTCGGCCACGAAGCTGCGCAGGCCCGCCCATTTGTTGTGGATCCGCCGGATATCCAAGGCGAAAGCCGTCATGATCCGGTCGGCGCAGATCGCGATGTCGATCTCCTCAGGCTGCGCATCGCACGGCTCGGTCGGCGTCTCGTCGGCAGGCGATATCAGCAACCGACCGGCGTCCGGTTTCAGATAGAACTGCTCCTCGATGTCGATCGTGATCGGAGCGTCGCGGCGGGTGAAGCCCTCGGGTTCGGCCACGACCATGGCCGTTCGCCGCTTGGGCACCAGACCGATGCTTTCCGCCCCGGCGCAGCGGCCGACCTGCTCTGCCCATGCCCCGGCCGCGTTGATCAACAGCGGCGCCGTGAAGGTGCCGCCTTTCGTCTGCACGCGCCAGTCATCGCCGTCGCGGCTCAGGTCCTGCACCGGCTCGCCATTCATCAGCACGCCACCGCGGGCCTTGAACAGGCGCAGGAAGCCTTGGTGCAGCGCCGCAACGTCGATGTCTTGCCCGCCGTGATCCAGCATGCCGCCGGCCGCGTAGCCGTCTCTCAACAAGGGCTGGTGGTCGGCCATTGCGGCCGGACCCAGCGCCTCGACCTGCGTTTCGTCCGAGATCGAAGAAACCAGGGCATGGAGCGCTTCCAATTGCTCCTCCCGCGCGATCATCAGGATCTCGCGCGGGGTCAGAAGCGGCGCGCTCGCGAACCCGGCTGGCGCGTCGTCGAAGAACGCGCGCGACGCCCGCGTCAGGGCGCGGACGCTTTCGGGTCCGTAGCTCGGGGCGAAGACCGCCGCCGAACGCCCGGTCGTGTGATAGCCCGGCTGCGCCTCCATTTCGACCATCAGGACCTTCATCGACTCCGCCAGTTCCGCAGCCACCGATGCGCCGGCCATGCCTGCTCCGATGACTATGGCATCCGCTGATCCGGCGCGATCCGACATGTCCCGTGTCCCTTTCCCAATTCCCGCCCGAGGCTATCGGGACATTTTCGAAACGCAACAGAATTTTTTCCTATACGAAAAAGCTTTCATTCCTCTGGAAGCTTGGTAAGACGGCCAGCAACCGAGGAGGAACGGACCCCATGACGACGGCCCGGGATTTGGGGGCACGGCTCAGACACTTGCGCAAGGCGCGGCAACTGACCCTCAGCGGGCTTGCCTCTCTCTCCGGCGTCGCGGTGTCCACCATCTCGAAGATCGAGAACGGCGCGCTGTCCCCCACGCTGGACAGGGTGCTGCGCCTCGCCGAGGGGCTGGACCTGACGATCGGCCAACTCATCGGTGATGCAGAGAGCGGAAACGACTCCCCGAACAGCCGCTTTGTACCGTCACGGCACGGCGACGGCATCGTCATCGACACCCGGAATTACGTGTACAGGTATCTGTGCGCCGAACTGACTAACAAGCGGATGGTGCCCATCCACGCGCGGATCAAGGCATCATCCATCAAGGAATTCGGCCAGCTCGAGAAGCATGGCGGAGAGGAATTCCTGATCGTCATGGATGGCGAGATCGTGGTCCATTCCGAGTTCTACGCACCCGTCACCCTGAAACGAGGCGAGAGCATCTATCTCGACAGCACGATGGGCCATGCCTATGTCAGCGCTGGAGATCGCGACGCTGAGGTCTTCTGCATTTGCACCGAGCCCCAGCGCATCGAGAGAACCGACGAGGTCCAGCCGCCTCAGCCTGGCTGATAGGCGAGGAACTCGATCTCGACCACCGCGCCCGGCACCATCAGGGCCGAACAGACCGCCGAGCGCGCGGGCGGCTTCGACGGGAAATAGCTGCCATAGACCTTGTTGAAGGCCACGAAGTCGGCGGTGTCGGTCAGCCAGACCGTCGCCTTGGCCACCTGCGACAGGCTGGACCCCGCGTCTTCGAGCAGAGCCTTCGCATTTTCGATGCACTGGCGGGTCTGCGCCTCGATACCACCTTCTACGATCCGGCCGCCGGGACCGAAACCCAGTTGACCCGAAAGCATGATGAAATCGCCGACGCGCACACCCTTCGAAAGGGGAACGTTGGTTCCGTCGGCCAGTTTCACGTCTCCGCCCAGCGTCTTGATCGGCATCCGTCTCTCCTGATTTTTCGTTGCCGCGTTGTTAATTCCAGAACACCCGTCGGAGGGCAAGCAACCGGATCGCTTCGCATCTCAGCGGGTTTTTCAGGCTCCAGTAGAGGGTATTCCGAGTTAGTAGATGGAGTTCACGGCCCAAACCGACCCTTACCGATGTAGTCAGCGATGCATTGCAACTTTTCCAAATCGGCCATTTGTTCATCGCGCAGCATTTTCTGCGGTTGAATGACTGCAGCGCTTTTCTTCGGATAGCAGCGTGTGCTCGACTTACTGCCGCAATTACGAGGACCAACGAAAGTAGGGTTGTGTGCCGTCCTTCGCTGCGCCGACAATTCGCGGTCCTCAAGATCGGGTAGCTGATCTCCGTTGCAATATGCACCAACGCCTCTTGTGCAGGTCTTTCGAAGCGTTTGTCGTGTTCGCCCTGAAATTCAAACTGCAACACGATGCTGAAACGATATTTCCTCAAGCTTCAGGCGGTCTGGTTCTCGCCCTTTCGGCCAGATTGGGCTACCGATGCTTTCTGTTTCTATCCGTTCGGGCCGCTGGCGGCTCGGATCGGGCACCGGCACCGCGGAAAGTAAGCGGCGGGTGTACTGGTGCCGCGGATCGCGAAGTATCGCGTCGCGTGCGCCTTCCTCGACGACCTGGCCCAGCCGCATGACCATGATGCGATCCGCGACCTGTTCTACCACGGCCATGTCATGGCTGATGAATAAAAAGGCGAGGCCGTCCTCGTCCTGGATTTCCTGCAGCAGTTCAAGCACCTGAGCCTGAACGGAGACGTCCAGCGCCGAAACGCTTTCATCCGCGATGATCAGCTTTGGCGACAAAGACAGGGCGCGCGCGATATTAACGCGCTGCCGTTGCCCGCCAGAGAACTCGTGCGGATAGCGCGCCATCATGTCAGGCGAAAGACCCACACGGCGGAAGAGATGTTCGACCCGATCCTTGAGCGCGCTTCCCGAGGCAAGGCCGTGGATCAGCAGAGGCTCGGCCACCTGATCGCCCACGGTCATGCGCGAATCCAGCGACGCGCCCGGATCCTGGAACACCATCTGCACGTCCCGGCGCACGGGTTTCATCAAGGCGGGACCCATGCCGCGCGTCTGGCGACCCATAACCTGGACCGAGCCCTGCCAAGGCACGAGCCCCATCAGCGCCTTGCCGATGGTGGACTTGCCGCAGCCGGATTCGCCCACGAGCGCCAGCGTCTCACCTGCGTTGATGCCGAACGATACGCCCTCTACCGCGTGAACACGCGCCTGCACGCGGTTGAGCACGCCGCCGCGCACGTCGAAACGCACGCTCAGATCGTCAACCTCAAGCACCGGAACGCCCTGGGGTTTGGCGGGGCGCGGCGGCGCAGTGCCAAGACGCGGTACAGCGCCCAGCAGCTCCTTGGCGTATTCGCTGCGCGGCGTGGAAAAGATATCGCGCACAGGGGCGCTTTCGACCTCCTGCCCGTGGCGGAGAATTATCACGTGGTCGGCCATTTCGGCGACGACACCCATGTCGTGCGTGATCATCAGAACCGACGTGCCGTGGTCACGCTGCAGCGCGCGGATCAAGTCGAGGATCTCAGCCTGCACGGTCACGTCCAGCGCTGTGGTCGGTTCATCCGCGATAAGAACCTCAGGGTCGCAGGCGAGCGCGATGGCGATCATCACGCGCTGGCGCATGCCACCGGACAGCTCGTGCGGATATTGTTTCAACCGTCTTTCCGGCTCGGTCAGCTGTACGTCGCGCAGGAGTTGGAGAGCGCGGGCAGGCGCCTCGGCGCGGGTGCAGGCATCGTGTTCCAGAAGCGTTTCTGTCAATTGCTGCTGCACAGTCATCAGTGGGTTGAGTGAGGTCATCGGCTCCTGGAAGATCATCGCCACGCGTGCGGTGCGGATCTTGCGATAGGCCGCGTCGGGCAGGCCGACCAACTGGGTATCGCCCAGGCAAACCGAGCCGCGGGTGATCCGGCACATAGGTTTCGGCAGAAGTCCCATGATCGCCAGCGCCGTCATAGACTTGCCCGATCCGCTTTCACCGGCCAAGCACAGGGTCTCGCCCGCGCGGAGCTCGAAGCTCAGCCCGTCCAGCACCGTCTTCGCCCCCGAAGGCGTGGCGACCTGAACACTCAGGTCGCGCACCGTAAGCACTGTCTCCGTCATTCGAAGACCACGTTGGGGAAATAGAAGCTGACAACCCAGTTCGGCATGTCCACGATCTCGGAGATCCTGAGGTCGCCGCAGACCGAACACAGCAAGTAGGCGTCTTCGGCCGACAAGCCCTTGGTCCGACCGAGGAAGTCGATCATCCCCGATACCGCGTCGCGGGCGCCCTGCATCATGTCGGAACCGATGCCGGTCGTCACCTCGTAGCCCTTGGCGTCCAGGTGCCGCGTGACCGGACCCGGCGTCGAGAAGCGCGGGAAAGCCAGCGTTTCACCCTTCACGACGTCCAGCGTCACCTCGACGTCCATTGGGCTTTCGATGGCGGTGCCACAGACTTCGCCGTCGCCCTGTGCGGCGTGCGTGTCCCCGATCGAGAACAGCGCGCCTTCGACCTCGACCGGCAGATAGAGCGTCGTGCCCGCCGCGAGGTCGCGGATATCGAGATTGCCGCCCATGCGCCGCGGCGGCACGACGGAGTGCAGCCCGGCCTCGGCTGGAGCCAAGCCGATCGTGCCGGCGAAGGGCTTCAACGGCACCTTCCCCAGGTCCGAGAAAAGCGCGGGCGCCAGCGTGTCGGGGTCATAGTCCCAGACCTTGAGATACGGGTCCGTGAACTGGTCGGCCAGAAGGCCAAAGCCCGGAATGTTCGCCGTCCAGCCGAAGCCTGACGGATGGAACGCCTCGATCTTGACCTTGAGCACGTCACCGGGTTTCGCCCCGTCGACATAGACCGGCCCGGTGACGGGATTGATCTTGCCGAAGTCGAGATTGGGGACGTCGGCGCTGGTGCTGTCGCGATCGAACTGCCCCCCCGAGCTGTCGAGGCACTGGAAGTGCAGGCGCGATCCGGGAGCCACCGTCTGAACGGGTGGGAGCGTATTGTCCCACCCGTGATGGTGCGCACCGTGGATCGTGTAATCACAGTGCTTGCACATGTTACTCGGCGTCCTTCGAATAGATATAATCGTAGTTCACCGGGATATGGACCGGATCGACGAACAGGCTGTCATCGCCCGCGATGCTGTCCGAGGTCAGGGTGAAGCGCTGCTCGTTGAACACCGGCACCCAAGGCGCGTCTTCCATCACGTCGAGGTAGATCGACTTCCACGCCTCGATGCGCGCGTCCTCGTTCTCGGCACCGGTCATGGCGTCCGCCTCTGCCGCACGAGCGTCGAGTTCCTCGTTACAATACCACGACCAGTTCCAGCCGCCCTGCACGGCTCCGGCGCAGCCCAGGATCGGACCGTAGAAGTTCGACGGATCCGGGAAGTCCGCGATCCATGCCATGCCGCCCGACCAGATCATCGGGGCCTGATCGGCTTCGCCGCCTGCGGCGATGACATTGGCCTGCGCGAGACTGCGGATCTCTGCGTTGATGCCGATCTCGCTCAGATCCTGCTGGATCGCCTGCGCGATGCGCGGGTTGGGGTCGACGTTCATCACGTAGAGCTCCGTGGTGAACCCGTCGGCAAAGCCCGCTTCCGCAAGCATTTCGCGCGCAGCCTCAGGATCGAAGGCATACCCTTCGTAGTCATCTGCGTAGCCCGGCATGGAGGGCGGCAGTGGCTGGTTCGCGGGAACTGCGCGTCCGTTGATGATCCGAACAATCCGCTCCTTGTTGATTGCCATGTTCACAGCTTTGCGAACCGCGACATTGTCGAACGGCGCCATTTGGGTGTTGAGCGTGATGTAGCCAGTGTGCAGCTGGCCGCCCTCGATCACGTTGTCGGCCTGCGCGGGGTCGTTCATTACCTGCAGGAACTGCGCCGGCGGGATGCCGTCACCCGGTACGTCGGCTTGGCCCTGCTGCAGCCGCAGCAGCGCAACCGTGGGTTCAAGCCCGATCTCGAAGGTCACCTGGTCGAGTTTCGGCAGGTTCTCGCGGTGGTACTCCTCGAAGCGTTCGAAGACAACGCGCTGGCCCGGCGACCATTCCGTCAGCTTGAACGCGCCCGAACCCACCGGTTCGCGGCCGAAATCCTCGCCCGAGGCCTCGACAGCCTCCTGTGGCACGATCGACGCGAAGTTCAGCGCCATGACATGCCCGAAGGTGGCGTCGGGGCGCGACAGAGTTATCTCGACGATCTTGTCGTCGATGACCTTGATGCCCGAAAGGCCTTCACCCTCCCCGGCATTCCAGATGTCAAACCCATCGATCATTCCGAAGAATCCGGCGCCCGGCGAGCGGGTTTCGGGGTTGGTCACGCGCTCGAGCGAGTATTTCACGTCGGAGGCCGTGATCTCACGGCCGTTGTGGAATTTGATGTTATCCTTGAGGGTAAAGGTGTAGACGGTGCCGTCCTCGGAAATCGCCACATCCGATGCAAGCTCGTTGCGCAGGGTGGTGGTGCCCGGCTCGTAGCCCATGAGGCCGTCGAACAGCGACTTGATCATTGACCAGTTCTGCCAATCGTACCCAATGGCGGGGTCGAGCGTGGCAACGTCGTCCTTGTAGGTGACGACCATGGTGCCACCCATGGGCGCGTCTTCGTTAACCTGCGCGCTTGCCATGTGGGCCGTCAGCGCCAACCCCGCGACCCCGGTCAAAAGCAGTTTCTTCATTTTTTCAGTCCTCTGTTGGTTTTCACTTGGTCTTTATTCGGGGATCGATCATCGGCGCGACGAAGTCGGCCAGAAGATTGCCCAGCACGATCGCGGTCGCCGAAACCATCGTCACACCCATGATCACTGGGATGTCGACGCGCTGGATCGCCTGCCAGGCCAGCTGGCCGATCCCAGGCCAGCCGAAAACGCTTTCCACCACCACAATGCCGGACATAAACAGCCCAATATCGATACCGATCATGGCGATGATCGGAAGGATGGCGTTTGGGATTACATGGCGGAGGATGATCCGTCCCTTGGCCAGCCCTTTGGCCTGCGCGGTGCGCACGAAATCCTGCCCCAGCACGTCAATCATGCTCGAGCGCATCATGCGGCTGTACCAGCCCGCACCGAGAAACCCGAGCGTGATCGCCGGTAGCACCACGTGTGAGAATGTTCCGTAGCCGCCAATCGGGAACCAGCCGAGCTTCACCGCGAAGACATATAGCAGTAGGATGCCGATCACGAATTGCGGCGCCGAGATCGACACGAAGCTGAAGATCATCAGCCCATGATCCGCTGGCCGATTGCGGCGCAGCGCGGCCACGATGCCGATCGTGAGGCCGAAGATCAGCTCAGTCACAATAGCCGCCAGCATCAGCAGTAGCGATGCCGGCAGGCGCGAGGCGATAAGTTCTGAAACCTCAGCGCGCTGTAGATAACTGCGCCCCATGTCGCCCTGCAGCAGCGCGGTCAGGTAACGCCAGTATTGTATGAAAAACGGATCGTTTAGTCCAAGCTGGTCGCGGATGTTCTGCACCGTCTCGGCGGTCGCGGAGCGGCCCGCGATCTGCCGCGCCGGATCGGCCGGCACGAGATAGAGCAGGATGAATGTCACCAGTGTGATCCCCAGCAGGATCAACGCGCTCTCGAAGAGGCGGCGGACGAGGTAGGCCTGCATCAGTGCCGTCCTTTCAGCGTCGGATCGAGGATGTCGCGCAGCGCGTCGCCCACGAGGTTGAAGGCCAGTGCCAGCAGCACGATCGCTGCCCCGGGAAAGAAGACCAACCACGGTGCGGTGTTGAAATAGGTCTGGTTCTCGAAGATGATGTTGCCCCAACTGGGCATTGGAGGCTGCACGCCGACGCCGAGGAAGCTCAATGTGGCCTCGAGCAGCACCGTGGTGGAAATTCCCAGCGTGCCGAATACGAGTATGGACGACAGGAGATGCGGCAGCAGGTGCGAGCCCAAAATACGTAGGTGGCCCGCTCCGAGAGCGCGTTGCACCTGGATGAAGTCGCGCTCGGCCAGGCTGCGGGTCTCGGTGTAGATCACGCGAGCCATCTGAACCCAGTTCACCATAGCGATGACCAACGCGACAATGAGTAGAGACGGCTGGAAGATCGCCGCCAGCACAATGGCCAGCAGCAGCGCGGGAAAGGCCATCATAAGATCCGTGAAGCGCATCAAGATCGCCCCGATCCAGCCGCCGAAATAGCCCGCGGTGATACCCACGCCAGCGCCCAGCAGAATTGCGATGCCGTTGGCGAGTACGCCGATGATCAACGAGGTCCGCGTGCCGAGGACAAGTCGACTGGCCAGGTCACGGCCCAGCAGGTCGGTGCCGAGCAGAAAATCTCCGCCCGGAGGCAGTGGCGCGCCGACCAGCGACAAGCCCTCAAAGCTTTGTTCGAACGGATCCTGCGGCATGATCAACGGCGCAAACACGGCCGCGAAGACCATGATCAGGATCACCACCATGCCGAATGCCGAACGCGGGCGCTTCATCAGGGCGACGAAGACCTGGCTGGCGCGGGAGACGCGGCTCTGGCCTTTTTGCACGGTGGTGTCGGTGACGCTCATGCCCATGCCTTTGCATCGCCGAGATCGGACAGAAGCTGCGTCGCCGCATCCTCGAGCGGTAGCTGTTCGACCATCGCGAAAGCGCGCAGTCGCTTGAGTGCCGCGGCCTCGTCGATATCTTCGCGCCGCATAATCACGAGCACAGCGCGGATCACCTCCAGTCGCAGGCCGTTGCGCCGGTTGGCCTCTGCAGTGGTGCGGCGGCGATCAGCGCGCTCATCGTGGCGCGCGGTTGCGATTACCAAGGCCGAAAACAGGGTAGCCGTGGCGCCGATGGGCAGGAACGCGTCGACATCCTGCCGCAGCGCCCATTGCAGGCGGCCCGGCGCTTCGGAGCCGATGAGACCCACGACGGGCATTGGCGCCTCGCCGGACGGCCACGGAAACTGGCCGTCCTCGCCGCGGTCGATATCAACCACGAGCAGGTCGACGGCAGCATCCTCGGGCAGCAGCGCGGGCCAACGGCCCTCGGTACGGATGCCCAAGCTCGACAAGCGGAGTGCGACGCGCTCGCGGACCTCTGTACTGGGGTGCAGGACGCAGGCCTGCATTCCGGCAAAGCTGTATGTCATTGCACTATCCTCAGAGCAGACGGCGCGGCCGCGGGCAACGCGACAAGCGGCAGGTTGATCAGGTAGGGATCGGCCGGAACCGGGGCCGGCGCCGAGGCGACGATTTCGAAACGACCCGCCCGCAGCTTCGCGATATGCGGCGTTAGCGCCGCGTGGCGCGTGATCTGGTCGATTGTGACGGGGCCAAGGACCGTGTCGTGTGGCGCAGCGCAGGCGGCCTCGAACACCGCGCGCGGCGCCGTCGCTCCAGCACGGCGTACCGACTCGGCCATAAGGCGCACACTGGCATAGGTCGTGGCGAAGAACGCCGAGCAGCGCCCGTTCGGCGCGGCCCGCGCAGCGCGCCGAACGAACGTGTCCGGTCCGAGCGCCTCAAAGAAGGTGCCGGCCGATATCAGCCCTTCACCAGCATCCCCCAAGACGTCGAGATCCGCCTCGGTCTGGTTGCACGACAGAACCTTTGGCCGGTTTTCGGAAGGAAGCCCGCTGAAGAAGGCGACGTTGGATGGGCCAATCAGCGAGTTCATCACGATATCGGGCTGCACGGCGGCAATCTCGTCGATTGCGCGCCCGCAATCCGTGTCGCCAAGCGGCAGAAAACGCTCGCCCACGATCTCGACGCCAGCCGCGACAAGGCGTTCGCGCGCCAGGCGCAGGGTTTCCCACCCCCAAACATAGTTCGACCCCAGCAGGTATGCGCGCCCGATGCCCTCGCGCAGGATACGGTCGAGCAGCGGGATCATGTGGTGGTTCGGTGCAGCGCCCATGTAGACGACGTGATCGTTGCTTTCGAACCCCTCATAGGGGCAGGGGTACCAGAGCAGCCCACCATGGCGTTCGAGCACGGGGATCATGTCCTTGCGGCTCCAGGAGGTGATTGCGCCGACCACGTGCGACACGCCGGCGCGCAGAATATCGGCAGTCATAATCTCGTAGTTTCGCGGGCAGCCGCCTGGATCGCGATGCATGGGCGTTATGCGCGCCCGCCCCTCACACTCGAGATCGGCGATCGCCATCTGGGCCCCGGCACGGGCGGCCCGACCCAGCGCCGCGTATGGCCCGGTGGTCGAGAAGACGAGACCGATATCCAGAGAAAGCATGTCCGACACCCTACAAACAAAAAGCCCCGCAGCCCGAATTTCGGGCGAGCGGGGCACGATTGCCTTTGGCGGATTCCTCCGCGAACTTAGTTCAGGAGAGCGAAGGCCCGGCAGAATGTCAAAACTAAAATGAGGAACATCGGCTCGGCTTCCGGCGACCGCCTATGAAATCAGCAAGCTTCATACCCGAGGGCTGTGCGCCCATCGGACGCCTTTCAAGCAACAAGGGCCGCATGAGGCATCCGCACCACCTTGCCGAGTTCAGCTTCACTGTCAGGTCTGGGCCGGTGACACCGAGGCGCGCTTCGCCGGACGAGCGAACTCCGCGTCGAGTGACATGGGTAAATTGGGCTCGAAGCAGCTATTCTGCGCTGGCACAGAGAGTGTAGCCTACCAAAGACGACACCATGGCGATCCCGGCCGGGAGAGAACCTTCGCATGAATACTGATTGTCTCGGCAGAGTTTCCCCGATCCAGCGATTCGCCACAGCTGCGAGTTCGGAATCGAGGCGCTCGCACGCAATGCGTTCGTGGTGGAATTACAAATCCGGACGCTGGATTGTCTCAAGATACCGCCAGATCGCCAGCATGTCTTCGGGTACGGGGGTGCCGATGCCTTCTTCTATCTCGACCACCACGGTCGGCCCCAGCGCGAGATCCCGGAAGGCCGGCATGGCGTCTCCTCCCTCGTGCATCCGGTTCAGGGTCTCAATGCTGGGGAACGTGCCACTTCCGTCCATAATTAGGCGCGTCAGGTCCGGTGCGCTGCCGCCGCGGCCGTCCGCACCATGGCAGGCCGCGCAGGTTTGCTGGAACAGCTTGGCCCCGCGCGCAGGGATCGACGGCTCGGGGGCCGGGCTGCATGCGGCCAACCCCAAACTGGCCAGCATCATCGTCAAAGCCGCTGTTCTTCGCTCCATGCGTACCTCTCCCCTTTATGTCGTGGTGTAGATCCTGCAGGCAAAGTCCATCGCACGCCTTGACCCTGATCAACGCCATGTCGATGCAGGAGGGATAGGGCTGAGCCGCATGACCGATGTCCCTACGCCCCCACCTGATCTGGACGCTGATCACGGCGCCGCGCCGTATCTTCGCGAGGCGGTGCTGGGCGCTATCGACGGAACGGTGACGACGTTCGCCATCGTCGCCGGCGTGGCCGGCGCGGGGCTGCCCATCAGCGTGGTGCTGGCCCTCGGAACGGCCAACGTCGTCGCGGACGGGTTTTCGATGGCAGCGGGCATCTATGCGGGTGGGCGCGCAAACATGGAGGATGCCGCGCGGCGGCGTGCCTGGTTCACCGCGCTGGTGACGCGCGACCCCGACGCGGCGCGGACGCGCCTGTCGCGCCTTCTGGCCGCGCGTGGCCTGACCGGAGACTCACTTGCCCAGGCGACGGAGGCCATCGAGCAAAGCCGATCAGCCTGGATCGGCGTTCTGGTTGACGGCACCGACGCGCCATCGACACCGACGCCCGCCCGGGATGCGGTGGCCACCTTCCTGGCCTTCCTCTGCTGTGGTCTTCTGCCGCTCGTGCCATTCGCCGTGGGGGTGCCGCATCCCTTCACCACGTCTGTTCTGGCGACAGCGGTGACATTCGCTGGCATCGGCGTTCTCAAAAGCCAGTGGTCGCTGCGGCGGTGGTGGACCTCTGCGGCCGAAACAATTCTTATCGGGGGCACAGCCGCCCTGATTGCCTATGGCGTGGGGCGTCTCTTCGAGGGGTGAGGGCTGGCTTGGACGGCTCTCTCCCACCATTCGCTGTCGCTGTCGCTGCTTTGCAGATCGCTCAAAGCCGACTGTTGTTTGGCCCGCGTATCACGATCGCTCGGAAGTCGTTTACGTTGGTAAGTGTTGGCCCCGTTACAACGAGGGAGTCGAGTTGGTCGAACACCGTAAAGCTGTCGTGCATCTCGAGCATGCGACGCGTATCGATGCCTTGACGCGCCGCGGCCCTTGGAAAGTTTGGACCTATAATTGCACCGGCTGCGTCCTCGGTCCCGTCGATACCGTCGGTGTCAGCGGCAACTGCGGCGATGCTTGGGTGGCCATTCAGCGCGAGCGCGAGTGACAGCAAGAACTCGGTGTTGCGTCCACCGCGACCGGGTGTCGTCTCACCGACCGTCACGGTTGTCTCCCCGCCCGAGATCAGAACCGCAGGCGGCGCAGCGGGCGTGCCGTGGCGCGCTACCGCCTTGGCAATCCCGGCCATCACGGTGCCCAGCTCGCGCGCCTCTCCCTCTAACGCATCCCCCAGAAGAACAGGCGC
>NZ_FOXV01000014.1 GCF_900115815.1 Roseivivax halotolerans | reverse complement strand
GGGCTTGTCTCGCTTTCCAGCCATCTCTCTGGTCCTCCTGACATCGGGATAAAACTATCCCAGTTCGTGGACCACTTCAGTGGGGGCACTCCAGGCTTTCGCATTCCCCCGGAACGGGCGGTGCCCGACGCGGAAAAGGTCGAGGAAGAAAATCCGGCTGAGGGCATGGCGCTGATCCGCACGATCTTTGCGGCCTTGCTCTATGAACTGAGCGTGGTCACGCGGCCCGCCTATGACGAAACCCAGATCGAGGAACGCAACTGGCAACCGGATCGTCTGATCCTGCCCGTCCGGGTGCACCCTTCTGCACGGTGGAGGGCCTGACATGGCGGTGACATTGAAAGAGGTCGAGGCAATCCCGGCAAGCTATCCAGCGGCCCCGGCTGGCCTGAGCACGGCGGCGGCAGCACTGGACGAGGATGCGCTCTGGCAACGGCTTGAGGCGTATTGCCGGGTGCGCTGGACGGATCGGCAAGTGATCTGGACGGTCGAGGGGGGCGGCTCATGGGAAGCCCCGTTGCAGCCGTCCAACTTGAACACGGTCGAGGTCTGGGAAAGCGGCGCATGGGTGGAATGCACCCCGGCGGCGTCCCCCTGGGGCGGCTATGATCTGCCCGGTGACGGTCCCTATCGGATCACGGCGGACGTTGGGGGCGGTGACGTGCCTGCGGCTGTCTCCGAGGCGTTCCGGCGGCTTGCCGAGTATCTGGCGGATGAGCCGGACCGGGCGGGCGTGTCCAGTTATTCAACCGGCATGGGTGGTGCGATCGAGGAAAGCTATGACCGCAACCCGGCCTGGGTGGCGCGCGCAATGGAACTGAGCGGCGCGGCGGACCTGCTGCGGCCTTACAAAAGGAGGGTCTGAGCATGTGGCCATTCAAGAAAAAGACGGCTGAGGAAACCCGGTCTAGCGGATCGGGCTTCACGGCTGAGATCATGGCGGCACGGGAAGCCTATGTATCCGGGCGGCGCGGCATTGCCGAACTAACGGCCACGGCGCAAGGCGCTGTGACGCTCTGGGAAGGCGGTCTAGGGCTTGCCGATGTATCGGGCACCGACCTACTGGACCGGCGTTCCTTGGCGCTCTGCGCGCGGTCGCTGGCCTTGCGGGGCGAGGCTCTATTTCTGATCCGCGACGACGGGCTTGTTCCGTGCTCTGACTGGGATCTGAAAACCCGTGATGGACGCCCCACGGCTTACCGCGTTTCCGTCTCTGAGGCGGGTGGCGGGCGGACCTTCACGGCGCTGGCGGCTGAGGTGCTGCATTTTCGGATCGGCTGCGACGTGGCCGCGCCCTACTATGGCACGGCACCGCTCAAGCGGGCACAACTGACGGCAGGGCTGTTGAATGCGGTCGAGACGGCGCTTGCCGAGGTCTATGAAACCGCCCCGCTGGCCAGCCAGATCGTCCCGTTTCCCGAGGCACCGCAAACCGACCTGGAAGCGATGGCGCGCGGGTTCCGGGGCAACCGGGGCAAGGTGCTGATCCGCGAATCCGTCAACGTGGCGGCTGCGGGCGGACCGGCCCCAATGCTGGATTGGAAGCCCCACGATCTTTCCCCGGACCTGTCGAAAGCCATGACGCGCGAGACGCTGGCGGCGGCGCGAGATGCGATCAACATGGCCTTTGGCGTCCTGCCCGGTCTGACCGCGCCCGCTACAACCGGACCGATGGTCAGGGAAGCGCAACGGCATCTGGCGCAATGGGTGCTGCAACCTATCGCCACCGTCATTGCCGAGGAAGCGGCGGACAAGCTGGGATCAGCGGTCACGCTGGACGTGATGCGGCCCCTTCAAGCCTTCGATGCAGGCGGACGGGCGCGGGCGCTTGGCGCGGTGGTGCAGACATTGGCGCTGGCCAAAGAGGCGGGCGTTGATCCGTCCGAGGCTCTGCGGCTGGTCGATTGGGAGGGCACCCCATGAGCAACCCCGAGGCAAAAGAGCGACGCGCAAGGCGGCTTCTGACCCGCCACGGCGAGGCGGCGCAAGTCGCGCGGACGGTCACAACGGGCGGTGGCCCGTCCGATCCGACCGGCGGCACCACGACAACGACGCGCTATGACGTGCAAGTGGTGCTGGCCAAGATCGACGCGGACCGGATCGACGGGACAAATATTCAAACGACCGATTTGCGGGTCCTCTGCACAACGGCGGATGTGGAACTGACCCTTTCCGACCGGATAGAGTGCAGCGCGGGCGATCTGACGATTATCGACCTGGGCCGACATGCCCCGGACGGCACCACGGTTTTCTATGACATGGTTGCGAGGAGGTAGCGGGATGAAAGCTGACGCGAAAGTGGTGGACTTTGCCATTCTGGGGACACCCCAAACCAAGCGCAACGGATTCAAGGTGCTAGGGCACTTCACGCTGCTGTTGCGGCCCATGCGGATCGAGGGGTGCAGCCTTGTCGTGGCCCCCAACGGGCGCTTTGTGGTCTGGACGCCCGATCCGAACATCAAGGTCGCTCAATGGGCGAAAGCTGAAATCGCGGAGACTGCGCGGCTGGCCTATGTCGAGACGCAAAAGCGGGTGGCAGTTTGAAAGGGCTTGCGGTCAAATTGGATTTGGTTTACAAAAAACGAAATCCAAGGAATGAGCCCGATGGCCAGCGTATCGCAACTTTCAGATGGCATAGCCTATGCGCTTGATGAAACCCCCGAGAAAGTGGGCAAATACGCGCGCGCCCTGATCGACGGCGGGCTGTTGCCCAAGAGCCGGGGCCGTGCGGTCGCTCAAGTCGGGATTGTCCACTATGCCCGCTTGCTCACGGCGCTTGCCTTGGAACCTAAGATCAAGGAAGCGGCAGAACTGACGGCTTCCTATCTCGCCTTGCCCATTGCTGGGAAAACGGCTGAGGGCGATTTTGTCAGCGGGAACAAGACGGCTGAGGATGGCCTTGTCGGGCTGTTTTCCTTGCTTCTGGACGATGACCCTGCACCGGACGCAACGGCTTTGCGCAAGCGGCTTTGCGAGGGGTCGGTGCAATTCGTCAGAAACTTCCCTCTGATCGAGATCAGCTATCCGCATGATTTGGTGGGCGATGAGATCATCCGTTTCAAGCCCGCTGGCCAGCGCATGGACATTGACGATGCGCATATCCGGCGGGCCACCATTGTTGGCGCGTCTCTAGCAACGCTGGTCGCTATCAAGATCGACGCTGCAAATTGGAAAAAGGTTTTCGACGGGGGCGACGATGGGTAACGCAAACCTCAATATCAGCGTCATCGACAAGCGGATGCTGAAACAGTCTGAGGCGGCGGACTACACCGGCCTGCCCGTCAAACACTTCAAGACGACATGCCCGGTCCAGCCGGTCGAGATGCGCCCTGGCACGATCCTTTGGGACAAGCGCGACCTGGACAAGTGGATTGATGCGATGAAGGAAGGGGCTGAGATGGCGACGCAAGACGCCATTCTTGGCAAGCTGTAATGACGCGGATCAGGGTAAAAGGCTTCAAGATATTCGATGATCGGCACGGGAAGCCGCGCTGCTATCATCGCGTCACGGGCCACAAGATCGACCTGGAAAAGACCCCGCTGGGATCGGCCGAGTTTTTCGCGGAATGCGCCCGCATTGCAGCGATTGCCGAGGCGAGGAAGGCGCAAGCCCCAAAGCCTGGAACGCTTGGCGGGCTGGTCAATGCCTATTTCCAGACTGAGCACTTTGGCAATCTGGCGGACGCCACCAAGCGCGACTATCGCAAATGCGCTGATTTCCTGCACCCGATCCGCGACACGCCCGTTTCCGCGATCACGACGCCCCTTGTGTCGGGTATCCATGACAAGGCGGCGGGCAAGATCGGCTGGCGGCGGGCAAACATGGTGCGCACCTTCCTGAGCCAAGTTTTCCGCTATGCCATTCCGCGCGGGCTGATCGACCGGGACTATGCGGCGGGCGTCATTCCCAAGCCGCGCCCGAAAGACCGGCCCTATGCAAACCGGCCCTGGACGGTCGAGGAACGCGCTGTTGTGCTGGATCGGGCCGCGCCCCACGTCCGGGTGGCGGTCGCCCTGATTATGAACACCGGCCTTGATCCGTCCGACGCGCTCAAGCTGACCCGTCGCCAGATCGACGGCAACACGATCTGGGGCGTCCGGGGCAAAACGGGGCATGAGGTCGCCATTCCTATCGGCCCGACGCTGCAAGCGGCTCTGTACGCTGCACCGGCCCACGACGCGGTGACGATCCTTGCCACGTCCACCGGGAAGCCCTGGACTTATAACGGCTTTTCGACGGTCTGGCACCGTTTCAAGAAGAAGCTGGAAGCTGAGGAAGCCGTGCAGCCCGGTCTGACCCTCAAGGGGCTGCGGCATACCGTGGCCACGACGCTACGCGAGGCGGGGCTAGAGGAACGCCAGATTGCGGACCTGCTGGGGCAGAAAACACCGTCGATGGCTCGCCACTATTCCCGGTCCGCCAACCTTGCGGACCGCAACCGGATCACGATGGAAACACTGGAAAAGGAGAACGAACGCCGATCAAAAGTTGTCAAACCCTTCAAGAAAACTGTCAAACCCTGAAAGGTTCAAGAATGAATATCGAGCAATATCAAGCGTTTGAATGGTGCCCGGGGGCGGAATCGAACCACCGACACGAGGATTTTCAATCCACTGCTCTACCCCTGAGCTACCCGGGCACGGGTGAGGGCGCTGCCCTCGGGTGGAGGCGGTCTAGCCAATGGGCAAACGGGTGTCCAGAGGGCATGACGCAAAAAAGTGAGGGCGGCGGTTCTTGGGGCTCGGCTCTCTTTTCTCGGGCCCCTGAAGAAGCTATCTGCTCGCATCATGGCCCTTTTTCCCGACACGCTCCGCGCGCTCCTTGATCACGGCTTCGACACCGTGATCGACGTGCGTTCGCCGGCCGAGTTCGCGGAGGATCATGTGCCGGGAGCGATCAACCTGCCGGTGCTCGACAACGAGGAGCGTGCGCGGGTCGGAACCATCTACAAGCAGGAAAGCCCGTTCCGCGCGCGGAAGATCGGCGCGGCGCTCGTCTTCAAGAACGCCGCGCGCCATATAGAAGGGCCGCTTGCGGCTCATGACGGCGGCTGGCGGCCGCTCGTCTATTGCTGGCGCGGCGGGCAACGCTCGGGTTCGATGGCCTGGATGCTGAAGGAGATCGGATGGCGGTCCGATGTCATTCAGGGCGGGTACCGGACTTACCGGCGGCTCGTCTCCGGGCTGCTCTACGATGCGCCGCTCGGGCTGCGCGTGATCCAGCTCGGTGGATATACGGGGACGGCCAAGACGGATCTGCTGACGCATCTCGCGGCGAAAGGCGTCCAGGTGCTCGATCTCGAGGGGCTGGCCCATCACCGGGGCTCGCTTCTCGGCGATCGGCCGGGCGGGCAGCCAAGCCAGAAGGCGTTTGAAAGCGCTTTGGCGCGGGCGGTGATCGGTTTCGATCCGGCGCGTCCCGTGGTCGTCGAGGCGGAGTCGAGCAAGATCGGAGAGATCAATCTGCCTCCCTCGCTCTGGGCGGCGATGAAGGATGCGCCGTGGATCGAGGTATCTGCCCCGATTGCGGCGCGCACGTCTTACCTCGTCGAAGCCTATGCGGATATTCTGGCCGACCCGGAGACATTGCGCGAAAAACTTGCGCCGCTGCGGCGATTTCGCGGGCACGAGCTCGTGGATGATTGGTTCACGAAGATCGAAGCGGGCGACAAGGCGGGCCTCGTCGAAAGCCTGATGACCGCGCATTATGACCCGGCTTATGACAAATCCATGAAAGCGATGTCGCCGCGCATCGTGGCAAGAATTGACCTGAACGGCCTCGGCCAAAGCGCTTTGGATGACGCAGCCGGGCGCATCGCGGCAAAGGTCGAGGCGCTCGGTTCGTCCTAGTCGATGATGTCGATCGCGCCGGAGCGCTCGGTGAGCTCGCCAATATCGGCAGCGGGGTATCCTGCGTCCCGAAGCGCTTTGAGCGTCCCTTCGGCAGCGTCTGGCGCAAGCGCCGCCAAGAGCCCGCCGGCCGTTTGCGGATCGAAGAGGAGGGCGTGTCGCGGCGTCTCGGGCAGATCCGGCGCGACCTCTCGATTGGCCGGGTAGAGCGACGAGCGGTGACCTTTCGCGGCAAGCTCTTCAGCGCCAGCCATCAAGGGAATGGCATCGAGGCGCACCGACACACCGCATCCTGAAGACCGGGCGATATTCGACGCATGGCCGAGCAAGCCGAACCCGGTGACATCCGTCATAGCGCGGGCATCTGAAAGCAAGCGTGCCGCCGTCGCCTGTTCGTGGCACATCGCGGTCCAGCAGGCCTCCACGATCGCCCCGGGCGCGTCGCTTTGCATCTCTGCGGCAAGAATCGTGCCGGAGCCGACGGGTTTCGTCAGGATGAG
Organism: Roseivivax halotolerans; assembly: GCF_900115815.1. Classification (GTDB taxonomy): domain Bacteria; phylum Pseudomonadota; class Alphaproteobacteria; order Rhodobacterales; family Rhodobacteraceae; genus Roseivivax; species Roseivivax halotolerans. The sequence continues at coordinate 75,287 of NZ_FOXV01000014.1, read as the reverse complement.
CCGGTCGCCCGCCCGTCCGCCAGACAGGGTGATCGGATCGCGAGGCAGGAGCCCTGTCAGCGAAAAACCTATGGTCATCTCGTCGCCAAGGGAGGAGTGCCCGCCGACGATCTCGGCCCCCAAATCGGTGAGAACCTCGCTCGCGGTCGTGACGATCTCGGTCAGCATGCGGCCCATCACGGTCTCCGAGCCGCGCGGCAGAACGAGGTTCAGCGTCGCGGCCTGTGGCCCTGCGCCCATCGCGAGGATATCACCGAGGGCATGGTGCGCGGCAATGCGTGTCATGAGGACCGGATCGAGCGTAACCGCCCGCAGATGATCGGTGGTCAGAACCTGCCGCGTCGTGCCGATCGTCAGAAGCGCGGCGTCGTCGCCGGGCAGGGGGGTGATGTCGGTTCGGCGCGGATCGGGCAGAGAGGCAAGCGCTTTGGAAAGCGTCGATTGCCCGACCTTCGCACCGCACCCGCCGCAAAGCGGTTTGGCACCGAGCGCATCTTCCATGCCGCTCGCATATTCCGCCGGAAGCGGGGCGCGCGTCATCGCGGGCAAATCCCGGAACCGCTCCATGAACCGCTGATCGATCCGGTTCTTCCAGCGCCAGACCCAATCGCCCGAGAAGCGCAGGCCGAACCGTTCGCCCATCGCTGATTTCGCGCCGAGCGAGATCAGTTTGAGGTAGTCGCTCTGGGGCTGGTAGCGGCGCAGCTCGCCGCCGCTCAGAATGGCGCGCAGGTTGTCGTGCAGGATGGGCGCGGCGCGGACGGCGTAAACGCCCGCTTTCGGGCGCGGCGCATGGCTGAGATGCGCACAATCTCCGGCCGCGAAGACGGCGCCATCCGAGCTCTGAAGCGTTTCGGAGACCGACAGAAAGCCATGCTCATGGGCAAGGCCCGACGCCGCGACGAAGGCATGAGGGCGCGCCCCTGCCGCGCCGACGATGAAATCGGCGCCGATCTCTGTGCCGTCGGCGCGAACGATGCCTTCTGCCGTGACTTCTGAGATTTCTGCGTGTTCCAAAACGCTTACGCCTTGCTCTTGCAGCGCCTTCCGAAGCCGGGCCCGTGCCGGTGCGCCGATCCCTTCGAGGATTTCGCCGCGATCGAGGACGCTGACATCCGCGTGGCGGCCGCGGGCGCGCAACGCATGCGCCATCGCCATCGCCAGCTCGACACCCGCAACGCCGCCGCCGATCACCGCGACACGCGCCGGGCCGTCCGCCGCGAGATACCGCTCCCAACGCTCCGCGAACGGGCCAAGAGGTTTCGCGGGCACGGCGTGATCCGCAAAGCCGGGCAGGTCCGGCATGGCGGAGGTGATGCCGACATCGAGAGAGCAGACATCATAGGCGATGGGCGGCCTGCCGGGCACCGTCACTTCGCGACGCGACGGGTCGATGGCCGTTGCGGGCCCCAGAACGATCCGCGCGCCGGCAAAGCGCGCAAGGCGCACAAGATCGATGTCGAGTTCGTTCCGGCTGTAATGCCCCGCGACATAGCCAGGCAGCATCCCCGAATACGCGGTCACCGGCGTTGGATCGATCAGGGTAAGCCGCGCGCCCGGTAGCGGATCCATTCCCCATTTTCGCAAGACGAGCGCATGGGTGTGGCCGCCTCCGATCAGGACGAGATCGCGGGTCAAGGGCAGGGGGGCTTTCATGGTCGTTCGGGCCGTGCGGTCATGGGGGCAGACTTGCGGCGCGCACCGCGCGGCTGCAAGCGCTTTAGAGCGATCTGCATGAAAACGCGGCGAAATGCGGCGGCACCCAAAGCGCTTTCGGTGTCACCCCATTGCCTTTCCCGGCGCTTGCGTGTGTCCTGTAACAGAACGGGGAGTCGGAATGACGCAGACATTCAATGAAATGATCGACGGCGGATCGGTCCGCGCGGCTTACCAGAGCCTCGAGAAGTGGCAGAACGAAATGCCCGCCGATCTGAGGCAGATGAAGCAAAGCGAGGCCGAGGCGCTGTTCCGCCGTGTAGGCATCACCTTCGCGGTCTACGGAGAGGGCGGAGACCCGGAGCGGCTCATTCCGTTCGACATGTTCCCGCGGGTCTTCACCGCCGATGAATGGCGCAAGCTCGACCGGGGCATCCGCCAACGTGCGGCCGCGCTCAACGCCTTCCTCGCCGATGTCTATGACCAGCGCGAGATCATCCGCGCGGGCCGCATTCCCGAACATCTCGTCACCCATAATGAGGCGTTCGAGCGCGCCGTCGTCGGCATCCGCCCGCCCCGCAACGTCTGGAGCCATATCGTCGGCATCGACCTCGTGCGGACGGGGCCGGACCAGTTCTACGTGCTCGAGGACAATTGCCGCACGCCCTCCGGCGTCTCCTACATGCTGCAGAACCGCGAGATCATGATGCGGATGTTCCCGCATCTCTTCGTGGAGAACCGCATCGCGCCGGTCGACGGCTATGCCGACGCGCTGCGCCACACGCTGGCTTCGGTTGCGCCCAAGAAATGCGACGGCGAGCCGAACGTCGTGATCCTCACGCCGGGGCATTTCAACTCAGCCTATTACGAGCACTCCTTCCTCGCCGACCTCATGGGGGTCGAACTCGTCGAGGGGCAGGATCTGTTCGTCGATGGCGACTTCTGCTGGATGCGCACGACCGAGGGGCCGAAGAAGGTCGACGTGATCTACCGGCGGATCGACGACGCGTTTCTCGATCCGCTCTGTTTCCGGGCCGACTCGATGCTGGGCGTGCCGGGGCTCATGAATGTCTACCGCTCGGGCGGGGTGACGATCTGCTCGGCTCCGGGCGCGGGCGTCGCGGACGACAAGGCGATCTACACCTTCGTGCCGGAAATGATCCGGTTCTATCTTGGCGAGGCTCCGATCCTCGAGAACGTGCCGACCTGGCAATGCGCGATCCCGGATCAGTGCAAGTATGTGCTCGAGAACCTCGGCGATCTCGTCGTGAAGGAGGTCCACGGCTCGGGCGGTTACGGGATGCTGGTCGGACCCAAGGCAGACAAGAGCCAGATCGAGGCGTTCCGCGCCAAGATCGAGGAGAAGCCCTGGAACTATATCGCCCAGCCGACCCTGTCGCTGTCGGCGTGTCCGACCTTCGTGGAAGAGGGCGTCGCGCCGCGGCACGTGGACCTGCGGCCCTACTGCCTTGTCGGCGACAAGATCGAGCTTGTGCCCGGTGGTCTCACGCGTGTTGCCCTCAACGAGGGCTCGCTCGTCGTGAATTCCTCGCAGGGCGGCGGCGTCAAAGATACCTGGGTTCTGGCGGAGTGACGACATGCTGAGCCGGACCGCATCGCATCTTTACTGGATGGCCCGCTATCTCGAGCGCGCCGAAACCACCGCGCGCCTTCTGCAGGTGGGCGCTCGCAACGCGTTGATGCCGGATATCGGCGGCGGCCTTCGCAACGACTGGGAGGCCGTGCTGCAAGCGCTCGGCCAGCTCGAAGCCTTCCGCGAGAAGTTTGGCGACCCGGTTCAACGGAACGTCGAGACCTTCCTGTTCTTCGACAGCGCGAACCCGGCATCGGTCATGTCTTGCCTCGCCGCCGCACGGGAGAACGCACGCGTCGTCCGCACGGCGCTGACAAGTTCTGTCTGGGACGCGATCAACACGACGTTCCAGGAATTGCAGGGCTTTCACCGGATGGAGCGGTCGAAGCTTCTGGTGAACGATCTGGCCGATTGGTCGCTCCGTTCGGGCGCGCAGATCCGCGGGGCCATTGATGCAACGCAGCTTCGCAATGATGGCTATAATTTCATGGGGCTCGGCCACTCGATCGAGCGCGGAGACAACACGGCGCGGCTTCTCGACGTGAAATATTACGTGCTGCTCCCGAGCCTGTCCTATGTGGGCTCGGCCCTCGATCAGTCGCAATGGGCGACATTGCTTCGGTCGATGCAGGCGCACCGGGCCTTCGTCTGGGCTTACAAGGGAGAGATCACCGCCGCCAAGATCGCCCATCTTCTGATCCTGAATCGGCAGTTCCCGCGCTCACTTCTGTCCGCGACGCAAGGCAGCGTCGATCACCTCGATGCGCTTGCGCGAGGCTATGGCCACACACCGAGAGCCGCGTCCCATGCGCGCGGTCTTCTCGGGGAGCTCGCGGAGGCGACGATCGAAGACATCTTCGATGAGGGCCTGCACCAGTTCCTGTTGCGCTACATGTCACGCAACTCGGAGATCGCGGGCGCGGTCCAGTCGAGTTACCTGGAAGGGGTGCCGGAATGAAGCTCAGCGTCAGCCATATCACCCGCTACAATTTCGATATCCCGGTCCGGCGGCTGATCCAGTCGCATCGGCTCGTGCCGTCGCGCTGCGCCAACCAGCGCGTGATAACGTGGGAGGTGAACATGCTCCAGGCGACGCGCGGGGCCGCCTTCCGCGACGGGGCCGGCGACTGGACCGAAACAGTGAGCGTGCAGGGGCCGCTCGATGCGTTCGAGATCGAGGTGACCGGCGAGGTCGAGACGACCGATTACGCTGGCATCCTCAAGGATCACCGCGAGAAAGTGCCGCCTTCGGCCTATCTCACTCCGACCGCGCGCACCTGGCCCAGCCAACCCTTGCGGGAGGCGGCCGAAGAGACGCTCTCTGCGCTCGAGGGCAAGCCCACTCTCGAAAAGGCGCATGCGCTTTCCACGGTGACGGCGGAGCGCGTCGAATACATGCCCGGCGAGACCGAGCATTACACGACCGCCGCCGAGGCGTTCGATCTCGGCAAAGGGGTCTGTCAGGATCAAACTCATGTTCTGATCGCGCTGGCACAGCTCTCGGGCATCCCGGCGCGCTATGTGACAGGCTATCTTTTCAGCGCGTCCGAGGACCATATGTCCGAGGCCAGCCATGCCTGGGCGGAACTCTATGTCGAGGATCTGGGCTGGGTCGGCTTCGACGCCTCGAACGGCGTCTGCCCCGATGATCGCTACATCCGCCTCGGCTCGGGGTACGATGCGCAGGATGCCTCTCCGATCCGCGGGATGGTAACCGGCGGCGGTGGCGAGCGGCTCGATGTGCGCGTGAAGGTGCGCGAAGGCGGAGTGGAAGGGCAACAGCAGCAATGAAACGGTAACGCCCGCGCGATACGGGATCATGCACGCATTGAAGCGTCGCGGGATGAGGCTTAAGCCTGAGCGGCTATGAATACAGGTTCGAATCGATGACCTATTGCGTCGGCCTCCTTCTGAACGAGGGGATGGTCCTTCTGTCAGACACCCGCACCAATGCCGGGCTCGACAATATCTCCACCTATCGAAAGATGTTCACCTTCGAGACACCGGGTGAGCGCGTAATCGCGATCATGACGGCAGGCAGCCTGTCGGTGACGCAGACGACGATCGCGCGACTGACCGAGGCGATCGAACATGGCGATGAGAACAGTTCGATCATGCATGCACCCTCTATGCTTCGCGTCGCGGAGATCGTAGGCAACATGCTGGGCCAGGTCACGCATGAGGTCCGGGGTAAGATGCAGCGGCAGGAAACCGGCGTTTCGGCATCGCTAATCCTCGCCGGCCAGCGCGCGGATGGCGCCATGCGCCTCTTTCTTATCTATCCGCAGGGCAATTTCATCGAGGCCACCGCCGAGACGCCTTATCTCCAGATCGGGGAGCACAAATACGGCAAGCCGATCTTGGATCGCGTGATCCGGCCGGAAACTACGCTCGCGGATGCCGAAAAGGCGGTGCTCTTGTCGATGGATTCGACCTTGCGGTCGAACCTGAGCGTCGGCATGCCGCTCGATCTCGTAGTGATCGAGAACGACGCGCTGCAGATCAGCCGGGCTCGCCGCATCGAGGCGGAAGACCCAAGCTTCCAGAAGATGAGCCAGGCTTGGTCCGAAGCGCTTCGAAACGCGTTTCAGACAATCGCATCCGTCTGACTCATCTTTACTCAACGTCAGGGAAAATTCGTTTCATCGGCTCTTGACGATTGATTTGTCCGACCGGTCGCGGCTAATTTGCGCGCAAGGGTGCAATTAAGCGCGGCGGACGGATTTCATGTGCATTTATTGTGACAAAGCTGGACTGATGAACGGCAACCAGACCGGGGCGACGACGCTCCCGGATCCTTCGGTCGCGGTGACCACCGATTACACCGACGCGATCGACTGGGGCACGCAGATCTCGTCCGGTCAGACCAACGCCGACGGCGACATGGTGATCGAATACTACTTCGCCGTGCCCGGGGAGCGGTTCGGCTTTTTCCAGTCGCAGGAATGGTCGGAGTATGAGAAAGGTCAGGCTGAAATCGCGTTTCAGACCTTCGAGGACATCATCGACGTCGAGTTCGTCGAGGTCGACAATGCCGAGGACGCGGAACTCGTTCTGAACAAGGTCGACGCGCGCGGTCTTTATCTCGGTGTCTTTAACCCGCCGGGAACGCTCAACGAAGGCTCCGGTGGCTTCAACAGCGAAGGCACCGGCTGGAACGAAACCGGCGGTCTCGAACAGGGCGGCTACGGCTTCATCACCCTCATTCATGAGCTCGGCCACGGGCTCGGCCTCGCGCATCCGCATGACACTGGCGGCGGCTCGCCGATCCTGCCCGGCGTGTTCAACTCCGGCAGCACCGGCGTCGACGATCTGAACCAGGGCGTCTACACGATGATGTCCTATATCGATGGCTGGGTGACGAACCCCGATGGCGATGTGACACCGCTCGATACGGTGAATTACGGGTATCAGGGCACGCCGATGGCGGTCGATATCGCGGTGCTTCAGGACAAGTACGGCGCGAACATGGACCATGCGACAGGCGATGACGTCTACATGCTGCCGGATGCCAACGGCTCCGGGACGTTCTATGCCTGCATCTGGGATGCGGGCGGCACGGACGAGCTGCGCTACGACGGCAGCGAGAACGCGGTTCTCGACCTGCGCCCGGCCACGCTGGAACTCGAGGAAGGCGGTGGCGGCTGGATCTCCTATGTCGAGGGCATCTATGGCGGCTATACGATCGCCAATGGTGTCGTGATCGAAAACGCGACCGGCGGCTCGGGTAATGACGCGATCATTGCCAATGCCGCCGACAACGTTCTGACTGGCGGCGCCGGCGACGACACGTTCATCTTCGTCGAGGGCCAAGGTGGTTACGATGTCATCACCGATTGGGGCAACGGTGACGACCAGCTCGACCTGTCCGATTACGGACGGATCGGCTTGCGCAACTTCTCTTTCGACAGGACGCCGGAGGGGTTCGAGCTCAGCTTCTTCGACCAGACGATCCTGTTCGAGGGCGTCGGCGCATCTACAACCGCATCCGAGGCGGATTACCTTCTGGCCTGAGGCTCTGCCTTAGTCCAGAAGCCGCCTCAGGTACGCGCCGTAATCGTTCTTTCCGAAGGCTTTTGCGCGCGCTTCGATCTCGTCCCGGCCGACCCACCCGGCCTCATATGCGATCTCGTCGGGATTGCCGATCTGCAGGCCCTGGCGTTGGACGAGGGTGCGGACGAAGTTGCCGGCATCGAGGAGGCTGCCGTGGGTGCCAGTGTCGAGCCAGGCATAGCCGCGGCCCATCCGGCGCACGTCGAGCAGACCATCCTCGAGATAGGTCTCGAGAAGCGAGGTGATCTCGAGCTCGCCGCGGTCAGACGGGGTCACGGTGGCGGCGCGCTCGGGCGCGGTGCCATCGAGGAAGTAAAGCCCCGTGACCGCGTAGGGCGAGGGCGCTTTCTGCGGCTTCTCGATGATCTGGGTCACGCGCCCGGCCGCGTCGTAATCGACGACGCCGTAGCGCTCGGGGTCCGAGACGCGGTAGCCGAAGACCGTGCCGCCGGTTGTGCGAGCATCGGCCTCTGCGAGAAGCTCGGGCAGGCCGTGGCCGAAGAAGACGTTGTCGCCGAGCACCATCGCCGAGGGCGCCCCATCCAGGAAGTCGCGCGCAAGGAGATATGCCTGCGCCAGCCCGTCCGGGGAGGGCTGCTCGATATAGGTGAGGCTGATCCCCCATTGCGAGCCGTCGCCGAGCGTGCGCTGGAACTGCGCCTGGTCTTCGGGCGTGGTGATGACACAGATCTCGCGGATACCGGCCAGCATCAGGACCGTGAGCGGGTAATAGACCATCGGCTTGTCGTAGACCGGCAGGAGCTGCTTCGAGACGCCCATCGTGATCGGGTAGAGCCGCGTGCCGGAGCCCCCGGCGAGGATGATGCCTTTGCGCTGTGTCATGCGAGCTCCTTCAGAACGAGATCGAGATGCGCGCGCCAGTCGGGCCGGCCGATGCCGAAGGCCTCGGCGGTCGCGGCGCAATCGAGACGGGAATTGAGCGGACGCGCCGCCGGGGTGGGATAAGCCGAGGTCGGGATGTCGGTCACGGTGCAATCGAGCCCAGCCGCTTCGAAGATCGCGCGGGCGAAGTCCGCCCAGCTGACATCCGGCGCGCCCGAGACGTGGTATGTGCCGGAAAGCTCCGTGTTGTCAGAGAGCTGCGCTGCGATCTTGAGGCAGGCCTCGGCGATGGCGCGGGCCGGGGTGGGCCCGCCGATCTGGTCGGAGACGATGCTCAGCGCGTCCCGCTCCGCGCCAAGGCGCAGCATCGTCTTCACGAAGTTCGCGCCATGCGCCGAGAAGACCCAAGAGGTGCGCAGGATGGCATGAGGGCCGCCCGCCGCGCGGACCGCCTCTTCGCCGTCCTGCTTAGTGGCCCCGTAGACATTGAGGGGTCGAGGCACGGCGTTCGGCGCGCGAGGGGCATCGCCCGACCCGTCGAAGACGTAATCGGTCGAGATATGCACGAAGGGAATGCCGCGCGCGGCGGCGACCTCTGCCATGACGGCGGGCGCACGCGCGTTCAGGGCCGCGGCCGCGTCGGGCTCGGCCTCGGCGCGGTCGACGGCGGTATAGGCGGCGGCGTTGATGATGGCCTTGGGCGCATGGCTCTCGATCGCGGCGCGGATGGCATCCGCGTCGGTCACATCGCAGGCCGCGCGCCCGAGCGCGATGACATCGGGCGATGTCGCAAGTTCGGTTGCGACCTGGCCCGAGCGTCCGAACACCAGGATGCTCATGAGCCGATCCCCAGCCGCGTTCCGACGCCGTCGCGGCTCAGAAGCGGACGCCACCAGTCCTCGTTCTCGAGATACCAGCGCACGGTCCGCTCGAGGCCTTCCTGCAAGGTGACGGAAGGCTGCCAACCGAGCTCGTCCCGGATCCGGCTTGCGTCGATGGCGTAGCGCAGATCGTGGCCCGGGCGGTCCGCGACGAAGGTGATGAGATCGCCGTGCGGCGCGGCGTCCGGGCGCAAGCGGTCGAGGATGGCGCAGAGATCCCGGACAAGATCGATATTGGCCCGCTCGTTGTTCCCGCCGATATTGTAGCTGCGCCCGAGGGCCCCGTCTTGCAAGACCGTCAGGAGCGCGTCGGCGTGATCCTCGACATACAGCCAGTCGCGCACGTTCCGCCCCGCGCCATAGACCGGGATCGGCTGGCCATGTAGCGCGTTCAGTATGACGACGGGGATCAGCTTCTCGGGGAAGTGGTAGGGGCCGTAATTGTTGGAGCAGTTCGAGAGCACCACCGGCAGCCCGTAGGTCTCTCCCCAGGCGCGAACGAGGTGATCCGAGGCGGCTTTGGAAGCGGAATAGGGCGAGCGCGGATCGTAGGCCGTCTCTTCGGTGAAGAGCCCTGTCTCGCCGAGCGATCCGAAGACCTCGTCGGTCGAGACATGGTGGAATCGGAAGGTATCCGGGCGGCCCTTAGCGAGCCAATAGCTTCGGGCCGCCTCTAGGAGGTGAAACGTGCCGGTAACGTTCGTCTCCATGAAGGCGGCCGGGCCGTCGATCGAGCGATCCACGTGGCTTTCGGCCGCGAGATGCATGACTGCGTCGGGCGCATGTTCGGCAAAGATACGGTCAAGCGCGGCACGGTCACGAATGTCGGCATGTTCGAACCTGTAGAGCGGGCTGTCGGCCACCGGCGCGACGTTTGCGGGGTTGGCCGCATAGGTCAGCGCATCGAGATTGACGACCTCGTGCCCTCGGCTCACCGCAAGCCGCACCACCGCGGAGCCGATAAAGCCCGCACCGCCTGTTACGAGGATCTTCATGGCGCCTCACTTCTCGCTTACAGCCAGAGGCTTAGACCGGAACGAGGCGGAACGCCACGAGGGGCGAGTCGCAGTGATCTTGGTTGTGGCAGGACGGCAGCTTGCGGCGAGAAGGCTGAAATATCTCGCTGCGACATCCGTCCAGCGATAGCGGCGTTCGGCGATGGCGGCCATGTCGTCGCCGATCTGCTGGGCGCTCTCTTCCGACAGATCCTCAAGTTGCGCGCAAAGACTGGCGCAGCTCGTGAAATAAAGCGCCCGTCCTTCGGTGGTCTGCCAGTTCGAGCCCGTCGCGAAGGCGAGGACCGGAATGCGGTAGGGCATGATTTCGACCAGGGACGGGTTCGTCCCACCGGCAGAATGCCCGTGGATATACACCGAGGCGCGGCGGCGCAGGCGTGACAGGGCTAGGGGGTCATAGACCGCGTCCTGCAAATCGAGATTGGGACAGGCCGCGAACCGGGCTCTGAGACGCCGACCGTATCGGCTCGCCTGCCAATTGCCGACGAAGGTCAAGCATCGCTCCGGCATCTGAGCGAACGCCTCGAGCACCATCTCGACATTGTTCTCGGGCTCAATCCGCGCGATTGCGAGGGCAGGGCCCGGAGATGGTGAATTCCTGATGGGAAGAACCACGCCATGGTCACTTCCATAAGGGATAACATGGCAGGCACGGCCAAATTCGAATGTGACACGGCGCGCGATGGCGGGATTGTCCGCGACGATATGGTGCGACCAGCGTATCGCGGCCCGCTCGGACAGACGCAGGACGTGCCGCGCAAGCCACCCCCATTTGCGACGCTGCCATTCGAGACCGTCGATATTGGTGACGATCCGCACCCGAGAGACAGCGCGGATGAGCGGCAGAGCAAGCGCGCCCGACACGCCGAGCAATAGGATCGTGTCCGTCCCGCGCCGCACGGCTTCCAGCATCGAGATGATATCGTAGGGAACCGAGAAGGCGCCATTCGCGGGAAGCGGCACATAGCGCAGGCGCGCGCCCTCATAGCGCTGTGGACCGCCGCGGCCGGGACAATACACGGTAAGGTCCATCGGCTGCGGCGCCTCCCGGTTCTGGCGCGCGAGATTTTCGGCGAGCGTCTCGAACCCGCCATAGCGGGCCGGCAGTCCGGCTGTGCCGATGATGGCGCAGGTGATGGGCGTCATGGGGCCTCGGAGCGGCTAACGTTCGCTCCGACAATGGCCCCTTAACCCTAAATCCCCGTTAAGCCTGACGGGCTTCGCCTTGCCGCAGCAGCGCTTCGACGCGCGCGACGCCCGCATCGACGAGCGCTCTGTCGCCCTTTGCCTCGACATTGAGGCGCACGACCGGTTCGGTGTTGGAACTGCGCAGGTTGAACCGCCAGGTGCCGAGGTCGAAGCCAAGCCCGTCGGTTTCGTCAACGGCCTGAGCCTCGGGCTCGAAGACGGCGCGCACGCGTGCGATGGCTGCGCCGGGATCCTCGAGCGTGAAGTTGATCTCGCCAGAGGAGGGAAACTTTGTGCGCCGCTCTGCCACGAGATCAGCGAGCGGTCCCTTTTGGCTGACGAGCTCGGCGACGAGGAGCCACGGGATCATGCCCGAGTCGCAAAAGCAGAAGTCGCGGAAATAGTGATGCGCCGACATCTCGCCGCCATAGACGGCGTCCTCGTCGCGCAAGGCTTGCTTCAGGAACGCGTGACCGGTTCGCGCCTGCACCGCGCGCCCGCCACTTTCGGCCACTATATCCTGCGTGTTCCAGATGATGCGCGGATCATGGACGATCGCGGCGCCGGGCTCTTTCTTCAGGAAGGCTTCCGCCAGGAGGCCGACGACATATTCCCCGTCGATGAACGCGCCGGTGTGATCGAAGAAGAAGCAGCGGTCGAAATCGCCGTCCCAAGCCACGCCGAAATCCGCGCCATGCGTTCGAACGGCTTCAGCCGTGGCGGGCCGGTTCTCAGGCAGGAGCGGGTTCGGGATGCCTTGCGGGAAGGTTCCGTCCGGCTCGTGATACATGCGGACGAACTCGAAAGGCGCGCCCATGTCCGCCAGGTGCGAGGCAAGCGCGTCGAAGGTCGGCCCGGCAGCGCCGTGCCCCGCGTTCACGAGAATCTTGAGCGGGTTCAGAGTGTCCATGTCCATGAAGGACGCGATGCGTGCGACATAGGCCGCTCGGGCTTCGCTGGCGACATCCGTGATCGATCCGTCCGGACGCGGCGCCGGGAACTCATCCGCTTCGGCCAAATCCTTGATCCGCGCCAAACCCGTCTCCGATCCGAGCGGAGCAGATCCCGCGCGCACCATCTTCATCCCGTTGTAATCCATCGGGTTATGCGACGCGGTCACGCAGATCCCGCCATCGGCGCCGAAATGCGTGGTAGCGAAATACATCTCCTCGGTGCCTGAGAGCCCGAGGTCGAGCACCTCGCATCCCGCATCGCTTAAGGCGCGCGCCACGGCTTCCGCCAGCTCTTCCGAAGAGGCCCGAACGTCGCGGCCAAGGACGACCCGCTTGGCCTCGAGCGCGTCGGCGAAGGCACGTCCGATCCGGTAGGCGATTTCTGGGTCGAGATCGACACCGAGCCGCCCGCGGATGTCGTATGCTTTGAAGCAGGTGAGGCCGCTCATCCCTTGGCTCCCGGTCCGCGCGCATAGACGTCGTCGTAGCGGATGATGTCATCCTCGCCGAGATAACGGCCCGTCTGCACTTCGATCAGGACCATCGGCACCTTGCCGGGATTTTCCATCCGGTGGACCGCGCCGAGCGGAATGTAGACGGACTGGTTCTCGGTCACCAGGACCTCGTCGTCGTCCACGGTGACCTTCGCGGTGCCTTGCACGACGATCCAGTGCTCGGAGCGGTGGTGATGGCTCTGCAGCGACAGGGCCGCGCCTGGATTGACGTGGATGCGTTTCACCTGGAAGCGATCTCCGGTCACGAGGCTTTCGAACCAGCCCCAGGGGCGGTGGTCGATGGGAAGGCTCGTGGCCTGCGCCGCGCCGCGGGCTTTCAGCGCCGAGACGGCCTCCTTGACACGCTGCGCTTCGGATTTGTGGGCGACAAGCACCGCGTCGTTCATTGCGACGGCGACGATGTCGGTCAGCCCGATGCCCACGAGTTCGACCTCGGGCGACTCGCTGCGCAGAAGCGTGTCGGTGCAGTCGATCGCGGTCGCGTGGTCGGATGTAACCGTGCCGGTCGCGTCAGGCTCGGATTCCATCCAGACCGCGTCCCAGCCTCCGAGATCGGACCACGCGCCCTTGTACGGCATCACGGCGAGGTTGGTCGCCTTCTCCATGATCGCATAGTCGATGGAGATATCCTCGACCCCGTCCCAGGGATCGGCGGCCAGACGGGTGAAGGACAGATCCTGCGCCGCGCCGGTCACGGCCTCGCGGACCTTGGCCAGCATCTTTGGCGCATGGGTCTCGAACGCGTCGATCATGGTCTGCGCGGAGAAGAGGAAGATCCCGGCATTCCAGAGATACCGCCCGGCGGCGAGCATCTCCGCGGCGCGGGCGAGATCGGGCTTTTCGACGAAGCGGGCGAGTGGCTGGGGCGAGTCTGCCGCGGGTGCCGCATCGCTCGCGAGCTCGAGATACCCATACCCTGTCTCGGGCCGGGTCGGGGCGATGCCGAAGGTCACGATATCGCCGGCCTCCGCACGGGGCAGGGCGGCTGCGACGGCTGCGCGGAACGCCTGCGGGTCCGGGATCGCGTGGTCGGACGGGGCGACGAGCATCATGGCTTCGGGTTCTCGCGCGACAAGCCAAAGCGCCGCCGCCGCGATCGCAGGGGCGGTGTTCCGCCCTTCGGGCTCGATCAGGATGCCCTGCGCGGCTTGCTCCACGGCGGCGAGCTGTTCGGTGACGATGAAGCGGAAATCGTTCGCCGTCAGGATCACCGGCGCCGCGAAACCGTCGCCCTGCAAGCGGCGTGCAGAAGCCTGGAACAGGCTTTCTTCACCAAGAAGGTCGGCAAATTGCTTGGGGTAGGACTTGCGGGACAATGGCCAGAGGCGCGTTCCCGAGCCGCCGCAGAGAAGGATAGGGGTAATGGACATTGAAGACCTAAAGTTTCAGAGTATTTGTTTTGTGGCTTGTAGCGACGAGGGCCGTTGTCCTCGCGTCCCATACTGAACGATTTCTCGTAGTCACTTTGAAACCGATAGGACTTGCAGGCGCAACTCTGTGGCGAGTCGTTCTCATAGACGGACGCGAGTTGTGGTTCCCCTGCCTACGTCTGCTGCTGGCTGGGGCCACAGGGAACAGGAGCTTCACTTCGGGCGTGCGTTGGATGCAGCACCAACCAGGGGCAATGTGGCATCCGGCCTTTAGAAATTTATTCGAGACAGCGATGCTTTAAACGTCAACGAAGCAGATCGGTCCAATCATTTTTCGCGGACGCAAAACACCCAGATCTAAGTGCTCTCGAGGCCCCTGAGTCGGGCCACTGATACTTCGCGGCGACGCCGGCTCATGCGGTCGTGTCGCTTGGTGAAGATGACCAGCGACCGATGTAGAATCGTGAATGCCAATCCGCACAGGACAAATGCAATCCAGCACAGGAGCGGCTGATCGTGAAGTACGATACCCAGCGCCACGGGGGACATGATCAACGGTATCAGGAAAAGGCTTGTCACCGGGTTTGACACGCGCTTGTTGCCGCGGCCAAGCCACATGATTTCAAGGCTCCGGCGGAGTACCTGATGCATGTGAAATCGATCAGGCGCGGCCACGCGCGCGCCGGACAAAAGGCGACGCACAATCGTATGAGTGGTGTCCGCGAACGGCCAGAAAAGGATGAGAAGCAGTGCCGGGATCGCGATTGCGTCTGACGTCCAGGCAAGAATAAACGCGCACCAGATCAGAAGGTGAGCAAGCCCGTAAGACCCGGCATCACCCAAGAAGATCAGGCCGAACGGCCAGTTCAGAAGGAAAAAGCCGATGCCCGCCGCCGCAAGAAGCAGGGCAAAGAGCGCAACCTCGGTCTGTCCCTCGAGGGACGCAACCGCGGCCAGTCCGATCGCACCGGACACGATGACGGTGGACGCCAGACCGTTCATTCCATCCGTGAGGTTGAGCGCATGACAGAACCCTGCGGAGAAGAACACGGTGATCAGGATAGCAACCGCCGGGATCTGCATGAAGGTATCAAGAACGACAATATCGGACCGTGGGACCCAAAGCCCGCACAGCCAGATTGCACAAATGGCGGCGACCGCGGATGCGACCAGCCGGCCGAGCGGGCTGACACCATATCCGAAATCCTCGATCGTGCCGGCGACAACGGCGGGGAGTGCGGACAGAAGCAGCGGGAGCGCAACCGACATCTCCGATGTGCCGAGCCATGCGGCGGACAGGCAGATCGCTGCGAAAATCGCCAGCCCGCCGCAACGCGGCGGATTTCCTTCGTGCGACGCTTGCACGGCAGACGCATCGCCGCGTTCGCGCCAAAAACGAGAAAGTGCGGGTCGCAGCGAGATGAGCAATGAGCAGAGGAGAAGGGCGATGAACGGTGTCATCGCGAACACAAGCGGAGCAACGTCAAAAGTGAGCGCCAAGCTTTTGAGAATATTGTCCATAATCTGAAATCTACTATTGAAGAATTTAGTATTTATTTGCGGATGTCGTCATCGCCGCCCAGATGCCACCTAGCGAAGGACGGCTTTGCCTTTTTGTCACGTGCCGATCGAGCGACTCGGCGCCCACGCTACTTTATCATCGGAAAGGGCAGTGTCAGTGACACTGACTAGATACCGAACGCCTGTAAATGGATTGTTCTATGATTCACCCCTGGTTGTGTTCACACCATTCTAGCCCAAAGGTCAAGGTCGTTGCCTCGCAGAGCACCGCGTACTCTGACTGAGCGCTAAAGTATTGTGCAATAAATGGAGTACTCAATGAGCGCCTCAGGAGCTTCCAGACCTACGATCTCTGCCGCCATACGTTCGGAGCTAGCGTCTTACCGTGTTCGCTGCCACCTGCTAAGGTATTGAAACGATCAGCAATCCACGATTTTCACGTGGATCCACCACGATCCGTCTGGTGCCAAGGACTCGTCGCCGGCCGTATTTGCTGATCTGTGCGCTACATGTCGTTCGGTTTGATCTTAGGGTGCACAAATCGTTTGTAGACGGATTTGCAAGCCGTGCTCAGCGTTGATTTCATTGAGTATTTTCGTAAACTTGCCATCCTCGGCTTGAGCAAAATCAGGCACTTACAGGAGGTGGTGTAAACCAGTTTCGTTCTATGAAGCGGTGGCCTACACCCGTGACATGCCCGCACAGAAAAAGACCTTGAAAATGAAAAAGGTCAGCGAGACGGCTGACCCTTGAACATTAAACTGCGGCAGGTTTAAGCCGCGAAATGCGTCCTAGTGAGCGAAAAACCACCGGAAGGTGTCGCGGAAGCCTTCTTCGAGCTCGATTGACGCCTGCCAGCCCATGTCCCGCAGACGTGAGACGTCCATCAGCTTTCGAGGAGTTCCATCTGGCTTTGTGTGGTAGGTCTCGATTCGTCCTTCAAAGCCCTTAACGCGATCGAGTTCAAGAAACGAGCCTTTTCAAAGACATATTCAGCTAAAAGCGGTATAATAAATATTGACCGTATGAATTCTTTCTAAATTTTTCTGCCCTCAATCGAAGCTGCTCTTTATCTATCCACCCGGCCTCATATGCGATCTCGTCGGGATTGCCGATCTGCAGGCCCTGGCGCTGGACGAGGGTGCGGACGAAGTTGCCCGCATCGAGGAGGCTGCCGTGGGTGCCTGTGTCGAGCCAGGCATAGCCGCGGCCCATCCGGCGCACGTCGAGCAGACCATCCTCGAGATAGGTCTCGAGAAGCGAGGTGATCTCGAGCTCGCCGCGGTCCGACGGGGTTGCGGTGGCGGCGCGCTCGGGCGCGCTGCCATCGAGGAAGTAGAGGCCCGTGACCGCGTAGGGCGAGGGCGCTTTCTGCGGCTTCTCGATGATCTGGGTCACGCGCCCGTCCGCGTCGTAATCGACGACGCCGTAGCGCTCGGGGTCCGAGACGCGGTAGCCGAAGACCGTGCCGCCGGTGGTGCGCGCATCGGCCTCTGCGAGGAGCTCGGGCAGGCCGTGGCCGAAGAAGACGTTGTCGCCGAGCACCATCGCCGAGGGCGCCCCATCCAGGAAGTCGCGCGCAAGGAGATATGCCTGCGCCAGCCCGTCCGGGGAGGGCTGCTCGATATAGGTGAGGCTGATCCCCCATTGCGAGCCGTCGCCGAGCGTGCGCTGGAACTGCGCCTGGTCTTCGGGCGTGGTGATGACACAGATCTCGCGGATACCGGCCAGCATCAGGACCGTGAGCGGGTAATAGACCATCGGCTTGTCGTAGACCGGCAGGAGCTGCTTCGAGACGCCCATCGTGATCGGGTAGAGCCGCGTGCCGGAGCCCCCGGCGAGGATGATGCCTTTGCGCTGTGTCATGCGAGCTCCTTCAGAACGAGATCGAGATGCGCGCGCCAGTCGGGCCGGCCGATGCCGAAGGCCTCGGCGGTCGCGGCGCAATCGAGACGGGAATTGAGCGGACGCGCCGCCGGGGTGGGATAAGCCGAGGTCGGGATGTCGGTCACGGTGCAATCGAGCCCAGCCGCTTCGAAGATCGCGCGGGCGAAGTCCGCCCAGCTGACATCCGGCGCGCCCGAGACGTGGTATGTGCCGGAAAGCTCCGTGTTGTCAGAGAGCTGCGCTGCGATCTTGAGGCAGGCCTCGGCGATGGCGCGGGCCGGGGTGGGCCCGCCGATCTGGTCGGAGACGATGCTCAGCGCGTCCCGCTCCGCGCCAAGGCGCAGCATCGTCTTCACGAAGTTCGCGCCATGCGCCGAGAAGACCCAAGAGGTGCGCAGGATGGCATGAGGGCCGCCCGCCGCGCGGACCGCCTCTTCGCCGTCCTGCTTAGTGGCCCCGTAGACATTGAGGGGTCGAGGCACGGCGTTCGGCGCGCGAGGGGCATCGCCCGACCCGTCGAAGACGTAATCGGTCGAGATATGCACGAAGGGAATGCCGCGCGCGGCGGCGACCTCTGCCATGACGGCGGGCGCACGCGCGTTCAGGGCCGCGGCCGCGTCGGGCTCGGCCTCGGCGCGGTCGACGGCGGTATAGGCGGCGGCGTTGATGATGGCCTTGGGCGCACGGCTCTCGATCGCGGCGCGGATGGCATCCGCGTCGGTCACATCGCAGGCCGCGCGCCCGAGCGCGATGACATCGGGCGATGTCGCAAGTTCGGTTGCGACCTGGCCCGAGCGTCCGAACACCAGGATGCTCATGAGCCGATCCCCAGCCGCGTTCCGACGCCGTCGCGGCTCAGAAGCGGACGCCACCAGTCCTCGTTCTCGAGATACCAGCGCACGGTCCGCTCGAGGCCTTCCTGCAAGGTGACGGAAGGCTGCCAACCGAGCTCGTCCCGGATCCGGCTTGCGTCGATGGCGTAGCGCAGATCGTGGCCCGGGCGGTCCGCGACGAAGGTGATGAGATCGCCGTGCGGCGCGGCGTCCGGGCGCAAGCGGTCGAGGATGGCGCAGAGATCCCGGACAAGATCGATATTGGCGCGCTCGTTGTTCCCGCCGATATTGTAGCTGCGCCCGAGGGCCCCGTCTTGCAGGACCGTCAAGAGCGCGTCGGCATGATCCTCGACATACAGCCAGTCGCGCACGTTCCGCCCCGCGCCATAGACCGGGATCGGCTGGCTATGCAGCGCGTTCAGGATGACGACGGGGATCAGCTTCTCGGGGAAGTGGAAAGGGCCGTAATTGTTCGAGCAGTTCGAGAGCACCACCGGCAGCCCGTAGGTCTCTGCCCAGGCGCGAACGAGGTGATCCGAGGCGGCTTTGGAGGCGGAGTAGGGCGAGCGCGGGTCGTAGGGCGTGTCTTCGGTGAACTTGCCGGTCGGTCCGAGGCTGCCATAGACCTCGTCGGTCGAGATGTGGTGAAAGCGGAAGCCTTCAGGCCGGCCCACATCCTGCCAGTGGGCGCGCGCAGCCTCGAGCAGGTTGAAGGTGCCGGTGACGTTGGTCTCGATGAAAAGCCCGGGGCCGTCGATGGAGCGATCGACATGGCTCTCTGCCGCCAGATGCATGACGGCATCGGGTCTGTGGGTGGCGAAGATCCGGTCGAGCGCCGGACGGTCGCGGATATCCGCCTTCTCGAACGTGTAGAGCGGGCTGACGGCGACGACGGCCAGGCTCTCGAGGTTTGCGGCATAGGTCAGCGCGTCGAGGTTCACCACCTCGTGCCGCTCGGCCACGGCCTGGCGCACGACGGCGGAGCCGATGAACCCGGCCCCGCCGGTGACGAGGATCTTCATGCCCCGCCCTCTTGATAGGTGAACGGCGTGTCGAAATCCCCGAGGCGTGGCGCGGCCCGGTCCTTCTCCGACAGGATCGGGTCGGCTCCGCCGAGGCCCCAATCGATGCCGATCTCCGGGTCATCCCAGGCCACCGCGCCCTCGGCCTCGGGGGCGTAGTAGTCGGAGCGCTTGTAGACGATCTCGGTCTCCGGCTCGCGGGTGACGAAGCCATGGGCGAAGCCAGCGGGGACCAGGAGCTGCTGGCCGTTCTCGGCGCTGAGCTCGAAGCCTTCCCATCGCCCGAAGGTCGGCGACCCGCGGCGCAGATCAACGACCACGTCAAAGAGCCGGCCGCGGCCACAGCGCACCAGCTTGGCCCGCGCATGGGGCGGAGCCTAAAAGCATGCCGCGGAGGGTGCCTGGCGTGGCAGAGAGGGAGTGGTTGTCCTGCACCCAGTCGATGGCGATGCACTGGTCTTTGTAGGAGCGGCGGTTCCAGGTCTCAGCGAAGAAGCCCCGATGGTCGCCGAAGCGACGAGGTTCGATGAGGCGGAGGCCGTAGCATCTGGTCATCGAAACTATCATTATCTCACTCCCATCAAATTGGCATCGGAAATGTTATATGCAAAAGCGGATGGATGGCTGCTTGGATCGCTGGAACCTAATCAAAGGAACCACGTATTCTCATAGGGCAGGTAACAAGACTGAGCATGACTGGACCCCATGAACCAGAAGAGCGAGTAAGCGCCATAGGCACCCGCAGCGAGTATATGGCCCTGCCTTGCTCTTCTGAATGCTATGGCTCCAACATATACAAGAAGTAGAATTGACAATGGCATGACGTAATAATTTAGCCGGTGGAGCGCAATTGAGGACAAGACGGCCAGCGGTGCCAATGCCAAGATAATCAAAGCAGCCATCTTGAGCAACGGGTACACGTCAGGGAACTGCCTTCTGACGCTTGCACGGTAAGTTACAAAGAACGGCACCGGCAAAAGAATCAACGCGTATCTGATGATAGCCCCACCCGACGTGACCGCCCCCTCAATGTACCGACTTTCGTATGTTTCAAACCGATCTGCGAGAAGTAAACCTGCGACCGGGCCCAAGATCGCAAGACTTGCAGCCAACCTTAGTGTGTTGATCTGCCTGCCTGCGATCAGCGCGATGGGGAGGAACATGACGACACTGGCGTGGAATTGCATCCCGATCAGTATCCAGATAGCGGTCCAAAGTCTTTCTTTTCTGGAAAAAGCATTGAAGGACAGCATCAAGAAACCGCCAGCAAGCGCCTGACGTATTCCCGACATGCCGAGCTGGATAATGATCACAGGGAAAAGCAGCGCCAATATCAGGGGCGCGAAAGAATGTGCAGTGGCAAAACGAGTATAGCATGCCACCAAGATCGCGGACGCCGCCACGTTCAACCACGTGTAGTCCAGTCCTAACGCCTTCACTGACCCCATCAGAAGAGCAAAGCCGGCTTCTTGGCCTTGAAAGAGCTGAGCCAGGCTGGTTGGCGGAAAATAGTGGACCCACCTGTGCCGATATCCCAGATAGTCACACCCAGTCTCGTAGCGGAACCCCATGAACCATACGAGAAGGGCGGCCGTCAAAACGAAAAAGACAGTGTTCCGCCGACGGTAGTTTCCAACCGCGGATAGCGCAAGACCACTGTATATTCCAAGATAAACAAACATGGATGGGCAGGGCCTGTGTTCGACTACGAAACGGTGAAATCATGCATGGTTCTGCTCACCATGCCGAATTCGTCGCTGCATCTTCTAAAGCACTCGATCACACGGTCGAGCCCGACAAAGTTCTCTGTCGTGTTGCGGCCGAAGTTGTGGGGGTGCCACCACAAGTGATAACACCTTCCTTGCCGCGCGGCCAACTCCATTTCGGTTTCAATCCGGCGGATATGCAAAGCATGGTAGAAAGCCAGTTTCTTCGACCACGGTCTGAAGAAGCGTGACGCCGGTACGTTCCATGCCTGGCCGTCGTGGTCGGGCTGCACGACTTGCTTGGGGCCAAGTGGCAAGGCACCGTCAATGAAACGCGCCAGCCGAAAAAGCCTGGTCGTCTCCGCGTCGGCTCGGGGCCGGTAGAGCCAGCCCCGGGCATCACCCCGATACGCGGTAATTCCCTGTCCTGCGCCCCGTTCGATAAACGCCTCGGACATCTGGTTGCGCGGGTAGACGATGCTCTGAAGCTTGTGCCCTGAGTGTCCCGCGATCGCCGCGGCCGCGGCTAGGTCTGCCTCGAACGAGTCCGCATCCGCGCCGGGTTCCAAGCAGTAGTAGTGGCTGTAGGTATGCGTCGCGAGTTCCTGTCCGGGCGTCTCTGCGATCCGGTCGATCAGGGATGCACCGAAATGCATCGGGTCGGCTTGTTCGTTTTCTCCGATCAGGCGGTTCTCGATATCCGCATAAGGGGAGAGGCCAGGGTCTTCATAGGCCGGGCGGTCTCTGGGCGCGAATGACAGCATTTCATCACGGTTTCGCGCGAACAGGAGCCCGACAGTGGCCCAAGTCGCCCTTACGCCAGCCGCCTCGAAGCGGGCCAGCATGTGCGGGATGGCCTCGCGCCCGCCCAGCACCGCGTCGCCGTAGTCCTGCACCGACCGGTGGTCGCGCACGCCCCACATGAGCTCGAAATCCAGCGAGATGACGAACGAACCGGTCATGATCGGCCCCTGACCCGGGCGGTGACGCGTCCGGCCAGCTTGCCGGCGAAGGTGGCCAGCTCTCCGAAACCGGGCGCGGGATCGTCCCAGGCGCCGGTGACATCCGCCCGGCCCGTAACCGGCGCCTTGCGCGCCGTGTCCGGGGCGGGCAGCACGAAATCCCGGTTCAGGGCGTAAAACAGCCGCGAGGTGAGATCCTTGGTGGTGTAGCGCCAGAGCACGCCGTTCTTCTGCGCGGCGGCCGCTGGCAGGGCCGCGCCACGCGCCTCGGCGATGGCGGTCTCGATCAGCGGCACGCCCGCCCTGGTCGAGACCGAAAACCACAGCGAGGGGCGCGGGTTCACCTCGATGATCTTCAACGCCCCGGTTTCCGGATGACGCTTGAACTCGGCCGCCGCGATGCCCCGGTAGCCAAGCGCCGAAAGCAGTCCTTCGGCGATCTCGGCGGTCTCGGGACAGGGTTCGCTCTGCACCAGCGAGGCCGACCCGAAGCCGGCGGGGTACTGGCGCAGCTTGCGTGCGGTAAAGCGTTGGCGCACCTGCCCGTCCCGGTCCAGGTAGCCGCACCAGAGGGTGATGTCGCTTTCGGGGCCGGGAACGATTTCCTGCATCAGAAGCGTGCCGGCCTCGTGCGGGATCCGGGGCAGCACGGCGTCGAACTCGGCCGCGCTGCGCACGATCCAGCCCTTCTGCCCGGCCATCAGGTGCTTCACGCTTTGGATTCGGGCCGGCTTGATCATCGCGGGATAGGCGATGCGGTCGCGATACGCCGCCGCGTCCGTGACGGGGGCCGGCCAGAGCGACGGGTAGGCGACGCCCTGCGCGTCGCAGAGCCGGTAGAAACTGTCCTTGTCCATGATCCGCCCGGCAAGGCCATCGGTGTAGGATCCTTGCAGATGGACATGCCCGGACAACGCCTCTGCCCTTTCGACGACCGCCTCTAGATCCTGGTCGGACGTGACGATCAGCACGGGCTTCGGGCCACCAACGGAAACGCGGTCCAGGATGGCGGTCACGCGGGCCTCGGCCGTGTCCGCGGCGATGCGATCCGACAGGTACCGCGACCACAGCCCCGGCGCCCCGGGCGCGCCGACGCCCAGCACGGAATACCCGGCCCGCGCCGCCTCGCGTACGGCGTAAAGGCCCGTCGGAGACAGGCCCAGCACGATGACGTCAGCGCTTTTCGACATCGTCCACCACATCCCTCAGCAAGGCTGCCATGTTTGCCGCGATCAGGGCGGGATCGAACCGGTCCTCGACCTCTGCCCGCGCCGCCAGGGCGACACGCTGGCGCAGATCCGCATCCTCGATGGCCCGCACCAGGTGTGTTTCCCAGTCCTCGGGCGTTTCGCACAGAAACCCGGTTTCGCCATGGTGGATCAGTTCGGTGTTGTATCCGATGGCCGACACGACCGGAACGATGCCCGCGGCCATGTAGGTGCGCGCCTTGCCGCCGGATTTGCCCTTTGCCCAATCCTCGGCCGGCAGCGGCATCAGCCCGATGTCGAACCGGCCAAGCGCCGCCACCTCGCCGTCGAGCGACCAGTCGCTGAGCTGCCAGTCGACCCCGTCCATCCGGAAATCGTTGCCGCCCATGATTTCCCAGCGGACCTGCGGATAGCGTTGCGCCACCCGCTGCAGGACCGGTTCGATGAAGCGCAGGTACTTGACGGTCGAGGGCGAGCCCAGCCAGCCGATGGTCACCGGCGTGTCGTTGTCGTGCGGAGCGTGCATCGGGATACGGCCCGTGTCCTCGGCCACCTCGAGCGTGACGGCCCGTGCGGCGCCGGCCTCGCGGGCGGCATCGCGCAGCCAGTTGTTTCCGGCGACCACGCAATGCACCAGACGAAAGAGGTCGCGCGTCTTATCGGCAGAGCGCAGCGCGGTGGCGATCCGGTTGTAGCGCGACGCCTTCTTGATGAAGAGCGCGTCGTCATAGTCGAAGAACAGCACCGCGCCGCGTTTCTTCAGCGCCGCCTCGATCAGCGGCGGGCCGAAGGGCAGCAATTCGCGCTGCAGGTAAAGCGCATCGTAGTCCCGCCAGCGGCGCAGCGCCCACAGGCGCCTGACGGTGGCCTTCAGCGTCGCCGCGATCTTGTTCCCGGTCCGGCCCGGGGCAAGCGACAGGCGGTACATGGGCGTGTCCATGAAGCTCTGGACATCCGCCTGCACGCCCTGCGCCTTCAGGTGCGGCAGGTACTGGAGCACGCGATAGCGGCTTGAGGCGCCTTCCACCGGGTAGCGGGTCAGAAACAGCACGCGCGTCATGCCGCGGCTCCGGCGAGGCGGGCGTAGATCCCGGAATAGGCCGCCACCCCCGTCTCGAGCGAGAAGCGCTCTTCTGCCACGGCGCGGGAGCGGGCCGCCATCCCGGGATCCTCGGCCATGGCGAAAAGGCGGTGCAGCGCCGCGTCAAGATCGGTCAGGTCGACCGTTTCGGTGCCAATCGGCGGCAGCGCGATCCCCGTGCCGGTTTCGCGGATATCCTCGGCCACGTCGCCGACACCGCCATTCGCAAGGCAAGGCTTGCCGCAGGCAAGGAATTCGCCCATGCGGGTCGGACAGGACGCCCGTTTCGACCAAGCCGGGCGGATGAAAAAGAGGCCGGCATCCATCCGGCCGATCTGGTGGGCCACCTCCGAGAAGTCCGCGCTGCGCATCTCGACCCGCGCGGGATCGGCGCCGGCCGCGTCCAGCGCCTTGCGCACCAGATCGTGGTTGCCCTTGGTCACCACCAGAAAGCGTGCATCGGAGCGTAGGACAAAGGCCCGCGCGACCGCTTTTGCGACCTCGTCAAAGAGGTACCAGCTTCCGACAGAGCCAACATAGCCCAGCGTGAACCCCTCGCGCGGGGTGTCCTCTGGCCTGAACATTTCCAGGTTGGTGCAGGTGGGGATCACCGTGGAATTCGGCGCCCTGCCCTTCAGATAGTCAAACGCCTCGTATTCCCGCACACCCGCCTTGGTCAGCGACACGACGTGATCGGCATTCAGAAAAAGGCTGCGTTCGACGCGCTTGAAGACGCGGTAGGGCGCGCCCGATTTCGACCAGATGCTGCCGTCGACGCGTTCGTCGGGCCAGAAGCCGCGCATGTCGAAGACAAACTTCGCCCCCGTCGCGCGCTTGACCGCGAGGCCCATGAGGCTGGCGATGTAGCTGCGGCAATGCACGACCTCGGCGCCCACCTCGCGGGCGATGCGGATGGCCTGCCGTCGGCCTGCGGCCAGATCGTACAGCGTGGCCAGGATCCCGACGGGCTTGTTGTGCCAGACACGCGGTCGCCAGTCGACGCCGGCCGCGTCGCACAGGGCGCGCATCGCCGCCACCCGATCCCGGTCGTTCAGCGCGTCGGGCTTCTCGAAACTCAGCACCGTCATGCGATGGCCCCAACGCCCGAGCGCAAGAACATATTGCAGCACCTGGCTTTGACCCAGGGGGTCCATCAGCCCGGTATAGGAAATGTAGAGAACGCTTTGGGTCATGGGGCCTCGGCATCGAAGGGCGCTGCATCTGGTGCGCCCCTGCACGACAGGGCAGCGTAAGAGGATTGGATCATGTCAGGTCCAATAATGCGAGATATCCCTGGGCTGCAATTGCCGGCGCGAAATCCGCGGCTCTTTGTATCAAGGCGTCGCGGTCGACAGGTGCGGCGAGTGCGTCTGACATCGCCTGTGCCAGTGCCTGTTCATCACCGACCGGGACCAGCCGACCGTAGCGGCCTCCCTCAAGGATTTCGTTCGGCCCAGACGGGCAATCGGTTGAAACTACGGGGGTCCCGCAGGACAGTGCTTCGACGATGACGTTGCCGAATCCCTCGTAGTTCGAGGACAACGCGAAGAGATCGGCGGTCCGGTAGAACGGGCTGGGGTCGGGGTGAAACCCGGCGAAGATCACCCTGTCGGCCACGCCGAGCTCTTGCGCGAGCGACACCAGCGCGTCGCGCTCGCTGCCGTCGCCCACGAACATCAAGCGCGCCCCGGGCCGCGGCAGCTGCGCGAAGGCCCTCAGCAGAAGCGGATGGTTTTTGACCGCCTTCATCGTGCCGACTGTCACCAGCCGCTGGCCCGGAGGGGCATTCCAAAGCGCCTCGGCCGCGGCGATCGCCGCTTCGGAAGGCTCGGCGCGCGGGGGCACGGGATTGTAGATCGTGTCGAACCGGTCCGGCGCCATCGACGAAAGTCCGGCCATATCCCGCGCCACCCCGTCAGACACACCGATGCGGCGATGGGCAAGGCGGTAGCCAAGACCGGTGGTCGCCCTCAGCGCAATCCTATGCGCCGCGCCCCAGTCCTTGTACTGCGCGGAGAGGATACCGTGCTCGGACACCAGCACCTTGCAGCGCAGCCCGGCCAGACGCGAGGCGACCGGCGCGATGCAGGTCAAGGGCCACATGGCGGCGAGCAGGACGTCGGGCTGCCGCTGTCTGAGATAGGTGACGAGCTTTCGCAGAACACTGCGCACGCGCGCGGTGTCGAGGTCCACGACCGAAAAGCTCTGCCGCGCTTCGTCGAGCAACTCGCCCCTCGCTTGCCGCAGAACAAACTCGACCTGATGCCCTGCGCGGGCAAATTCGTGGGCGAGCACGATACTGATCCGCTCGGCTCCCCCGCCCCGAAGGTCGGGCAAAAGGATGGATATGCGCTGCCCGGGCACAGTCACGTCGGTCCGCCGGGCGCGTCGAGCCAGTGCGACAGGTCTCTTCCGAGGCAATCGCCAAGTTGCGTGACGTCGTCCGCCAGCCTCGCCCGGATCGAAGCCCGGATGTCGAAATCGAGCGGATCGACGGCCTTTTCCGCACGGTTGACCTTGCGCAACCAAGACAGGAAACCGAACCGGACCGAGATTCCCTGACGGTGTTTCCATTGCCCGACCGATTTGACGAACCGGTCGAGCTCCGGAAGACGGCGAACCTTCGCTGCGTTCACGCGCTCAAACCCGGACGGCATCGTTGGCTCCAGCCCGATGAAGTCATAGACCTGTCTGAGCACGCGATCCGGCGATGCCGCGAAGTCGTCATAGAGAATGATATGCCGCTGACGTTCATCGACGGTCGCCATGAAGCGCGCGATCTGCCATCCAAGGGCGCAGGAATGGTAATAGGCAAGATGATCGGGCGGGTAGCCTGGCAGAACCCGCGCTCCCTCGCCCGCGCGCCGGCTGTCGCTCAGCGCCAGCGCCTTGCGAAGATCTGGCTCAAGTTCATTGCCGTTGTAGATCTGTTGCCGGTGCATAGACGGGATCATCTGCATCGGATTCCGCAGCATCACGACAAAGCGGGCATCAGCGCGCTCGCGCAGGATGTTGGGAACAGCGTTTGGCGAATACAACTGCCAGACCGAGGCATCAATTGCCCAGGTCTCGTCGGACCAGTTGCGGTAGTTGCGCCCATACGCGTCGCGATCGGGGGTCAGGCAATACTCGCTCGAGAAATGATGCGGCTCCTTGACTGTGGGCGCATGAATCATGCGATGCTCGCCCAGCCACTGTGCCAACGCCGTCGTGCCACATTTCGGTGCGCCAAGAATATAGAGGTTGGGCGCCGGCGATCCGCCCGGCACCAGCGTCGCGCTTTCGCTCTGCCGTGCCGTCGATGTGTCGTTTACCGTCATGAGCCCGCCCTCGGTCCAAGGGATGCAGGCGGTGTGCGCCGCAGACCAAGCGCAGAGCTGTCGATGCGGAGCAGGATCCAGGTCGCTCCCCAAAGTCCGACATTCCACGCAATCATCGAGAGCCCGGTGGCAAAGGCGGCGCCTTCGATGCCGTATATCGGGATGAGGAGCCAGTTCAGCCCGACATTGACCAAAGTCGAAACCCCGAGCCCGCTTAGGGCGACCCATTCCCGGCCGGACATCGTCAGAAGACTGCCGACCGAGCCGAAAAAGGCGCTGAAGCTTTGCCCGATGCACAGCAGGATCAAGGCCCAGAACGCACCTGCATACGCATCGCCGAAGATAAGCCCCAGAAGCCAGATGCCTCCAAACCAGAACAGCCCGAGGATCGGCAGCGTCGAGAGCACAGAAATCCGCGCTCCAACGGTGGCCAGCCGCTGCAGCGCGCGATGGTCCCCGGCGCCCCAGGCGCGCGCGAAGTAGGGCTGCAGCACGAGATTGGCCGTCGTCAGGCCGAAGAGCGCGATGTTCGCCCCCGAGAGCGCGACGCGGTAAAGGCCGACATCAGCGTCCGATGCCAGCGCGCCTAACATGAGTATATCAGTGTTGTGGCTGATCTCCTGAAGACCGGCGATGGCCGCTAAAGGTAGGATCGCCGCGATCCATGCCCTCGGTTGGGTGCGGGGCGTCTCGGCCGCCACGTGGCGCGGCGCGACCCGTTTCAGGATCACGCTCGCGAACAGCAGGGCGATGGCCGCGACCCCTGCATGGATCGCGAAGACTTGCGCCGCGCTGAGCGGCGCGCTCAGGGTCCAGGCCGCCAGGACGACTGCGGCGGCGAGCAGCAACGGGCGGACGACCTTATCAGGAGCGGCGCCAAGCGCCACACGTCGCAGCCCGCGGATCGCCGCGCTGCGGGCCTGGGCCCAGCCGATCAACGGCACCAGTGGCAAGGCCCAGAGCAATGCCGCCATGTGCGGCGTTTCGATACCCGAAATTAACCAGAGATAGAGGCCGGTCAAACCCAGCACCACCGCGGCCATCAGCGCCATGGCACGATCCGACCAGCGCCAGATACCCCGCATCAGGGCGCCATCATCAGCCTGGTCCGCCCGGGCGGTCTCGCGCAGGATCAAGGTGGGCAACCCCATCTTGACCGGCAGTCCAATCAACGTGATCAGGGAAAAGACGAAGGCGTAAACCCCGTAAGTCTCAGGCCCTAGAAGCCGCGCAAGCGTGACCGATGCGATCAAGCCGGCAATGATCGATCCCGAGCGGACCGCAAGGCCCGCGATACCGCCCCGCATCAACTGCGCCCTTAGCCCATTTTTCGGTCCGCGACCAGGGCGACCATCCACTGGCGGATCACCTGCCATCGACTTCACAGCCTTAGGTCGCTCTCGTTACGGGGATACACGCTTTTCAAATCACAAAAGACGGACGCACTACGCGCGAGGCTGCGCAAAAAGGCAATTCCACTGTCGCGAAACGCCTTATGGGCGACTGCAAGGATCACCCCGTCATATGTCGCCTCCTCCGGATTTTCGCAGAGCCTAATTCCGTATTCGTGCATCGCCTCGTCGGCATCGACCCACGGGTCGTAAACATCCACCGTGATGCCGTAGTCTTGCAGTTCGGACACAACATCGACAACGCGGGTGTTGCGCAGGTCAGGGCAGTTTTCCTTGAAGGTCAGCCCCATGACCAGAACGCGTGCGCTCCTAATGGTGATGCTCTTACGGATCATCGCCTTGACCATCTGCCCTGCGACATAAGCCCCCATCCCGTCGTTGATCCGTCGCCCCGCCAAGATCACCTGAGGGTGGTAGCCCATCGCCTCGGCCTTGTGGGTCAAGTAATATGGGTCTACGCCAATGCAGTGCCCGCCGACGAGCCCCGGCCGGAAGTGCAGGAAGTTCCACTTCGTCCCCGCCGCCTCGAGCACAGCCTCGGTGTCGATATCCATCTTGTTGAAGATGATCGCCAGCTCGTTCACCAGCGCAATGTTCAGATCCCGCTGGGTGTTCTCGATCACCTTGGCGGCCTCGGCCACCTTGATGCTCGCGGCCTTGTAGGTGCCCGCGGTGATGATCTCGGCGTAGAGCGCATCGACCGTCTCGGCGATCTCGGGCGTGGAGCCGGAGGTCACCTTCTTGATGTTCGGCAGCCGGTGCTCCTTGTCGCCCGGGTTGATGCGCTCGGGGCTGTAGCCGCAGAAGAAATCCTCGTTGAACGTCAGGCCAGAGACGCGCTCGAGCACGGGCACGCAATCCTCCTCGGTGGCGCCGGGGTAGACCGTGCTCTCGTAAATCACGATGTCGCCCTTCTTCAGGACGCTGCCGACGGTTTCGGAGGCCTTGATGAGCGGCGTCAGATCGGGCCGCTTGTGCGAGTCGATCGGGGTGGGGACGGTGACGATGTAGATCGTGCAATCGGCGATGTCGGAGATGTCGGCGGCGAAGGAGAGTTGCGTGGCGGACGCCAGCTCCTCGGCCGAGGTCTCTCGCGTGCGGTCGTGGCCGTTTTTCAGCTCGGCGATCCGCGCCTGGTTGATGTCGAACCCCACGGTGGGGCGGATCTTGCCGAACTCTACCGCAAGGGGCAGCCCGACATAGCCGAGGCCGATAACCGCGATCGGCGACTGGGATGAGGTCTCTGGCATTCTGCTATCTCTTGGTGTTCAGGCGTGATGACCCACAGTCTCTCAGTAGGCCCGGTATCCGAAGTACTCGTAGTCTGCCCCGTACATGTCGGCAATCAGCGCTTTCTGACCCGCATCGAGCTGCAAGCTTTTCCGTTCCATGCGCGGCTTGCGGTCGTGGCCGATTGAAATCGGTTGGCCGACATTGTGTGACAAGGTTGACAGGAAATCGGGAAGCTCCTCGAACCTACCCAGAAGATCGATCGAGACCGGTCCGCCGGGCTCGCTCACAAGCCAGTCGATTTGGGGTCTGTAGTGCGGCCACATCATAAACTTGCGCCGCCGCTTTGCGTCTTGGAGGTCCTCGAGAAACTCTTTGAACCCCGCATACTGCCCAAGCGTCTCCTCGGCCCAACGGACGTCTGCCGAAGCGTTCACGCCAATCGACGAATGATGGTAGTTGAAGGCCGAGTGGAGACGCTCGGCCGGATCACGGCAAACGGCCACCTTGAGGGTCGCATCGGCCCTTTCCGGGTCGACCGCGTAGTAGCGCGCCAGCGGAATGTGGAGCGCTTTCTTCTCGAAAGCCTTTGTAATCGACGTCCCGGCTGTCTTGGGCACGTGGATGAAGATAAACTCGCGGTTCGCCATGCCGGCTGGACTAAGAACCTGTTCGAACGGGTTCGGCAGGAAGCGTCTAACGTAAAAGGCATTGGCCTTGCGCAGTGCTCGCAAATGCTCGAGCTGCTTGAGCCGCAGTCGCAGTCGCTCCGAGCCGCTCAACCCACTCATTTACCGTAATACTCCCGAAACCACGCCACGAACTTCGCAATTCCGTCTTTGTAATCAGTCCGAGGCCGGTAGCTGGTCAATTCCTGCAGCAAAGTCGCATCGGCCCAGGTGGCCGGCACGTCGCCCATTTGCATCTCCATGTAATTGCGTACCGCTTTCTTCCCGAGCGCCTCTTCGATGGCGTCCACAAAGTCAAGCAGGCGGACCTTTTCGGAGTTGCCTATGTTTACGACCCGGAATGGCGCGGCCGGTGATAGCGAGTCCCACTTGGGAATGTCGTCGCGCGTGGCGGGCCGCTCGGGCACCGCGTCGATCAGCAGGCGGATGCCGCGCACCAGGTCGTCGACATAGGTGAAATCGCGATACATGTCGCCTTGGTTGTAGATGTTGATCGGCCGATCATCGAGGATCGCATCGACGAACTTGTAGAGCGCCAGGTCTGGCCGCCCCCACGTGCCGTAGACCGTGAAGAAGCGGAACATCGTCGTCGGCAGGTCCCACAGGTGCGCGTAGGAATGGCCCATCGACTCGTTCGCCTTCTTGGTCGCGGCATAGATGGTCAGCTGCGTGTCGGCCTTCTCGGTCTCGGTGAAGGGCATCTCCTCGTTGGCGCCATAGACTGAGGAGGTAGAAGCCATCAGCAAGTGCTTCACATCAAGCCGGCGGGCGGCTTCCATCACGTTGAAGGTGCCAATGACATTGGCGTCGATATAGGCGCGCGGATTTTCTAGGCTGTAGCGCACCCCGGCCTGGGCGGCGAGGTGGACGATCACATCGGGCTGGAACTCGTCTGCCAACGCATCGAAGCTTGCCTGATCTTCCAGCATACCCTCCTTGGCCGAGAAATTCGGGTTCTGCAGCAGCATGGAATGCCGGCGCTGCTTGAGGGTGACATCGTAGTAATCGGTCATCCCGTCGTAGCCCTTAACGCGAAAGCCCTCGGCCAGAAGAAGCTTCGCCAGGTGGAAGCCGATGAAGCCGGCGGTGCCGGTGATGAGGACTTTTCGCATGTCGGTCTGGGTGCTCATTCTGATGGGGTGGGCTCGCCGTCGACTTCGCTTTGAAGCGCCTCGATCTCCGCCCGCAGCGCCTCGTATTCCGCCCGCTTCCTCGCAAGAAACCGGCGGGTGAGGGAGGTCTTGGTGGCAATTCCGCGCGGGGTCAGAATGTATGAGTACCGGCGTTTGTCGGGATTAGCCGAGAAATTGCCTAATTTGACCAAACCCTTGTCGACCAACGCCTTAAGCTGAAAATTTACGCTTCCGAGGCTGATGCCGACCGCGCGGGCAAGGTCGCGCTGGCTCATCTCGGGGCTGTTATCGAGTATTTTGAGGATGCGGAACCGCATGTCTTCCTTCATGAATTCACGTCGATCTGTCATGCGAGCGTCACCGAGGCAGGGCAGGGAACGGCTACCGCACAAGAGCTGGCCGGGCCATCTCCTGCAGAGCGCGATTTCAAGTTATGACAGGTCAGAGACATATCGTTCAATTTTGAACGGTAAATGCTGCGTTGCCGCATTGCAAGAAATTTGACCCATTGTCAGCCTGTTTTCTGCAGCTCGTGCGCGAGACGATCCGCGAAGGGCTTGGTCAACCTATCGGCCTGTCATCCCGTAGGCGATCTGCCCGACGCGCTCCCGCACGGCGATGGCGAGCACATCGAGGTTGCGTGTCAGGTTCCAGCCGATGCGATCTCTGAAGTTGCCGGTGCGATAATCGACCGGCCAGGCGACAAGCCCGGCCCAGCCTGCCTGCTCGAAGCTGCGCATGGCGCGCGGCATGTGAAAGGCCCTGGTGACGAGCACCCAGCTTTCGCCGGGGGCAGGTTCCGCGAGGGCTAGGCCGAGGCGGGCGTTCTCGGCTGTGTTGCGCGAGCGGCTCTCGAACAGCATGCGCTCCGCCGCGAGGCCCTGGCGCAGGAAGAACCATTCGGCCATCGCAGCCTCGGTTACATCGGTGCCGCCAGCATCGCGCAGCGCGCCGCTGCCACCGGTGAAGAGCAGCCGGGCCTCTGGATACAACCGTGCAAGGGCCAATGCTGCCGTATAGCGCTCGCCGCCCTCGTTGCGCTGCAACTGGCCCCAGAAGGCACTGGCCCGCGCATCCTCGCCGCCACCGAGTAGGATGATGCCCTGCACGTCATCCAGCCGCGGCTCTGCTGCGTGGCGTGTCTCGATCGGGCGCAGCAAGAGATCGCCAAGGGGCAGTACAGCCAGCAGCAACACCCCGGTGAAGGCCAGCCCCGAGACCCACAGGCCGAGCTGGCGCCTGTTCGTGGCGAGGGACAGTAGGATGACCGCGAAGGCGATCACGATCCAGGTGTCGGGCCGCAGCAGCGCGCCGGCCAGCTTCGACAGGATAAAGAAGCCCGTGTCTATCAGACTCCGCGGCCGATCATCTGCACCATAGCGCGCTCGTAGGCGGCCACGATCAGCCCCTCGTCGTATTCGGCGGCCATCTTGGCCCGGCCCGTTTGGCCCATCTCGCGCCGTTCGCCTGTGTCCATCGCCAGAAAGCGACGGAATGCGTCGGCCAGGCTCGCTCCGCTGCGCACCTTGCAAAGAAGGCCGTTCGCTGCATGGTCGACCACCGACTTGCAACCGGGCACATCCGTCGCGATCAGGGGGCGCGCCATGGCCGCCGCCTCGATCAGCGTGCGCGGCGCGCCCTCGCGGTAGGACGGTAGCACGATGCAATGAGCCGAGGCGATGTGGGGGCGCACGTCCGGCGCGGTGCCGAGGTGTTCGATCACGCCCTCTGCTTCCCACTCCGCCAGCTCCTCGCGGGAGATGGCGGTGCGGTTCTCGGAATCGGTCGCGCCGAGGATCTGAAAGCGCGCCTGCGCGCCCTCGGCCTTGAGCATCCGCGCCGCCTCAACGTATTCGCGCACGCCTTTGTCGCGCAGCAGCCGGGCGACCATCAAGAAGCGCGTCTCCGGCCCCTCGGGGAAAGGCGCGGCGGCGAAACGCTCAAGGTCGATGCCGGAGCCAGGCAGCACCTCTGTCTGCTCTTCGCGCACCAGCCGGCGGGAAAGGAACAGCGCCCTGTCATCCTCGTTCTGAAAGAAGACCGTCGGCAGCGACCGGAAGGCATGGCGATAGAGGCCCTCCGCCACCCGCTGGAGCGCCCCTCCAGAGAGGAACGCTGTGCCCAGCCCGGTGACATTAGGCAGGAAGGGCAAACTGCATGTCCGCGCCGCCATGGCACCGAACAGGTTGTTCTTGATCGTGTAGCTGAACACGATGTCGGGACGCTCCTGCCGGAAGGCGCGAACACAGGTGCGGCGCAAGCGCAGCCCTTCGAGCGGGTTCAGCCCCTTAGCCGACATCTCCAGCGGCAGGACCCTGCAGCCCATCTCCTGGAGCTTTGGCACACTGTCATCCGCCGGCGCCAGCACGGTGACGCGATGGCCCTTAGAGAGCAGCGCCTTGAGAATCGGCTGTCGGAAGTTCCAGATGTTCCAGGCAGCATTCACGGTCAGCATGACGTGAAGAGGCTGTGCTTCGGCGCTCGACTGTGGGGCCATGGAAACTCGCGTTGATTGTTCTGCTGATGGTTGCGCGGCCAGCCTTATCTATCTGCCGGCCGGGAGGCCAGTTTTTCCGCATGCATCGTTGTTGTTGCTCTTTCCAGAAAAAATGCATCTCGCGAACCCAAAAGGCGGGCTAAGCAGAATGAGCGGAACGCCGAAGCCGACCTGCCAGACCACCGACTTGCGGGCATATGACTAGGCGTTGAGGCAGCGCGGATCGCTGATT
Organism: Roseivivax halotolerans; assembly: GCF_900115815.1. Taxonomy (GTDB): domain Bacteria; phylum Pseudomonadota; class Alphaproteobacteria; order Rhodobacterales; family Rhodobacteraceae; genus Roseivivax; species Roseivivax halotolerans. The sequence continues at coordinate 40,485 of NZ_FOXV01000014.1, read as the reverse complement.
GTCCGGTTCGGTCCCTAGACAAAGCGGTGAGCCATGCCCTCAAAGCGTCGCGGCCGTCACCATCAGGGTCGATCTCACCGCGAGGCCCTAGGTGCAGCTAGATTAAAGCCGAAGAACAGCGCAATTGCCGGCCCGTAGAGCGCCGGGCCGGCACATTCGTGATCGCGGTGCCTCAAACTACAGCCGCCGCAAGTCCTCCAGCGTCTCCATCGTGGCCCCGAGGTGGAGGCTCAAGCCATCATGCTCTGCCACGGCGTGGACGTGGCTGGCGACCTGTTCGAGCTCGGCATCGGACAGGGGAGCAAGGTGAAGGTTTTCAGCGGCGCTCCGCGTGTAAACGGCGGTGTCCCGGTGGCTCAGCTCGGTCAGGGGCAGTGCGCGGCGTGCCGCAAGGATCCGGGTGGCAGGCAAAACCGGCATGAACCAATCATCCGGCGCGATGCGCGTCGAGCAAGCGGAGAATGCGGCGTCCATCTCCAAACAAGCCTCATCAACGTCAGGGAAGCACCCGAGCAGAACGAACTCGTAGCCATCCAGGGTGTACAGGCATTCGCCAATAGACGGGGTGTTCTCGGTCGGGCCTTCCGTCACCGGGATGACGACGGCGCGGTCATACTCGTCGGCAGGGTTGGTGGCGAGGTTCGGGAGCGCGTGCCGCGCGGCAATGATGCAGTACATCGTGTTTCCTTTCAGATGATAACGCCGCGAATGCGGCAGGTGTACCGGCGGGCCGGATGATCCGGCCCGCCGGTTTGGGTGTTCAGGGCAGCTTGTCGGGCTGGATCGCGTAGACGCGGGTGCCGCCCGGGTAGTCCGGCAAACGCTGCTTCTTCTGCAGCCGGCCTGACTCGCCAGGGATGAGCGCGCCATACTTGCGGGCGACCCGTGCGACGAATTCCGCATCCCGGCCATCACAGATCTCCGTCCGCCAGGCCTCGGGCGTGACGTAATACGTGGTGTGCGCATTGCCGTCCGGGCCGGGGAGGAACGCGCGGTAACCGCAGCGCGCATGGACCGGGCGATCCTCGAGCCGAGTGGGAATCTCGTCCTCGCTTGCCTTCGTGCTGCCACGAGGAGAGCTGATCGTCTCGAACCGGCTCCCGCCATGGCTCTCGAAGTACCGCTGCAGGAGGCGAATCGCATCGGTCTCGTCCTCAGATGCATTCGTGCCCCGTTCGCGCCGCCACGCCTCGTAACATGCGAGCGCGGCTTCGTAGGCCGTGTCCCTCTGCCAGGGCACGACGCCATAGCTCGTCGCGAGGCTCCCGGCCGCAGCAACCGTCCCGAACCGGCGGGCGACACGGCTGACCTGCGCATCGTCATCTTCGCGGCGGACCTGCGCGACAAACCGGTCGACCATTTGCCTTGCGATCGCGACGGCCGCATCGCGGTCTTCCACCAGGTGCTCCACAAATGCCGGCCCGGCATGACCGTAGCTGCGCGCCGCCTCACGAGCGAGATGATCCGAAAGAGCGGCTTCGCTCTCGAACCCATGGAGATTTTCGTAGGTGCGGCCCGATCCGGGCATCGTCTCGATCGGCACGTCGAGCGCGCGGGCGGTGACGCCGCCGAGCAGCCGTCCGCGCGCTCCGAGCTTGCCGGAGGCCATGTGCTGCCCGATCTTGACCTCTCCCGAGGAGAGGGCGAGGACGCGCCACCCGTGCGCGGGCCTCGCTTTGCCAGTCTTGTCCGCGCGAGCCTTTCCGCTGCCGTTGCCGAGCATGTAGATCACGTCGCCCAGCTCGTCCGGCGCGACCTGCTTGATCTCGTCGAGGACGAGCACGTTGTCGTTGTGGAGCGCCGCGATCCCTTCGAGGCCATTCGTGGTAGCGTGCCACGTATGCGTGTTGCCACTCTGGCCGCCGCCGCCTGCCACGCTACCGGCGACGTAAATGATGGTCGTCTTGCCCCGCGACGAGAGGCCGTAGATGTGGATGACGGCGTTTTCTTCGCCGAGCAGCTCGAGCAGATAGCCGGAGAAGGCGACGGAGAGCGCGAAGGCGAGCCGCGAATTGCCGACCGCCAGGGCCGCGAGGCGCTGCCAGGCCTCGGGATCGCCGTGGCAGCTCATCTTGTGATCCATCTCGCCGAGATCGAGGATCAAGCGCCGCGTCGAGCCCGACGGCTGGATGACCCTGTCCGGGAAGCAATAGCTGTCGCCGTGCCAGCCGGGCTGCGTAACCACCTCGACAATCTCCGAGGTCTGCGCATGGCCGACATATTCCGCCAGTGCCTGCCGGCCGGCGCGACTCTGAGGACAGACGCAGCCCAGTTCGGCCAAAAGCTCGCGGAATTCGCGGCCGTCCCCCGCAAGGAGACGTCCAGGTACGACGAGAATCTCCCAGTCGCCAAGCGGCGTCATCACGACGACGAGATAGCCCCAGCCCGCGCCGGCCCGGCCGGTCCGCGTGCGGCCGACGACGAGCATCGGCGATCCCGCAAACTCCTTTTGGAGCTCTCCTTTCGCGGAGATGATGAGCTTGTAGATTCCGGTCTTGTCGATGGAGAAGCCGTCGGGCAGGGTGAGGCCCGTCTGCCAGGTATCCTGCAAATACGTCTCGATCGGGTTGGTCCCGTCGGCGGCCGCCTCGTCCGCAGCTGCGTCCGGGCCGGCCGGCGTTTCGGCGGGAAGATCCACCTCGGTCAGGAGGTCGCGCTGTTCTTCGATCATCGCGCGCAGCGCCCTCCCATCGAGCCCGTCCGCGATGGCGTCCGCGATATCATAGCCGGGCGGCGTATCGCCGGACACGGCCGAGCCGATCCGTGCGATGTCGAGCCTCCGGATCCGAGTGCCGCGCGCATTGCGGAGGATATCTTCGATCGCATCGATGGCCTTTTTGCCAGCGTCATCATGATCGGGCACAAGGATGACATCGCGGCCCGCAAGCGGCGACCAATCCGTCTTGGAGACAGCGTTGCTCCCACCGGACCAGGAGACGCTCACATTCTGCGAGAACGCTGCAGCGACTGCGTCAGCGCAGGCCTCGCCCTCGCTGATGATCACAGACGCTTCCGGCCGCGCGAGGAGGTCGGTCAGGCGATAGAGCGGCCGGTTGGGGCCCATGCCGCGCCACGCGAACACAAGCCCGCGCTCGGGATCACGCCAGAGCGTGACCTGACGATAAAACTTGCTCATGCCCTTGGTCGTCTTGGGGTCGCTCCGCTCATAGCGCGCCACAAGCCCGACAATGCCGCCGGTTGCATCACGGTAAGTGTAGGTTGCCACGCAAGACGCGTCGCGCGAGAGATCGGGCAGCGCGGTGTCGGTCGGCATCGGCACAACACGGGTTGCGTCAGGCGAGAGCTCATGAATGAGAGGGATCGGGGCACGGACGGTCGTATCGATCATGTCGCCACCCCCAGCTCGAGGGCAAGCCGACGCGCCGCGTCGATCTGCTTGAGCCCATGCAGGTAGGCATAAAGCGCGATCGGGTCGCCGCCGGCATCACCGGTCGCAAAATCCGCCCAGCGTCCCGTCCGCAGATTAACGCAGAACGAGCCGATCGAGCGGTCGTTGCGAGTAGGGTTGAGCGCGAGGTATTCCGCACCGCGCGTCACGCCGCCGGGCGCCCAGGTCCGGCAAAGGGTCTCGAGGCGGGGCAGGGCGGCAGCATTGACCGCCCCAAAGATGTCAGGCCCCAAAAGGGACCGGGTGAGGGTGGACGCGCAAGACTGCGTCATGGCAAATCTCCTTGGTGCGCCGACAGGCTTGCCTGCGGCGATTGGCTGTGAGAGTTTGCTAAAAGAAGGCATGTGGCCGGGTCGGTTTGATGTGGCGTCAGCGACCCGGCCGCTCTTTCAGCTGCGTGTCCTCTCAATAGAATCGCAAAATCTGAAAGCGCCAAGGGGTCGGCCTTCGGTTCAGGCCGGCTTTGTGTGGATAACCTTAAAAACGGCCCCAAACCCCAAATATCTGTTCCCACGTTCCCGCTCCAAAATTTCAAGAAAGCAGTCCATGCGGCTGCTTTTCCTAATCTTTTTCACAAACTGTGAGAGGTGGTGTCTTTGGGGGCTGCTGCGCTGGAGCGCCGGGAACACCGGGAACGGCGGGACTAGATCCCTCACAAGCCCCGCATTCGCGGCAGCCCTGGTCAGTGCAGGACGGGCGCGTCAGCGATCGCGCGGAGCTGATCGGCAAGGCGGGACAGCCAGCGCAGCGAACGACCGCCTGCGACCGCGTCGGTTGCTGTCTCGAGGATCGCCGGATCGACATCCTCGCCGAGGATGCGCGCGACGAGGTCGCGCAAATGTGCGCCTTCCGGCATCGGGCACTGCACGACACGGACCCGGTCTCGCAGAGGGCGAGGCAGGCACGCGACATCGTTGACGCAGAGGATCCAAGACACGTGGCTGAGATCCACGGGCGCTTCGAGGTACGGCGATTGATACGCGGCCGCGGTCGAGCGCTCGAGCAGCGGTAACAGCGCGGTGGCTGCATCGCCGCCATTCGCACCATGCGCGCGCTTGTCGATCTCGTCGAGGATCACGATCGGGTTCGCGATCTGTGTCTCCGCGATATGCTCGATCGGTCGTCCCGCGCTCGCGCTCGCCCACGTGTATTCCGCGCCCGTCACAATAAAACTCGCCGTGATGCTGCTCATGTCGAGCCGCAGCGGTGCGCAGCCTGAGACTTCGCCGAGGCGCTCTGCAAGGTGTGTCTTGCCACATCCGGGCGGGCCCGCGAGGACGAGCGGCGGGAGAACAAACGTGCCGGACTTCTCGACATTAACGCGCGCGGCACGCCAGAGGTAGGTGAGTGCTTCGGCAAGCCACGGGCTTTCAAGATATAGCTGTGCAAAGACCTCATCGCATTTGTGTCGATCCTTCGGGCCCGCAAGCGTTATAGGCTCGCAGAGCGCGGTGCGCAGCGCGTCACGGTCCCGTGCTTTCGCATCGCTGCGGGAAGATCGATCGAGCGAGCGATAGGTGTGAATGCGCACGCGGTCTACGCTCGTATCGATACAGCGAGCCAGGAGCTCGGCTGTCCGGGACTCATCTTCTTCTTGGGGCTCGAGGATCATCGCGCGGTGGCGCGCGATCGTCGGCGCGAAGCGTTGTCCGTCATAATGAGCATTCGTCGCTTGCCGACGCGCTTGGCGCATCGCCAGCACGCATTTCTCTAACGACCAGCGCTGTGTCGCGGTCAACAGGTACGACGCATACGTCTCGCAGTTGCCTCCGCAAAAATAGAGCGCAAGCCGCTGCGCTGCCTCGTGCTTTGCGCGCAGATGCACGTCCCGACGATGCCGCCAGGCGAGACGCAGCATTTGCGGTGTCAGCTCCAAGCCACGGCGGACGCGGCGCGCGATGTCAACTTGCGCGAGATCGGAGGAGCGATGCACATCATCGGGCCATCCAAGCAGCCAGTAGGTGCCGTAGCGCTTCATGTCGCGGGCACTCATGCGAAGAGCTCCGCAAGCGCTGCGGCCGTGCTCGAGATCAGGGCGGCGAGCCAGCTCAGGGCTTCATAAACGCCGTAGGCGGAAGAAAGAGTGCGGAGACGCTGCTTCAGCGTCGTAAGTTGGCGATAGCGATGCATGAGATCCGACCTGCAGAGACTGGAAAAGGCGTCTGTCATGATCGGGCGCGGCGATTATCATCTGCCGGCAGCCCGACCGCTCCGCCGACGCGGAGGTCTCAGAGTATCTGCAGGGTCGGCGCAAAAATCTTCATGCGATGTAAACTGGCAGCGCGGGCGCGGCGTTTCAACGCCGGGGGAATAAAATTTTCAGAATTAGATAATCCGGATTCAGTCAGATCTCACATACGAGCCAAAGGGTGGGGGAGTGGGAATCGTGAATGCTCTTGAAACGCGGATGGCGCATCAACACTGTACCTGAATGGATAGAAGGGGCGCCGCGATCGGCCAGCCAATCGCGGGCCTCTCCGGCCCCATTCACGCAGTTCTACCCACCCAGATGCCTGCTTTCGGAGATGATTTTGAGAAAATTTATTCGCATCATCGCGACCGCCAGGATCGGACCTATCTGCCTGTTCCGGCAGGAAGTTCTTAGGAAAAAATATTTCATAACAGGCTCTTGAGAGAGCCGGCCCGGGGGCGATTTCCCCCGGCTGCCCTTGCGGGGCAAAAACCGGCGCATAGTCTTCGCAAAAATCGAGAAGACGAACCGTCCGAAAGGGCGGAACAAACAAGCCGGAACCATGAACGAAACGCACGCAAAAACCTCACTTTCTAACTTCCCGGAGCGCACATCGCGCCTCTCCGGACAGTATGAGGACGTGCGCAGCGATCGTTCCGGGCTCCCGCATGTCAACGGCGTTCAGCTCCGCCTTTTGACCGGCGAAGAGCTGGCAAAGTTGATGTGTTATGACGGAGTCACCAGCGGATTTCGCGCTTGGTGCCGGCAACTTGGCATCAAAACCGTACCCGGCCGAAAGAACGTTTACGATCCAGTACATGTCCGCGCGCGGATCGACGCCGCGCATGGAATTGATCATTCGCCCACCTCCCGGAACGAGCCGAAGAACGACCACGAACTGAGTTTCACAGAGCAAAGCAGGATTCGCCGAAATGCACGCACGTAACAAGACATATATCCGCGGGGTACACCGCGTTACGAAACGCCTTAGTGATGGGACGCGTCGTGAATACCACTACGTCTACCGGGGTGGGCCGAAATTCTGGTCAAATGATATGGAGTTCGGAGAGGGCGATCCCCGCTACGTGTCTGCATATCAGCAGGCAGAGAAAGGGACTCGACTGCGCCGCACGGTTGATCCGAAATCTGTGCGCGCAGTTCTTGAACGCTACCGTAGTTCCGCAGAATTCGTGAAGCTGAAGCCGCGTACGCAAACGGACTACATTTCTTTTCTGAACGACTTCGAGTCCGAATTCGGACCTGATCCCATCGCGATGTTTGAGGAAGTCGAATCTGTCGGCGAAATTCGGCAGTGGCGGACGAAATGGGCGCACTCGCCGAAACGCTATGACTATGCGGGAACTGTTGTGACACGCTTCCTTAACTGGGCCTCCGCGAGCGACACCAGTCTTCGCACGCATCATCACACCGGTCAGAAAAAGCTTTATAAATCGGAGCGAACGTCGCTGATCTGGAAGCCGGAAGAAGTGCGGGCGCTCCTCGCGGCCGCGCGCCCCGCAGAAGCGCGTGTCATTGTTGCTGCCTCTGAGGGAGGTCTCGCGCCGCAGGATATCGGGGCGCTCCGCTTGACGCATGTCCAGACCACACCGCGCGGTCGACGACTGTTCTTGCAGCGTGGCAAGACTAAGAACCCGGTAAGCATTCCGGTCACGGAGGCTTTGGGTGAGTTGATTGATACGGTTCCGGAAGGTCAGGCGCATATCGTCACCTCTCTTACCGGGCGTCCGCTAACAGCGCTTCGGGCGAGCCAGATCATTCGTGTTGTGAAAGAGCGCCACAACGCTAAGGCCGAGGACGACCCTTCGCTCATGCCCATTCGCAATGAGCTGCATCCTTACGATTTGCGCGGGACCGCAGCCACCGCGCTGCTCCGTGCCGGGTGCAGCCTCAATGAGATCGCGGTGACGATGGGGTGGGGGCTTCGCCACGCGGGAAATGTGATCGAGAGCTACGCGGCGCTCGTGCCCGAAGTGTCAGACGAGGTTTTGCGGAAGCTCGTCGCGGCGCGGTCTGGGGCTGTCTAGTTGTTCAGATCGAACGCCTTCTGCACCTCGTCCCGACCTGTGTTCCGCTTCTCCTTCGCCAGAACCACCGATCCCCGACTCAGCACGTAGAACCGGTCTGCAAGGTCAAACGCGAAGTCGAAATACTGCTCGACCAGAACGATCGCCATTTCGCCTTCTTCCCGGAGTTGCCGGATCACCTTGCCGATGAGCTGGATGATGTTCGGTTGAATGCCCTCCGTGGGCTCGTCCATAAGCAGTACGCGCGGGCGGCTAATAAGAGCGCGACCGATGGCGAGTTGTTGTTGCTGGCCGCCGGACAGATCTCCGCCACGGCGGTTCTCCATCTCTTTCAGGACCGGGAAGAGCTGGTAGATGCGGTCGGGGACGGCACGTTCGGATTTCGGCAGGCAGGCGAAACCGGTCTCAAGGTTCTCGCGCACGGTCAAAAGGGGAAAAATCATCCGTCCTTGAGGCACGTAGGCGATTCCCATCTGCGCGAGCCGGTGCGCGGGCAGGACGGGCAGGGGCTCACCGTCGAACACAACGTTGCCGCCGGATCGCGAATGCGTGCCGGAGATCGCCTTCATCAGCGAAGTTTTCCCGACCCCGTTCGTGCCCATCACGCAGGTGACTTCGCCTTTCGGGGCCTCAAGATCGACGCCGTTCAGGATCTGGCTGCCGCCGTAGTGCAGGGTGAGGTCTTTCGTCTCCAGCATCTCAGCGCCCCAGATAGACTTCGATCACGCGCTCATCCGCCATCACGTGGTCGAGCGAGCCTTCGGACAGGACGGAGCCTTCGTGCAGCACCGTCACGCGGCAATCGAGGCGGCGGACAAAGTCCATGTCGTGTTCGACCACCACGACCGCGTGGCTTTTCGCGAGGCGCTTGAGAAGGTCAGCGGTATGGTTGCGCTCCTCGGTGGTCATGCCAGCGGCAGGCTCGTCTACGAGAAGGAGCTTCGGATCCTGCGCCAGAAGCATCCCGATCTCGAGCCATTGCTTCTGCCCATGGCTCAGGATGCCGGCCATGCGGCTGAGATGACCAGACAAACCGATCTCGCCTGCGATCTCGTCGATCCGCTTGCGGTCCTCTGGCGTGACCCGGTCAAACATGGCAGCGAAAGGCCCGCGCGGTTTGCTCAAAGCGACGCGGAGGTTGTCCCAGACCGTCTGATCTTCGAAGACCGTGGGGCGCTGGAACTTGCGGCCTATCCCGGCGCGGGCGATCTTCGCCTCGGTCATGGAAAGGAGCGATTGCGCGCTTTCGGCCCATCGGACGATGCCTTCGTCGGGCTTCGTTTTGCCGGTCACGATGTCCATAAAGGTGGTCTTGCCCGCGCCATTCGGGCCGATCACGGCGCGAAGTTCAGGCAGGCCGATAGCAAAGCTGAGATTGTTGATCGCGCGGAACCCGTCGAAGGAGACGGAAACGCCGTTGACCTCGAGAAGCGTGCTCATGTCCGGTCCTTTCGCACGACGAAATCGACGAGCCCCGCGAGACCTTTAGGCGCGAAGAGCGTGACGAGCACGAAGCCGAGGCCCAGGAGAACCGGCCACCAATCGACCCATTCTATGCGGTAGAATCCGAGCTCCACGTCAGGGGCGCGGCCGCTGGTGAAATAGGTCGATAGAAGCGACACAAGTGCGGCGCCGAGGACAGCTCCGTATAGCCGACCGCGTCCGCCTATGGCGACCCAGACGGCGAGATAAATCGAGGCGATAGGCGCGATCTCGTCGGGATTGATGATACCGGCCTGCGGGTAATATAGCGCGCCCGCGACGCCGCAGATCATGGCCGAGAGCGTGAAGATCACGAGTTTGTAGACCTCGACCGGGTAGCCGAGGAACCGCACGCGAAGTTCGTCGTCGCGCACGCCTCTGACGATGTTGCCGAACTTCCCGGAGACGAGCCAGGCCGCACCGAGATAGGCGAGGCCGAGCGCGAGGGCAGAGGCCCAGAAGAACCAGATCGAGATGCGGTCCTGCCCGATGCCTTCGGCGCCGGGGATGTTCTGCAGGCCCGAGAGACCGTTATTTCCGCGCAGCCCCGTGTCGTTCTGAAAGAGGTAGAGCGACAGGGCGAGGGTCATCGCTTGCGTGAGGATCGAGAGATACACGCCCGTGACGCGACTGCGGAAGGCGAGCCAGCCGAAGACCAAAGCAAGCGCGCCGGGCACGAGGAGGATGAGGACAAGGCTCAAGGCGAGGTTGTCCGAAGCCGCCCACATCCAAGGCCAATCCTCCGCGCCCACGACCGAGAAGATCTGCAGCGCGGTTGCCTCGCTGACCTCGACTTCGGTCGGGGGCAGGGGGCGACCTTCGAGGTTGGCGCGGATCACTGCTTCGGTTCGCGCCGTCATCAGCCACATGCCGATCACGTATCCGCCGAGGCCGAAGAAGGCGAAATGTCCGAGCGACAGGATTCCGCAATAGCCCCAGACCAGATCCATCGCCAGGGCCGCGAGGCAAAGGCAGAGCGTCATGCCCAGAACCTTGGTGAACGAGACCGACAGCGCGCCGGTGCCGTAGGCTTCCGACAGGATCGTGACGCCGATGGCCAGTAGAGCCAGCGCTCCGATGAAAATCGGAACGGAGCGGTTGCGAGTGAAGATTGTCTCGCCCATCGCTCAATCGCCCGCCGCGCGCCCGCGCAGCGCGATGATGCCGCGGGGACGGAACTGGATGAAGAGGATCACGAACAGGATCATGTAGGTCTGCGCCGCCAGCGTGTTGGACGGGTTCATAAACTCGATCGCCTTCTGGAGCGAGCCGATCATGAAGGCGCCGACCAGCGTGCCGAAGATGTTGCCGACGCCTCCGACGACCACGGTCATAAAGCTCTGCACGATGTAGTTCTGTCCGAGATCAGGAACGACCTGCGCGAAAAGCCCGATGGCAACGCCCGCGATCCCGGCGATGCCGGAGCCGAGGCCAAAGGTCAGCATGTTGATCCTGTCCGGATTGATGCCCATCGACGCGGCCATCTTTGGGTTCTGCGTGACGGCACGGACCTCGAGCCCGAGGCGCGTGCGGTTCAGGATCAGCCATAGGAGGACGAAGAACACCGCACCCAGCAGGAAGATCGCGATGCGGATCGAGCTGATCGATACGACATCGTTGAGCGAGACCGAACCTGCCAGCCAATCGGGCGGGGAGAGCGGCTGCGTCAGTGCGCCGAAGATGAGGCGGATGATCTGCTGCAGCGCGATGGAAATGCCGAAGGTTGCGAGCAGCGTTTCGAGCGGTCGATGATAGAGCCAGCGGATCACGAGCCGCTCCATCGCGACGCCCGCGGCGAAGGTTACCGCGAAGGCGAGGGGGATCGCGATGGCGATGGATAGGGTCTCGTTCGCCACGACCGATTGCACAACGTACCCAGTGTATGCGCCGAGCATGATGAACTCGCCATGCGCCATGTTGATGACGCCCATCACGCCGAAGGTGATGGCAAGGCCGATGGCCGCGAGAAAATAGATCGAGGCCAGGGACAATCCGTCGAGCGAGAGATCGAGAAAACGGTAGAAGGCGACGCGCGTCTCGATCCCGTCGAGCGTTGCGCGGGCCGCATCGGTCACGGCGGCGCTGTCTTCGCGATACACCTCGTAGAAGACATGGGCATCGAGCGCCGCGTCGATCTCCGCTTCGGTTGGGGCGGGATCGGCCTGACCAGCCTCAACGAGCGTGGCATAAGCCCGGTCGCGCGCTTCTTCGGTGTTCAGCGTCTCGACCGGCACGCCACCGGCTGCGCCGTCGACTATATTTGCTGCGAGCGTATCAGCGCGTGTTCGACGCGGGATCAGCGGCGTTGCGAGACCGTCTTCCACCAGCATCGCGTAAGCGTCTTCGCGGCTCAGCGCGTCGGTGCCGGGGCGCAGCTCGCGGGCGATGTTCTCGCCCTCAGGCAGAGCCTCTGAAATCCGCACCTGCGTCGACAGAAGCGGGTTCAGCGTGGCGCGGGCCGACAGACTCACATTGCCCGCAAGGCTGCGGATCGCCTCAACGCGAGGCTCGTCCGCGTCGGCGAACGCAATGACAAGGGCAGGGAGCAGCGCCTCGGCGCGGCGGCGCACACGGCCATCTTCCTCCGTCTCGACGAGATCGCGCAGAAGCGCGAGATGGCTTTCTTCGGGGTCGCTTTCGATGGATGCGAGCGCAGCAAGCCTGTCTTCGGGATCATCCGATGTCAGCCGAAACTGCACGAGTGTTGCGGCGATAACGCCCTGCACGCCTCGGTTCGGGCGCAACTGGTCGACTTCCCGGCTGGTGGCAGTGCCGACTACCTCACCGGTGGAGATGTCGAGAAGCGTCAAAGGGTCCGCATCGGGATCTTCCACATAGACGAACAGCCCGTCGCTCTGCCGTTGGTAAAGTTCGCGCGTGTTCCAGGTCGCGAGGAAGTCCGGCACTTCCGGCAGATCGCTCGCGACGAGGACGTCGAGCACCTCTTGCACAGTTTGGCGCGAGGCATTCGCGACGAGATCGGCGTTCTCCTGTAGGATGGTTTGCAGCGCGCCGGTCTCAGGTCCCTGCGCCTCGGACTTGTGAGCCGCAACGGCGAGGAAGAGCGCACCGGCAATCGCGGCAACGAAGGATCGGATCATGGTTGTGACTGCCCGGATCGGGTGACGGGCGGATCAGATCCGCCCGCCGCCTCAAGGTTCGAGATCAGTAATTCGACTGGAGTTGGACGCAGCTTTCCGTCTCGGTGTTGTACATCCCGCATTGGAGGCCCGGCCAATCTGAGGTCAGGACCGCGGAGTCCGGCAGGAAGTCCGTCCAGGCATCGCCCGGCACTGGCTCGGTCTGGCTGATGATGTCGAACTGACCGTCGGCGGTGATCTCACCGATCAGCACCGGCTTGGTGAGGTGATGGTTCGGCAGCATTTCGGCGGTGCCGCCCGTGAGGTTCGGGAAGGTCTGACCGACCATCGCCTCGATCACCGGGTCGGGATCGGTCGTGCCGGCTTGCTCGACGGCCTGCACCCACATGTTGAAGCCGATGTAGTGCGCTTCCATCGGATCATTCGTCACGCGGCTATCGTCGCCGGTGAACTCGTGCCAGTTCGCGATGAATTCCTCATTGGCCTCTGTATCGGCGGACATGAAGTAGTTCCACGCCGCGAGATGCCCGACCAGTGGCTCGGTATCGAGACCGGCCAGCTCTTCCTCACCGACCGAGAAGGCGACGACGGGGATGTCGTCGGCAGTAACGCCCTGAGCGGCAAGCTCTGTATAGAAGCCGACATTGGCATCGCCGTTGATAGTGGAGATCACGCCGACCTGCTGGCCGCCTTCACCGAGTGCCACGACGTCGCTGACGATCGAGGACCAGTCCGAGTGGCCGAAAGGCGTGTAATTGACGAAGATATTCTCTTCCGGGATGCCCGCATCGAGCAAGTATTGCTCGAGGATCCTGTTCGTCGTGCGCGGATAGACGTAATCGGTGCCGAGCAGTGCAAATGTCTCGAGGCCGAGCTCCTCGAGGAAATAGTCGACCGCCGGGATCGCCTGCTGGTTCGGCGCGGCGCCGGTATAGAAGACGTTGTAGGAACTTTCCTCGCCCTCGTACTGCACCGGGTAGAACACGAGCCCGTTCAGTTCTTCCACGACCGGAAGGATCGCCTTGCGGCTCGCCGAGGTCCAGCAGCAGAAGACGACGTCGACTTCATCGACCGTAAGAAGTTCGCGCATCCGCTCGGCATAGGTCGGCCAATCCGACGCGCCATCGACCACGACGGGCACCAGCTCTTCGCCCAGAAGGCCGCCGGCGGCGTTTTGCTGTTCGATCATCATCATCATGACATCGCGCAGCGTCGTTTCGGAAATCGCCATGGTCCCGGTGGTCGAATGCAGAATTCCAACCTTGATTTCTGCATGGGCAGCCTGGGCGGTGAGCGCGGCTACGGCACTGGCAAGCAGCAATTTCTTCATGAATATGTCCCCCTGTCGACATCAATCATTTTGCATGTGCAGCATCATCCATTCCGCATTGACCCGGTGTTGTCTGCCGGTAAATTTGCGTCGGGGTGGTGCAATAATTGCACCACGCGGCGGAGCGTTATGTGAAACACCTCAGGATCTACACGGCGATCCGGCTGATCCAGCGTCAGGGCTCGATCCGGAAGGCGGCGGACATGCTCGCTGTCTCACCCTCCGCCCTCAACAGGTCGATCCAGAACTTCGAGGAATCGATCGGTGCCGAGATCTTCGAGCGAATCCCGAGCGGTGTACGCCTGACCTCCGCCGGCGAGCTGCTACTCGACGTGGTCGACCGTCACCTTGTCGAGTTTTCGGAGCTGCAGCGCCAATTCGGACACCTGCGCGATGGAGAGATTGGCGCGCTTCGGGTGGGTCTCGGCGCAGATATCGCCGCAGGTCTGCCGCTTCAGGCGCTTGCCGATCTCGAAGCGGACATGCCTGGGATTTCGGTCGAGGTGAGCTCAGGTCGCGAGATGCGCCGCTTGCGTAATCGGGACATTGACCTGGCTGTCGTGACGAACCCTGAAACCGACCGCTCGGTCGAGGTGCTGGCCGCAGGACAGGTGCCGTTGGTCGTTTGCGCCTCGGCGGATTGGACGGCCCGAGGGGCGCGCCCGGGCCTATGGGATCTTCTCGATGACCGGCTCGTCTTGCCGCCCGAAGGCACTGGCGCCCGCGCCGCGATTGCCCACGCGATCCGCCGCCACGCGCTTGCGGAAGGCCCGGTCACGAGCGTCGCCGCACCATATCTCGCGCAGCTTATGCGCGGGGCAGGGTGCGTTTGCATCTTTCCGGAGACTGTATTTGCGGGTGTTGAAGCTGAGGTTCTGCAGCGGATCGCCATCGACATAGGTGCGGTGCAGATCAGCGTTCTACGCCTCGCAGGCGCTACCATGTCGCGCCCCGCAGAGCGCTTTCTGCGCTTCATGGAAGCGCGTCTCGATGGAGCGGGTCGGTGACCAAACACAGACAGGCGTAGGCTTCGTTCAATATGGGAACGGCTCGACCGCCCTTTGGCATCGGCCTAGAGTTCTCTCAAAGCGTCACACAATCGGAGCAGAGACATGGAAACCTTTTTCGAAGCCCTGGGATTGATCTCGCTCATCCTGCTCGCAGGCGTTGGCCTTCTGGCCGGCTATCTCGCCGGTCGAATCGCCGGCCGAAACATGGCGCTCTACCTCGCGGTCGGGGTCATTGCTGCGATCGCGACGCCGTTCATTCTGGCAGCTGTCGGGATCAGCGTTCTGGCCGTCGGTGGTATCCTGTTCCTGCTTGCCGTCGGAGCCGTCGGCGCGCTGATCGTTCTCGCGCTCGTTCGGACGATTGCGGCTAGGGGTAAATAAGCCGAAGCCAACTCATACGGGCAATGCTACGCGCAAGAATTGTAAACCGATGTGTAAACCGGACCAACCTACTCGGGCCGCTTTTCGCTTAAGTCATTGAAAATAAATGGAGGCGAGTACCGGAATCGAACCGGTGTACACGGATTTGCAATCCGCTGCGTAACCACTCCGCCAACTCGCCAGAGTGGGCTTGTCTCTAGGTGGCTGTCGCGGCAGCGTCAAGCGGATAAGAGCGGCTGGCCTGATGGAACCGTTCCAGTCACGGGGCGTTGATCCGGGAATGGGAAGCAAGGAGTTGGACCATGGCCCAGAGCCAGACAACAGCACATATCAAGGACGTGGAATCGCAGGCGCAGCAGGCCGCGGGCAATGACAACGCTGCGTTGAAGGCGCAGATCGAGACGCTGAAGGCAGATCTCGCATCGATCACCGACCTGCTCGGCGAGATTGGCGCGCGCCGCAAGGACGAAACCGTCGACGCGGCCCGTGCCCGGTATGAATCCGCCAAGCGTGACGGGGAGCGTCTCTACGAGGATGCGCGCCACCGCGCGAACGACGCGCAGGACCAGGCGCTTGAAGCGATCCGCCGCCAACCGGCGACCGCCATCGGCATCGCGGTCGCGGCCGGGTTCCTTGCTGGCTTGATTACAAGCCGGAAGTAACATGGCACTTCTCGCCCATGCAGAGGCGGTCGCACGGCGCAAAGTCCGTGGGGCCGCCTATTCCGTTGTCGGCACGGTGTTCATTCTCCTCGGTGTCGGGTTTCTCTGCGCGGCCCTCTGGATCGTTCTGGTGGAACTTCGAGGCGCTCTCTTCGCGGCTCAGGTGATCGGGTTCGGGCTTTTCGCGATCGGGTTCATCATTCTCGGGATCGGCAAGTTCATATCCCGGCGACCAGTCGTCGTCGCCGGCCACAGTGCTGCACCACAGACCACGACCTTGCCGATGGTTCAGCTCATCGAGGGCTTTCTGATCGGACTTGACGCGGGACGGAAGTCCAAACGGCGATAACGGTTTTGCACGGACCGCCATCGCCGCTCAGGGGAGAAAAAGGTGAGACAGAAAACTGATGGCGCCAGCGCCGCGCTGATCATCATCGCGTCGCTTCTGGTCGCCGGGGCGCTTTACGTCGCGCAGGATGTCGCTGCGCCCATCGCGCTGGCGATCGTGTTCGGCATCATCGTCGCGCCGATCATGGAGTTTCTCTGTCGGATCGGTTTGCCGCCCGGTCTTGGTGGAGCGTTGATTCTTCTACTCACCGTCGCGCTTCTCAGCACCGCCGCCGTCGGTCTTGAGCCGGTTTTCTGGCGGTTCGTGGATGCGATTCCATCGATCCGCATGGAGATGCAGGAGATCGTTTGGCAGTTCCGGGACACGTTGAACAGCCTCGGCAATGTCAACGAAGAGATGAAGGAAGCGTTTGGCGGCGCCGGCGATGATGGCGGAGACGGCGAGGCGGCGGCGGTGCCTTCGATGACCGATGCGATCTTCGCGGCGCCCGCGTTCCTCGCCCAGTTTCTGATCTTCGCCGGCACATTCTATTTTTTCCTGGTGCATCGTCTCAGCGTCTATTCCTTCCTCGCTGCGCGTCTCAGCCGCGCCGGGGAAGGGCAGGCTTTGCGCGAAAGGTTCCGGGTCGCCGAATTCCTCGTCTCTCGATATTTCATCGCGATCACCATCGTGAACTTCACTCTCGGTTTCGCGACGACAGCCGTGATGACCGCGCTCGGGATGCCGCTGCCTTATGTCTGGGGCTTTGCCGTCGCGATCCTCAACTACGTGCTCTATCTCGGGCCGGCCCTGATGGCGTTCCTGTTCCTGATCGGCGGGCTGGTGAACTTCGAGGGACTTATGTCTGCCGCGCCGGCCGCGGCTTTCCTGACGCTGAACATGATCGAGGCGCAGTTCGTGACCCCTGCGATGGTCGGCCGACATGTTCGTCTCAATCCGCTTCTGGTCTTCGTCTCCCTTGTCTTCGGCCTGTGGTTCTGGGGACCGATTGGCGGTGTCGTCGCGATCCCCTGCCTCGTCATCGGTATCGCGATGGTGGACGAGCGTGTGCTCGGACAGCATGCGCGCAAGAACGAACGCTCGGACGCGGGAGGCACTCGGGACACCGGGGCATGAGGTCACTGTGATCGGCATGACGCGCCTGTGATCGCAAGGCCGCGACAATCTGGGTTTCACACCTTCTGTTTGTTGCCGCTTCAGGTAAGCTGTGTCACTAGTGAAGAGATAGCTTCTGAACGGATGAGTTTAGCTTATGCCAGACTTCGCGACCCTGCGCCGGGTGATGGTGGACACGCAGGTGCGTCCCTCTGACGTCACGAAATTTCCCATCATTCAGGCGATGCTGACGGTTCCGCGTGAACGATTTCTGCCGAACGACAAGGCGGAGGTGGCCTATGCCTCCGAAAGCGTGACGCTCGCTGAGAACCGGACCGTGCTTGCGCCGCGTACCTTTGCCAAGATGCTCGACGCGCTCGATGTGACGCCGGACATGCTCGTTCTCGATATCGGTTGCGGTTACGGGTATTCCGCCGCGGTTCTGGCGCATGTGGCCGAGGCGGTCGTCGCGGTCGAGGATCTTGAGGACATTGTGGATGAAGTGCCGGGCCTTCTGTCGGAGACCGGTGCCGATAACGTCGTCCTTCATACCGGGCCCCTGAGCGAGGGCGCGGCCGAGCACGGACCTTACGATGCGATCATCGTGGAAGGCGGCGTGGAGACATTGCCGGATACGCTGGATGATCAACTGAAGGAAGGCGGACGGATCGTCTGCCTGTTCGTCGAGGGACGCCTCGGCACGGTGCGGGTCGGCTACAAGATCGACGGCCACCTGAACTGGCGCTACGCGTTCAATGCGAGCGCACCGGTTCTTCCGGGATTTGAGGAAAAACGCGCATTCGCTTTGTAGAACGGGGCACGCGCAGCAGGGAAGCAGGGCAGGGACAGATGAAGACATCGAACTTTCTCAAGGCGGCGTGCGTGATGGCATCCGTGCTTTCGGCAGGCGTTGCCAAAGCCGATACACTCGCCGATGCACTTGTGGGTGCCTATAATTCGAGCGGTCTTCTGGAACAGAACCGCGCTGTGCTCCGGGCCGCCGATGAAGACGTCGCGCAGGCCGTTGCCCAGCTCCGGCCGGTGCTTGACTGGTCCGCCGAGGTCACGCGCAATTTCGGCACGCAATCGAGCCTCGGTCCGGCAGGTCAGCGAAGCACGGGCGGATTCATCAGCGAGGAGGCCTCGATCGGCCTCAACGCATCGCTCCTCGTCTATGATTTCGGGCGCACGCGCCTCGGCATCGACGCGGCGAAGGAGGCTGTGCTAGCGACCCGCGCCCAGCTCGTCTCGATCGAGCAGCAGGTTCTCTTCCGCGCGACCCAGGCCTTCTTCGAGCTCGAGCGCGCGCAGCAGACCCTGCGCCTGCGCCAGAGCAACCTCAACGTCATCAACCGCGAGCTGCGTGCCGCGCGGGACCGGTTCGAAGTGGGTGAGGTGACGCGCACGGACGTGGCGCTCGCCGAAGCGCGGCTCGCCGAAGCGCGCAGCCAGCTTGCGGTCGCCCAGGGTGATGTCGCCCGCGCACAGCAGGAATACCTGCGTGCGACGGGACGCCAGCCCGGCACGACCGATGTGCCGGCCTCGATCCCGCCGATTCCCGGCTCGCTGGAAACCGCGACCGCGATCGCATTGCGGACGCATCCCGACCTCATCGCCGCACAACGCCAGGTCACGCTCTCCGAGCTGAACATCGCGATCGCCGAAGCGACGCTGAAGCCCAGCGTCAACCTGAGCGGACGTTACGGCTATACCAAGGATCTGGAGAACACGGACAACTTCACACGCAGCGGCTCGATCTCTCTCGGTGCCTCAGGGCCGATCTATCGAGGCGGCGCGCTGACGTCCGCCTTGCGTCAGGCCAAGGCGAACCGGGATCAGCGCCGCGCGAATTTGCATGTGGTCTCCGAGCAGATCCGCCAGAATGTCGCGAATGCCTATGTAAACGTGGAAGTCGCAAGCGCGGCGATCCAAGCGAGCCAGCGGCAGGTCGAGGCCGCACAGGTTGCCTTCAACGGCATCCGCGAGGAAGCCCAACTCGGTGCACGCACAACGCTCGACGTCCTCAACGCCGAGCAGGATCTGCTCGACGCCCGGACGCTGGTGATCTCGGCACGCGTCGACCGCTATGTCGCTGCATACAATGTCATCAATTCGATGGGCCGCCTGACCGTCGAGGAACTGAGCCTGCCGGTGCAGCAATATGATCCGTCAGCCTATTACAATCTTGTCAAGGACGCACCGGCCCTGTCTCAGCAGGGCGAAGACCTCGACCGTGTCCTTCGTGCGATCGGAAAAAACTAAGGTTGTTCCGATCTGTTGTGCGGAATCGGAGGCGAGGCTAGACTTCTCGCTTGAGGCAGAGCGGTGAAGTGAATGTCGAAACCAGTCTCGAACGTAGAAATCGAGGATGTCCTAGCGTCGATCCGGCGTCTCGTCTCTGATGACGGGCGGTCGGGCGCTGCGGAGCCTGCGAAACAGGCTGAGTCCGCCGTCCGCGCGTCGGCGCCTCAATCCGTTGAACGGCTTGTCCTGACCCCCGCGCAGCGAGTCGCGGTCAGCGATCCCGAGCCGCAGGGACGCCCGTCCGAAGGGGCAGGGGAGGCACCCATCCTCCTCACCGATCCGAAGAACGTGCCAGCGCAGCCCGAGACCGAGAGCGCGCAGATGGCAGATGCGGCCGCCCCGGACAGGGCCGCGCCGGTGAACGGGGCCGACGCAGACGTTCTCGCGAAGGTCGTGCAGGATGAACTCGCCGCGCTCTTTGCCAGCGAAAGCGCGAAAGAGGACGAGGCGGAAAGCGACGCCGCAGAATATCAAGCGGGCGGCGGCACAGAGGATATGTCCGCTTCGGAGGAGGACGCCAGCCAGGCGTTGGACTCGGCGGACAACGCCGAGCCGGATGAGCTGCCGGAAGAGGCGGTGCAAACGCCCGAGCCCGTGGAGGCGATAGCGGAGCCCCGCTCGGTCCGCAGCGGAATGAGCCTCGAAGAGAAGATCGCGGAGCTCGAATCCATGATCGGTGGCGCGTCCGAGGAATGGGATAGCGACATGCCCGGGGATGGCGAGAATGCAGCCTTCGCGCATGGGCCGGAAGCGTCTCTCGATTGGGAGGACACGCCGATGTCCGGCGCGCTTTTCCAATCCCGCCGCGCCGGACATCTCGCCAGCATGGCCGATGACCTCGAGGACAGGGACGATCGGACCGGTTCGGTTCCCGCGCTCGACGAGGAGGCGCTTCGTAGCCTCGTCGCAGGCATCGTGCGCCAGGAACTGCAGGGCACGCTCGGGGAGCGGATCACGCGGAACGTACGCAAGCTCGTCCGCCGCGAGATCCAGCGCGCGCTTGCGAGCCAGGATTTCGAGTAGCCCGGTCTTTAACGTGAGCGGCAAATAAAAAAGGGCGCGTTCCAAAGAACGCGCCCAAATTCAGATCCGGTCTTGGATAGATGGAATCAGGCGGCTTCCGCCTGAAGCGCTGCGTTGCGACGCTCGCTTTCCTCGCGCGACAGGGCCACGGAGGTGCGCACGCCTTTGCCGACGAACTCCATCAGGCCTTCCACGACACGTTCGTTCGGGTCGATACCCGCGCAGGTCAGAACCTCGCGGCCGTCGCGCGAACGTGCCCAACGAGCGATCTGCTCGGGGCCGTTGCCGTATTTCTTGTCATCGGCGATAGCATCGTCGAGCGCAGCGAGCACAACGGCCGCAAAAAGCTTGCGAGCGCGGTTTCCCTGCTCAGCGTTGAAAGCCGTTGCGTCTACGAAATCTCGCATGGATCGTCCTTTGGATTATTGGTCTTGTGTTCCGGGCGTAAGGGGCCTTATGGCCTATTTGCTGCGATTCGGATACAGCGAAATTGCATGGCTCCCTTGCGTCATGGTCATAGCGGCGCCTGTTTTCCCCACGAGATATGGTAAGGTTGCAGGGGCACGTAGGGGCAGATATAGGGTCAGCCGAATTCCGATCAACCTTCCGACAAGGTTTTGCCATGGCCAAGATCAACGGTAACGAAATCCGCCCGGGAAACGTGCTCGAGCATAACGGAGGGCTCTGGGCCGCCGTGAAGGTCGACCACGTCAAACCCGGCAAGGGCGGCGCCTTCGCGCAGGTAGAGATGCGCAACCTTCGCAACGGCTCGAAGCTGAACGAACGCTTCCGCTCTGCCGACAAGGTGGAGCGCGTCCGCCTTGAGCAGCGGGACATGCAGTTCCTCTTCGAGAGCGAGGGACAGCTGACCTTCATGGATACCGAGACCTTCGACCAGGTTACGCTCGATGCCGAGATTCTCGGCGAGCGCCGGCCCTTCCTTCAGGACGGCATGACCATCGTCGTGGAGTTCTACGACAGCGAGGCGCTCAACGCGACGCTGCCGCAGAAAGTGACCTGTCGTGTCGCGGAGACCGAGCCGGTGGTGAAGGGTCAGACCGCCGCCAACTCGTTCAAGCCGGCGGTGCTCGACAATGGCGTGAAGATCACGGTGCCGCCCTTCGTCGGGCCGGACGAGGAGATCGTCGTCAATACCGAGACCATGGAATACTCCGAACGCGCCTGAATTCGGCGTTTCGGGTTTGAGTCCAAATGCCCCGGCCAATGGCGCGGGGCATTTTCGTTTGAGGGGAAGGGGCGCTGCCCCCTCTTGGCGGCGGAGCCGCCAATTCACCCCCGAGGTATTTCCGCCAACCCAAGAACCGGGATCACATCTCCGCATCCGCCAGGAAGCGCTCGACCATCGGACGATAGCTGTCCCCGAAGAGCGTCAAGTGGACGAGGGCCGGCCAGAGCTTGTAGATCGCTTCACGTTCGGAATAGCCGGGCTCCAGTTTGCCGTAGCCGCGCCAGAACGCCGTATCGGGCTCTCCGAAGAGCGTCAGCATCGCCAGGTCAACTTCCGAATGCCCGTAATAACAGGCCGGGTCGATCATCACCGCCTGATCCTTCGTGAAAAGAAGGTTGCCGGTCCAGAGATCGCCGTGAAGGAGCGCAGGGTTCGGATCGCGCGGAAGCCGCTCTCCGACGCGGGCCGCGAGCGCTTCGATTCGTTGACCAAGTTCGGCCGGCAGGTTCGGCAGGAAGGGGAGGAGCCGGCGCTCCGCCCAGAATTCCGGCCAGGTCGGCAGCGTCTCGTTCTCGATACGCAAAGAGCCGAAAGCGTAATCCTCGTTCCAGCCATAGCCCTGACCGGCCCAGGAATGCATCCGCGCAAGCGCTGTGCCGAATTCTCGCCAACGACGCGGACCTGGCGTCGCCTCTTCGAGATATTCCATGCAGAGAAGACCGTGCTCGACGTGAATGACCTCGGGCACCGGCGCATAGAGCATCCGCATGGCCGACAGCATCCGGCCCTCGGCGTCGACAAGGGGGCCGCGCTTGGCGACAAGCCGATCCCCGTTGCCAAGCGTCACGAGCGCGACTTCGGACAGATCTCCGCCATGTAGCGGCTCGTGCGAGACCACGTGGCTGTCATAGGTGTCGAGAAGGGCTTGCGGCAGGCTCATCCCTGCACCTTCACGGATGCGTCGCCCGCCTGCATCTCGCCAACGGCGCGCGCGAAGCGCAAATAGGCAAGGCCCGCGCCGCCCGATTGTGTGAAGAGCGTGCCGGCGGGTTTGCCGTCTGCGGTGATCTCGGTGCCGATGGGGGCGGAGCCCTCCACTTCCACGACAGCGAGACCCTTCTTCAACTCGGTCTTGTGTTTCATGCGCGCGGTGACCTCTTGGCCGATGAAGCAGCCTTTACGGAAATCGACGCCGTTCAATCGCTCGAATCCCATTTCGAGGATATAGCTGTCCGGATCGAGTTCGACACCGGCAAGCGGCACGCCGGCGGCAACGCGCGCCGCATCCCAATCGACACCTTCCTCGGACGCGCGTCCGTCATAGGCGCGCCAGCCCATGCGCGGATCGCGCGGATCGGTGAGCGCGTCGTCCGGAGCCGCCCCGAGGCCCCGCGCGACGACGATATCGGTTTCTTCGATCTCGACCTTGGAGCGCAGCTTGTAGAGCGTGAGCGCCTTCAGAAGATCGCCGGATTGGTGTGACGCCACATCGAGCAGGATCGCGTCGTCGTCGGCAATCGCGAAGAAATCCGCGCGATACTTGCCCTGCGGTGTCAGAAGGGCGGTGTAGACCGGGCCCTTGTCCAGACGGTCGAGGTCGTTGGTAACGAGGTTCTGCAGGAATCGGTGAGCCTCGGGCCCAGAGACGCGCAGAACCGTGCGGTCGGTCTCGCTCATGGTCGCCTCATATCTTTGGACCAGACCCTATGCCTTGGCAGGGCGGGCTGCAACCGGAGCGGCTATTCGCTGCCGTCGAATTGAAGCCTGTGGAGATCGGCATAAAGGCCGCCCTTTTCGATGAGGCTTTCATGCACGCCTTGCTGCACGACCGCGCCATCCTGCATCACGACGATCTTGTCGGCGTTGCGGATCGTCGACAGCCGGTGCGCGA
Organism: Roseivivax halotolerans; assembly: GCF_900115815.1. GTDB lineage: Bacteria > Pseudomonadota > Alphaproteobacteria > Rhodobacterales > Rhodobacteraceae > Roseivivax > Roseivivax halotolerans. The sequence goes on along the minus strand of NZ_FOXV01000014.1, from coordinate 17,023 downwards.
TCACGAGCGTCGTGCGGCCCTTCGACAGCGTCTCCAGCGCCTCCTGCACATGCGCCTCGACCTTGGCGTCGAGCGCCGATGTCGCCTCGTCGAGAAGCAGGACCGGCGTGTCGCGCAGGATCGCGCGGGCGATGGCGACGCGCTGTCGCTGGCCGCCCGAGAGCTTGGAGCCGCGCGGGCCGACAGAGGCGTCGAGCCCGCCGTCGATATCTGGCAGGAAGGCGGTGACATGGGCCGCATCAAGCGCCGCCTGCAACTTCTCTTCGGGAATGTCGTCGCGGCCTAGCAGGATGTTGTCGCGGAGCGACTCGTCGAAAAGAAGCGCGTCCTGGCTGACGACCGAGAACAGCGCGCGCAGCTCCTCGAGGCGCATCTCTGTCGTCGGCACCCCGTCCAGCATCACCGCGCCCGAGCTGGGGTCGATCATCCGAGTGAGCAGGTTGAAGATCGTGGACTTGCCCGCGCCGGACGGGCCGACCAGAGCGGTGACCTGGCCTGCCTCGGCGGTGAAATGCGCGCCGCGCAAGACTGCCTGGTCGCCATAGCTGGCATGGACATTGTCGAGCCGGATCTCGGGCACGCCGCTCGGGGCGGGCTTGGGATCGGCCGGATCGCGCACGTCGGGTTCGAGATCGAAAAGCTCGCGCAACCGCTCGAGCCCCGCGATCGCGGGTTGCAACGTGCCCGACAGGCTGCCGAGGCGCCGCAGAGGCTCGAAGGCGAGGCCGATCGCGGTGAAGAAGGCGACGAAATCGCCGACGGTCTTTTCGCCCGACATGATCTCGGAGCCACCGAAATAGAGAACGGCAGCGAAGCCCATGCCCGACATGATATCGATCAGCCCCGGCACGGCGGCGGACGCTGCGGCCGCGCGGATACGCACCGCCAGGAGCCGGTCTGCCAGCGACGCGAACCGCCCGGCCTGGTAAGTCTCAAGCGTATTGAGCTTGATCGGGACGATACCGGTGAAAATTTCGTTGAGGCGAGTGGAGAGCCCGGCCTGCATGTCCCTCGCGCGCCGAGACGTGCCGCGCAGAAAGCGCTGGATCGCGAAGGCGGGCATGATGAGCAGCGGCGCCCCCACGAGCGCGACCAGCGTCCAGCGCCAATCGATGAAGAAGGCCACCCCGAAGAGCGAGAACAGCGCCACCACATCGCGCCCCGCGCCGGTGATGAGCGCCTTCCAGACCGAATTGATCGTGGCAACATCGCCGTTGAGACGCTGCATCAGGTAGCCCGGCCCGTAGCTTTGGTGGAACGAGCCGTCGAGCCGCATCACGTGGCGCAAGAGATCCTCGCGCAGCTCGTTGATGCTGATCTGGCTGACACGTCCGAGGATCGTCTTCTGCGCGATTCCCGCGACCGCGCGGATAAAGAAGATCCCGAAGAAGATGAGGCCAACAAGTCCGATCATGTCGGCTTCGCCGCCAACGAAGACCCGGTCGAACATCGGCTTCATCATGTACGAGAGTGCGCCGAACATCGCGCCCTCGATGGACATGAAGATGAAGGCGGCGATGAACCAGATCCAGTGCTTGGCGAGATAATCGCGGCTGATCCAGGCGATCAGGCCCATACGCTCGCCGAAGGTGTTGTCCTCACCGGCCTCGTAATCCTCGGTGGTCTTTAAGGGGCCCCTCGCGCTCATGCCGGAAGGGCCACGTCTTTGGCCGGGCGGTTCGCATCGAAGGCCGCCTGAATGCGGCTTGCGTCATATTCGTCGCGCAGCCAGTCCTCAAAGCCGATCTCTCCGCTCTCCTGCCGGGCCTCGTAGACGTCGAGGATGTAATCCTGCACACCGGTCTTGGTGAATTTGAGATGGACGTATCTTAGGCCGAGCTGCTTGCGGGCCTCGGCGATGCTCGCTCCCTCGAAGATCAGAAGATACATCGCGGCGGCGATGCCGGTGCGATCCGCGCCGGATTTGCAGTGAAAGACCAAGGGCTTCTCGGCGGTCCGCATCGCGTCGACCACGGCGAGGAGCCGCGTGCTCTTGGTGGCGTTGCGCGCCCACATCTTGGTGTCGATCAGCGTCAGGCCGAGCTCCTCGCAGATCTCCTTCTCGAAGAGATAGAAGGAAAACTTGTCCTCGCCGCGCAGATTGATGACGGACTTGATGCCCATCTTCTTGTAGCGGCGGAAGCGGCGATGCGTTGGATGGTTCGAGCGGTACACGCCAGGCGCGATCTCGAAGAAGTTCGTCCAGAAGCCGCGCAGGATCGCGTGATCGAAGAACGAAAAATGCAGATGACTCAGGAATCTCTGCTTCGGCGAGGTGATGTCCTTGCCAAAAGAGCGCATGATCTGCCTTTCGGCGTCACCGATCCGGGTCCAGAAAGTCTTGCTCATAACGTCCGACATTACCTTGCGAGGCGGGTCTATCGTCTCGGGCGCGATGGGAAAAGGCCTTAGCCACGGTGCCGGCCGGATTGTCGCCCTACATTGACCTCGCGCCGCGTCGAGGTAGGGTCGCGCGGCTGCATCTGCAAGATGCGCCGTCATCCATCGAAAGGCTGCTCAATGTCCCTTGCTCATGGCCGTCCGTATCTTGCCATTCCGGGCCCATCGGTCATGCCCGACGCTGTCCTCCAGGCGATGCACCGCGCCTCGCCGAACATCTACGAGGGCGAACTGCCGACGATGGTGGACGGGCTGATCCCGGATCTGAAGCGCGTCGCGCGGACGGACGGGCATGTGGCGATCTACATCGCCAACGGGCACGGGACGTGGGAAGCGGCTCTCTCCAACATCGTCATGCCGGGCGAGAGTGTGCTTGTCTGCGCGACCGGCCGGTTCGGGCATGGCTGGGCGGAGATGGCGCGCGCGATGGGGATCGAGGTCGATCTCCTGGAGTTCGGCAAGCAAGCGCCGGTCGATCCAGAGGCTCTGAAGGCGCGGCTCCTCGAGGACAAGGGCCAGAAGATCAAGGCCGTGCTGACGGTGCATGTCGATACATCGAGCTCGATTCGCTCCGATATCGCCGAATGCCGCCGCGCGCTCGAGGAAGCGGGGCATCCCGCGCTGCTCGCGGTCGATTGCATCGCCTCGCTTGGCTGTGACCGGTTCGAGATGGATCTCTGGGGCGCCGATCTGATGATCACCGCGTCGCAGAAGGGCCTGATGGTGCCGCCGGGGCTGGGCTTTGTGTTCTTCAACGATCGCGCGGCGGCGGTCAGGGCGAAGATGCCCCGCGTTTCGCGCTACTGGGACTGGAGCGAGCGGGCCGCGCCCGAGATGTTCTACCAGTATTTCGGAGGCACAGCTCCCACGCACCACCTCTACGGGTTGCGCGCAGCGCTCGATCTTATCCATGCCGAGGGGATGGAGGCGGTCTGGGCGCGGCACGCCGTTCTTGCTCGCGCGATCTGGGCCGCGGCCGAGACCTGGGGAGAGGACGGGCCGTTGCGCCTCAACGTCGCCGATCCGGCGCATCGCAGCCACGCAGTCACCGCGCTCCGCCTCGGCGCGCCACACGGGGCGCGTCTGCGTGCCTGGACGGCGGAGCAGGCGGGCGTAACGCTCGGAATCGGGCTCGGCATGTCCGAAGAGGGCGATCCCAAGGGCGAGGGGTTCTTCCGGTTCGGCCATATGGGCCATGTGAACGCGCACATGATCCTAGGGCTTCTCGGGACCGTCGAAGCCGGACTCGCGGCGCTTGCGGTGCCTCATGGGGCCGGCGGCGTCTCGGCGGCGGCACGGGTGATTGCAGAAGGTTAGCCGCGCCGTGCCGCGAGCCGGTCGATCCAGCGATTGAGCCCCCAGCCGATCAGCAGGACGGGCAGGAGCCCGTAGAGCGCCCAGACCACGCCGAATATCCAGACGAGATTCACCCCGCCCATGATCAGCGCGGCATTGGTGAAATCCGGGGCCCGGCTTGGGGTGTGATCGCGCATGGCTTCGCCTCCGTCGATAGCGGAGACGATAATACAGATTGACGTTAAGGAAAGCCCTAGCCTGCTTGCGCGGCTTTCGCGTCCTCTATCGCGTGGGGAAGAACCTCGGCGAAGACATCGAGGTCTTGCGGGCTGCCGCAACTGACCCGGATACAGCGGTTCTGCGGCTCGGCGAACGGCATCCGTACGAAAACGCCCCGCGCCACCAGCGCATCGAGAATCGCCTTTGCAAAGGCCCCGTCGCGCCCGCAATCGATGGCTACGAAGTTTGTCGCCGAGGGCAGGGGTGTCAGACCGTTCGCTTCGGCGATCTTGGCGATCCGCGCCTTGGATTTCGCCGCTTCGGCGCGCACTTCCTCCAGCCAGACCTTGTCGTTCAGGGAGGCGAGTGCAGCTTCCTGGCCAGGTCGCGTCATGCCGAAATGGTCTCGCACCTTGTCGAACGCCTTGATGAGCGGCGCGGCGGCACAGGCGTAACCGACGCGCATCGCGGCGAGCCCATGCGCTTTGGAGAAGGTCCGGGTGCGGATGACGCGCGGATCTTCGGGATCGATTCTCGGCGCGGTGCCCTCGGGGGCGAACTCGATATACGCCTCGTCGAGAAGGAAGAGCGTGCCGTCGGGAATGAGATCCAGCGCCTCTTCGATCTCGCGGCCAGTCCACCAGGAGCCCATCGGGTTGTCCGGGTTCGACATGTAGACGATCTTCGCGTCGACCTCGGCCGCCTTGGCGAAGAGCGCCGGCAGATCTTCGCGGTCCTCGCGGAACGGCACCTTGTGGAGCACGCCGCCGAAGCCGGTCACATGGTAGTTGAAGGTCGGATACGCGCCGTTCGTGGTCACGACCGCGTCGCCTGGTTCCACCAGAACGCGGACGAGCACGCCCAGAAGCCCGTCGATGCCTGCGCCGACGACGATGTTCTCGGGCCGCGCGTCCATATGTTCAGCAAGCGCGGCGATGAGCTCGTGGTTCGAGGCATCGGAATACATCCAGGCCTCCGGCGCAGCGGCGCTCAGCGCTTCGACGGCGCGCGGAGAGGGGCCGAAGACGGATTCGTTCGCGCCGATCCGGGCGCGGAAGGGGCGGCCCATCGTCCGCTCCTGCTCTTCGGGGCCGATGAACGGCACGTCGGAGGGAAGCGTCTGGGCGAGTCGGGTCAATCTGGGTCCGGTCATGGGCGCGAGTATGCAATCCGCGGCCCCGGCGGCAAGGGGTCAGCGTCCGCGGAGCCGCGCTTCCTTGGCGAGCGCATGGCGCAGGCCAAGATCGGTGACGCGGCGCATCAGCATCGCGCGCCGTTCGGGATCTGCCTCCTGCGCGAGTTCCGCCTGCGCCTCGCGCAGCAGGTTCCGCAGCTCCAGCTCCTGCGGAATGGCGCCCGCTTCGGACATGATCCGGTAGCCTGCCCGTGTGATCGGATCGAGCCCGTCAGAGGTGCTGAGATCGCTTAGCGGCTTGCCCGCACCCGGCAGATTGTCGAAGACGCCGTCCTTGAGCGCTTCCTGCATCTTCTGTTCGGCGATCTGGGCAAAGAGCGACATGACAAAAGTCTATGCCGCGTGCGCTGAATTGCTCAAGAGGTGAGGACCGGTGCCTCGCGGATATGTGCGCCGTCCTCGATCGCCTGGACCAGGAAATGCGCGACATCGCCGCGCGGGATAAGGCCCATCCGCCAGCTCTTTGGGTCTGTCAGCACCTTGTAACGTCCCGTTCCCTTGCGGTTTCGAAGGATCGTCGGGCGCGCGATGGTCCAGTCGAGCGAGCTTGCCTTGACCATCTCTTCCTGCCGGGTCTTGTCCTTGTAAGGCTCGCCCAGAAGGAAGGAATGGCCCTGCCGCTCGATCCAGCTGAGCGCCTCGATCGACTCGCCCGCACCGATCCCGGTAACGATCAGGAGGCGTTTGGGGCCTTTCTCTTCCATCAGCGGCAAAAGCGCTTCGGTCGATTTCGAGAACAGTGAGACCGGCTTCCAGATCATCGAGACGCTTTCCTCGATGCCGAGGCAGGAGACGACCGCGTCCACGCCGTCGAGGGCCGGGGCAAGATCGCCCGCCGAGGTGGCGTCGCCGGGCCAGCGTTCGAGTCCAGCCGCGTCGAGTTCGATCTTGTCCGCGCTCCGGGCGAAGGCGCGGACCTCGTGGTTGCGGCTCAATGCCTGTTTGACGACCTCAAGGCCGATGCCCTTGGACGCGCCGATTACGAGGATACGGGTCATGGTGGTTCTCCTTTGGCTATCACCTAAGCGTGCGCGCGCCGAAGAAAAGACGCCCCACGCTTGACCCGCACGCGGCAAGCGATCACCTAGGCGCGAGCTACAGAAAGGCAGCCTCATGGCCCGACGCACCGCCCCCTTCGCGGGGTTCGAATGGATGATCGCCTGGCGATACCTTCGCGCGAAACGCGCCGAGGGGGGCGTCAGCGTGATGACCTGGATCAGCCTTGTCGGCATCACCCTCGCGGTTTTCGCCCTGATTGCGACGCTGGCGGTCCGCTCGGGTTTTCGGGCGGAATTCGTCGACACGATCCTCGGCGCGAACGCCCATGCTTCGGTCTATTCGGGCGGCACGCAGGACGCGGCGGGCAATTCCATCCGCACCTTCCAGGATTTCGAGGAACGCGCGGCGAGCATCGCCGAGGTCGAGGGCGTGACCCATGCCGCAGCCATCGTGCGTGGCCAGGTCATGGCCAATGCCAATGGGCGCAATTCCGGCGTCGAGGTGTTCGGCACGCGCGCCGAGGATCTCCAGACCCTGCCGCGCATCGTTGATCCCGAGACCGGCATCGGAAATATCGACGAGTACGACAGCGGCATCGCGATCGGCTCCGGCGTTGCGCGCGAGCTGGGCGTGGGGCTTGGCGATCAGGTCAAGCTGATCTCGCCTGACGGGGTGAAGACCGCCTTCGGCCAGAGCCCGCGCGTGAAGTCCTATGACGTGATCTACGTCTTCTCGGCCGGGCGCTACGACATCGACCGCACGCGCATCTACATGCCGTTCGAAGAGGCGCAGCTCTACTTCAATCGCGAAGGGCAGGCCGACGAGATCGAGGTCATGGTCGAGAATCCCGAAAATATCGGTCAGTACCGAGCGGCGATCGCGGCTGCGGCGGGCGAGGGCGCCTATCTCTGGACATGGCAGGACGCCTCTGGCGGCTTTCTTTCCGCCCTCGAGGTCGAAGACAACGTGATGTTCGTCATCCTGTCGATCCTCGTTCTGATCGCGGCGATGAACATCACCTCGGGGCTCATCATGCTTGTGAAGAACAAGGGACGGGATATCGGAATCCTTCGGACGATGGGACTGACGGAAGGCGCGGTGCTTCGGGTCTTCTTCATCTGCGGGGCCTTCACCGGGATCATCGGCACCGTGGCGGGCGTCATCCTGGGGTGCCTTTTCGCGATCTATATCGACCCGATCTTCTCGGCGGTGAACTTCGTCGCGGGAGGCGGGGTCTGGGATCCTTCGGTGCGCGGCCTCTACCAGCTGCCCGCCAAGCTCGAGTTCGGCGATGTGATGTCGGCGGTGGGCCTGTCGCTGGGTCTGTCCTTCCTCGTCACGATCTTTCCCGCCCGCCGCGCGGCGCGGATGAACCCGGTGGAGGCGCTGCGCTATGAATGACACGGTGCTCCGCCTCGAACGCATTACCAAGATATATAACAAGGGCTTGCGGAACGAAATTCGCGTTCTGCGCGAGGTCGATCTCAGCGTCGGCGAGGGCGAGGTGGTGGCCCTCGTCGCGCCATCGGGCGCGGGCAAGTCAACGCTTCTTCACATTGCGGGCCTTCTCGATACGCCCGACGACGGCCGCGTCGTGATCGGCGGCGAGGAGATGAGCGGCGAGAACGATCGCAAACGCACCGCGGTACGCCGCGACAGCGTGGGCTTCGTCTACCAGTTCCACCACCTTCTTCCCGAGTTCACCGCGCTCGAGAACGTGGTCCTGCCGCAGCTCGCGAATGGGGCGGGCTCTCGCGAGGCGGAGGCGCGGGCAATGACGCTGCTCGACAGCGTCGGCATCGCGGACCGCGCGCGGCATCGGCCTGCTGCCCTGTCGGGCGGCGAGCAGCAGCGCGTTGCTTTCTGCCGCGCGATGGCGAACAAGCCGCGGCTGCTTCTCGCAGACGAGCCCACGGGCAATCTCGACCCCGAAACATCGGACAGGGTATTTGCCGCGCTCATGGCGCTGGTGCGCGAAACGGGCCTTTCGGCCGTAATCGCAACGCACAATCACGAGCTTGCCTCGCGGATGGATCGGCAGGTGCAGCTCGACCAGGGGCAGCTGCGGGCGCTTTGACGGGCGCCGGACTATTGTCGCAAATTGTCTCAAACGGGTCCTAATTCAGCCTGTATCGCGCGGCATCTTTGCTCCGGGTTTCGTTGATGGATGCATTTTATGTCTTTGGAATTGTTGTTCGCGCTAGTTGCACTCACGCCTCTGGCCGTTGGCGCGGGCCTTCTGGGTCTCGGCGATGGCGACGATGAGCCAGACGAAACCGACGCACCGGATATCGAGGAGCTCGAGATTAGCGTCGAAGGCGGCCCGCTCGCCGATGCGCTGCTTGGAACGGACGAGGACGATGTCGTCGATGCGCTTAGCGGTGACGATACGGTCGAGACCGGAGATGGGGACGATGTCGTCTTTGGCCGCGAGGGAGATGACGACATCTTCGGCGGCGACGACAACGACACGCTGCTCGGCGAGGACGGCGATGATGGGCTCTTCGGCGAGGACGGTGATGACGCGCTCTTCGGCGGTGCCGGTGCCGACACGCTGGCAGGCGGGGCGGGTGATGACATCCTCTATGGCGCTGACGAGACGAGCGATGACGACGAGGCCGATGAGCTCGACGGCGGCGACGGCGACGACTTTCTCGAGCTCGGTGCCGGTGACCAGGGGACCGGCGGGGCGGGCGCGGATGTCTTCTCGGTTGGCGGGACTGCGGCGATCACCGATTTCAACGCCGAGGACGACCAGATCATCGTGCGCTACGATGCCGAGCCTGCCCCGGAAATCGAGAGCCAGACCGTCACAGCGACGGGCGTGATCGTCACTCTGTCGGATGGCACGGTGATCTCGCTGGATGGGCTGACCGAAGCCATTCCCGAGGATCGGATTGCCTTCATCGGCCCTTCGACGCTCTGACATCCGTCACGCAGACGTTTTTCGTTGAAACAGCCATGCGGGCTAGCCTCGTGTGTGTGCGAAACGAAAGGACGTCCCTTATGCGTATCATATCGACCCTCGCCGCCGGAGCCTTGACCCTTGCCGCCGCTGGCGCCGCGTTCGCCGCCAGCGTGCCCTTCGACGACGCGTGGAAAGTCCAGCGCTTCTCGCTCTTCTCGGGCAACGACTATGATTTCAACGGCGACACGCTCGCGGTCGGATCGGACGGGACTGTGTCGATCGCCTATCGTCCCTTGGCCGAAGAAAACTGGAGCGCGAGGTCGGCCAGCTGGTCCTGGGGCGTCGATGAAGGCGTGCCGCCGACCGACCTTTCGCAAAAGGGCGGAGATGACCGCAATCTCGCCGTCTATTTCGTTTTCCTGCCCGAAGACCGCGCGGAGGAGATGCAGGGCGTCGCGATCACCAGCCTTCTGAACGAGGACGACATTCGCGCACTCGTCTACGTCTGGGGCGGCGATCACGAACGCGGGGAGATGCTCGACAGCCCCTATCTTGGAGAGCGCGGCAAGACCGTTGTTCTGCGCCCGTCGGGCACCGGCGCGCATGAGGAGAGCGTCGATCTCGCGGCGGATCACGAGGCAGCGTTCGGCACTCAGCCGGGCGCGCTGGTCGGCGTCGCAATCTCGGGCGACAGTGACGATACGGAGACCTCGATCGACGCGAGCGTCAGCAACTTTGTTGTCGAGTGATCACGCTTTCTGCGTGATCCAGACACCGAGCGCCATCACCGCGATCCCCGTCGCCCGCGTCATCGTCAGCGGGGACGGGCGCGCTCCGAAAAGGCCGAACTGGTCGATGATCGCCGCTGAGATAAGCTGCCCCAAAAGCACGAAGAACACCGCGTTCCCGATGCCGAAATGCGGCGCGACATAGGTGATCGACAGCACGTAGAAGGCAACGAGCAGCCCTGCGAGGAACAGATGCCTTGGCGCATCGGCAGCTCTCAGGATCGCCTGCGGGCCCGTCAGCAGCGCCACGAGCCCCGCCGCGATGAACGCGACCGTGAACAGGATCGCCGCTGCGCCTGCGGGCGATCCGATCCTGACGCCAAGCGCGGCATTCAAAGCCGCGAGCAACGGAATGCCAATCCCGGCGAGAAGCATGATCGAGGCATAGTGCAGCATTCCAATTCCTCTCCGCTGAGCCGCGTGGACCCTGGCGCGCCTTGGCGGTCAAGTCACGCCGAAAGATGTCGCTCCGTCATCCGGGGCTTGCGCCACCGGCCCCGAGGCGCGAGAAAATGAAAGGGCACGAGACAAAAGGGCAGGACAGATGAAAACGACAGGTTTGATGGCTTTGGGGCTGGCAGTCGCAACGCTTGCGGCGTGCGACGAGACCGGAATGCAGACGACCACGGCGGCGAGCGCCGGCATGCCGAGCGCTGCCGAGGGCGAGCAACTCTTCATGGAGTATTGCGCGGCCTGTCATGGAGCGGACGCGAAAGGCGACGGACGCATGGCGCGCGCGATGCGCGTGCCGCCGAAGAATCTCACGCTACTCAGCGTGCGCTCGGGCGACACCTTCCCGACGGCACGGGTCCTCTCGACGATCGACGGCTACGCGAGATCGGATATTGACGGGCCGGCCATGCCGGAATTCGGTGAGCTGCTGTCGGGTGAGCTGGTTCCTTACGACAGCGGCGATGGCGTCCTGACCCCGACACCGCGCAAGCTTGTGGCGATCACGGAATATCTGCGCTCGATCCAGGCGGCGCGGTAGCGTCAGGCGGATACGAGCCGCTGTACCATCGTCCAGTAGAGCGCTTCGACATCGGCGCGCGAGAGACGTCCGTCCTCGCGGAACCAGGTGTTGACCTGCGTCAGCATGCCGATGATCGCGAACGCGGTCACACGGGCGTCCTCGAGCTGGAAGATGCCGTCTTGCACGCCATCCTCGAGGATCTCGACGAGGGCTCTTTCGTAGCGGCTACGCAAGGCGGCGATTTCGTTGAAATGCTCGGGCGTCAGATTCCGCAGCTCCATGTATGAAATAAAGACCGCTTCCGGACGCTCTGAGTTGAAGCTGAGGTGAAACCGCGTGAACGCCTCGAGACGCCCGAGCGGATCGACCGGCTTAGGCCACGCCTCGTAGGCGGCCAACAGATCCTGCATGTGAGTCTTCATCAGCGAGACGAGCAGCATCTGCTTGTCGGGCGTGTAGTTATAGAGCGCGCCCGCCTGCACGCCGACTTCTGTCGCGATCTGGCGCATGGAGACGGCGGCGTAGCCGTGTTTTGCGAACAACCGCAGCGCCGCGCGTTCGACGCGGGGGCCGGTGATATCGGAATGTGAGCCTCGGGTACGCGCCATGCGCGAAAGGATGATATGAACACCCGTTCAGATCAAGCGGCTTCATCCTTGCCAAGCGACGGGGTGTCGGGCAAGACGTCTTGGCATGGGGATACGCTTGTTGGAGACCGGATGCGCCTTGCTCTCTTCCTGCTGATGACCGGGCTTGCCACGGCCTGCACGCAGTTCCCCGAGCTCGACGCCACCGCAACGCCCGGTGTCGCGGATGCGCCTTATCCCGATCTTCTGCCCATCGACCAGCTTCTTCGCGGCTCCGCAGCGCGCGCGACGCCCGAGGTTCGCGCCGGTGTCGAAGCGCGTGCGGCGGCGCTGCGCGGGCGCGCGGCGGCTCTTCAGGGGCCGGTCATAGATGCCGCCACGCGTCGCCGGATGGCCGGGGGCGTTGCGACGCGCTAACCCACGTTGCAGCCTGCCCGCCGACCGGCTAGAGGGGCGACGAGCACAAAGAACCAGGGAGCTTCCTTCATGTCTGACCCGCTGCGACTGGGGATTGCAGGTCTCGGCACCGTAGGTGCGGGCGTCGTGAAGATCGTTCGGCAGAAAGCCAATCTCCTGGCGACACGGACCGGACGCCCCGTCGAGATCGTCGCCGTCTCCGCCCGCAATCGCGACAAGGATCGCGGCGTCAGCCTTTCGGCCTACGAATGGGTCGACGATCCGGTAGCGCTGGCGCGGCGCGACGATATCGACGTGCTCGTCGAGCTGATGGGCGGCTCGGACGGACCGGCCAAGGCCGCGACCGAAGCCGCGCTTGCCTCTGGCAAGGATGTCGTGACCGCGAACAAGGCGATGCTGGCCCATCATGGCCAGAAGCTTGCAACGCTCGCCGAGGAGAACGGCGCGGCGCTCCGGTTCGAAGCGGCGGTCGCAGGCGGAATTCCGGTTATCAAGGCGCTCACCGAAGGGCTTGCCGGCAACGAGGTCACGCGCGTGATGGGCGTGATGAACGGTACCTGCAATTACATCCTGACCCGTATGGAAAGCGCCGGGCTCAGCTATCGCGAGGCCTTCGAGGAGGCGGACGATCTGGGCTACCTCGAAGCCGATCCGGAGCTGGACGTGGGCGGCATCGATGCCGGGCACAAGCTCGCGCTTCTCGCCTCCATCGCCTTCGGCACCGAGGTCGCCTTCAGCGGCGTCGATCTCGAGGGAATCGGCAAGGTCTCGATCGACGATATCCGGCAGGCCGCCGATATGGGCTACAAGATCAAGCTTCTGGGCGTTGCGCGCATGACGGGCCGGGGGCTCGAGCAGCGAATGGCTCCGTGTCTCGTGCCGCAGACCTCGCCGCTCGGCCAGCTCGACGGCGGCACCAACATGGTGGTGATCGAAGGCGACATGGTCGGGCAGATCGTGCTGCGCGGCGCGGGTGCGGGCGAGGGGCCGACCGCGTCTGCCGTGATGGGCGACGTGATGGATATCGCGCGGGGCCTCAGGATCCCGACCTTCGGCAAGCCCGCCAGCGCCCTGACGAAAGCCCAGCCCGCCACGGTCGCAACGCCCGCGCCCTATTACCTGCGGATGCGCCTTCTCGACAAACCCGGCGCGCTGGCGAAAGTCGCGACCGCGCTTGGCGAGGCGGGCATCTCGATCAACCGGATGCGGCAATACGATCATTCCTCTGACAGCGCGCCGGTTCTGATCGTGACACACAAGACCACGCGCGATGCGCTCGACCGCGCGCTCGGCGCGATGAGCCGCACGGGCGTTCTGGCGAGCGATCCTGTCGCGCTCAGGATCGAGCAGGTCTGAGGTGATCCGCGCCTCCCTCGCGGTGGTGATCCGGGAGGGGGCGGCGCTCCTGGTGCGCCGCTCGCACCGTCCCGATGCGGGCCTCTGGGGGTTTCCGGGCGGCAAACGCGAGCCCGGAGAGACTGCGCTCGATTGCGCGATCCGCGAGCTCTTCGAGGAAACCGGTCTTCAGGCGACGGCAGGAACGCCTCTCGGCACGCTCACCCTGTCCCGTGCAGGTCTGCTCTATGAACTCGATGCGTGGCTTTGCATCGATGCAAAGGGCGACGCTCAGGCCGCCGATGATGCGGAAGAGGCGCGCTGGTTCGACGTTCAGGGCGTCGTCGCGGGCAAGCTGCTGATGAGCCGGGATGTCGACCGACTGACCCTTCGCGCGGTCTACCACCTGACCATGGCTGGCCGTTAGCGCACACTGCCTTGCGCCCCCGTGACGGCCCGCGCTAGGAGTGAGCTCGACATATTGCATTCATATCGGAGAGTATTGATGAGCGCGCCCCAGGATTTCAACGACCGTATGCTGTCTCTCGGGCTTGCCCGTGTCGCTGAACAGGCCGCCATCGCCTCTGCCGATTTCATCGGGCGCGGCGACGAGAAGGCCGCCGATCAAGCTGCCGTCAACGCGATGCGCGACCAACTCAACCGGCTCGACATCAAGGGCGTCGTCGTCATTGGTGAGGGCGAACGGGACGAAGCACCGATGCTTTACATCGGGGAGGAAGTGGGCAACGGCACGGGGCCGGGTGTCGACATCGCGCTCGATCCGCTCGAAGGCACGACGCTTACCGCCAAGGATATGCCGAACGCGCTGACGGTGATCGCGATGGGCCCGCGCGGCACGATGCTGCACGCGCCGGACGTCTACATGGACAAGCTCGCGATCGGACCCGGCTATCCCGAGGGTGTCGTCACCCTCGACATGAGCCCGCGCGAGCGTGTCGAGGCCCTGGCGAAAGCGAAAGGCTGCCAGCTCGACGAGATCACTGTCTGCATCCTCGAGCGTCCCCGCCACGAAGAGATGATCGGCGAGGTCCGCTCCACCGGCGCTGCGATCCGGCTGATCACCGACGGCGACGTGGCCGGCGTCATGCACACCGCCGAACCGGCAATGACCGGGATCGACATGTATATGGGGCAGGGCGGCGCACCCGAAGGCGTTCTTGCCGCGTCGGCGCTCAAATGCATGGGCGGTCAAATCTACGGTCGTCTGCTTTTCCGCAATGACGACGAACGCGGCCGGGCCGAAAAGGCCGGTATCACCGATCTCGACAAGATCTATGCGCGCGACGACATGGTCACCGACCACGTGATCTTCGCCGCGACCGGCGTGACAAGTGGCTCGCTATTGCCGGGCATCAAGCGCGAGGTCGGCTACCTGACGACCGAGACGATTCTCATGCGGTCCAAGACCGGGTCGGTGCGCCGCATGGTTTACCGCAACCCGACGCGCTGAGCCCTGGCGCTGGTCTTGGCGGGTGACGGCAACGCAATAACGGCAGTGAGAGCGGCGGGTCAGGAATCGCCCGCGTATCTCGGTGTGTCGCAATCCCTGACCGGCCGGCGCTGGGTCGGCCCGAGCGCCGAGGTGCAGCGGCTCGCTGAGGCGACGCAGCAGGAAACCGGCCTTGCTCCGGCGCTGTGCGGAACGCTCGCGCGCCTTGGTGTCACACCGGAAATGGTGGAAGGCTTTCTCGAGCCGCGTCTTCGCGACCTCCTCCCCGATCCGCGCAGCCTGCGCGATATGGAGCGCGCCGCGAGCCGCGTTCTCAAGGCCGTCTCCGGGAAGGAGCGGATTGCGATCTTCGCCGATTACGATGTGGATGGTGGCGCGTCCGCCGCGTTGCTGATCGATTGGCTCCGCCAGCAAGGACGCGCTGCAACGCTCTATATCCCCGACCGGATCGATGAGGGCTATGGTCCGAACGATACGGCTATGGCGGATCTGGCCGCCAGGCACGACCTTATCATCTGCGTCGATTGCGGCACCCTCAGCCACGGCCCGATTGCGGCGGCGGCGGACGCGGATGTGGTCGTGCTCGATCACCACCTCGCGGGCGAGACCCTGCCGGAGGCCCATGCGGTCGTGAACCCGAACCGGCAGGACGAGGACGGCGCGCTCGCGCATCTCGGTGCTGCGGCGGTCGTCTTTCTGATGCTCGTCGAATGCGGCCGGCAGATGCGCGAGGCAGGTCAGACGGGGCCGGATCTCATGGCGATGCTCGACCTCGTCGCTTTGGCGACAGTGGCCGATGTCGCGCCGTTGCGCGGCGTCAATCGCGCGCTTGTCCGGCAGGGGCTCGCGGTGATGGCCCGTCGCGCGCGTCCCGGCCTTGTCGCATTGTCGGATGTCGCCCGGCTCGAGACGGCGCCAAGTTCCTATCACCTCGGCTATGTTCTCGGCCCTCGGGTGAATGCGGGCGGGCGCATCGGCAAGGCCGATCTCGGCGCGCGGCTTCTTGCGACCGACAATCCTCACGAGGCCGCGGCGATGGCCGAGGAACTCGACCGGCTGAACACGGAGCGCCGGGAGGTGGAGGCGGTGGTCCGCGCGCAGGCCCTTTCCCAGGCCGAGGCACGCGGGCTCGATGCGCCGCTTGTCTGGGCGGCCGGGGAGGGCTGGCATCCGGGGGTGGTCGGCATCGTGGCCTCGCGCCTCAAGGAGATGACCAATCGCCCCGCCATCGTCATCGGATTCGACGGCGGCGAAGGCAAGGGATCGGGCCGGTCGGTCGCCGGCGTTGATCTCGGCGCGTCGATCCAGCGGCTTGCGAGCGAAGGTCTCTTGATAAAAGGCGGCGGTCACAAGATGGCCGCCGGGCTGACGGTTGCCCAGGATCGGCTCGAAGAAGCGATGGCGCGCCTGTCCGAATTGCTGGCAAAGCAAGGCGCGGGGCAGGGCGGGGCTGCGGACCTCACGCTCGACGGGGTTCTGATGTGCGGTGCGGCCAATGTGGACCTCATCGAGGCCGTTGATCGCGCCGGGCCTTTCGGCGCTGGGGCGCCCGCGCCGCGTTATGCCTTCCCCGATGTGCAGATTCTCCATGCCAAGCAGGTGGGCGAGGGCCATCTGAAGCTGACCTTCGGAGATGGGCTTGGCGCGCGCATCGACGCCATCGCCTTCGGTGCGTTCGACGGTCCTATGGGCAAGGCCCTGTCGGAGCATCGCGGCCAGCGCGTACATCTGGCCGGCCGGCTTGAGATCAACGAATATCGTGGTCGGCGCAGCGTGCAGCTCCGGCTCGAGGACGCCGCGCTCCCTGGGGCGTGAAATTTCCTGAAAATCCCTCTTGCAGCGCCGCGCGGCTTTTTCTAAACACCGCCCACGCCACGGCATGGCCCGTTCGTCTATCGGTTAGGACGCCAGGTTTTCAACCTGGAAAGAGGGGTTCGATTCCCCTACGGGCTGCCACCTTTTCTCCCATACGCAGCGGATGGATCGACCCTCTCAGGATCGAGCGACGATGCGGCGGGAAGAAGGGCACTTGCCTCGGCGCGGGCCTTGCTCTAGGCCCGATACAGGATGGCCCGTTCGTCTATCGGTTAGGACGCCAGGTTTTCAACCTGGAAAGAGGGGTTCGATTCCCCTACGGGCTGCCATCCCTTCTCCCATATCGACGACAGAATCCGCGCCTTGGAGTGTTTCCCGCGCTTGTCAGGCGATTCAGCCGACCTGTCGGAGCGAGGCTTGGCCGGTCTCGGTGCGAGCAAGCAGGTGAGCAGGCTTTTGGGCACTATCGATTTAGCCGAAAAAACAGCCACTTGGCAGGCTGTATGAAAAAAATCTGACAAAATCCGAATTTTCTTCTTGCGGGTTTGGAGAGGTATCCGTAGATAGCGCTTCACCGGCGGCGCTGAGGCGCGGTTGGGGCGCCAGACGGGGCGGCGGCG
>NZ_FOXV01000013.1 GCF_900115815.1 Roseivivax halotolerans | reverse complement strand
ACATCTCCTGGTACCGCGCCGCATCCACATGCGCCTTCGCCACCATCTCGTCGCTCGGCGCGTAGATCTTCACATCACTCATATCGCCTCCTCCTGAACATCGCATGGTCATGCGACTCCCCCGTCGCGACCATGGAATTTGCGCCTGACGATACGGCAGCTGTGAAAACAAGGAAACAAGTACCTAAAAACGCGACAGGTTTTTGTGAATATATTTTCCAAGAGCGAATGTAGTTGTAAACATAGTTCACTCTTTGCGTGTAAATACCGCAAGCGCAGCGATGTTAGCGGCTGTCAGATTGGCGCAAGAGATACACGCTGTCCGGCCACAACGCGCCTGCGACGCAGTGGCTCGCCGAGACAGCGGACCATCACGTCATTGCAAGACTTGCCTCCTCTCCACGTGCGGAGCCGTCTTCTTCAGGTTGACGCGTCCGATCTAACGCAAGGGAACCGAGTGCCATTTACAGGCGTTTCAGATGCACCATATCCGGCGCTTCCGGCCGGTGCATTTGTCCCGGGAGAAACCCGGGGGAAAGGACGATCATGCTTGGTTGGGCACTTACGTTTCTCGTCATAGCGATCATCGCCGCGGTTTTCGGCTTTGGCGGTATCGCATCGGCATCCGCCGGGATCGCTCAGATCCTGTTCTTCATCTTCCTCGTGCTGTTCATCGCCGCCATCGTCATGCGAGTGGTTCGCAAGGTATAGCGCGCACGAAAAAGCGCCGGGACAGCGATGCCCCGGCGCTTCCTTGAACAGATGGCGTTACATCAGGCCCGCAGCGTCTCCGTCGAGGAGAAGAACATGGCTTGGCTGATCGCGGAACGGACCTGCTCTTCGGAATAGGGCTTGGAGATCAGAAACGCCGGCTCCGGTTTGTCGCCCGTCAAGAGGCGCTCGGGGAAGGCCGTGATGAAGATCACCGGCCGCTCACCAAGATCCTTCAGAAGGTCATTCACCGCATCGACGCCGGAGGAATTGTCGGCAAGCTGGATGTCGGCGAGGATGAGATCCGGCGTCTCCTTCGAGCCGAGCTGACGCGCACCGTCCCGGGTGCGGGCGACGCCGGTCACGCGGTGGCCGAGATCGGCGACGATGCTTTCGAGGTCCATCGCGATGATCGCCTCGTCCTCGATGATGAGGACCCGGCCCGACATGCCGTCTGCCATTTCCTGTCGCGCCGTTTCGATGAGCGTTTCCGCTTCTTCGGCAGAGATGTTCATCACCTCAGCCACCTGCGAGACCGGGAACTCCTCGATCGTATGCAGGAGCAGCGCCTCGCGGCTGTTGGTCGTCAGACGCGACAAATGGCCTTGCGCGGCCTTTAGCGGGCCCTCGTCCTCTTCGGTGACCGGCGCGCCTGTTGTCACCCAGATACCATGAAACATTCCGAAAAGACCGACCTTGGCCGATGACGCGTTTGCAATCATCTCGCGGTCTGCGAGAACGGCCTCGAGGGTCGCGGCGGCATATTTGTCGCCGGATGTCTGCGACCCCGTAAGAGCGCGTGCATACCGGCGCAGATAGGGAAGAGCGGTACCGATCTCGCTGCTGAGGTCTGCCTGTGGCATAAAATTCTATCCTTCGTCGTAACTTTTTCTGGAACCTAACGTCGACACTTGCTGTTTGTTCCCGAATTAAGGGCCGGAAAATGGGCGCGCAATCCAAGTGCAAGGGAAATGATGGCTCACGATCAACCTAGTACAAAGCGAGACGATGTGATCGACGAGAATCTGAAAAAAGTGTATCGGGACATGCTTGAGCAGGATGTACCCGACCGTTTTCTCGACCTTTTGTCCCAGCTGAAAGAGCAAGACGAGGCCAAGGTAAGCAATTCGGGCGAGAATGACGAATGAGTGCAGATCCCCGCGACGAGCTGGTCGAGCATCTGCCAGCACTGCGCGCCTTCGCTCTGTCGCTGACGCGCAATGGTTCACTTGCCGATGACATGGTTCAGGACGCTCTGGTAAAGGCGTGGACCAAGATCCATACGTTCGAGCCCGGAACGAACATGCGCGCCTGGCTCTTCACGATCCTGCGCAACACCTATTACTCGAACCGGCGCAAGGCCGGCCGCGAGGTTGGCGATGCAGACGGTCTCTTGACGGAGACACTCTCTGAAAAGCCAGCCCATGACGGGCGCTTGCAGATGGCCGACTTCATGCGCGCCTTCCAGACGCTCAACGACGAGCAGCGTGAAGCGCTGATCCTCGTCGGAGCGTCGGGGTTCTCTTACGAGGAGGCCGCCGAGATGTGCGGCGTTGCCGTCGGCACGATCAAGAGCCGCACCAACCGGGCCCGCGCGCGTCTGACGGAGCTTCTGTCGCTGAGCGATGAAGAAGCCTTCGAGCTGACCGATCAAGCCACAATGGCAGTCGTCTCCGGCAACAAACCCGCCACAGCGAGGTAAGCATGATTGGCGCGCCAGGCCCACGTCCGATCCCGAGTGGATTGGGGGCACGGATCATTGCGTTCCTGTCGATTGCGCTGATCCCGCTTGGCCTTGTCGCGTATTTGCAAACCGCTCAGCTCGATCAGGAAACGCGCGCCCGCACGCAGCTCAGTCTCGCCGACTTGACCGAGGCGGCGATGGCGCCGGAGCGGGCTCTCCTGACCCGTGCATTCGGGGCGGCCGAAGCTTTGGGAGCGATAGCGCGCGAAACCGTCGGAACCGATGAGAGCTGCGAGCTTGCGATGCGCGAGTATCAGGAGCTCAATGGCTATGTCAGCTTCGTGGGTTTTCTCGGTGTAGATGGGGCGGTCTTTTGCTCGACTACCGATCAAACGATCGATCTCAGTCAGTATCCCGGCGCGATCGAGGCGCTCGGTCAGCCACGGCCGAAGATCCTTCGCTTTGACTTCGCGCCGGTCAGCGGTGAGTCGGTGGTATCGATATACCGGCCGGTTTTGCGCGACGGGGCACATCTGGGACACATCATCATCTCTGTCCCGGTCCGTATCATGAGCGCCATAGAGAACCGCGAAGAGGCGGCCAATCCCGGATATATCGACGTCGTGCTCATCAACGACACGGGCGAGATCCTGAAATCGCTTGGCGAATACAATCGCCTCGGAGACCTGCTGCCCGGGGATCTCAATATCGAGACGCTGACCGAGGGGGATCAATACAGCTTCCTCGGACGCTCGGGTTCGGGCGAGAGCTATATCTACGCAGTCGCGAGCGTCGTGCCCGATCTCGCCTATGCCCTGACCGTCTGGGATCCCGAAAGTCCGAACGCCACCGCGCTTCAGACCGGGGCTTTCGCAAAGATGCTGCCGCTCGTGATGTGGGCGGCCAGCGTGATCGTGGCCTATCTCGCGGTCAATCGTCTCGTGATCCGGCACATCCGCACCTTGCGCTACCAGATGCGGAGCTTCGCGCGCGACCGCAGGTTGCCGGCACAGTCGAGTGGATCGGACATGGCGCTCGAGCTTCGCGACATGGAGAACGACTTCCTTCAGATGTCCGACTCGATCCTTCAGGACGAAGCGCAGCTCGAGAATACGCTGCGGGAAAAAACCATTCTTCTCAAAGAGGTCCACCACAGGGTCAAAAATAACCTGCAGCTCATCTCTTCGATCATGAACATGCAAATCCGTCAGAGCGAGACGGATGAAACCAAGCGCGTCCTGCGACGGCTGCAAGACCGCATCCGAGGTCTTGCGGCGATCCACCGCCAACTTTACCGCACGGCGGATCTGGGCCATGTGGATGTGCGCGAGCTTCTCAACGAGCTTATCGATCAGGTGGCCGTCGCCGCCGAGCATGGCAATCGGAATATCAAGATCACACGCGATCTCGATCAGGTCGATGTCTATCCCGATCAGGCGATGCCGCTGTCGCTTCTGACGGCCGAAGCTTTGGCCAATGCGGAGAAATACGCACAGGCCGACAGCACCGGCTCGCAGCAGATCTCCGTGCGCCTGAAGACCACATCCGACCGCGACGTCACGCTGGAAGTCGTCAATTCCTCCGATCCCGAACATCCCCCCGAGATCGATCCGATGGGCGGGCTTGGATTGCGGCTCATTCAGGCTTTCGCGACCCAGCTCGGAGGCGAGCTTTCGCACGGCATGGAGGGCGAACGCTTCTGTGTGCGGGTCGATTTCCGGATTTCCGATTTCAAACCCGAAGTGGTGGATTATTGATGTCCGAGACGCCGAAAGCCCTGCCAGTCCCGAAAAATGCCGATGGCGCGCCCCGCAAGGTGGGCGTGGAGATCGAGTTCGGCGCGCTTGCGGAAGAGCGGGTGACCGGAATCGTCGAGGACGTGCTCGGCGGCACGCGATCTGAGCGCGGCGAGAAGGGCTACGTGATCGAAGACACCGAGATAGGCCCCGTGGAGGTCTATCTCGACACGCAATACCTCAAGCGGGCGGAGACTGCGTTGGAGCAGCGCGTCCATGACCTGGCGCGCATGGTCGTTCCGGTGGAGATCGTGACCGCTCCGATCGAACCCGCTGACATCGCCCGGATCGACGAGCTCTGCGATGCCCTGGCCGGAGCGGGAGCCACGGGGACCGCCTCCGGGATATTCCTCGGCTTCGGCGTGCATTTCAATCCCGAGGTTGTCGACCTCTCTCTCGACAATATCCTTCCGGTGCTGCGAAGTTATGCCTTCCTTGAGGATGCGTTTCGCGATGCGATGGGCATCGACTTGGCACGGCGCATGCTGCCTTTCGTCGATCCCTATCCACGTCCGCTTCTCGATGCGCTGGCCGGAGAGGTCGAAAGCCTAGAGCATCTCATCGACATCTATCTCGACCGTGCGCCGTCGCGGAACCATGGGCTCGACATGCTGTGCCTCTTCGCCGAGATCGACCAGGACCGCGTTGCGAAGGCGATGGACCTGAATCTTGTCTCCGCGCGACCGACCTACCATTTCCGGCTGCCGGATGCCCGGCTCGACGAGGACGGTTGGTCGCTCGGCCTTGAATGGAACCGCTGGGTGCGCGTCGAGGAAGTGGCGCAGGACGCGGATCTTGTCGCAGAGCTCTGCAACGCCTGGCGCGACCACCGCGGACGCCTCATCACGACGCGCGGCGATTGGACCAAACGGTCCGCCGAGATCGTCGGAGGCTTCGTATGAGCACCCGACATCCTGTGATCGGCGTGACGGTCTCGCGCCGTTCGGGCTGGCGCATCTTTCCCCTCATGGCGCTCAATATCTGGCTGGCCGGCGGGCGTGCGATCCGCTGGCAAAGTGACCGGGAGATCGATCTCGACGCGGTGGATGGCGTGGTCATCGGCGGCGGTGACGATATCGCACCGACGCTCTACGGCGGAGAGCTGCGCGTGGGCGTTCGTCTCGATCCCGACCGCGACGAGTTGGAAAGCTCCGTCCTGAAGGAAGCTTTCGAGCGTAACCTTCCGATCCTCGGGATCTGCCGGGGCTCGCAGATGCTCAACGTCGTGCTGGGAGGTGACCTGCACCAGGACGCCTACGACGTCTACGACTCGCGCTACTATCGGACGATCCTGCCGAAAAAGCGCGTCGATGTGGAGGAGGGCAGCCTTCTGTCCCGCGTGACCGGAAAGGACTGCCTCAAGGTCAATGCACTGCACTCGCAAGCCGTATACAAGCTCGGGCGCGGGCTTCGGGTGGCGGCCCGCGACGAGGGCGGCATGATCCAGGCGATCGAGCGCATCCGCGATCCGATGGCGATCGGCGTTCAATGGCATCCCGAGCATATCTTCTACCGCCGCGCACATCGCCGTCTTTTCAAGGCGTTGATAGAAGCAGCGCTGGCCCGGATGGCCTCGCGGGGTCAGCTTGCCGCAGCCCATGAAGAAGCGGCTCAGGCAGAACAGCAGTGTGCCAATCTGCCGCTCTAGTGGCGATATTGTCACGAAATCTGCCGGTAATCTTACAAGACCGTGACGGTGACGGAACTTTAGGAAGTGCGGCGCAGTTTGTTTGCCAAATAAAGAGCAGAAGGACGCGCAGAAAATGACACAGACTTTCATCCTAGGTCTCGTCGCGCTCTCCTTCGTCACCGCAATCATCTACGCGCTGACGGGTAGAAAGCGCGACAGGGATTACGACCAACGCAGCCGCTGACCAAAACGTCAGTTCGGTTCTCACACGAGGAAAGGGGTGGCCCGACGGCCACCCCTTTTTGCGTTCATATCGGACGTCTTCAGTAAGCGTCGAAGTCCCTGTCCACCTCGGCCATGTCGACGAAGGCCGGCGGAGTGCCTTCCTCCAGCTCGGATGCAGGCGCAGTCGCGGCGCGGTAGGGAGGCGCAATGTCGGTATCGAATTCCTGCACAAGCCGCGCCGCGTCTGCTGGGCTGAAGCCCGGGGCAAGCGCTTCCTGGTCGTCAAGTACGATCCCGTCCGTGACGGGGAGGGGGCGAGGGATGTCGGACATTCTGGATACCGCAGTCTACAGTTAAGACATCTTGGCAACGCGCGGGGGCGCGAATGGTTCCCGCTACGGCAGCTATATCTGCAGGGCGATTGCCTGAGCCGCGATAAGGATCACGGCAGCACCGGCACAGATCTCCAGGATTGGCCCCAGTCTTGCCAGCCGCGGATTGTCACTGAGCCCTGTCAGAATGGCCTGGCGCGAGGAGGTGGCCAGGATCGCGACGAGGATCGTAACGGCCGCCGTGCCGAAGCCCATCGCGAACGCGCCCGCGATCCCGATCCAAGGCAGGTCGATATACCAGGCGATCACCAGAAGAAACAGCGCGCCGGTGCACGGCCGGATCGCAATAGCACCGATCAGCGCGGCGATGTCTCGTGCGCCGCCAGCCCGCGCCAGGTCGTCGGGCGAGGGGGCATGTGCATGCCCGCAGCCGCAGGCCTCGTGATGCGCGTGGTCGTGGTGATGCACGGCCGGCGTTTGCCGCCGCAGATGCCGCATTCCGCGGATCATCAGCCACAAACCGATTGCGCCGATTGCGCCGAAACTGACGACGGCCAGATGTCCGTCGGCCATATCCGTCAGCGCCTCGCGGGAGATGCCGAATAGCCCGAAGCCGAGCGCCACGAGCCCGACGGCGGTCATGGCCTGCCCGAGGGACGAGGCGAGCGCGACGAGCGCAAGGGTGCGAAGCTTTACCGCGCTCCCGACCCCGTAACCGCCGATGAGGAACTTGCCGTGCCCCGGACCTGCCGCGTGAACGAATCCGTAGGCGAAACAGAGCGAGAGAACCGTCAGCGTCGCGCCTGGATCACCCGCCTGCAACGCCCGGAGCGCGCCCGCAAGCCCGTTCTGGAACTCGCGTTGCCAACTCGCCGCCCAGGCCGCGACATCGTCTGCCGTGCCGATCAGGAGCGCGGCAAGGCCCAGGGCGAGCACGAGGGCGGCGGGGATCAGCCTGTCTGCGCGCATGAGAACACAAACGTGTCAGCAAAGAGGATGCCGATATCGGGCAGATCCACTGTTTCGAAAGGATCCTCGGTCTCGTCGATCTCGGCAAGAAGCTCGCCGTACTTGTCCTGCGCTGCCTCGGTATCGGCCTCGGTGCGTTCAACGGTGCAGGACACAGGCCCCGTCGCTTCGGGCGTTGTCGGAACGTCATACGCGACGAAATAGGTCGGATCATAAGCGCGCGCGATGATTGCCTCACCTCCCGGCAAGACGGGCTCTTCAAGCGGGCGGACATGGCGGGTCACGAGACTGCCATCCTGATAGCTCGCCTCATGCGCTTCGGCGGTTTCGAGCGCGAGAGGCGTCCCCCCGAGCTGGAGATCGAAATCGCCCGGAAAGCCGCCCGCCCAATCGACATCGGTGCCGGCAAAGGCATCGAGACGCTCTTGCTCGGGTACGCCGTCCCCATCCGCATCGAGACCCGCCTCCTCGACGGTGAGCATCGAGTAGAAGGCATCGTAGCTCCATTCCACTTCGACAGCGACCAGCTGACCTTCCTCGTCAAAGCGCAGGTCGAACGTGGTGTCGATGAAGATATGCGGATGCGCCGATACCGCCGTCGCGGCGGCGGACAGGCAGAGGGCAAGAGCGGTGGCAACGCGAGGCATGGCAGGGCGGCCTTGCTGAACATTCGGTTGGCGACGTGTATCCGGTCGCGCGGGGCGTTCCAAGGGTAGGGAGCGGTCTGATTGTCGGGTTTCCGCCTAAGCCAGATCTTGTGCCCCGCATTACTGATGGCGCGGGCCATGAGGCTGCGCTAGCACTGTGCCATGAGCTTCGACTGGCTGAAACGCACCATGCCCCGCGGCCTTTACGGGCGGGCTTTTCTCATCCTGATCCTGCCGGTGGTCACGCTGCAGCTCGTGGTCTCGGTGGTCTTCATCCAGCGCCATTTCGAGGGCGTGACCCGGCAGATGACCTCGGAAATCGCGCGCTCGCTCAATGTCGCGATGCAGCCTGACGACCAGATTCGGCCGTTGTCCCTCGATTTCGAGGTCATCGGCGTCTCGGAAGACGGCATTCCGGCTGGATCGGATCGGCGCTGGTATGACTTCTCCGCGCTGGTGGTGATCGACGAGCTGATGAGTCGCGTGCGCGGTATCCGGCAGGTCGTGACCCCGAACGACGCAGATGTTTTCGTCTTTCTCGAGAGAGATGGCGAGCTCTACCGCGTGCGGTTCGGACGAAACCGTGCGTCGGCATCGAACCCGCACCAGCTTCTCGTGAACATGATTTTTTTCGGCGTCTTGATGACGACGATCGCCTATCTCTACCTGAGGAATCAGCTGCGACCTATCACGCGGCTTGCGGATGCCGCCGAAGCGTTCGGACGCGGCCGACACGTCGCCTATACCCCGGCGGGCGCGCGCGAGGTCCGCATCGCGGGTCATGCCTTTCTCGACATGCGCGCCCGGATCGAGCGGCAGATCGAACAGCGCACGATGATGCTGTCAGGGGTGAGCCACGATCTTCGAACGCCGCTCACGCGGATGAAGCTGGAACTTTCCATGCTGAGCGAGGAGGAACGCTCTGCGCTTGAGGGCGATGTCACCGAGATGGAGCGGCTGATCGACGCTTTCCTCGATTTCGCGCGGGGCGATGCCGAGGCAGGCACGGCGGAACCGACAGACCCCGCCGCGCTGGTTCGGGCCATCGTCGACGATCAGATCCGCGCGGGCCGCTATGTTCAGCTTGCTGAGGTCGAGGGGCAGGGCGATGTTCCGCTCCGGTCGGTGTCGATCCGCCGCGCGGTCGAGAACCTGATCGGCAACGCGGTGCGCTATGGCTCGCGCTGTGAGGTAAGCCTCAGGATCACGCCGAACGCGCTCAGGATTCGCGTGGAAGATGACGGTCCCGGCATCCGGCCCGAGGATCGCGAGGAGGCCGTGCGCCCCTTCGTCCGCCTCGATCCATCGCGCAACCAGAACCGTGGCTCTGGCGTCGGGCTCGGCCTCGCCATCGCCGCCGATATCGCGCGCGCGCATGGCGGCGTGCTTCGTCTCGGGGCGAGCGAGACACTCGGCGGGCTTCGCGCCGATATCGTGATCGGACGGTGATCCCAAAAATTCGACCGAAACTTCGCGTCCTCGCCATATTGCGGCCCCGGTCACGGCGGGGACTGGCGGCATCAGCGACTCTCAAACCACGGAACGAGGTCCGCCATGCACAAGGTCATCATCGCCGCCAGTCTTTCGCTGCTTCCGCTCACGGCACAGGCCCAAACCCAGAGCGTCGAGATCGAGATCCGGCCCGGTCAGGCACAGGCCGCACCACAGGGGGCTGATACCGGCCAATGGTTCACCACGCCCGATGGCTGCACCTACAGCCGTGTCGGCCCGCCCGGCGCAGAGCCGCGGTGGATCATCGTGAAAAACCCGCGTCATATCGGCCGGCCGAACGCGCATCGCGGCTGCAAGGCGATGCTCTGAGCCTCAAGGGACGGCGCGCGCGGCCTCGGTCAGAAACTGTCCGAGACGCGTCCGGTCGAGCGGTTTCAGCATCCGCTCGACGCCCAGACTTTCGCACGTGCGTCGGACCTCCTCGGAGCGATCGGCGGTCAGGATCAGGGCAGGGCGCGGACCGAACCGCCGGGTGAGTTCCACCAGCAGGTCGGTGCCGCTCAACCCGGGTCCGAGCTGCTGATCGAGGATCATCGCGTCGGGCATCAGCTCAAGATCGGCGATGAGGTCGATCGCGGCTTCACCATCTCCGGCGTCGATCACGTCCGCGCCCCAGCTTTCCATCAGAAGCTGCATCGCGCGTCGGAGTTCCGGCTCGTTCTCCACCAAAAGGACGATGAGTCCCGTGCGCCCGAGGTCGATCTTTCTCGGTGCCTGGGCCGAGATGACGCGCGGCTGCGCGCGGCCCGCGAGCGGCACGCTGACCTGAAAGCAGGAGCCGCGTCCCGGCTCCGACCAGAGGCCCAGTGGATGACCGAGCCGCGCACAGGCGCGCTCCACGATGGCAAGGCCGAGGCCAAGCCCGTCGTTGCGGCTCGCCTTTGAATCGAGACGCTGGAATTCCTCGAAGATGCGGTCCTGGTCCTCTTCGGCGATGCCGGGACCGCTGTCCCAGACCTCGATCCGGGCCGAATTTCCCTGGCGCCGAACGCCGATGAGGACGCGTCCCGTCTCCGTGTAGCGGATCGCGTTGGCGGCAAGGTTCTGGATGACGCGGCGCAGATAGGCGGGGTCGCTTTCCACGGTGAGTGCGCTGTCGACGATGGAAAAGCCCAGACCCTTGTCGGTGGCGAGAACTTCCATCTCGTCCCGGAGCGGCAGAAAAATCTCGCTCAGCGCGACCGGCCGGATGTCGAAACGCTGCCTGTCGCTGTCGAGCTTGGAGATGTCGAGAAGCGCGTCGATCAGGCTGACCGCACTCTTGATCGCGGAGCCGGCTTTGGCCGCAACTTGCCGGTCCGCGTCGTTCTCGAGCCGGCCCGCGAGCGACGAGATGAAGAGCTCGGCCGCCGACAGCGGTTGAAGCAGGTCGTGCGAGGCCGCGGCGACGAAGCGGTTCTTGGAGGCATTGGCGCGCTCCGCCGCGCCGAGGGCATCCTCAAGTTCAAGCGTGCGTTCCATGACACGCTGTTCGAGCATCTCGTTGATCTCGAAAAGCCGCTGCGCCGCTTCGCGTTCGGCGGTCACGTCGGTCACCGAAACGAGGAAACCGCCATCGGGCAAGCCGCTGCCGAAGACATGCAAAACGTCCCGCCGTCCGTGCCGCACCTCGAAGGAGATGGGCTCTCCGCGGCCCTGGCGAGACGCCCAGGCGCGGAAGGCCGCGCGGTCCACATCGCCAAGGAAATCCAGGTCACGGCCAAGCTGGTCGACCAGCGCCTCGAAGGCGATGCCGAGCTGGATCAAATGCGCGGGCACCGCGAGAAGCGTGCCGATGCGCCTGTTCCAGCCCAAAAGCAGACCGTCTTCGTCGAAGATGGCAACGCCCTGGTTGAGATGGTCTAGGGTCGCCTGGATAAGCCGGGCCTGCGCGCTCTCGAGCCGTGCCCGTTCCTGGCGTTCGATGCGGATGAGGTCGGTTACGTCGGTCTGCAAAACAACGGTGCCGCCCTTGCCCGTGCGCTGCTCGGAGACCTGCAGCCAGCGGTCCTGCGTCAGCTCGACGTTGAACATCACGTTGCGGTCCTGATGCCGCTCCAGACGGCGCACGCGCCAGCCTGCAGGGGTATCCGCGTCGGGCAGGGCGAGGTAGCGGCTGGACGCGATCCGGTCGATATATTCGTTGAAACTCATACCGGCGGTCAGCTTCGGAGCCACATCGCGGAAATCGCGGCAGAAGCGCGAGTTGAACATCACCAGCCGGTCATTTGGATCGAAGAGCGCAAAGCCTTCCTTGACGGTCTCGATCGCATCGGCAAGGTCGCGGCGGGCATCCTGTGCCTCCGCGCTGGCGCTCGCGAGACGCGCATTGGAATCCTGGAGAAGGTCGAGCGTCCGCTCGAGCTCGGAGGTGCGCTGGCGGACCTGTTTTTCCAGAAGCGCGGCGCGCTCGAATTGCGCGAAGGCCACGCCCGATTGCGATGTCTGGTTCTCGATCCGCCGCATGAGCGCGTCAGTGATCTGCAAAAGCTTTTCGTTCTGACGCTCTATCGTGTCGGACGGATTGATGAGCGAGGTCGAGGTCAATTCGTATCGTCCTCCGGGCGGAAGAAGGCGACGCCTGTCAGGGTCTGGTTGACGTGCAGCGCGCCGATCTGCTCACCATAGGTCGAGAACCCGGTCACGTTGTGGCGGCGCAGGATCTCCGAAATGGCGCGTGCCTTCTGGCTTTGCTCGGCTTCGATGCGCCGCAGGATGCAGTCGCAGGCGAGGATCTCCACGGGCGCGCCGTCCTCCTGCATCGCACCGAGCCGATCCTCGAGGTGTTCGGCGATATCGGCGTGATCGGCGAGGGTCAGCACCATGCCTTCGTTGATCGCGGAGAAGAAGACAAGCTCGCCCGCGTCGTTCACGCGCTGGATCGCACGGACGTGGTGGACATCGCCCAGGCGGACGACGACGGGATGTGCCGCGAAGATGAAGGGATCGAGCTGGTGAGGATCCTTGCCAAGAAGCCGGGCATATTCGGCGGCGGCGGGCTCGGCGTTGATCGTCTGTGACGATCCGTTCCTCGGGACGGGCGCCGGTCACGACCATCCGCGTCTCGGTCGGTTCGAGATGATCGAGCGTGAAGACCTTGACCGGCGCACGCGAGCGCACGAGCGCGACAACCGCCGCGTTCCGACGCGCCGCGCCGCCGAAGTGGATCTGGGTCTCGGCAAAGCGGGTTCCGTCACCCGAAGACCCCCCGAATAACGGCATGGAACCGAGCCCGGTCGCCAGAAGCGTCGTCAGGCGTTCCTCGGCCAGCGACAAACCATCGACCATCAGAAAGGCGAATTCGGACCATGCCTCGGGCGCGCGCTCGGACAGCGTTGTCCGCGTCTGGATCACGGCGTCGATCAGAACCTGGTCCTCGA
Source organism: Roseivivax halotolerans (assembly GCF_900115815.1). Lineage (GTDB taxonomy): Bacteria > Pseudomonadota > Alphaproteobacteria > Rhodobacterales > Rhodobacteraceae > Roseivivax > Roseivivax halotolerans. The sequence continues at coordinate 84,369 of NZ_FOXV01000013.1, read as the reverse complement.
TCTGCGCCAGGTCCGGGATTTCCAGCGTCTCGATATAAAAATCGGCCGCGGGAAAGGCGACCGCCACGATCTCGCCGGTCTCGTAGCCGTTGCGCCCGAGTTCCCCGGCGGTCGTGCAAGCGATGAGGGGCATATCCGGCCATGCCGATGCGACCCCTGCCAGAAGCGTATCGAAATCCGCGTCGGGCGTGACAAAGAGTGCAAGAAGCGCCATCGGTTCGGCCCCGAGCGCGTCGCGGATCTGCGAGGCGGCATCCGGATCGCGTCCGTTGACCTGGGCTGTTCGCAAGATACGCCCTGCCGCGCGCGCGGTGCGGGCCGGGCTGTCGAGTGCTCCGTCCACTGGCGTCATGTCCTCCCGGCGGGAGGTTATTGGGCTTCCTCGCCGGTTGGCAAGACCTGACTGAAGCTGGCTTTCTGCGCGATCAGAACCGCTTGGGTTCGGCTGTGGACACCGAGCTTTCGCATGATCGCGGTCACATGCGCTTTCACCGTCGTCTCGGCGATGGAGAGTTCATAGGCGATCTGCTTGTTGAGCTTGCCTTCGCAGATGAGTGACAGGATGCGCGATTGCTGATTGGTCAGCGTCGCCAGCCGCTCGACCGCATCGAGCGGGCCGGCATCGGATGGGCCGCCTTCGGGATCGATATAGCCTTCGGGCAGGAATGTCTCGCCGCCGGCCATTGCCCCATAGGCGCGAGAGAAGACGGCGCGTTGAGAATGCTTCGGCACGAACCCGTTCGCGCCGGCTTTCAGCGCATGTGAGATCATCCGGTTATCCGCCATCGAAGAGGCGATCAGGATTGCCGCGTCGGGCACCGCCTTGCGGAGCCGCACCAGGCCGTCGAGACCATTCACATCCGGCAGGTTGAGATCGAGGACGATGAAATCGGCACCATGGGTTTCGACCCGGTCGAGGGCTTCCTGCAAGGTGCCAGCGGTGGCCACGCTGTCGAATTCGCCGATAGAGGTCAGCGTGAGGGTCAGCGCATCGCAAAACAGCGGGTGATCGTCGACCACCAGCGCTTTGGTGAACTGTGTCGGCTCGGCTTGGCGCAAGGCTGGGCTCATCGCGAATGTCTTTGCTCTAGGTGTCACGTAGAGCCTACGCCGCTGCGATTGCAGGTGTCACTTGGCTAAAGGTCTTAAAGTCATCGCTCGGGCAGAAGACCCCTCGGCGAGAAACGCAGCACCAGGAGCAGGATCACCCCCATCGTCAGAAGGCGCATGTGCTGCACGCTGTCGATAAGGTGACGCTTCAAGCCGCCATCTTCCATGCCCGAGGTCACGATGCCCATGATCGCCTGGCCGAGAGGTTCGACCTGTACCCAGGCGAACCAGATGAAGAACCCGCCGAGCACCGCGCCGAGATTGTTGCCGGACCCGCCGACGATCACCATCACCCAGATGAGGAACGTGTAACGCAAGGGCTGGTAGGAGGTCGGCGTCAGCTGCCCGTCGAGGGTCGTCATCATCGCGCCCGCGATGCCGCAGATCGCCGAGCCGAGGATGAAAACCTGCAAATGCCGGCCGGTCACGTCCTTGCCCATCGCGCGCGCGGCGGTTTCGTTGTCGCGGATCGCGCGCATCATTCGGCCCCAGGGACTCCGGAGGGCGAGTTGCGCCAGGACGAGGACGATCACGAGAACGACGGTAAAGAGCACCGAATAGCCGAGCTTGACCAAGAGCGTCGACGCGGTTGTCGGGTCGAGCCCGATGCTGCCCGCGCGCTCGACGAAACCGGGATCGGCCTGCAGGTCGACCTCGTAGGGGACCGGACGGGGCAGGCCGTTGACGTTCTTGACGCCGCGGGACATCCAATCCTCGTTCTTCAGGATCGCGATGACGATCTCCGCGATGCCGAGCGTCGCGATGGCGAGGTAGTCGGACCGAAGGCCAAGCGCCGTCTTGCCGATGATCCAGGCCGCGCCCGCCGCCAGAAGCCCGCCGACGGGCCATGCCAGAAGGACCGGCAGACCCAGCCCGCCAAGATATCCCGATGTCGCGGCATCGACCGCCTCCACCGCTTCCACGCCGGCATCGAAGACGGTCCGGAAGGCGAAGAACCCGACGAGGAGCACCGCAGCGACGGCCCAGCCGCGAACCCGGCCCGACGTCTTCTTCCAGACGAGGATCGCAGCGACGATTGACGCCGCCCCGAGGGCGAGACCTGCAAGGATCCGCAGTCCGCCCGCGCTCCAGGCCGCGCCCACGGGGGGCATCGAGGTCAGCACGACCGCAAGCCCGCCAAGCGCGACGAAGCCCATGACGCCCACGTTGAAGAGCCCGGCAAAGCCCCATTGCAGGTTCACGCCCAAGGCCATCAGCGCCGAGACGAGACCCATGTTCAGAATGATGAGCGCCGAGTTCCAGCTTTGCACGAAGCCCGTGCCCACGATCATCAGGGCAACAAGGCCGAAGAGCAGAACGGCGCGGAGACGGTCGTTCATACCGATTTCCCCCTGAACAATCCGGTCGGCCGGAAGAGAAGAACAATGACGAGGATCACGAAGCTCACGGCGAATTTGTAATCCGTGGACAGAAGCTGCACGAGGCTGTCTGGCGCGAGGCTCTCGGGCAGGGTGTATTCCAGCACCCGTTTCCAGGCATAGGTGATCGCGACTTCGGAGAAGGCGATCACGAACCCGCCCGCGATGGCTCCGATCGGCGAGCCGAGACCGCCGACGATGGCCGCCGCGAAGATCGGGAGGAGCAGTTGGAAATAGGTGAAGGGCTTGTAGCTCTTGTCGAGTCCGTAAAGCACGCCCGCGATGGTCGCCAGCGCCGCCACGATGAGCCAGGTCACCCGAACCACGCGCTCGGGGTCGATCCCCGACAGAAGCGCCAGATCCTCGTTATCCGAATAGGCCCGCATGGACTTGCCCGTGCGGGTGCGGTTCAGAAACCAGAAAAGCGCGACGACGACGATGATGGCGACAACGAGCGTGATGCCTTGCGTCGTGCGGATCGCGAGACCTTCCTCGAGGCCCGTCATTTCCTGAAAATCGCGCGCCGAGATGATGAACCGCTCGCCATCGGCGAAGCGCTGGTCGTCCGGGCCCAGGATGATCCGCGTGATACCGTTATAGATGAACATCACCCCGATAGAGACGATCACCATGATGACCGGCACCACTTTCTGAGCGCGGTAGAAGCGATAGACGACACGGTCGGTCGCCAGAACCAGCGCGGCGCACGCGGCGATGCCGACGGGGATCGCCAGAAGCGCGGTCGGCAGCGGGCCGAAGGTGATACCCGCCGCTTGCAGCCCCCAGGTCGCGATGATCGTCGCCATCGTTCCGAAGGCCATCGTGTCGCCATGCGCGAAGTTCGAGAACCGCAAGATCCCGTAAACCATCGTCACGCCAAGCGCGCCGATGGCAAGCTGCGCGCCATAGGCGATCGCCGGGACGAGCACGAAGTTCGACAGAACGATGAAGGCGTTGAGAAGATCCATCGGAATCAGCCCCCCAGGAACGACCGGCGCACATCGGGATCGGCCAGAAGCTCTTTCCCGGTGCCGGTATGCGCGTTGCGGCCCTGGACGAGGACGTAGCCCTTATCCGCGATCTCGAGTGCCTGGCGGGCGTTCTGCTCGACCATCAGGATCGGAATGCCGGTGCGGGCAACCTCGATGATCCGGTCGAAAAGCTCGTCCATGACGATGGGGCTGACGCCCGCCGTCGGTTCGTCGAGCATCAGAACCTTGGGTTTCGTCATCAGCGCGCGGCCGACGGCGACCTGCTGGCGCTGCCCGCCTGACAATTCGCCCGCAGGCTGGCGCCGCTTTTCCTTCAGGATCGGGAACAGGTCGTAGACCTGCGCCATCGTTTCCGAGATGTCGTCTTCGCGGATGAACGCGCCCATTTCGAGGTTTTCCTCGACGGTCAGCGAAGTGAAGATGTTGGAGGTCTGGGGCACGAAGCCCATGCCCTTTTTCACGCGGTCCTGCGGCGACAGGTCGGTGATCTCTTCGCCATCGAGCCGGACGGCGCCCTCGCGCAGGTGCAGCATTCCGAAGACCGCTTTCATCGCGGTCGACTTGCCTGCGCCGTTGGGGCCGACGATGACGGCGATCTCGCCGCGCTCTACCGCGATGGTGCAGGAATGCAGGATGTCCGCGCCCTTGCCGTAGCCGCCCGTCATCGCATCGCCGATCAGGAAGGGGCCATCCGGGGCAGGGCGCGCCGCACCGCCCTTGGCGACCGGATCGCCCTGGCTGACGCCCGGCTCGCGACCGAGCGAGCGGTCCTTGTTGCCGCGACCGGAATAGGCGTCGCTCATGACGTCGCTTCCTTGTTCTTGAGGCCGGTGCCGAGATAGGCCTCGACCACCTCTTCGTTCGACTTGATCTCGTCGATCGTGCCCTTGGCGAGAACCCGTCCCTCGGCCATGACGATGACCGGATCGCAGAGTCGGCCGATGAAATCCATGTCATGCTCGATCATGCAGAACGTGTAGCCGCGCTCTTCGTTGAGCCGCTTGATCGCGTCCCCGATCGTATTGAGAAGCGTACGGTTCACACCGGCTCCAACCTCGTCGAGAAAGACGATCTTGGCCTCGACCATCATCGTGCGGCCAAGCTCCAGGAGCTTCTTCTGTCCGCCTGAGAGGTTGCCGGCCTTTTCGTCTTTCAGATGCGATATCGTCAGAAAATCAAGGACTTCATCCGCTTTCCTGAGAAGCGAGGCTTCTTCCTCGGCGATCCGGCCGCGGCCGAACCAGGCGTTCCAGAGCGTCTCTCCGGACTGGCTGCCCGGCACCATCATCAGGTTCTCGCGACACGACATCGAGGAAAACTCATGCGCGATCTGGAAGGTGCGAAGAAGGCCTCTGTGAAACAGCTCGTGCGGCGGCAGGCCGGTGATATCCTCGCCGTCCATGTACACATGACCGCTTGTCGGCGGCAGCGCGCCCGCGATCACGTTGAACAATGTCGACTTGCCCGCGCCATTCGGCCCCACAAGGCCGGTGATCGACCCCGTGGCAATCTCTAGGCTGGCCCCGTCAACGGCCCGGAATCCGCCGAAATGGCGGTGGAGGGTATCGACCCGGATCACTGGAATATCCCTTCAAAGCCCCGGCTCTCGGGCCGGTTTGGCCACGTCTCTTATCGCAAACGGCCCGGGATGAAACCCCGGGCCGCAGCGTCATTTGATCTAATGTGACTCAGCGGTAGCCGACAACGCTCAGCGCGCCATCCTCGATCGTGTACTCGGCATAGGAACCGGCGGCTTCGCCCGATCCCACGAGTTCCACGCCAGATGCGCCCTGATAGTCGATTTCGCCGCCATCGGCGAGGATCTGCAGCGCGTCGCCAAGCTGGCCCGGCAGGATCGGCTCGCCGGGCGCGTTGGCGATATCCATGATCGCGCCCGAATACTCGGTCGCATCGGTGGAGCCCGTCGCGGCCATCGCGAGCAGGAGGAGCGCCGCCGCGTCGTAGCTTTCGCCCGCATAGACCGACGTGCCGTCGATTCCGGCTTCGGACGCCATCTCGGCGAAGATCGCGCCGCCCTCGTTCTCGCTGCCCGGCGCGGTGCCGATGGAGCCGTCGAGGTCGGAGCCGAAGGCTGCGGTCAGAGCATCGCCGATCATGCCGTCACCGAAGGCGAAGGTGTCGAATGCGCCGGTGTCGAGCGCTGCCTGGATGACGCCCGCGCCGCCCTGGTCCACGTAGCCGAGCACGACGAGTGCGTCGCCGCCCGCGGAGGCCAGCGCGCCGACCTCGGCGGAATAGTCCGCCTTGCCGTCCTCATGCGCGGCAGACAGCGTGACCTCGCCGCCCATTTCCTCGAAGGCGGCCTGGAACGCGTCGGCAAAACCCTTGCCGTAATCGTTGTTGGTGTAGGTCACGGCGACCGAGCCGACGCCCTTTTCATTGAGGATGCTGGCCAGAACCTGGCCCTGACGCGCATCGGAGGGCGCGGTGCGGAAGAACAGGCCATTGTCTTCGGCGCTCGACAGGGCCGGAGAGGTTGCCGCCGGCGAGATCATCGCAACGCCGTTCGGCACGGCGACGTTTGCCAGAACGGCGGTCGTCACGCCCGAGCAATCGGCGCCCATGATGCCGACAACGCCTTCGGAGGTGATCATCCGCTCGGCTGCCGCGGTCGCCGCGGCGGCGTCCACGCAGGTCGCATCGCCCCGCACGGGCGTTACGGCCGCGCCGCCGAGGAAATTCTCGTTCTCCGAGACTTCGGAGATCGCCATCTCGGCGCCGGAGCCCATCGCGGGCGTCAGGCTTTCGATCGGGCCGGTGAAGCTCAGAAGGATGCCGAGCGGAACGCTCTCGGCGTCTTGGGCATAGGCGGTCCCTGCGGTCAATGCGGTGGCGGCGGTCGCCATCAGCAGCTTTTTCATGTCTGTCTCCCTAAATTAGGATCTTGGTCCTGAACCCGACGTTAGGCGGGCGATTTTGAAAAGAAAAGGGCGAGCTTGCCTACCGCTAGGTCATCTTTTCGGCCGCTCCAGCGCGTAATAGGCGGTATCGCACCATTCCTCCCCGCCATAGAGGAAGTTCTTCTCCGCAAAGCCCGTCCGCTCGAAGCCGAGTTTCGTCAGGAGAGCTTCGGAAGCGCGGTTGCGCGGATCGATCTCGGCGGTCAGGGCAGGCAGTCTCGGGTGCGCCGCGAAAGCGCGCGGGATCACCGCATTCATCGCCTCGAAGGCATAGCCTTGGCCCCAGACATCGGGATGCAGAATGAAGCCCACTTCGGGCTTGGCCCACATACCCGCCTTGCCGATGGCCCGTCCGTCCAGCTCGATGATGTACTCCTCGCGGCGCTCCTGATCCGGGGTCATGAACCAGCGCAGGAAGGCGCGTGTGGTCTCGATCTCCTTATAGGCGGGACGATCCCAGTAGCGCATGGCGCGCGGGTCCGAAAAGATCGCGTGCAAGTCCTCCAGATCGTCGTCCCGCGCCGGCCGGAGCAGCAGACGCTCCGTTCGGATCACTTCACCCGGTCCTCGCCGTGAGAGCCGCGCTCGCGGTAAGGCGTCGTCTTGTAATGCGACCGGTAGCATTTGGAGAAATGCGAAGGTGAGGTGAAGCCGCAGGCCAGCGCCACGTTGATCACCGTCATGTCGGTCTGCATCAGAAGGTTGCGCGCCTTCTGCAAACGCAGCTCCATGTAGTACCGCTTGGGGCTGCGGTTGAGATAGCGCCGGAACAGCCGCTCGAGCTGCCTCGTCGACATGCCGACTTCCTTGGCGAGACGCGCGGGGCTGATCGGTTCCTCGATATTGGCCTCCATCTTCTGGATGACCTCGGCGAGCTTTGGATGACGCACGCCGATGCGCGTCGGCACAGACAGGCGCTGCACGTCCTGATCGGTTCGGATCGAGGAATAGATCAGCTGGTCGGCCACCGCGTTCGCGAGCGCCTCGCCGTGATCGCGCGCCACAAGGCGGAGCATCAGGTCGAGCGAGGCGGTGCCGCCGGCGGTGGTAAACCGGTTGCCATCGACGCAGAACACGGACTTGGTCAGTTCGACCTCGTCGAAATCCTCAAGAAAGCTGTCCTGGTTTTCCCAATGGATCGTGGCGCGCTTGCCGTCGAGAAGGCCGGCCTTCGCCAGCACATGCGCCGCGGTGCACAGGCCGCCGATCCGGTGCCCGTTGCGCGCCTCGCGGCGAAGCCAGTTGAGCAGGGTCTTGGTCGTGGTCGACTGGACGTCGATGCCGCCGCACACGACGACCGTGTCGTCCCGCCCGAGCGAGCCGAGCCCGCCGTCGAGATGGAAGGTCGTTCCGGCAGAGCAGGTCGCGGTCTCGCCATTCTCTCCCAATAGCGTCCAGGTGTAGATCGTCTGGCCCGCCATGCGGTTGGCAAGGCGCAGGGTTTCCACGGCTGAGGCGAAGGAGATCAGTGTGAAATTGTCGAGCAGGACGAACACGTACCGCTGAAGCCGGGCTTCGCCTTCAAGCTCCACGACATTGTCGTCATTCAGCATTGGCACATCTCCTGGTCCGACTCAGTTCGACGGAATTGACCCAGAGTCATCAAGCGGCCTTCGGCGTCAAGAAGCGCAGGCAAAATGTTGTATGGTCACCCGGACCTCTATGGTCTAAACCCGGCCCCCGAAACGGAGCAGACGGATCCGCGACATCGGAGAGATAGCATGAGCGAATGGCAGAAAACGAGCTGGCGGCAGAAACCCAGGGTTCAGATGCCGGAATATACCGACGAGGCAGCCCTTGGCGCTGTCGAGGCACAGCTCTCCCAGTATCCGCCGCTGGTTTTCGCCGGTGAGGCACGCGCGCTCAAGCGTCAGCTCGGCGCCGCCGGGCGCGGCGAGGCGTTCCTCCTCCAGGGCGGCGATTGCGCCGAGGCGTTCGACCAGTTCTCGGCCGATGCGATCCGCGACACGTTCAAGGTCATGCTGCAGATGGCGATGGTGCTGACCTACGGCGCGAAGGTGCCGGTGGTGAAGGTCGGCCGCATGGCCGGGCAATTCGCCAAGCCGCGCTCGGCTCCGACCGAGACCCAGGGCGATCTGGAGCTGCCGTCCTACCGGGGCGATATCATCAACGAGCTGGCTTTCACGCCGGAAGCCCGTATTCCGAACCCGCAGAAGATGCTTCAGGCCTACACCCAGGCCGCCGCGACGCTGAACCTTTTGCGCGCGTTCTCGACGGGGGGCTATGCGGATATCCACCAGGTCCACCAGTGGACGCTCGGCTTCACCGAAAGCGAGAAGGCCGCGCAATACCGCGAGATGGCGGGCCGGATTTCGGATACGCTCGATTTCATGAAGGCCGCCGGGCTCGAGAGCGCGTCGAACCACAACCTTTCGACGGTGGATTTCTACACCAGCCACGAGTCGCTTCTTCTCGAGTATGAAGAGGCGCTGTGCCGTCTCGACTCGACGTCCGGCAAGTGGCTTGCAGGCTCGGGCCACATGATCTGGATCGGCGATCGCACGCGTCAGCCGGACGGCGCCCATGTGGAATTCGCGCGCGGCGTTCTGAACCCGATCGGACTGAAATGCGGGCCGAGCACCACCGCCGAGGATCTCAAGATCCTGATGGAAAAGCTGAACCCAACGAACGAAGAGGGCAAGCTGACACTCATCGCGCGTTTCGGTGCGGGCAAGGTGGGCGAGAACCTGCCGCGTCTCATCCAGGCGGTGCGCGAGGCCGGTGCGAATGTCACCTGGGTCTGCGATCCGATGCACGGCAACACGATCAAGTCCGCCTCCGGCTACAAGACCCGGCCGTTCGATGCGGTTCTGCGCGAGGTGCGCGACTTCTTCGCGGTGCACAAGGCGGAAGGCACCGTCCCGGGAGGGGTCCATTTCGAGATGACCGGTCAGGACGTGACCGAATGCACCGGCGGCGTCTACGCGGTCTCGGACGAGAACCTTTCGGACCGCTACCACACCGCGTGCGATCCGCGCCTCAACGCGTCGCAATCGCTGGAACTCGCGTTCCTCGTGGCCGAAGAGCTGACCTCGCATCGCGAGGCGCTCGCAGCCGCGAACGGCTGAAGACGGGCAGGGCGGACCATCTGGTCCGCCCGCTATCTGCCTGGCTCAGGCCGGGCTGTTTTCCTCGGCGAAATCCTCGGGCGACAGAAGCGCCAGCTGGTCCTGCGCCCAGCGGGCCGTGTTGTAGGTCTCGACCTTGCGCCGAAGACCTTCCATCCGGCTCCTGCGATTTTCCTCGCTCATGTTGAGCGCGGTCTCGATGGCATGGTCCATGTTCTTGTGCGAATACGGATTTGTCAGGATCGCCGCGCCAAGCTCGATCGCCGCACCTGCGAATTCCGACAGGATCAACACGCCGTCGCAATCATCCCTCGAGGCCGCGTATTCCTTGCAGACGAGGTTCATCCCGTCTGCGAGCGGCGTAATCCAGGCGACATCCGCGACACGGTAGTATGCGACGAGCTCCTCGAAGGGAATTGCACGTGAAATCAGGGAGACAGGGGTCGATGTGAATGTGCCGAAGCGCCCATTGATCCGGCCTGCAATCTGTTCGATCTCCTGCTGGATCTCCGCGTAAACGGTCATGTTCCGGTTCGCCGGAACCGAGACGTGCAGGAGCCGCACATCGCCGCGCAGATCTTCGCGCTTCTCCAGAAGCCGCTCGAAAGTCAGAAGTTGCTCCGCGCCGCCCTTGGTGTAGTCGGTCCGGCCGACCGACAGTATGAGCTTGGAGCCGCCCAGCTCCTCCTTTATCTTTTCAGCGCGCGCTTTTGTCTCTTCACGCGCCGTGACCTCCGCGATGTAGTCGGTATCGACACCCACCGGCGTCACACCAAGCTTCACGTCGCGATCCTCGGTGCGGATTTTCACGGGCTGGGTGCGATCCGAAAGCGCCGATCCTTCCGAGACGAAGTCTTCCGTGACGAGCACACGCGGCACTTCGCCCACGTCGCGCTGCGAGCGCACGACCGACACGAAATTCGATGCATAGCGCGGGATATGGAAGCCTACGACATCGCAAGCCAGCAGCGAATCCACGATCTCGCCGCGCCAGGGCAGGACATTGAAGATGTCCGCCGCCGGGAAGGGGGTGTGATGGAAAAACGAGATCCGCAGATCGGGCCGCATCTGGCGCAAATATCCCGGAACGAGCCAAAGATTGTAGTCATGCACCCAGACGGCGGCATTCTTGGCCGCCTCGGCTGCGGCGGCCTCCGCGAAGGCCTGGTTCACCTTTCGGAACGTGCCCCAATCCACCGGGTCATAATTGTACTTTTCCTTGAAGCCGTGGAGGATCGGCCAGAAAGCTTCCTTCGAGGTCACGTGGTAGAAGCTTTGCACATCGGCGGCCGTCAGCGGCAGTCGAGAGACCGTATAGCTGCCAAAGCTGTCCTCGATCTGGATGACCCGCTCGAAGCCCGGATCGGTGACATCCTCCGCCTCCTTCCAGGCAACCCAAGCGGCATTCTCGACCTTGCCGAAGAAGCTTTTCAGCGTCGGGACGATCCCGTTCGGACTCTTGTTCTCGCGAAAGACGGTTTTTCCGTTTTCGACAACCTCTTCATAGGGTTGCCGGTGATAGACGATAACAAGATCGCTGCCCATTCAAACTCCTTCGGGGACGGGATGGAGGTCCATCGCGCCGACCGCTTCCAAGATACCGCCAGCGCCGATTGCGCTGGCCTTGTAGACATGCGCGAGAGGGCGCACGCGTGCCAGAAGCGCTTCCTCGGACCCGCCCACGGCCACCGCCGGCAGGCCGCATTCCAGCATCGACAGATCGTTGAGCGTGTCACCCGCCGCCAGAACGCGCGGCTCCGCGAGGTCCATGTGCCGTGCGAAGCGCTTCAGGGACGGCCCTTTCGAAACACCCTTCGGCAGAACATCGAAAAACTTGTCGTCGGAGATGAGCCAGTCGAGACCCATCTCGTCAACCTTCTCCTTGGCGGTCGGATCGAAGGCGTCCGGATCGAGATCGAAACTGACCCGGTATCGAAAATCGGTTGGCTGCAAGCTCAGGCCGGGATGGTCATCAAGCGCCGCGCGAACCCGAGAACCTGCATCATCCCAGAGGCTTGCAATCTCTTCTTCAAGTTCCTCAATAGGTTTGACTTCTTCGTGCTCGACCTTGGCGATCGTGGTTCCGACATCCCCGATCACGTATTCGGGCCAAGGCACGCCACCGGCACAGAGCGACTTGATGAAGGCAGGATCGCGGCCCGTTACGAAGACGAGGCCGATGGTCTCCCGATTGGCCTCGACCCAGTCATAGAGCCGTCGCCGATCCTCTTGGCTGCCGCCTAGAAATGTGCCGTCGAGATCGGTTGCCAATACGAAGCGGCGCTCGGCGAGCGGAGTGGATATCCGGGGAGGCTGGGTCATTTACGGTCCTGGTCAACTGCGGAAGGATGGGCGATGCGGATCGACAGGGCGCGCGGCTCGGATTCAATGGGACGCGCCCAGAGCTCCGTGAAGGTCTGCGAAAGATCGGCGCCTTCATGCAGGATCGCGTGCACTGCTTCCGAAATCGGCATGTGCACGCCAAGCCGCCTGGCCAGATCGACGACGGAGACGGCATTGACCTCTCCCTCGACGACAACGGGCTTGCCGTCGAAACACTCGTCGCGGCGCTTGCCTTCGCCGAGCTGCACGCCCAGCGACATGTTGCGCGACGTCATGGAGGAACAGGTTAGTGTCAGATCGCCTGCCCCCGAAAGGCCGGTCACAGTTTCTCTCCTACCGCCAAGGGCTTCGGCGAGGAACTTCATCTCGTCCATGCCCCGGGCGATCAATGCGGCGCGGGTGTTCTCGGCAAAGCCCGCACCCGTCATCATACCGCAGGCGATCGCGATCACGTTCTTGACCGCACCACCGATTTCCACGCCGACAAGGTCATCCGAAATGTAAGGGCGAAAGACGCTGGAGGACATGGAGACCGCCAGTCGCGCAGCCGGGCTTTCATGCGGGTCGAGCCGGTCGACATAGCGGAAGTCGAAAGCGATGGTCGCGGCGGTCGGATGGCCGAGCACGGTCTCCTTGGCGAAAGTCGGACCGGACAGCGCGCCGACCGGGTGTCCAGGCAGCTCTTCGGCGACGAGGTAGGACAAGAGATAGCCCGTGCCCTGTTCGATGCCCTTGCAACACAGGACGAGTGGCACGCCCTTCGGCAGGTGCGGTTTGAGCTCGGCGCAGACCTCACGCAGCGTCCGCGACGGCGTGACCAGAAGCACGATCTCCGCGCCGTCCAGCGCTTCGGCAAGATCCGTGGTGGCGTGGATGCCCTCGGGAAGCTGCGCTTCGGGCAAGTATCTCGTGTTGATCCGCTTTACATTGATGTCATCGGCCAGTTTCGGTCTGCGACCCCAGATGCGAACGTCCCGGCCCGCCGACGCTGCGACCGCCGCCAGGGCCGTGCCCCAGCTTCCCATGCCGATCACGGCGATACGGCTATAGGGCCGCGCCGAGTGGCGCATCCGGGTGTCGGTGTCTCTGCGAAGGTTCAGGATCTGTCCGTCCATGCTCTGGGCCCGAGGCCTCTGACTGCTTATTTAATGACCTATAGGCTAGGCAGCGCGGGTCCAGTGTCCAGTGGTGGCCCTAGATTCACCGCATGCGGCGCTGCGGCGCTCACATCTGCTGCCCTTTTAAGCATGATCGCGCTTGCCTGCCTACTTATTCCGCAAGCCCGCGTCGGATTCCGGCTGATCTGGCCTTGAATTGGCTGGTTTTGCCGGAAAAGTCGGCAACCTTCCTGCGAACGCTGGAACGTCGAGTTCTCAGGATATCAAGTACTTATGCGACACCTCTGAGATCCCCGAGGACACAGGCGGGAACTTCAGGACCGATTTTTGACTTGGATGGGCGAGCCCGTACTCTAACCGTCCAAACAAGCGCGACGGGGCAGGCGCAGAATCCGAATACACCGCAAGGAGCACGCAGATATGGACCTCAAAGCAACCGTCAGTTCCAATCCGGTCAGGACTGCGATCTTCCCGGTGGCGGGGCTCGGAACCCGGTTTCTTCCCGCCACCAAGGCGACCCCGAAGGAGCTTCTGCCGGTGCTCGACACTCCGCTGATCCAGTTTGCCATAGACGAGGCGCGAGCTGCCGGGATCGAGCGCATGGTCTTCGTGAGCCATCCCTCCAAGGACGCGATCGAACGCTATGTCCGCGAAGACGAGGAGCTCGAGACCACGCTCCGCGAACGTGGCAAGGCACGTCTTGCCGACATGTTGCACGAGAACGCGCTGTGCGAGACCGAGATGCAGGTGCGCTTCGTGATGCAGCCGGAGCCTCTCGGCCTCGGCCATGCGGTTCTTTGCGCGAAGGACGACGTCCTGCCCGGACCTGTCGCTATCATCCTGCCGGACGATTTGATCCTCGGGGAGCCAGGCTGCGTTCAAGAGATGATCGACGCCTACGATCCGTCGAAAGCGGGGCATATGGTGGCGACGATGGAGGTCGACGAGGACGAGGTGAAATCTTACGGCGTTCTCGATGTCACTGGCACGGACGGTCCGCTGATCCTCGCCAAGGGCATGGTCGAGAAACCGGAGCCCGCCGATGCGCCGTCGCGCCATGCGGTCGTCGGGCGCTACGTGCTCGACGCATCCATCTTTGACGCGCTTGACGGTCTGCCGCCGGGAGCTGGCGGAGAGATCCAGCTGACGGACGCGATTGCCGCCGGTGCCGATAGTATCGGGCTCTGCGGCTTCCGCTTCTCGGGCACGCGCTACGATTGCGGCTCCAAACAGGGAATGCTGGCCGCGACGATGGCCTATGCGGCAGGGGATGCGAGTTACGCGTCGGTTCTGTCGGGAACGCAGCCCACACTCGCAACGGCTGCGGAATAAAGGTCTGGCGCGGGCTCGCGGGTCCGCGCTTCAATCGTTGCAGACGACAAGTCGCAGATGCGGCTGCAGCCGGGACGGCGCGAAGGGCGTTGGCGCTTCGGCAAATCCTGTGACCGGCATCTCGCGAGAGGGCGCACCGACTTTCTGCACCTTGAGTGCGCCCAACTCGAACCTTCGCGGCGTTCTTCCGATCTTGCCAATCGTGATCAGCCCGCCGATAGCGCGGTCGACCTGACCGCTTTCCGACCTCAGCGGCAGGACCGTCATCTCCGCACGCAGCTCGGGTCGGCCAAAGCCGGTTTGCGCCGACATCTCCGCGCGCAGAATGCCCCCATCGCGGAACATAGCTTCGAGCGCCTTCGCAAGTCGGGCACGGTGATCGGGCAGGATCAGCGCGGAAAGCGGGAGGCCCGCGACCTCCATCCCTGTCAGGTCGTTGAGATGCGCCCCGGCGATCCTCAGCCGCGCTTGTCCGGGCGCGATACGTTGCAGAAGAAAGGCGTATTCCAACCCGTCTTCGATCCTGCGCGGATCTACGGCGGCGCGCTCCGGTATGCCGCAAGCATCGCGCGACAGATCTTGCCAGTAGGTCTCGATCAGGCGCAAGGCACGCCGCTGGCGTTCGCGGCTCCGCTCGCAAAGGGAGACGTAGCCGGTTCCGCCATGCCAATCGCCTGTCATCTCTCTGTCCTCTGTTCCATCGAGGCGGCGAGCCTTTGAAAGGCTTGGGCCACTATGCTTACCGAAGTCTTAATTACGCCACTTTTGCCCAAATTGCGCCATATTTCGCGACCGCTGGTTAACATCCGCATCGCTTGCCTTGCGCCATCCCGTGCCGTAACCCGAAGGCTGAGAGGCAGGTGAAACGGGGGGCGAATGCGCCAATCGATGACAGGGTTCGCTTCTGCGGACGGCGCGGGCGAGGGGCTCTCCTGGTCGTGGGACATGCGGGGCGTGAACGGCAAGGGGCTCGATCTGCGCTTCCGCGTGCCGGACTGGATCTCGGGTCTCGAGGCAAGCCTTAGGAGCGCCGCGCAGGCACGGCTCGCGCGCGGGTCGATCTCCGTCTCCCTCAAGGTCACCGCCGAGGATACCGGCGCGCGGATGGCGATCAACGAGACCGCGCTTTCTGACGTGCTTGCCGCCGTCGCCCGTATCGAAGCCGCCGCTCAGGCGGAGGGTGTCAGCCTCACTACGCCGAGCGCCGCCGAGCTTCTTTCGGTCCGCGGCATCATGGAAGAGGTGCAATCGGCACCTGACCTCGAGGCCCTGCGGGCGCGCCTGGTGCACGAATTCGACGCGCTTCTGACCACTTTCATCTCCGCCCGCGCATCGGAGGGACAGGCGCTCGGTGAGGTGATCGAGCGGCAGCTCGGCGCAATCGAGGCACTTGTCGCGGAGGCGGAAACGCGCGCCGATGCAAGGCGCGAGGAGCAGGCGAGCCGTCTCCGCACGCAGCTTTCCCGCGTCATCCAGAATACCGACGGGGTCGACGAAGCGCGGATCGCACAGGAACTCGCGCTGATCGCGGTGAAGTCTGACATCACCGAGGAAATCGACCGGCTGCGCGCACATGTAGCTTCGGCTCGCGCAATGCTCGCCGAGACCGGGCCCATCGGGCGCAAGCTCGACTTCCTCTGCCAGGAGTTCAACCGCGAGGCCAACACGCTCTGCTCCAAGGCCGGCTCCGCGCCGCTGACGGAGGTCGGGCTCGAGTTGAAGACGCTCATCGATCAGATGCGCGAACAGGTTCAGAACGTGGAGTGAGGCACATGGAAACCGACCGCAGAGGCCTTCTCATCATCCTGTCCTCTCCCTCGGGCGCCGGGAAATCGACCTTGGCGCGCCGCTTGCGGAGCTGGGACGACCGCATCGTCTTCTCGGTCTCGGCCACCACCCGCGCGCCGCGCCCCGGAGAGGTCGACGGACAGGATTACCGCTTTCTTTCCGACACCGATTTCAAGCGGCAGGTTGGGAATGGCGAGATGCTGGAACATGCCCATGTCTTCGGGAATTTCTACGGCTCGCCCAAAGGGCCAGTGTCGAACGCCATCGACAACGGTCAGGACGTGCTTTTCGATATCGACTGGCAGGGCGCTCAGCAGATCCGCAATTCCGCGCTCGGTATGCACACGCTTTCGATCTTCCTGCTGCCGCCCTCCATCCGGGAGTTGAAGCGACGGCTCGAGACGCGCGGACAGGACGGCCCGGACGTTATCGAGAAGCGTATGCAGAAAAGCTGGGACGAGATCAGCCATTGGGACGGCTATGATTTCGTCCTTATCAACAATGATCTCGACGAGACCGAGGAGCGGCTCAAATCCATTGTGACCGCGACACGGCTTCGGCGCTCGCAGCAGCCTGGCCTGACGGACCACGTTCGCAAGCTGCAATCGGAATTCGAGGAGGGAGTGATATGACGCTGTTTGCTTTGGACGACGTTAAACCGACCATCGACGAAAGCGCCTGGGTCGCGCACGATGCCAACGTGATCGGCCAGGTCATCCTCGGCGCGAAAGCTTCCGTCTGGTTCGGCGCGACGCTGCGCGGCGACAACGAGCCGATCACGGTCGGCGACGGCACAAACATCCAGGAAAATGTCGTTTGCCATACCGATCCGGGCTGTCCGCTGACGATCGGGGCGGGGTGCACCATCGGTCACAAGGTCATGCTGCACGGCTGCATCATCGGGGAGAACACGTTGATCGGCATGGGTGCGACGATCCTCAACGGGGCGAAGATCGGAAAGAATTGCCTGATCGGCGCGGGGGCGCTCGTGACCGAAGACAAGGAAATCCCCGATGGCAGTCTTGTCATGGGCATGCCGGGCAAGGTCGTGCGCGAGCTTGACGCGCAGGCGATCCAGATGCTTCAGGCCTCGGCCTTGAAATACCAGGAAAACGCGGCGCGCTTCCGTGACGGGCTGAAACCGGTCTGAAACAGTCGCGCAACGCTGGCATAGAGAGTGGCAGGGGCTTTCGCAGCCCGGTCCGAAGAGGAACACCATGAGCACCAAGAAGACCTTGCAACGCCCCGATGTCCTGTCGGTCGGCGCATCGAAACCGGTGGTGAACGGCATTCAGCCGTCTGTCGTCTATGCCTCGGAGACACCCGATGCGCTCGACGATCAATACGAGGGCAGGGCGCAGGGCCACACCTATGCCCGCGAAGGTCACCCCAATGCCGATCTCGTCGCCAGCGCCGTTGCGCGGATGGAGGGGATGGAAGCCGGCCTGACCCTCGGCTCGGGCATGGCGGCGGTGACGGCGGTGCTTCTGGGTCTGACCAAAGCCGGAGATCACGTCCTCGGCGGCGATCAGCTCTACGGGCGGTCGCTGCGCCTGATGTCGGAGGATCTGCCGCGACTCGGGATCGAGACCTCGCTGGCCGATCCGACCGATGCCGCTGGCTTCGCCGCCGCGATCCGCCCCGAGACGAAGCTCGCGTTGATCGAGGTGGTTTCGAACCCGACGCTCAGGATGGCCGATCTCGACGGCATCGCCGAGGCGTGCCGCGAGAGGGGCGTGATACTCGTCGTCGACAACACCTTCACCACGCCCGCCGCGATCAAGCCGATAGAGCATGGCGCGGACATCGTGCTGCACTCTGTCACCAAGCTCCTGGCCGGCCATTCGGACGTGACGCTCGGCTGGGTTGGCGCGAAAGATCCCGTGCAGCGCAAGGCGATCTACGATTTCGCGGTGACGACCGGCATGACGCCGTCGCCCTTCGATTGCTGGCTGGCGGAACGGGGCATGATGACCTTCCCCTTGCGCTTTGCCCGTGTACAGGAGACGGCGGAGCGGCTCGCCGCGCATCTGGCCCGTCAGAAAGGTGTTACAAAGGTTCTCTATCCGACGCGGGACGATCACCCCGACCGCGCCCGCGCGCAGGGGCTTTTGCGGGGGCAGGGCTGCAACATGGTGAGTTTCGAGATCGAAGGCGGGCGAAAGGCGGCCAATGCCTTCACTCAAGGGGCTGCCGATATCGCCTTCGCCCCGACGCTGGGGGACGTCGGCACCACGCTGTCGCATCCGGCATCCTCCTCGCACCGCGCGCTTTCGGCGGAGCGGCGAGCGGCGCTCGGAATGTCCGAAGGCTTTTTCCGCGTCTCCGTCGGCCTCGAAGATCCCGACGCGCTGATCGCGGCCTTCGATGCCGGGCTTGCGGCTGCACGTGCATGACGCCCACGGGCTTCCTTGAGGCTCTGCCCATCGCGGCGCTTCTGATCCGCCGGGACGAGCGGATCGAGGCGGCTAACGCGCTGGCCCAGAACCTCCTGGGCAAGGGTCTGATGGGGCGGCACTTCATCACCGCCTTGCGCCAGCCCGCGGTGCTCGACGCGGTCGAGTCGGTGATGCGCGACGGCAAGCCCAAGGATGCACGCTATCTTACGAATGACGGACAGCAGGACACGACGTTCCGCGTGAGCGTCCGCGCCGTCCCTGGCAGCGGCATCCTCGTGAGTTTCGAGGACGAGACCACGCTCGAGCGGGCGATGCAGATGCGGCGGGATTTCGTCGCCAATGTCAGTCACGAGCTGAAGACACCTCTGACCGCGCTAATCTCGTTCATCGAGACATTGCGGGGCCCTGCACGCGACGATGCGGCGGCGCGGGATCGCTTTCTGAACGTGATGGGAGCCGAGGCCGAGCGGATGAACCGCCTCATCGCGGATCTTCTGTCGCTGAGCCGGGTCGAGGCGGAAGAACGGGTGCGTCCGACCGCCCGGCTCGATCTGGCCTCGCTGGTCAAGTCGGTCGCGCTTGGCCTTTCGCGCATCGCCGAGGACGCGGGGGTCGAGATCGCCACCGACACGCCGCCCGAAGTGGAGATCCGCGGCGATTCCGATCAGCTTCGCCAAGTGCTCGTCAACCTCACGGAGAACGCCATCAAGTATGCCGGGAAGGGCGCAAGGGTGACCATCACCGTCACGCATCCCGGCTACGAGGCCCCCGTGCGCGACGAGGGCGTGCGGATCGTCGTGTCGGATACCGGCGCGGGCATCGATCCTGTTCACCTGCCGCGTCTGACCGAGCGCTTCTACCGCGTCGATTCCGACCGCTCGCGCGAGAAGGGCGGAACGGGGCTCGGCCTCGCGATCGTCAAGCATATCGTCAACCGCCATCGCGGGCGCATCCGCGTTGATTCGACGCCGGGCGAGGGCACGGAAGTCACCGTTATCCTTCCACGCTGAGCCTGCCAATGTGCGCAATTGCGCTCTTGCGGAAAGGCAGCGTAAGCTTCGGGAGGATCAGGGGGGCAGGAAATGGAGCGTCGGCAATTTCTGACAGGGCTGGGGCTCGGCTGCCTTATGGCTTGCACCCCAAGAACGCAGTCCGTCACGCTTCCGCCGGGCATCACGCTGATCGTTGTCCGCCACGGCGAGAAGGATGGCGATGCGCTCACCCCGGCGGGCGTTGCGCGGGCCGAGGCGCTGGCATCGGCTCTCGCGGACACTGACATCGACCGGATCTATTCCACGAGCTATCGCAGGAACATCGCGACAGCCGAGCCGCTCGCCGAGGCTCAGGGGCTCAGCATAGAGACGGTGCCAGACTTTGACGTGACGCCGAAGATCCTTGCCGGGAATGCGGGTCGCACAATCCTATGGGTCGGCAACAAGGGCAATATCGCCCCGATGTGGGACGTGCTTGACCTCACTGGGGATGCACCGCTTGCCTACGGCGATCTGGCCTTCGTGCGCGCAGACGAGACCGGACGTATCAGCGTCGCGATGACGCGTTTCGGCTCGTAGCGCCCTAGTAGAGCGTTCCCGGAGCACCGACGCGCAGCGCCGCGTAGAAGCATCCCGCCGCGATGATGACGAAAGCGTGCCAGGTGGCGCGTGCATAGGGCCAATCGTGCCGGACATAGATCGCAACGCCGCCCGTATAGACGAGCCCGCCCGCGAGCATCAGCCAGATGACGGCCATCGGCGCGACGCCGGGCAGGGCGATGACGGGCACGGCCGAAAACCACGCAAGCGCAAGATACAGCAGCGGATCGTAACGGCCCGGCGCATACCAGAAGAGAAGTTTCCGCGAGGCGCCGTAGAGCGCGAGGATCCAGACGACCGACAGCATCGAGAGCGCGAAAGGCGTTGCGATCATTGCCGCGAAGGGCGTGCCGGTCCCTGCGATCTTGATGTAGATCGCCGCGTGATCGAGCCGCCGCAGAAGCGGACGCGCCTCGTGCCACGGTCCTGAGTTGTAGACGAGCGAGGCGAGGAAGCTCGCGACCATCGCCGCCGAGTAGAGCGATAGCGCGAGGATCGTCAAGACCGAGCTTCCGGCGCTGATTCCCTGCGCCAGAAGCAGTCCGGCGCCGACAAGAGCGAGAATCAGCCCTGCGATATTGACCAGCGCATCCGCCGCCCAGGCCCGGAAGCTCAGAGGTTCGCCGCCGTGAAGGGCGGCACCCCAATATGTCAGATCGCGGAACATGAAATGTATCCTAGCAAAGAAACCGGGCGGAATTCCGGGCTCCTAGGGTCAAGATTGCGGCATGTGTTCCTGAAAACACTTAGCGTCTCCAGCGGGCGGCGGAAGAGGCCTGCCGGGATCGTGAGCGCGGCTTGACGCCAAGTGAGCTTCGGTTGTCATAAAACCGTTACGTCGCCGTCACAAAAGCTTTGTGCCCTGTCATTAGGCCTGCCCCCGAGTTCGCTCCCCCGGGGGCGCTCGGACGAACTGAACCCATACACTCGAATGGAGTGATCCATGACCAAGACACTTACCGTTTCCGCGCTGGCGCTTGCCGTTGCGGCTCCGGCCTTCGCACAGTCCCGTGACAACGTGCAGGTTGCCGGCTCCTCGACCGTGCTGCCCTACGCGTCGATCGTCGCCGAAGCGTTCGGCGAAAACTTTGACTTCCCGACCCCGGTCGTGGAATCGGGCGGTTCCTCCGCTGGCCTCAAGCGCTTCTGCGAAGGCGTCGGCGAGAACTCGATCGACATCGCGAACGCATCGCGCGCGATCCGTGAAGGCGAGATCGAGACCTGCGCCGCAAACGGCGTGGAAGAGATCATCGAGGTTCGCATCGGCTATGACGGCATCGTCTTCGCAAGCCAGATCGACGGTCCCGAGTTTACCGCGTTCGAACCCTCCGACTGGTACAGCGCCCTGGCCGCCGAGATCCCGCAGGACGGCGAGATGGTCGCCAACCCGAACCAGACCTGGGCCGACGTGAACGGCGATCTGCCCTCCGTCGACATCGCTGCCTTCATCCCGGGCACCAAGCACGGCACCCGTGAAGTCTTCGAAGAGAACGTCCTTCTGCAGGGCTGCGAAGACACCGGCGCAATGGAAGCCATGATGGAAATGGGCATGTCCGAGGACGACGCGGAAGCGGCGTGCATGGCAGTCCGCACCGACGGCGCATCCGTCGACATCGACGGCGACTACACCGAGACGCTCGCGCGTATCGACAGCAACCCCGACGGCATCGGCGTCTTCGGCCTGGCGTTCTACGAGAACAACACCGACACGCTGAAAGTGGCCACGATGGGCGGCGTCGAGCCTTCCACCGAGACCATCGCGTCGGGTGAGTACCCGGTCTCCCGCCCGCTGTTCTTCTACATCAAGAAGGCACATATCGGCGTCATCCCCGGCCTGAAGGAATACGCATCCTTCTTCGTCTCCGACGAGATCGCAGGCCCGGGCGGCCCGCTCGCCAATTACGGCCTCGTGCCCGATCCGGAACTGGCCGCGACCCAGTCCAAGATCGAGAACGAAGAGACCATGGGCGCTGGCTCGTAAGCCGCCCTCGCCTCTGACCTGACGGAAAAGGGCGGCCGTGTTATCGCCGCCCTTTTTCTCTCCCTCCAATCCGAACGGATCCGATCATGCCCACGTCCTGGCTGGTCCTCATCGTCCTGGCACTTGCTGCAGTAGGCTACGTCCTCGGCCGGCAGCGAGCGCTTTCCGGGGCAGGGGGCGACAACCGCAAGCTTCATTCTCTGCCCTCCTATTACGGCTCCAACGTCGCGATGAAGGTGGCCGTCCCGGCGCTGATCGCGCTCGCAGCCTGGCTGATCCTTCAGCCCCTCGCGGTCGAGACGACGATCCGCGCCGATCTCGCGGAAGAGGCGGAACGTTCCGAACGTCCGATCAGCCTCGTGATGTCGGACGTGCGCCGTGTCGCGAACGGTCTCGACACCGCCATCGAGCGCGGCGTCATCACCCGCGAACGCGCCGCGAACATGCGCACCGAGTTCACCGATGTGCGCGAGCGTCTCGCGGAAGCGGGCGTTGCCCTCGGTTCGGCGGTCAATTCCAACGTTCTGGAGGCGGCGCAACGCTACCGGGGCTTCTCGGCGATCGGTGACATCGCGCGCACCAGCTTTGTTCTTTTGCTCGCTGTTGGAGGCTTCCTCTATGCCCTGCGGGAGTCGACGCCGGATTTCAGGGCGCGGAACACCGTCGAGACCGGCGTCCGTTACCTGCTTATCACCGCCGCCTGCATCGCGATCCTTACGACCATCGGCATCATTCTGAGCCTCGTCTTCAACACGATTGAATTCTTCCGGGTCTATCCCGCCACCGAGTTCTTCTTCTCGACGACCTGGTCGCCCTCCTTCGGCGGCGGCTCGGAGCTCGGCATCCTCCCGCTCCTTTGGGGCACGTTCTACATCTCCCTGATCGCGCTTCTGGTCGCCGTGCCCATTGGCCTTTTCGCGGCGGTATACCTGTCGGAATACGCCTCCAAGAAGGTACGCGGCGTTGCCAAGCCCGCGATCGAGATCCTCGCCGGTATCCCGACTATCGTTTACGGTCTCTTCGCCCTTCTGACAGTCGGCCCGCTGCTCCTCAGCGTCTTCGGCGATGGCGGGCTTGGCTGGATGCGTGCAGGTACGGCGGTCATGACCGCGGGCCTCGTGATGGGGATCATGCTTATCCCCTTCGTCTCCTCGCTGTCCGACGACATCATCAACGCGGTGCCGCAATCGATGCGTGACGGCTCCTACGGACTGGGCGCAACAAAGTCCGAGACGATCAAGCAGGTCATCCTGCCGGCGGCGCTGCCGGGCATCGTGGGCGCGATCCTGCTCGCGGCCTCGCGCGCCATCGGCGAGACGATGATCGTGGTTCTCGGGGCGGGCGCGGCCGCGCGGATCTCCGGCAACCCCTTCGAGGCCATGACCACCGTCACCGCCAAGATCGTCAGCCAGTTGACGGGCGATGCCGACTTCCAGAGCCCCGAAGCGCTGGTCGCCTTCGCCCTCGGCATGACGCTCTTCGTCATCACATTGGGGCTGAATGTCTTCGCCCTCTACATCGTCCGCAAGTACCGGGAGCAGTACGAATGAGCGACGCAGCAAATCCGGCCAGCCCCGCCGCTTCGAACAACGGCGCCCGGTCGATCCACACGGTCGATGCGCGCACCAAGAAGCGCAACGCGTCCGAGAAGCGGTTCAAGTATTACGGTATCGCCGCCATCGCGACGGGCGTCTTCTTCCTGGTCGTTCTTCTGGGCTCGATCCTCTGGAACGGCGTCAGCGCCTTCCAGCAGACCTATCTCGAAGTCCCGGTCTACCTCGATCCCGAGCGGCTCGACCGCGAGAACCCGAGCTCGGCCACGACCTTCACCTATAATCCGCTCATCGCGGAGGCCGTCTGGGAGCGCGCACAGGAGCTCGGCTTCGGCGACGAGTTCGAAGACGAGGGGGGCATGTCGCCGCTGATCTCGGCCTCCGCCGCCGCGATCATCCGCGACCGCGTGATCGCCAATCCCGACCTCATCGGCGAGACGATCGACGTGCGTATCCTCGCCGGCAGCCGTGTGGACGGCTACCTGAAAGGGCGCGTCGACCGCGACTCCGCGTCCCGCGACCGCAATATCGATGTCGCGCATCTCGAGCTCGTGGATGCGATGCAGGAAAACGGCTCGATCCGGAAGGTCTTCAACTGGGACTTCATCACCGGCACGGACGCGTCCGAAAGCCGTGCCGAGCAGGCCGGCATCGGCGTTGCGATGCTGGGCTCCTTCTTCATGATGCTGGTGGTGCTCGGCCTGTCGCTGCCCATCGGCGTTGCGACCTCGATCTACCTTGAGGAATTCGCTCCCAAGAACAAGTTCACCGACCTCATCGAGGTGAATATCTCGAACCTCGCGGCGGTGCCGTCCATCGTCTTCGGTATCCTCGGCCTTGCCGTGTTCATCCAGTTCATGCACCTGCCGCAATCGGCCCCACTCGTGGGTGGGCTCGTGCTGACGCTGATGACGCTGCCGACGATCATCATCTCGACCCGTGCCTCGCTGCAATCGGTGCCGCCCTCGATCCGGGCGGCGGCGCTCGGCGTCGGTGCCTCGAAGATGCAGTCGGTCTTCCACCATGTGCTGCCCCTGGCCCTGCCGGGCATTCTCACGGGCACGATCATCGGCCTGGCTCAGGCGCTCGGCGAAACCGCGCCGCTGCTGCTGATCGGCATGGTCGGCTATATCGCGACGAACTATCCAGATGGCATCGCGTCGGGCTTCCTCGACCCCAACTCGGCGATGCCCGCCCAGATCTACGAATGGGCCAAGCGCGCCGACCCGGCCTATTACGAGCGAGCCTGGGGCGGGATCATCATCCTGCTTGTCTTCCTGTTCGCGATGAACGCGATCGCCATTCTCCTGCGCCGCCGGTTTGAGCGTCGCTGGTAAGGAGGTTAGAAAAAAATGTACGATACCCCATTCCGTGCGGAGAGAGATGTGAGCGCAAAAGATACAAAGATCGCCGCCCGCGAGGTGCAGGTCTATTACGGCGACACCCATGCGATCAAAGACGTGTCGGTCGATATCCTCGACAAAACCGTGACCGCGTTCATCGGCCCGTCGGGCTGCGGCAAGTCCACGTTCCTGCGGTGTATCAACCGGATGAACGACACCATCGACATCGCCCGCATCGAGGGCCTGATCGAGATCGACGGCGAGGACATCTATGACCGCCGCGTCGATCCGGTGCAGCTGCGTGCAAAGGTCGGCATGGTGTTCCAGAAGCCGAACCCGTTCCCGAAGTCGATCTACGACAATGTCGCCTACGGCCCGAAAATCCACGGCCTCGCCAAGAACAAGGCCGAGCTTGACGAGATCGTCGAGAAGGCTCTGCGACGCGGCGCGATCTGGGACGAGGTGAAGGATCGCCTCGATGCGCCCGGAACGGGTCTGTCGGGCGGTCAGCAGCAGCGCCTGTGTATCGCACGCGCGGTCGCGACCGAGCCCGAGGTTCTCCTGATGGACGAGCCGTGCTCCGCGCTCGACCCGATCGCGACGGGCCAGGTCGAGGAACTGATCGACGAGCTGCGCCAGGATTACTCGGTGGTGATCGTCACGCACTCGATGCAGCAGGCGGCCCGCGTCAGCCAGAAAACGGCATTTTTCCACCTCGGCAACCTCGTCGAGTACGGTGATACCGACAAGATTTTCACAAACCCACAGGACAGCCGGACAGAAAGCTACATTACCGGCCGGATCGGATGATATTATGAGCGACATGAACCGGCACATCCTCTCGGCCTTCGACCGCGATCTCGAAGGCATCCAGGCGATGATCATGAAAATGGGCGGTCTGGTGGAAACCCAGATCCGCGACGGCGCGAAGAGCCTTGAGACGCGCGACGAGGAGCTGGCCGAGCAGGTCCGCCAAGGCGACAAGGCGGTCGATGCGCTCGAGGACAGCCTCAACGAGGAAGCGGCCCGCGTCATCGCGCTGCGCGCCCCCGCTGCCTCCGACCTGCGCGTGGTTCTCTCGGTCATGCGGATGTCGGCGAACCTCGAACGGATCGGCGACCTGGCAAAAAACATGGCCAAGCGCACGAGCGTCTTGTCGCAGCTTCAGCCGGTGAACGGCTCGGCCTCCTCGCTGCGGCGCATGGCCCGCGACGTGGAGCTGATGCTGAAGGATTCGCTCGACGCCTATATCCAGCGTGATGCGGAGCTGGCGCGTGACGTGATCGCGCGCGATTCCGAGATCGACCGGATGTACAACACGCTCTTCCGCGAGATCCTGACCTTCATGCTCGAAGATCCGCGCAACATCACGGCCTGTATGCATCTGCATTTCATCGCCAAGAACATCGAGCGGATGGGCGACCACGTCACCTCGATCGCCGAGCAGGTGATTTTCGTGGTGACGGGCGCAGCCGATGATCTGCCGCGCGAGAAGGTAGACCGCACATCCTTCGATCCGAAATACTCGGTTCAGGATTCCGAGGAGTAAGAACGGATGACCGGCGCAAGACCCACTGTGCTCGTTGTCGAGGATGAGGCCGCGCAACGCGAAGTCCTGAGCTACAATCTCGAAGCGGAAGGATTTCACGTCGCGCGCGCAGAGGACGGGGAAGAGGCGATCATGCTCTTCGAGGAAGAGCGGCCCGATCTCGTGATCCTCGACTGGATGCTGCCCAAGCTTTCGGGCATCGAGGTTTGCCGCCAGATCAAGATCCGACCGGAAAGCCGGGGCGTGCCCGTCATCATGCTCTCGGCCCGCTCCGAAGAGGTGGACCGGGTGCGGGGGCTCGAGACGGGCGCGGACGACTACGTGGTGAAGCCGTATTCGGTGATCGAGCTCATGGCGCGTGTGCGCGCGCAGCTGCGGCGGACCCGGCCGGCTTCGGCGGGCCAGCAGCTCGAGTTCGAGGGCATCCTGCTCGACTCCGAGACGCATCGGGTGACGCGCGAAGGCAAGCCGCTGAAGCTCGGACCGACCGAATTCCGACTGCTCTCGACCTTCATGGAAAAGCCGGGCCGTGTCTGGAGCCGCGAGCAACTGCTCGACCGGGTCTGGGGCCGCGACGTCTATGTCGACACCCGGACAGTCGACGTGCATGTGGGGCGTCTTCGGAAAGCGCTGTCGCAGCACGGTGGCACCGACGTGCTGCGGACGGTCCGCGGCGCAGGCTACGCACTCGGCTGACGAAGGCGGGCTTGCAATGCTGCGTCGCAGCATTAGGCTCTGCACCGGACACGGTGTGACGGAGCTTTGACTTTGACCAAACGCATAAACCTGGCCCTGCAAGGCGGCGGAGCGCATGGCGCGTTCACCTGGGGTGTGGTCGACCGGCTGCTCGAGGACGAGGAGATCGAGATCGCGGCGATTTCGGGCACGTCGGCCGGGGCGCTCAACGGCGCGGCGATCAAGTCAGGATGGCAGAAGGGCGGTCGCGAGGGCGCGCGTGCCGCGCTCGACTGGCTTTGGCACGAGGTGGCGCAGGTCAAATCTCTGGCCTTGCCGGACTGGATGAACGCATGGTTGCCGCATCTGGGCCTCACCTCGCTCGCGATGTCCTATTCGCCCGCCTTCGCAATCGCGGACACGACCAGCCGCGTGGTCTCGCCTTATGCCTGGGGGCCGGTCTACCGCAATCCGCTCGAGCCGATCGTCGCCGCGCTCGATTTCGACGCGGTCTGCGGGGCAGGGGGGCCGCGTCTCTTCGTGGGGGCGACGGCGGTGAGTGACGGCAAGATCCGGGTTTTCTCGGGCGAGAACATCACCTCCGAAGCGATCATGGCCTCGGCGTGCCTTCCGACGCTCTTTCAAGCCGTCGAGGTGGACTGCCCGCTGACCGGAGACCGCGTGTCCTGCTGGGACGGCGGGTATTCCGGCAATCCGCCGCTGTTCCCGCTCTATGCCAAGGATCTGCCGGATGACGTGGTGATCGTGAACATCAATCCGCTGATCCGCGAAGAGGTGCCGCAGACCGCGCCCGAGATCCAGAACCGGATCAACGAGATCAGCTTCAATTCGGCGCTCCTGAAAGAGCTGCGCGCGATCGAGTTCGTGCAGCGCCTCATCCGGGACGGTGCCGTCACGCCTGGGCACATGAAGAACGTGCTGGTGCACATGATCGCGGATGACGACTTGATGAACGATCTCTCGGTCGCAACCAAGATGGTTCCGGTGCCGTCCATCATCGCCCAGCTCAAACAAGCCGGGCGCGAGACGGCCGAGGCCTTCCTTGCCGGACACAAGGAAGACCTCAACCTGCGTCAGACCGCAGACCTCGTGTCGATGTTCAACTGATCGCGGCGCAATATCCGACATAGACAAGAAGCGCCGCGCCGCCGGCGATCCGCCCGATGCGTCCGGCGGCGAAGGCCACAGCCACGAGCGCGACGGTCGCCGCCAGCATCACCCAGATATCGCGGGACGCGATGCCCGGATCTATGGGCAGCGGCTTGTAGAGCGCAGTGGCGCCAAGGATACCGAAGAGGTTGAAGATGTTGGAGCCGATGACGTTGCCAAACGCGATCTCTGCCTGACCTTTGCGCGCGGCCACCACGGAGGTCACGAGCTCGGGCAGGGAGGTGCCCACCGCGACGAGCGTGAGGCCGATCACCGTCTCAGAGACGCCGAGCCCGCGCGCGATGCCCGTCGCGCCCGGAACCAGCATCACGGCGCCCGCGATGGTAAGTCCGAGCCCGAGCGCGGTATCGAAGGCGGCGCGGGGCAATTTGGCGTCGGTCTCCGGCGCCTCCTCGGGCGCTGCACCGCTGCGGAAGGACGCGATCAGGAACGCGGCAAGTCCCGCGACGAAGGCCAGCCCCAAACCGCGCCCCATCACCGGCACGAAGGCGAGGAAGAGCGCGGACAGCGTCGCCGCCATCAGCCACGCGCCGTCACGCCGGAACCCGATCCGGTCGACCGCGATCGGCGACAAGAGGGCGGCGAGGCCCAGGATCAGAAGGATATTGGCGATGTTCGAGCCAACGACGTTGCCAAGGGCGATGCCCGGCACGCCCTGCTCGGCGGCGCGGAGCGAGGTCACGAGTTCTGGCAGCGAGGTGCCGAAACCGACCAGGGTGAGGCCGATCACCATCGGGGAGACATTGAACCGGCGCGCGATGGCGACCGAGCCGCCGACGAAACGATCACCGCCGAAGAACAAGGCGGCAAGTCCTGCCGCTGCGAGAAGAAGATCCATGAAGTGTCCTTGTGACGCGCAGCCCGATGCCGCGCGTCCTGTCGTTCGTGTCAGATCGTGCGCCGCCCAACCCGCCGCAAGTGCGGCGCGAGAATTATTCCGCGGCCCGCGCTGGCTCGGCCAAAGGCTGGGAGGGATCCTTCGGATTGGGATAAACAAGACCGGCCGAAATCACCAGTTTCGCGGCATCCTCGAGCGACATCTCAAGCTCGATCACGTCCTCCTCGGGGAAGAACAACAGGAAGCCCGACGTGGGGTTCGGCGTTGTGGGCACGAAGACCGAAACGAGCCCGCCCGATGTCACCGCCTTGCGCGATACCTCGCCCTTCGTGTCGGTCGAGATGAAGCCGATCGCCCAGATTCCCTTGCGCGGGTACTCGATGAGGCAGGCTTTCTCGAAGCTGCGCTCGGACTGGACGAAAACGGTCTCGGCGATCTGTTTCACGCCGGAATAGACCGAGCGCACGATGGGCATCCTGAGAACGACGCTCTCACCCCAGCGGATGAGCGAGCGCCCGATCAGGCCCTTGGCGACCCAGCCCACGAAGACCGTGAAGAGCAAAAGGAAGATGACGCCAATGCCGCGCAGGTTGATCCCGATATATTCCTCGGGATTGAAGCGCGACGGCACCAGCGGCAGCACGAAGGCGTCGATCCATCCGATGACCGTCCAGATCAGCCAGATCGTCAGTCCGACCGGTGCGATCACCACGATCCCGGTCAGGAACGAGGTCCGGAACGCGGAAAAAAGGCCGGGTTTCGGCGGTTTTGGATCGAAAGGTTCGCTCATGGCTGCCACGCGGTCTGTCGTGTTCAAGTGCTATGACGCGCAAGCGGCAACTACAACGGGTTTCGCCGGGTTTCTGCCCGTCAGGCGGGCAGTTCGACCAATTCCGATGCAATCCGGGCCGCGAGAACGGCATTGTTGAGAACGAGCGCCACGTTCGCCTCGAGCGACCGGCCCTCCGTCAGCTCGTAGATGCGCTGGAGAAGATAGGGCGTGACATCCTTGCCGAAAATTCCGTGGTCGGCCGCGTCCTGCATGGCGCGGCCGATGATCGGCGTCATCTCGGTGCGGGGGATCTCGGCCTCTTCAGGGATCGGGTTGGCGACGAGTTGGCCGCCATCGAGCCCCATCTGTCGGCGCATCCGGTGCGCGCGGGCCATCGCAGCGGGATCGTCCATCCGCAAGGGTGCCCGAAGGCCTGCGGAGCGCGACCAGAAGGCGGGCAGCATGTCCTGTCCGTGGGCAATGACCGGCACGCCAAGCGTCTCCAGGACTTCGAGTGTCTTCGGCAGATCGAGAATCGCCTTGGCCCCGGCCGCGACCACCGTGACGGGAGAGCGTGCGAGTTCCTGAAGGTCGGCGGAGACGTCGAAGCTCGTCTCCGCGCCGCGATGCACGCCGCCAATGCCGCCCGTGGCGAAGACCTCGATGCCGGCCATCCGCGCGGCGATCATCGTGGCGGCAACCGTGGTCGCGCCGGTCCGGCCCTCGGCCATGCAGACCGCCATGTCGGCGCGCGACAGCTTGGCGACACGCTCGGCGGCGGCCAGATATTCGAGCTGCGCGTCTTCAAGCCCGACGCAGAGCACGCCCTCGATCACAGCGATCGTCGCAGGCTCCGCGCCGTTCTCGCGGATCGTAGCCTCGATGCGGCGCGCCACCTCGAGGTTCTGCGGCTGCGGCAGACCATGGGTGATGATCGTCGATTCGAGCGCGACAACGGGCCGGCCTTTATCGAGGGCATCGGAAACCGCGCGGGACAGGGTCACAAGGCTCATGATGGGGTTTCTCCTGAGACGTATTGCGCCGCGGCAGCAAGCGCGCGGGTCAGTGCGTCGGCGCGCGCGGCGCCGCGGGCTTCGGTTGCGATATGGGCAGCCATGAAGGTGTCGCCCGCGCCGGTTACGCGCGTGACGAGGACGCGCGGCGGATCGGCGGTGATGCACTCCTCGGAGGTTGCATCTGCGGCCATGTTCGAGCCGTCCGTGACAAGAGCGCGTGCCGCGCCGCGCTCGCAGAGCATGCGGGCCGCGTCCTCGGCCCGGTCGAACCGGGTCTGGCAAAGGATCCCGGCCTCCTCGAGATTGACGTAGAGCGTGCCGCGCCCGGCGCGAAGGAACGGCAAGAGCCGCTCAGCCTTGCCGGGAGAGGCGGGCGCGATCCGCAGATCGGCCGCGGCGAGCGACGGATCATGCGCGATCTCTTCGAGAAGCCGTTCGGTCAGGTTGCCATCGATGGCGATGGGCCCGGCATAGGGCGCATCCTTTTCCCCGAGCGCGCCGGAGCGCAGGGGGCGCAGGATCTTCGCGCCGGCAGCTTCCAGCGAATGCGCGTCGGCGATGGCCGCGATCAGCCCGTTCGCGCCTTCCACGGCCATGTAGCGGTCGGTCGGCAGATCCTCGGAGCGGTAGACATGCAACGTCTCGAGGCCGAACCCACGGCATTGCGCCAGGAGCTCGTTGCCCTCGGGGTCGCGGCCGACCGCGCTCAGAAGCGCAGGGCGCATCCCGAAGCGCGCGAGCGTCATCGCGATATTGAGCGCGACGCCGCCTGGCAGGCGGATGATCCGGCCCGGCACGTCTGCGCCCTTTTCCATATGCGACGGCGCGCGGCCGATCACGTCCCATAGGACGGAGCCGATGCAAAGGATGTCGGGCGTGTCGGTCATGCGCTCCTTTTGGCGCGCGGCGCGGCCATCCGCAAGCGAGATGCCGTCAAGCGAAAGGCCATGCCCGCGACCCTTGACATTCAGGACGCCGCCCCACGTGCTGACAGAGCCTATGCCGCCGCCGAGGGATTGCTTTATGTTACGTGTCTTCCTGGTTTTCTGTTGTGTCTTCCCGGCCTCCGCCCTTCTTGCGGCGGAGACGGAGATGGCCGTTTCCGAAGCGGCGGGAACGGGCTGGCTCAGCACGGCGCTTGCCTATGTGCCGGTCGGCTTCGCGCATATCCTGCCGCTCGGTCTCGATCACATCCTGTTCGTGCTCGCGCTGTTTTTCATGACACCGAATGTCGGTCCGCTGATCCTTCAGATCACGATCTTCACGTTGGCCCATTCGGTCACGCTGGCGCTCGGCGCATTCGGGATCGTCAGCATACCCGGCAGCATCGTTGAGCCGATCATCGCCGCCTCCATCGTCTTCGTGGCTGCCGAGAACATGTTCGCGCGCCGCGTCACAGGCTGGCGGATCGGGGTCATCTTCCTGTTCGGCCTCTTGCACGGGCTCGGCTTTGCCAGCGTGCTGAGCGAGTTCGGCTTGCCTGATGGACAGTTCGGTGCGGCGCTTGTCGGTTTCAATGTCGGCGTCGAGATCGGTCAGATTGCGATCATCGCCGCGATGTTTCTCGTGGTCTGGGTCGCGCTTCGGGTCGACGCGCTCGATTATAGCGAGCGGACCGGGCAGGTGTTCTACGGCGTCCTGGCGCTGGCCCTGGTGGCGCTCAGTTTCCTCGCCCTCGAGGGCAACGCGCTGGCGGGCTTCGAGGTCTCCGCGCCGCTGTTCCTGCTGCCACTCGCCGGATTGTCGCTGCTGTGTCTTCTGGCGGCGACGAATGTCGACAAGCTCGGCGCATACCGGACCTATGTCGCGATCTCGGCCTCTGCCGCGATCGGGCTCGTGGGAGCCTACTGGTTCGTGGAACGGGTGTTTCTCTGAAGGCGAGGATGGGCGGCGAGGGGCCAGCCCCTCGCGCTCCCCGCGGTATTTGGACCAATCCAAAGGGCAGGGGGCTTGCGCTTGGCGAGCACCCGCTCTATACGCGCGCTCACTGAAATCCCGCAGGCGGGGTCGGGCCTTTGGGGGAGACATCCCCAGACGTCCACCGGTTGGCGCAATCCGCGCCCTCACCCCCGCCAAGGCGTAAACCGGAAAGGAAAAGGCATGGCTCTTCCCGAGTTCTCCATGCGTCAGCTCCTCGAGGCTGGCGTTCACTTCGGCCACCAGACGCAGCGCTGGAACCCCCGCATGGGCGAGTTCATCTACGGCGAGCGCAACGGCATCCACATCATGGATCTGACGCAGACCGTCCCGATGCTGGACGCGGCGCTGAACGTCATTCGCGAAACCGTCGCCAAGGGCGGCTCGGTCCTCTTTGTCGGCACCAAGCGCCAGGCGCAGATGCCGATCGCGGAAGCCGCAGAGAAATGCGCGCAGTTCTACATGAACCACCGCTGGCTCGGCGGCACGCTCACCAACTGGCAGACCGTCTCCAAGTCGATCCAGCGCCTCAAGAACATCGACGAGCAGATGGATGCCGGCGCGGAAGGCCTGACCAAGAAAGAACGCCTCGGCATGGAGCGCGAACAGGAGAAGCTGACCGCGTCCCTCGGCGGCATCCGCGAGATGGGCGGCCTGCCTGACCTGCTTTTCGTCATCGACGTCAAGAAAGAACAGCTCGCCGTCGCCGAAGCCAACAAGCTGGGCATCCCGGTGGTCGCCGTTGTCGACACCAACTGCTCGCCTGACGGCGTCGACTACATCATCCCGGGCAACGACGACGCGGCCCGCGCGATCTCGCTCTATTGCGATCTCGCCTCGCGCGCCGCGCTCGACGGCATGTCCGGCCAGATGGAAGCGGCTGGTGTCGACCTCGGCGCGCTCGAGGAAACGCCGACCGAGGCCGCCGTGGCCGAGGACGCCGCCGAAGGGCAGGGCGACGCGGAAGCGGCCCAGTTCTGATTGGCCCCAGCGGGCAGCGCTGTCATGGCGCTGTCACGCGATGGTTGCATTGACCGGGCGACGCCCCATATCGGGGCGGCCCGGAGTTTGATCCGACATTGAGGAGAGCCGACATGGCGATCACTGCTGCACAGGTGAAAGAACTGCGCGAAATGACTGGCGCAGGCATGATGGATGCGAAAAAGGCGCTGACCGAGGCCGAGGGCGACATGGATGCCGCCGTCGACTGGCTGCGCACCAAGGGCCTTGCGAAAGCTGCGAAGAAATCCGGCCGGACCGCGGCCGAGGGCCTCGTGGCCGTGGCTGTCGAAGGCGGCACGGGCGTTGCCGTCGAGGTGAATGCCGAGACCGACTTCGTCGCCAAGAACGCCGAGTTCCAGGAAATGGTTGGCGATATTTCGAAAGCCGCGCTGAAAGAATCCGACGTTGCCGCGCTGGCTGAAGCCGAGATCCAGGGCAAGAAGGTCAAGGACGTCCTGACCGACAAGATCGCCAAGATCGGCGAGAACATGACCCTGCGCCGGATGCAGAAGATCGAAGGCGACAAGGTCGTGTCCTACGTCCACAACGCGGCTGGCGACGGCATGGGCAATATCGGCGTGCTCGTTGCGATCACTGGCGATGACGAAGCGTTCGGCCGTCAGGTGGCGATGCACATCGCCGCGGCGAACCCCGCATCGCTCAGCGAGAACGACCTCGAGCCCTCGATCGTCGAGAAAGAGCGCCAGGTCCAGATCGACATCGCGCGCCAGTCGGGCAAGCCCGAGCAGGTCATCGAGAAGATGATCGAAGGCCGCATGAAGAAGTACCTCGCCGAGATCACGCTGCTCGGTCAGGCCTTCGTCATCGACCCGGACAAGACCGTGGCGCAGGCCGCCGCTGATGCAGGCGTCGAGATCACCGGCTATGTGCGTATGCAGGTCGGCGAAGGCATCGAGAAGAAAGAAGAGGACTTCGCAGCCGAAGTCGCGAAAGCGGCACAGGGCGGCTGAACCTCTTCGGATCGGGAATGAATTAGGCCGCCTCTAGGGGCGGCCTTTTTCGTTCTAAAACAAGCTGTTGAAATCAAACCTTCATTAAATGAGACCCGGCATTGCCCCCAAGACATTTGGGGATGAGAGTTGGGGCCTGCCGGGCCTTCCGAATACACACTCCGAAAATTTGGAGTCTGCACCGATACTCACACTCAACTATGTCGCAGAGCCCTGCAATATCAGGGGTATACGGCATCATCGACGTTCCGGGCCTCTGAAAGCCAACACGCGTGGAACGTGTTCAAGCTGACAGTTTACTTTGCGTTAGGTAAGTCCGGAATTCCTGACCGTCGCTGCAGTCAGCCCCGGAGGTCCAGAACGAACATCTGGTTCTGAAACGCGGCTTTCAGCACGGCCTGCGCCGTGGTTTCGACATTGAGCGCGGCGCGCGCGAGCCGGAGATGTTTTTCGACGGTCGCTGCCGTCAATCCCATGAGCGCGGCGATGTCGGCCGTTGTCTTTCCGTCACCAACCCATTCGAGCGCTTCGCGTTGGCGCGGCGTCAGGCTCTGATTTTGCGGCGTATAGGGCAGGGTGAGGATCTTGAGATGCAGGATGTTGTTGAACAGCTCGATCGCAGCGCCATGCCGGTTCCAGATCTCGTCCACCTCGTCCTGTTCAAGACCCGAACGCGCCATGAGAGCGATCGCGCCCTTGGCCCGTCGCGACACTGACCGGAACGAGATCGAATATCCGGCGGTCACATCTTGCGAGCGGTTGAACGCGACAACCTTGCGCTCCGCTTCAGTGAGAACGCCCGATGCCTGCATCTGGCCAAGGATCCGCCACGACACGACGCCTTCGTTCTCCAAAGACCAGCGAACCATCGGTGCGTCCCGATACATGGCGTCCCCGATGAAACGGTCGGTGTACTTCTTTTCGAGGTTCGTCAGAACGAGGAAGTCCTCTGGATCGCCAAGCGATGCACCGGACCAGAACCGTGTGAAGCCATAGAGGAGCCGCGTGAACCCGTATTCCGCCATCGTAGCGCAATGCGTGGACCAGGCTTGCTCGATCGTATCGCACAGGGTCAGCCGCAGAAGCCGGCCTTCAAGCGCCTCCGAAACGGCGTTGGTGTTCGGATCGGACGACATGGATGCGGGAACCCGAAGATACAGCGGCAGCAGATTACGAGATCGCGCTAAGCTCTGTCCATAATTACAGATCTCACCGTGACGGTTTTTAACATAATACTGATTATGCGATTATCGGACTTGTAACTGCAAAGCTAAAATGTCACCCATGAGCAATTCAGGAATGTCACTCTCCCTTCCGAAGTTGAGGGAGATTGGGCATGGGATGGGTGGTTATGAGCGAGCGCGAGTTGAAACGCGTGGAGGTTTTGGCGCAGGTCGATGATGGACGGTTGAGCGTCGACAATGCTTCGAGCATGCTGGCACTGACGCGTCGGCAGATTTTCCGGTTGTTGAAGCTTTATCGTCAGGATGGCGCGTCGGCGATCCGGCACAAGGCGCGCGGCAAACCTCCGAACAATCGCATCCACAAAGCCAAACGGGATTACGCGCTGTCGCTGATCAAGGAGAACTATCCCGACTTCGGGCCGACGCTGGCGGCTGAGATGCTGGCCGAGCATCATGGGTTCAAGGTGTCGCGAGAGACGGTTCGCAAATGGATGCAGGAAGCCGACCTTTGGCTCTCGCGCAAACAACGTCGGACATTTCATCAGCCGAGATTGCGCAGAGAGTGCTTTGGCGAGCTCATACAGATTGACGGCTCGGAGCACCGCTGGTTCGAGGATCGGGGCGATCCCTGCACCCTGCTCGTCTTCATCGACGATGCCACCAGCACGCTCATGGAACTGCGCTTCGTCAGGTCAGAGAG
This sequence comes from Roseivivax halotolerans, assembly GCF_900115815.1. Lineage (GTDB taxonomy): Bacteria > Pseudomonadota > Alphaproteobacteria > Rhodobacterales > Rhodobacteraceae > Roseivivax > Roseivivax halotolerans. Next base: position 47,614 of record NZ_FOXV01000013.1, on the reverse strand, counting down.
CACCTTCAGCTATTTTGAAGCATTGGAGCGCTATCTGACGACGCATGGCCGCCCCGTTGCGTTCTACAGCGACAAACACACGGTCTTTCGCGTGCCAAAACCCAGCGAGCACATGACCGGCATGACCCAGTTCGGGCGTGCTCTGGCAGAGCTGCAGATCGAGATTCTCTGCGCCAATACCAGCCAGGCCAAGGGCCGCGTGGAACGGGCGAACCGGACACTACAGGACCGCCTGGTCAAAGAACTGCGCATTGCTGGAATCTCGGATATGCAGGCTGCAAATACCTTCCTCCCTGGCTTCATGGAGCGCTATAACGACAGGTTCGCCAAGCCCGCTGCCCGTCCGGATAATTTGCATCGTGCGTTGAACGTCGCACTGGATCGGCTGGCCGAGATCTTCTGTCTGCGCAACAAACGCTATGTCAGCAAGGATCTGACCCTGAAATACGACCACAAGCGCATCCGGCTGGAAGTCAACGATCTGACGCGCGGTCTGGTTGGCAAATATGCCGATACCTACGAATTCCCCGATGGGCGCATCCAGGTTCGTCACAAAGGCATCGCCCTGCCCTGCACCATCTTCGATCCGCATCAGCAGCGCGTCACACACGCGGCGATAACGGACAACAAGCATCTCAGTGCCGTCCTTGCCCATATCAAGGCCGAGCAGGACAGGACCGCCGCCAGCGCCGAGGTGCGCCCGGAAAGTGCCAGAAACGGATACCGGAAGAACGGACGCCGCAACAACGGCTGGAACACCCTCGCAGACCGAAAGCGAAACGCGGCCCGCAAAGCCAGCCAGGGCTGCGATAATTGAGGTCTCCGCCCTGTCAGGCTTTGCTCACCTCAGCGCTTATGGTGACACTTCTGCTTTGCAAACCCGGTGACATTTCTACTTGGTTGCAACACGGACAGGCGCCATTAGGCGCCCCCGCGCTCAGGCCATCAAGTCCTTCGCCGCTGCCACGATCCCCTCCCGCGATGGCAATGTGGCCGCGTAAGCCGGTCCGGTCGCGATGAAGCAATCCTCGGCTGTCACGCGCGCGAATGGGCGGTCCGATCTTTCGGCAAGCAGCGTGCACAAGGCTTCGGATTGCGAGCCTGTGCGACGGCATTCATCGACGACCAGAACCTTCTCGCATGTACCAACGGCCTTGAGGATCGCGGCTTCATCAAGCGGCGTGAGCCAGCGCAGGTCGATCACGCGCGCTGCAATGCCAGACGCGTTCAAGTCATGCCGCGCTTGTTCCGACAGATAGACACCGTTGCCATAGGTCAGGATCGCAAGATCGGTACCCTCGCCCAGCGTTCTGAGACTCGAGAGCGGCGCTGTTTCGCCCGGCTCGGGATAACGGCGCGTCCACAGCCCGTCGCCCGGCTCCATGAGGTCGCGCATGGGATAGAGCGCGATCGGTTCGACCATGACGACGACGCGCCCTTCCTCCCGCACAAGCCGCACGGCTTCGCGGTACATCCTCACGGCCTCTGCGCCATCCGACGGACAGCCGATCACGATGCCCGGGATATCCCGCAGGACGGCCAGCGAATTGTCGTTGTGGAAATGGCCGCCGAAGCCCTTCTGATAGCCAAGCCCCGCGATCCGCACGATCATCGGGTTGGCATATTGCCTATTGGAGAAGAACGGCAGTGTCGCGGCTTCGCCCCGGATCTGGTCTTCGGCGTTGTGCAGATAGGCCAGGAACTGGATTTCCGGGATCGGAATATATCCTTGTTGGCCAAGACCGATCGCGAGCCCGAGGATCGACTGCTCGTCCAGCAGCGTGTCCGTGACACGGGTCGCTCCGAACCGGTTCTGGAGACCCTTGGTGATACCGTAAACGCCGCCTTTGCGACCGATATCCTCGCCTGCGAGCACGATGTTTTCATAGCTCAGCATGAGGTCCGTCAGCCCCAGATTGATGAGCTTGTTCATTGCTTGCGGCTCTTTCAGCGCGCGCAGATCGGCCGGCCCGAACGCCGCCTCGCGCGCCTCGGGGTCTGGCGCATTCGGGATCGGAGCCTTGGCTTTCGGCGGCAGGATCGAGGCTGCGACTTCTGCGGCGGAGCTAAGCCGCGGGCGCGTCATCGCTTGCTCTGCGGCACGATAACATTCCGCCTCAACGCTTTCATATTGCTCGATAATATCGGCTTCTTCATGTCCTGAATCAAGCAAACGGCGCGCCGTGTAAAGCAGCGGGTCGCGCGCTTCCGCAGCCGCGATCTCGGCCTCGGGGCGATACGTGCTTTCAACGTCCGCGCCGGCATGGCCGTAGAGCCGCACGCAAGTGAGGTGCAGAAGTCCGGGCCGACGTGTCTTGCGGATGCGCTCTGCCATATTGCGAGCCGCGCGATAAGCCGCCACGACATCACAGCCATCGGCCTCGGCATAGTCGAGACCGGGCCGCGATTGCAGCACCGCGCGCACCCAGCCTTCGGGTGATTTCACTGAAATGCCGATACCGTTGTCTTCGCAGACGAACATCAGCGGCAGAGGCGCGCCCTGCCAGGCGGTCCATCCGGCGGTATTGAGCGCGCCTTGCGCTGTGGAATGGTTGAGCGAGGCGTCGCCAAAGGAACAGAGCGCCAGCCGCTCTTCCGTCAGACCGCGCCGCTTGTTGAGGCCAAGGGCGAAGGCGGTACCCACGGATTTCGGCAAATGGCTCGCAATCGTAGAGGTTTGCGGCGGGATGTTCAGATCCTTGGAGCCCAAAACCTTGTGTCGGCCGCCCGAGATCGGATCGTCGGACGAGGCGGCGAAGGACAGCGCGAAGTCCATGATCGGATCCTGACCGGCCTGCAGCGCCCGCGCCGCCTGAAACGCGCCGTCGCGGTAATGCAGAAAGGCCGGATCCTCGACGGAGAGCGCCAGTGCGACGCCTGCCATACCTTCATGCCCCGAGGAGCCGATCGTGTAGAAGCCCTGCCCTTGGGATTGCAGCCAGCGCCCTGCCCGGTCCATGTGCCGCGAGATGAGCTGCGCGCGCCACAGCTGCCGAAGAAGTTCCTGGTCGATCTCCAACGGATCGAGGCTCGGCAGATCGCCGGCCTTCACCCGCTCCAGAAACGTCTCGTGCACCCGTTGGCTTGCGTCCATGTCGCTCTCCCGCTCGACGGCAGGCGCGAGATCGGATGGATCCCGCGCCTTTGCGTGACCTTGGCCTTCGCGAAAAGGGGCCGCAAGAGCCCCAAGCGCCTCGTATCAGAAGAATGCCTGCAAGCCGGTCTGCGCGCGCCCAAGGATCAGCGCATGAATGTCATGCGTGCCTTCATAGGTGTTCACCGTTTCGAGGTTCACCATGTGGCGGATCACCTGGAACTCCGCTGAAATGCCGTTTCCGCCATGCATGTCGCGGGACATGCGAGCGATATCAAGGGCTTTGCCGCAATTGTTGCGCTTGATGAGCGAGATCATCTCGGGCGCGGCCTTGGCCTCGTCCATGAGGCGACCAACCCGCAGGCACGCCTGAAGACCCAGCGATATCTCGGTCTGCATGTCCGCGAGCTTCTTCTGGAAAAGCTGCGTCTGCGCGATCGGCTTGCCGAACTGCTTGCGGTCGAGGCCGTAAGCCCGCGCCCCATGCCAGCAGAACTCGGCTGCACCCATGACGCCCCAGGCAATGCCGTAACGCGCACGGTTGAGACAGCCGAACGGACCTTTCAGGCCCTCGACATGCGGCAACAGCGCGTCCTCACCGACCTCGACGCCATCCATGACGATCTCGCCTGTCACCGAGGCGCGAAGCGACAGCTTGTTACCGACTTTCGGCGCCGACAGACCTTTCATGCCTTTCTCAAGCACGAAGCCGCGGATCTTGCCGTCATGCGCGTCGGACTTGGCCCAGACCACGAATACGTCCGCGATGGGCGAGTTCGAGATCCACATCTTGGAGCCCGAGATACGATAGCCGCCGTCGATTTTCTCGGCGCGCGTTTTCATGCCCGCCGGGTCGGAGCCCGCATCGGGCTCTGTCAGGCCGAAACAGCCGATCCATTCACCCGAGGCGAGCTTCGGCAGGTATTTCTTGCGCTGCTCCTCGGTGCCGTAAGCGTAGATCGGATACATGACGAGGCTCGATTGCACCGACATCATAGAGCGATAGCCGGAATCCACGCGCTCGATCTCGCGCGCGACGAGCCCGTAGGCCACGTAGGACGAGCCGAGCCCGCCATATTCTTCGGGCACGGTGACGCCAAGAAGCCCCATCTCGCCCATTTCCCGGAAAATCTCAGGCTCGACGGTTTCCTCTTCGAATGCCTGAGTCACCCGGGTCTGCAGGCTCTCTTGCGCGAAGGTGCGCGCGCTATCGGCGATCATGCGCTCATCTTCTTCGAGCTGGTCCGTCAGGCGGAAAGCGTCTTCCCAGTCAAACGATCCCAGGTTGGGCGCGTCTTTTGCTTTCAGTACAGGCTTGTCATCGAGGTCTTTCATGACGTGTCCTCCAAATTCGCTTGGAGAGAAGATAACTTGCGCCAGCGTCATCGAACAGCGACAATACCGCAAGAATCCATGCAAGAAATGCAAGCATCCCCCTTATCGCGGCGCCTTCTGCCGCCCCTGCCCGCCTTGCGCGCGCTCGAGGCGCTGGATCGGCTCGGCACCGCAGCGGCGGTCGCGAGAGAGCTCGATCTCAGCCAATCCGCGATCAGCCGGCAGATCCGCACGCTCGAGGATCAGCTTGGGGTGACGCTGGCGAGCCGCGAGTCCCGCGCCCTCAGCCTCACACCCGAAGCGCGCGCCTATGCCGCCGAGGTCCGCGCCGCACTCAACCGCATCGCGCAAGCCTCGCTGAGCCTCAGGATGCCGTCGCGCGCGGGCTCCCTGTCGCTGTCGGTGCTTCCGTCCTTCGGGATGCGCTGGCTCGTGCCGCGCCTTCCGGATTTCACCCGGCGCCACCCTGAAGTGACGATCAACTTCACGACGCGCCTCAGGCCGCCCGATTTCGCGGCCGAAGCCTTCGATGCGGCCATCGAATTCGGCATGGCAGCGCGGCCCGGCACGAACCGGCTGCTCCTGCGTCCCGAACGGGTCTTGCCCGTTTCCGCACCAAGCGTGCTCAAGGATGGGCCTGTCGGACTCAAGACACTGGCGCAACTTCCGCTTCTCCACATCGACACGCGGCCCACGGCCTGGGAGGATTGGTTCGCGGCCCAGGGTCGCGAGACAGGCCCCCTGCCCGGTACATCCTTCGATCAGTTCACGACGATCCTCGAGGCCGCGCTTCACGGGCTTGGCGTGGCCTTGCTGCCTGACTACCTGACCGAGGAAGCGCTCGCGCGAAAACGTCTTGTCGTCGCGCATGACGCCGAGCCGACGAGCCTTGGCGCCTATCACCTGGCCTGGCCCACCGATCGTCCGGTGACCCCGGCCCTTTCAGAATTCCGGGACTGGCTGGCTGGCGAGGCGCAGGGCGAGGACGATCCGCTGCCGCGCTGAGCCTCAATCGGGGAGCGCGAAGACTTGGCCGGGATAGATAAGGTCGGGATCGCGAATGAGGTCTTGATTGGCCTCGAACACCTTCACGTAGAGCAGCCCCTCGCCATAGCGTTCGCGCGAAATACCCCACAGCGTATTGCCGGGCTGGACCGTGACCGCGTAGACCGGCCCGCCGCTTTCAGGCGCCGCCGCCTCGATCGCGGCGCGGCTTTCCCGGCGGAACGGGCTTTCGATCCGCGCCAGAACGCGCCCTTCGGCATCGACCCGGTCTAGGCGGAGCGTGTAGGTGCCCGGCTCCGTGCTCGGCAGGCCTGTGCGCCAGCGGCCTCCTTCGGAGACATCGGTTAGCGTCACTTCAGAATTGTCGACGTAAATGCGGACCGATCCGCCGGGAGTCGCGCGCCCGGAAAGCGAGACGTCTCCCCCGTCGTCGTAACTGATCGCGTCGAGCGCCACGAAATCGCCGTCCGGCAGATCTGCAGGCTCGGTCGCGGGCTGGACGACATCGACGCCTTCGGGGCCGGACAGGAGCACAGCGGTCGGTTGCGGAGCCGCTTCCGGCGGAGCGAGGTCCGGCAGATCCGGTACCGCGCTGCCGGCGGCAGGATCGAGCGCGGCGGTCTCACTCGGTGCGTCACTCGCGGCGGTCGGTTCGCTGGACTCGCTACCCGGCTCGATACCGGGTTCCTCAGCGTCAGGGAGTGCCGCTTGTTGGCTCGGAGCCTCGCTTGGCGGGGTTTCCGGTGCCGCGTCAATTTCGATGGCCGCGGTTTCGGTCGGAGCGTCGCCTGCGTCGTCAGCGCCGACGGGACCAGCCGCCATCTCTTCGCCATTTTCCGCAGAGGCGGTCACTTGGGCCTCGGGAGCCTCCGGCGACGGGGCGAGAATAATCTCTTCCGCGCCGATCCGCTCTGCGTCCCCCATCCGCTCGGCAAGCGTGATGACGCGCGGCGAGGCGCTTGTCCCGAGCGGCTGAAGAAGGACGAAGCTGCCGCTCGCGTCGATCTCGGTTTCCGCGACCTCGGCATCGTCGAGAAGGACGCGGACCCTCGCACCCGGTGTCCCGCGCCCGGCGATCACCGCGTTACCGTCGGGCGAAACCCGAACGAGGTCGAAACTGGGCGCGGTTTCTTCTTCGGTGTCAGCGTCCAACGCTTCGGGCGCGGTTGCTACGCTCTCGGCATCGGCGCGATCGGCCTCCTCAGCGTTTTCAAGCGGCGCTGCGGGCTCTGTCGCAACCTCCGGCGCATCGGGCGTGCGGGCCGCGAGAACAGGCTCCGACCCTGTGGTCGCCGTCTCAGGCGCTGTCATATCGCGTTGCGGCTCGGGAATGGTGTCCGTACCCGGCGCGGGTTGCGGCAGAGCCGCTGTGTCCTCGACAGCCTCGGGCGCGTCCCCGCCGCGGGCGAGAACATCGTCCAACTGGCCCGTGGCATAAAGCCCGGCCAATGCCGCGCCAAACAGCGCGGTCACGCCCAGGACCGCCCCGACCGGCCCGGACATGGAGGATTTGGTCGTCATCTTTGGTCCATCCCCGTAAGGCTGCGTGCGCACAGGCAGATCTTTACGCGCCGCAGCCGGTTGAGAACGTATATCAACAGCGCTAACACCGGTCAAAGCCGCGCAAGCATGGAGTTGTCGCGATGCAACAAATCTCGATCTGCGTGTATTGCGGGGCGCGCGACGGCTCCGACCCGGCCTACGCGGCGGCTGCCGAGGCGCTTGGCAAGGAAATCGGCGCGGCCGGCTGGCGGCTCGTTTACGGTGCGGGCGACGTGGGTCTGATGGGCCGCGTGGCCCGGTCTGCCCAGAACGCGGGCGCCCAGACCTTCGGCGTGATCCCGGATCACCTTGTGAAATGGGAAGTCGGGAAACGCGATCTGACGACCTTCGTCGTCACGGAGACCATGCACGAGCGCAAGAAAGTCATGCTGATGAACGCCGATGCCATCGCCGTTCTTCCGGGCGGTGCGGGCTCGCTCGACGAATTCTTCGAGGTGCTGACCTGGCGGCAGCTCGGTCTGCATGACAAACCCATCGTGCTGATGAACGTCGAAGGCTACTGGGATCCGCTGATCGCGCTGATGCATCACGTCGTCGATCAAGGCTTCGCCGGGAGCGACATTGTCGAGAACGTTCAGGTCTCGCCGGATGCGTCGGGTACGATCGCGGCTTTGCGCCGCGCGCTTTCGGCCCGAAGCGTCGCCGTCGAATAGATCGCCAAAGCTGTCCAGATCAGCGCGAAGGCCACGGCCTGGACCGTGCCGAAGGGTTCGCGGAAAACCAGCGTTGCGACAAGGAATTGCAGTGTAGGGTTCAAGTACTGGATGAGCCCGATGCTTGATAGATTGACGCGCTGGGATGCAAAGCTGAACAAGATGAGCGGCAAAGCGGTAAGCGGGCCAGACACGATCAAGAGTGCCGACACACCTCCATCCTGACCGAAGAGACCCGTGCCGCGGACACCGTGCAGATGCCAGAGCCAGCCGAGTGCCAATGGCGTCAGCAGCAACACCTCGCCCGTGACCGAGACCACCGGTCCGACAGAAAGTCGTTTCTTCGCAACGCCGTAAAGGCCGAAGGTCAGGCTGATGATGAGAGACACCCAAGGCGGATGACCGAGTTGCACCGACAATATGAGAACCGCGATCGTCGCCAATCCCACGGCCACCATCTGCGCGCGCCCCAGTCGTTCGCGAAAGAACAGAACGCCCAACAGAACCGCGACCAGTGGAAAGATGTAATAGCCGAGGCTGGCTTCCGTCGCCCTTTCGATCTGGATGGAGAGGATGAACAGGAACCAGTTGCAGGAAATCATGATCGCGGCGAAGCCGATGGCAGCGATCCTGCGAGGCGTCGATAGCGCGTCCCGCAACGCGCCGAGCCGCCCTTGCACCAAGAGGACACCGGCGAAGAACAACATCGACCACAGCGTGCGATGCGCCAAGACCTCGAGAGGCGGCACATCGGCGAGCAGTTTGTAGTAAAGCGGGGACAATCCCCAGATGGAGCAAGCGCCGATCATGGCGAGAACGCCGATCCGTTGCTCCTGCATTTGCGGTCCCCCTGCCCTTGCCAACAGAGCTTTGCCAGAGCGTGAGGGCCGGCGCAATGAGGCCCGGGCACAAACCCGAGCCTCGCTATCTTATGCCTCTGCGAGCTCGTCGCGCAGCATCTCTTCAACCTTGTCCAGCGGATGGTTGGTCAGCGTCTTGGGGATCTCGGCGATGACCTTTGAAGCCACCTCCTTGTGAATCTGCTTACGAAGCTCACCCAGGATTTGCGGTGGCGCGACGATCACGATCCGCTCGAACTTGTGCTTATGCGCCTGCTTGTAAAGCAAGTCGGCAAGATCGTCGGCAAAGCGTTCCTTCGCCAGCTCATGCCAGTCCGTATCATCCATCGCGGAGCTTTGGCCGATGCCTGTATCGCCCTTGCGGCCGGGCTTGTTGGCAGACTGGTCGAAGTCGGACGGGTTGTCCTGCTCCTCTTCGCGCACGACGTTCAAATCCGGATTGTGCTCGTCCAGATCATTGCGAAGAAACAGCGCCTTCTCACCGTCTGCGATGAGCACCCAAGTTCCGTGAGTGAGTTCGGCCATCACACCTTCTCCTTGTCGCCGCTATCGTCGGTGTCCTGCGCCTTGGGCCGTGTGTTTCCGGCGGACGTGTCGTCGACCTGCTTTTCCTCGTCGCGCTTGCCGACCTTCCGGTTCAACTCGCCGCCGGCACTGCCGGCATGGTCAGGGCTCTCGGGAAGGTTCTCGGGCTTCTCGCCGAGAACCTCTTCGGTCTCGCGATGCCCATCGTTCGATCTCTTACGCTCGGCCATAAGATGCCTCCGTTTGTTGCCTTTCACAGGATGAACGCGCCGCCCGGTCGGGCGTTCCTCGGGGCAAAGAAAAACGCCCCGACCGGATGGGTCGAGGCGTTCAATTTCAATCGCTTGGGAGGCGAAGCTTATGCCTTAGACAGGCGCTCGGCAACGTTTTCCCAGTTCACAAGGTTCTCGAGGAAGTTCGACAGATAGGCCGGCCGCTTGTTGCGGAAATCGATGTAGTAGGAGTGTTCCCACACATCGACGCCAAGAAGCGCGGTCTGATCGAAGCAAAGCGGATTGACGCCGTTCTCGGTCTTGGTGACCTTGAGACCGCCATCGGTGTCCTTCACGAGCCATGCCCAGCCGGAGCCGAACTGACCTGCGCCGGCCGCGGCGAACTCGTCCTTGAACTTGTCGACGGAGCCGAAGCTCTCGGTCAGCGCAGCTTCAAGCTCGCTGGGGATGCCCTTGTTTTCCGGGGTCATCATTTCCCAGAACTGGTTGTGGTTCCAGTACTGCGACGCGTTGTTGAAGATACCGGACTGCGCGACCGCGTTCGGGTCGTACGTGCCCTTGATGATCTCTTCGACGGACTTGTTTTCCCACTCGGTGCCCGAGATCGCCTTGTTGCCGTTGTCGACATAGGCCTTGTGGTGAATGTCGTGGTGGAACTCGAGCGTTTCCTGCGACATGCCCTTCGAGGCGAGCGCGTCGTGGGGATACGGAAGGTCGGGAAGTTCAAATGCCATGACGGTCCTCGTTCTATTCAGAGTATAATCTGCGACATAGCGCCGTTGGTGCGCTGACAAGCCGCAAGCGTCAAGAGCGCAACTGGCGCAATCTGGAAATCAACGTCACGGAGCGGTGAGGGTTCCGCGATCCGCGAAAGAAACCGCCCCGCAACAGGACCTTAGAAATAGCCGACTCTCGCGCTGTCCGCTGCGGCCGTCTTCAGAAGACCGAAGACGTAATCCGCACCTGATCTGAAGGCGATGACATTCGCCGCGCCCTCTTCGATCCAGATGGCTCCCGCGACCTGGGCCAGCCGCGTGCGGCGCACCCGGCCTTCGGGCAGCGCATCGGGCGCGCAATCGGCCGGCGTGAGCTTTGCCAGCGCCTCGCGGACCTCGTTCTCGGGACCGGTCAGGCGGAACATCGCACGTGCGTCCGAGACATTCGCGGCAAGCGCATGAGCGCCCGACAGCGACGCAGACAGCTTTTCGGACAGAAGCTGGGCGGCGTTATAGGCGCAGAGCACCATCACCTCGTCCGGCCCCATCCACAGCACGGCCATCTCGCCGCTGCGCGACATGGAAAGCGGTCCGGGCACCGACAGGCCGCCAAGCTCCGTCAGGGCTGAGGCCAGCGCCGGATCATCCATCTTCGCGCGAACCGAGATCATGCCTTGCGGGCCGAGGGAGTCGACGGTCACCGACCCAGCGGCGCGTGCGCCATCGCGTGCAATGTCAGACATTCTGCTTTTCCCCCTCGGGATCGAAGAAAATGGTGCCGGTGATCTTGGCCGGGACACGGCTGCCATCGGTCATGGCGAACTCGATCACTTCACCCATCCGGTCGGGTCCGTTATGGACAAGGCCCATCGCGATCGGACGGCCAAGCGCGGCGGAATGATAGCTCGACGTTACTCGCCCTTGCGTGTTCACCTGGCCGTTGGCGTTATTGCCCGGCGCGACCGCATAGGCCCCGTCGGGCAGTTTGGAGCCGTCCGTCGTCTCCAGACCAACAAGTTGCCAGCGCTCGGGATTGTCCATGAAGGACCGCTCCTGCGCGCGCTTGCCGATGTAATCTTCCTTCTTCTTGGAGATCGCCCAGTGCAGTCCGAGATCCTGCGGAATGATCGTCCCGTCGGTCTCCTCCCCGATCATGATGAAGCCCTTCTCGGCGCGCAAAACGTGCATCGCTTCAGTGCCATAGGGGGTGACGTTGAACTCTTGGCCCGCCTCGATCAGTTTGCCCCAGAGCTCCCGGCCCCGGTTTGCCGCGACCGCGATCTCGAAGGACAATTCACCCGAGAAGGAGATCCGGAAGATCCGCGCGGGGATGCCCCCGACATTGCCATCGATCCAGCGCATGAACGGCAGGTCGTCTTTGCCGATGCCTTCCGTGCCGAGCTTTTCCAGCACCGCGCGGGACTTGGGGCCGACAACGCCGATCTGGGTGTACTGCTCGGTCACGTTCAGAACCCAGACCTTCCAGTCCCACCATTCGGTCTGGAGCCATTCCTCCATATGGGCGTGGATGCGCTCCGCGCCACCGGTGGTCGTGTGGCATAGGAACGTGTCCTCATCGATCCGCGCCACGACACCGTCATCCATGAGGAAGCCGTTTTCGGAACACATGAGCCCGTAGCGGCAGAAGCCCGGCTTCAGCGACGACATCATGTTGGTATAGAGCATGTCCATGAAGCGCCCGGCATCAGGCCCTTTGACGAGGATCTTGCCCAGCGTCGAGGCGTCGAGCAGGCCAAGGCTCTCCCGCGTTGCGACGCATTCGCGCGTCACCGCGTCATGGGTGCTCTCGCCCGGCTTTCTGTAGGCGAAGGGGCGCCGCCAATGGCCGACCGGCTCCCATTCCGCGCCGTTTTCCTCGTGCCAGGAATGCAGAGCGGTGCGGCGGATCGGCTGGAACAGCTCGCCCTTTGCCTCTCCGGCGATGGAGGCCAGCGAAATCGGTGTGTAGGGCGGGCGGAACGTCGTTGTGCCGACCTGCGGAATGCCTTCACCCAATGCTTGAGACAGGATCGCAAGGCCGTTGATGTTGCTCAGCTTTCCCTGGTCCGTCGCCATGCCAAGCGTGGTGTAGCGCTTGGTATGTTCGACCGAGACATAGCCTTCCTGTGCGGCAAGCTGAACGTCTGTCACCTTCACATCATTCTGGAAGTCTAGCCAGGCCTTCGCCCTGAGCGCGCGCTTGGCGCCCTGCGGCATCAGCCAGACCGGCTCCATCGGTGCTTCGTCGCGTGGGCTGGCCTCGGGCGCGGCCGCATCAACCGACAGGCCGATCCGCTTGAGCGCGGAGGTTGTGCCGCTCGTTGCGTCGCTGACGATCTCCGACAGACCCAGATGCCCGTTCGCCGCGCCAACCGCGGTCACGATGGCGGAGCCGTCATGGGTGATCGGCGCGCGCTCGGGATCGGGGCGGAAGAAGTTCTCGGTCTCGTCCCATGTCAGCTTGCCGCCGATATGCGACCAGAGATGCACGACCGGGGACCAGCCACCCGACATGGCGACGGCGTCGCAGGCGATGGTTTCCTGCGTCGCGCCCTCGCCCGCCTGGGCGCAGATCTCGACACCGGTGACGCGCGCGCCGCCCTGGACCTTGGCGATGCCCTTGCCCTTGAGAACGCGGATGCCCTGCGCCTCGGCCTCGGCCATCAGCGCGCCCCCGCCATTCGCCCGCGCGTCAATCACCGCCGGGACAGAGAGACCCAAAGACTTGAGCGCGAGCGCCGTGCGGTAAGCATCGTCGTTGTTGGTCACGACTACCGTCCGGTCACCCGGCGAGACCGCGTAGTTCACCGCGAAGTCTCGCGCCGCGGACGCCAGCATGACGCCCGGAATGTCGTTGCCCGCAAAAGAGAGCGGACGCTCTATCGCGCCGGTCGCGGTCACGATCTGCCCTGCCCGGATCCGCCAGAGACGATGACGCGGCGCATCGGAGCCCGGCGCATGATCCGAGACGCGCTCATAGGCCGTGGCATAGCCGTGATCGTATAGACCCGCGCCCATCGTCCGCGCCCGCAGCGTGACATTGGCCATGCCTTCGAGCTCTTCAAGCGTGGCCGAGACCCAGGCATCCGCCTCTGCTCCGTCGACAGTGCCGCCATCCACTGGCGCGCGGCCGCCCCAATGAGCGTTCTGCTCGATCAGCAGGACTTTCCCGCCCGACTGCGCCGCGACCTTGGCCGCCTGAAGTCCCGCCACTCCGCCGCCGATCACCAGAACGTCTACGTGAGCGTAGAAATGCTCGTAGGTGTCGGGGTCGCGCGCCTCTTTGTCCGGCGCCTTGCCGAGACCTGCCGACTTTCGGATGAAGGGCTCGTAGACGTGTTTCCAGAACGGACGGGGATGAATAAATGTCTTGTAGTAGAAGCCCGCCGGCAGGAAGCGCGACAGCTTCGCGTTGATCGCGCCGACGTCGAACTCGAGGCTCGGCCAGTGGTTCTGCGACTGCGCCTCGAGCCCGTCGAACAGCTCGGTGACGGTGACGCGCTGGTTCGGCTCGAACGTGTTGCCGGAGCCGAGGCCGACGAGGGCATTGGGCTCTTCGGCGCCGCTCGCCACGATGCCGCGCGGGCGGTGATACTTGAAGGACCGACCGACCAGCATCTGGTCGCCCGCCAGCAAGGCAGAGGCCAGCGTGTCGCCCGCATAGCCCTGCATCTGGCGGCCGTTGAACGTGAAACGGTGCGTGGTGGCGCGGTCGATCAGGCGACCGCCCTTCGCAAGGCGCGTGCTCATGCCTGGCTCTCCTTCGCCCAGCCGGGACGGCGGGCCGCGATCTTCTCGATAATGTCGGACGGGGGCTCCGTGGTCTGGGCCGAATAAGTGCCGAAGACCTCGAGCGTCACGGTGCAGCGCGCGGCGTGAAACCACTTGCCGCAGCCATGCGCGTGCCGCCAGCGCTCGAAATGCACGCCCTTGGGGTTCGCGCGCATGAAAAGGTAGCTTTCGAACGCGTCATCGGACGATCCGGGCCCGAAGCGCGTCAGGTGCGCCTCGCCGCCGGGATGCAGTTCGGTCTCGTCGGCTTTGACGCCGCAATAGGGGCATTCAAGGATCAGCATGTCCCGTATCTCCTTAATGTGCCACGCCGGCGGCGACCGACTCGTCGACAAAACGGCCCTCGCGGAAGCGCTCCAGGCCGAAGGCCTCGGTAAGCGGCGAATGCCCCTTGGCCATCAGTTCGGCAAACCCCCAGCCCGAGCCCGGGATCGCCTTGAATCCGCCGGTGCCCCAGCCGCAATTGATGAACACGTTCTCGACCGGCGTCTTCGACAGGATCGGCGAGCGGTCGCCGGTCATGTCCACGATGCCGCCCCATTGCCGCAGCATCTTGAGGCGCGAGATCATCGGGAAGGTCTCGCAAAGCGCGCGCACCGTCTCCTCGATATGGTGGAAAGAGCCGCGCTGGGTGTAGTTGTTGTAGCCGTCCGCGCCGCCGCCGATCACCATCTCGCCCTTGTCGGACTGGCTCATGTAGCCGTGCACGGTGTTGGCCATGACGACGACGTCCATGCAGGGCTTGATCGGCTCGGAGACAAGCGCCTGCAGCGCGACGCTCTCGATCGGCAGCCGGAAGCCGGCCATCTCGGCAAGATGCCCCGAATGACCCGCGACAACGATGCCGAGCTTGTTGCAGCCGATATCGCCTTTCGTGGTCGACACGCCCGTGACGCGGCCGCCCTCGCGCTGGATGCCGGTCACTTCGCATTTCTGGATCACGTCCATGCCCATGTCGGAGCACGCCCGTGCATAGCCCCAGGCAACGGCGTCGTGACGGGCGGTCCCTGCGCGCTCCTGCCAGAGCGCGCCGAGGACGGGGTAGCGCGGGCCCTTGAGTTCGATGATCGGCACCAGCTCCTTGACCTTCTTTGGGCTGATGAAGGTGGTGTCGACGCCTTGCAGCGCATTGGCATGTGCCGTGCGCCGGTAGCCGCGCACCTCGTGCTCCGTCTGCGCCAGCATCATCACGCCGCGCGGCGAATACATGATGTTGTAGTTGAGATCCTGGCTCAGCGTCTCGTAGAGCGAGCGGGACTTCTCGTATATCGCGGCAGAGGGATCCTGCAGATAGTTCGAGCGGATGATGGTCGTATTCCGACCCGTGTTCCCGCCGCCGAGCCAGCCCTTCTCGATGATCGCGACGTTGCGGATGCCGTGGTTCTTGCCGAGGTAATACGCGGATGCAAGACCATGCCCTCCGGCACCGACGATGATCGCATCGTAATGCTTTTTCGGCTGGGCATCGCGCCAGGCACGCTCCCACCCCTGGTGGTTGCGAAATGCTTCCCGAGCGAGTGCGAAGGCGGAGTAGCGTTTCATATCGGCGGCGATTCCCGAATAAGCGTCCCTGTCCGGCCCTCGTCGCACGGGCGGGCATCGCCCGCCATGCCGAGACCCGTCACATTACCGCGCAGTTGCGACATGCTCGCGCCACCGGGTTTTTTGCCTTTTTGTCAGGGGCCGGGATGGATATGTCTGCACGGGATGAATGGATGGGAGACGGCATGATCGCCTTCTGGATCTTGAGTGCCGCGATGGCGTTGCTGGTCGGCGCGGTGATCGTCTTGGCGCTTCTGCGCGGGCGGCGCTCGGCGCAGGACGCCGTGGCGTCCGATATCGGTGTCTATCGCGACCAGCTGCGCGAGATCGACCGCGATGAAGAGCGTGGCACGGTCGGCCCCGAAGAAGCCCAGCGGCTGCGGACCGAGGTGTCGCGCCGTCTACTGGCGGCCGATGCCAAGGACGCGTCCGAAACCGCCGCCGGGTCGGAGCCGAAGCCGGTCTCGCGCGTCGCGGCGCTTCTCATCGCGCTCTTCCTCGTGTCCGGGTCGATCTACCTTTATGCAAGCCTTGGTGCGCCAGGCTACGGCGATCTCGGCCTCTCCGACCGCATCGCGCGGGCCGAGGAGGCCCGGCAGAACCGCCCCGCGCAAAGCGAGGCCGAAAGCGATGCGGCTTCTGCCCCGGCTGAGGCTCCGAACCCCGAATACCAAGCGCTGGTCGAGCGTCTGCGCGCCACCGTCGCAGAGCGGCAGAACGATGTGCAGGGCTTCCAGCTTCTTGCGCGCTCCGAGGCAGCGCTGGGCAATTATCGCGCCGCCTATCGCGCCCAGGAACGGATCATCGAGCTCAAGGGCGAGGAGGCGACGGCGGAGGATTACGCCGATCTCGCCGACATGATGGTGCTCGCCGCCGGCGGATACGTCTCGCCCGAAGCCGAGGCCGCAGTCGAGAGCGCGCTGAACCGCGATCCCGAGAATGGTGTCGCCTCCTATTATGCCGGGCTGAGCATGGCACAAACGGGCCGGCCGGATCGCGCCTTTCGCATCTGGGACAATCTTCTGCGCCGCTCGACAGCGGAGGATGCCTGGGTCGCGCCGATCATGAGTCAGATCGAGGACATGGCCTGGCGCGCCGGCGTCAACGATTACAGCCCGCCCGTACCGCAGACCGCCCTGCCCGGCCCGACCGCGGACGACCTCGAGGCTGCGGGCGAGCTTAGCGAAGAAGACCGTCAAGGCATGATCGAAGGCATGGTCGCGCGGCTTTCTGACCGGCTCGCGACGCAAGGCGGCAGCCCCGAGGAATGGGCGCGGCTGATCTCGGCCTATGGCGTTCTGGGAAATCTCGACCAGGCTCGCGCGATCCTGCAGAACGCCGAAGAGGTGTTCCTCGGTGACGAGGCGGCGCTGACAACGGTGCGCGAGGCGGCTCGATCCGCCGGGGTTGAGGAATGATCCACGAAACTCTCGACGAGGCCCTGCCGGCTCTTCCCCCGATGAGAGCCATTGCGGGGCTCGATCTTGGCGACAAGACGATCGGTGTGGCGGTGTCCGACAGGCTGTTGTCTGTTGCGACGCCGCTCGAGACGATCCGGCGCAAGAAGTTCACGCAGGATGCCGAGCGTCTGATCGAGATCCTGAACGGGCGCGAGATCGGCGGCGTCGTACTCGGCCTGCCGCGCAACATGGATGGCAGCGAAGGCGCGCGCTGCCAATCGACGAGGGCCTTCGCCCGCAATTTCTCACGGCTTTGGGACGGGGCGATCACCTTCTGGGACGAGCGGCTGTCCACCGTGGCCGCAGAACGTGCGCTACTCGAAGCCGATACATCGCGTATGCGTCGCGCGGAGCGCATCGACAATGTCGCTGCATCCTACATCTTGCAGGGTGCTCTCGACCGGATTAGGCATATTCGCCAAGGGTAAGGCCAAGAGGCAAACGAGCAGCATGGCGGACAAGTCAGGACAGCAACGCGCACGGAGCGCGGGGATCGAAAGCCCCTGCGTGCAGCTATGCGTCGTGCATCCCGAAGAACGCATCTGCGTCGGCTGCTACCGCTCCATCGACGAGATCACGCGCTGGTCCCGCATGACATCCGAGGAACGCGCAGAGATCATGGAGACCCTTCCCGAACGCGCACCGCGCCTCAAGAAGAGGCGCGGCGGCAGGGCCAGCAAGCTGGCCGCGAAAAGCTAGCGTCGATCAAGCCGCGACGGGCGGCTCCATCGTATCCGGCGAGCCATCATCGCCCGCGACCGTTACCACGTTCTCGAGGCTGAACCCGTTCAGGGCACCGTCGATGATCCGCGCCAGCGTGACCGCATCCTCACCCTCTCCGAGCGTCAGAAGCGCATCGTCCCCGTCCTCGGTCACGCCTACAGCAAGGCCATCATCCTGATCGTCGAGCATCAGGAGAAGCACATCCTCCTCCTCGCCCTCGACCGCGAATTCGGTGATCGTTGCCGACATCGCCGGAATGTCTTCGCCGTCTTCGCGCGTCAGGTCGATGGTGAAGCTGTCAGCGCCTGCGCCGCCGGTCAGCACGTTCATGCCCGGACCGCCGTTCAGACTGTCCTCGCCCTCGCCACCGTTCAGCGTGTCGTTGCCGTCGAGTCCGAGAAGCGTGTCGTCGCCGTCATTGCCGAGCACCTGGTCATCATTGGCACCGCCCTCGACGTAATCGTCGTCGTCGCCGCCGCGCAGGGAATCTTCGCCAAGGCCTCCGAGCAAGGTGTCGTTCCCGTCATTGCCACGGATCGTGTCGTCGCCGTCATTGCCCTTGGCAAAGTCGTCGCCGTCGCCGCCTTCTATGGAATCGTCGCCCGTGCCCCCAATCGCGGTGTCCTGACCGCCCTGGCCGACCAGCGTGTCATCGCCGGGCCCGCCCTCGAGCGAGTCGTCACCCGAACTGCCCTCCAGGAAGTCGTCGCCCCCGAGCCCGCGCAGTGTGTCGTTGCCAGTGGAGCCGTCGAACCGGTCATCCCCTTCGGTCAGAGTTATGTCTTCGTCTTCGCCGGAACTGAGCGGCGGCTCTTCGCCGTCATCGCCGTCGTCCCCGTCATCACCATTGTCGCCGCTATCCGATCCATCCGTCGGCGCGGTGTCGTTGTCGTCATCATCGTCGTCGTCACCACCAAAGTCGACAAAGGCCGACAGGGCAAGGAAAGGCAGCAGCGTCAGGAGCCAGATCATCACAATCCCCCAGGCAGAAACACAGAAATCCCCGGCATGAAGGTTTGCCGATATTCGGTCGAATAGGAAGGAATTTCAGCGATTGCTGCAGGATGGGAAACAATGACGCCCAAGCTACCCGATTGCGCCATGTTTGCGCCTTATTTGCGATCCCTCAGGCGGCGCGCTGTGCTGCATCCATCTCGTCGAGCGCATGCAGGATCAGCGACGAATCCGCGCCTCTCTTGGTGGCGTTCTCGGACAAGACGCGCCGCCAGACCCGCGCACCGGGACGCCCCGCGAAAAGCCCCAGCATGTGGCGCGTGACCTGGTGCAGCCTGCCGCCCGCCGCGATATGATCGTCGATATAGGGGATCAACTCGAGCGCGATGTCGCGCGCCTCGGGCGCGGGGCGCCCGGTCGCGAAGATCACGCGATCCGCATCGGCCAGCACGTCCCACGGAGCGTGATAGGCTGCCCGTCCGATCATGACCCCGTCGAGCCCGGCATCGAGAAACTCCCGCGCGGTTTCGAGATCGGCAATGCCGCCATTCACCGAGACATGCATCTGCGGAAACCGCGTCTTCATGCGGAGCACCAGCCCGTAATCGAGCGGCGGGAAGTCCCGGTTTTCCTTCGGGCTCAGCCCCTGCAGCCAGGCCTTCCGCGCGTGGATGATGACCCGCTCGCAGCCAGCGCTCGCAACAGCCTCGATGAATGCGGGAAGCACCTCTTCGGCCTCCTGTTCGTCGACACCGAGACGACACTTCACCGTGACCTCCGCATCGACTTCCGCCCGCATGGCGGCCACGGCACGGGCGACGAGCGCGGGATCCTTCATCAGAACCGCGCCGAACGTGCCCGACTGCACGCGATCCGACGGACAGCCGACATTGAGATTGATCTCGTCGTACCCGGCCGCCTGCCCCAGCCGCGCCGCCTCGGCAAGCTCGTCCGGATCGCTTCCGCCGAGCTGCAAGGCGACCGGATGCTCTTCGGGCGCGTGATCCAGAAGGTGTAAAGCCCCGCCGCGCACCAAGGCCGGCGCCGTCACCATCTCGGTATAGAGCAGCGCCTGCCGTGACAGCAGCCGATGGAAATACCGGCAATGCCGATCGGTCCAGTCCATCATAGGGGCGCAGGATAATCTAGCGTGTTGATTTATTTGCATTTTTTGTGTATCTTCAAACTGTTGGCGGCGGATGCTGCTACGCTGGAATACGCCCCAATATCCCCGAATTTGCCCCTCTACGACGACTCATTGCACATACAGCGCACACGAAAATGGCCTCCATCACCAAGCTCCCCTCCGGTGCCTACCGGGTTCAGATCAGACGAAAGGGCCGCTACGCGAGCGAGACGTTCCTCCGCCGCGACGACGCCCATCGTTGGGCCCGCCAAGCTGAGACCCGGGTCGATCAGGGGCTGGCGCCGAACAAGTCGTCCGTCTCCCGCCTCCAGACCTTTGGCGACCTCATCGACCTTCATATAACCGATATGTGCGAGGTAGGGAAACCGCCGCGTCGCAGCAAGGCCGCGACACTCACGACGCTGAAGCGCGATCTTGGAAAGGAACGGATCGGTCACCTCGATCGGCAGAAGCTGATCGACTACGGGAAGATGCGTGCAGACCAGGGCGCGGGACCAGTGACCCTTGGGATCGACATTGGCGTGATCAAGATGATCATCACCCACGCTGCAGCCGTGCACGGGCTCGACATTTCTCCCGAACCCGTTGATCTGGCGCGTGTCGCGCTCAAGCGGCTCGGCCTCATCGGCAAAGGCACCGAGCGGGACCGCCGCCCCACCACGGACGAGCTGAACCGCCTCTTCCGCTGCTTCGATGACAACGAACGCCTGACCCTGCCGATGACACGGATCGTGAAGTTCGCCGTGGCCACGGCCATGCGGCTCGATGAGATCTGCCGCGTCGCATGGACCGATCTCGACGTCGACCGCCGGATGCTCATGATCCGCGACAGGAAGGACCCGCGCAACAAGACCGGGAACGACCAGCGGATTCCGCTCTTCGCCGCCACGGAGTTCGATGCCTGGGCGTTGGTCACCGATCAGGCAAAGGAACTCGGGCACGCAAGAGGCCGGATCTTTCCCTACAACTCGAGATCGGTCGGAACGGCTTTCCGGCGCGCCTGCGTCGAGGTCAGAGTAAAGGACCTGCATTTCCACGATTTGCGCCATGAGGGCACAAGCCGCCTGTTCGAGGCCGGATTCGCGATCGAACAGGTCTCGCTGGTCACCGGCCACAAGGATTGGAAGATGCTGCGCCGCTACACCCATATCCGCCCGGAGGCACTGCACCGGCTGGCCGCATCGCGCGGCCCCTCTCCGCTGGGGGATCTCGCAGCGGAGTGACCCGAGAGTCAGAGGGGAGCCGTTCCGGCCCGAGACGGGTTTGGAGGTCGAGAGAGAGGCTCCCGGCCGCCCGTCGCGGGAGAAAACCATGAATACCGAGATTTTCGATGCCGGGCGTGACACCAGCGGCGGTTACAAGGTGGATGTGTCTCGCGGCACGAATGTGGACCGCGTGTCATCTGAATGGTTCTCGCGACCGGATGACGAGCGCTATCTGTCGCTCGATGATCTCTTCGCCTCGGTCAAGGGCCGGGCGGAGCGGAGCCGGACGCGCACGGTGGAGAGCGCGGCGATCCGGGTCGACGCGCATCGTGACAAGCCCGAGAAGTTGGGCCTTGTCCTGCCGGGCGCGGATGAACCCATCGCGCCGACGCATTGGTCCTTCGGCCAACTCGCCAGCCTCGTGGGCGCTCCTGCGGCCTAACTGCGCCAGCTCCCTGCACCGCTGGCCGGCATCAACCTGCAATATGGGCTGACCAACCACCGTGCCGAACAGATCAAGACGCTGGAAACCGGAAATGGCCGCACCGAACTGCGTGCCGTGACCGGTCCGGACTATGGCCGCATCTACGACCACGAACTTGTCTCCGCCGTCCAGCGCATCGCCGGAAACGGCATTGGCGACACTCGTTGGAAGGTGCCGGGCGTGCTCGACTGGTCCACCGGTATCTACAACCCGCGCGTGGACGTGACGAAGGAGACGACGACGCTCTACGCCTCCGACCGCGACGTCTTCCTGTTTCTCGTCGATGACCTGAACCCCATCGAGGCGGGGTTGCTGCCCGACGGCTCGCCCGACCTCTATTTCCGGGGTTCTACTGCTGGAATTCCGAGGTGGGCGCCAAGACGCTCGGCATCGCCAGCTTCTATCTCCGGGCCGTGTGCCAGAACCGCAACCTCTGGGGCGTCGAGGATTTCCAGGAGATCACGATCCGGCACTCGAAATACGCCGCTTCCCGCTTCGCCCACGAGGCCGCCCCGGCGCTGAGCCGCTTCGCCGAGTCCTCGCCCGCGCCGTTCATCGACGGCATCCGCGCGGCGCGGGAGAAGATCGTCGCGCGGTCGGACGAGGACCGGCAAGATTTCCTGAAGAAACGCGGCTTCTCGAAAGCCGAGACGGCGAAGATCGTCGAAACGGTTCTGGCCGAGGAAGGCCGACCGCCCGAGAGCGTCTTCGACTTCGTGCAGGGCATCACGGCTGTCGCGCGAAGCAAGCCGCAGCAGGATGCAAGGCTCACCATGGAGACGCGCGCGAAGGTGCTCCTGGAGCGTGCGATCTGATCGCGGGACATTGCCGATCGCCCGCCGTCGTGGCATTGAGGCTCCAGCCGCGCACCCGCGCGGCATGGAGCTTTGATGTCTACGATTGCGGGTCACCGCGCTTCCTGATCCGAGGGCGCTGAACACGGAAGACGCTGGCGGCCGCGAGAGCGACTGCCCGCAGCTCTGAGTGTGGCAATCCAACATCACTGGCGAGAACGGCGCCTGACTGGATCCAGTCAGTTGCTGCCGGTCATCTCGCCGAGCAGACGAAAGCTCAACACACCATGACCATTGACCTGACGATCCGTCCTGCCGAGCGGCTGGACATCGCCGCCATAAAGTCCGTGGCGGAGAACGCCGAACTCTTCCCTCCCGAGACGCTCAAAGACATGATGACCGGCTATCTCGACCGGACCAGCAACGACCTGTGGTTCGTTGCTCTCACCGGCGACCGTCTCATCGGTTTCGGGTTCTGCGAACCCGAGCGCATGACGAGTGGCACGTGGAACCTGCTGGCCATCGGCATCCTCGACGACTGCCGCGGACAAGGCATCGGCGCGGCAATGATGCGTCACCTCGAGGACCTTCTCCGCGCAGCGGGCGGACGCATCCTGATCGTGGAGACCCTTGGCACGCCAGCCTTCGAGCGCACCCGGTCCTTCTACCGCACGAACGGCTATGTGGAGGAAGCCCGCATCCGCGAGTTCTACGAGCCAGGAGGCGACAAGGTCATCTACTGGAAGCATCTCTGACGAAGAACCGGGCCGTCCACTGGGATGGCCCGGCACTCGTTTGCCGGCGTCTTAACATTTGTGCTCAGGAACGACGATTTCGTCGGCGGCATGATTGTCGTGCCGCCGTTCCGAGAAGCCTTCTCTTCCACGAATGAGCTCGGAATCACAAGGCACGACGCCCCCTCTATCGTGCCAGATGCGGCCTTCTGTCTGTGTAACCGAAAGAATCTCTTGTTATTCCGCTACATGCCGCATAATCTGCGGCCATGGATGAAATTGACCGGAAAATCATTGATCTGCTGTCTTTGGATGCCAAGCGCTCATTGGCGGACATCGGCGGCACTGTTGGCCTGTCTCCATCCAGCGTGAACGAGCGTATCCGCCGCCTTACCGCATCGGGTGTCATCAAGCGCTTCACGGTCGATCTGGACCCGGCCGCCATGGGGCTGGAAACCCTTGTATTCGTCTGGATCGCTCTGCGTGAAGACGCCGACGAAGCTTCCTTTCGCGATTTTGCCGAGACGAACCCGGCAATCCTCGAATGCCACCACGTCACGGGTAGCTGGTCCTATCTAATCAAGCTCCGCGTCGTTGCTGCGCCAGAGATCGAAGGGTTTCTGACCGACCTCAAGGCACGGAAATTTCTCGGCCGAACCGAGACGCTGATTGCGCTGTCTTCTTCGGTCTCGGGGGCTTTTGTACAGAAGGGTTCATCCTGATGGATCTCTTGCTTTTCGGAAAGAGCCTGATCATCGGGCTGGCGATCGCCGCTCCGCTCGGACCGATCGGGGCGCTTTGCATCAATCGGACATTGGAGCGTGGCTTCGTCGCTGGTGTCGCTGGTGGCCTTGGAACGGCTCTGGCAGATGGCGTTTATGCGGCCTTGGCCGCCTTCGGCTTCGCGGCGTTCTCGAGCATTCTGAGCGTCATCGATATACCGCTTCGGCTGGTGGGGGGCACCTTCATGCTGTGGCTCGGCTGGAAAGGTCTGACCCCGAGCCCGCCCCGCATGGCGGCGAAGGTCTCGGCGCGGGATCTGATCGGAACAACGGCGTCTACATTCGTTCTCACGATCACGAACCCGCTAACGATCCTGTCGTTCGCCGCGGTCTTCGCCGGTCTCGGACTCGCCTCGGGATCGGGGGCGACAAGTGCCCTGCTCGTTGTCTCCGGCGTCTTCGCCGGCTCGATGCTATTGTGGGGCATTCTCAGCGGTGGTGTGGCGCTCGCCCGGCACCGCCTGCCCGAAACATTTGCGGCATGGGTTTCGCGCCTGTCGGGCGTCGTGCTTATCGCATTTGGCCTATGGGCGATCGGCTCGGCCCTTTCTTGACATCAACAACCGTCCCGTCCCGCTCGGCAGTCACCCCGGGTGACGCGATCGCGGCCCTTTGTTCATAGAGTGAGAGGGCGGCCGGGTTTTTCGTGACGGGTTTGGAGGCCCGTCACTGTACATCGGTGCCAATGCCCAGCTTCCGGCCCCTTCCAAGAACCTTACGAAACTCGTATCGTCCGACCATGACCAAGGATGTCGATGACCTGCACCATGCCGTCGCAACGCTCATGCGGGCGTTGAAGATCGCCGAGACGAAGCTGCGCATCGCGCACAACGAGTTCAGTTTCACCCCAGCCGAAATCCAGACGCTGCGCTTCGTGTCGGGCAAGGACGGCTGCAAGCTGTCGGAACTCGGGGAGTATCTCGGCATCGTGCCCACGACCGCAAGCAGCCTTGTCGACAGGCTGGTGGAGCGCGGTTTGCTCAGACGGGACCGGCCCGATACGAACCGGCGCGCCGTCGCGCTTCATCTGACCGTGGACGGTCGCGACACCTTCGGGCGGCTCGAAGCGGAGGAGCGCGCGACGATGCAAATCATGCTGGATGCGCTCGACCCCGAGGAGCGCGCCGATTTCGTGCGGAAGATGACCCGGATCGCGGACCATGTTTCTCGAAGACGAGACTTGTAAACTACGATATTCGTAATATCTTGCTCCTCGGAACCAGAGGAGTGACGGCATGCGCAGTGTCAGGTGGGTCGCGACGGGATTGGCCGCCGTCATTGCCGGTCTCGCCGCCGCGGTGGGCCTGTGGAACGTGATCGACCGCGCCCCGCCGATCGCAGAACCTCGGGCTGAGGCTGACGGCCTCAACCTTTCCCGCCTGCTCGTCCTGGTGGACGGGGACATGGCCGCCACCGCCTATGCGGATGGGCGTCTCCATCCCATCGAGGGCGCACAGGATCTTCTCGTCATCCTCGATGAGCCGAACAACCCGCAATCTGAACGCCGCACTGTCCCGGCTTCCAACACCGTCATGGGCTGGCCCGGCGCCATGACCGCCGACCCATCGGGCCGCTTCGCCTATGTGATAGAGGGGCGGACGCCGCCCCAGCCGGGGACCGACCGCATGGCGAGCGTCCACGACGAGATGCCGGTCGGCACGCTGCTGACGACGGTCGATCTCGACAGCGGGGCGGTCGTCTCCTCCGTCCCGGTCTGTCGTCGCCCCAACAGCATCGACATCGCGCCGACGGGTGGCTGGCTGCTCATCGCCTGCGGAGATCCGGACGCCGAACTCGCGGTCGCTCCGCTAGAAGGCGGCCAGCCGAGGACAGTGCGCAGCTTCGACCTCGACCTGCCGGATATCGCGGCCCGCCCCGATATCGACGATGGGTTGACCTACGCCATGATCCATCCCACCGGCGCGGCCGCGGGCTATGTTCTGTCGAACCTCGGTGTCGGCCTTGTGCGCTTCACCCTCGGCGACGACGGCGTGCCCATAGCGGCCGACGCCGAAGCTCCGGTCGAGGAGGGCGATTGGCTCACCGTGGGACGCTGGACCCGCGCAGGGGATCATTTCCTCGTCGCCGACGTGAAATGGGGGCCGACGCCCTTGGGCGCCGTGTTCGTCGGCGATGGACAGATTCATTCCTTTGCGCTGTCGCCCGACGACGACACGCGCGGGATCGTATCCTCGGCCACCGTCTCGAAATCGCCTGAGGCCTTCGAGATGAACCGCGCGGGCGACCGTCTGATCGCTGTGAATATGGAGCGCACCTATCTGCCCGGCGGGGCGCTCGCGCTCGTGCCCGGCCGGACCGGATCATCGCTGTCGCTACTGAGTGTGGACGACGCAACCGGCGTCGTCGCAACGCTCGGCGACCCGGTCGGCTTTCGCGGCGTACTGCCGGAGGATGTGGTCTTCGACGCCGATGGCGACCGGCTCGCTGTGGTCGTCTATCAGGATCACGACGGGCCGCGCAGCGACGGTTGGGTGGAGATCTTCGCCATTGACGGCGATGACATCGTGCCCACTGGACGGCGCATCCCGATGCCGCGTGGGGCGCACGACCTCTATACCCTCGATTGACGGTCATGCGCTTCAGGCAAATTGCGCCGGACGTCTACGTCGCCAATCGGCGATTCATCAACGTCTATGCGATCGTGAAGGACCGCCAGACAGTGCTGGTCGATACGGGCGAGCCGTCTTTCGCGTCGCCGCTCCTTCATGCGCTGAAAGCCTTGCCGCCGCTCGGCCACGTGCTTCTGACGCATGTTCACTACGACCACGTCGGCGGCGCGGCGCGCATCGTGAAGGAAACCGGGGCGCGGCTCCACGCACATCCCTCCGAGGCGGCGTTGCTGGCGCAAGGGACGTGGCGCAGACCCTGGACGCCATCGCCCACCTTGCCGGGGCGGATCCTGACCCGGCTCGTCGCCGACAGGTACCCGGATCGCGTCGCCCCTGTAGGCGCCGAGCCGATCCGCGGCGACAGCATTGAGGTCGCAGGCGGAGTGCGGGTTGTCGCCCTACCGGGTCATTCCCAGGGACAGCTGGGCTTTGGCGTGCCGACCGGCGACGGACGCAACGCATGGATTATCGGCGATGCCCTGATGAACGTGTTCGGAATGCGAGAGCCGATCCTCTACGAGGATCGGCCCGAAGGTCTGTCCTCGATCGCCCGGCTCATGGGCGTGATGACCGATGGCGATCTGCTCTGTCCCGGTCATGGAGCGCCGTTGGCGGTCGGCTTGAGGGTCCGTGACCGAATGGCCGACCTTGTCGCCACGACATGAATTCAGCGCGACATCGATGAACGGGAGCCGAACGCCCACTGGAAACGGGCGTGCGGCTACGGTGCACGCGACCGTTTCGGGGTGACGATCTGCCCAAGGGCCGTACGTCTGCGGTTCATCGCTCCGTACAGAGTAAGAGGGGTGCTGGGTTTTCCGTGACGGGTTTGGAAGTCGGGAGAGAGGCTCCCGGCTGGCCCGTCCGGAGATATCCCGATGACCAAGCAACAGAAAATCACCCTCAGCGCCTCGCGCGACATTCCCTTCAACAAGCTGATGCTCAGCCAGTCGAACGTGCGCCACGTCAAGGCGGGCGTGTCGATCGAGGAACTGGCCGAGGACATCGCGCGGCGGACGCTGCTCAGTTCCATCACCGTGCGGCCCGTGCTGGACGACAGCGGCGCCGAGACCGGCATGTACACGATCCCCGCCGGCGGGCGGCGGTTCCGGGCGCTGGAACTGCTCGTCAAGCAGAAGCGGATGAACAAGACCGCGCTGGTGCCCTGCATCGTGCGCACCGATGGGCTCGCCGAGGAAGACAGTCTCGCCGAGAACGTCCAGCGCGCGCCGCTGCATCCGCTCGACCAGTTCCGCGCGTTTCAGGCGATGCGCGAGAAAGGTCGGACCGAGGAGGAAATCGCCGCGGCCTTCTTCGTCTCGGCCAGCGTGGTCAAGCAGCGGCTGAAGCTCGCCGCCGCAGCACCCTCGCTGCTCGACGCCTATGCCGAGGAGGAGATGACCCTCGACCAGCTCATGGCCTTCACGGTCAACCCCGATCACGCACGGCAGGAACAGGTCTGGGAGGCGTTGCAGCGGCACTATTCCCGGCAGCCCTACGAGATCCGCCGCATGCTGACCGAGGGCGCGGTGCGGGCCTCCGACAAGCGGGCGCAGTTCGTCGGGCTTGACGACTACGTCGAGGCCGGGGGCGAGATCCTGCGCGATCTGTTCCAGCAGGACGACGGCGGCTGGTTGCAGGATGCCGCCCTGCTCGACGTCATGGTGCGCGAGAAGCTCGCCGAGGAGGCCGAAGTCATCCGTGCCGAGGGCTGGAAATGGGTCGAGGTCGATACCGAGTTCCCCTATGGCCACACCTTCGGCATGCGCCGCGTCCATGGCGAGGCGGTGCCGATGACCTGTGAGGAAGCCGCCAGCTACCAGGCGCTGAAGGCCGAATACGATGCGCTCGAGGCCGAGCATGCGGAGGCCGACGAGCTTCCCGACGACGTCGATTCCCGATTGGGCGAGATCGAGGAGGCGATGGAAGCACTCGAGGCGCGTCCGATCCGGTTCGAGGCGGAAGACCTCGCGCTGGCCGGGGCCTTCGTCAGCATCGACAGCTCGGGGCGGCTGCGCGTCGAGCGCGGCTATGTGCGGACCGAGGATGAACCGGTCGATGAGGTGGAGGACATCGGCGAGGTCGCACCGGAAGCGGCGCAGGTTGAGGACACCGACGACACCGTCGTATCTGCCGTGGACGAGGAGGAAGAAGATGACGGCCTCAAACCGCTCTCCGACCGCCTCGTCATGGAATTGACGGCCCATCGCACGCTGGCATTGCGCAATGCGCTGGCGCAGGACCCGCAGGTCGCCTTCCTCGCGGCGCTGCACGCGATGGTCCTGCGGCTCTTCTATCGCTACGCCGTCGAAAGTTGCGTCGAGATCGAACCGCGCAACGCGGCTTTTGGTTCGCAGGTGCCGGGCCTTGGCGACACGGCCTATGCGAAGGCCATCGACCAGCGTCACGAGACTTGGGCGCGCAACCTGCCGAAGGCATCCGAGGACCTCTGGGAGGCGCTGACCGAGTTCGACAGCTGCAGCCGCGAGGCGCTCTTCGCCCATTGCGTGGCGATGAGCGTAAATGCCGTCCACGACCCCTACCAGCGCCGCCCGCGCGCCATCGCGCATGCGGATGTGCTGGCCGGGACTGTCGGGCTTGACATGGCCAAGGCGGGCTGGACGGCGACGGGTGACAGCTACCTCGGCCGCGTGACCAAGGCCCGCATCCTCGAGGCCGTGCGCGAGGCGAAGGGTGAGGACGCTGTCAACCGGATCGCCGGGCTGAAGAAGGCGGAGATGGTGACGGCCGCCGAGGACCTGCTCGTGGGCACCGGCTGGCTGCCGGACCCGTTGCGCACGCCGCCGCTGCCGGAAGAGGACACACCGGAAATCGAGCTGGTCGACGACGCGGACCGCGCCGACGATGACGCTTCGGAAGACCATCCCGACAGCGGCGAAGCGCAATCGGCGGAAGATGGCGGCGAACCGGCTATCGGAGATTCCGAAGCATTGGGCGAAGATGAGCCAGTCGCCGGTGACGCCTTCGCCAAGACAGCCGCCGAGTGACCTTCGAGCAGATCGGAGCTCCTTCCCCCGAGTTCCGGCAGCCGGGGTCCGCCAGAAATGGCGGGCCCCTTTTTCTTTCCACGACAGGAGGCACAGAGCATGAATAGCCCCGCCGCCGACATTGCCCGCCGCCTTGCCGAGGATGCCGAGGCCGTCTGCCGTCACTACCTCACGAACGGGAACAAACAGGGCCGCTACTGGATCGTAGGCGATGTGCAGAATACGCCGGGCCGCAGCCTCTACGTTCGGCTGACCGGTCCGAACTCCGGCCTTGGTGCGGCTGGCAAGTGGACCGATTCCGCAACCGGGCAGCATGGCGACCTTCTGGACCTGATCGCCCTGAACATGGGTATCACCACCCTGAGGGACACGCTGGAGGAGGCCCGTAGGTTTCTCAGCCTGCCGCAGACGGACAAGGACCGGGCCACCAAACTGCCAGCTTCTCGCGGCTCAACCGAGGCCGCGCGGCGGCTCTGGGCCATGGGCCAGCCGATGTCGGGCACCTTGACGGAACGCTATCTCGCGGGGCGTGGCCTTACCGGACTGGGCTATCTCGACAATCTCCGGTTTCACCCGAAATGCTTTTACTTGCGCGAGGATCACGCGCCGACAGACCGTCCTGAGGCCTGGCCCGCCCTGCTCGCCAAGGTGACGGACCTCGACGGACGGCTTACCGGCCTGCACCGCACCTGGCTTGACCCCGCCACTGCGGACAAGGCCCCGGTCTTTCCACCGCGCAAGGCCATGGGCAATCTCCTCGGCCATGGTGTTCGTATCGGCAAACCGGTCAGCGTGCTGGCCGCAGGCGAAGGGCTGGAGACCATGCTCTCCCTGCATCTGGCCCTGCCGGAGTTGCCTGCGGTGGCGGCTCTGTCCGCCAATCATCTCGCAGCCCTGCAGCTGCCCGCCGATCTTCGCAGCCTCTACATCGCCGTCGATGCCGACCCGGCAGGCCTGTCCGCCGCGGACCATCTGTCGCATCGGGCCAGACAGGCCGGGATCGACGCGATCCACCTCTCCCCCTGTCTCGGCGATTTCAATGACGATCTGCGGGCCAATGGCCGCGACGCGTTGCGCGCGCATCTGCGTCCGCAACTGGCGCCCGAGGATGCCGTGACCTTCCTCGACCACGCCATCGATTGATCGGAGTCGGCGCAGCCGGCCAGCGCCTCCGCGATCAGAGCCACGCCTTCCGGCCTTCCGAGAGCGGGCAAAACGGAGCAGCGCCCGGACGGGCCCGCAACGGCCATGGCCGTCCTCCGCTGCGCTTCGGTTCCACCCCATCGCGCGGGCGCGACGGGACCCCTGAGAATGCAGACCCGTCCGGCCCCCGCTTTTCCGTTGCCCGGGAAGGCCGCGAGAGGCGCGGGCTTCGACAACCGGAGACGACATCATGACCGAGACCCACCTTCACACCCGATCTTCCACCGCCGTCGTGCTCGAGGAACTGCAGCTCTACGGCTGGCGCCCTCTCACGGACGAGCCTGATCCCCGCCCCTTGCCGGAGCCCGACGCCGTTCGCACTGCCATTGCTGATATCTTCGACGCGCTCGTCTCGACCCTGTCTGACACGCGGCTGGAGCCTGACCTCGAAGACCTGCTCTGGTCTATGGCCAACCTGTTCCACCGCACATCGACACGAATAAACCGTGAGCTCGACAGCAACGAACAAGCGCAGAAGCGGTCGCAACGCGAGCAGGACGGGTCCGAAGTCCGATCAGTCGAACTCGAGACCCTTATCGCCGAAGGCATCACGCTGATCGAACGCCGCAATGCCTTTGAGGCCATGCTCGATCTCGCCGCCGAATTTTTCGAGACCCATCTTGGCCAAACCTGGCACCCGCGCGCAGGCAGCCATGTGAACCGCCGTACCCTGACAGCGTCCTTGATCGACAGCCGCGACCACCTCGCCGCAAAGCGCCGGGCCGATCTGGAGCCGCTCCTGCCGCAGGGCACGAAAATCGCCTTTACCGGCGGGCTGGACTGCAATGATCACGCAGCCATCTGGGCAGCCCTCGACCGCGTCCACGCGAAACATGTCGACATGGTTCTGTTGCATGGCGGCGCCCCACGCGGGGCCGAACGCATCGCCGCCGCTTGGGCCGATAATCGCAGCGTGGCGCAGATCGTCTTCAAGCCCGACTGGACGCGGCACGGCAAGTCGGCCCCCTTCAAGCGCAATGACCAGTTGCTCGACACCCTGCCCATCGGCCTCATTGTCTTCTCGGGCTCCGGCATTACCGAAAATCTCGCCGACAAGGCCCGCGCGATGGGCATTCCCCTCTTCGACTTCCGGCCGAAATGCGCACCGGAGGCATGACCGGATTTCCGCCGAACCACTGCCTTGCATCTTGGCCGGCCCCTCCCGGGGCGGGCCGTTTTCTGCTATGATCTGCCCGTGCCAATGGAGGAGGTGGCGGCGCGATCCTTGTTCTCGAAAGGAGTGCCTTATGCTTGTATCCACCCTCTTCACGCTGTTCGGCCTCGGTGCCCTCTGCTGGATCCTGTTCAATCTGGCTGTCTACGCCCTGCCCTTCGCGATCGGGCTGACGTGCGGCATGTATCTGTATGAGTCCGGCCAAGGCGTTTTTCTGTCGATCATTGCGGGCCTGTTCATCGGCGGTTTCATCGCCGCTGTCGGGGAATTCGCCTTTGACCGCATCCGCTCCATCCCCATCAAACTCGCCATCGGCCTGATCTACGCGATCCCCGCCGGGATCACTGGTTTTCATGCAGCAAAAGGCCTTGCCGAATTCGGCAGCGCGAGCGCTGCGGCCATCACCATCCTGTCTTGGCTGGGCGCGTTGGTCATCGGAGGCACGGCCTGGGCGCGGGTCACCGGCTGGTCCGAGGTCAACGCCATGTCAGATCCGCATCCGCACAGGTCTTTCAACGAACACTGAACGCCCTGTGATGCTTGCGCCGGTGCGTGCTGTCCGCCACATCGTCAGCGTGCGCCGCAACCGATTGCTGCAAAAGGTCTCGATCCTCGCCGTCATCGCAGCATTGCGGTTGGGCAGGACCGGCTGAACAAAGCCAGATCACTGAGACCCACGTCATAGCGCATGGCCCCGGTCGCGCATGCACCTGGATCGGCGGCAGACCGAACATCGCGGCAGACAAACACAGACACGGCGAGAGGGGGAAATCCCGGAGTAGCGAGGCACGTCCAGGACATGCACCGTTTCCGCCTGCACGCCATAGCCTGTCTTTGCACGACGCATGCTGCCGGGATCTTGCGCGGCCCAAAGGTAGCCTGTCATTCCCTCTCCCATGGCTTGCGCCACGCGTCCCTTGCGGGCCTCTCAGCGGCTGATCTGACCGGGATCGGCTGACGCCTCGACCGCCTTGGCCGCAACGGCCGATCCGGACTTTCTTCCCCTGGCGGATGCCCGCCATTCCTCGCGCGGCAAGAAAGACCGGCCTTGCCGTCCTCCGCTGGCGCTGCGGGCCACAGGGCTGCGTCGGCGGATCGCCCCGGTCCTGACGATCGCCATCGAGGCCGCGAAGGGCGCGGGCTCGGACAAGCCAAAAGGAGATATGACATGGCCACCATCGGAACCTTCAAGAAGACCGGCAGCGAATACGTCGGAGAAATCGTCACCCTGAGTGTTCAGGCGAAAGCCGTCCGCATCGTCCCCGAGGACAGCACCCCCAACGACAACGCCCCCTCCCACCGCGTCTTCGTCGGCCGTGCCGAGATCGGCGCCGCTTGGTCCAAGCGCTCGACCGAGGGCCGCGACTACCTGAGCCTCAAGCTCGACGACCCGAGCTTCACCCAGCCGATCTACGCCAACCTCTTCGACGACACGGTGATCGAAGGCGGTGAAGAGACCTTCAGCCTCATCTGGTCGCGCCCCAACACCCGCCGCAACGGCGACTGACAGCAGACCGCCCCGCCCGGGATCACCGGGCGGGGTGGAACTTTGCTCGTCTTGCGTTGACCGCGAGCGGTCCGCAGTAACGTTTGAAACCAACGCGTCCGGCCCAAGGACGAAGCCGCTCCGCGGCATTGGCGCATTTGGCTGATGGAGTGAGCCGCCTATAGCGGCGCGCATTATGCGATCTGACCGACCTGGCTGACGATTGGGACCTTCTCAATCATCAGACAGGAGGTTTCCATGACCAAGGAGAAGATTTCGCCGCTGCGCGCGCGGATGATGGAAGACATGCGCATTCGCGGCATGGGCGAGAAAGCGCAGAAGGCCCACATCAGAGCAATCAAGGACTTCGCAGCGTTTCTCGGACGATCGCCCGACATGGCCACACCGGAGGATCTGCGCGCCTATCAGTTGCACATGACGGATAGCGGGGTCACGCCGTCGACGTTCAACGTGCGCATCGTCGCGCTGCGGTTCTTTTTCGGGATGACCTGCGGGCGCGAGGACATGAAGCGATACATGCAATTCCGCACCCAGCCGCGGAAGCTGCCCGTGGTGTTCAGCGTCGAGGAGGTCTCCGACATCCTGATGGCGGCACCGGGACCGGGTCTCAAGTACCGCGCGGCGCTCAGCATTTCCTATGGCGCCGGGCTGCGTGCTTCCGAGGTTTGCAACCTCAAGCTTGGCGACATCGACAGCGATCGAATGCTCATCCACGTAGAACAGGGCAAAGGGCGGAAGGATCGCAAGGTGATGCTGTCACCCGGCTTGCTGAACCTTCTGCGTGACTGGTGGCGTGAGGCACGCCCGGAGGGCTGGCTTTTCCCGGGCAAACCGAAGATCAATCCGATCTCGCCACGGCAGCTGAACCGGGCGTTCACCTCGGCTAAGCACATGGCCGGGATCAGCAAGCCGGCGACATTGCACACGCTCAGGCACAGTTTTGCGACCCACCTGCTGGAGGCCAACACGGACGTGCGCGTGATCCAGGTCCTGCTCGGCCATGCCAAGCTGACGACCACCGCGCAATACACCCATGTCGCCACCAAGACGATCCGCGACACGGTCAGCCCGTACGAGATGCTGGAGAAGCTGCAGGATCATGCCGTGAAGCGAAGTCTGGAGTGACCGGGCGCCGGGGTGTCCCGGCCCAAGCTGGAGATCGCTGACGTCTTTCGCGCCCATGGTCCTGCGTGGCGGCAGGCCAATGCCGGGCATGTCAGCCTCTCGCAGCTCAAGGTCATGTCGGCGATCGAGGCCTGTCGGACCGAGGCGCTCGGCGGGCATGTGGCCGGCTGTGCCAAGTGCGGCCACCGCCACATCGGCTACAACTCCTGCAAAAACAGGCATTGCCCGAAGTGTCAGGGACCGGCCGCACGCGACTGGATGGCGGCACGCGCCGAGGATCTGCTGCCCGTGGAATACTTCCACCTCGTCTTCACCCTGCCGGCCGAGATCGCCCAGATCGCCTATTGGAACAAGCGAGCGGTATATGGGCTTCTGTTCCGGGCGTCCGCGGAAACGGTGATAACAATCGCGGCCGATCCCAAGCGTCTTGGCGCCCGGATCGGCATGACCAGCGTGCTGCACACCTGGGGATCGGCGCTGACGCATCACCCCCACATCCACATGATCGTGCCGGGCGGAGGCCTGTCGCCGGACGGCACCCGCTGGGTCGCCTGCAGGCCCGGGTTTTTCCTGCACGTGCGGGTGCTGTCGCGCCTGTTTCGGCGCCTGTTCCTCGACGGGCTGCTGGCGCTTCATGCCGCTGGGGAACTGGCCTTCTACGGCGACCAGGAATGTCTAACGCAGACGGACGCCTTTGCCGCCTGGCTCGCGCCGTTCCGCAAATCCAAATGGGTCGTCTACGCCAAACCGCCCTTTGGCGGGCCTGAAGCCGTACTCACCTACCTCAGCCGATACACCCACCGCGTGGCGATCTCGAACCATCGCCTGATCAGCGCCGACACCCAGACTGTCGCGTTTCGATGGAAGGATTACCGCGTCGAATCCGGCGACCGGCAGAAGGTCATGCGCCTGTCCACGCAGGAGTTCATCCGCCGCTTCCTGATGCATGTCCTCCCTGACGGCTTCCACCGCATCCGGCACTACGGCCTGCTGGCCAGCGCGACACGCAAGGCCGCCATCGCCCGCATCCGCGACCTGCTCGGGCAGCGTACGCCCGAACGGGAAGCGCAGTACCCAACGGAGACCGCACCTCTCACCCTGCGCGAACCGTGCCCATGCTGCGGCGGCCCAATGCGCATCATCGAGATCTTCCGCCGCGGCCAGAAACCAATGTCGCGCGCACCGCCAC
This sequence comes from Roseivivax halotolerans, assembly GCF_900115815.1. GTDB lineage: Bacteria > Pseudomonadota > Alphaproteobacteria > Rhodobacterales > Rhodobacteraceae > Roseivivax > Roseivivax halotolerans. Next base: position 12,177 of record NZ_FOXV01000013.1, on the reverse strand, counting down.
GGGAGCAGGCCGCATGACGAAACGCCCGTCACTGTCACGAACATCACTCCGGTTCTCACGTCCGTTCCGGACTGGCTCAGCCGTGCCTCACGCGGTGCCGCGACCGCAAACTGCCGATGAAACGCGCCACCCGATACCGAACATCATCACCAGGGCAGATCAGGGCGCCCTTGGGGAGGGTCGACAGCCTTTGAACCGCCCATCACGCTACGCCGTCTCTGGAAACTTCAGCCCACTTTCCCCATAGACAGCGCCTGGCCACCGCGGCTTCCACCTTGGGAGGATTTCCAACGCGGGCCGACGACGCGCAAACCGGCACCGTTGCACCACGGCCCGCATCGAAAATCCTTCACCTTACCTGCCATTCACCTTCGCTCTCAATGCTGCAAGGCAGTCCGCCGAAGCGGCCGCTCGTCCTGACCGCAGCATTTCCAAGGAACCGGGGCAGGCACAACGCACGTAGCGATTATCCCGTTCAGGGCCGGCTCTGCCCGTTCGAAACGAGGCCTCGCGCGAAAATCGTGCCAATAGCTGAGGAGATTGCGTGAGCTCCACTTCGCATGAATGCCACGTTATGGATATCGGCACCCCGCCGCCAAAGCGGCGGAGTACAGAGCGTGAGATACCTGTCAGGACGATGAGGCGCAGCTGGCGATGCTCTCAGCAAGAGACCGCATAAGCGCCGGATAAAAATCGGGTCCGGTATCGAGACCGAAGCCGAGCGGGTCGATCACTGTGGTTTGCGCGTCGGTTCCCTCGGTCACTGTCTGCACGAGGTTCTGGTTGAATTGCGGCTCGGAGAAGACACAGGTGACGCCGAGTTCTGTAACTGTATTGCGCACTTCCTCGACTCGCGCGGGGCTGGGATCCGATGCATCGCCAAGCGAGATCGCTCCGGCGGCCGAAATGTCGAAACGGGTCTCGAAATATTGATATGCATCGTGGAACACCACGAAGCTGATCTCGCCGGTGGACGACAACATCTCTTCCACTTCGCCTATCGCAACGTCGATCTCTTCCTGCCCTGCGGCGGCATTCTCGCGGTAGGTGTCCGCGTTTTCAGGGTCGAGCTCGGCGAGCTCCTCGGCGATCACGTCGAGCCAAACCTTGCCATTCTCGGGATCGAGCCAGGCGTGCGGGTCGAGACCATCGTGACTGTGCCCGGCATGATCGTGGCCGCCATGATCGTGCTCGGCATGCTCTTCGCCCTCGTGCGATGCCTCTTCTGCGTGGTCGTGCTTTTCGTGCGCCGCGTCTTCGGAGTGGTCATGACCTGCATGATCTTCACCTTCGTGATCATGGTCGCCGTGATCGTGAGACTCGAAGGTCGCGCCTTCGCGATACTCGAGCGTGGTGATACCCTCGACGTCGAGGAGCTCGACCACATGCGCGTCCGGGGCCAGCGTCCCGATAGAATCTTCGAGCCAGGGCGCAAGCTCAGGACCGATCCAGAAAACTGCGTTCGCGGCTTCCAGCGCACGAGCCTCAGAAGGACGCATTGAATAGCCGTGCGGAGACGCCCCCTGCTGGACTACAAGGTCAGGCTCACCAAGACCCTCCATGACGCGAGCCACGAGGCCATGGACCGGCGCGATGTCGGTGGCGACCTGCGGCACGTCCGCTGAGACGGACGTGGCCGCTGTGATGGCGAACACGCTGCCCGCCAGAGATTTTCCAAAACTGATGGACATCCGAAACTCCTGTAATTAAGTAACACGCTATGGGCATAAGCGTTATGATATATCGTATCAAGCCCAATCTGTGCGGGAGATAGCAGTGAGCCATTATGCGTTTGAGGCACATGACCATGAAACGTGCGTCGAAAGTGGTGTGGCTACAGCGGAGGAGATCTGCACCGAGCGCGGATTGCAATTGACCAGAACTCGAAAGCGCGTGCTCGAAATCCTGCTATCCGAGCACAAGGCAATGGGCGCGTACGACATCCTCGACGTGCTCCGCGCGGAGGGTCTCGGCTCGCAACCCCCCGTGGCCTATCGCGCGCTTGAATTCCTGATCAACCAAGGCTTCGCACACCGAATTGAACGGCTCAATGCGTTTGTCGCCTGCTCGCATCTGGAGGCGTCGCATGCCCCCGTCTTCCTGATTTGCCGCCTTTGCAACTCCGTATCGGAAGTTCAGTCAGATTCCAGAAAGAGCGAGATAAGTCGTCTTGCAAAGCGCGCCGGTTTCGCCGTGGAGCTGATGGTTCGCGAGGCCGAAGGTATCTGTCCCAAATGCGCGAGGGTGGCATGATGCGCGATGCTGCGCCGCTCGTGTCCGTTCACGACCTGACCGTGCGCTACGGCGAGGCGGCCGTACTCCGAGATGTGGACCTGGACGTCGCGCCCGGCGAGATCGTGACCATCGTCGGTCCCAATGGTTCGGGTAAGTCGACGCTGATCAAGGCCATTCTCGGCGGGGTCAAGCATTCGGCGGGGCGGATCGAGCGCAAGCCCGGCCTGCAGATTGGCTATGTGCCGCAGCGGCTGGTTCTCGATCCGACTCTGCCGATGAATGTCGAGCGGTTTCTGTCCCTCCCGCATCGAATCCCGGCGTCTCGCGCCCGCGAAGCTTTGGAGCGCGCGGGCGTGCCCGAGATAGGCAAGCGGCAGATGGCGGCGCTCTCGGGTGGGCAGTTTCAGCGGGCGCTTCTGGCACGTGCGATCCTCGAAGAGCCGGACCTGCTGATCCTCGACGAGGCGGCGGCAGGTCTCGACCAGCCCGGAGCGGCCGCCTTTTACCGCCGCATCCACGAGGTCCGGGAAGAAACGGGCTGCGGTGTGCTGATGATCAGCCACGATCTGCACGTCGTAATGAGTGCCTCCGATCGAGTGATCTGCCTTAACGGTCATGTCTGCTGCGCAGGCACGCCGGAGGTCGTCGCTAATGCGCCGGACTACCGCCGCCTCTTCGGCGAGGGCACGCGCGGGGCATTCGCGCTCTACCGCCACAATCACGACCATCGCCATTCCCAAGATCACGTGCAGGACGCCGCAGAATAATGCTTGATGACTTCTTGACCCGCGCCGCGCTTGCCGGGATCGGCACGGGGCTCGCCGCCGCGCCGCTTGGCTGTTTCGTAGTATGGCGAAGGATGGCCTATTTCGGAGACGCCACCGCCCATGCCGCAATCCTTGGCGTGGCACTGTCGCTGGCGGCGTCTCTGCCGGTCTTTGTCGGGACATTGTTCATAGCGCTCTTCATGGCCATGGTAGTTTCTGTGATCTCGGGACGCGGCTACGCGATGGACACGCTACTTGGCGTCATGGCGCATTCCGCGCTCGCCTTCGGGCTTGTGGGAGTGACCTTTATCCAAGGTGTGCGTATCGATCTCATGGCCTATCTCTTCGGCGACATTCTGGCGGTGTCGCGCAGCGATCTTGCGGTGATCTGGGGCGGCGCGGCGCTGGTCCTTGCGTTGATTGGCTGGCGCTGGAACGCGCTTCTGACGGCAACTTTGGATGACGGACTCGCCCTTGCCGCCGGCATCGATCCGAAACGCGAGCAGCTCGTCCTGACACTGGCTCTGGCGGTGGTAGTCGCCGTGGCGATCAAAGTGGTGGGTGTGTTGCTTATTACCGCGCTGCTGATCATTCCAGCGGCCACTGTACGGCCCTTTGCCGTCACGCCCGAGCGCATGGGAATCATGGCAGCCCTCGTCGGAATGACTTCGGCGTGGATAGGGCTGCGCGCATCCTATGAGTTCGACACGCCGACCGGTCCAACGATCGTCTGCGTGACCGCGCTGCTGTTCATCCTTTCGAACATCGCATCCCGGATACGGCAGCCTGGTTGAAGCTCGGCGCGCAGGCGGGACCTGGTCTGCCGACCTAAAAGATCGCGGCGATGTCGCCCTCGGAGACGTCCGCGACCGGCTTATGTAGAGTCGTGCGCATCTCTTGAAATCCAAGCTGCACGATCCGGATTTCGGTCAAGAATCCTTCGCAGCCAGGGTCGCTGCAGTATGCCTGTTGCACCGAGACAAGACATTGTGCGCCACGTCCGAGGTGCCCCCTGATCATGCGCTTGACGCGCTGCACGTGCCAGAAGGTTCTGGACGCGTCACGAACGGACTTGTTCAGCACTCCCACTCACCTCGCCGCGTCGTTCTCATGAGACAGCTCTGGTTGCGGCCCCGCGTGGTGCAGCCTCGGATCGGTCGGCGAGAGAGCTGGAACCTCTGCGTACGATGAAGTGAGAAGCGGGATCGCCTCGCAGCACTGCCACGGTCGTGAGACCAAGCTCCCCCATCCATATCAATACGGCGTCTGTCCTGTCCTCGGGAACCGGAGTGATCACCATCGTCCCTGATCTGCGTGTGGCGAGACGCATCCCGCCGGTGGATGATACGAGCAGCGCATCAGCGCAGGTCGGGATCCGGTCCAGGGTCCGTTCGACCACGACGACGTCCGGCACGCCATGCCGCACGCGGTGGAAAAAGCCCGACAGCACGCGCGCAGCCTCATCTGCGCAGAGGCCGACCTCGACGTCGACGCCGGCAGCGCGCAGCCTCTCGAATCCACCGCCGTTCACTCGCGGGTCTGGGTCTCCGACGGCGCAGACGACCCGGGCCACGCCGGCGTCGACAATCGCGTCGGCGCAAGGTGGCGTCACGCCCCAATGGCAACATGGTTCGAGTGTGACGAAAAGCGTGGCACCTCTGGCTTCTACTCCGGCCTGATCCAGAGCCTTTCGTTCCGCATGCGGCCGCCCGCCCGCGTGGGTCGCGGCCTCGGCGACGACACGATTATCTCTGACAATTACGCATCCCACCGGCGGATTCGGCCAGACATAACCGCGCTTTTGGCCCGCCAATCGCAGGGCCCGCCGCATCCAGTGCAGATCAGATCTGGGTCGGGTTTGGCACATCGCCATAGACCTCACCGGGATCGAACGTCTTGTCGCCTTCCAGATACACAAGCGGCTGCCCGGCCTTCGCCCCAAGCGGTACAGCGCGATAGAAACAGGACCGGTAGCCCACATGGCACGAAGCGCCGGACCCTGCGACCTCGACTCGCAGCCAGATCGCGTCCTGATCATCATCGATCCGCGCTTCGACAATGTTCTGCACAAGGCCGGAGGTCGCGCCCTTGCGCCATAGCACTTGCCTTGCGCGGCTGAAGTAGTGTGCTTCGCCAGTCTCGATCGTGAGCCGGAGCGCCTCAGTGTTCATCCATCCGAGCATGAGGACCTCCCCGGTGCTTGCGTCGGAGGTGATGCACGGCATGAGGCCGTCCGGGCCGAACTTAGGCACCAACTCGTAGCCCTCCTCGATCTGCTCGACTGAGGTGCGTGACGCGAACTCAAGTTTTCCCATCGTCGCTCCTTGTATTTTGATATGTAATAACGTAGCGCACATGTCGAAGTTAACCAGGATTGTAAAGAGGCACGCATGGCGACCGACATCACAGATGACCGGGTTCCGGTGACGTTGCTCACCGGATTTCTCGGAGCAGGCAAGACAACCCTCCTGAACAACCTGATACGCGACCCCGAGGCCGGTCGCATTGCCGTCATCATGAATGAATTCGGGGATGTCGGGCTCGACCATGATCTGATCGAGGAGGCCACCGAAGAAACCGTGCTGATGCAATCGGGGTGTATTTGCTGCTCAATCCGGAGCGATCTCGCCAACACGATGCGGTCACTGATGGCCAAGCGGAAACGCGGTGACCTGGCGTTCGACCGCGTGGTCATCGAAACCACCGGAATCGCGGATCCCGGTCCGATCCTGCACACGCTCGTCGTGGACGATCTGACCGCTCCTTTCTATCGAATGGACGGCGTGGTGACGCTTGCCGACGCAGCCCTGGGGCCACGCACGCTCGACACTCAGTTCGAGGCGGTTCACCAGGTCGCAATGGCCGACCTGATGGTGGTGACGAAAACCGATCTCGTCACCCCGCGCGAGGTGGCGCAGTTCGAAGCGAGGCTCGAAGGCATCAACGCGACCGCCCGGCGCATCCATTCGGAGCGTGGACGTATTGCCCCCGGCGCGCTGTTCGGCCTCTCGGCGCTGCGTCCCAGCGTGACCACGGACGATATCTCGGAGTGGCTCGGTGTTGAGCCGTCAAAGCCCGATCCGCTTTCAGGTCTGTCGGGCCTCACCCCGACAGGCGCCAAGCCTGCCCCGCTGCCCTTGCAACAGACCGGAGGCCACGCGCATCACGACCATCGCATCGCGTCTGCATCGATCGAGGTCGAGGAGCCGATCCCCGCGAGCATCTTCGATTTTTGGCTCGATACGCTGATCGCGCTCAAGGGGCCGGACATTCTCCGGATCAAGGGGATCCTGCACGTGGAAGGCCTGGATCTCCCCTTCGTCTTCCACGGCGTGCAGCACATCTTCGATGCGCCCGTTCAGGTCCGCTCCTGGTCCGGGACCGACACGACAAGCCGGGTCGTGGTCATCGCGCGCGACACCGATGCGAAGGGTCTGAAAGCAAGCCTTGATACTCTGCGCATGCGCTGGACGGACGATGATGCGGCCACGGACGGCATGATGGCCGACACGACCGAGATGCCATTCTGAACAATGCTCCGACTGTACAATTCGATGACCCGTCAGGTCGAACCGCTGGTCCCGCACGATGCTGAGCATCTGCGGATGTATGTCTGCGGGCCGACGGTCTATTCCTTCGCCCATATCGGCAATGCGCGTCCCGCGGTCGTATTCGACGTCCTCGCGAAGCTGCTGCGCCAGAGCTTTCCACGCGTAAGCTATGCCCGCAACATCACCGACGTGGATGACAAGATCATCGCGGCGGCCGCTGCCGACGGCACCAGCTGCGAAGACGTCGCGGCGCGGTTCACGGCAGCCTATCACGCCGATCTCGACGCGCTGGGTGCCGCGGCCCCGGACATAGAGCCGCGCGCGACGGACCACATTGCGCCCATGATCGCGATGATTGAAGAGCTGATCGCCAGGGGCCACGCCTACCCGGCAGAGGGCCACGTCCTTTTCCATGTCCCGAGCTGTCCGACTTACGGGCGATTGTCCGGAGCGAACCCCGATGAAATGCGTGCCGGCGCCCGCGTCGAGGTCGCGCCTTGGAAACGCGACCCGCGCGACTTCGTTTTGTGGAAACCCTCCAAGGCCGGGCAGCCCGGCTGGCAAAGCACTTGGGGAACCGGTCGCCCCGGATGGCACATAGAATGTTCGGCCATGATCCGGGAGCATCTTGGCGACCGGATCGACATTCACGGCGGCGGCATTGATCTGCGGTTTCCGCACCACGAGAACGAGATCGCGCAGGGGACCGAAGCGCGTTTCTGGGTCCATAACGGCCACGTCACGGTCTCGGGTGCGAAGATGTCCAAGTCGCTGGGCAACGTGCTTTTGGTGCGCGACCTCTTGGCCGAGGCCCCTGGCGAGGCGATCCGCTACGCGTTGCTGACGGCCCATTACCGCCAGCCGCTGGACTGGACGCCCGACACCTTGCGCGCTGCACGGACGGCGCTGGATCGGCTCTACGGCGCGCTGCGCGGCGCCCCCTCGGTCGCACCGAAGGCCGAGGACATGGCCGCCGTGCTCGACGCCCTGAAGGATGATCTCAACACGCCAAAGGCCCTCGCGGCGCTGCACGCGCTCGCAGGCCAGGTCCACGCGAGCGCCGACGCAGAGCGGCAGGCAGAGCTTGCGGCGGCACTGAAGACGGCCGGCTCCCTCCTCGGTCTGCTGCAGCAGGATGTGACCGCATGGGCGCAATCCGGCGTTCTCGATACGACCCGGATCGAGGCGCTGGTCGACGAACGCGCCCAGGCACGCAACGCGCGCGACTGGGACCGTGCCGATGCGCTCCGAGACGAGCTGGCCGAGCTTGGGGTCGACGTCGAAGATGCGAGCGGCGAGAGCCGTTGGCGGGCCCGCGTATGAGGGCGAGCGTCATCTGGCTCTTGATTCTGCCTATCCGGGCCTACCGGCTGATCCTGTCGCCGTGGCTCGGCCATTCCTGCCGGTTCCAGCCGAGCTGCTCCGTCTACGCCATCGAGGCACTGGAAACCCATGGGCCCCTGCGTGGCCTCTGGCTGACACTTCTGCGCCTTGTCCGCTGCAATCCGTGGGGCCGAAGCGGATACGACCCGGTGCCCCCTGTCACGAACCGAAAGACCTCGCGATGATCCATGTCCGCCTGCCAGATGGGGCCAGTCGAGCGCTGGCTCCAGCCAGTACCGCCGCTGACCTCGCCGCCGCCATCAGCCCGAGCCTCGCTAAACGGACCGTGGCCGCGCTTGTCGATGGGAAGATCACCGACCTCTCTGCCGCCTTGCCCGACGGTGCGGCGGTAGAGCTTGTCACCCGCGACGATCCCCGCGCTCTGGAGCTGATCCGCCACGACCTGGCTCATGTGCTGGCCGAGGCGGTTCAGACGCTCTGGCCCGAGACGCGGACAGCGATCGGCCCGGCAATCGAACACGGCTTCTACTACGATTTCGACCGCGACACGCCGTTCACGCCGGAAGACCTCCCCGTCATCGAAAAAAAAATGCGCGAGATAGTCGCCGCGCGACGTCCCTTCGCGCGCGAGGCATGGCGTCGCGCGGAGGTCCGCGCGCATTTCGAGACTGCGGGCGAAACCTATAAACTGGGCCTGCTCGACGCTATCCCGGCCGGTGAGCCTGTCACCATCTACCGGCAGGGCGACTGGCTCGACCTCTGTCGCGGCCCGCACATGCGCAGCACGGCCGATGCCGGCACGGCCTTCAAGCTGACCCATGTCGCCGGGGCCTATTGGCGGGGCGACGCGAAAAACCGGATGCTAAGCCGGATCTACGGTGTTGCTTTCGCCGACAAGCCCGCCCTCGAGTCCCACCTGACCATGATGGCCGAGGCCGAAAAGCGCGATCACCGCAGGCTGGGGCGCGAGATGGACCTGTTCCATTTCGAGGAGGTCGCCCCCGGATCGGTCTTCTGGCACCCGCGCGGATGGCGGCTGTTCCAGACGCTGATCGGCTACATGCGCACGCGTCAGGAAGACGCAGGATACGTCGAGGTGAACTCACCCGACATCATGGAACGTACGCTGTGGGAGACGTCCGGCCATTGGCAGAACTACCGCGCCAACATGTTCCTCGCGAAGACCGAGGATGAGCGCGACTACGCGTTGAAGCCCATGAACTGCCCCGGTCACATGCTCATTTACGGTCAGGGCACCAAGAGTTACCGGGATCTGCCCCTCAAGCTCGCCGAGTTCGGAAAGGTCCATCGCTACGAACCCTCCGGCGCCCTTCACGGACTTCTGCGCGTGCGCAGCTTCACGCAGAACGATGCCCACATCTACTGCACGCCCGAGCAACTCGCCGAAGAGTGCCTGAAGGTCAACGATCTCGTGCTGTCGATCTACCGCGACTTCGGCTTCGAGGATGTCAGCATCAAGCTCTCGACCCGCCCGGAAAACCGGATCGGAAGTGACGAGAGCTGGGACCGGTCCGAAGAAGCGCTGCGCACGGCGCTCGACACCGCCGGGCACGCCTACACGATCTTCGAAGGTGAAGGCGCCTTCTACGGCCCGAAGCTCGAATACGTTCTGCGCGACGCCATCGGGCGGGATTGGCAGTGCGGCACGCTGCAGGTCGATTTCAATCTGCCCGAACGCTTCGGGACAACCTATGTCGCGCCGTCGTGCGACAAGCTGCCTCCAGTCATGCTGCATCGGGCTCTTTTCGGCTCGCTCGAGAGGTTCACTGGCATCCTGATCGAACACCATGCCGGCCACCTGCCGCTTTGGCTGGGGCCAGTGCAGGCGGTGGTGGCGACCGTCACCGGTGCGGCGGATGACTGGGCCCGCGATGTGGCCAGAGCGCTGCGCTCGAATGGGCTGCGCGTCGAGACCGATCTGCGAAACGAGAAGATCGGCTACAAGGTGCGCGAGCACGCCCTGAAGAAGGTGCCCGTGCAGATCGCGCTCGGCGCCCGGGAAGCCGAAGACCGGACGGTCACGATCCGGCGGCACGGAGCCGAGGACACGCGAACACTTGCCATCGAAGACGCGGTCGACAGCCTCGTGCGCGAGGCACAGCATCCTTGCGCGGACAAGACATAACAACCTGTATGCGGACGATGCGCTGCGACCGTTGCGCCGAGTGACACAGATCATGTGTCACGTGTTAAACCCCTAAGAGTGAACGAGGATAGACCCTTGGGCATAACTGATAATGAAATTGCTGCGGCGCGCGAGACTTGGGGCGATGGGCTTGTCACGATCTCGAAGGCTCACGAGGCAAACGGATTTGACGAGGCGCGACGGATTGCTTGCGATCTGCTCGATTCGACCTACGGCTTCGACATCGGGCCGGTTTTGTTCAAGCCGACGCTGAGCGGTGGAGAGAAGACTTTTCGCACGAGCAGAAAGGGTGCGCTGTCCTATTTCGTCGGACGCGACCCCGATTTTCCGCTCGACGCTGGGTTCGCCCTCCGGAGATGGCGGCATACCTGGTCCGAAACAGCCGCCAGCCTAATTGATGGTAACACCGCCATGTGGATGGGATGGTTCTTCTTCACTGACACGGCCGGTAAGACCGTGAAGACCGACAAGAGCTTTGGATACCTGAAGGATGCAGACGACGTTCTCCGCATCGTTTGCATCACTCGTCGCTGCCCTTCGAGGCTTAGACCGAGAACGTCTGAAACGGGGGCTATTGCGAGCCATCAAAATGCTGCCGACAATCAGCGTATGGGCGCCACTTCGCGATGTTGACGAAGCCAGTTCGCGTTGATTTCTTGAGACCCAGCGGTCCCTTGCTCCGATGGGCTCTGCTACTCAACGCACGAAGGTGCGATTTTCCTGCAGCTTCGAAGCGTGTTTTTGGCAGCAACTGTGCAAGCGCAGAAGCGAGAAAACCAAATGTTCGAAGAGATCTCGAACGGATCATGAGGCACTGCGCCAGCGCTTGAGCGCTCTTGCGGTCTCCACGCTGCAGCTCAACACTCAAACCTAACCGGTAGATTCCAGATCAAACCGGCCCTAATCGCGGGGGAAGGTCATTGGCACGCATCGAGGGTACTGCAGTTCAACATTCCAGAAGCGGCAAACGGCGACCTTTCGCAGCATTCGTTTAGTGACTTACGATCTTTCGAGTGGAGACCATCTCAACAGAAGAGAAGTACCGGTTTCTATCGACCTCTTGCTGATCCTTCCGTCCCAATTTGCACTACAGTTTGGCGTCTTTTGAAGCCTAAAGCTACGTTCGATCGCCGCCCGTTCCAATCGGTCAAGGTTCGCGATGATCTCTGAAATCGGCGTCCACTTTTTCCGCGCTTCGCGCCAGATCCCGAGGCACGAGGCGGGAGACCACAAGGCAAGGCGGATTGTGCGAGCATGTCTGAAGCGCGCCGGGAGCAGTCGGTAATAGCTGCGCATGGGGTCCCCGCGCCGGCGGCGGCGCAGGGGTGGCGTGAGGTTACGGCTCATGAGGGCTCATCGGGGTCGTCGATCGGGTCCAGGATGAGAACGAGGCGGGTTTCTCCGCTACCCTCGATCGGGGGAGATCGGTGGCGCAGCCCCGGATCGGGCTCGACAGGCCAGAGTGTGCCGCGCATGACAAGGGGCGATCCGGTCGGGACCGTTTGGATCGTTTCGGGGTCCGCGCCATCCCTTTGGGCCACTCCGAATTGCGTGCCCGTGCCCCGATAGGTGCAGATCAGTCGCGCAGTGGTCCGGTCCACATGGAAGCGCCGGCAGGCGTTGCCATCGACGACGTCGAGTCGCAGGCGCAGCCAGCGGGCATCCATAATGTCCGCGAACATGTTGGCAAGCGCAGAAACGTCATCGATCAGGCGCCGCCGCTCCGGGCCATCTGGCGTACCTGCGGTAACGCAAGCTGCTGTCACCGCGTCGCGGGTCGCAGCGGGGCGCAAAATGACCCGTGTCTGCGGCAGGTTTGCCGGGCTCAGTCCATCAATCCAAGTCTGGAACGAAGCCAGCGTTTCCCGATCCCATATGACACCGCCGACCTCAGCGGCCCGGACCTGCCGCATGCCTTGAGGTGATGGCGTACTGATCACGCTACGGGTTCTGGCGGGTTCGATAAACCGTTGAACCGTCATGCCGCAGCCTTCCGCCATGCCGGGAATGGATCGGGAAAGTCGGGCAGCGCCTCGGGGCCTGTCGCCTGCGCCTCGGGGACCAGCGCCGCGTCGAGCCGCGCTTTCAGGGTCGGCCAATCGATCCCGGACCC
>NZ_FOXV01000015.1 GCF_900115815.1 Roseivivax halotolerans | reverse complement strand
ACTGGCAGAGAAATGATATCAACCAACCCGATCAGCAGGTGCAACGAGTAGCTTAAATTACGCCAGATCCTGTCCAACGATCGGGGAGTAGCTCAGAAAGCGGGGAAAAAGTGCACGCTGACCGGTCCCATGATGTGGCGGCTGCCGAAGTCACAGCAAGGCTGGGATCCACGGCCCGCGGTTGCGAAAGAGCTCTTCTCCATCATCGAGGCGGTGTTCTCGGCGGCTCTGACATTCACGGAAATCTTCATGCTCTTCGATGCACTTCAGATGCATCATGAACTGCTGGAGGTCGCTGAAAGGCAGCGCGTTGTCTCGACGATGCTTCTAGGGTGCCTTCCCGGATCTTACATGGTGTTTTCCATGCGCAAGTATTTCGTAGCTCGTACGCGCAGCGAAATCAGAAGGTTGGGCGTTCTGCAGATTGTCACGCCGTGACGAAAGCTCTCCCAGCGTGCAGAGGCGTGTCCTCACGACGTAGGCTTGGAAACCTTCTCACAAGCGAACGCCAGAGAGCTCCGTGGTGCCATGGAGGACTTCAAAACTGATGTCACAGCGAAGTCCGTCGGGAGAGAAGGTTCTGTTCATCGACCCTCCAAGCCGTTGCTCGACCAGGATCTCGATCAAGCGGCTGCCAAAACCAACATTGTCTGGCTTTGAAACGCTCGGTCCACCCGATTCCTTCCATGTCAGATTGACCCCCGTTCCATTGTCTTGAGCGCGTAGCGCCCAAGATACCGTAACATTGCCGGTATCGTTCGAAAGAGAGCCGTACTTCATCGCGTTGGTGACCATCTCGTGAACGATGATGCCCATGCCTCTGGCGGCTTGGCTGTCCATTGTGATGGGGTCGCCGGTGAATTCCAAACGGGCCGCATCGAGATCTAGGTAAACCTCGAACTGCTCCTTTATGATTTCCATCAGGTCGACTTTCTGATCGGGCGACTTGAAGATGCTGTCATGGGCTTTCGATATGGCTTGAAGGCGTCCAGAAAAGCTCTCCTTGAAGTCATCATAGCTCGACGATGAACGCATGGTGTTCGATGCGACGGATTGGATCGTCGCCATCATGTTCTTCACACGGTGATTGAGCTCGAAGACCAGCATGTCACGCGCACTCTCGGCCTCTTTCTGAGCAGAAATATCGTTGATCGTGGAAATGAAGCGCTCGATGGATCCGTCATCGTTGCGAACAGCTCCAACCGACAGGATCGCCCAGATTGTATGTCCGTGTTTGTGCACATACCGCTTTTCGATCACGTAATCGTCGATCTGGCCCTGGATAACCTTCTCTAGAAGCTGGAGATCCGCATCGAGATCATCTTGATGGGTGATGTCCTGGAAGGTGATCTGTTCCAGCTCTGCCGGCGTGTATCCAAGAATTTCAGAGAGTTTGTGATTGGCCCTTAGCCACGTGCCATCTCGTGCCACATGCGCGATCCCGACAGCGGCATTCTCGAAGGTTGATCGAAAAAGTTGTTCACTTTCACGGACCTCATTCTCGAGCGATCTGCGCTCGGAGAGGTCGTAGAAATAGCAGATGACACCATAGGTTCCGTCCGGCAGCAATGCGCGCTCGAGACGATAATCATAAGCTTCTTCTGCCCCAGTATCCGCTCGGATCCCCATCGCGTTTTTGACTTCGACAGGAGATCCTGAAACCAGGACATGGTAATAGTTCCCGATAATCTCTTTAGCAAAATCGTAGGGCCACATGTCACGAAGCAGAGAGTACATATCCCGACCAGTGACGTGATCCTCATCCGGGAACACAGCGCTGGCCCCTTTGCTCATCACTTTGACGCGGAGCTCTTTGTCGAAAAGCATGACACCGAAGGGAGAATTCCGAATAGCGCTTTCGAAGGCCTCCTGAGCTGCTTTCAACTGTCTCTCCGTCGCCTTGCGATCACTGATATCGATCGCGGACGGGACCAACGAGATCAACTCGCCGGTTTCAGCGTAGTGCGGAGCAATCTGAAAATCGATATCGATCGTCTTGCCGCCGGCCACACGCGCTGTCGCATCAAATCTCACGCGTTGGCCTTCCTGGGCCCGCAAAACCGCATCCTTTATGCGCCGCTTCTCAATGAGATCGTGACTGAACCAGAAGCTCTCATCCAACCGCCGCCCCAGTACATCGTTCAACGAGATGCCGGCGATCTCGAGAGCGGGCTCGTTGACGTCTAGGATACAACCCTGCGGGTCTAGAAGACCAACAAAGGAGATAACCTGGTCGAGCACTTCTCGAAAGGGGACATGAGTATGCATGGCACCTTGGGCGTTGTGTCCCACTGGCGAACTCCAGTGCTCTCCTCGGCCTCGGAGGCACTCAGGGAAGTTATGCGGTAAGGAGGCCGCCGCAGTTGGTGATATTCAGTATACAGTAAAGTGTCAGAGTAGCATAACTAACTTGCTCGATCTGTCCGGGAAACATTCCTTTGATTTTTCGCTGCTTAGTCGGTGCAATCGGACTGGCTAAGACCATTCGGTTTCGACGAGTGTGCTTCGAGCGCATGATCCATGTTTGATGAAGAGGCCTCACCGAATCAAGTGGACCAATTTCCCCCATCTGATCAGAGGCAAAGAATACTGGGGCCGGGCGCAGGATCGACCGTATCCCAAAGATCCTGATTTCCGTAAATCCGGCGGATCGTGGCGGAACCGCCTGGATCCTCTAGGTCAAGGACACCGGGTCCTTCTGCCTCAAACTCACAGGCGAAGGAATCCACGATGAGACGGTCATCACACTTCCGTTTCGATTGGATTGTTTTTCGGACGATCCTCAGCGATCAGTACCCGCCATGCGTTGCCATCGGGGTCGTCGAACTGGTCATTACGCATCGCCCAGAAGAATGCGCACAGCCCAACCAGCCCCATGCCGAGCGAAACGGGGATGAGCACAAGAAGGGAGGTCATGCTTCACGCGCGCCAATCGAGCGCCAGGCGTGCCAGGTGCCGTAGCCCAGCACCGGGAACACGACGACTAGGCCCAGCAGGCCTGTCCCTGCGGCGACCGCCATGCCGCCAGCGACGATGCCTCCCCAAGCAATGCAGGGGCGCAGATTGTGGTTGGTCATTGCGAAGCTGAGCCCAAGCGCTGTCAGCGCGTCGCGGCGTTCGACCAGAAGCATGGGCACAGCAAAGAGGCTGAGCGCAAAGGCAAAGGCGGCGAACAGGCCACCGATGGTTGATCCCACCAGCAGTAGGCCCCAGCCGCGCGGCGTGATGAATACGTTGGACAGCGCGTCGTCCGCTCCGGGCAGCGGTGCGAACCCGAAGAATAGCGCGTAAAGCAGGTCGGCAGCGCGCAGCCAGAATAGCACCAACAGCCCCAGCAGCAGCCCCGCGTAGGCCAACTGCCGTCCTGCGGCGGGGCGCACCAGCAGCATTTGGCGCAGCGTCGTCGTCTTACCTTCGGTGCGGCGTCTGGACAGCGTGTAAAGTCCGATGGCTAGGAACGGCCCCACTATCAGAAAGCCGGAGATGGCGGGTAGAGCGAGATAGAGGAGCCCCGAGGCCGCGAGCGCCCATAGCACTGCATAGGACAGCGCAACGAGAAAGCCGCCATAGGCCAAACTCGGTCCGGGGGCGGCCCGAAAATCCTGCCAGCCGGCGGCGAGCCAGTCGCGCGCGGTCCGAGCTGGCAGATCGCGCGCGAGCGTTGAGGCGGAGCGCTGTGGCGGACGAACGGAAGGAAGTGGCTCGAGCATGATCAAGGACCTTTCAGCAGGCGCGCTGCGCCGGTGTCGCGGCCGCGCTGTCGTTGACGGCCACGCAGGCGGTCTGCGAGGTAAATGCCGCTGTGACCATGGCGGCCTTGTAGGCGGCCAGCAGCGCGACAAGCGCGAGCGCGCCGCTGATGGCGAGGCTTTTCTGTGTCTGTGGCCTCATTGCGTGGCCTCCGCAGCAGAGCCCTCGGACGCCTGCGGGGTTTCGGTGCGGTCCACAGCGCCATCGTCCGGCAGGCGCGAGACATAAAGCGAAAGGGCGTTGATCTCGGCATCGCTCATCCGCTCGGACCAATAGGGCATCACGCCCTGTCGACCGTTCCTCAGCGAGACCATGACCGACTCCTCGTCCTGCCCGTAGATCACCGTATCATCCACCAGCGAAGGCGCTCCGTTCATCAGACCGCCCGCGCCACCTTCGCCGTGGCAGGCGACACAGTTTTCGGTGAAGAGGGTTGCCGCCTCGCTGTCCGGGTCGGCCTCGTCCGAAGGCATGGCGGCGACGTAACCCGACAAGGCAGACAGCTGGCCGTCTTCCATCCAGTCGAATGCCGGCATCTGTGCCCAGCGGGTGTCGGGGTGCGCGGCATTGATTCCCACTTGCAGGGTCACGGCGATGTCATCGGGCGCGCCGCCCCAAAGCCAGTAAGTGTCGTGAAGGACTGGATAGCCCGGCCCGCCACCGCCGGCGCGACCGTGGCAGGCCGAGCAGTTGTCCTGGTAGAGCCGGTCGGCCGCGGGCATGGCAAGACCCATCAGCTCGGGATCATTCGACAGCGCAGTAAAATCGGGGTCCTCGAACCGGCCAAGCCAGTCCGCGCGTAGTGTCGCGAGATCGCGCAGGCGTTCCTCGGCCACCTCTTGCTGGTCGAGGCCCAGAATACCGCGCGTGTAATCTCGCCCCAGCGGCCAGGCGGGCAGCAGAACCCAAGCGATGACGGAATAGGCCACTGTCAGCGCCAGCGCGACCAGCGCGACCTTCGGGAAGGGCGTGTTCAGTTCCTTGATGCCACCCCAGTCGTGACCGGTGGTGTCGTAGCCGGTGACCGGGTCGATCTCGCGGTTGCCGGTATGCGGATCAGCACCGGGAAGCTTCTTGGGATCGGTGCTCATGCGCGATCCTCCGCATCCGCGTCGGGCAGGATCGAGCGCGCGATCCGCTCCTGCTCGGGCTTCCTGCGCGGGTTGTAGGCGCGGATCAGCACTACGAAGAGGAAGCCCCCCATCCAGATCGGACCGACGACCTTAGCGATCAGAACAAGTGTTTCATGGCTCATTGCGCATCCTCCCCGAACATTTCGTGGGCGTCGTCGGTCAGGGTGCCCAGCGATTGCAGATAGGCCACCAGGGCGTCTAACTCGGTCAGGCGCGACGGGTCGCCATCGAAGGCGCGCACCGCGATGTCTTCGCCGTAGCGGTCGCGCACGCTATCGGCCCTATCCGAGTCCGGCTGGCTCTGCGCGCGTGCGTCCGCCATGGCGTTGTTGATCATCGCGTCGTCGTAGGGCACGCCAAGCCGCGCCAGCGCGGCGAGATTGTCCTCGATTAGGCCTGTGTCGAGATCGCGCGTCAACCAGGGATAGGCCGGCATGATCGACACTGGGATGACGCTGCGCGGGTCGATCAGGTGGGCGACGTGCCAGGCGTCGGAATACTTTTCACCCAACCGGGCGAGGTCCGGCCCGGTGCGCTTGGACCCCCAGAGCATCGGGTGGTCCCAGGCGCTTTCGGCAGCCAGCGAATAGGGGCCGTAGCGATCGAGCTCGTCAGCGAGGCTACGCACCATCTGGCTGTGGCAGGCGTAGCAGCCCTCACGGATGTAGATCTCGCGGCCCGCCAGTTCCAGCGGCGTGTGCGGGCGCATGTCGTCGGGGATCTCAACCGTCTCCTCGATGGTGAAGAGCGGCGCGATCTCGACGATCCCGCCGACCGAGGCCACCGCGATGATGGCGCCCACCAGCCCCATGGAGACCTTTTCGAGGTTGTAATGCAGCTTCAGCATGGGCTTACTCCGCCGGTTGGGTCGCAAGGGGACGGTCGGCTTCGTCCACCCGGTTGCCCGCGGCGCGCATCGTCGCCCGGCAATTCAGCGCACAGAGTAGCGCACCGGCGAGGAATAGGCCGCCGCCCAGCGTGCGGGCCGCGTAATATGGCAGCATCGCCTCGACCGACTCGATGAAGCTGTAGCTGAGCGCGCCGCCCTCGTCGTAGGCGCGCCACATCAGGCCTTGGGTGATGCCCGCGTTCCAGAGTGACACGACGTAGATCAGCGTCCCGGCGATCGCGAGCCAGAAGTGCCACTCGACCGCCTTGGGCCACGCCATGTCGTTTCGTCCCCAGAGCTTGGGCACCATGCTGTAGATCGCGCCGAAGACGATCATCGCCACCCAGCCCAGCGTGCCGGAATGGACATGGCCCACCGTCCAGTCTGTGTAATGCGACAGCGAGTTGACGGGTCGGATCGCCAGAAAAGATCCCTCGAAAGTGGACAGGCCGTAGAATACCGCGGCCACGAACATGAATCGCAGCACGGCGTCGTCGCGCACCTTGTGCCAAGCGCCGTTCAGCGTGGCGATGGCGTTGCCCGCCGAGGCCCAGGACGGAACCAGCAGCATCACCGAGAAGGTCATGCCCAGCGTCTGCACCCAGTAGGGCAGTGCCGTGTAGTGCAGGTGGTGCGAGCCTGCCCACATGTAGAAAAACACGATCCCCCAGAAGCTCAAGATAGACAGGCGATAGGACCAGATGGGGCGCTGCGCCCGTACCGGCAAGAAGTAGTAGAGCATGCCGAGGAACCCGGCTGTCAGGAAGAACGCCACCGCGTTGTGCCCGTACCACCACTGGATCATCGCATCTTGCACACCCGACCAGATGGTAAAGCTCTCGCCAGAACCCCAGGTCACTGGAAGCGCCAGGTTGTTGACGATGTGCAGCATCGCAACGACCAGGATGAAGGCCATGTAATACCAGTTGGCGACGTAGATATGCGGCTCGGCTCGTCGCGCGAGCGTGCGGATATAGACCACGAAATAGGTGACCCAGACCAGGACGAGCCACAGGTCGGCATACCATTCCGGTTCGGCATACTCCTTGGACTGGGTCTGTCCCATGACATAGCCCGTCGCGGCCCAGACGCAGAACAGGTTGAAGCCGATCAGCACGAACCAAGGGCTGACAGCATCCGCCAGCCGCGCGCGCGACGTGCGTTGCAGCACTTAGAAGGATGTCGCGATCAGCGCGTTGCCGCCAAAGCCGAAGATCACGCCCGAGGTATGCACAGGTCGCAGCCGCCCGTAGCTTGTCCAGGGCACGGCGGGGGTGGCCTCGGGCCAATACATCAGCGCCGCCAGCCAGACGCCCACGCCCATGCCGGCCACCGCCCAGATCAGCGTCATCACAATGCCGAAACGGGTGGGCGCGTCATAGTATTCCCGATGGCGAGACTTCGATGGCTCGGATTGATCGTAGAGCGCACCTCCGAGGTGAAAGACGAGCGCGATGCCCAGAACGAGGGCCATACAGCCATGCAGCGCCATCGGCCCGGTCTTGGCGACCGCCGCCATCGCCAGCCCCAGAATGGCCAGCCCTGCGGAAATCGCGATGCCGATCTGCCGTTCGATCGAGGTCAGGGTTGCCGTTACGGCCATTTGCGAAATCCTTTCGTTATGCCGGCATCGGTTCGAGAGCGATATCAGCGAGCGTTGCACGATCGAGGTCGGCAAGAAACGCCGACTCCGCTGACCGCAGGCGCGCCTTGAGTCGGCAGCGCCCGTCGAGCGGGCAGGCGCCGCCGTCGACGTTCAAGCATTCGACGAGCGGCTGCCCCTCTTCGAGCAGGCGCACAACGGAGCCGAGCCGGATCTCCGACGCCGGTCGGGCCAGCGAGGCGCCGCCGCCGCCGCCGCGGCGGGTCACGATCAGCTCGGCCTTTGCAAGGCGCTGCATGATCTTGGCCAGATGGTTGCGCGACAGCCCGAATTCGTCCGCCAGATCGACGGTCGAGAAGGCGCTGTCCGGCGCGCTCGCCATGCGCATCAGCATGCGCAGACCGTAGTCGGTGAAGGAGGTGAGGCGCATCGCCGCGAACGTCCCGGATGAATGAGTATTTACAATACCGATTACCAGACCTAGCCTCGAGGTCAACACCAGATCAGGAAATGACCATGACAATCGACGATCAACCGCCGCGCACTGCGTCGGCCCGGCCGGAGATGACAGCCGCCATCATGAATAAAACGGACCTCGACGAGGAAATCTTGCGCGACCTCGTTCATCGGTTCTATGCGAAGGTCCGCTGCGACACGATCCTCGGTCCGATCTTTGCCGCGCGTATCGAAAACTGGGGGCCGCACCTGGGGCGCATGGTGGCGTTCTGGTCCTCGGTCGCGCTGATGACCGGTCGCTACCATGGCCGCCCGGTGACCGCGCACACGCCGCTGCCGATCCACGGGGCTCATTTCGAACAATGGCTTGGACTTTTCCGCGAGACGGCGCACGAGGTCTGCACGCCCTGCGGAGCCGCGCATGTCATCGAACGCGCCGAACGCATTGCCCGCTCGCTGCAAATCGCGGTCGACGAGGCGCAGGCCGCCCCCGACGCCGTT
This sequence comes from Roseivivax halotolerans, assembly GCF_900115815.1. GTDB lineage: Bacteria > Pseudomonadota > Alphaproteobacteria > Rhodobacterales > Rhodobacteraceae > Roseivivax > Roseivivax halotolerans. The sequence goes on along the minus strand of NZ_FOXV01000015.1, from coordinate 71,717 downwards.
CCTGCCCTGCGCTGACGAAAGGACCCCAATGACCGACGCCGCCCCGACCCACGCCGCCGCCGCGTGGACGCGCCAGTTGCCAAGAGCACGGCAATGAAGTTGTATAAAATCGAGAGTTTTCCACCGCACGATCCGGGCGGTCCGTCGGGCGACGCGCAACGCCAGACGAGTGGCACTTAAGACATCTCACATGAATACGAGATCGGCGGCAGCCCGGCCGGCATCGTATGCCAAAGCGGGCAATATCGACACTTTTTCGCGACCAACGCTACGCTGTCATTCAATCCATCGGCCACCATCACTACTCTGCGTCCTTCGGCTGAGTACTGTGTAGGGGTTATACGTTTGCTCTCATTGACCTGTTTGTTTGCCGAACCTTTCGATGTTCCGGAATTCTGGTTTATCTTCGCGTCTTGGTGGCTGCGATGATCCAGAAATATTCCGTAATGAAGACCTCAATTCTATCCCATGGGTGCTGACGCCAGACAGGCTAGATAAAGATGGTAGCTGCGAGGGCGGATGAATTTTTTAGCCCGGGAAACAGGGGCAATACCCGCATCACCCGTGGAAGTTTGACAGCAGTCAAGAAACCGAAGGACGATGCGCTCTACTGATCGCTTACTTAACAAGGGATAGCACCGTGACGGTTTCCACCGCGAGAACAACTGAGACTGCCGGAAAAGTCACGCTCTCAGCACCCTCGATCCGCTGCGGCGGATGCGTGGCTGGAATCGAGCGCGCGCTCGGGGCACTCCCTGAAGTCGTCAATGCTCGTGCCAATCTTACAATGCGCCGGATCATGGTCACGCCCGCCGAAGGCACGAGTAACCTGGGCGCTGTTTTTTCCGAGCTGGAGCGGATTGGACATCCTGCGACACTGATCGACGACGCCGATCTCTCCATGGAGACGGGCGACCGGACTGATCAGGCGCTGCTCCGGGCCGTCGCTGTGGCAGGGTTCGGCGCGATGAACGTCACGCTTCTGTCGGTAGCTGTCTGGTCTGGCGCCGGCGGGGCGACGCGGGAGACCTTTCATCTGATTTCCGCCCTTATCGCCGTGCCGGTCATCGCCTATGGCGGACGTTTTTTCTTCACATCGGCATGGACAGCCCTAAGCGGTGGCCGAATGAACATGGATGTACCGATCGCCCTCGCGATCGCGCTGGCCACCGCGCTCAGCCTCTTCGAGACAGTTCGCGGCGGCAGTGAGGTCTTCTTTGATGCGTCGGTTACGCTGACCTTTTTCCTTTTGATAGGCCGTTATCTCGACCATCGAATGCGCACCCGCGCCCGCAACGCGATGACCGGATTGTCGCGCCTGGCGGTACGGGAGGCTCGGCAAGTCCTGCCCTCCGGCAACGTCCGGACAATTTCGGTTGAGGCAATTGTGCCGGGCACGATATTGCGGATCCCGGCTGGTGAGCGAATCCCCGTCGATGTGGAAATTCTATCCGGTGAGACCGATCTCGACCGGGCCTTGGTGACGGGCGAGTCCGAACCGGTCGCGGTGGCTGCTGGATCCAAGGTCGAAGCCGGCGCCTTGAACTTAACTGGCTCGGTAGATGTCCGTGCGCGCCGTCCAGTCAGCGAGAGCTTTCTCGCTCGGATGATGCGGATGCTGGCAACTGCCGAAGCCGGTCGTGGGCGCTATGTGCGGATCGCTGATCGTGCCGCAGCGCTTTATGCCCCGCTGATCCACCTGTTGGCGCTAGCGACTTTCATAGGCTGGATGACAATGACCGGTGACTGGCAGCGCGCCGCCTTCGTGGCGATCAGCGTTCTGATTGTCACCTGTCCCTGCGCATTGGCGCTGGCTGTGCCCGTCGCCCATGTCGTGGCGGCAGGCCGTCTCATGGCGGAAGGAATTTTGATGAAAGATGGCTCGGCGTTGGAGCGACTGGCGGAAGTTGATCGTGTTGCTTGGGACAAGACTGGTACCTTGACGACCGGTATGTCGACGCTGAAGGACTTCCCGAGGCTGAATGCTGCCTCCGATACGGCGGTGGGAGCCCTCGCTACGCGTTCGTCGCACCCTTCCGCCCAATGCATTGCAACATACCTTTGTGCCTCGCATGTGACGCCTGAGGAGATCCGGGAGCATCCGGGCTTCGGAGTTGAAGGCGTGGTCCAAGGACGGCTTGCGCGGCTCGGGCGGGCCTCTTGGGTCGGCGAAATTGCGGCGCACTGGAGCGACGGTGATGGCCCGGCCTTTGCTTTTGACGGGGACAAGATGCAGCGGTTCCCCTTGGACGAAACGCCCCGCGTCGGTGCGGCAGAAGCTGTCGGAGAGTTGAGGCGGAGCGGTCTCCCAAGCGAGATCCTTTCCGGAGACTCAGAACGTGCCGTGGCGCGGCTCGCTAATCGGCTCGGGTTTGCTGAGGCGCGGTCTGAGATGGGCCCTGACGACAAGATCGCTCGTCTTGACACTCTGCGGAGTGAAGGACGCAGAGTTCTGATGGTGGGGGATGGACTGAATGACACCGCTGCGTTGGCCGCGGCGCATGTGTCGATGTCGCCCGCTTCGGCATCCGATGCCGGCCGCGCCGCCGCCGATCTCGTGTTCTTGCGTGATGACCTGAGTGCCGTTCCGCTGGCGTTGCGCGTCGCCCGACAGACCGCCCGGATCGTGCGGCAAAACTTCGGACTCGCAATTCTATACAACTGCATCGCCGTACCCTTGGCGATTGGCGGGGTCGTCACGCCATTGATTGCCGCCATTGCAATGTCAGCATCATCTGTTCTGGTGGTGGCAAATTCGCTTCGTTTAAATCGTAACGGGGCAGGGGAGCAGGAGCGGATTGCAACGTTCAAAGAGGTGTCCGCATGACGATCCTCTACCTATTGATCCCGGTCACCATCGTGTTGAGTGCCGTGGGTGGTGATCCAATCCGCAACGTTGGACCGCCCGATGACAGACTTTTCCGGCTTCGATCAGGGTGACAGGCTGGTTATGCCCTCGATTTCGTCAGATTGATCGGTGACTTATTTCCGATCGCGCCATGCGGCCTAGTTGTTGACCTTGGGGCAATGCGTGAGGTCCTGAACATGTCCGACTTCGAGAGCGAACAAGAGACCATCTCCGATCTGCGGGTCGGCTACTACCTGAGCGTCATGGTCGCAATTCTGGACCTGCTTGTTGTCGCGGTCTCTTTCTATGCGGCGTGGTCTGCGCAAAGCACGTGGATGCAGTTCCTTGCGATTTTTGTAGGTGTCGTCGCCCTCTTGGCCTTTGTCCTGAGCATCATTCTGATCCGGAAAAACCACCGCCAACTTGGGGAAGCTTTTGCACGTGCAGAGTCCCGTTCCCTTTCGGCAAGAGGTGGGGCCGGCTCCGTTAAATCTGACATTGCGGTCGCCGGAAGCTACTTTTCTTATGGAGGTGTCCGCGTAGCCGGAAGCGGGGTGTCCAATACCGGGCAAAAGGTGCCCGACCCGGATCCGCCCGCGTGCGCCTGAGCTGATACGTCACGAAGCTCTGAGCGGAAACCTATAATATGCGGTGCGGCCGCGCCTTCTTGTTATAGGTTTTGATATAACCTATAATACATGATGCCTTCATTGGGGTGTATTATAGGTTTATCATGCGAGCTACCGACCTTTCTGACGAAGTCAAAGCCTGCCTAAAGCACTATCCACCGCCCCATTCAGCGCATCGCGGTGTCGTTCCAGCACGTCCGAGCCGCGGTCATATCGGCGTAGGAGGATCAAAGGTCGGTCTACGGGCGGCGGAGGCCGAGCGCACGCTTGCTCGCCTGACGCAGGAGTTCCACCACTCTGAGAGTGCCTTCGCATTGACGCGAATTCTCGAGCGTCAGGAAGCCGTCAGCAGTTCTTCTATCGAAGGAACCCAGAGCACCTTGGATGCGCTCCTCGAGTTTGAAGAGGACGGCGATGCCAGCGACGAAACGATCGAGACACGGGGCGTCTCGATTGCCCTCGATTATGGTCTTGGCCTGGTTCGTAAACACGGTCGCAACGCGTTCACTGTAGACCTCGTTTTAGGTCTACATGCTAGGCTCGCGGGCGCCATCAAGGGATTCAGAGGGGATCCGGGAACCATTCGAGAAGAAGTGGTTTGGATCGGCGGGCAAGGTAAGGACCCGTCTACGTCCACGTGGAACACGCCACCCCCGGCGGATGTTGCAGAATGTCTCGAGGACACGCTGTGCTACATGCGGGAAGAACCAGAGGACCAATCCCAATTTTCGATTATCGTGCGCAGTGCCGTCGCACACGCTCATTTCGAAGCGGTTCATCCCTTCTTAGACGGAAACGGTCGCATCGGCAGATTGCTGGTGCCCATGATGTTCGCAGCAAATGGCATGCTTCCGGTATACCTGTCTCCTTGGATCGAAGCTTATAAGTCTGAGTATTTTGAGGCACTAAAGGCGGCCCAGCAGAGGCTTGATCATTCGCCAATGATTGATCTTCTGGCGCGTGCCATCATCGGCACAGAGGTGGAGTTCCGAACCACCATCGCAGCTGTCGAAGAGATTGAGTCCGATTGGAACACGACGTTGAAGCTTCGGAAAAACTCGACAGCCCAACGTACACTGGCCATTTTGAAGTCATACCCCGTTCTCAGGGCTTGGACACTTGCGGACCTTCTGGGCGTGACCTTCAAGGCCGCATCCGATGGGTTGGCACAACTTGAAAGATTGGGGGTCGTTGAGGAGAGAACCGGGTTTTCCCGCAACAGGATTTTCGCCTCACCGGCGATGCTGAATGTATTGACGCGCCCCTTCGGCACAGATCCTGATCTGCATGACCATGGTGATAGTCCCAAATTGTAATTTGGTTCTTCGTAGTTCCCCGGCGTGTGCCTGATCGGTATGCGTTGGCCGGGACGCGGCCTTGCTTCTTTGCCGGTGGCGATGCTGCGCTGCGGCGAATACTTGCTCCATCGAAACACGCGCCCAGCGCATACCGAATGGAGAGACAACATGGCCGCAACGGCAGAGCACACCAACTATTCTGAAAAACGCGGGATCCTGAACCGTATCATGGATGCTATCGACCGGATGTATGCAAACCATCCGCGCCTGCAACGTGTCGAGCGCCTCAACGCGATGAGCGACGATGAGCTGGCACGCCGCGGCCTTCGTCGCCAGGACATCGTCCGGCATGTCTTCAACGACATCTACTACGTCTGATACCGAGCTCGTCAGCAACCAAGGTCGCCCCTAGTAAAGAATAGATAGGGATTAATTACGGCCTCGGGTGTACTCTGCTGTCCTTCGATAATTCAAAGGATAGGGTTTCACTGTACGGGACGAAAACATTACGGTTCTGAGCGGATCGAAGAATGCGAACGGTGAATTCTCGACTTTCGACATGGTCATGTCCAGGAACGGACTCGAAAGCGTTGTCGGCGTCGTCTACCGGAACCTCCTGAAGCGTATCTTCTGGACAATCGTGGGCGGGATTTCCGCCCTGGCTGTTTTCGCTGGCATCTTTGGTGAGACGGTGAATCCTCGCGATAGCACAGATGGTACTGAGCGCTCAGGCATGGGCCTTCATACGGACTGCGAAACCGGTCCTCAGTACCTCTCGACGCCGGATGGCGGCATCACACCGCGTCTGGATTCAGATGGCGTTCAGATGCAGAATTTCGTAACCGGTGTTTTCTCCCCACCTTCCTGCGCCCGGCCAAATCTGAGATCGGCTCCTTCAGGGTTAAATGGGAAGGAGTTTCTCCATGGATGCTACATTGGAGGTTCTCACGGTTGGTGGAAGCCGTCGGCGGAACCGGAAGTGGCCGGCTGAGGTGAAGGCCCGGATCGTAGCGGAGACTTTGCGGCCGGGGGCGAGTGTTGCAGCGGTGGCGCGAACACATGGCATTCAGGCGAACCATGTTTCCTCATGGCGAACGATGGCGCGTCAGGGCAAGCTGGTGCTGCCTGCGCCGGATGATGAGGTCGAGTTTGCCACGATGCTTGTCGCGCCACCGGCCCTCGAGAAGGCGGCCCCCGCCTCCGGACCTGCCGAGATCATCATGGGAGCGGTGACGATCCGGCTCGAGGCTGGGGCCTCGGCGGAACGGATTGCCGCAATCGTGCGTGCGTTGGCAGCTCCGGCATGATCTTCCCGTCGAACCGGGTGCGGATCCTGGTCGCCACCAGACCGGTGGACTTCCGCAAGGGGCATGACGGGTTGGCGGCTCTGGTGAAGAACGAGCTGCGCAAGGAGCCCTTCATCGGGACGGTCTTCGTGTTCCGCGCGAAGCGGGCGGACCGGCTGAAGCTGCTCTATTGGGACGGGACCGGCCTGGTGATGGCTTACAAGCGGCTGGAGGAGCACAGCTTCACCTGGCCCGCTATCCGGGACGGGCTCATGACGCTCAGCCATGCCCAGTTCGAAGCCCTGTTTGCCGGGCTCGACTGGCGGCGCGTCCGGGCCATCGAGGCCCGCGCGCCCGAGACCGTCGAATGACTGCGGCAGGATGACTCGGGTGGTGCTTTGGGCGGGCGGAACCGGGGCTGGTCTGATAGATCGGCTCCATGCTGAGTGCCGCCGACCTGCCCGATGACATTGACGCCCTGAAGGCGATGCTGGTCGCCTCAGAGGCGCGCAATCTGCGCAAGGATGAGCGGATCGAGCGGCTGGAGAAGCTGGTCGTGGCCTTCAAGCAGGCCGCCTTCGGACGCAAGTCGGAGAAGAGTGACCCGGACCAGTTTGAACTGGCGCTGGAGGATCTGGAGACGGCGATTGCCGCGGTCCATGCAGAAGAAGAAGCCGATGCCCCGGCTGCCAGGCGGAGCGCCAAGCCCCGGGCGGTCAATCGCGGGGCGCTGCCCGACCACCTGCCGCGCATCGAGGAAGTGATCGAACCCGAGAGCCTGACCTGCGCCTGCGGGGGCTGCCTGCATTGTATCGGCGAAGACGTGTCGGAACGGCTGGACATCGTCCCTGCCCAGTTCCGGGTGATCGTGACGCGCCGCCCCAAATACGCGTGCCGCAGCTGCACTGACGGCGTCATGCAGGCACCGGCGCCGGCACGTCTGATCCCCGGTGGGCTGCCGACCGAGGCGACGGTCGCGCATGTCCTGGTCAGCAAATACGCCGACCATCTTCCCCTGTATCGCCAGGCGCAAATCTACAGCCGCCAGGGTGTCGTCCTCGACCGCTCGACGCTCGCGGACTGGGTCGGGCGGGCAGCCTTCGAGTTACGCCCTGTCTTCGATGCCCTGATGGCAGACCTGAAGCGCTCGACCAAGCTCTTCATGGACGAGACCCGCGCCCCGGTGCTCGATCCGGGCAAGCGGAAGACCAAGACTGGATACTTCTGGGCGCTGGCGCGGGATGACCGGCCCTGGGGCAGCGAAGCACCGCTCGGAATAGCCTTCAGCTATGCACCTGGTCGCGGCGGATGCCATGCCGAGCGGATCTTACAGGGCTTTGGCGGCGTGCTACAGGTCGACGGCTATGCCGGCTACAACCGGTTGCTCGCCCCCGATCGGGTCGGCCCCGATATCCGGTTAGCTTTCTGCTGGGCGCACGCCCGGCGCAAGCTGGTCGAGATCACCCGCGCCGGTCCGGCGCCGATTGCCGAAGAGGGCGTGAAGCTTGTCGGCGACCTCTATCGCATCGAAGTCGAGGTCCGCGGGTGTGATCCCGCAGCACGTCTTGCGGCGCGGCAGGAACGCTCTGCAGCGATCATTGCCGAGGTTGAGGCCTGGCTCACCCACCATCGCGCCCGTGTCGCGACGAAATCGCCCCTGGGCGAGGCCCTAAAATACATCGCCAAATACTGGGACGGCCTCTGCCTGTTCCTGACCGATGGTCGGATTGAGCTCGACAACAACACCGTCGAGCGGACCATCCGCCCCATTGCGTTGAACCGGAAGAACGCCCTCTTCGCCGGCCACGATGCCGGGGCGAAAAATTGGGCTGTCATCGCCTCGCTGATCGAGACCTGCAAGCTCAACGCCGTCGATCCCCACGCCTGGTTGGCCGCTACCCTCAGCGCTATCGCGACGGGCCACATGCAGAGCCAGGTCGATGACCTGCTGCCATGGAATTATCCCGGCAAGGTGTGATCAGAACACCGGTTACGTTACGCTTTGTCGTCGTTCAAGAAGAGGAGGATGACTGATGACGCACCGAGCCCGAGGGCTTCTGGTCCGACAGAGAACGATGGCAGCTTGTGCATTCCGGGCGCATTTGGCCGAATATGGAGTTATCGTCCCACAGGGTAGGTACCGGGTCGATGCCCTCATCGCAAAGCAGGACGAGATACGAGAGGATCTACCGGAGGATGCGTGCTTCGCTTTGGATGCTCTCGTCGGGCAACTGGATGCGCTGAATCAGCAGATCGATGGGATCGACATCCGGTTAGCGGAGATCCACAAAACCAATTCGATCTGTCGCTTGCTTGCGACCATACCGGGGATAGGGCCGATTACCGCAACGGCCTTTGCCGCGACTATCCCGGACCCGTCGGCGTTTCGATCAGGGCGGGAGTTTGTTGCCTGGCTTGGACTGAATAGCCCCATGTATCGTGGACGCCTTCTTCGCTAATTTTGAAGCAAGGAGGCCATGATGAGCAGCAGCAAGTTCAGCGACGAGTTCAAGCGGGACGCGGTCGCGCAGATCACCCAGCGGGGCTACCCGGTTAGGGAAGTATCGGAGCGTCTCGGGGTCAGCCCGTATTCGCTCTATGCTTGGAAGAAGAAGTTCGCGAAGGCGTTATCGGGAGAGGCGGAGAAGGACACGGAGATCCGTCGGCTCAAGCGTGAACTCCTGAGAGTGACGGAGGAGCGGGAGATCCTAAAAAACCGTTCCGGGCCGCAGCCCGCCTGTGCGCGGTAGTAACAGCCTGTGCTACGCTTCGCCCGAAGGGCAGTTACCGATCGCTTATTGGTGGGCTGGACCCCGTTAAAAAACGTGGCACATGGGCTGATGCGCACTTGAGAGTGGTGACGCCGCCATCGCGGCGATCCCGGATAGGAAGATGACGAACTTGCATGGCCCACGCCCTTCGTTCTGAACGGAGGAGATGTCATGCCCAGACTTACGACCGGCGACCACCCGGACCTGAAGATGGTCAATCCCAATGCGGCCGCGATCGACATCGGCTCGACGATGCACATGGCAGCGGTAAACCCGTCCAGCTGTGACATGCCGGTGCGCGCCTTCGGCACGTTCACCCAGGATCTGCACGACCTCGCCGACTGGTTCCGGTCTTGCGGCGTCACCAGCTTGGCCATGGAATCCACCGGCGTCTACTGGATCCCGGCGTTCGAGATCCTCGAGGCCCGAGGCTTCGAGGTGATCCTGGTGAACGCCCGTTATGCCAAGAACGTGCCCGGCCGCAAAACCGATGTCAGCGATGCAGGATGGCTGCGCCAGTTGCATTCCTACGGCCTGCTGCGTGGTAGTTTCCGCCCCGAAGCCGAGATCGCAACCCTGCGTGCTTACATGCGCCAGCGCGAACGTCTCACAGAGTATGCGGCCGCTCATATTCAACACATGCAGAAGGCGCTGATGGAGATGAACCTGCAGCTGCATCACGTCGTGTCCGACATCACCGGCGCAACAGGCATGCGGATCATCCGTGCCATCGTCGCCGGCGAGCGCGATCCGGAGGTTCTCGCCGCTCATCGTGATCTGCGCTGCAAAGCGTCCACCGAGACGATCAAAGCCGCGCTGGTCGGCAACGACCGTGAGGAGCATGTCTTCGCGCTTACTCAGTCTCTGGAACTTTACGACTTTTTCAAAGCACAGATCGAGGTGTGCGACCGAAGGCTGGAGGCGGCGGTTGGAGCGCTTACTGTCCGGGCAGACGATGATCTGGCTCCGCTGCCGAAGGCACGGATCAAAGGCAGGCAGCACAATGCACCGTCCTTCGATGTTCGGGCCGCACTTTACGGGGTGTTGGGCACGGACCTGACGCAGATCCACGGGCTTGGGCCATCGCTGGCTCTGAAGCTTGTGGCCGAATGCGGCACGGACCTGTGCGCCTGGAAAAGCGCCAAGCACTTCACGTCGTGGCTCTGTCTGGCCCCGGGCAACAAGATCTCTGGGGGTAAGCTGCTGTCCTCTCGGACACGCCGATCCTCCAGTCGTGCCGCTGCACTCCTGCGTCTGGCGGCAGTCACGATTGGCCGAAGCGACACGGCATTGGGCGCGTTCTATCGGCGGTTGTCATCACGCATTGGCAAGCAGAAGGCGGTCACGGCGACAGCGCGCAAGATCGCAGTGCTGTTTTACAACGCTGTGCGGCATGGCATGACCTATCAAGATCAAGGCGCCGCAGCCTATGATGAGCGACACCGCCAGCGCGTTCTCGCGAACCTCCAGCGGCGCGCCAAGACCCTGGGCTACGCCTTGGCGCCCGTTTTGCCTGAACCGGCTGTTTCTTAGGAAGGCGACTGCGTATTTCGCCAAGGATGCCAAGTGAGATACGCGTTCGTGGCCGAGCATCGCGGGCAGTTCTCCGTCCGGGCGATGTGCCGGTGTCTGCGCATCCAGCCGAGCGGCTTCTATGCGTGGTTGAAGGCGCCGCCCCGCAAGCGTGCCCAGGAAGACGCCCGCCAGACCGAACTGCTGAAGGAGGCCTGGGTCGAAAGCGGCAAGGTCTATGGGCACCGCAAACTTCACGACGATCTTCTCGAACAGGGCGAAGACGTCTGCCTGAACCGCGTCGCGCGCCTGACCAGGCTGGCCGGGATCACAGCACAGATCGGCTACAAGCGCCGACCCGGGAAGTATGGTGGCAAACCCTCGGTCGTGGTCGACAACACTCTGGATCGGCAATTCGACGTGGAGGCGCCGGATAATGTCTGGGTGACCGACATCACTCTGAGTAATTGATCCCCCGCGCTCTCTGACGGTCCATTGTGGCCGAGGATGAAGGAGAGTGGATATGGAAGAACGATACTATGTGGGCCTGGACGTCTCCAAGGATGCCACGGCGATTTGTGTGCGGCGCACCGATGGCGGGGTTGATCGTGCATGCGAGGTCGCGACGGAGCCGGACGTGATCTGTGCAGCGCTCGAGGATTTCCGGGGCTCGCTCGCACGCGTGGTTCTCGAGACCGGGCGGATGTCGAACTGGCTGCACGGCGAGTTGACGCTGCGGGGACTCCCGGCCATCTGCGTGGATGCCCGTCAAGCTCACGCGGTGCTCAGCCAGATGCACAACAAGACGGACGCGAATGACGCGGCGATGCTCGCCGACCTGGCGCGCACGGGCTTCTACCGGAAGGTCGAGGTTAAAAGCCGCCATGCGCAGGAGAGGCGCGCGCTGCTCTTGGCCCGGGATGCCGCCATAGGGGCACGGCGTAACGCCGAGAACACCATTCGTGGCCTGCTCGCGAGCTTCGGGCTGCGCGTGCCCGCGCAGCCTCGGACCTACGAGGGGCGTATTCGCGCGGTCCTGGAAGACCAGGACGGGCTGACCCCGATCATCTTACCGCTTCTGGCGGTACGCACGGAGGCGCTTCGCCAGGCGGCCGCGCTGACCAAGGAACTGGTCCGTCAGGTGAAGGCCTCGGATGCTTGCCGGCGACTGATGACCGTGCCCGGCGTCGGGACGGTGGCGGCGGCGACCTTCGTAGCCACCATCGACGCGCCAGGGCGGTTCGCCAAGTCGCGCTCGGTCGGGGCCTACGCGGGGCTGACGTCCCGGCGCCATCAGTCGGGCGCCGTTGACTATGGCGGTCGGATCTCCAAGCGCGGCGACCGGCTCTTGCGAACGATGCTCTACGAAGCGGCGAATGCGCTGCTATGCCGCGTGAAGCCCGGCCGCGGCCAGGCACTCAGGGGCTGGGCCATGGCCGTGAAGCAGCGGACAAGCCACAAGAAGGCGGTTGTCGCGCTGGCCCGCAAGCTCGCGGTCATCATGCACGCGATCTGGATCTCCGGCGACGTCTACCAGGAACGGGAGGCATGAAGCTTATGTCGATGACGATTTAGGGCGGCCTATTCGAGACCCCGCCCCAGCAGTTGCCGCGTCGGCTGACGGTGGCAGGCAACGGGACGAGCCCGCGCGATCTACTTGCGGCCGACTTCGGACCGCGCATTTCACCTTCGGGACGCCCGAGCCTTGAACGCCGAGATGAAGCGCCACATCGGCGACTTCGGAAAGAACCTTGCAGGCCGCCGACGCCGACAGCAAACTGAACGAGCGCGGAGGATCAATTAAAGAACCTACATCCGCACCCAGGAAGGCTTCGCCTACCTCGCTGTCGTAATAGACCTGTTCTCTCGGCGCGTGGTCGGATGGTCCATGCAGTCGCGCCAGACGACCGACGTCGTGCTCCAGGCTCTGCTCATGGCCACATGGCGGAGGAAGCCGAAGGCTAAGGTGCTGATCCACTCCGATCAGGGAAGTCAGTTCACCAGCATGGACTGGGCCGCTTTCCTGAAAGCCCATGACCTCGAGCACTCCATGAGCCGTCGAGGCAACTGCCACGATAACGCCGTCGCCGAGAGCTTCTTCAACCTGCTCAAGCGCGAGAGGATCAGGCGGCGCAGCTACCGCACCCGAGAGGAAGCCAGGCGAGACGTGTTCGACTACATCGAGATGTTCTACAACCCGAAGCGCAAGCACGCGCGGAACGGAATGCTGTCGCCCCTCGAGTTCGAGCGGCAGCAGAAACTGAGGAACGAGGGCGTCTAAGAAATTCGGGGCTATTCACTCCCTAAGATCAGTCTCGACTAGATGCCTTGGCATCCGGCACCGGCGTTGTTGCCAAGATTGGTCATGCCTATCACTTAAGGTTTTTGCTTGGCACATGTGTATCAAGCAAATTCAGAAAAATGCGAGACCTCTGTGGAGTGCGCCCACGCGGAGGGACACGACTACGCGGCGGTTGTGACGGGGGATAGGGCGTTGCATCTTTAGAATTACGCGAGGCTGATCCCCACCTAGACGTCCATCCTGGTGTGAATTATCGATAATCTATCATGGTTGCTAAAGCAGATTCCCACGCCGCGCGGATTAATCGCGAGCTTTCCCGCCGTATCGTGTCCGGACAGATCGCCGCGGGAGAGCGTCTGCGGCAGGATCACATTGCTCAGGAGTTCGGCGTCAGCCACGTACCAGTGCGAGAAGCCTTCCGTCGGCTTGAGTCTCAGGGGCTTGTCGAGAGCGAACCTCGCCGCGGAGTTCGGGTTGCGGCTTTCGGGTTCGACGAGATTCGAGAGGTCGCACAGATGCGCGGGGCGCTCGAAGTGCTAGCGCTTCGCAACGCCGCGCCGCACCTCACGGCTTCCATCTTGGATGAAGCAGAGGAAGCCACCCGTGCAGGCGATCGCGCCGGCGATGTATATGGCTGGGAGGCGGAGAACCGTAAGTTTCATCGTACCATACTGACACCCTGCGGGATGCCCCGCCTAATGCGTTCGATCGATGATCTGCACGTAGTGAGTGCGCGTTTCCTGTTCTCTGGGTGGAGCGCGGAATGGGAAATTCCGACTGACCGCGATCATCGCGCGATCCTTGTTGCCCTGCGGGCCAGAAATGTGGACCTTGCCGCCTCGATTCTGGCGCGGCACGTGACATGGATGGGCTCGAAGGCGCGCTAGAGCAGGCCTTTCGGCAGGGAGCGTTAACTCGGCCATGCCTTTGGCAGACTTCTGGATCGCTCGATTTTACGGCGTCCCTTGCGATGCATCCACGTTCCCGACAAAAGTTAGATATCGGATAGAGATTCTATCTATAATTTTGAAAAGGATGATCGCACGATGACCTCAGCCGCCACGCCAGCCGGTGCTGCACGCACCTCGTTAGACATTCGCAATCGCTCACTCGCCTGGAAGTTTGGCGCGGTGGTCTTGGGAACCGTGTTCCTGGCGCTTTCGTCCTATGTCGAGGTTCCGATGGTGCCTGTTCCCGTAACATTGCAGACCTTTGCGGTGGCCCTGATCGGCGCGCTCTACGGGTGGCGGCTCGGCGGCATCACGATCACGGCCTGGCTTGTCGAGGGGGCTCTGGGTCTGCCCGTTCTGGCCGGGGGCGCTTCGGGTGCGCAGCACTTCATAGGGCCGACGGGCGGGTACCTTTTCGCATTCCCTGTTGCAGGCATGATCGTGGGTTGGCTGGCCGAACGCGGCTGGAATGGGAAGCGCGTCGGACTGGCCTTCGTCGGCATGCTCGTCAGCAATGCAGCCTGCCTTGCCTTGGGCGCAACGTGGCTGGCGGTGCTCATTGGCCCCGAGCAGGCTATCATGGCCGGTGTCGTGCCGTTCCTCCTCGGTGCCGTTCTGAAGTCTGCGCTCGGCGCGATGGTGCTCAAGCTGATCCACGGCAGGATGAAGCATACCGACGCATGACGGTGCTGCTTCGGCCCCACCATCTTCTATGCATTCTAACCCATGTTGGTAGGGGATATTCCCCTGCCTTCACGGCCAACATGGCAGCGATCATCGAGCGCGTATCCGCGGGGGAAGAGATCGAGATCGTCGATGGTCCCGACGATATCTGCGCGCCCCTGCTCCATGAAGAAGACGCGCATTGCCGCCGTGACAGCGTGATTGCGCGGGACCGGGCCGCGTCGGACGACATCGGGAAGGTGCTGCAGATCACAGTTAGGTCGGGGGCGCGGCTTTCGCTGGACGACGCATCGATTCAGTATCTGCGCAGCGCGTTTGCCGACATGCGCTTGAGGTCGGCTTGCGAAGGTTGCGCATGGGCCTCCTTATGCAGCGACGTCGCCGCTGCACGGTATGCTGGCACTTGCCTTCATGGCAAAGACTGATTTTAGCCTCCTCCCGGCCGCTCGTGCGCATTGCGACGAATGGTCAAAAAATTCCTTTGTCCAGACACTTCGACCTGCACAGGGCCGTTATGCTACCATCCCAAGTTAGTCGCCAGCCTGTCGCGGGCTGTGCGACCATTAGGCCGCTAAGTGAGCGCATAGGGTGAGAGTGTCACATGGAATTATGGCACCTTGCAAAAGCCGACAAAAATAGTATGCCTTTCCGAGTATGGGCGAGGAAAGGATGCCTCACATGGAAGAATCTGCGGATCCTGCCGTGACGCGCGACGGGTCGGTTAGAGGGCCAGGATCGGCTATTCGTTGCGCCGGCATCTGCGCGGGATACAGCACGGAACGCATCCTGCACGACGTGGATTTCTGCGCTCTGGACGGAGGGATAACTGCGCTGGTCGGACCGAACGGTTGTGGCAAGTCTACCTTGCTCAAGGTTCTTGCACGGATCCTCAAACCCGGATCTGGTCGGATTGAACTGTTTGGAGCGCCGTTGGCCGATGTGCCCACGCGCCAGATTGCACAGAAGATGGCACTTCTGCCGCAAGGACCGATCGCGCCCGAGGGCTTGTCAGTGCGCGAGCTGGTGGCGCAAGGACGCTTTCCGCATCAGTCGCTTTTGCGACAATGGACACGCAAGGATGCTGATGCCGTCGATGAGGCAATGGCATTAACCGACGTTGCCGAGCTGGCCGACCGGCCTGTAGCATCGCTTTCCGGTGGTCAGCGCCAGCGGTGCTGGATAGCGATGGTGTTGGCACAGGACACCGAGGTGATCCTGCTCGACGAGCCGACGACGTTTCTCGATTTGCGTGTCCAGGTCGATATCATGTCGCTGCTCTACCGGATCGCGCGCGAGAAAGGGCGGACACTGGTCGTAGTCTTGCATGAATTGAATATGGCCGCCGCCTATGCGGACCGTATCGTGATGATGCGGGACGGCTGCATCGTCCAGGAGGGACTACCGGGCGAGACGGTGTCGGGAGACAACCTGAGCCATGTCTTTGATTTAGATGCGCAGGTGATCGCGGACCCCGAGACCGGTCGGCCCGTGTGCATCCCTCGAACCCGAATTCAGGCGCGCGCGGCGGAATGATGTCGCGCGCACTCTACCTGGGACCACCGGTCGTGATCGGCGGCATCCTCCTGCTATTCCTGTGGCATATCGCTGTCGGCGCCAAGGCGATCCCTTTATTGACCGTCGCGCAATCGTTCTGGGCCTTCGACCAGACCGAGTTCGATCATGTCGTGATCCGTAATTTACGCCTGCCGCGCGCAATCTTCGCGATCAGCGTGGGTGCATCGCTCTCAGTTGCCGGAGCTCTGATGCAGGGCGTGACCCGAAACCCCCTGGCCGAGCCGGGCCTTCTGGGATTGCTGGCTGGGGCATCATTTGCTGTCGTGGCCGCGATCGGGTTCTTCGGCCTCGCGGCGCCTGGCTGGATCCCGGCTGTTGCAGCGTTGGGAGCGCTCGGGGGCGCGGTTATGGTTTGGACTATCGCGGCGCGGGTGCCTGGTGGGGCAACACCGTTGTCGCTAATTCTCTCCGGCGCCGCGGTGACCGCTTTTCTCGGCGCCCTCATCACCCTGATGCAGCTCATGGACGAGCAGACTTTCGAGAGCCTGCGCGTCTGGCTGACCGGCACCTTGGCCGGTCGCCAGATGGACGTCTTTTTGTGGTGCTTGCCATGGTTTGCCGCTGGACTGTTGATCTCATTCGCGGTCGCGCGTCAGGTCACCGCGCTCGCCATGGGCGAAGAAACGGCGATTGGCCTCGGCGTCGATATCGCGCGACTGAAGATTATTGTTCTCATCTGCGTGGTTGTGTTGACGGCTGCGTCGGTCGCCGTTGCGGGGCCGCTTGGATTTGTCGGGCTCGTCATCCCGCACGTCGCACGACTGCTCGTCGGGTCGGACTACCGGCTCGTCGTGCCGTATTCGGCCGGCATCGGTGCAGCCTATCTGCTGCTGGTCGATATCGCGGCGCGGTTGGTGCTTGCGCCGGTCGAGGTTTCGACAGGCATCGTAACCGCGCTTCTCGGCGCGCCTTTCTTTATCTGGTTGGTGAGGACGCGGCTATGAATGACGCATTGATCCTGCGAAGCGCGGGCGAGCGAATAGCGCTGGCAGTTCCGATCAAGGGTCTTCTGGCCGTGTCAGGATTGTCGGCGGTCATCCTCGGGATCGTTGCGATCAGTTTGATGTCTGGAAGCTATCCGCTCGATTTGCCAGGTGTCTGGGCCACATTGACGGGTGTGCCGCCGGAAGAGACAGCTTCCACTGTTGTCTGGCAGTTTCGGTTTCCACGTCTTCTGGCTGCGCTTCTTGTCGGTGCGCTTCTTGGTCTGTCAGGAGCGATCCTGCAGAATGTTACGCTCAATCCCTTGGCTGACCCCTCGCTCGTTGGCGTCAGCCAGGGGGCATCGTTGGCTGTCGTCGCAATCATCGTCGCCTTTCCAGGTGCGGACGGTCCTTTGCGACCGTTGTATGCATTCGGTGGCGCACTTGTCGTCGCGGCGATCATTCAATGGATCGCCATGAAGCGGGCAGGGGGCGCGACCATGCGCTTTATCCTGACCGGCATCGGCATCGCCGCCTTTATTTCAGCGATCACTTCGGCCATGCTGACCTATGGGCAAGTCGATCAGGCTTTGTCGGCTCTTGGTTGGCTGGCCGGCAGCATACATGCGGCGGGCTGGGGCGAGGTCCGAATGCTGTCGCTTCTGACCGTGTTACTCGTTCCGGCTGTGATTTGGGCGGTGGGACCGATGCGCGCACTTCGCTTCGGGCCGGACATGGCGACCGGGCTCGGCGTGGCCGTGCGCCCGGCACGGATCATTCTGATCACCCTCGCCGTGGCTTTGGCGGCCATTGCAGTGTCGGCCGTCGGCCCGCTTGGTTTTGTCGGTTTGATCGCCCCGCACCTGGCGCGACGGCTGGTTCACACTGGCCTGGGACTCCAACTTGTTCTGACGGGGCTTGTGGGCGCGGTGATGGTCTCAGGTGCGGACCTGATCGGACGCGCGCTGTTCGCACCCGTTCAGATCCCAGCCGGGATCGTCACGGCGCTCGTCGGGGTGCCGGTCTTTGTGATGGTTCTGCTGCGCAGCCAAACGAGAACACAACTTTAAAGATCTCCTGTGCGGACATCTTTTACGTTTATTACCTTGAATCTTGTTTCCGACTATTTTAGTCAAGATTCGTTCGAAGGCGCGCCAGCCCCATCGCCAGCCAGCTTTGAAACCCAAAAAAGACTGGTGATGAGGGATACATGGGAAGGCAAATTAGATTCGCGCGCGGTGGTATGGCCGGGTTTCTCGCCTGTTCGGCGTCAATGATTGCAGCGCAAGCGTGTGCCGATACCGAGCTGAGCTTCGGTTTCAGTGCAGATGGGTACATCGCCGAAAGCGATATGAACGGGAGTGACAGCTACGTGGGTCTCTACCCGGAGTTCACGTTGACGACGACTGCCGATAGTGGCTGGAGTGTCGAGGCGTATTTGGCACCTGAGCTTTATACGAGTTCCAATGACGAAAAGGAGTTTGGAGCTGATGACCCGTATACTTTCAGCTCGCTCACAATTACCACACCGGGCGGCCTGTCGTTCGGTGCGGAATATGAGAGTACCTATCTCCGCGAAACCGAAGAATTCTTCCGTGACGCCTACGCTTTATTCATCGAGTCGGACGCAATCGGGCGTTTGGCCTACGGAGACATCGACAGCGCCGTTGGCTTCAGCTGCATAACGGCACCAGGCGGTACCACGAACTTCGCTGCCGACGACCTGACGAATTTCGGAAGCTGTGAGAGCTTCGGGTTCCAATCCACGCTCCTCTACAATACGCCCGACTTCAACGGCTACACGGTCTATGCAAGCCTGTCCAACCCGCCCGATGAGGATCTATCGGCGGGTGATCCCAGTCGGACATTCAGCCTGGCGCTCGCCTATGCCGGCGACGTCAGCGGCAACAGCCTCGAATACACAATCGGGTTCGAGCGCGTCACCGACTACTTTGGGACGCCAGATCATGGCGGCGCGCATGCAACTGTCGTCCAGGCAGGGGCGACCTATGGGATTGGTGATCTGATCTACAGCGCGTCCGGATCGGCCCAGTTCTATGAGGGAACAGACACGACGCAATTTGGTCTCGCACTCGGGCTCGATTGGCAGGCAACCGACCGTCTGCTGATCGGCGGCGGGGTTACCCGCGCCCAAGTGGCCGACTTCTCGACGGCAGATTTTTCGACTGAGCATCAAACAACCTACGGTCTCTCGGCAGAGTACGCCGTCATTCCGGACCGCCTGACTCTCGATATCGGGGCGTCACGACTGTCGGCGCCGTCGGGCGATGACACGCTGATCGGCGCCGGGTTCTCGGTCAGTTTCTAACGAAGGACCGGGCCGCGAGAGCGGTCCGGTCCTCTTCGGTGACCACTCCGGTCATCGCCCAAAAAAGAGGACATGCTGCATTGAAAAACGCGATCGTCTTTGCCTTTTTTGCCGCCGCCATGGGGTCATCTGCAGTTGCCCAGGATTGCGCCGAAGGCCAACGCCTTTTCGTTCATGACCATGGCCAGACCTGCATCCCCGAAACCCCGGAGCGCATTGTGTCCCTGCGCGGCGAACAGTTCACGGCGCCGCTTTGGGAGCTGGGTGCGAATCTTGTCGGCTCTTCGGGCCGAGTGGACGGCTCCAAGAACGACGGTCTGCCGTACCCACGCGGCGCCTACGATATCTTCGGGCTGACGTTCTCCGACTCTGACCTGACTTGGGTTGGTGATCCGAACAATCCTGATCTCGAGGCGATTGCAGGGGCCGACCCTGATCTCATTCTGATACCCGATTGGCAGACTGACATCTATGACCAGCTCTCGATTATCGCGCCCACTGTGGTGATTGGGATTTGGAGCAATCCCCTTTTGCAGCGGTTCGAGAAGATCGCAGATGCCGGCGGTGTGCTGGAGGAGTACGAGGACCGCCTCTCGCAATTTAACACGCAGCTCGCCGACGGCCGGCGCGTCGTCGAGGACATGATCGGCGATTCGTCAGAAGTCAGCGTCGCCGTGGCCGAGGCTTTCGACGGAAAGCTCTGGGTCTACAAGGATTACGCGGCCCTCAGCCACGTGATCGACGAACTTGGTTTCGTCACACCGCCGGTGATCGCGCAACTCAAAGACGGCAATGCTGAGTTGAGTCCCGAAATTTTGCCGCAGATCGACTCAGACTTTATGGTCGGCACTTACAATATCGCATTCGACCAGCCGCCCAGTACCCGCCTTGCAGAGTGGGACGACCTGGTCCCTGGCTGGGACGAGATCCTTCATGCACCCCGCCACAATCAGCATTTACTTCTCGACCGGGAAACCATGCGAGGCGTCAGCTTCCGCGCGCTCGAAAATACACTCGCAATCGTTCTGGCGAATATAGCGACCCGAGATTTCGTGCCGCTGAACAACTGATGGAACCATTAGGTTGCGCGTCGCGCGTTTTTGAAAGGAGCCTGTCATGCCCCAGGATGCTATTATTCCGGATACCCACGGCGCAACTTTCTGCGCCGATCACAGTCGTGCCATGGGCGAGGACTTGGCCGGCAGGGGAGGTTTTCCAGAGCGCAAGATCCTGATCCGGTGGCCGAAAGCTGCGTGGCGCTACAGTCGATTTGCGGCAGAGGGAATGCCGCAGGATCTGCTCGATGCCATCGATCGGGTTCAGGACGCGGGCTGGAATGTCAGTCTAATAGACCGCAAAGGCGAGCCGGACGCGCGCCATACGGTCTTGCTTATGCCGGATCGGCTGGCGTTTCATCTGGCCACGGGCGACTTACCGGGCTTTGTCGATGCCGTCCCGCGGGGGCTGTCCGTCATGGAGCGGTTTTCTCCGCGCAGCATGGAGCCGCGTACAGTCCTCGTTTGCACCCACGGCAAGCATGACCGCTGCTGCGCAAAGTTCGGATTCGCCACCTACAAGGCATTGGCGACAGAGGCTGCACGCCGCGGCGATTTTTGCGTTTGGGAGGCAAGCCATCTTGGCGGCTGCCGTTTTGCAAGCACCGTCGCAACCCTGCCGTCTCGCCGTAAATATGGGCGGGTCGCGCCCGCTGACGCGCCCGACTTTCTTTCCGCTGAAGCTGAGGACCGCCCGTATGTTCCCTGCTTTCGGGGCAGCGCTCAATTCGATGTCGCGGCCCAGACCGCCGAGGTGCTGACGCTCAGGGCTATCGCACCAGAGCACCCCCACGCAGTGGCGCAAATCGCCGAACTAGAAGGCCCCGCTTCAGCCCGGCGCTTCTTGGTCGAGGTGGCCGGGCACTGCGCCGAAGTAATTTGCCGACCCGAGCGGAGCTACGCCTACAACGCCTGCACGGACTTGGCCGATAATGTACCGCATGCTGGTTTCGATGCCTGGCACGGTGAGCTTCTGTCACTGGAGGCGCTGCCATGAGCCAGACCTTGGCAGGCGCCGTGACCCCGCCTCGCACGAGACGCGAAGCAGCGCCGATCCAACCTCTACGACAGTCCCATTCCCGATCTTCAGACCAGAAAGTCGTCATGAAACTCGCATATACCTCAGCCGTTGCGCTCGTAGTGACCCTCGCCACACCGGCTCTTGCTCAGGATTGTGGTGAGGGTTTGCGCGCCTTCGAACACCATTTGGAGACGAGCTGCATACCTGAGGATCCACAGCGCATCGCCAGCCTCCGCGGCGACCAGATTACCACGCCGCTGCTGGATATCGGCGCGCCGATCGCGCTTACGGTCATGAACCGGATGGAGGATGGGACGACGTATATTCGCGGCGCTGCCGACATCTTCAGACAGCAGTTCATCGAGGCATCGGGCGTCGAATATTTCAGCGACCGCGCGACGATAGACGTTGAAGCGTTGGCGGCCGAGCAGCCTGATCTCATCATCGGGCGCATCTGGAATGAGGAAATCTACGACCAGCTTAAGGCTATTGCACCAACCGTTATTATCCCGCCCAACATGCCGTTCCTCGAACATTTGGAGTGGCTCGCCGACGCCGCGAATATGAGCGACACATTCGACACCGAGCTTGCACGTTATGAGAGCCGGATTGCCGAGGCGCGAGAGGTCATCGGCACCCCGTCAGAGATCACGCTGTCGCGCTTCGATCTTTGGGATGACGGCCTTTGGTATTATCCGAACTGGGGCGCGATCGACCAGGTCATCAACGACATAGGCTTCGCCAAGCCCACGATCCAAACGGAGGCCACCGAGGGGCTCAGTGGTGTCAGCGTCGAACGCATTCAGGAGTTTGATGGTGATGTGCTGATTTCGAGCCGAGCGCCGCGCTTTGGGCAGACAATTCCGATGCTGAAAGAGCAGTGGGACAGCGTGGCGCCTTTTTGGCGCAACCTGGATGGCGTCGAGACAGGTAATCACTTCTGGTATGAGCGCGACATTCTTGTCGGCTACACGTTCGAGTCCCTCGATCGGTCTATCGATTTCCTGACGGCGATAACCGCCGGCCGCGGGTTTGAGTGAAGTCGTCATGATCTCTCTCACCTCACCGTATCCGAACATTGATCAGCCCGATGCCGAATGTAGCCAAGCGCTAGAGAAGCGCAGAAAAAGACGAGGCGCATTTCCTCGACTGCGCGTCGATCGGCCGTTTCAAACGCGCATGCCTTCGATCGCTGCCGCTGGCGGACGGGCAACAGCGCGATGCTGTCGATATGATCTTGTCGTCGGGGCTCATTGGCGGGCCCCTCCCGGATTTTCCGGGCGCGGCGATTTCTGTGCCGCGCCGTCCGCAACCGAAAGGCAAGACCCATGAGAACCACGCTCATCACCCTCGCGGCGCTCGCTGCACTGTCCATGCCGGCCCTCGCGCAGGAGACGCGGACAATCACCGATGATTTGGGTCGCACAGTGGACGTTCCGGTCGATCCGGAGCGCATAGCCGTCCTGCACGACAAGAACCTCGGTACCCCGCTGATCGAACTGGGGGTCCTGCCGGTGGGAAGCCATGGGCGCACGACCACTGAGGGCGAGCCCTTCATTCGCGGATCGATCACCGTGACGGGCTTTGACTTCGACAATTCCAACATCTCCTTCCTCGGCACCAACCCGGCCGATATCGAAGCGGTAGCGGAGGTTTCGCCCGACCTGATCATCACCTCAACATGGCAGAACGCGTCGGTCGATCGGCTCTCGGCAATCGCGCCCACGGTCGTCGTTGACACCACAGAACGGCAGACGCTGGGTGTCTTTCCGCTGCTGGCGGAGGCCACAGGCACGACAGAGCGGCTGGCACGACTGGAGACACGGTATCAGGCGCAGATCGACCAGATCCAGCGGCTCGTAAATACCGGCGACATTCGGGTGAATGTTATCCAGGGCATTAACGACGGTATCTACGTCCAGCACACCTATTCCGCTCTCGGCACCGTGCTGCGAGACGCGGGCTTCAAGTTCCCGCCCGCCGTCGATGCCATCGGTGTCGGAGGCGCGCAGACATTCTCGGCAGAGGCGATGCCCGAACTCGACGCCGACGTGATCTTTCTCACCTACCGTACCGACCAGGACCAGACGCCCGCCGATGCGCGCGCCGCGATGGAACGACTGTTTCCGGGTTGGTGCGAGACGCTGCATGCCTGCCGCGAGGACCAGATGGTGATCCTGCCGCGGGCCGAGGCGACGTCGGCCTCCTATGACGCGCTGATGAGCCTCGCCTTGGTGGTCCTCGCTGCCACGAGTTCCACCGACATCGTGTCAATTCCGGAGTGAATCCGGCGCCGGGATCAATGCCCATCCGAGAAATGAACGTGAGGAGCGACACAGAATGAAAAAGTACCTGGCAATCGCTTTTCTGCTCTCTGGCCTCTCGCTACCGGCCACGGCGCAGGAAACTCGTATTTTCACTGACAGCGCAGGCCGCGAGGTGACTATTCCAGCCAGTCCGCAGCGCATCGTTGCGCTGCATGACACGTCGATCACCTTGCCGCTGGTAGAGCTGGGCAAGCCGCCGGTGGGCAGCCTTGGGCGCGTGCGGCCCGACGGCAGCCGCTACCTGCGCGCGGTGGAGACCATCCTGCACACCTCTTTCGAGAATTCCGACATCGACTTCGTCGGTCAGTGGGCTCAGTTCGACTTGGAGGCCATAGCCGCACTACAGCCCGACCTGATCATCGGTCTGTCGGGATGTCAGGACGATATCTACGACCAGCTCGCCGCAATAACAGCCACCGTTTACGTCCCATGTCGCCCCGAGGACGCTTTGGAAAAGATCCGGATGATTGCCGGCGCGGCAGGAATCGTGGATCGCTACGAGACACGGATCGGCGCCTATCGCGATGCCATCGAGCAAGCCAAGGACTTTATCCCTGAGGCGGGCGAGATCACGGTCTCCCACATTCAAGCTCAGGGCTACGACGGAAAGGTCCATGTCTACGCAGATTACGGCGCGTTGACCACTGTGCTGGACGATATCGGCTTCGCCCGTCCCGCGCCGGTGGACGCAATGCGTGCAAATGGGACCGACGAGGAGATCATCAGTCCCGAGGTGATTGAGCGCTACGACGGCGATTTCGTCATCGACACTTTTCGCATCGACCAAGATGATAGCCCGGCGAATATGCTCTCCCGCTGGGCCGAGATGGTGCCGGGATATTGCGTGGCACTGCATGCCTGCCGCGAGGGGCAGTTCATCGCCCTTCCGCGCGAGCATGCCTCCCCACAGAGCTTCACCACGCTTCAGTACAATATCAATTACGTCGTCACCCACATCGCCGGCCGCGATTTCGCGCCGATGGACGCAGAATGACACGCTAAGAAATGCGATCTCTCTGATGGAGAAAAACTGATGAAGAACCAACTTACAATGGTCTTTATTCTCACCAGCTTCTTGCTCACTTCTTCTGCCCTGGCCCAGGATTGCTCCAAGGGCCTGCGCCTGTTCGAGCACCACGCGGGCACCGGTTGCATCCCCGCGGACCCGCAGCGGATCGTCACGCTGACGGACATCAATGCGCTGTTGCCTCTGATGACGGAACTCGGCGTGACCCCGGTCGCCAGCGCGGGACACATCGACGACAGCGGCGATCAGATTTTCCGGCGCATGGGCGCGTACGATACATCTTCTATTGAATGGGTGGGCACATACGGCAGCCCCGACCCCGAGGCGGTTGCCGCGCAGAACCCCGATCTGATCATCGGCTCGCCTTATCCCGAGACGAACTACGAGATATTTTCGAAGATCGCTCCGACGGTAATCCTCGACATGTTCGAATACCCGGCGGACGACACGCTTCTGATGTTGGCTGATGCGGTCAATCGGACCGAGCGAGCGCGGGAGCAGCAAACCGAGCTTGAAGCCGTCGCCGAAGGCGTGCGCGAGACGCTCGGAGCCGATTTCGAGCGCACGACGCTTTCGATCATCGCCACGCAGGATACCGACCGGACTTTCTATCGGATGGAGCCGCAGGGCGGATGGGGCGTGATCCGCGAGTATCTCGATCCCACCATGACCCCGCCCGAGCGCCCTCTTGACCCCGAAAACCCTTATGAGCGCATAACCTACGAAGCGCTTCCCGAGCATGCGGCCGACGTCATGTTTCTCGTCACCTGGGATCACGACGAAACGGGGCACTCGGCGATCTTCGAAGACTTCCTCGCCGATCCGCTGGTTCAGGCTCTGCCGGTCGCGCAGGCGAGCAAGATCTTCAACATTGAAGGACAAAAAGCTGGGGGGTTCTCATGGACGGGTATCGGCCATGGGCTCGAGCGGATTGCCGAGGTGGTGACGCGCGATGATCTGAACCGGGATCTTGTCGTGGAGTGACGGTCTCGTCTGCCATGACCTGCTCGGGCTACCCATAACCACATTCAACCGAAAGGAAAGTCACATGAAACCCAACCTTACCGTCCTTGCCGCGCTTGTGGCATTTGCTGCAACCCCCGCCCTCGCGCAGGATTGCCCCGAGGGCCAGCGCCTGTTCGAACATGCTGCGGGCGAGACCTGCATCCCCGAAAATCCGCAGCGGATCGCGTCGTTGCACCGCCTGACGGCGACATTGACGCTGATG
Organism: Roseivivax halotolerans; assembly: GCF_900115815.1. GTDB lineage: Bacteria > Pseudomonadota > Alphaproteobacteria > Rhodobacterales > Rhodobacteraceae > Roseivivax > Roseivivax halotolerans. The sequence goes on along the minus strand of NZ_FOXV01000015.1, from coordinate 45,952 downwards.
GACCTTGGTGCCATGGACCGAATCGTGGCCTCCGAAGGCCATCCGACCGAGGACGCCTATTTCAGCGACCTCGTGTCCTCGCTTCTCGATATCGACCTGCAGGACACAGACATCACGTTCTATGGCTGGGAGGTCGATCTGGAGCGTCTCGCCGCGCTCGAACCCGACCTCATCATCGCGCGTCCGTGGGATACCGAGATATACGATCAGTTGGGTCAGATCGCCCCGATGATATCTCTGCCCATCGACGTCGACTTCCTCGACTACATGGGGATCATTGCTGATGCCGGGGGGGTAGAGGCCGAATACGACGCCGCGCGGGCCGCCTATGAGGCGCGGATCGAGACGGTTCGTTTGCGCATCCCCAACGCCCCCGAGATCGAAGTCGCCGTGATCTATGCGGACGACAGCGAGATCGGTCTTTACAACAATTTCTATGCCCTGACCCAGGTCCTCGACGATCTCGGTTTCAGCCGCCGCGACGTCGTGGACGAGGCCTTCCTGGGGTTCGAGGGTGCCTACGACCACGCGACCAGCGTTCCCATCTCGGCCGAGCGCATCGACATCATCGACGCCGACATCCTATTTGCCGCCTACTGGTATCCCTGGACCGACGAAAAGCCCGGCCGGAACTTCATCCGCGACAATCTCGATGCCCAGGTTCCGGGGTTCTGCCAGTTCCTGGAGGTCTGTGAGGCCCGGCAGATCGTCTATTTCGATGCGGCCGAAACCTACTCAGGATCCTTCGCATCACTGCACGCAGCAATCGACCTGATCGAGCAGCATGTGGCGAACCGAGACCTCGTCCAGGTCATCGAATGACACCGTGGTGGCTGCGTCCCACGCGAAACAGGCGGTCCACCAAGTCAGAAAGCAAGGATACCAGACCAATGAAACTCGCTATCACCACTCTCGTGGCTCTCGCGGCGCTCGCCACTCCTGCTTTCGCCCGGGACTGCGCCGAAGGGCAGCGCCTGTTCGAGCATGACGCGGGCGCCGATTGCATCCCCTCCGATCCGCAGCGGATCGTGTCGCTGCACGACAGCGTGCTGACCATCACGCTGCTGGAACTGGGCGTCATGCCGGTCGGCAGCCATGGTCGGCTGACCGACGACGGAGAGCCTTTTATCCGGTCCGCGAGGACGCTCACGGGCATCGACTTCGACAATTCCGACATCGCGTTCGTCGGCGCCTTCCCGGTCGATCTCGAGGCGATCGCCGCGCTCGACCCCGACCTGATCCTCACCACCCAGTGGCAGGACGCCCCAGTGGAGAGGCTCCGCCAGATCGCGCCGACGGCGCTGATCGACTATTCCCGGCGCGGAGACTGGGGCACCTACGCGACCGTTGCCGACATCGTCGGCGAGGCAGACCGGATCGCGGCGATGGAGACCCGCTACGCCGCGGCCATCGACCAGATCCGTGAGCGGATCGACACCGAGAACATCACGATCAGCACGATCCACGCCCATGACACCAGCCTGTTCGTCTACAACCCCTACGGCAATATCGGCCGCGTGCTCTACGACGCGGGGTTCCGGCAGCCGCAGGCCGTCCTCGACGTGCCGCTGAACGACTGGGCCGAGGTCAGCGCCGAGACGCTGCCCGCCTTCGACGGCGATTTCATCATCACCACGTTCAACGGCTCGACCGCCGACACGCCCGAGGACGTGCGCGGCTACTTCGACGCGCAGGTGCCGGGCTATTGCGATCTGCTGCACGCCTGCCGGACGGGGCAGATGTTCATCCTCCCGCGCGAGGAGGCCTCGGCCACGAGTTACGACGCGCTTCTGGCCACCGCCTACGCCATTCAGTCCATTGTCGGCGGCCGGCCCTTCGAGCCGATGCCGGAATGACGCGTATTATGAATAGGAGTATTCACATGAAGACCTTCACCATCACCGCTGCCGCGCTCGCGGCCCTCGCCCTTCCGGCCCTCGCGCAGGAATGCCCCGAGGGCCAGCGCCTGTTTGACCATCACGCGGGTGCGGACTGCATCCCCGAAGACCCGCAGCGCATCGTCACGCTGCAGGACCAGAACGGGCTGTTGCCGCTGATGGAGCTGGGCGTGCGGCCCGTCGGCTCGGCCGGGCACATCACCAATGACGGGGAACGGATCTTCCGAAGAATGGAGGGCTACGACACCGCCGGCATCGAGTGGATCGGCACCTACGGCACGGCAGTCGACCCCGAGGTCATCGCGGGCCTCGATCCCGATCTGATCGTAGCCTCCCCGTGGCCGCCGGAGGCACCGGAGCTCTACGGCGACATCGCTCCGGTGGTGGTGATCGACATGTTCGAGCAGCCCTTGCCCGACGCGCTGTTCCAGTTCGCGGACCTCGTGAACCGGACCGATCGGGCCGAAGAACTGCAGGCCGAGCTCGAGGCGCGCATGGACGAGGTTCGCGAGGACTTGGGCCCGGCGCTGGAGGCAACGACCGTGTCCTTCTTGACCTCGAACATCGAGGACGGCCAGTTCTACCCAACCAACCCGACCCAAGCGATGGGGGTGATCCTGCGGGGCCTCGACCCGATCCGCCCCGCCGCTGAAAGCGATCTGGCGGACAACCGCGAATACCGCTCGATCGAGACCATCGGCGCACACGAGGCTGACGTTATGTTCCAGCTTGTCTTCGACGCCGACGATCGAGGCGATAGCGACGCGTATAACGCGTTCACATCGCACCCCTTAGTGCAGGCGACCGAAGTCGCGCAAGCAGGCCAGATCTTCCCGCTCGACGGCTCGCAAATGGTCGGGTCGGCCTGGCGCAAGGTGATGAACGGCCTCGACCAGATCGCCGCCGTGTTGACCCGCGAGAATCTGAACCGGGACCTCGTATCCGAGTGACGCAATAACGACCCCGGTCGGCACTTGCCCGGCCGGTGGTCATCGAAGGAAGACCCCATGAGCTTCATACGGTTGATGACTTTCTTGATTGCGGCGCTGGTCGGACTTTTTGCTTTCGCCGCGACCATTACCGCGCAGGAATTCCCGCTCAGGATCCAGCACAAGTTTGGAACGACCGTGATATCCGAGCCGCCCGAACGGGTCGCGACGCTGGATTACGGTGGCGCCGACAATGTCCTGGCGCTGGGGCTGCAGCCACTGACCGTACGCGCATGGTTTGGCCCGTACGAGTCGCACCTCTGGCCGTGGGCGCAGGACCTCGCGGAGGCCGATCCTGTCCCCATACAGGCGCCATTCGATTTCGAGGCGATTGCCAAGACGGATCCTGACGTGATCCTCGCTTTCCGCTCTGGGATAACCAGAGAGGAATACGAAAGGTTGACGCGGATTGCGCCAGTGGTCGCTGTGCCGGAAGGCCGAGGTGACTGGGATCTTGGTTGGCGGGAACAAGCTGAGCTTGCTGGACGCGCCTTGGGTCGATCCGGCCGGGCGAGGAGGCTGATCGACGCGGTCGAACGAAGCATCGAGGATGTGGCTGCCGAACACCCAGAATGGTCTGACAACACCTTTGCCATGCTGACCTGGTGGGACGGCTCGGTGCTTCTGTATTCCGACACGGATTCCAGCGTGCGGATCGTCGAAAACCTCGGCCTCGCTGTGCATCCCCGCGTTCGCGAGCTGTCCGTGCCCGATCAATCGTCATTCACGATCTCACAGGAGATCCTGCCTGACCTCGATGCCGACGTGATCTTCTGGTGGGCGGTGCCGGAGAATATCCCGGTCATCGACGCACTGCCAGCGCGCCGCTTGATGCGCGCGCCCGACGAGGGACGAGAGATCATTTTATCAACCGAGGGTCTTGCCAACGGGGCCCTTGCCAATGGGTCGCTGCTGAGCCTGCCTGTCGCGATCGACGTTCTCACACCGATGATAGAGGCCGCGATGGACGGCAACCCGAATACTGCCGTTCCCGACCAATAAGGACCATTCAATGCGACTTCTCTTCACTCTCGCCGTGATCCTCTTCGCGCCGCTCGCACGGGCACAGGAATTTCCTCTGACCATCGAGCACAAGTTCGGAGCGACCGTAATCTCCGAGCGACCCGAGCGGGTCGCTAGCCTTGACTATTCCGGCGCGGATGACCTGCTTGCGCTTGGGGTGCAGCCGGTGGCGATCCGCTTTTGGTATGGAGACTACCCGCGCGCGGTCTGGCCCTGGGCTGAGCCGCTGCTTGAGGGCAATCCGGAAATCCTGCGCGGCGAGCTCAATTATGAACAGATCGCGGCGGCCGATCCGGATGTGATCCTGGCGCTCTGGTCGGGCATTACCGCGGAGGATTACGCACAGCTCTCGCGCATCGCACCCGTGGTCGCGGTGCCCGAAGGGGTTGGCGACTATGCGCTGCCATGGGATCGTCGCGCGCTGATCGCCGGCCGCGCCATTGGTCGAGAGCAGGCAGCCGAAGAAAAAGTCAATGCGATCAAAGACCGGCTGGCTCAGGTCGCCGCCGACCATCCGAATTGGCAAGGGCGCAGCGCCGTTGTTGCCTACGCGCTCGAGTCCGATGCGCCCGGGGCCTACACTTCCGAGGATATTCGGCCGCTACTGCTCGAAGAGATGGGCTTCGTGACCCCGCTAGAGGTGGACGCGCTGGCCAGCGAAGGCAACGCATTTGCAATACAGTTAAGCCCCGAAGACCTGCGCGTGCTCGACGCTGACCTCATCGTCTGGGTCACGACTGACGATGCCTATCCGCATGTGTTGGACCTCGACGCCCGTCCATTCCTGACTGCCTCGCAGGAGGGACGCGAGGTGTTCACCGATACCGTCCTCGGCTCCGCCTTCAGCCACGCCTCGCTCCTGTCGCTGCCCTTCGCTATCGACCGGTTGGTGCCGATGATCGAGACGGCGCTGGACGGCGACCCGACCACACATGCCGACGAACGCCCCGCGGCAGCAAACTGAATCTTCATGAAGGAGATACCAATGAAACGCGTTCTCACGACCCTGGCCGCGCTTGCGGTCATGACCTCCCCGGCGCTGGCCCAGGATTGCGCTGAGGGGCAACGGCCGCACGACCACGCTGCCGGGAACACCTGCGTGCCTGAACGCCCTGAGCGGATCGTGTCGCTGCACGATCTGACGATCACCCTGCCGCTTGTCGAACTCGGTCTGACGGATCGGATCGTGGGCAGCATGGGCCGGCTCGAAGATGGTGCATCGGGGCCGACACTGTCGACTGTGCCTGACCTATTCGGCGTCGATTTCGATAGCGCCGACATCGAGTTTCTGGGCGTCTGGGACTACGATCTCGAGGCGATCGCGTCGCTGCAGCCCGACCTGATCATCGGGCGGCCCAGCGAGGAGGAAATCTACGACCAATTGTCTGCTATCGCGCCGACGGTGCTGCTCGACCCAGCGGAGCCGCAACTGGAATTCCTCGAAGGCGTCGCGACACTTGGCGGTGCGCCAGACCGGTTCGACCAGATGCGCCGCGCCTATGACGCCCGCATCGCCCGCCTAAAGGGATTGATCGCGGATCCGGGAAACGTCGACATCGCGGTGCTCTACAGCGAACCCGGCTGGCACGGAATCTACGACACGTTCTACGCGCTGACGCAGGTGGCGGACGATCTGGGGCTGGGGCAGGCCGAGGCGGTCAGCGAGCTTTTCGATGGGACCGAAGAGGTGATCGACCACGCAACCAGTAAGGAGATCAGCGTCGAGGCGATCCAGGCTGCCGACGCGGACCTGACCTTTCTGCCGTACTGGGCCGAAGACGGAGCGCGCAGCACGCCAGCGGCGGTCCGCGCTGGCATGGAGGCCGTGCTGCCCGGCTGGTGCGACTTCTTCCGTGCCTGTGCCGCGGGCCAGGTGGTGATTTTCGAAGCGACGCCCGTCTACGCAGTCTCCTTCACCTCATTCGACGCGGCGATGGCGCTCCTCGAGGCTGAACTTGTCGGCCGCGATCTGACCGAAATCACAAACTGATCTCATAGCCTGGAAAAGGAAAGCACCATGAAACGCCTTCTCGCAACCGTGGCCGCGCTTGCGGCCCTCGCGCTTCCCGCCGTCGCGCAGGAGATGCGGACCTACACCGACGCTCTTGGGCGCGAGGTGGAAATTCCGGTCGATCCACAGCGCGTCGTTGTCCTGAATGACAGCAACGGCGGCGCCCAGACGCTGGAACTTGGCATCACGCCAGTCGGCATGACGACCCGCAGCGGCGTGTTCGAATTGGGCAGCCGCTACGACCTTTCGGGGACGACGCCGATCGGCGATTACGGTGCGCCTGACCTCGAGGCCATCGCCGCGCTGAACCCTGACCTGATCGTCGGCTACACCGCTTCTGGAGAGGCAGGCCAGTCGCCCGGAGAAATCTCCGCCTTCGAGGCATTGGCCCCCTTCGTCATGCCGGAAACCTTCGCGCCGGTCCACGAGGTGATGGCGGATTTTGCCGCGCTTTACGGCCGGGAGGAGATGCTCGCCGAATTGCGTTCCCGGGATGCCGAGAGGCTGGCCGAGGTGCGCGCCCTGCTCGACGTCGATTTCGACGATCTGTCGGTTTCGGTCGTGCAGATCAACAGCGAGGGTCTGGTGAATACCTTTCGTGCGGGTTTCTTCGCCTTCGGGGAAGTTCTGACCGAACTGGGCTTCCGCAACTTTCCCGAGAACCAGACAGATAGTTTCGCGGAAGGGGAGTGTTGCACGCCCGACGTCAGCATGGAACGCATCCAGGATTTCGATGCCGACGTGCTGTTCTACGTCCACTACACCCCCGACACCGATCCGATGAACGATCCCCTGTTCCGCTCGTTGAATGCGGTTCAGGCCGGGCAGGCCTTCGAATGGGATGACGATTGGTGGGGGAATACCTACGGCACGCGCATGAACGTGCTCGACGATCTCGCGGCATGGTTCACGGAAACGCCCATCCGCGCGGATGTACATCCTTGACCACGATTGTCACGACAGGCCCGATGAAAGGGAAACGCCCATGAAACGCCTTCTCACGACCCTTGCCGCGCTTGCGGCCTTAGCTATTCCCGCCGCCGCGCAGGAGATGCGGACATTTACCGATGCGCTGGGGCGCGAGGTCGAAATCCCGGTCGACCCGCAGCGGATTATCGCGATCCATGACCTGACCATCACAATGCCGCTTGTCGAGCTGGGCGCGCCAGTCGTGGGCAGCCATGGCCGGGTGCGCGACGACGGATCAACCTACCTTCGCTCGGTCAACACGATCTTCAATGTGGATTTCGACAATTCTGACATTGAATTCGTGGGCGCCTTCAACCAAATGGACTTCGAGGCCATGGCTGCACTCGATCCTGACCTCATCATCGCGCGCGCGCCTTGGGACGAGGAAATCCGTGAGCAACTCGAAATCGTCGGCCCCACGGTCTACGTAGCCGACGTGCCAGAGCCATTCGAGACCTATCGCCAGATCGCCGATGCGGCCGGGATGCTACCGGAGTTTGAGGCGCGGCTTGGCGACTACGACGCGCTGATCGAGGATGCCCGCAACTGGGCGCCGCAACTCCAGGGAGCCAGTTATTCGAAGATCCAGGGATATGACGGTATCCTTTGGGTTGCCGCGGGCTACGGCGGGCTCACGCAGGTGCTGCACGCGCTGGGGATGGAGCGGACAGACTTCGCGCAAGCCATGGCAGACCGCGGCGTCGTCTGGGGCGAGGAAGTCAGCGCCGAGGTACTGCCGGAACTAGAGGCCGATTATATCTTCGACACCTACCGCATCGACCAGGACGACACGCCGCAGAAGGCCTTTGATAGGCTGAGCGATGTCTTTCCCGGGTGGTGCGACCTGCTGAGCGGCTGTGCCCAGGGGCGCTACATCCTTGTCCCGCGCGAACACACCGGGTCGACATTCCGCGAACTCGAAATGCTGGTGCATTACGTCGTCAGCCACACCGCCGGACGGCCAAGCATCTCGGCACCAGAATGATCCTGCGCCGGGGCAGCTCCGACCGTCCCGGTTCCCAAAAACCTGAAGGAAATGGCCATGTCTCTGCATCAGACCCCACTCATGCTGGATCCCCGCGCCGTCTACGCTGCCGCGCTTCCCGCGATGGGACCGCTGCCCGACACGGCCCTGCGCCTTTCGGACATGGCCCGTGACATCGGCGCCTGCGACGCGGCCATGGCCGAGGAGCTTCGCCACGAACCGGGCCTCGATGCCAAGGGCTGCGGCGCTTACCTCGTCAATCGGCTCGGCTACGACATTGGCCGCGCGCTCGCTGGGCTGGACTTGTCGGGCCACGATCTGTCGCCGCTCGATCCGGACACGACCGGCGTAACCAGCGCGCTCGCCACGGGAGAGGAGGCTGGAGAGATGTATCAATACCTCGACACCGGCGTGACGCTGGCGCCATGCTGTCCTAGCGCCGCGCTCGATCCTGCAGAGCTTGCCCGCCTTTACGAAGCTCTTTTCACTCCAACCGTCCTCGGCGTGTCTGCTGCGTGCAAGCTGAGCCAAGGCGCTCTTTGGCGTCTGGTCACCGATGGAATTTCAGCAGCCTACCTCAACCTCGGCGAAGAAGCGGGCGAGGTGCGGGCGGCTGTTGCACGGGCCGAGGCTATCCTGAAGCAACGGGGCACACGCCTCTTTGCGAAGCAGTTGAATTTTCTGGAGGTCACGCTGCCAGCTGCGGAGAACCCTCTAGGCGAAGAGATTGTTGAGACCTTCCGCGAACGCGCCGGCTGCTGCCGATACTACATGACATATCGGAGCGATGGCGACTATTGCGGCAGCTGCGTCCATAGGAAGGACAGGCCCGAACGCTTCCGCCTTTCCATGCTGCACCGGGCCAGACTTGCGGCGGGATTACCCGGTATCTTCTGAAGAAAAAATTCTCAAGGCGGCTTCCGATCATGTGCACCCTGTTTTTCTATATGAAACCTTATTGGCGAGTGATGCTCGTCGTCTTGCTGACGATCTTGATTGTCACTGCGACTGGCCTGCTGGGACCTTGGTTGATCCGGGCGATCGTCGGCCTGATCGCAGATGGGGGACCGGGGCAAGCAGGCAGTCTGCTCTGGATTAGCGTAGGGCTGGCAATGGTTTACGTCGTGCGCTCGCTTGGCGCGGCGGGCGTGTTTCACTACTCGCATGTCGTTGCGTTTCAGGTCTGCCGCGATCTCCGGGATGCAATCCATGCCCGTTTGCAAACGTTCTCTCCCGCCTATTTTTCAGCACGTCAAAGCGGAGACATTGTCACGAGAGTCGTCAAGGACACGCTGACGCTTGAGCCCGTGATTGCCGATGCCGTCTACGGCTTCGTTACGAGCTTTCTTCTCGCGCTTGGGATCATGGTGATATTGATTTACCTGTCGCCGGTGCTGACCCTTCTTGCGTTAGCGCCACTGCCGATTGCCGCGATTGTGCTTTGGCGCCTTGGTCGTCACGTCCAGCCTGCCTTTGATCGCGAGTCCAACGAGGAGGGCGAATTGAGCGCCATGGTGCAGGACCAGGTCGGTGGCATGCGCGACATCCAGCTGTTCAATCGTGAAGCGGCCGAGACTCACCGCTTCATCGGCCTCTCCGGCGCTCTGGCGCGCTCCCAGATCCGGGCGCGTCAGATCATGTCGGGTTTTGATCCTGTGGTCGAGGGCGCCATCGGTCTGTCGACTGGCCTTGTCGTGCTGGTCGGCGGCCGCATGGCGCTGGCTGGCGACCTTCCGGTAGAGGACCTCGTCGCCTTCATCCTCTACATCGTCACACTCTATCAGCCACTCTATTCCGTGGTCGACGCGGCCGAGAACGTTCAGCGTGGCTTCGCAGCACTACGGCGGATCAACGAAGTCTTGGAATACGAGCCCGAAGTGGCGGACCCGCCTGGCGGCTCGGTCTTGTCACGAGCGCATGGCGAGATTGTGCTGGAGGACGTATGTTTCGGCTTTCAACCCGATCAAACGGTTCTGTCCGGCATCAGCCTAGAAATTCCGGCCGGCGGATCGCTCGCTCTCGTCGGCCATACCGGGGCAGGCAAATCGACGCTGGCCGCCTTGATTGCGCGGTTCTACGACGTCAGTACCGGGCGCATCACTCTTGACGGGCACGACCTTCGCGACATTCGACTGAGCGACTTGCGCCGCAACATCTCGATGGTTCAGCAGGACGTCTTCCTTTTCAACGCGAGCGTCCGGGACAATATCCGTTTCGGGCGGCCAGATGCCAGCGAAGACGACGTCATGGTGGCAGCCCGGGCGGCCCGCGCCGATGAATTCATCGATAGCCTACCCGAAGGTTACGACACGATGATCGGTGAGCGCGGTGTCAGACTCTCGGGTGGTCAGAAACAACGGCTTTCTATCGCTCGCGCGATACTCAAGGACGCACCGATCCTCATCCTCGACGAGGCCACGGCAGCCGTCGATCCCAACACGGAGACACTGATCCAAAAGGCTCTCGATGAGCTCATGCGCCACCGGACAACTGTCATCATCGCGCATCGACTTTCAACGATCCGTAAGGCGGACCGGATTGTCGTTCTGAAGGAAGGTCGGATTGCCGATACTGGCACTTTCGCGGACTTGAGTTCGCGGCAGGGCGAGTTCAGTCTTTTGTCGGGAGCGGCTTAGTGTTTCGTGGAGGATCGGATCGACTCCTTTGCAACATGAGGCGGGTAGGGCGGACCGATGTGCGATCCGTGCGCAATGCGATCTGTCAAGAAACTTACTATTTCACAGATGCTTAGCCCTGATCAGTATCTAGTGGCTTCGACGGGTCTGGATTCTTGCGGTTCGCCTTCGATCCCGTTTTGCGCGCTGCGGCGAACCCGCGGTCCGTGGCCATGAAGCGTTCCAGCATGGGGCCCACGAGGCGGGCAGGCTCAAGGTCCTGTCCGGTCTGTTGGCCCAGAACTGCCGCGTAGTCGCAGAGATCACGGTGCACGTCGGCGGGAAGCTCCACGGTCAGCTTGACCGGCTTGTCGTCATGGATCGGGCCAAGCTTCAGCTTCGTCATCGCACTTCTCCCAAGGGTTCGAGGATCAAATCGCGGGTGACCATGACGCGGACGGGGAAGCCCGGGCGGATGGTCAGTGTCGGCGAGACGGCGAGCTGCTGCCGGACGATCTCGTCCCCGGTCCGGCCGATCGTGTCCTGTGCGGCCTCGCGGATGGCTTGGGCGACATCGTCCTCGCTCTCTGCGCCGTTCCCCAGACCGAGGTTCAGGATCGTGGCGAGGCCTGCCGCGAGGAAAACGCGACCCCAGTGGTAGTTCACCCTGTCCTGCAGGCCAGACGCGCCTGTGCCGTCAGTTCCGGGGGCACGCTCGAGCAGAATGGAGCGACCGTCTGGAAGGATAAGGCGCGTCCAGACCAGAAGCAGGCGGCTTTGGCCGGATGCGATGCGGCTGTCGTATTCGCCAAGCAGACGTGCCCCTTGCGGGATCAGCAGGTATCGACCGGAGGGGCTGTCATAGACATTCGAAGTCACCTGGGCCGAGATCTGGCCGGGTAAGTCGGAGCGCAGCGCGGTGATCAGGGCGGCCGGGATCACCGTTCCGGCCTGCAGGATGTAGGGGCTGGGTGGTGCCGTGATGCGTTGTGCACTCACGGTTTCCGTGTCTCCAGGACGGGTAAGGAACGCTTCCCGGCCCGAAATCGGATCGTTCGCCGTCGGGCTGCCCAAGGTGGAGGGGAACAGTGCGCCGGTCGCGGGAGACGTTGGCGTGGGCTGTGCGCCGCCGCGCGGCACGGTTTGCGCCTCGGCGAAAAGGGTGCTCAGCCGGGCAGCGTCGAGTTCCTGAAGGCGGCGTTGTTCCTCCGGATCGACTGTGGAGGCCAATGGACCGGAAAGGGGCGGTGCCGGGACGGGCTGGCCGCGATCTTGCGCCCCAAGGATGGCGCGACCCAGTTCACCGGGCAAGGGCGGACCGAGACGTGGGATATCGGCGTAGTCCAGTGGCAATGTGGACAGCCCTTCGGCGGCCTGAATGCGTTCGGTCGAAAAGAGCTCGGTCTGGTTGCCCTCCTGCCGGTTGTTCTGCAGAGCCACGATCAGGATCGCGCCAAGACCAAGTCCGCCGATTGCGGTGGCAAGGGCAATGGCCCGGCGGGACAGGCGCATGACACGGGGCGGATCGGGCTGGAGGCGAAGCTCCTGGGCGATGTCTTCCTCGCTTCGGGGCGGCTCTTGGTTGTCAGGGTTCTGTGTCATCGCTCCGCCTCCGGTCGTGGCGCGCGCGGTGGGTTCTGGACGCCGTCCGTCCGCACGATCCGCACGACCTGCTGTTGTCTTTCGCCAAGACGCAGTTCCGCGGCTCCGAAGAGCCGGTCCACGATCAGCACATTGCTGAGCACGCGGGTATTGACGATCTGGCCGCGCCCATCCGCGCCGATCACGAAGAGCGGGGGCATTTCGCCCTGGGCGATGCCGGGCGGAAAGACGACATAGACACGGCGCCCGTCGTCGAAGACGGAGATCGGCTGCCAGGGCGGGGTGTCGCCCTGCAGGCCATAGCGATAGTGCCGTTCTGCATCTGGCGGGATCGCAGGACGGCGGATTGTCGGGGTGCGGGGCGTGGATCGCACCTCCGGGTAGGCCCATGCAACGCTGGGCATCCAGGCATCTTCATTCGCGCGCAACTCGATATGGTAGCTGCGCCGGTCGGTGTTGACGACGAGATTGGTGGCGATGTCGGGGCGCGTGGGCTTGACGAGGATATGCACGCGCTCGGTGCGGCCCGACCCGCTGGTGGTGTCGCCGATGATCCAGCGCGCGGTGTCGCCCGCCGCGATCGGGCCGGGGCCGGTCAGGCGTTCCCCGGGTTCGAGCGCGATATTCGTGATCTGCCCGGGGGCGGCGTAGATCTGGTAAAGCGCGCCTTCGCTCCATGGGAAAACCTGCATGGCATTGTAATAGCCCTGCTGGCGGGGTTCGACCCGGGCGGCGGCATTCGCGGCGATGATGCGCGCCTCCGGCGTGTCCGCTTCGGGATCGCCGCCGCGGGAGGGCGTCCAGCTTGGCGGCGTGTGGACGGGGCGGGGCGGTCCTTCTGCCGGGGGCGGTGCCGGCGGCGGAGCGAGGGCCGGGACCAGGTCGTCATAGGCGATCTCGGGCGGGCGTTGTCCAGTGCAGGCGGTCAGCGCGGTGGCCGCGACGAGAAGGACGGAGATGGGGGGTAATCGGTTCATTGGGCACTCTCCCTCGACCAGTTGATGGCATGGACATAGACGCCGAGCGGGTTGGCCCGCAGGCGCTCCGCATCGCGCGGTGGCTGGATCACAATGCTCAGGATGGCGGTCCAGCGTTCGGTGGCGGCGAGTTGGCCATTCTCATAGCGGCGCTCGATCCAGGCGACGCGGAAGCTCGTGTCCGAGGCGCGAATGACGCTTGAGACCTCGACGGAAATCTGCGTGTCACCGACCTGCGCGAAGGGATCGTTCACACGGGCATGGTCATTAAGCGCGACAGCGCCGCGATCCGTAGCGAAATCGTAGGCACGAAGCCAGTTCTGGCGCAGCACGATCGGATCGGCCGGGACCTGCCGGACATGCTCGACGAAGCGGGCGAGATGCCAGGCGATCTGCGGGTCGGTCGGGCGATACTCTGCCAGCGCCGGGGCGACGGCTTGGGCCGCACCGAGATTGTCGACCTCGACCATGTAGGGCACCACGCTGCTGCGCGTCGATTGCCAAGCCAGTGCCGCGCTGAGCCCGGCGGACAGGACAAGGCAGCCCATTGCCATGAGGCGCCAGTTGCGGGCTTGGACGCGGGCCGAGCCGATGCGCTCGTCCCAGACCTGGGCGGCCTTCTGGTAGGGGGTGACGGGTTCAGGCGTGGTGCCATAGCGGACACTGGGGCGTCGGAACATCAGGAGGACCTTTCAGAGAGGCTGACGACCGTGCCGCCGCCGCCATGATCGCCGGAACGAACGACATGGGCCGCGGTGGAAAGGCCGTGTTGAAGGGATTGTTGGCGCTTCATCCGGCGCGCCCAATCGGGCGGGCCGTCATTGGCTGGGGAGGGCAGGGCACCACCCGCCATCCGTCCCCCGGTGGCGGCATAGGCCGCGCGGGCGCCGGACTGCGCGCCGTCCGAGATCGCGCGTCGGAGCGGGCTGAACGCGGCGACAGCACCGGTCTTGCCGATAGCGGCCACGCCACCGACGGACTTGCTCAACGCTGTGCTGCGGGACGCGGCACCAAGTTGGTAAGCGGTCGCGGTTCCGCTGCCAACCGCACTAGCACCACGCAAGGCCGCGCCACCGGTGCCAAGTGCCATCCGAGTCCCGGCGACACCGGCGACCGCGGCCCCGCCTACGGCGATACCTGTGCCGACCGCGGCGCCTGCGCCAAGCTGTGGCCCGCCCGAGACAATGCCATTGGCGATGCCGGGGCCGAAGATACCGAGGGCGAGAAGCGCCAGCGCGCCGAGGACCACGGACATCGCGTCGTTGATTGTGGGTTCACCCGCAAACCCGGCGGTGAACTCGCTGAAGATGGTCGACCCGATGCCGACGATCACGGCCAGGACCAGAACTTTGACGCCGGAGGAAATGACGAGGCCCAGCACGCGTTCGGCCATGAAGGCGGTCTTGTTGAAGAGGCCGAAGGGCACGAGGATGAAGCCCGCCAGCGTGGCCAGCTTGAATTCGATCAGGGTGACGAAAAGCTGGATCGCGAGGATGAAGAACGACAGCAGAACCACCAGCCAGGCGAAGAACAGGATCCCGATCTGGATGAAGTTCTCGAAGACGGCGACGAACCCGGAGAGTTCGGCGATGGAGGCAAGGATCGGCTGGCCCGCCTCGAGCCCGACCTGCGCGATGCGCCCGGGCTGCAGCAGTTCACCGGCGGAGATCGTGCCGCCGGTAGCGACTAGGCCAAGGCCCGCGAAACTGTCGAAAACGATCCGGGCCAGCGTGTTCCAGTTGCCAATGATATAGGCGAAGACCCCGACAAAGAGGGTCTTCTTCACCAGCCGCGCGATGATGTCGTCATCCGTTCCCCAGGCCCAGAAGAGCGCGGCCAGCGTGATGTCGATGACGATCAGCGTGGTGGCGAGAAAGGCGACGTCGCCACCCAGAAGTCCGAACCCGGAATCAATGTAGGAGGCGAAGACCTCGAGAAACCGGTCGATGACACTGACGCCGCCCATTGCCTTACTCCGTCCCGGCCGGCTCTGGAGCCAGATCGAAGAAGCGCTGCCGGGCCGCCTCCCAGGCGGCGCGGCATTCTGTGTCGGTGGCGTAGTCTTCGGGCGTCAGGTCACGGCAACGCGCGAGGGTGCCGCGCAAGGTATCATCCGTGACCACATGCCCGGTGTCGGTGGGCAGGATCGTGCGGGTCAGTTCGACCACGGCTGCGAGGGCGGCAAGGCCGCCGATACCGAAGGCGATCAGGCGCAGAGCTCGCGGGGTGTCGAGTGCCATACGCTCACTCCCCGAAGAAGCGCACGGTGCCGGGCGTGTAGCCGCCGCCGTAATCGAGGAACCGGGTGAGGTTCTCGCGGCCCTGCGCTTCGGCCGAGGCGATTCGGGCGGCTTCGAGCGCTTCGGCGCGGTTCTGCGCGGCGATGGCTGCGGTCAGATCGGCGATCTGCGTCGACTGCAATGCGAGGAGCTGGTTCCCGGCTTGGGCCACCTGCAGGGTCCCGACGGCCCCCTGGCTTTCGCTGATGAGCGCGTTCATCTGGGTGCGCGCGCCGTCGATATTGCCGACAACGCCCGCCTGCACGCGCAACGCGTCCTCGAAGCCCGCGACCGAGGTTTCCCACCGCTCGCGCGCACCGGCGATCATCGCGTCGAAATCACCTTGGGCTGCGGCAGTGCCGTAGTCCTGCGCGAAGGCCTGTTCGATGGTGGCGACGTCGAAGGCGAGGCTTTGGGCATCGGCCAAGAGGCGCTGGGTTTCGCCGATGGCGCCCTGCAGTTCCGCCAGCGAGGAATGCGGCAGGTTAGCGAGGTTCAGCGCATCGTTCATCAGCATCTGCGCCTGGTTCTGGATCTGGGCGATCTGGTTGTTGATCTGCTCTAGCGCGCGGGCAGCCGAGAGGATGTTTTCGGCGTGGTTGCGCGGGTCGTAGACGATCCGTCCGCCACCGCCGAAGAGGAAGGCCTGGGCCGGTGTCGATAGAACCGGTGTTAGGACGAGGGCGCTGGCCATCAATGCGGCGGCGAGTTTGCGGGGCCGGGCAGGGCGCTCAGGATTGTGGGTCATGTTCCGTCTCCTTTTGGTTAGGGTGAGGGGATGTCGGATCGGCTGGTGCGATGTCGGGCCCGAGCAGGTCGATGGCCCAATCAAGACCGCGATGGCGCAGCCAGGCGGCGGCGAAGCCGTCCCGGCCATGGCTGGTAAGCAACTCGGTGATGGCGGTCTGGTCGGCCTTGGCGGACGCGGCGGTGAAGGCCAGCGCCACCTCGCCGAGGCCCAGCGAGAACAGCCGGTTGCCCCGCCGCGACTGGCAGTAGTAGTCGTGCTTCGGTGCTGCGCGGGCGACGATGTCGATTTGTCGGTCGTTCAGCCCGAAATTCCGGTAGATGCGTGCGATCTGCGGCTCGAAGGCGCGCTCGTTGGGCAGGAAAATCCTTGTGGGGCAGCTCTCGATGATGGCGGGTGCGATGAGGGACCCGTCGATATCGGCCAGCGACTGGGTGGCGAAGATCACCGACGCGTTCTTCTTTCTCAGCGTCTTCAGCCATTCGCGCAGCTGCCCGCCGAAATTGGCGTCGTCCAGCGCCAGCCAGCCCTCGTCGATCAGGATCATGGTGGGCCGCCCGTCGAGCCGGGCCTCTATCCGGTGGAAGAGATAGGCCAGCACGGCGGGGGCCGCCGCCGAACCGATCAGTCCCTCGGTCTCAAACGCGAGCACATCGGCGCTGCCCAGGTCTTCGGTCTCGGCATCAAGAAGGCGCCCGAAGAGTCCGCCGAGGCAGAACGGTTTCAACGCGCGCTTCAACTCGGTCGATTGCAGAAGGACCGAGAGGCCGGTCAGCGTACGCTCCTCGCGCGGGGCCGAGGCCAGCGAGGTCAATGCCGACCAGAGATGGTCCCGCGCCGCCGGGTCGATCGCCGCGCCTTCACGCCCGAGGATTCCCGCGAGCCAGTACTGCGCCCAGGCACGTTCCGCCGCGTCGTCGATCCGCGCCAGTGGCTGCAGCTGCACCGCTGGTTCCTCGTCGGCCAGCGTATCGCCAAGGTTTTCCCAATCCCCGCCCATGGCGAGTGTGGCGCAGCGGATCGAGCCGCCGAAGTCGAAGGCGAAGACCTGGGCACCGGCATAGCGTCGGAATTGCAGCGCCATGAGTGCCAGCAGGACCGATTTGCCCGCCCCGGTCGGGCCGACGATCAGGGTATGGCCGACATCGCCCACATGGGTGGAAAACCGGAACGGCGTTGTGCCTTCGGTCTCGGCATGAAAGAGCGGCGGGCCGTCGAGGTGGTCGTTCCGGTCCGGCCCCGCCCAGACCGCCGAGATCGGGATCATATGGGCGAGGTTCAACGTCGAGATGGGTGGCTGACGGACATTGGCGTAGAGGTGGCCGGGCAGGGAGCCGAGCCAGGCCTCGAGCGCGTTCAATGTTTCTGGGATGCAGGTGAAATCGCGCCCCTGCACGATCTTCTCCGCGGCCTTGAGCTTGGCCTCGGCGGCTGCCGCGTCCTCGTCCCAGACGGTAATCGTTGCGGTGACGTAAGCCGCGCCCGCCACATCGGCGCCGAGTTCCTGCAGCGCCTCGTCGGCATCCGCCGCCTTGTTGGCCGCGTCGCTGTCGAGCAGGGTCGAGGCTTCGTTGGTCATCACCTCTTTCAGGATCGCGGCCACCGACTTGCGCTTGGCGAACCACTGGCGGCGGATGCGGGTGAACACCCGGGCAGCATCCGTTTTGTCGAGGCAGATCGCGCGGGTGCACCAGCGATACGCGAAACCTTGCCCGTTCAACTCGTCGAGCAGCCCGGGCCAGGTCGCGCTTGGCAGCCCGATGATGGCAAGGGTCTTGAGATGGGCGGCCCCAAGCCGGGGTGTCAGCCCACCCACCAACGGGTCATCGGCCAGAACCGCGTCGAGATGCATCGGCACCTCCGGCACGCGGACATGCTGTCGCCGCGTTGAAACTGTCGAGTGCAGGTACGTCAGGGTCTCGGCGTCCGAGAGCCAGGCGATTTCCGGCATGAACCCGTCGAGCAGATCGATCAGCCGGTCGGCGCGGCCGACAAAGCTGGAGACAAGATCCTGTGGCTTGGTGCTGCGATCAGGTGCGTTCTCCAGCAACCAGCCTTCGGCGCGGCTCGCGTCGTCTGCGGGCGGCATCCAGACCAACGTCAAGAAATACGCGCTCTCGAAATGCGCCCCTGCTTCTTCGAATTGCGCGCACCGTTCGGCATCGACGAGGGCGGAGACAGGATCGGGAAACTTGGAGGCGGGGTAGTTCTGCGCCGGTATCCGCTGCGCCTCCACGAAGACGGCCCAGCCGGAACCCAGCCGCCGCAGTGCGCTGTTCAGCCGGGCCGAGGTGGCGACCAATTCGGCGGGTGTGGCGGAATCCAGATCCGGCCCCCGAAACCGCGCTGTGCGTTGCAGGCTGCCGTCCTTGTTCAGGATGACGCTGGGCGCGATCAAAGCAGCCCAGGGCAGGAAATCGGCCAGTAGGGCGGATTTGGAGCGGTATTCGGCGAGACGCATCATCCGCTCAGACCCCGAACCAGGACGGGTAACGGAGATGCCGCCGCGCCACTTCGGCGATCTGTGCGTCTCGCTTCGCGGCCCAGACTGCGAGGAGGTGGCCGACCAGCCAAAATGCGAGGCCCACGAGCCAGAGCCGCAAGCCCAGCCCGATGGCGGCCGCCAGGGTGCCATTGGCAATGGCGATGGTGCGTGGCGCACCGGCCAGCAGGATCGGATCGATCAGGGCGCGGTGCACCGGCGCGAAATAGCCGGGAATGTCGGTGGGGTTCTCCATCAGATCAGCGCCCCGCCGCCAAAGGAGAAGAAGGACAGAAAGAAGCTCGAGGCGGCAAAGGCGATGGAAAGTCCGAAGACGATCTGCACCAACCGTCGGAAGCCGCCCGAACTGTCGCCGAAGGCCAGCGTCAGCCCGGTAACGATGATGATGATCACGGCGACGATCTTGGCGACCGGGCCTTCGATCGACTCGAGGATGGATTGCAGCGGGGCCTCCCACGGCATGCCGGACCCGGCGGCGAACGCTGGCTCGGGCAAGGCGAAGACGAGGAGGGCGAGTGCTGCGGTGCCGAGCGGTAGGGGGAAAGATCGGATGGGTGTCACGGATTGTCTCCTGAGTTTCGGGAAAGAAGGGGGGTGAGGGCGTAGTCGCCGGAAGCAGTGAGGCCGGTGACACGCGCCAGTTCAGTCAGGCGGCGCTCGGCGCCCCGTCCGGACAGAACGGCGATCAGATCGATGGTTTCTGCGATCAGCGCGTGCGGAACTGTCACCACCGCTTCCTGGATCAGCTGTTCAAGCCGGCGCAGCGCACCAATGGCGGACCCGGCATGGATCGTCCCGATCCCGCCCGGATGACCGGTGCCCCAGGCTTTCAGGAGGTCGAGCGCTTCCGGTCCGCGCACCTCGCCAATGGGGATGCGATCAGGCCGTAGCCGCAAGGATGCGCACACGAGATCGGAGAGGGTTGCGACCCCGTCTTTGGTGCGAAGCGCCACGAGGTTCGGCGTCCGGCATTGAAGTTCTCGCGTATCCTCGATCAGGACAACGCGGTCGGAGGTTTTGGCGACCTCCGCCAAGAGCGCGTTGGTGAGGGTCGTCTTGCCGGTGGAGGTCCCACCCGCGACAAGAATATTGGCCCGGCTGGTGACCGTGTCGCGCAACTGCGCAGCCGCATCTGAGGAAAGAATGCCCTTTGCTACATAGTCCTCGAGGGTGAACACCGCGACGGCGGGCTTGCGAATGGCAAATGTGGGTGCAGAAACCACTGGTGGCAACAAACCCTCGAAGCGCTCGCCCGTGTCCGGCAATTCAGCCGAAACACGCGGGGCCGCGGGATGGACCTCCGCCCCAACGTGATGCGCGACAAGACGGATGATGCGCTCGCCATCGGCAGGGGACAGGACAGCGCCAGCGTCAGCCAGACCGTCGGCCAACCGGTCAATCCAGAGCCGTCCGTCCGGGTTCAGCATCACTTCGACGACGTCCGCTTCTTCGAGCCAGGCGGCGATGCGGGGCCCAAGAGCGGTGCGCAACATGCGTGCGCCGCGGGAAGACGTCTCGGTTTGGAAAGGTGTGACGGTCATAATCGGCCCCGTGATGGTTCACGGGACCGATCAAGAAGACCGTTATCTGGTTACGGGCAACAGCGGTGAAGGCGTAGTAGGGCCATGGCGTGCAGAGGCAGGGAGAATTCGGCGCAAAGCTATCGAGAGGTCAACTCCATCGCAATAGTGGCCATTGAGCCATATCGCGGCGAGCAACCGTTTGAAGCCCGTTGCGGAAGAGGCAAATTCTCGCTGCGTGCGCTTGCAGCGGTATTCCTGTTGCGGCGCAGCAATTCTTCATCCGGCATCACAGCTGTGGATCCAGTCATTCGAACTGAGCGCAGCGAAACCCTCGGGAGCAACGACCGCATCACGGAACTTTCCAGTCATTAGTCGGCCATTCATCGCGATTGCAGCATGGGAATAGAAGGGATCGCGGTCGCAGCAAACGGATTCTGAAGCACGGCGAAGATCATCGAAGCCAAGACCGGGACGCGGAACTGGTAAGAAAGACCGGCATGCCGACATGACCTGAAGCCAAATCCGGTTTTCGACGAGACGCTCGGCTCAATCCGGCATGGATACCGGAAGTGCCTCGGGGGCGTCCTCGGCGTCCTTGCGGCACTCGCTCGGCACCGCCACAAGCCCGGCGCCGAATACCCTGTCGGGCCCCGGGTCGCCGAGATCACGAGCGGTATCGCGCAACGCCTGCCGCACCTCAGCCGCAGTCAGGTTTGGATCTGCCTGCCGCAGTGCCGCGGCTGCCGCAGTTGCGAATGGCACCGCGTAGGACGTGCCCGTTTTCCACCGAGCACCGCGGATCGAGGCGGCCGTCCAGACCGTGACGCCGGGCGCCGCCAAATCCACATGGTCGCCCTGCACTGCCCGGCGGTAGATGGCACGGTCGCGGTCCACCGCAGTGACCGTTACCACCCCGTCATAGGCCGCCGGATAGAGCGGGTCCGCGCTTGGGCCCGCATTCCCGGCAGCGGCGAGCAGCACTATGTCGGACGAGCCCGACAGCTCCGTCACGAGCAGCTCGAGCGCTGTATTGGCCGGTCCCGCAAGGCTGAGATTTATGACGTCGACA
This sequence comes from Roseivivax halotolerans, assembly GCF_900115815.1. Classification (GTDB taxonomy): domain Bacteria; phylum Pseudomonadota; class Alphaproteobacteria; order Rhodobacterales; family Rhodobacteraceae; genus Roseivivax; species Roseivivax halotolerans. Next base: position 24,761 of record NZ_FOXV01000015.1, on the reverse strand, counting down.
CCCAGCTGAGCCAGCCGGTCGAGCGCCTTGATGAGGGTGAACACGTCGGCGCGTTCATCGCCGCTGTCGCGGTGGAATGCATCGATCGCCGTGACGGACGCACCGGGCACAAGGCCCGGCGATCGGGTACCCGGCGCGCCAACCAGCAGTGCAGCGATGGCCGTGCCGTGCAGATCCTCGGACGGGATCAGGTCCTGGTCGCTCAGCGTCTCGACAGCGAGATCGGCGCCCGCGAAGGTCTCGTGATCGGGATTGATGCCGGTATCGACCATGCCGATCGACATTCCGCGGCCGCAGGATACATCCCGCCCCTCGGGCAGTGACCAGCCGAACGCGACACGCGCAGGACATTCGAGACCGCTACAATCGGGCGGAAAGCCCTGCTCGGCGCGATAGAAGTGATTGAAATCGGCTTCCTCTCCGGTCGGCAGAGCGCGAACGGCGGCGCGCGCCTCCTCGAGCGTCGTTCCCGCGGGCACGGTCAGGCGGCGCGCGGTCTGGCCGAAGGTGGCAATGTCGTAGGTTTCGATCAACGCATATCCCTGTGCCTGCAGCGTGGTGAGATCCGCATCGCTGAGCGCAAGTGTCACGATTTCGTCGGGTGCGGCCAACGGGCGAGGCTCCGGTTCGGGTGAGGGCGTCGGTGCGGGCTGGCGCTGCACCCGGCGGGGCGCGTCGTCGTTTCGACCGAACACGCCTTCGAGGAAGCGCGTGATCGGATCGGTGCCGCTTCCACGCGGACGACGGGATCGATCACTTTCATCGTCGTCGTCACCGTCCCTGTCAAAATCTCCGCCGCTGCGATCATCGTCGTCGTCATCGTCATCACCGTCGTCGTCATCGTCATCGTCATCATCACCGTCGTCGTCATCGTCCCCGTCTTCCTGCGCGCGGGCCATGCCAGTGTCGTCCGTCACGGGGACGAGCGGCTGCGCGAAGAGAACAACGCAGGCAATTGCCAAGGTGATAAAGAACTTGCTCAGAGTCATGAGGGGCCTCTTTTGCGTAATCTGAACCGGTGTATCGGGTTACGTAGGGGCTCACAAAATATTCCAATTTCAGCGGAACCGCGTTCCGCAAGACGTGAAGGCACCTCATGTCGCGCAGCGATTGCATGTTCGAAGACAGATTGATCGCGGTGCTGCCAAACCTCTTCCGGTTCGCATTTTCGCTGTGCCGAGCGCGTGACGTGGCCGAGGATCTCGTCCAAATCACCGTGATGCGTGCGCTGGAGTCGCAAGGCAGCTTTGACCCGGAGACGCGGATCGAGCCCTGGAGCTTCCGTATCCTGCGCAATGCCTGGATTGACATGACCCGGCGCAACGCTACGCGCGGGCCCGAGACGGACATCGACGCGGCGGCCGAAGCGGTCGGCGAGGACGGACGGCGCGTGACGGAAGCGCGACTGATGGTCGATGCGACCGAGCAGGCGCTGGATATGTTGCCCGCATCGCAGCGTGAGGTGCTGATCCTCGTGTGCTACGAGCAGATGTCCTATGCCGAGACTTCCGAGATTCTCGGCGTGCAGCTCGGCACCGTCATGAGCCGCCTCTCCCGCGCGCGCATCGCGCTCGCTGACGCGCTGGGTCTGGAATAAAGCGCGGCGCGATACGTTATCGGGGAAGAAACGCAGGATGATGACATGACCCGAGAAGAAATCTCCGACGAGACGCTGATGGCTCATGCTGACGGTGAACTGGAGCCGACCGAGGCGGCACGCGTGGCCGAGCGGGTTCGCACCGATCCCAAGATCGCAAGACGGCTGGAGCGATTTGTGGTCACGCGGGACCGTCTCAGGCGGGCCAGCGCGGCGCGGGCCGAAGAACCGCTGCCCGAGGGGTTCGAGGCGCGGATGCGCGACACGATCGCCGCGCGGCACGCCGATGGCAACGCGGTCACAAGCATTGGTGCGGCCCGCATGGCGCAGCGTCCCCGGGCTGGTTGGTTGCCTACCGCTGCCGCGGCCTGTCTTGCGCTCGCCGTCGGACTCTCAGGCGGATATCGCCTCGGCCAGCCGGGCGATGCCGGGGGGGACGCGTCGGGCGGATTAGCCCGGATCGACGCGGGTGTGGCAGAGGCCCTCGCCTCCCTGCCCTCTGGCGAGACCGCGGAACTGGACGGGGGGCGTGAGATCGCGCCAGTTGCCTCCTTCGAAGTGTCGGACGGCACGCTCTGCCGCGAATACGAGATGCACGCGTCCGGACAGCGCACCGTATCCGTCGCCTGCGCCGAGGAGAACAGATGGTCGCTGCGCTTTGCCATGGATGCGGGCGGGGCGGAGGGCGAGTCCTATGCCCCAGCCTCTTCGCTGGAGGTGCTGGATGCCTACTACATGAGTTCCGGCGCAGGCGCACCACTCCCGCCCGAAGACGAGGCCGAAGCGCTCGCGCGGCTGCGCTGAATGTCTTCCTAAGTCGCAACGGTCAGGGTGCGGCGCGCGGCACTCTCATCGCTCCGGCCTGCCGCAGGACCGTGGCCCCCGTGGCACTCAGCCAGCTCGCGATGCGCTCCTGCATCTGAACATCGAGGCTCCCGGTCGAGTCTTCGAGAAGCACGAGTCGCGGCGTCAGCTGGCGCGCCCGCACGAGGCTGATGGCGGCGCCTTCGGCACCCGAAAGGTTCCGGGCTCCCTCGCGCACCGTTCCATCAAGCCCGCCCAGCCGATCGAGCGTCGGGCCCAGCCCGGCCTCTCTCGCCAGTGCTTCCAGACGGTCATCCGCCAGTCGATCCGTCACACCCATGGTGAGCGCACGACGCAACGAGCCCTGAAGGATCGGCGGTGTGGCTCCGACGAGGGCAACCCCGCGGCGAAGCGCGCCCCGGCTGAGGCGTGTGATGCAGACGCCGGAGAGCCGGATGCGGCCGGCGGGCACGTCCTCGAGACCGGCAAGCGCTCGAAGGGCAAAATCGCCGTCTCCGTCGCGCGCGGGAAGCTCCACCACCGCGCCCGGCGCAAGGTGCAGGCTCATCGTGCGTCCAGAAGGAAGAGGCATGTCCACGATTTCGATCTCTGCCGGGCCGGAGGGCAGACGGCGGGTCTCGGTATATGTACCGCGCTGCGAACGATCGAGCGCCACCTCGGCCTTGCGCGCCGCCTGTCGCCACGCGGAATGCAGGTTCCAGACCGACGCGAGGTCGCGCATGGGAGACAGCACGAGCCCGAGCGCGGCGAGCCCGCCCGCGATGCTGCCGGGGCTCGCGCCTGCGCGCTCACCGGCGACGAGGATTGCGACTGCGGCGAGGCCCGCCAGCGCGTCGGGCACCGCCTTCAGGGCCTCGGACAGGCGAAGCCGCGCGACCGCCGCCGCGACCATACGGTCGATCCGCTTGTCGAGCTGGCGCCGTTCGGTCCGACGGCGCCCAAGCCGGTCGAGATGCGGGGCGAGCGGCATGCGTTCGCTCATCTCGGCGGCGATGCGGGCGCGGCGTGCGCGTAGGCGCCGATGGAGCGGGCGCAGTCGGAGCCCACCTGCCGTGATCGTGGCGAGCGCGAGCCCGACGAGCAGCACGGTCCAAACCGCGAAGGCCGGCTCGAGAAGGCCGAGCACGATCAACGCAAGCGGGATCAGCACGGCGCCCGCAATCAGACGCGGCAGACCGAGACCGAGCCAATTGCGGAAGGCCGTCATATCCCCGACGAAGCGCAAGCTCATGTAGCCGCTGCGCCGGGCGGCAACGTCGCTTGCGGGCATGCCGGCGGCATGCTCGAACAACGCCATGCGAATGTCGCGGGCATAGCTCTGGCCCAGTCGTTCGCCGGACACCCGAGCGGCGACTCGCGCCGCCGCGATCACGGCGCCCGACGTAGCGAGAACGGCGAGGAGCGTGGCCGGGAGCGGATCCGGGTCACGCAGCGCCTCGAAGAGGCCGCGCGTGGCGAAGGCCGCCGCTCCGGCGGCGCCGCCTTGTACAAGCGTGAGCGCGGTCACGCGCGCCAGCCCGCGCCCGCGCCCGTTGGCGAGAGGCCCGGGACACCGCATCAGGCTGCCTCCCTCCAAGCTGCCCCCGCGCGCAGAGCGAAAGCGTTGGCCTCGGCCGGATCGCAGAGATGCTCCTTGGTCAGCACGTCGATCCCGGTCTGCGCCTTTGCCTCGTCGGAGGCCATGGGCGAACAGCTGAGCATGCCGGTCAGCGCGTCGGCCTTCAGACCCAGCCGGGTCAGCTCCGCCACACCGCCCGCTGCGGCCACGGCATCGCCACAGGCGAACACCAGCCCGGAAATACGCGCCTGGAAGTCCGGATCGGCCAGCAGCTGCGCCGTCTCGCGCTGAAAGAGGCCGTCCGCGATCTCGATAACGGCAATGTCGCAGCCCTTGTCCTCGGCATGGGAGAATAGACGATCAATCCCAGCCTTCACCCGGTCGATCGGCTCGCGGTAGGTTGTTACCATGCCGGCGTCGGTGAAGTCGGCGACCACGTGAGCGCCCGTGTCGAGATACTCGTTGTAGTCGCCGAAGGCACCGGTTCCGGTGCCCTTCAGCGCGGCGACGCGCCAGCCTGCACGGCGCAACCCGAGCGCAAGCTGCGCGGTTGCGAGCGTCTTGCCGCTGTTCATGGCGGTGCCGCAGACGGCGATCACGGGGATCTGCCGCCCCGAGGCCTGTGGCGCGAGCGCGTGATCGGCCAGGGTCACCGGCGCACCGCTGGCGTCGAGGAGCCGCCCGATGGGGATGAGTTCGGTTGCGCGCTTGATCCGTGCGTTCCTCGCCGTCATCCGGCCGATGCAACCGCCTCCGGCCAGAAGGTCTGCCCGCTCGGGATCTATCTCGGCCACGCCCTCGAACTGGTCAGGGGCGTAGCGCGCGCCGCAAGCGAGCACGAGCATGTCACCGGGATAGATGTCGGAGGGTCGGCCGGATGGCAGCTGAACCCGGCGATGTTGTCCGATCTTCGCGACCTGCGCGAGGATGAGGTCGCCCGGCCGCGCCGCCGCGAAGTCGTGATCCATCGCGACAGCGATCTCGTGCGGAACGCGGCGCGTCGTGAAGGTCCATTTGGCATCGTGAAGCTGGGATTCAGGCAAAAGGGCCATCTTTGATCTCCAAGGGCCAAGTTGAGGGGAAGAGGTCGACAAGCGCGCCTCCGGTTCAGGACAGGGTCCTACCGAAACCGACGGGCGCGGGACCGGTCACAAGGCGGGCGAGCCCACCCTCCGTGATCGACTGCTCCACGTCGTGGTGGCAGCCCGGCAATTCGGTCATCGTGACATCTGGCGCGATACCGCGGCGTTCTGCAGCCCCCCGGACCGCGCGGGCATAGGCGTGCGCCCGGTCGCGGCGCGTGCGGCCCTGGCCCGCGTCGAGTGCGGCGCCAGTGCGCAGCGCCTCGTCGCGTTCGATGTCCTCGTCTCCCACGTAGATTCTCAAGGGCAGACGGAGATAAGCGTCGAGGCCCGCACGCTTGCGGCGGATCCAGTCTACGGCATCCTTCATCTCGCCGGGCGCAAGACCGTAGGGATAGGGCATGCTCTCGTCCGGCAGGCAGTACCATCCGGCGGCGGCCAGGCTGACGGTGCCGAAGCGCTGCGGATAGAGCATGGCGAGTCGGTGTGCAAGCTGCGCACCGCCCGAATGCCCGAACACGTCGAAGTTGCGCCCGTACTCGGGATGCGTTGCCGCAATGACATTCAGCAGCTCGAGGATCGCCTGATCCGGCCGCGCTGCTGCCGACGGGCGTTGGAAGTGCGGCCAGTCCTTCTGCTTGAAGTGGGGCACAATGACCGGCCGCCCCGTCCGCTCGGCTTCTTTGCGGAACAGCTGCGTGAGTTCTCGCGCATTGCGCGAGATCCCGTGTAGCACCAAAAGTGGCCGTCGTCTGATCAGCAGTGGGCGGATCACACGCGCGTGGAGCGTGCCTGCCGAGGAGGCCACACGGAGCCTTTCAATGGTGGATCTCTGGAAGGTTTCTGCGCTCATAGGTCTCATCTTTCCGTCTCCAGAATGGTGGTTCTGGGAGGGTTACGGAGACCAGCGGGGATTATTCCCCTACTGAACAAAAAATCTCGAAAGCGTCCGCGCATTCCTATCTGCTGACATGAGACCCAACTCTCCTCCGAATTTCCGGAGAGTCCGCGGGTTGATGCACTGCTCCCCAACCCTGGACCGCTGGAAGCTGGAGCTTCCCGGCTCTTTCACGATGACGGGCTGGTGACGCCATCGGGATAATGCATGGCGATCGGGACGTTGTATCCGATCGCGCTGTGGGGTCGGTCCTCGTTATAGTGCCTGCGCCAATCCTCCAGCTTTTCGCGGGCGTCGGCAAGGCTCATGAACCAGTGGGCGTTCAGGCATTCCGCCCTGAGCTTCGAGTTGAATGCCTCGATGAAGCCGTTGTCTGTCGGTTTGCCAGGCCGCGAGAAGTCCAGCGTGACGTCGTTTGCATAGGCCCAGAGGTCGAGGTCCCGAGAGATGAATTCGCTGCCGTAGCACGTCGGGAAGAAGGGCTGCCGATAGGTTATGCCACGCGCGCAGCCCCCAGATAGCGCAGCGTGTGGCCATAACCGGGCCTCAGGTCTCAACAGTGGTTTTGCACAACCACACCGCTGAGGAGACCGGCTATGACCGCCACCCATTCTACCGCGCCGACCCTGTTGGTCGCCATCGACATTTCCAAGCATCGCCACGAAGTGCTGATCGGCATTCCGGGTAAAAAGCGCCGCCGCCGCATAACCATCACCAACACGCTGGACGACTTCCAGCGCCTGTCTGCTGTCCTCACCAGTTACGATCTGCCGGTGAGGATCGGGTTCGAGGCGACCGGCAACTATCACCGCACGCTTGCGCACCACCTCGGCCGGGCGGGATTCGAGCTGAAGCTTGTCTCCTCCGTCGGTCTGGCCAGGACGCGGGAGGCCCTGCACAACAGCTGGGACAAGAATGACCCGAAGGACGCCCAGGTCATCATGCACATGCTGGACATCGGCGCCGTACAGTGCTTCCACGATCCACTGGTTGTCGGAACCGCCGACATCCAGGAGCTGTCGAAGACCCACGAGATCGTTTCCCGCGCGAAGACCGAGCTTTGGCACCGCATCCTCACCCACTATCTGCCGTTGTACTTCCCTGAAGCCGAACGATTTCATCGCAGCTCGCGGACAGATTGGTTCCTGGCATTCCTGGAGAAGTACCCATCGCCACACATGATCTCGGCGATGAGCCGGGACGCCTTCATCGCCGATGCGTGGGATGTCGTCGGCCGCAAGGTGTCCAAAGAACTCCTGCTTTCAGATATTTACGCCACGGCTGTTGGTTCGGTTGGACTTCCGGTCCACCCGGATTCCGACGCGGTTCGCATGTTCCGCCTCGTTCTCGCAGAGGGTCGCAGCCTGATCCGGCAACGCGATGAGATCGAAGCCCGGGCCGTCGAGTTGCTGTCGGATCTGTCCGACTATCGGCTTCTGACGACCATCCCCGGCATCGGCCCGATCAACGCCATGACCATCCTGGCCGAGGCTGGCAACCTGCGTCGGTTTCGCCATCATCGGCAGTTCCTGAAGTTCTGCGGCATGGATCTCGCTACCGTTCAGTCCGGCATGTTCCGCGGTCAGAGCCGCATCTCGAAGTACGGCAATGCCCGGCTCCGGCGGACGCTCTGGATGGCCGGCCAGACCGCTGTTCTCAAGCGAACCAACAGCTTCAGGGACAAGTTCGAGCGCTACATCTCGAAGGATCGACACAACGCTCATCTGCGTCGCAAGGCCTACACCGCCATCGCGGCGAAGATGGCGCGCACCGTACACGCCGTGGTCAACCACGGCGAACCATATCGCCCCTTCGTCGAGGGGGTGAGCCCAGGCGGAAGGACCACTCTCTGACGAGCCGTGGAGGCAGCTCGCTGACCTCGTAGATAATGTTCGGGCCTTCTGCTTGGGATTTGGGATCTCGTATTGAGGACGGTGAGGGCCGCCGCCGAGCGTACCCTGTGTTTGCTATGGAAGAGATCATTTCTTGACGGCAGAGCCCGTCTGGGCAACCGTAACAGGGCATCCGGGACACCGGACGCCCCATGACCTGCTGACCTAAGCGGCCAGATTTTCCCGACATAGGACGTAGTCGACCCTGATCGTCTTCGGATAGCCGGCTCTGGCGCAGACCCTTTCCAGCGTCTGCACGACATCCTCGCCGCGGTAGGCGAAGCGGGGATCGGCCGCCGGACACAGCCGGGAATGGGTATCCACGACCGTCAGGATGCGAAGCTTCTTGCCCATGGCGAGCTGGTCGTGGACGAAGTCCATCGCCCAGACATCGTTCGAACCGACCGCTTCCTGGCGATCTTCCCGCAGCTTCGCCTTGACCCGACGCTTCGGGTGCTTGTTGCGCAGCTGCAGCCCCAACTCGTTGTAAATCCTGCGGGTCTTCTTCATATTGATGATCCATCCTTCGCGCCGCAGCAGGACATGGACGCGCCGATAGCCATAGCGCACGCGCGTCTCTGCGATCTCCTTGATCCGCCTTTCGACGGCAGCCTGGTCCGCCCGCCGGGACTTGTAGTGGTAGCTGGACGTGTCGAAGCAGATGGCCCCACAAGCCTTCCGGATCGACACGCCCCAGTCGACGCACATCCCGGTCACGATCTCTCGCAGACGCCCAGGCTTCAGAGCTTTTGCACTGCTCCCCAACCCTGGACCGCTGGAAGCTGGAGCTTCCCGGCTCTTTCACGATGACGGGCTGGTGACGCCATCGGGACAATGCATGGCGATCGGGACGTTGTATCCGATCGCGCTGTGGGGTCGGAACGGGTGGCCCGGCCAGATGCGCACCGACTGGTTCGACAGCGAGCGAGAGGCCAAGGATGCGCGCTTCGAGCTGCACATGGCCAAAGCGAGGCGCGGCTATCTATAGCGGTTTGACAACAAGGCGCGCCATTTATTCACGACCCGTCGGTTTGCCATCGTCAGACATGAAGGCCAAGGGTCCGACTTTGCGGATCGCTGTCTGCGCCGCGGTCAGAGCATCGAGGTCCGATGCGAAGTCAATCATCCATATATGGGCGCCGCCGACCTCGTCAACGACCTCGAGCGTCCAGGTGGCATCCCCGTCCAACCGGTAGATTAAGACATCGAAGACGAATCCATCGACATAGATTGCTTGCGATAAGCTCGAGTCGACGACGTTCGCGGCACCATCCATCATCAAATCTTCCGTATACTGCCTGCGGGACAACCAAAACCGTGTCACACCTATCAGTATTCTGCAGGAGGGCCGTCACTGCCAACCCGGTGATCCGTCGCAGATGGCAAGAAAAGGTCGAAAACGACCCGTCTCGACGTGGGCCAGTACTACCGGTCGCACGTACTGAAAGCCGAGGAGGATAGGGAGGTAGCCGTGTATTGAGATCTACACCTCAAGGTAATCCACAGATTCTGTGAGCAATTATAGGAAATAGTCGCCACAAAGTGTCAAAATCGGTTTTATATCAGGGGGTTGAACTGGATACTCAATTTTCAGGCACTCAGTGCCGTCTCTTATTGATGAGCATAAAGTCAAGGCTGAATATACGAGCCTCGATTGAGCTACTGTGGACGGACAGTGAAATGGGGGCAAGATCACTTTGCGCCGCTCCCAAGGCGATCGGTCGCAGAGAGTCGTCATCACTTGTAAGGAATAGCCAAGTGACGCTCTACCGGGTGCGACGTCTTGCCGTTACTCTGCCATCGGCGTTTCGGCCCAGCTCGTCTGCGGTGCTGAGCGCGCCTCGCGGCGCAGGTAGACCTTCCACAGCTCGGTGTCCTTCTCGAGCCGGAAATTTTCCTCGAGATGCGCGCCGTAGATATCCAGCATCAGCTTCGTGGTCCCCCCAGCGACGGGGCGCTTAGGGACCATCACGACATCCACGCCGCCCATTACCTCTTCGGCAGGAAAATAGTTCTTGGCGTCGAAGTTGCGTCCGTTGTGCATCCACGCCGGGCCGCCGTCGGGCGGGGTGACCCCGAGGAGCGACGAAAACGGACTGACGAAGTCGAAGACCAGCACGCGGCGCGGCGCGGCCTCGAGCCTCTGGAGAAGCTGCGCGCCGGCGTCGAGCGATTCCGCGTAGCGCGTGTAGAAGGCGAATTGCCCGTCACTGGTGGTGTTCATCACGCGCAGGCCCTGGCCGTTCGGCGTCTCAAGCGCGACACCGGATCGGGTCGCCGCTGCGGCGGCATGCAGGCCGAGCGCCCCTGCGGATGACACTCCGATTGGCAGAAGCAGCAAGATTGCGGCAAGCGGCGCACCGCGGGTGACCGCCTCCGCGAACGGGCCCATCCCGGGCCGCGCGCTCCGCGCGAGGGTCTCGGCCGCGACGGTTGTGCCGACGAGAAGACTGACGATCCCTTCGGTCTGGAAGTTCTGGCTGAGCAGCATAAGCCCCGCCGCGATGCAGAAGCCGTAGAACAGCGCATCGGTGACGTTGGGACGCACCCACAACCCAGCCGTCGCAAACGCGAGGAAGACGACGTATTCGTCCGAGGTCTCGAGTGCTGAGCGCACGTAGGACGTGACCGACCGGCCGCCGCTCGTCTGCGTTGCGACGATCAGGTCCCCGATATGAATGCGTGTGCCGCCCCAAGCCAACTCGACCAGCGCGACGCCGACCAGCCCGCCGAAGATCGCCAGCATCGCAAAGCGTCGCCCGCCGGGCTGCAGCAGCAGTATCAAGAGGAACCCGGCCGCCACCACGCCGTATGTCGCCTTGGTGTAACCGGCCAGAAGCGCGAGCGCCGCCGCCGCCGCCGCGTCCAGTGCCGTCTGGTGGCGGGTCGGCCGCTCCGGCCGCAAAAAAAGGATTAGCAGCAATGCCAGTAGCACCCAGCCAATCCGGTTGTAGTACATCGCGAAGGACACGCGGCTGAACGCCTCCCCGGTGTTCATGGGCGTCGCGAGCAGCAGCATGACGAAGATCGCCACCGCCACGCCGATCAGGGGCCGCATCCGCGAGCCGATCACGTGAATAGCGATCGGCGCGATGAGCAGCATTAGAAGCGACATGCCGACGGGCATGGCGAGGCCGAGCGACCCTGAAAGCCAGTACCCGGCACCAGGGATGTAGAACGAGAGCGGCCCGAGCGCAGTACTGAAATCGATGTTTGGCACCTGTCCGTGGACCACCCGGTAGCCGCCATCGAGAAAGATCAGCAGGTCGTTGAAGTACATCGACGACACCGTGACCCCGGGCAGGATCAGCAATGCGCAGCAGAGCGCCGTGGTCAGGAGCACCGCCAGTGGGATCGGCCGGGTGACGCTGCTCATGCCATGATCCTCACAGCTTGAGCTTTTTGAAGATCGCCTCCGGAATGGCGCGGATGATCAGCATCACCAGCCGCCAACGGCGCAAGATGTAGACCACGTCGCGCGGGCGCTCTTCAAGCGCGACGATGCGCTCAGCCACCGTGGCGGGTGTGGCGGTCAACGGGCCCGGCAGGTCCATGCCCTCGGTCATCCGCGTGCGCACGAAGCCGGGCTTGATGGTCGCGACGTGCACGCCGCCCTTGGCGAGGCGGTTGCGCAGGCCCGACAGATAGGCGGTGAACCCGGCCTTGCCTGCGCCGTAGACGTAGTTGGTGGCGCGCCCGCGGTCCCCCGCGACGGAACTGATGCCGACGATGAGCCCGCGCCCCCGCGCCGCGAAGCGGCCAGCCACCGCTTCGAGAAAGAGCGCAGGACCCTCGAAATTGGTACGCAGCACTTCAGCGGCGTGGACCGGATCGCGCTCTGCGCGGGCCTGCTCTCCCATCGCACCGACGACGCAGATGACGGTGTCGGGCAGGGCGGGCAGGCCGTCGAGGAAGCCGCGAAACGCATCTGTATCGAGGATGTCGAGGGAGCGAGTCTCGATCCGTGAAGTGTCTCGGCGCGCAGTCAGATCGGCGGCCTCGCGCGCAGCCGCCTTGGCATCCCGCGCGGCGAGCGTGACCTGCCAGCCTTTCGCGGCATAGGCTGAGGCCACGGCCCGCCCGATATCCGAGGTCCCGCCCAGGACGAGGACCGATTGCGCTGGTGCGTCGCTCATAATCCGAGCCTTTCTGATTGCTTGGATGACATGTGCTCGAAAACACCGGCGTCGCGGCGCACTTCTCGAAACGCGGCGATGTTGGGATAGCCGGCCTCAAAGGTGTCACGCGATTGGCACGCGTCCTTGGCCAGGTAGAGGCGCCCGCCCGCGTCGGACACGAGCCCGTCGATCTCGGCCATGAGCGCCAGCCGGCGTTCGCTGACCGGAATGTCGAGCGCGAGCGTCAGCCCGTCCATCGGGAAGGACATAAGGCCCGTTCCAGCGCGCAATCGTTTCAGCACCGCGAGGAACGACCCCGTGCCGGTCTCGGACAGCCGGTCCAGCATGGCGGACAGCACCGCTTCAGCCCGCGCCTCGGGGATCACGCATTGATGTTGAACGAAGCCGTGCGGCCCGTAGATGCGGTTCCACCGGGCGATGCCGTCGAGGGGAAAGAAATAGCTGTCCCACGGCACGAGCGTTGTCTGCCCGGCCCGCCGCGCGCCCTTGCGGTAGTAGAGCGCGTTGAACGCCGACACCGTCCTTGCGTTCAGAAGCCCGCCCGGCATGTCGAAGGGCACACCAAAGCGACCGGTACGCGCAGGTGGAAAGGGCACCTGCCGCGGCTCGAGTTCATCGCGCCCGGCATGCTCTCCCTCGAGGATGAGCGAGCGGCCGAGCGAGGTGCCGCGCGCCAGCACATCGATCCACGCGACTGTGTAGGTCGCGCCGGACGTCCGGCCGAGAAGAGCGATGGCCTCGGACAGGTTTTCGGCAACGCTGGTGGTCTGGCGAATCCAGCCGGTTTCGACCCGGCGCAGGCGGAACGATGCGTCGAGGATCGTGCCGGTGAGGCCCATCCCGCCGATCGTGGCGCGAAACAGCTCGGGGTTCTCGTTTCGGCCGCAGCGGATCGTGCGCCCGTCCGGCAGCGCGAGGCTCAACACCTCCACGTGCTCACCGAAGGTTCCCTCGTTGTGCTGGTTCTTGCCGTGCACGTCCGAGGCGATCATGCCGCCGAGAGTTACGAACCGTGTGCCGGGAACGACCGGAGGAAAGAAGCCGCGCGGGACGAAGGTGGTCAGGATGTCGTGCAAGCTGACACCCGCCTCGGCCCGCAGGAGACCGGTTTCGGCATCGAACCCCTTCAACCGGTCGAGACCGGGGGCGGCGAGCGTGCGCTCGCGTCCGATGGCTGCGTCTCCATAGGCGCGGCCCAATCCTCGAGCGACGACGCCCGGTGCAGACGCAGTCAAGCGCGTCGCAGCTTCCGCTGTCTGCGCGGTCGCCAAAGGCCCATAAAGCCGTGGATAGCGGCCCCAGCCGCTGAGGTCCTTCATACGGTCGCCTCGCGAAACACCATGCGGCGATCGAGCATGTACTTGACCACGTAGCCGATAGTGAGGCCCAGCACGGCGCCCGTGTACTTGGCGATATCCGTGCCCCAGATCGTGTAGAACCCGAGTTCGAACCCCCAGAAGATAATCGTGGTCAGCACGCTAAAGACGCCCGACAACGTGATGCGTCGCGCTTCCGCGGCCGGGGTGATGTAGGGCTCCCGGAACGTCCAGGTCTTGTCGATGACGTGTTTCACGAGAAAGCCCACGCCAGTGCCGATCACGATAGACACCATCAGAGGCGCGGTGGGCGCCGTCTGCATGACCGCCTCTTGCGCCGCGAGGTTGGTCGCGACGCAGATGGCGGCTGCTGCCGCGTAGCGCACGACTGGGTGTGCGTCTCGCAGTCTGCGGTGAGAGAGAGAGAGACGCGTCATGTCAGATAGCGGCGATGAAGACGCCGAGCATCGAGATGCCTGTGATCCGGCTCTGCGGGTCTTTGATTGCGAAGAGTACCGGATCATCAGCCATCTGCCGCCGCTGCGCAAGTATCAGCGCCCGACCGATCCAGTAGGTCAGGATCGGGCATGCGAGCAGCAGAACCTCGGGGCGGCTGTAGAGTGTGCTAACCGAGCTGCCCGAAACATAGAGCGCGAGCACCGTAACCGCGTTGAACCCCGCCGCTGCCGAAAGTGCTGCGAGCATCCCGAGATCGAGCGTCTCGTAATCGCGGTTGGAGGGTGAGGGTTTATTGGCATCGACCAGTGCAGCGAGCTCGGTGAAGCGCTTCATCAGCGCCAGCGACACGAAGATGGACAGCGAGAACACGACGAGCCAGGACGACAACGCGATGCCCACGGCGACCGAGCCGCCAAGCATCCGGACCGTGTAAAGCCCGGCGAGTGTCAGTACGTCGATCAGCAGGATGCGCTTTAATATGAAGCTGTAGGCGGTCGTAGTCGCGAAGTAGATCGCCAGCACCAGCGCGAAGACCGGCGAAATGGCAAGCGAGACCGCCGCTGCCATCAGCAATAGGACAGGGATCGCGAGAACCGCGTGTGTGATTGACATATCGCCGCGTGCGAGCGGCCGGTTGCGTTTTGAGTGGTGCGCCCGATCCTCCTGCAGGTCGACGATGTCATTCAGGATATAGCAAGCCGACGCCGCCATGCAGAACGCGAGCGCGGCGAGGCTGGCGAGGACGACATTTTCGATGGTGAGTGCATGCCCAGCGATCATGGGCACGAACACCAGAACGTTCTTGGCATATTGATGGACCCGGAGCTGCCGGGTCCAGACCGACAGACCGGGAGACGGCTGGTCGATTAGCGTGGCATCGCCGGCGACCTCGCCCATCTGCGCGGTGACCCGGCGCGACGTCCTAACGGCGAAGGCGCGCCGCGCGGCCTTCCAGACCGGTAGGTCTGCAGCCTCGTTCCCAATGTAATCGAACCGGCCTGTGCCGAAACGATCGCGCAGCTTGGCCGCCTTGGCCGGACCGGTCAGGTTGGTGTCGCCTTCCGTGGCGAGCCAGCCGTCGAACAAATCGAGGTACTCCGCGATGGCGGCTACGAACCGCGCGTGCGATCCTGAAGCGAGGTAGACAGGCCGCCCGGCTAATCGCGCCCGTCGCGCCAGCGCGAGCACGTCGCCGTCGTAGGGCAGGTTAGCCGGATCGACGTGCACCGCGTCCGCGAGGTGCGCTTTCACCGCGGCTTTACCGTGGCGTGCTGCGCGCAGCAGATCCGGAGCCTTCATCGGCGCGCTTGCCACGTGGCGCAGCATTGTTTCGACCAAGAGGTCAGAGCGCAGGAGTGTGCCGTCCAGATCGATCACGAGGGGCACGTCAGGCGTAGAGGCGAGATCGATTGCCTCAGCGGAAAGCCGAACGACGCCGGTTGATGCTCCCGCTTGCTTGTTGAGAGGACAATGCGGTGGTTTGGCCGCCGTAAGCACGCCATGTTTTACAGGTGGGGGCGTGGACGTCATTCTTTCAGGCTCCTCCCGGCTCACCGTGCAGTTCGGCCACACCGGAGCCGTCACAGAGGGCCATGCAGCGCAGTCTGGGCCAGTAAAGTGGCAGTGTTATTCGCTGCCAAAGCATGCTGTTAAACTTCGTCATTGGAAGTCAGGTTCCCGGAACTCGCTGCCATTCGGCGGGAACGCGCCATTCTCGGCGGCGATCGGCAAGAATCCGATGATACGGGGCGGTTCGCTCATCATGATGGCAGGATTCCGCGCGAAGCGCTGGAAAATAGGTTGGCGGCTCCATTTAGTCCGGTGTCACTTTCGGGTGCTAATGCTCGGAGTCAGACGTCGCGGCGCTGTGAAGAAGATTGGACGCGGTCGTTGGTCGTGAAGCGGCCCTAATTCCGAAAAGGCCAGAGCGAACGGATGGAAGGCATGAAGACACCGCGTAGTGGCACAAACGACAAGCTTCCAATACGCCGTTTGGTGGCCACTGGTCTCGTGGTAGCGTCAA
Organism: Roseivivax halotolerans; assembly: GCF_900115815.1. Classification (GTDB taxonomy): domain Bacteria; phylum Pseudomonadota; class Alphaproteobacteria; order Rhodobacterales; family Rhodobacteraceae; genus Roseivivax; species Roseivivax halotolerans. The sequence goes on along the minus strand of NZ_FOXV01000015.1, from coordinate 8,972 downwards.
TCGTCGCGGCCGGCGCTGCCGCTGTCTATCTAAAACTGCCGTCGGCTGTCCCCGAGAGGGTCCTGCGTACGCAGCTTGCTTCGCATTTTGAAGAGCTGAGTGATGGCGCGGTCACGATCGGGCGACATGGGGGTGTGTCGATACATCCCGGTGGTCGTCTGCGGATCGCGCGCCCGGAATTCCTGCCGACCGGCGCCGAACCCGCGCGATGGAGCGGCCGGGCCGAAGCTATCGAGGCGACGCTGCGGCTCGCGCCGCTCTTGGCCGGCCGGGTCGAGATCGTGCGGCCGCGCATCGTGCGCCCCGACATCACGCTGACCGGGCGCACCCGCCTGCAATCGTCGCAGGCGCTCGCCGCGGCGGCGTTCGGGATCGGCGATCCGGGCAAGGCACTCGAGGTGACAGAGGGCACGATCCACTACGACGACGGCAGAGCGCGGCAGATGATCCTGACCGGGCTCGACCTGCGCGTCGTGGGGGCCGAGACGCCGGGCGGTGTCGCCATCGCCGCGCGGTTCGATGCCGGGGCATTGCATGTCAAAGCCGACCTCGCGCTCGACGATCTGCGCCTGCTCGGGACGTCCGGCGGCAGCCCCGGCCGCATCTCACTCGACGTCGCGGCGGCGGGCCCAGAGGGCGAGCTGCCGGCAGAGCTGCGCGATCTCGCCGCGAGCGGCGATGTGGCGACGCTGTTGCGCAAGCTCGGTGCCGGGATCGGCCTGCCGTCGCTCACCCGCATCGACGCCGAGGGCCGCATCGCGATGACGTCGTCGGCGGTCGCCCTCGAGGATGCGACCTTCTCAGTGGGCGGCGTGTCACTCGACGGCCGCGCGCGGGTTGCGGTAGTGACCAATGAGGCGTTGCTGCCCCGATTGCGCGCGCTTCAGGACGACGCCGAACGGGCCGTCGTTGAGGCGCGCGCCGCGATGGAGACCGACGACTGGGCCGCCGTCCCGATCGGCACCGACTGGCTGTCGCAGGTGGCGATCGACTTCGAACTGTCGGGCCAGGATCTGTCCGCTGCCGGCGTCAGCTTCGAGCAGGCGGCGCTGGACCTGTCGGTGGGGGAGGGCGCCGCGACGCTCTTTTTCGATGGCGCGAGCGAAGCGTTCGGCACGTTCCGCACCGCCGCGACGCTGAGCGCCGCGGACGCGGCGGCGCATCTCGACCTGTCGAGCCAGATCGCCGGCCTATCGCTCGAAGACACCGTGGAGGTCGTCACCCGCTTCGCCACGGATCCGCTCGTCGGGACGCCGCAGCGGCCCGGAGGGCGGCTCGACGCCGTGGCGCGGGCAGAGGCGACCGGCCGGACGCTGGGCGACCTCGTCGATTCCTTGACCGGCAGCGCCTCGGCCCATGTCGCGGAGGGCAGCCTGTCGGGCGGCAATGTCATTGCAACCCTCGACTCGCTGGCCGAGGGGCGCGAGTTCATGACCGAAGACAAGGGCCCGTTGATCCCGTCGGCGGGGCGCACGCCGTTCGACACGATCGACATGCAACTCGCCTTTGCTGGGGGCGCGGCCGATCTGTCGCGCCTGACCATCGCCGGCGATCGATACCGCATCGACATGGACGGAGCGATCGGGCTGCGAAGCGGCGCCGCCGAGGTCGAGGGCAACGCCATCCTGTTTAGCGAAGCTGAGACGGAGCCGGCCGAACAGGCGGTCGACCTGCCGTTCGGCGTCGGCGGCACGCTCCTGTCGCCGGTGATCGCGGCCGGGATGCCGACGGTGGCGGCCGATCTCGCCCGGACCACCGCAGGTGAGGCAGAGTGACGTGGCGGTGAGCATAGAGCCCAGGGCGTCCCTGCCGTCATGTGCGGAGGCATCGAACGGCTTGAGAAACCGTCGCCTGATCGCGCTCGGCGTCCTAGCGTTCTGGCTGGTCTACTACGGGGTCTGCCAGTTTCCGGGGCTAGGCGGAGCGCTGAATGCCGGGGACTCGGCCAAATTCCAGACTTTGGGGCACACCTCGATCCTCGTTCACGGGCCGGGCTATCCGCTCGTCCTGCTGATCGGGACCATTGTGCGCGCGTTGTCGCTGCCGGTGGAGCCTTGGTGGGCGATGACGTTCGCGATGGCGTCCTTGCCGGGTGCGATCGCCAACACGATGGCGTTCCTGATCGTCACGCGGCTGACCCGAAGCCGGCTCTTCGCCCTCGCCGCCGCGATGCTGCTGGGCAGCGCCGGCCTCATGGCGGTGCAGGCGACCGAGGCCGAGGTCTATCCGCTGGCGCTCTGCTTCATCCTGTCGGTAACCTACCTCCTGTTGTGCTTCGTCGACACTAAAGACCCGCGCTGGTTCATCGCCGCGGTCGCGGTCTACGCGCTGTCCTTCGGCAACCACCTGATGATGATGATGCTGGCTCCGGTGGGCCTGTGGGTGATGATCGCGCACCATCGCCTGCTCGTGCGAGGTCGCGTCATCGCGGCGATGGTGGGCCTTCTGCTGCTCGGGGCGTGCCAGTACCTCTACCTCTACTGGGTCACGCACCAACCGAGTACAGCCTATTCCGAGTACATGCCCCTGCCGCCCACGGTTGGAGAGCTGATCGACTATATCCGGGGCACCTATTTCGGAGATCTCTACGGGTCGGGCCTGTCGTCGCCGCAAACGCGGGAGGTTCTGCTCGACACGCTGTCGCACGCGCATCCCCACGTCTCCGGGCCACTAATGCTCGCCGGTCTCGGGATCTTCGTGCTGGGCTGGCGGCGCCGCGACTCCGGCTGGAGCGGGCTGGCGCTCGTCTTCGGCGTGGCGTTCGCTTTCGTCCCGTTCATGCTGTGGTACGGCGCCTACGACATCCGCGCGTTCCACCTGCCGGTGCTCGGTCCGCTCGTTGTCGCGTCGGTCGCCGCGATCGGCTGGCGGCTCGCGCCAATGCCGCGCGCGCATGTCGTCGTCGGGCTGCTGCTGCTGGCTTTCGCGGTGATACGCACGGGCGTCGTCGCGACGGAACTGCGCGGCCGCGAGGCGCCCTTCGACGGCATGATGACCGCCTTAGAGGCGGCGGTGGCGCAGTCGCCGGTCGAGAACCCGCTCGTGTCGATGACCTATTACGAGCGCATGGTGACACTTTATTACGAGCTTCTCAGTCACGCCCCGGCACCGGCCGAGTACCGCGTGACCTGGCGCACGCAGGAGGAGGTCGAACGCCGCGAGGTTGTGGGCGGTATCGTGTTTCCCACCGACGGCGGCCAGTTCCTGCGCTGGGTCGAGCATCGCCGCCCCGACCTCAGCTGCGCCACGATCCCGCTCGAACAGCCGACGGCGCCGACATGGCCAGCCGAAGGGTTCCTCTGCCGTCCGAGCGAGTGACCGCCGCAGGTCCGGACATCATGGGCCAGCTCATACGGCTGCCCGGACAATAGGCAGCGGAAATCTGACGCACGTAGTCGGGCCGCGACATTCCAGCACATTCGAACTGCTCCACTTGATCGAAATTCCGGCCCGATGCATGTCCGAAAGATCTGTTTTTGCTGATAGATCCTGCTGTCATGCGAAGTTCCGTGTTTCGGCATGAATGCGGTTCCCTATCAGAGGATGTCCTTATGCGCGTCGCGTTGTCTCTTGCCGTGACCTTCTTGAGCCTCGCGACCCTTGCCAGGGCCGCGCCGCTGATCTTCGACGTCCCTGTGCCGGATCCTGCAGAGGCCGAAACTGCAGTGAGCGCGGATGCGCCGCGGGATGAGACCAAGGCGACCGAGCTCGACAGCCGCCTGTCCGGCGCACCCGTGGTGGGCGCGACTGAAGTCGTACGGCAATTGACCGGTGCTGCATCGCACAACTCCACCGCAGCGCGCTGGAATGTGCACGGCACCGACCTGGGCCATATGTTTCGACATGATGGCGCGCTCTATATGGTTTTCGGCGACACCTACGGTGCCGACGGAGGCGACTGGCGCAGCAACACGATGGCGCGGATCGACGACCCGGATCCAGCCGGCGGGCTGCCCTTCACAGCGATGATCAAAGGGGCCACGGGCACAGCAAAGGAACTGGTGCGCTCCGTCAAAATCCCCGGCCACGAATGGACTGTGATTCCGACGAACGGGATCTCAGTCGCAGGGCGGATGATCCTGCACTACATGTCTGTGCGGTTCTGGGGCGCGGACGACCAGTGGTTCGTACGACGCTCCGGCCTCGCATTCTCGGACGATCACGGCCAGTCTTGGACGAAGTCCGACCGCGCGATATGGGCCTCTGGGCTTGGGTTCGAGCAGGTGGCCTATGCCAAATACGACGATATGGTCTACGTCTTCGGCATTCCGCAGGGCCGCTACGGCGCGGTACGGCTTGGCCGCGTGGCGCCCGAGGAGCTGCTCGACCCGGCCGCCTACAGCTATTGGGACGGCACCGCATGGAGCGACGATATCGCGCGCGCAGAAACCATTGTGCCTGCCCCTGCCGGAGAGCTCTCGGTAGCGTGGAGTGAAACGCACGGGCGCTGGCTGATGCTCTACTTCGAACCGGCGCGCGCCGAAATTGTGCTGCGTACGGCCCCCGAGCCGACCGGACCATGGAGCGCAGGGCAGCGCGTTGTCTCCTCGGCCGATCACCCGGGGCTTTACGCCCCTTACATCGTGCCTGCAGACGATATCGGAGACTCGCTCTACTTTACGATGTCCCTCTGGAAGCCGATCTACAACGTCTTCCTGATGAAAACAACGCTCGAGGGCGGGGCAGGGGTGATGGCCACAAACGACGTGCCGACCGAAGCGCTTCCGCCTGCCAAGGATTGAGGGCGTCGGCTCAACAATGGGTGGAAACCCGCCGGTCGGCGTCCGCTTCTGGCACAATAATGCCTATCCGCGCGGAAGCGCGGGAACTGCGGGGGCACCTTTGGCATACATATCTCATTACACAATTTACTTGCGAGAATGCTATGCGCCATTCGAGTCTTAATAGTCTCCGATTTGCCGCTGTGCCAATTACGGTTGGTGCAATCTGCCTTCCCGTCACGGCCCAGGCCTATGTCGGCCCGGGCGCGGGCCTGACCGCGATCGGTACCCTGATCGCGCTGGCCGCGGCCATCCTGCTCGCGGTCGTTGGGTTCGTCTGGTACCCGATGAAGCGCATGATGCGAAACCGCGCGGAGCGGCAGGACACGCGGACCGCCGGCAGTGGCGACGAGGGACGCCGCGAGTGATCATAGCGGCTCTATCGCTGGGACTGATCGCGTTCGTCGGAGTTCTGAGGATACTGCAAGCCGAGGCCGTCGCACGCCAGATCGTGACGACCGCCCAGGACGCACTGCAAGTCATCAGCAATCCCGATCTTTCCGACATCGAGAAGGAGCGGAAGGTCCGTCGCGCGTCTCTGTCGCTCTTTGGACGATTCCTGGCGATCGCCGGCATTGGCCTGGCCTCGCTCGTTGCGGCGGCGGCTATCGTCTGGAGCGGCTCGGTGGCCGGTCTCTACGGTCTCGACGCAGCAATGTCAGTGGCGATGGGCTGGCCCTTCCTCATCGGCTCGACCTTCTGTGCAATCGCGCTCTGGCTGACGCTCGACCAGATCGGCGGACAGCGCGGAGCCCCAGCCAAGCAGGCGGGCGAAGTGCCCTACGGCCCGATGGAGCAGGCCCTTCACAACTTCGCCTTCGCCTCGCCCGCCCGGCAGCGCAGGCTCGGCGCGCTCGAGACCCGTCTTTATAGCAGCTGGATCGACGAAGGCCGCGCCGCGCGGCCGGTGTTCGTCACCTCGCTGCCCCGGGCAGGCACCACGATCATGTTGAACGTACTTGCCGAGACGCCCGAGTTCGCCTCGGCGACCTACCGGCACATGCCGTTCACACTTGCGCCGCTTCTTTGGGGGCGCATCGGGCCGCTCGTCCAGAAAATCGCCGAGCGCACCGAACGCGCGCATGGGGACGGCATCGAGGTCTCGGGCGACAGTCCCGAAGCGTTCGAGGAAATGCTCTGGATGGCGTTCTGGCCCGAACACTACCGCCCCGACCGGATCGAGACGTGGAGTGCCGAGGACCATGACGCGGCCTTCGCGAGATATTTTCGCACCCATATGGCCAAAATCGTCGCGTCGAAACCTGGCGCCAGCCGATACGTGTCGAAGAACAACGCGAACATCGCGCGCTTGCCACTGCTCGACACGATCTGCCCCGACGCCACCATAGTGATCCCGGTTCGCGAACCGCGCGCCCAAGTCGCATCGTTGATGCGCCTGCACGAGCGCTTTCTCGACCTGCACGCGCGCGAGCCCTTCGGGCGCCGTTACATGGAGGGTCTCGGGCATTTCGAGTTCGGACAGGCGCTGCGGCCGGTCGCGTTCGGCGGGACAACCGCGGATGTCGAGATGGCGTCCGGCGCGGATTTCTGGCTGCGCTACTGGATAGGAGCCTACGAGCATGTGCTGGCGACAGCCGGCCGGAGTGCCGTCTTTGTCGACCACGACGCGCTGTGTGCCGCGCCGCACGAGACCCTGCCAGCACTCGCGGAGGCCATCGGCGCCGACGCGACCGACGTCATCGTCGATCGTGCAACGATCTTCCGGTCCCCTGGCCCGCCTCCCGAGATCGACAGCGCCAGCCCGCCGCTGCTGGCCCACGCGCGAGCGGTGCATGCCGCGCTCTTGGACCGTGCGCTCGCGCCTGCGGCCCCATCCCACCGCAGGAAGGTCATCGCATGAGCAAACCGCCCCTGTCGGATCGCCTCGCCCCGGTGGTCTTTGCCGTCTCCATTGGGGTCCTCGGCATCGTTTACGGCACCGTCGCCTCGTGGTGGGGCTGGTTCCCTGCGCCACAGCTCGGCCTTGCGCACCGAACCTACGTGGACATCAAGGAAAACTGGCGGAATGACATCGGGCTCGAGCCGACCCGCCACCTCGTGCCGCCGGGCGGCACAGACACACCGGATCCGGAGCGTGACTTCACCGCGCATCAGCCGCAAAAGGCGCAGGACGGTTTCACGCTCGTTTCCGGCCTAAATACCGATGTCGGCGGCACGTTCCACACAGTAAGGCTCTACGATGGAGAGGGCGAAGAGGTGCACCGCTGGCCGATCCCCTATGCCGAGCTCGATGGCGAAATCCGGCCTCAGAACACGATGCTGCACGGTATGGAGGTCTTCGAGGACGGCTCCATCGCCGTGACCTTTGACACCGGGCAGGTGCTGACCCGACTCGATTCCTGCGGTGAGCCGATGTGGAGCAACATCGACTGGTATCACCACACCCTGACCCGGGACGGTCAGGGCAACATGGTCACTTGGCGCGGCGAGACGATCGTCTGGGTCGACGAGGACACCGGCGAGGAAGTCCGCAGCCTCGATTTGCGCGGAACCATCGCGCGCGGGAACGACCGCGCCCAGCAGGGCTACCTCGATCTGCGCACGGTAACGCTTGACAACACCAACGGCGAGATCCGGTACGGCCACGACCCGTTCCACCCGAACGATGCCGAACCGCTGACCGAGGATCTGGCCGACGCCTTCCCGATGTTCGAGGTGGGCGACGTGATGATCAGCCTGCGCGAGATCAACCTCGTGGCGGTGGTCGATCCCGTGACGGGACGGATGAAGTGGTGGCAGCACGGGCCATGGCTCAAGCAGCATGATCCCGATTTCCAGCCCGACGGAAGCATCACAGTCTACGACAACAACCCCGGCACGAAAGTCTCGCGGATCATGCGCGTCGACCCACAGACGCGCGATGTGAGCATCGACTTCACCGGCTCTGAGGAGGTGCCGTTCTACTCTTGGCGGCGCGGCAAGCACCAGGTCTTGGCGAACGGCAACCTGCTCCTGACAGAGGCCGAACGCGGGCGTCTGCTCGAGGTCGATCCGGCCGGCCAGCTCGTGTGGGAGCGTCACATGGTCTGGGACGCGGACTCGAACGTGATCGTCACCGAGGCGCGCAACATCCCGCGGGACTTTTTTGCCGACGGCGTCCCGAGCTGCGTGAGCGAAGTTGCGCAGCCGTCGGCGGCAGCCTCAGATTAAATCGCGAGGGGACTGTTGCGTTATTCAGGGCGGGCTGAAGCGCCTGCCACGTGCCCATTGGTCAGCTAGCCGCGTCGAACAGGCCGGCGATGAATGTGATCTCGGCCTGAACGCCGGGTTGTTTGTGATGGATATGGCCGCGTTTGATTGTTCGGATGGTTTCAACTCCGCTCAGCGTCGCTTTGGCCGTTCGGAGCGACCGGAAGCTCTGACGGTAGCCCAAAAGGCGCTTCAGGGCGGCGTGATCGCTCTCGATCAGGTTGTTGCGCCATTTTCTGTCGATGTGCCGGATGCTGTCGAAGTGCGGATCATAGCGATGATTGATTTCGCGGATGACACGCCGATAGGCATGTGCCTTGTCTGTGCAGATCGTGACCGGCCGATGCAGCCGCACGCGCTCGATTGCCTTGTTTAGAAAGGCTCTGGCCGCCTTCGCATCCCGACGCGCGGTCAAACGGAAGTCGACCATCTGACCGTTCGCATCGATCGCGCGCCAGAGGTAACGCCATTTGCCGCCCACACGGATGTATGTCTAGTCCACGTGCCAATCGAGGCTCGCCCGTCGCAGGTGCCTCTCGGTGCGCGTCTTCAACTCCGGACCGAACTTCTGAACCCAGCGATAGATTGTCGACCGATCAACAGTGATCCCGCGCTCCGCCAGCAAGTCGACCACGTCCTGATAGAACAGAGGATAGCGCAGATACCAGCGCACCGGGCAGAGGATGACGTCACGCGGGAAGCGGTGATGTTTGAACAGTGATCGACGCAGCATGAATGACCTCAAAAGCTACAGACTCGCCAACGGTGAGGAAAAATGCAACAGTCCCCTTATGACCACAGATTATTGTCCCAACCGACAGGCGGCTGCGCGGGACAAAGCTGCCGCTTTTGCTTTTCTATCCAGGATCGGTAGTGCCCCGGGAGTTGGTGTAAGAGCGCCGACCTTCGGAGAGGTCCAAGGGTGATCAGGTCGCCACGGCGGACAGCCTGATGTCGGGATTGTCTGTGACGCGCGCGAGG
>NZ_FOXV01000011.1 GCF_900115815.1 Roseivivax halotolerans | reverse complement strand
CGACTGACCTGGCTCTTCGACATGCCGCCCGCGCCCATGGCCTTCACCAGATCGTCCACGGAGCGCGTGGAAACACCTTGGACGTAGGCCTCCTGAATCACCGCCACGAGCGCCTTCTCGGCTGTGCGGCGCGGCTCCAGGAAGCTGGGCAGGTAGCTCCCTTTTCTCAGTTTCGGGATCTCCAGCGCGATCCGCCCGGCACGGGTGTCCCAGTCCCGGTCCCGGTAGCCGTTCCGCTGAACCTCCCCCAGGGGCGAACGTGCGCCCTTCGCGGCGCCGGTTCGCTCTTCCACCTCCGCTTCCATGATCCGCTCGGCCGCGAAGGCCAGCATCTCGCGGACGAGGTCGCCGTCAGCCTGCTTCTCAACCAGCTCGATCAGCGTCATTCTGTCGTCGGTCATCGTCATCTCCGTTCTTGGTTCAAGGTCTCGCAACCCGAACCTGCCCGAAGATCGACGATGGCCGCCAGCGTCACACCCGGCCGCGCGCTGCGCTACGCCAGGGGCTCCGCGCGCTGCGCTACGCCAGGGGCTCCGCGCGCGGCCTCCTACACCAAGCATTGGGACACTACCCCTGAGTCTAACATAAAATTTGAAGGAGCCGGGTATGGGCGGCATCTTAGCGTCCTGTTCGGAGCGAATGGCGGGGATGTCTCGGAGGCATTTATTAAGTCGGGGCTGGCAAAGAGTTCAATGAACACGGATTGGTGCTTTTAATGAGCTCTGATAAGTTCGTCGATCGTTTCCACAGCGTCCAGCAAGCCTTCTCGTCTGGGCGTTAAGATTTCATTAATAAATCCGGCCGAAAATCATCAATCCACAGATCGGGAGAAAATCATGAGCGAAGTCGAGAACATCTTGCGCGAAGCCCTACTGGCATATGCAAAGAGATATGGACCTCTCACCGATCCGCATCCACGATCACCGCGCCCCGTAGATTGGATGCTGCCGGCGTTCCAGTCCAAAACCAAGGCGGAGGCTGCAAATCAGCCTGAAGCGCCTTCAGGGATACAATCGTCGGAATGACGCATTGTCTCAAGCAAATCGCGTGAGCACGCATGTCTTAAACAAGATTGCCCCCGTCGCTGGGGCAACAGTGCGACGGGGGCCCTGGGTTGTGTCTGCTGAACACTATTTTAAATTACCTTATCGAAGCGATTCTGCAAGCTTTTCCTTCGATCACAGATAGTTAATCGAGTCCCCAAATGCACATGCAGAAGCGGTTCGCTTTCTTGGATGCGTATTTACCAAGGCTACTTGTGGCCTGGATCTGCCGTGAGCCGTTCTCGTCCACACAGCGCAGCGTTACCGCTCTCGGTGGATGCAGCTTGTGGCAGAACTTCTGGCCCTCCTTGTAGAATCGCGGTTCCACGTTCGGAGAGAACTTTACCTGCATCTGATGTCCGACCGGCTCACAGACGACAACGTGTTCGACCGGCGGTGGAGCCGCGACCCGCTTCGGCGGCTTCTTGGGATCGGGTCCTCCGTCATGCGATCGCTCCGGGGGGGACCCCCCGGGAGGATTTCCCGGCGGGTCCGATGGCGGATCGAAGCTCGGACGATCATAGGAGGGTTCAGTTGGCGGCTGGTTCAAAGCCATAACTGGCATTGTCGACAGCGCAAAGAAAACCAGGGCGGAGGAAAGTATGCGTTTCATGCTCATGCCTTTTATCTCACACGAAGGAGTCTGAGCCGATACCGGCAATTTGATCGTCGCTAATCGTGGCACCGGCGCGAATGATTGCGACTGTCTGATCGCCGACGCGCACGAGTGTGTCACCAGTGGCCGTATCGAGCTCTGTTGTGATCGGAGCGTTCAGCCCCTCTGCGTTTGAGTAGGCGAAGAGAAGCATGTCATCGGGCTCGAAATCCTCAACAATGGGCGGGGATGAGGGATCAACCCAGCTTCCGGTATAGAAGATATCGCTGCCGGATCCGCCCGTAGCGACATCAGCACTTCCCATGACTATTTGGTCGTCACCGTCACCGCCGTTGATTTCATCGGGATCTACCAGATCCTGGTCACGGAAGAATTCGTCATTCTCGCCGTCAGTGTATCCCCAGATGAAGTCGTTTCCGTCTCCACCTTCGAGGGTATCTTCGCCCTCATTGCCACGCAGAAAGTCGTCATCGGCACCGCCATTGACACTGTCATTGCCCGGACCGCCGAAAAGCCTATCGAAACCATCACCGCCTTCGAGCGTATCATCACCCTCGCCACCAACGAGTTCATCGTTGCCAGACTCGCCGAACAGTTGATCGTCGCCCTCATCGCCAAACAATTGGTCGAAGCCTGCTCCACCAGTGACAGTGTCGTCGCCCGCCTCGCCGGCAACTAGATCATCGCCGTTTCCACCGCTCAATTCGTCGTTGCCCGGGCCACCATAGATGGAGTCAAATCCATCGCCGCCGTTCACGACGTCATCGCCCTCTGCAGCGTCAAGAACGTCATCACCTTCGGCTCCGTCAATCGTGTCGTTGCCTTCTTGTGCGTCAATCGTGTCAGCGTCGGACGTGCCTTCGAGGTCATCGTCACCATTGGTGCCGAAGACGATATCATTGATCGAGTCGCCGTCTCCGGATCCCTCACCATCACCGCCACCATCAGTCGGAGGGACGTCCGTGTCGTCTTTTTCGTCGGACGAGCCTCCATCATCGCCACCGCCGACAAAGGCGAGGCCAGCAAAGCCGGCCAGGAGCAAAAGCAAATATTCCATGTCGGTCCTCATACGATGCAGAATCACTGAACTTGCATCAACCTGACACGAAAACGCGGATTTTCCGCCCAATTTCAGACACAATCGCGCATCCGGAAACAGTGATGCGAACATCGGCTGTTTGTCGTCGCAAGGGTGTCTAATTTAAGGGTTTGCCGAGCAAAGCGAGCCGAAAAATCAACGCAGCGGGAGCTCGACACAAAAGCGGCGACGTTTAATCAGCATGTGATCTGGCGTCGCCGTAAGTTTTGCGGTGTGTGTAGATTACCCTAGCTTGCGCGAACGTAGAGTCAATACAACCCTGAGTATTAACTTAAGCCGCGCTTCGTCGTGCAGATGGCGCTACCCTACACATCGCAACCTTGAGCGAGGATGATCTGATGTCTTATGAAACTTTAGCAGCGGCCTTCATGAAGACAGAACACCTGAGGAACCCGTGTCGCTTTGCCGAAGAAAGCCAAGTTTCGGCATTGCCATTCCGTGAGACACCCTATTGGCATTCATTGTATAGATGCAGGCACATCGGCATTCATCGTCCCGATCTCCGAATGTGCAACTGGACGGCTCGAATTCTGACGAAAGACAAGAAGTATCGTCAAAAGTGTCTTGGACCCGCCATAGATATAGGTCGCGGCTTGATCACGTATCAAACGGCAGTTTGCCGAGCACTTGAGTGGTTCGACTCCGGAGAAGTTAAATCTACTGCGAATGAAGCCGCGACCCTCGGAAAAACGAGCGAGGTCTGCTTCTGTCCAATTGGTCAGGTTTATACGGTCGGTCACGCGCTCAAAGATTACTCGGAATGGACGCGTCTATCCCGTTCCCCAGGAGGCCACTATAACAACTTAGTGCTGATAAATTATCATTTGATACCCTATCTCGCGCATCTTCCTCTTGAAGACTTTTCGGCGAAGAACCTTAAGGATCTTGCGCAACGTGTTCTTGATACGCCACCAAGGTACGGTTTCATGGAACGCCAGCTGAAGTCTAAAGAAGGCCCCCTAACCGCAGACCAGCTCAGAAAGCGAAAACGCACATTTAATTCGCTTGTTACAATTCTGAAGATGGCCTTCCGTCATGCTTGGGATAATGCAGAAATACAATCAGAGCGCCCATGGAGATGCTTAAAACGAATTCCAGTCAACCACTCCCCTAGAACGATCTTTCTTGATCGTGAAGAATGCAATCGGCTTCTGGCTATCTCGACGCCTGCTTTGAAACGGCTTGTCCTTGCTGCTCTCTACACCGGCTGTCGAGTTGGTGAACTTGGAAGCCTTCGCGTAGAGGATGTAGCCAGGGAAGGTTTTGGAATTCGGGTAGCGGCGTTCAAACGATCACCGGCGCGTTTCGTCTTCCTACCAGACGAGGGGATGGCGTTCTTCCTGGCGCAGTGCGAAGGAAAATCGGGGCAAGATTATGTTTTCGTCTCGGATATGGGCAAACCTTGGGTGAAGCAGCATATACGGCTGTTTAGACGCGCTGTTTCTACCGCAGGCTTGCCGAGTGAATTTGTGTTTCATGGTCTACGCCATACATATGCGAGCGATCTTGTCCGGCAGGGCGTCTCGATCGATATTGTAGCGAAACAACTTGGACATGCTAACAGCCTTACCGTCAGCAACACATACGGTCACTTCGCAGAGCAATTCCGGGAAGAGCAGATAAGGCGGAGGTTCAGCCCTTTAAGCCGTGAGCAACGGGATGAAATGGAACGTCGCGCCTGTCAATTGGCTAAACTGTGGACATCGCTTCAGACGGAAGACTGGCGCGCTTACGCACGAACGATACCCGATACATCAAAGCCGAAAAAGTCGTTCGCAAGACCTGCAGCAGAAGTTGCCGAAGTGTTTGATCGCGCGGAGGGTCCTTTCAGAGAAATTTAACTTGGGCCGGGGCAGGGCGTGGAACAGCGTTCGTGCATGGCCAAACTCAGCTGTTTGAAGTTGTTCAAGATGAACCCCGAGATCGTCCGCTTGGCGGTGATGCTGTAAATACGTTTTCCGCTCTCGCTGCCCCAAGTCAAGGAGCCGCTGCATGAACGGGACGTCGATGTCAGTTACGAAATGATCCGATATTGGTGACACCGTTTTGGGCCGATGTTCGCGGCTGTTATCCGTAAGTGTCGCATCGAAGGCATGAAATTCAGCCGCTGGCGTTGGCACCTCAACCAGATGTTTGTAATAGTCAATTGTGAGCGCGACTTTCTTTGGCGCGTGGTGAAGCACGAAAGCGAGGTACTCGAAAGCTTCGTGACGGAGACCCAAGGCAAGAAAGCGGCAATCAAATTCTTTAAGAAAGCAGTGCTTAAGCATGGTCGCCCTGAAGCCTTCGTGACTGAGAAGCTTAGATCCTATGGTGCCGCGCCAAAGGAGCTTGGTTCCGAAGATCAACAAAAAATAAACCGTTGGAAGAACAATCGCGCCGAGAATTCACACCTATCATTACGATAACGGGAGCGGGCTATGCTTCAATTTTACCACGTGCGAAGCTTATAGAAATTCGCCGCCGTCCACGCCTTTGTTTCAAACCAATTCAATCATGAGCGTAGCCTCTCAAGCAGCCATCTCTTCAAGATCAGGCGCGCCGCCGCTCATGCAGAGTGGCGCGGTCTCTACGCGGGATAAGGGTCAATGCAGCTGTCCTAGTGGAGACGAGTTCGAATTAGTCTGACAGCACCGCCACCATCACAACATCTCTAACTGAACGGCTTGGGCCTCGCCGGGAACGAGAAATCCGATCTTGGTCGAGCGAAAACTGCTCAAGTTTCGCGCGACCATCTTAAAACGCAGCTGCCGACCGCCACGACGCCCTGTGGAAGGTCGCTCCAAAGGGCAGCTGCGCCGAGTTTCTGCGCGACGGGTCGACAAGGTGGCAGGGAAAGCGACACACTCCTTCTACGAGCGGGCGGATTTGGAGACGCGCAGCCAAGGCGACGGAGACGTGGAACGTGGATCATGCTTTCGATCTGAAAGACGACGTTGTTCTCGATCCCAGCGCTGCGGCGCAGATTCGCGATCGCTTGGGGATACCGGATGGACGCGCGCCCAAGCTGGCCTTCCATGCAGGTCCGGGCGACGCCGTAGGCACGTTCGAGCAATGGGCAGAGGGGCGGCACGATGCGCGGGTGCCGGTGCTGACCTATTCCGCGCAGTTCTACAGCCTGGTGGCGGCGCTCGGCGCCGAAGCGCTTGTTCTGACCGAAAGCGAGAGCCGGCCGACGGTGGCCGATCCGCGATTTCGCTTTGTTTGCGTGAAGCGCGAAGGGTCGGCAAAGGGGATTCGTTGGCATTTGGCCGAGCGTGATTACGCGCGCCGGCTGGCGGCGGCTGTCAGTGACTGGGCGCCGGATGTCACGATCCTGGGCGGCGATTTGAAGCCGTCCGCCTATCATGCGCTGGCCGGCCGAGGACAACTGATCCTGTCGCTGCACAACACGTTCTGGCCGATGGGAAACCGCCCGCAGACACTGAAAAGCCGCGCGCGCCAATGGCTTTTGGGCCGTGCGCTGGCACGCGCCAAAGGTGCGGTCTGCACGTCCGCGGAATGTGCGCGGCAACTCGAGACGCTGGCGGGGGACGTGCAGCGCGTTAAGACAGAGATGTCGCAAGTGCGCCCGGAGCACTTGCACACGCCGCGCGCCCGGAAGCGAGCAAGGCAGCTGCTGTTTCTGGGCCGGATCGAAGCCAACAAAGGTGTTTTCGATCTGCTGGGGGCCTTCGGCGCGCTGGCTCGGCGCTTCGGGGATGCGCGGTTGGTGCTGGCCGGCAGCGGCAGCGCGGATGAGGCTCTCCGCGATGCGGTGAGCCACCAAGACGCGGCGGCGCAAATCGAGTTTGCAGGATCTTTGGACGCTGACGGGGTTCATGACGCGCTGCGCGAGTCAGATCTGCTGGTCTGTCCCACCCGAACCGAGTTCAACGAAGGGCTGGCGCTGGTCGTGCTCGAGGCGGCGGCGCAAGGGGTGCCGTCGGTTGCCAGCTCAGTGGTCCCCGCCGCCGAGACCGTAGGTGCGGCCTGCGTTACGTTTCCTGCCGACGACGTTGCCGCTCTTCGGGGAGAACTGGAGAAGATCATGGAGGATGATGAAGCTTATACGCGCCTGGCGCGCAATGCCGTGCCCATACGCGCGAAAATGCTCGATCGCAGTCTCGGCTGGAGCAGCTGCCTCGCCGGGGTGATTGCCGCGTAATCGACACAGCGGGCATCGCGATGAGGAGGGCGGGACAGATCTGCGACCGCGCCGACCATCTCGCGGCAACAGGCGGACAGGCTTCTTCAACGGGCTCTAGGCCGTCAAGCCACAGCGCCAGCCAGGGAGCACGAGTTCGACCCATGAGCTGGTCTCGTTGCGGCCGCGTTGCAGTCGGCCACCGTGGAGCTCGGTGATCTTTCGCGCCAAGGGCAGGCCCAGGCCGAGGCCACTGGTCGTGCGTGTCTTCAGATCCTGGTAGATCGCGAAAGGCCGGTCCGATCGGTTGACCTGTTCCTCCGACGGCCCGTCGCCTTCATCGGAACATACAATGCGAAGCGTCCGGTTCTCACCTTTCGTCGAAAATAGCTCTATATCGCCCTTTCCGTGCGTCACCGCGTTCGTCACGAGTGACGAGAGGGCGACAAGCAACTGCTCTCCGTCCCCCTTGATCGTCCGGATCTCGTCTGAACATTGCGTGCGAACATTGCGATGCGACGCCGTGATCATCGGGCTGATCGGAGACACGACGGCATCGAGAAGATCCCGGCACTGAATGGTCTCTTCCGTGAGCATGAGTTCACCACTCTGAAGATCGGTGAACCGCATGACATGCTCGATCAGCCTCTGCAGATGCTCGCCGGACGCTATGACGGCGGAGCTTGCCCGGTCGGACAAGTCCGCGCGCTTCTGTGGATCGATCGCGAGCTCGTCCTTGACGCCCGCACGCAGGAGCCGGGCATTTCCGAGCAGCACGGTCAGCGGCGTGCGGAACTCGTGGCCGATCAAGTTCAAGAATTCCTGCTGCGCGTCGCCGGCGATTTGCTTGCGGTTCGCGGTTTGACCGCCCGAGCGATTCTGGTGCTGCGCCTCGAGATACTGGACGACCTCGGCTGCGAGGTTCTGGAGCGCGCTGATCTTCTCGCCCGACGGCGCTTCGTGGGGCGCGACGTCCAAGGCGCAGACGCTGCCGACACGAAACCCCGATCTCAGCACGATCGGCGCGCCGACGTAAAACCTCACATTCGGCGCCTGCAGGACGGCTGGGTGCGTGCTGAACTCGGCATGTTCGAGCGTGTCGGGCAGGATCAGCGGCAGGTCCGACATGATCGCCCGCGAGCAGATCGAGTAGTCGCGCGGAGTCATTTCCAAGTCGATGCCGGTCTGGCCGAGAAACCATTGGTGGTCGGCGTCGACGACCGAGATCAAAGCGGCTGGCGTGCCGAACATTTCGGCGGCACGCTCGGCTATGTCTTGCAAAAGGGGATCGCCTCGCCGCTCGGAATCGACCACTTCACGCACTTCGCGGAGACGTGCGTGCTCGTTCGATGCAAATGGGAAAGAGATGGCTGAGCGCGTCATCGGAAACTCCTCAAACGTATCTGCTCAGTGTGGAAAACGCGAGAATGCCTTCGCGAGTTCCTGGACATCCATCGAATAAAAAGCAGACGTGCCGCATCTGGTCAGACGTTTTTAAGGCCGCGTTTCGAATCCCCGCGATGCGGGCTCCGGCTGCGCGATCAGTCCTTGCCCTTGGCGGCAGTGCGCTTGGCCGGCTTCTTCGGATCGGCTGCACGATCATCGGCGTCACGCTGCAACCTGGCAGCGCGCAAACGCTCGGTTTTCGCGGTGCGAGCGCTGGTTTCGCGGTCAATGATCTCGGTCGCGATGGCGGTGGTCTGTTCTGCGCGCGTCTCGGATTTCGAGGGCCCCGGAACGGATTTCTTCGAACTCATGCGAGTGCCTTCACGGATCGAGTGTGCCGCCATTGGCGGTTCGAGAGCCGGTGCGCGACGGGACCGCGCTCCGGCAAGCTTAGTGCACCGCGACACGCATCAGAGCGCGTGCCGCGTGCGTTCGATCACGCGAGTTCGAGATTCGTCGCGGATTCGCGACCGTCGCGGCCGCTTTCGATCTCGAAGGTCACCTTCTGGTTGTCCTTGAGCTCGGACAGGCCCGAACGCTCGACAGCAGAGATGTGGACGAACACGTCCTTGCCGCCGGATTCCGGCTCGATGAAGCCGAAGCCTTTGGTGGAATTGAACCATTTTACGGTGCCAGTGGCCATACCGTTGTCTCCTTGTGTGTGCTGTCCGCTGGATGCGACAGCTTTGGCCGTGCCAGTTTCGATCTTCAACTGAGGCCGGCAAAGCGGAGACAGAGGGTCGAGCAAAATACGCAAGCCATCGAGATATGACGACCCGCGCGGAGAATTACAATGACATCCGCGATTTATCTTTGCCTGCGCCGATTGCGTTCGAGGCGCGGCCTGCTACGGTGAGTTCGTCCGAGAAGATTAGGGAAGTCGGTAAGACGCCGACGCTGCCCCCGCAACTGTAAGCGGCATGTCGATCTCCGTAATGCCACTGACCGACAGGTTGGGAAGGTGGGGGTCGGATCGTCCACCGCGAGCCAGGAAACCTGTCAGCGGACATGACTTGAGCCAACCACCGGGGCGGAGGGCCCCGAACAGGAGATCACTATGTTCCACCGTGCAATTACCGCGGCCGCGATATCGGCCGCATTCATCATGCCTGCTGCCGCGCACCATGATGGCGATATCTTCGAAGCGAACGGTATCGTGGTCAGCCATGCCCATACCGTCGAAGTGAGCGCCTCCGCCCATTCGATGGATGTCTTCATGACCATCGAGAACACCACCGACACCGCTGTCACGCTGACCGGCGCGTCGGTCGATTTCGCAGATAGCGGCATCTTCCAGGCACCCTCCGTGAGCGACAGCGGCACCATGTCGGTCCGCGAGGTGAAAGCCCTGGAGATCGCACCGGGCCAGGTGCTGACCATGCAGCCGAGCGGCGTTCACGTCGTCTTCCATAACGTCCAGGAAGCCTTCAAAGGCGGAGACCACTTCCACGCGCACCTGACATTCGACGGTCTCGGAGAGATGGAGATCGAGGTCGAGGTGGAGCATGGCGATCACGACCATGATCACGACGCGGAAACGAGCTGACCGAATTCCGTTCGGCGGACCTTTCTGAAATGAATACGGCCCGGCGATGTCTCGCCGGGCCTGTTTTCTTCGGGCACATGTTGCCGCAATGCCGAACGGTGGATGGGAACAGGGCTTACGGGGCTGGCCGGAAAACTCGAAGACCGGCGAAACGTCCCACCTGCTCGTCAGACCCGCCCACTGGCTGACAGAAGGATCGCCACGGGGCGCGTCAGCTTGATCTCGGCCAGAACCATCACGAGGCTCGCTGTCATCGGAACGGCGAGAAGGGCGCCTGCCAGGCCCCAGAGCGTGCTCCAGAAGGCAAGCGCCAAGAGAACGACGAAGGGACTGAGATTGAACGCGCGTCCCATCATGCGCGGCTCAAGATACGCGCCGATGAACATCTGCGCGGTGGTCAGGGAAATCAGGACGACGCCGGACATCCACAGAGAGCCGAATTGCGCGAGGCTCAGGAGGACCGGAAACACCACGCCGACGATTGATCCGAAATACGGGATGTAATTCAGGAAAGCGATCAGCACCGCCCAGAAGAGCGCGAACTCGATGCCGAGCACCAGCATGATCGCGTAGGAAATCCCGCCGAGAAGGACGTTCAGAACCGTCTTCACGAAGAGGTATTCCCCGACGCGTTCGTTGATCCGGCTCAGAAGCGACAGGGCACGCTCCCCGGTCGTCTCGCCGCCCATCGCGATGACGACCTTCTTCGCCATCGTGCCGCGCTCGGCCATGATGAAGCTCGCGTAGAGAACGACCAGGAACAGGGCGACCCCGAAATCCTGCAACGACAGAAGGGCCGGTGTCACCCAGCTTCCCATATCGATGCGGTCCAGCGTGGCGCTTCTGAGATTTTCCCAGGTCGGCTCGTTCTCGATTCGCAAAAGCCCAGCGAATTGGGTCGCGATCGCGTCGAGATTTGTTTCGTAGCGGGGCAGGGCGGCTGCCACTTGCGCGAGGTTATTGATCACCAGCACGAAGAGAAGGATCACCGCGCAGGTGAAAAGGAGCAGGATGATCGCCCTCAGCGCCCAGTTGGGAAAACGCCCAAGGACCGGCAACTGCCCCATGCTCGCCGCGGCAGTCAACAGAACGTACACCGCGATGATCGCGGAAAGCACCGGCAGGAGAACCGGCTTGCCGATCCAGAGAACCCAGCCGATCATCAATGTCAGTGCCAGACCATAGGTCAGAGTTCTCATGTCGACGTCCGGGTTACGCATGCAATGGCGGCCTTTTCCCGGATGACATGCGGTCGTGTCAATTGGATGGGGCGCCGGGTCGAGGCGAATGTCGCCCCGGCGCTGTCGGTGCGGAAATTGTGGCCAGCCGGTGCGATTCAGAACCGGCGCAGGGCGGCCGTCCGGTGTCACATCACCGGCATCCCAGCCCCCTCACATTTAAGGAAAGCGGCGCAGGCTCGTGGGCTTCGAGGTCACGAGCCGACCTTAAGTCGGCCTTTCCTGGGATGCGGCAGGACACCAGGCCGTGTCGAGAAGCGCTTTCGCGTTCTTCCGGTGGCGCTCAGACATTTTTCGCGCGCGATGTCCGTCCACCAAGGGCCGCGAAGGGCTGACCGCCTCGGAAGGCATCGCATCCTCACCGTCCATTCTCGTCTCGATCTTGCCCAACGGGTCAGGCCCGAGCGTTGCAAGGGCTTGCGGACCAAGCCACAGGCTTTCGCATGGGGCGCCATCTGCGAAGACGATCTCGTGCCGATCGAACATGAAATGAACGTAGGTGACCGACCATGTGGCCCTGTCCACGTCGACCCCGCTCACTCCGACGAGGTGCTTCGCTGCGACCAGGACCTCGTCGCTGCCGAACATGCGGCTTGCAATGCGTGATCTGACGAGGATGCGGTGTTGCGGCGACACCCGCAGATCGCGCGAGGGAATACCCGGCGCCAATACGTTTGGCCCGATCCGGACCGGGCGGAGGCGCGGATGCCGCAGCATCGTCGCGACTCCCAGCTTGTGCCGCGAAATCCCCCGGATCGGCTGCGCTCCACTGTCCTGGGTCAGGACGAGGTCACCGATCGAGAGATCCTCGGCGCTCCGCTCCGTGCCGTCTGCCATGCCGATCAGCGTCTCCCCGGTGAAACAGACGACGTTGATCGCGTGATTCTGCGTCGAGACGAGGGCGGCATCGCTCCCGGCGACATCCGTCAGGCTGCCAGTCCGGATCTCCTGGACGTTCATATCGCCGTAATCGTCACTCGGGATGATGAAATACCGCGTCTCGGACGTGTTCGATACGGTCAGAAAAACGACATCGAGGTTGCTTTCGTGCTGAGGGTCGAAGCTCAGGTTGGTTCCGTCCCCCAGAACGAATCGGCCGCTGCTAGCCGGTTCCTGTATCAGATCGATCCGGTAGGTCTGGCCATCCAGGGTAAACACGTCATTTTCGTCGAACTCGCCGTCGTCGAACGCGCCCGACACCGCGCCATCGACCACGCCGAGCAAGTTGCCGTTCGTTTCTGAATAGGTGGTATTCGCGAAAATTCCGGTCACTTCGATCAGGTCGAAAATGGTTGCCATGTCAGTCCTTCAAGAGCGCGCGCGGTCGTTCTCCCCCTGGAGAGGCGCATGGCAGAATAGGGTGACTGAGCTTGATGAAAGGTTGACGCGAGCGGTCTGAACTTCCCGTTCGGCTCTTTTGGGTCTCATACCGGCGACGCGCGCGCCCCGAACGTTCTTCCAGACCATCCGCCAAATGAAACGGGACCGGGAGAGCGGTTGTAGCCGCGGGGCGATCGGCGTTATGGGGGGGCCGGTTCACGAAACCGACACCGAAGCGGAGCGCAGATTGCAGATCTGCGCCTCGCAAAGTTCAACAACCGAAGACAGGGATCACATGAAAAAGCTTGCTTTGACGACCGCCCTCACGCTCCTCGCCGCTCCGGCCTTTGCCCAGGATGGCGGTGAGTGCGGCGAAGTCTCGATCACCGAAATGAACTGGGCGTCGGCCTCGGTCGTGACCAACGTGGCCACTTTCATCATGCAGCAGGGCTATGGCTGCGACGTCTCCATCGTGCCCTCCGACACGGTGCCCGCCGTGACATCGGTCGCCGAAAACGGCGAGCCCGACATCGTGACCGAGCTTTGGACCAACGCGACCGGCCAAGTCTATGAGCGCCTCAAATCCGAAGGCAGCATCGTGGAGCTGGGCGCCGTGCTCGATCCGGGCGGCGTCGATGCCTGGTGGATCCCGGCCTACCTTGCCGAAGAACATCCCGAGCTGACCACGATCGACGGCGTTCTGGAAAAACCCGAGCTGGTTG
Organism: Roseivivax halotolerans; assembly: GCF_900115815.1. GTDB lineage: Bacteria > Pseudomonadota > Alphaproteobacteria > Rhodobacterales > Rhodobacteraceae > Roseivivax > Roseivivax halotolerans. The sequence continues at coordinate 107,602 of NZ_FOXV01000011.1, read as the reverse complement.
GCGGGCGCTTCCACAACTGCCCCGAAGGCTGGGGCTGCCGGGTCTTCAACGATAACCTCCTGCCGGCCTTCGGCGTCGAGGATGCCGGGATCGAGGTCTTCAACCACGGCTCCGGCGAGACGCTGGCGACCTCCATCGCTTCGGCCTTCGAGAACGAGGAGCCTTGGTTCGGCTATTACTGGGCCCCGACCGCGGTGATCGGCCGCTACGACATGGTCCAGGTCGATATGGGCGAGTACAATCAGGAAGCTCACGAAGCGGCGCAGAACCCGGGCGCGACCGATGTCGGCCGCACGTCCTTCCCGCCGGCGGAGATCAAGACAGCTGTCACCACGGACTTCTCCGAGGAGTATCCCGAGCTGACGGAGTTCCTGTCGAACATGACCTTCGAGACAGATACGATGAACACCATCGTGGCCTGGATGGAAGACAACTCCGCCTCGGGTGAAGAAGGCGCGGTCTACTACCTGACCAACTATCAGGACACGTGGTCCGATTGGATCAGCGACAGCGCGCGCGAGAACCTCGCAAGCGTGCTCGAGCAGTAAGCCGCTCATCCTGCGCGCATGGCGGCCCCGATCTTTCGGGGCCGCCATTTACGTGTCTGAAGAGCGCCTTTGACAAATGCGGACCCTCAAAAGGGCGGCTTGGACACGAGCCGGCCCAGGTCCTCGGCGCGCTTGTCTGGCGCGGCGTCGGTGCCGCCCCCGTGCTGGCCGAAGCCAGAGAAACGGACTCCAGGCCGCATCACGAACAGGCCCGATCAGGCGGCCGATCCGCCCTGTGTTTTCGCTCTGTAAGCCGTAGTGCTGGACCGGATCACGAGATGCGGCGGGATCTGGTCGTAGCCCTCTCCGAGCGGCGCATCCTCCAGAAGGGCCGAGACCAGCCGTTCGGCGGCTTGACGTCCCAGACGCGCGCGCGGCTGGTGAATGGTGGTGAGCGGCGGGATGAAATGGCCCGCGAAGTCGACGTCGTCGAACCCGATCACGCTCACGTCGCGCGGCACCTCGAAGCCGAGCCGGTAGCATTCCGAAATGAAGCCGAAGGCGCATTCGTCCGATGCGGTGAAGACCGCCGTCGGACGGTCCGCCATCGCGGCCCAGACATGCGCGGCGGCCGCCCCGGCTTCGATCGTGAACCCGCCATCATGGATATCGGCGGGCAAGCCTCGTGCGGTCATGGCTTCCCGGAAGCCGGCCTGGCGTGCCTGGCTCAACACGTTCTCGGCAGGCCCCGAGACATGCAGGATGCGCTCGTGCCCGAGGGCGGCGAGATGATCGACGGCAACCCGCGCCGCGGCGGCATTGTCGATGCGTAGCCCCGGCAGGGCATAGCCGTCGTTCCATTCGCAAAGCTGGATGACAGGCAGCGTCCAGTTGCGGACCATGTCCGGCGGCAGCGCGCCGTCGAGCAGCACGATGCCGTCCGCCCGCCCGCTCTGAACGATGGCCTCGAGCACATCCGTTCCCGCGCGACTGTCCGAAATCTGCACGGCAAGCCCGGCCTGTCGCGCGACATCCTGAATGGCGGCGATGATCCGGCTGAAGAACGTGTTCGCGAGGTTCGGTGCGAGAACCAGGATCGCCCGCGGCTGCTGTCGGCGCAGATCGCGCGCGGCGGCGTTGATCCTGTAGCCCGTGGCGGAGACGGCGGCCATGACCCGTTCGCGCGTCTTCTCGCCCACGAGGCCGGGCGAGGACAGCGTCCGGCTGACGGTCGCCGTCGACACGCCCGCGGCAGCGGCGACATCTGCGATACGGACGCGTGGGCTCATCGGTTCTCCTTGTTGGCGCTTCGGAGCAAGATTGAGACTTGCCTGCAAGACCCGAGACTGATGTAATCGATTACAGAAAGCTGAGTCGATGCATAATTGAGGAGTTGTGCGCGGCTTGGAGAGGGAGGACAGATGAAGACGATCAAGGGCCCCGGCCTGTTCCTGGCGCAATTCGCCGGGGATGAGGCGCCGTTCAATTCATGGGACAACATAACGCGCTGGGCAGCAGATTGCGGCTACGAAGGCGTGCAGGTGCCGGCCTGGGATGCGCGGCTCGTCGATCTCGACAAGCTCGCCACGTCGGACACCTATCGCGATGAATGGGTCGGGACGGCGCGCGCCAATGGGGTCGAGGTCACGGACCTCTCCACTCACATCCTGGGCCAGCTCGTCGCCGTACATCCCGCTTACGACGCCTGGGTCGACGGCTTTGCCCCGCCCGAAGTGCAGGGCAAGCCGAAAGAGCGGCAAGCCTGGGCGACCGAGGAGGTCAAAAAGGCACTGACCGCGTCGAACAAGCTTGGCATCGGCCAGCATGTCACGTTCTCGGGCGGGCTCGTCTGGCCCTTCGTATATCCGTTCCCGCAGCGGCCGCAGGGCCTTGTCGACACCGCTTTCGACGAACTTGCCGCGCGCTGGCGTCCGATCCTCGATCATGCCGACGCGTGCGGTGTCGATGTCTGCTACGAGATCCACCCGATGGAGGATCTGCATGACGGCGTGACCTTCGAGATGTTCCTGGAACGCCTCGACGGTCACGCGCGCTGCAACATGCTCTACGACCCGTCGCACTATGTGCTGCAATGTCTTGATTACCTTGACAATATCGACATCTATGCCGAGCGCATCAAGATGTTCCACGTCAAGGACGCGGAGTTCAATCCGACCGGCCGACAGGGCGTCTATGGCGGCTACCAGTCTTGGGTGAACCGCGCGGGCCGCTTCCGGTCTCCCGGTGACGGACAGGTCGATTTCGGTGCGATCTTCTCCAAGCTTGCCGCGATCGACTTCGACGGCTGGGCGGTGGTCGAATGGGAATGCGCGCTCAAGCATCCCGAGGATGGCGCCCGCGAAGGCGCGGCCTTCGTGCGCGATCACATCATCCGCGTCACCCCGCACGCCTTCGACGACTTCGCGGGCGGCGATATCGACGAAGCCACGAACCGGAAGATGCTGGGATTGGACACATGAAACGGATCAGGTTGGGCATGGTCGGCGGCGGCGCCGACGCATTCATCGGCGGCGTGCACCGGATCGCCAGCCGCATCGACGGGCATTTCGATCTCGTGGCGGGGGCGCTCAGCTCCACTCCCGATAAGGCAAGGAAAAGCGGAGAGGCGCTGGGGCTCGATCCCGCCCGCTCCTATGGCTCGTTCGAGGAGATGGCCGAGGCCGAAGCGGCGCGCGAGGACGGCATTGAGGCGGTCAGCATCGTGACCCCGAACCATGTACATTTCGCCGCCGCAAAGCCGTTTCTAGAGCGCGGCATCCACGTCATCTGTGACAAGCCCCTGACGGCGACCTTCGATGAAGCGGAGGCAATGGCAAAGGCCGTCGGAGAGAGCCAGGCGCTCTTCATCCTGACCCACAACTACACCGGTTACCCGATGGTGCGTCAGGCGCAGGCGATGGTGGCTGACGGCGCGATCGGCACGCTGCGGGTCGTGCAGGTCGAATATCCGCAGGACTGGATGACCGACGACGTGGAGACCCAAGGCGTCAAGCAGGCCGAATGGCGGACGGACCCCGCGCGCTCCGGTGCGGGCGGCTCCATCGGCGATATCGGCACCCATGCCTACAATCTCGCAGCCTTCGTGACCGGGCAGGTGCCGGAACGGCTCGCGGCCGATCTGCAGAGCTTCGGCGCGGGCAGGGCGCTCGACGACAACGCGCATGTCATGCTGCGCTACGAGAGCGGCGCGCGCGGCATGCTTTGGTGCAGCCAGGTCGCGCCGGGATGCGAGAACGGGCTTCGCCTGCGAATCTTCGGTGAGGCTGGCGGTCTCGAATGGGCGCAGGAAGATCCCAATTACCTCTGGTACACGCCGCACGGGGAGCCGTCGCGCAGGATCACCCGCAACGGCGCGGGCGCCACAGAGGCAGGCACATCGGTCAGCCGCATCCCGCCGGGCCATCCCGAAGGATATCTCGAGGCCTTCGCAACCCTCTATACAGAGGCGGCCGATGCCATTCGCGCCGCGCAAAACGGCGAGGCGCGCGAGACGGTCATGGGCAAGCTGCCTGGACTTGCCGCCGGACTCGAGGGCATGGCGTTCATCCGCGCCTGCGTTGGGTCGTCGAAGGACGATGCCGCATGGGTCACGATATGACGGGCGAGCCGGTCCTCTCCTTGCGCGAGGTTCGCAAGAGCTTCGGTCCGGTCGAGGTGCTTCATGGCATAAATCTCGATCTGCGTGCGGGCGAGGTTCTCGCGCTCATCGGCGAGAACGGGGCTGGCAAGTCCACCACGATGAAGATTCTCGCAGGATACCAGCCCGCAAGCTCGGGCCGGATACTCCTCGATGGCGAGGAGGTCACGTTCGGCTCTCTGCATGACGGTGAGGAAGCCGGGATCGTGATGATTCACCAGGAGTTCAACCTCGCCGAGCAGTTGACCGTCGAGCAGAACATCTTTTTGGGGCGCGAGCTGCGGCGTGGCCTGATGCTCGACAAACGCCGCATGCGGCAGCTTTCGCGGGAGTATCTCGACCGCGTGAATTGCCGCGTTCATCCGGACACGAAGGTTTCGGAGCTGTCGAATTCAGACAAGCAAATGGTCGAGATCGCCAAGGCGCTCAGTCGCGACGCCCGCGTTCTCATCATGGACGAGCCGACGGCAGTGCTGACGGGCTCGGAGACCGAGATCCTTTTCGAACAGGTTCGCCGGATGACAGCGCAGGGCACGGCGGTTCTTTTTACCTCGCACAAGCTGGGCGAGGTCTCGGCCATCGCGCATCACGTCACGGTCCTGCGGGACGGGGCGGTGGTGCATGACGGTCGCGCCGCCGATATCAGCGAAGACGGCATGGCGACGGCGATGGTCGGGCGCGATGTCTCGGACCTGTACCCAGAAAAGTCGGGCCATCCCGAAGAGGTGATGCTGCGTGTCAGCGGCCTGACCGTTCCGGGATACGCACAGGACGTGTCGTTCGAGTTGCGGCGCGGCGAGATTCTGGGCGTCGCGGGCCTGATCGGGGCTGGCCGCACCGAGACCTTCGAGGGCCTGTGCGGACTACGCCCAGCCCGCGCGGAACGCATCGAGATCGGCGGGCAACCCGTTGCCATCTCGAAACCACGCGACGCGCTCGATCATGGGCTCTGCTACCTGACCGAAGACCGCAAGTTGCGCGGTTTGCTGCTCGACAAGTCGATGCGGGTCAACCTGACCCTGCAAGCGCTGGACCGCTTCGGCGGCTGGATGATCGACCGCGCAGCCGAAGACCGGGCGCTCGACAAGGCCATCGGCGAGTTCGACATCCGCGCGGGTCAGCGCGATATGGCGGTGGGCAACCTCTCGGGCGGCAACCAGCAGAAACTGCTTCTTGCGAAGATCATGCAATCGGAGCCGATGATCCTGATCGCGGACGAGCCGACGCGAGGCATCGATATCGGCACGAAGCAGCAGATCTACACCTTCCTGCGAGAGCTCGCCGGGCAGGGCCACGGCGTGGTGATGATCTCTTCGGAGATGCAGGAGGTCATCGGCCTGTCAGACCGCGTGATGGTCATGCGGACGGGAGCGGTGGCCGGCATGCTGACAGGCGATGAGATGACCGAGGACGCCATCGTGCGGCTCGCGGTCGGTCTTGGCGCGAATGACGAGGGGCAAGTGGCCTGATGACTTCCGAGACGACGAATACCCGCGCGCGGCGCAGCCTGCCCTCGATGAGCGTGCTTGGCCCGATCCTCGCGCTTCTGGTCCTGATCGCGATCGGGGCGATGATGAACTCCAACTTTCTCGGTGCGGCGAACATCACCAACGTGCTCGCGCGTTCCGCTTTCATCGGGATCATCGCGGTCGGCATGACCTTCGTGATCACCGCGGGCGGGCTCGATCTCTCTGTCGGCTCGATGGCGGCCTTCATCGCGGGGCTGATGATCCTCGTCATGAACGCGGCGCTCCCCTCGCTCGGGGTGGGCGTGCCGATCATCCTGCTGGGGATGGCGGTCGCGGTGGTCGCGGGCATCCTCGCGGGGCTTCTCAACGGCTTTCTCATCACGACCGTCGGGATCGAGGCGTTCATCGTCACGCTCGGCACGATGGGGATTTACCGCAGCCTCGTCACATGGCTCGCAGACGGCGGGACGCTGTCGCTCGATTTCGGGCTCCGCACGTTCTACCGGCCGGTTTATTTCGATGGGATTCTCGGGATCTCGTGGCCGATCATCGTATTCGCGCTCGTCGTCATCATCGGCGAATTCCTGATGAGCCGGGCGCGGTTCGGCCGGCACTGCGCGGCGATCGGCTCGAATGAGGCGGTGGCGCATTACTCGAATGTCGATGTGAACCGGACGCGGCTTCTGACCTACGCGATGCTGGGCCTCTTCGTCGGGATCGCAACCATCATGTACGTGCCGCGTCTCGGCTCCGCGTCCGCTTCGACCGGCCTTCTGTGGGAACTCGAGGCGATCGCGGCGGTCATCATTGGCGGCACCGTCTTGAAAGGCGGCTTCGGCCGGGTCTGGGGCACCGTCATCGGCGTCCTGATCCTGAGCCTCATCGACAACATCCTGAATCTGACCGACCTGGTCTCGCCTTATCTCAATGGCGCGATCCAGGGGGTCATCATCATTCTCGCGGTCATTCTGCAGCGAGAAGCCAAGGCCAAGGGCTAGAGCCCGGCCGATCAACTGGGAGGAACCGAAATGTCTTACATGAAGACGACACTTCTGGGCTGCACGATGCTGGCACTGTCCGGCACAGCCTGGGCCCAAGACGATACGACCGTGATCGGCGTGTCGATCCCCGCCGCGACGCATGGCTGGGCAGGCGGCATGAACTTCCACGCGCAAGAGACGGTAGAGCGCCTGGAAGAGACCTATCCGCAGCTCGACTTCGTGCTGACGGCCGCCTCGGATGCCGGCGCGCAGGTCAACGATATCGAGGACATGGTTGCAACGCGCGGCATCGACGCGCTGGTCGTGCTGCCCTTCGAGAGCGATCCTCTCACCCCGCCGATCCAGTCCGTCGCCGAGAATGGCACCTGGGTCACCGTGGTCGACCGCGGGCTCAGCCAGGACGGCATCGAGGATCTCTACGTCGCCGGTGACAATCCGGGCTTCGGCCGCGTTTCGGGTGAATACATGGTCAGCCAGATGCCCGACGGTGGCGACATCGTCGTTCTGCGCGGCATCCCGACGACGATCGACAACGAACGCGTGGAAGGGTTCGAACAGGCCATCGAAGGCTCCGGCATCAACATCATCGACATGGAGCACGGCAACTGGAACCGCGATGACAGCTTCAACGTGATGCAGGACTTCCTGCAGAAGCACGATCAGATCGACGCGGTCTGGGCCTCGGACGATGACATGGCCGTCGGCGTTCTGGCGGCAATCGAGGCGGCCGGACGCGACGACATCCAGTTCGTTCTCGGCGGCGCGGGCATGAAGGAGATGGTCAAGCGCGTCATGGATGGCGACGAGATGATCCCGGCCGACGTGACCTATCCGCCGTCGATGATCGCAACGGCCATCGAGATGACCGCGGTCGGCATGGTGTCGAATGCGCCGGTTTCCGGCACGTTCACCATTGGCTCGGTCCTGATCACGCCCGAGAACGCGGAGCAGTTCTACTACCCCGACAGCCCGTTCTGATCCTGCCGATATCCTGAACGACGACGCGCCCGCTTTCTTCCGAAAGCGGGCGCGTTTCTTTTGGAAGGAGCGAGATACGTCAGTCCCCGAAGCGAGCCCGTTCCCGAAGGCCGGCGCGCACTAAAAACGCGCGCCGAGGATGTCCCCGGCGCGCGCTGTGGCAAGTCTTACTCCTGCCAGGACTGGATCAGCTCGTCATAGGAGACGGTCTGAGGTTCTTCGTCCTCGTTCTCGAGAGCGGGCTTCGGTGCGCCCGGCTGCTCGAGCCAGTAGGACGCCTCCTGCTCTTCATTGAGAACCGGGCCGAGATCGCCCTGGACGCCGGCGCGCTCGAGGCGGGCCATCACGTCTTCCATGTCCGCGCAAAGCGTATCGAGCGCTTCCTGCGTGGACTTGGCACCCGACATCGCATCACCGATGTTCTGCCACCAGAGCTGCGCGAGCTTGGGATAGTCCGGCACGTTGGTGCCGGTGGGCGACCACTGCGTCCGTGCGGGCGAGCGGTAGAATTCCACCAGACCGCCGAGGCGCGGCGCGCGCTCGGTGAAGTGCTCGGAGTTGATGGTGCTCTCGCGGATGAAGGTCAGGCCCACGTCGGCCTTCTTCACGTCGACCGTCTTGGAGGTGACGAACTGCGCGTAGAGCCAAGCGGCCTTGGCGCGATCCGTCGGGGTCGAGTCGAGGATCGTCCAGGAGCCCACGTCCTGGTAGCCGACCTTCATCCCTTCCTCCCAGTAGACGCCATGCGGGGAGGGGGCGAGGCGCCATTTCGGCGTGCCATCCTCGTTCATCACCTCGGGGCTGTCGACCAGCGGCGCCACGAAGGTGGTGTACATGAACATCTGCTGCGCGATGTTGCCCTGACCCGGGACCGGGCCGGCCTCGGAGAAGGTCATGCCGGCAGCGGCGGGCGGCGAGTAGTTCTGCAGCCACTCGATCGCCTTGTCGACGGCATAGACCGCCGCGGGCGAGTTGGTGGCGCCACCGCGATCGACGCAGGCGCCGACGGGCTGGGAGTTCTCGTTCACACGGATACCCCATTCGTCGACAGGCAGGCCATTCGGCTCACCCGTGTCGCCCATGCCAGCCATGGACATCCAGGCATCGGTATACCGCCAGCCGAGGCTCGGGTCCTTCTTGCCGTAATCCATGTTGCCGAAGATTTCCTGCTCCACGCCCATGTGGCTCAGGTCGCGGCCGGTGAAGAACTCCGCGATGTCCTCGTAGGCTGCCCAGTTGACCGGAACGCCGAGCTCGTAGCCGTATTCGCTTTCGAAATCGGCGCGGTTCTTCTCGTCGTTGAACCAGTCGTAGCGGAACCAGTAGAGGTTCGCGAACTGCTGGTCGGGCAACTGGTAGAGGTTGCCATCGGGCCCGGTGGTGAACTGGGTGCCGATGAAGTCCTCGAGATCGAGCGTGGGCGAGGTCACGTCCGCGCCTTCGCCGGCCATCCACTCGGTGAGGTTGCGCGCCTGGCCATAGCGCCAGTGCGTGCCGATCAGGTCGCTGTCGTTGACATAGGCGTCATAGACGTTGTTGCCCGACTGCATCTGCACCTGCAGACGCTCGACCACGTCGCCCTCGCCGATGAGGTCGTGGGTGACGTTGATGCCCGTGATCGCCGAGAAGGCGGGCGCGAGCACCTGGCTTTCATATTCATGCGTGGTGATCGTCTCGGAGACGACGTTGATGTCCATGCCCTGGAATTCCTGGGCGGCATCGATGAACCACTGCATCTCGGCTTCCTGCTCTTCGCGCGTCAGCGTCGAGACATCGCCGATCTCGGAGTCGAGAAACTCCATTGCCGCTTCCATGTCGGCGAAGGCCGGACTGGATACCAGCCCCAGCGCAACCGCCATGGCGGTGGTCGTTCTTAGTGAAACGTTCATTGTTTCCTCCCTTTTTGAACGTTGGTCGTGTTTGCCCCTCACACGAAGCGGAAGATCCCCGCTGCGAGGACGAGGCAGGCAATCAGCGCGTAGGGCTGCGGGGCGATCCCGAAACCCAGCCACGCCAAATTCAGAAAGGCCGACATCAACAACGTGATGAAAAGCCGGTCACCGCGCGTCGTCTCGATCCCGAGGATGCCCCGGCGGGGCGTCTCGGGATACTTGACCGCGAGGATCGTGAAGGTGATCAGAAGCGCCGCGATGACTGCGAAGAAAGCCGCCGTCGGCCAGGTCCATGCCATCCATGCCATGTCAGGTCTCCTTTCGCGGCGAAGTCGTGAAGACGGGCGAGCGTGACGCCCGGCGCGGAAGACGGCCGAAGGCCGCCCCGGACGCGCTGAGGAGAGCGCTCATCACACCCTCCCCAGGGCAAAGCCCTTCGCGATGTAGTTCCGCACGAAGTAGATCACGAGAGCGCCCGGCACGATGGTCAGAACGCCTGCCGCCGCGAGGACGCCCCAGTCGATCCCGGCCGCGCCTTGCGTCCGCGTCATGGTCGCGGCGATGGGTTTCGCATCGACCGATGTCAGCGTGCGCGACAGCAGCAGCTCCACCCACGAGAACATGAAGCAGAAGAACGCCGCGACGCCGATGCCCGAGGAAATGAGCGGCATGAAGATCCGCGTGAAGAACCGCCCGAAGGAATAGCCGTCGATATAGGCGGTCTCGTCGATCTCCTTGGGCACGCCGCGCATGAACCCTTCGAGGATCCAGACCGCCAGCGGCACGTTGAAGAGGCAATGCGCCAGCGCCACCGCGATATGCGTGTCAAACAGCCCGACCGAGGAATAAAGCTGGAAGAAGGGCAGGGCGAAGACGGCGGGCGGCGCCATCCGGTTCGTCAGGAGCCAGAAGAACAGGTGCTTGTCGCCGACAAAGCTGTAGCGCGAGAAGGCATAGGCCGCCGGCAGCGCGACCGCGAGGCTGATGACCGTGTTCAGGATCACGTAGATCAGCGAGTTCACGTAGCCCATGTACCAGGACGCATCCGTCAGGATGGTCACGTAATTCTCGAAGGTCAGATTGCGCGGCCAGAGCGAGAAGGTCCCGAGGATCTCCGAATTGGTCTTCAGGCTCATGTTCACGAGCCAGTAGATCGGCAGCATCAGGAAGAGCAGGTAAAGGCCCATGACGATGGCCGACCCGTTCGGACGGAAGCGCTTTGCCGTCGCCGTCCGCGGCTTGGCTGCGGTGACGTCGCCCGGGATCGAGGCGGCGCCGGGGGCTGCACTCGTATCGGTCATTTCGCATCCCTTTTGTCGAGGTTCGTCATCACGGTGTAGAACACCCAGGAAATCGCGAGGATGACGAGGAAGTACATGATCGAGAAGGCTGCCGCCGGGCCGAGGTCGAACTGCCCCAGCGCCATCTTCACAAGGTCGATGGACAGGAAGGTGGTGGCATTGCCGGGCCCGCCGCCGGTCACGACGAACGGCTCGGTATAGATCATGAAGCTGTCCATGAAGCGCAGGAGGATCGCGATCATCAGCACGCCCAGCATCTTGGGCAGCTCGATATAGCGGAAGACGGCCCAGCGGCTGGCCTGGTCGATCTTGGCGGCCTGGTAATAGGCATCCGGGATCGACTGGAGGCCCGCATAGGCCAAAAGCGCGACGAGCGACGTCCAGTGCCAGACATCCATGACGATCACGGTCGTCCACGCGGCGTAGAAGCCTTGGGTGTAGTTATAGTTGATCCCGATCGCATCGAGCGTATGGCCCAGAAGGCCGATATCGACGCGGCCGAAGATCTGCCAGATCGTGCCGACGACGTTCCACGGAATGAGCAGCGGTAGCGACATCACCACGAGGCAGAACGAGGCCCAGAAGCCCTTCTTGGGCATGTTGAGCGCGACGAACACGCCGAGCGGCACCTCGATGGCGAGGATGATCGACGAGAACACGACCTGGCGGCCCAGCGCGTTCCACATCCGCTCGGACGCCAGCATCTCTTCGAACCAGTAGATGCCGTTCCAGAAGAAGACGTTGTTCCCGAACGTGTCCTGAACCGAGTAGTTGACCACGGTCATCAGCGGGATCACCGCCGAGAACGCCACGAGGATCAGCACCGGCAGAACGAGGAACCAGGCCTTCTGATTGACGGTCTTGTTCATCAGGCTGCCTCCCTCTGGCCTTTGGGCGCGACGCGCCAGTCGTTCTCGTAGACGTTGATGCCTTCGGGATCGAAGGTGATCCGGTCGGTCCCGGCGGGCACCGGCGTGCCTTCGGGCAGGGTCGCGTTGATCTCGCGCCCTGCGACATCGAGGCGGATGATCTTGTGGCGGCCGACATCCTCGATCCGCAGGATCTTGGCGGGGATGCCGTCGCCGCCCTCGGCGAGGCGGATGAATTCGGGCCTGACGCCGAGCTGGGTCTTGCCGCCCGCCGTCGCATAGCTGGCGGGCAGGGCGATGCGCGCCTCGCCGATGCGTGCCTCGCTGCCCGAGATTTCCGCGTCGAAGACATTCATCCCCGGCGAGCCGATGAAGTAGCCCACGAAGGTGTGGGCGGGCCGCTCGAACAATTCCTGCGGCGTGCCGATCTGAACGACACGGCCGTCATACATGACCACGACCTTATCCGCGAAGGTCAGCGCCTCGGTCTGGTCGTGGGTCACGTAAATCATCGTGTGCCCGAAATCGTGGTGCAGCTTCTTCAGCTGCGTTCTGAGCTCCCACTTCATGTGCGGGTCGATCACGGTCAGCGGCTCGTCGAAGAGAAGCGCATTCACGTCCTCGCGCACCATGCCGCGCCCGAGGCTGATCTTCTGCTTGGCATCCGCAGTCAGGCCGCGCGCCTTGCGGTCGAGCTGCGCCTCCATGCCGATCATGTGCCCGACCTTCTGCACCAGGCGGCGGATCTCGTCGGCGGGCATCCGGCGGTTCTTGAGCGGAAAGGCGAGGTTCTCCCGCACGGTCATCGTGTCGTAGACGACCGGAAACTGGAACACCTGCGCGATGTTGCGCTCGGCGGTCGCCTGATGGGTGACATCCTGCCCGTCGAACAGGATCCGCCCCTGGCTCGGGTGCAAGAGACCCGAGATGATGTTGAGGAGCGTGGACTTGCCGCAGCCCGAAGAGCCGAGCAGCGCGTAGGCCTCGCCGTCCTGCCAGTCGTGGTTGAGCTCCTTCAGCGCGTAATCGTCCTCTCCCGAAGGGTTCGGCAGGTAGGAATGCGCGAGGTTGTCGAGCGTGATCTTGGCCATGTCAGGCGGCCTCCGCGTAAGGTGCGGCCTGGCACAGCGCGCCCGACCGGTCGAACAGGTAGACATGCGCGGGATCGAGATGGACCGTCACATTCTGGCCGGGCGTCAGTGCGCGCACGCCGTGTATCAGTCCGACCCAGCGCTCGCCGTGGTGATCGAGGTGGATGAACGTCTCCGAGCCCGTGATCTCGGTGACGGTGAGGGTCGTCTCGAAGCTCATCGCGCCTTCATGGCCCTCAAGTTCGAGATGGTTCGGCCGGAACCCGGCGGTGTAGGCACCATCGGCGAGCGAGGCGCCGAGCCCCTTCGCAGGCGTCGATTGTCCATCGCCGAATTCGATCCGGTCGCCGCGTTTCTCGATCTGGAGGAAGTTCATCGGCGGATCGGAAAAGACGCGCGCCGTCGTCACGTCCGCGGGCTTGCGATAGACGCTGGGGGTCTGCCCGAATTGCGTCACCCGGCCTTCCCACAAGGTCGCGCATTGACCGCCCAGAAGCAGCGCTTCTTCAGGCTCGGTCGTGGCATAGACGAAGATGGAGCCCGATTCCTCGAAGATCTTCGGGATCTCGGCGCGCAGCTCCTCGCGCAGCTTGTAATCGAGGTTCGCCAGTGGCTCGTCGAGCAGCACGAGACCGGCATTCTTCACCAGCGCGCGGGCGAGCGCACAGCGCTGCTGCTGGCCGCCCGACAATTCCAGGGGCTTGCGGTCGAGCATCGGCGAGAGTTGCATGAGATCCGCCGCCTCGCGCACCTTGCGGTCGATTTCGGCCTTGCCCAGACCCAGAAGCCGCATGGGCGAGGCGATGTTGTCGTAGACGGTCATCGACGGGTAATTGATGAATTGCTGGTAGACCATCGCGACCTTGCGGTCCTGGACGCGCATACCGGTCACGTCCTCTCCCTGCCAGAGGATGCGGCCCGTGGACGGCTGGTCGAGCCCGGCCATCAGACGCATCAGCGACGTCTTGCCCGAGAGCGTCGGGCCGAGCAGCACGTTCATCGTGCCGGGCTCCAGCACCATGTCGGTCGGATGGATGTGGGTCTCTGTCCCTACCATCTTCGAGACGTTGTCGAGCGTGAGCGTCATCCGCGTCTTCTCCTCCTGTCGCGCGCCTTCATTCGGCCGCGAGCTTTCGTTCGTCTGCCCGTGCGACCATGAAGGCATCGAGCGCCGCGAGCTGGTCCTTGTCGAGCCTCAGTCCAAGCTTGGTGCGGCGCCAGACGATGTCCTCGGCCCGGCGTGCCCATTCGCGATCCATGAGCCAGACGACCTCGGCTTCGCTGAGCGTCGCGCCGAAATCCCGACCGAGGTCTTCTTTCGTCGCGGCCGCGCCCAGCATCTCGCGCGCCTCCGTGCCATAGGCCCGGACAAGCCGACCGGCCCACTCGGGCGTCAGGAACGGGAAGTCGCGGCGGAGGGCCGATGTCAGCGCCTCTACCCCATCCACCGGGAACTGCCCGCCGGGCAGGGCCACCCCTGCGGTCCATGCGCCCGGCAAGCCGTCGAAATAGGGCGACAGCTCCTGCATCGCGCTTTCGGCGAGCCGGCGATAGGTGGTGATCTTGCCGCCGAAGACGTGCAGGACCGGCGCACCGCCCTCGGCCTCAACCTTCAGCGTGTAATCCCGCGTCGCAGCCGAGGCAGAACTCGCGCCGTTGTCATAAAGCGGGCGCACGCCCGAATAGGACCAGACGACATCCTCGGCGGAGATCGGCTCCTTGAGATAGGCGTTCACGAAGTCGATCATGTAGTCGCGTTCGGCTTCGGTGCATTCTGCGGGGCTTTCGGCATTCGTATGTTCCTGGTCGGTCGTGCCGATCAGCGTGAAGTCGCGCTCGTAAGGGATGGCGAACATGATGCGTCCGTCACGTCCCTGAAAGAAATAGCATTTGTCGTGATCGAAGAGCCGCCGCGTGACGATGTGGCTGCCCCGGACAAGCCGCGTCTTCTCGCGGCTCTCGGCATGGATCGTATCGCGAATGACGTCTCCGACCCAGGGCCCGGCTGCGTTCAGCAAGGCCTTGGCGAAGACCTCGCGACGACCCGCATCGTCCTCCAGGACAATGCGCCAGAGCGCGTCTGTCCGCTCCGCCGAGACGACTTTCGTGCGCGGCAGGATCTCGGCGCCGCGCGCTTCGGCATCCCGCGCATTCAGGACCACGAGGCGGGAATCCTCCACCCAGCAATCGGAATACTCGAAGGCCGTCTCGAACCGGTCGTCGAGCGGCGCACCCTCGGGTGACGAACGCAGATCGAGCGTCTTCGTCGCGGGCAGGATCTTCCGGCCGCCCAGATGATCGTAGAGGAAGAGCCCGGCCCGGATCAGCCAGGCGGGGCGGCGACCCTTCATCCAGGGCATCACCGTCGAGAGGAGCTTCGACATCGGCGTGGAGCCCTCGAAGCGCATGTCGCGATGCACAGGCAGCACGAAGCGCATCGGCCAGGAAATGTGCGGCATGGCTTTGAGAAGCGTCTCGCGCTCTTCCAGCGCCTCGCGCACGAGCCTGACCTCGAAATACTCAAGGTACCGCAAGCCACCGTGGAACAGCTTGGTCGAGGCTGAGGACGTGGCCGATGCCAGGTCGCCCATCTCGGCCAGCCCGACGGACAGGCCGCGCCCGGCAGCGTCACGCGCGATGCCGCATCCATTGATGCCGCCGCCGATGACGAAGAGGTCGAATGTCAGGTCCCCCCGGGCCACTGCGTCCTCCCAAACCCAGCTTGCGTTCAATGCTGAGTCGTAACGAATGGCAGCGCTCTTGGAAAGCGAAAATCTTCTTTTTTTTTCGTTTTTGGTCGCCAGGGTTGGCTTTGTGAGAGGCGAAGGCGCCCTAATTTACTGAATCTAAGTGAAATTTCCTTTTTCGAAGATGAGGGGGATTCAATTTATTGACAAAAGCGAACATCAAGGAACAATGGAGGCAGTCAAAACGCGTGTGCCCGTGTCGCAGTCAATCCGCTATCCAGAGATCCTCGAGATCGCCCGCCGCGAAGGCAAAGTCACCGTCGAGGGACTGGCGGAGCATTTCGGCGTGACGCTTCAGACCATCCGCCGGGATCTCAGCGACCTGGCCGATCTGGGTCGGCTCGAGCGGGTGCATGGCGGGGCTGTCCTGCCGTCCGGCACGACGAATATCGGCTACGAGGACCGTCGCAGCATCAACGCCGAGGGCAAGGCCGCGATCGCCCGCGCCTGCACCTCTGAGATCCCGAACGATTGCTCCATCTTCCTCAATATCGGCACGAGCACCGAGGCTGTCGCCGAAAAGCTGCTCGCGCATCGCAACATTCTTGCGGTGACCAACAACCTCAATGTCGCGGTGACGCTCGCGCGCAATCCCGAATGCGAGGTGGTCGTCACGGCGGGCGCGCTGCGCCGTGCGGATGGCGGCCTGACCGGTGATCTGACCGAGCGGACGATCCGCCAGTTCAAGTTCGATATCGCGGTCATCGGCTGTTCGGCGATCGACGAAGAAGGCGATATCCTCGATTTCGACATGCACGAGGTCGGCGTCACCCGCACGATCATCGAGCAGTCGCGGCGCGTCTTCCTTGTCGCAGATCATACCAAGTTCCGCCGAAAGGCACCGGTCCGCGTCGCCTCGGTGTCGGATCTCGCGGCGCTCTACACCGATACCGATCCCGATCAGCAGATCGTGCGGCGCTGCCACGACGAGAACGTGCGATTGGTGGTTGTCGAGTGAAGGTCCGCTTCGGGTTAGCGGTGTCCGATCCAGCCGCGATCGTCGGTGAAGACGCGGGCCTCGCTGATATCCGCGACTTCGTAATTCTCGGGTAGTGTCGGCAATGGCTCGAGCGGCGCACGGGAGGCGACGAAAAGGATGTTGGTCCGGCCCCTGGCGTTGACCTGACCACGGACGGCCGCGACATGCTCGTATACGTCCCTCAGAACCGCGTTTGTGCCGCGCGCGAGGCGGCCATCTGGGCTGTCGAGAATGTTCACGTACACCGGGCCGCGCACGATGTCCCTGAGGCGGGTGAAGGTCTCTCGCGTAACCAGATGCGCGGGAACGGAGCCTGACGAGAACGCATCCATGACCGCCGCGTCGAAGCGGAGATCGGTCTCGTTGAGAAAAACGCGCCCGTCCGCATGGGCGATGCCGAGGCGATCCTCGGGGTCGGGACCGTCCGAGACGTCATAGCCTGTTCGCGCGATCATGGCGCCCGCGCTCGGCATGCGGCGCTGCACGACCTCCGTCACCAATGGGTCGATCTCCACCGCGACAGCCTGCGCTTCAGGGCGCGAGGCCAGCAGCTTCGTTGGCAAGGTGTAGCCGCCGCCACCCACGAACAGAACGGAAGGGTCTGGGCCAAGATCGCGATCCATGCGCGCCCAGAGCCAGTCGGTGTAACTGAGCGCCATCTCGATCTCGTCATCCTCGCGCTCTCCCGGTATCACGCGCTCGGCCGCTTGCACCGTGCCGTCGGAGACGAGACGCACCTCTGCGCCGCGCTCCACCACGTGCAGGCAGGAGAGACCGGACTCGTACTGGCAGACCGGCGCGCCCGCGAGACCGGCGAAGCCGACAAATCCCGCTGCGGCCACCGTCACGCCCGCATTTCCCTGCGCGCCATCGCGCAGGAATGGCAGGCAGGCGAGAGCGAGCGCCCCGCAGGCGGCGAAAGTCGCCGTCGAGCCGATCAGCGGCAGGGTCACGAACCCGGCGAGGATCGCCCCGAAGATCGCGCCCACCGATCCGGCGGCCAGCACGAAGCCGAGAGAGGATCCCTCCCGGCCGGGCCGCGCCTCGATCGCCAGTTTCGCCAAAAGCGGTGACGGCAGGGTCACGAAAACCGAGGCTGGGAAGAAGACGATCACGACGCTTGCCATCATGCCGCCGGTGCCTCGCGCGCCCAGCGCATGGACAAGCCCGAGGAGTGCCGGGGACGCGGCCATCAAGACTGCCGTCGCGATCAGCGCGTGACGTACATTCCGCAAGGCCTCCGCGCGTGGCCGCTCTGCCACGATGCCGCCGAGCGCGCTGCCGAGGGAGAACCCGCCCAGAACGGTCGCGATCACGGTCGTCCAAGTCAGGAGAGACGTGCCGAAGAAGGGCGCGAGGACGCGACCCGCGGCAATCTCGTATGTGAGACCCACGGCCGAGAGGACGAGGATCAGGGCGATGGCGATGGAAAAGCGGATGACGGCCTCCTTCTCTGGCCTGATGCTGCGGCCCCAGCCTCGGTGAAAGGATCTGGGGGGCATGCTGCAAAATTTATGGTCTCGGAGAGTGTTCCTGGCTCACCTCATGCAGGCTGCGGCGCACCCTGCACAGGCGCTTTCTCCCGTTTCAGACGTCGGCGTTCCCCCAGCATGAGCATGGCCGGCGTCACGACCAGCGTCAGCAGCGTCGCGACCACGAGGCCGCCGACAATCGCGCTCGACAGCTCGGTCCAGTATTGCGTCGAGGGCGCACCGAACACGATCTCCCGCGTGAAGAAGTTCAGGTTCATCCCGAAGACCATTGGCATCAGCCCGAGGGCCGTCGTGATCGAGGTCAGCAGGACCGGCCGCAGACGTTGTGCCCCGGTCCTGAGCGCTGCCTCGCGCGGGGCCATTCCGGCCTTCTTCAGGTCGTTGAAGGTGTCGATCAGCACGATGTTGTTGTTCACGACGATTCCCGCCAGGGCGATGACGCCGATCCCGCCCATCACGACGCCGAAGGGGCGCCCGGTCACGATTAGCCCCAGAAGAACACCGGCGATCGAGAAGACGATGGCGCTCATCACGACGAAAGCCTGGTAGAAATTGTTGAACTGCAGAACGAGGATCACGAGCATCAGAAGGATCGCGGAGATGAAGGCGCCCATCAGGAAGACCATTGTCTCGGCCTGATCCTCGGACTCGCCCGCGAAACTGTAGCTGACGCCCTCGGGCAGCTCCGTGTTCTCGAGGGCCGATTGAAGCGCCGTGATCTGATCGTTGACCAGAAGCCCCGGCGCGACATTCGCCTCGATGGTCACGACGCGCTGCTCGTCGATGCGGGTGATCGTGCCGGTGCGCTCGGACGGCGCGAACGTGACGAAGTTCGAGATCGGCACGAGGCCGGCGGAGGTCGGCACGCGCAGATTGCCGAGCTCGGACAGGGACCGCTCTTCAGCCGGGAAGCGCACGCGTATATCGAGTTCCCCATCGGCATCGTCGGGTCGGTAATCGGCGACCGCGATGCCCTGCGTGAGAAGCTGAACCGCCTGGCCGAGAAGGCTGACATCCGCGCCGTAGCGCGCGGCTTCAGCCCGGTCGACGAGGATGGAGAGCTCGACGCCGGGCAGGGGGCGCGTGTCGGTGACATCGGTGAAGCCGCCGATCTGCTCCATGAGAGAACGGACCTCCTCGACCGCCTCGGCCTGAACGGCCGGGTTCCGCGCGGCGATCTCCACACTGACGGGTTTGCCACTGGTCGGCCCCCCGCTTTCCGTCTGCACCTGCACATCGATCCCGGCGATATCGGCAACGTCCCGGCGGATGTCTTCGCCGATCTCGGCCGCGGGACGCCGCTCGTCCCATTCAGTCAGTTCGAGTTGAAGCGTGCCGATCGTTTCCTCGTCGCCCTGGCCCCCACTCATGGTGGAGCGTGCATAGAGTGTCTCGACCTCTTCGTAAGGCAGGATGCGTTCCTCGACCTGCCGAACGAGGCGGTCGCGCTCGTAGATCGAGAAATTGTCCCGTGCGCGCACCTGGACCTGCATGAACTCGGGCTCGACCGAGGGAAAGAACGTCAGGCCCTTGCCGAACTGGCCGTAGATCCCGAAGCCGCCGAGGAGCATGGCCAATGCCAGAAGCACTGTCGCGCCCGGCCGCAGGATCGCTCGCTCGAGGAGGCGCGTGTAGAGCCCGGTCAATCCGCCCATGCGGCGCGGATCGCCATGCTCTGCCTCGTATAGCGCGCGCTTGGCCGCGCCGGTCTGCGGCTGGCGTTTGCCGATCAGCCCGCCCAGAACCGGAATGAAGATGAGCGCCATGAAGAGCGAGGCGAACAGCGTCAGAAGCACGGTGATCGGCAGGAACTTCATGAATTCGCCGACCATCCCCGTCCAGAAGAGGAGCGGGAAGAAGACACTCAGCGTGGTCGCGGTCGACGCGATGATCGGCCAGGCCATCCGCTTGGCGGCATGGGCATAGGCGTCTTTCGGCGATGCACCCTCCTGCAAGCGCCTGTCCGCAAGCTCGGTCGTTACGATCGCCCCGTCGACCAGCATGCCGACCACGAGGATCAGCGAGAACAGGACGACGATGTTCATCGTGTATCCCATCACCCAAAGCGCGCTGACGCCCGCAAGAAACGCGCCGGGAATGGCGAGGCCCACGAGGATGGCGGAGCGCCCGCCAAGCGCGGCGACCACGACGATCATCACGAGGATGACCGCGGCGATGACATTGGCCTCGAGATCGGAGAGCAGCGTCTCAACCTGTTCAGACTGATCCTGGAGGTAGGTCACCTCGACGCTGTCGGGCCATTCGGCGCGCAGCTCTTCAAGCTTGGCCTTGGTGGCGGCGACCGTGTCGATGATGTTCGCGCCGGAGCGCTTCGTGACCTCGAGGGCGAGGGCGGGCTGCCCGTCGATCCGGGCAAAACCGGTTGGATCCTGGAAGGTCCGCCGGATCGTCGCGACATCCTCGAAGGTGACGACCGCGTCGCCGCGCACCTTCACCGGGATGTCCATGACATCCTCGAGATCCTCGATCAGACCCGGCACCTTGAGAACGACGCGGCCGCCACCTGTCTCGATGGCACCGGCCGCGATCAGCCGATTGTTCCGCTGGAGCTGGTTAATGAGCTCGTCGAAGCTGAGATTGTAGGTCTGGAAGACGGTCGGATCGATCAGCACTTCAAGGAACTCGTCGCGCGCGCCGCCCACATCGACCTCGAGTACGCCGGGTAAGCCGCCGACCTCCTCGCTCGCCTCTTCGGCGATGTCGTTGAGCGTGCGTTCGGGCACCGGGCCGGAAATCAGGGCGGTGATGACGGGAAAGAGCGCGGTATTTATCTCGGTGATGACGATGTCGGAGGCATCTTCGGGCAGATCGCTCTCCACGCGGTCCACGGCTTCGCGGACCTTGTCGAGCGCCTCGTCGGTATCGCCGCCCGGCGTGAATTCGAGCTGGATGCTGGCAAAGCCCTCGGAGGCGTGGCTTTCCATCGTCTCGAGCCCCGAGATCGACGCGAACTCCGTTTCCATCGGCTCCACGAGCAGGCGCTCGGAATCCGAAGGGCTGATCCCCTCCAGGCTGGTCGAGACGTAGACAAGGGGCAGGGGCACCTCGGGATTGGCCTCTTTCGGAATCGAGACATAGGCATAGGCCCCGACACCGAGGATCATCACCAGCGCCATCAGGACCACGCGGCTTCGCGAGAAGGCGGCGTCAATCAGGGCGTTCATGGCTCACCCTCCCTGCGCGGTCTGTTCGGCCCGGTCGTCGGATGCGGGCCTCGGGGCCACGACTTCCCCTTCGTTGACGAACCCTTGCCCGACGGTGATGACACGTGCCTCCTCGGGAAGTCCGGTGACGTAGATGCCGCCGATTTCGGCGCGGACGATCTCGATTGGATGGAAGACAACTCGGTTGTCCGCGTCGACGGTCTTCACGCCGAGGCGTCCCTCGGGGTCGAGCGACACCGTGGAGGGTTGCACGAAATGCGCTTGCGTCTCGCCTGTCGGAATACGCACCTCGGCTGAGATTCCGGCCGGGATCGCGCCATCGGCATTGGGCACCTCGACTTCCGTCAGGAAGGTGCGGGTCTCCGAACTGGCGGAAGTGCCGACGAAGCTGACCGTGCCCTCGCGCTCCTCTCCGGTGATGAAGCTGACCGTGGCGGGCTGGCCGTTGTCCAGCCGGCGCAGCGATTGTTGCGGCACCTGGATCGACACGGTGAGAGGACGGTTGTCCACGATGCGGCCGACCTCTGTTCCGGCTTGCACATATTCGCCCACATCGAGTGACAGGGTCTCGAGCCGGCCCGCGAAGGGGGCGGAAATGTCGAGATTGTCGAGCGTTTGCTCTGCCTGCGCGACAGACGCATTCGCAGCGGCCAGCGTCGCGCGCGCCTGGCTGACGCGATCAGCGGTTGCCACGCCGCGTTCGAGCAGCGCCGAAGCATTGTCGAACTCGCGCTGGGCGCGGGCGCGCTCCTCACGGGCGCGGGTCAGATCGGCCTCGGCGCTCTCCGCCGACAGGCGTGCGATGGTCGCCCCTTCGGAGACATCGTCGCCCTTGCGATGCATGACCTCCGCGATGTCGCCAGAGGCTTCGGCGCGGATCGACGTGTCGCGATCGGGCAGGGCCTGGCCTTCGGCCTGGAACCACAGGGTGACTGGCTCGGGCGTGGATTGAGTGACCGTCACCGCGACCGGCGCGATCCCGCCGTCGTCGTCCGTTGCCGGCTGTGGAGTTTCGGAAGGCAGAACGAAGCCGCTGCCCATCCAGCCCACGATCACCACGACGAGGCCGGCCGCGATCCATGTCGAGCGGGACGCCCCGCGATCGTCGTTGAAGTCCAGCGGTTTGCGTTGCTCGGCCATGCCTTACACCTTTTGTTTGCCGTTTATGAGCACGGCAAGATGTCGGTATCGTATACGGGTGCGCGCGTCGGCACACGCGCCCGTATTTGGGCCAATTCCGGTTTGAGTGAAAGGGAGGTGCCCGGATAGTGATCGCAGGCGCGCGCGGGATGAGGGCTCAGGCGGTGCGTGCTTCCGCGCGTGGAGGTGTCAGTTGCGCCGGGCCGACATCGCGGAAATCGGGCACTCCGAGCTGCCCGAGCGCGCGGATGGTCTCAAGCGTGAGGATATCCACCGCGCGCTTGGCCCCCGCCTCGCCGCCCGCGCCGACGCCGTAGGCCAGCGCGCGCCCGGCAAAGACGAAGTCGGCTCCGAGCGCCTTGGCCCGCAAGATATCGGCTCCGCGCCGCACACCGCTATCGAGCGCGATCGCGATCCTACCAGAGACCTCCGCCACGATCGCGGGCAGCGCGTCGATCGTCGCGGGCCCGAAGGCGACCTGCCGGCCGCCGTGATTCGACACCACGATCCCGTCGCAACCGATCTCGGCACAAAGACGCGCATCCTCGGGATGCAGGATGCCTTTCACGAGCAACTTGCCTGTCCAGCGGCCCCGCAGCGTCTTGAGCGCCTCCCAGGTGAAACCGGGTGTGATGAGTGTTTTCTGCACGTCGGCATAGGACGTCGCGGCTTTCAGAAGGTCGGCATAATTGGCGATGTTCGGCGTGCCGGCCGAGAGGCTTGCGAGGGCCCAGCGCGGGTTCATCGCGCATTGCAGCACCACCTCGGGCGTGAACTTGAACGGCACGGCAAGCTGGTTGCGGATGTCGCGGTCGCGCTTGCCCGCGGCGGGCACATCGGCGGTGACGACGAGCGTGTCAAAGCCTGCCGCTTCGGCGCGTGCGATCAGGCTTTCGGTGACATCCGCATCGGCAGAGACGTAGAGCTGGAACCAGCCGTTACCGTCCGCGGCCTTCGCAAGATCCTCCAGCCGCGTGGAGGCGGCGGAACTCGCGACGTACGGAATGTTCTCGCGCTTGCAGAGCCGCGCGATCACCACGTCCGCGCCCGGCCAGAACGCGTTGAGCATGCCGATCGGGGCCATGCCGAAGGGCAGGGCGTAGCCGCGCCCCAGAAAACGCGCGCTCGTGTCGATCCGGCCCACGTCGCGCATGTAGCGCGGCGTCAGCTCGACCTCGTCGAAGGCTTCGGCGTTGCGGCGCAGGTTGCGCTCGTTCTCGGCGCCACCATCGACGAGATCGAAGGCGAAGCGCGGGATCCGGCGCTTCGCTATCAGGCGCAGATCGTCGATGGAGGCCGCCCGATCGAGACGCATCAGATCGACCAGCCGCCATCGATTGCGAAAGCCTGGCCGGTGGTGAAACCGGCCATGTCACTGGCAAGGTAGGCCACCATCTCGGCGATCTCCTCGGGCGTGCCGAGCCGTCCCATCGGCTGACGATCCTTGAAGGCGGCGAGCGCCTTGTCGAAATCGCCCGTCGCCCGCAGACGGTCCTCGAGAGAAGGGCTCTGCACCGTGCCGGGACAGATCGCGTTGCAGCGGATGCCTTCCTTCACGAAATCGGCGGCGATCGACTTGGTCATGCCGATGATCGCCGCTTTCGAGGCCCCATAGGCGAAGCGGCGTGGCGCGCCTTTCTCGCTGGAGACGATGGAGGCGATGTTGACGATGGAGCCAGCGCCCTTCTCGCGCATACCGGGGATCACAGCCTTGGTGAGGCGAAAGAGAGCTTTTGCATTAAGCGCGAAAGAACGGTCCCAGACCTCCTCGTCGCAATCGAGGATGGTGCCGTCATGCACCCAGCCCGCACAATTCACCAGGATGTCGATGCCCGGATTGTCCGCAACGAGCGCCGCCACGGCCTCCGCGTCCAGCACGTCGAGCCTGTGCGCCGTGATCCGGTGGTTGCCGTTCGCCAGATCCGCGACGGCATCGCCGTCGATATCGGTCGCGATGACATTGGCCCCGAGCGCCGCCAGCTTCTGGGCAGAGGCGCGTCCGATGCCTGCGCCCGCTGCTGTGACGAGCGCGGTCTTTCCGGTCATGATTTCAGTCATGTCATTTCCTCCTCAACGCGCGAGCCAGCCGCCATCGACGGTCAGAACGCCGCCGTGGCAATAGCTTGCGGCATCCGATGCCAGGAACACGGCGGCTCCGGCCATTTCCGATGGATCGGCGAAGCGCCCGGCGGGTATCCGGTCCAGAAGCGCCTTCGAGCGCTCGGGATCGTCCCGCAGGGCTTGTGTATTGTCGGTGGCGGTGTAGCCCGGCGCGATGGCGTTCACGTTGACGCCGAGCGGCGCCCATTCGTTGCAGAGCGCCCGGGTCAGCCCGATCACGGCGTGTTTCGACGAGGCATAGGCGGGGACGCGCAAGCCCCCTTGCGAGCCAAGCACCGACGAGACGATCACGATCTTGCCTGAGCCTTGAGCCACCATGCGCCTCCCCGCAGCCTGGCTCATCAGCCAGACGGCGTCGAGATTGACCGAGATGACCCGCCGCCACTCATCGAGCGGCATATCGGTCGAGTCCTCGCGATGGATGATGCCCGCGTTGTTCACGAGGATGTCGAGCCCGCCGAGCGCGTCGGCGGCAAAGCCCGTGACCTCTTCTGCGGCAGCCTCATCCATCCCGGTGAAATCGGCCTTCACGGCGGCGGCCTTGCGGCCCATCGCCTCGATCTTCGCGGTGGTCTCTTCCGGGGCGTGGCTGCGATAGGTCAGCGCCACGTCCGCACCGGCGGCGGCAAGGCCGAGGGCAATGCCCTCGCCGATGCCCGTCGCGCCGCCGGTGACAAGGGCACGGCGGCCTGTCAGGTCGAACGGAGTGCCCATGTCAGTACCGGTTCGCAATCGGCAGCTCTTCTGCCGGGAAGAGCGAGATGACCTCGCAGCCCGTCTCGGTCACCACGACCTCTTCCTCGATCCGCGCGGCCGAATACCCGTCTGCCGCCGGGCAATAGGTCTCGAGCGCAAAGACCATGCCGGTCTGGATCTCCATCGGGTGATCGAGGCTGACCGCGCGGGAAATGATCGGGCGCTCGTGCAGCGCAAGGCCGAGCCCGTGACCGAATTGCAGGCCGAAGGCCGCATCCTCGTTCGGAAAGCCCAGTGATTCCGCAGTCGGCCAGACCTCGGCCACCTTGTCGGTCGAGACTCCCGGCTTGATCATCGCGATCGAGGCGTCGATCCATTCGCGCGCCTTCACGTAGGCGTCGTTCTGTGCAGGCGTCGCACGTCCGACGTTGAAGGTGCGGTAATAGCAGGTCCGATAGCCCTGATAAGACTGGAGAATATCGAAGAACGCCTGGTCACCGGGACGGATCAGCCGGTCGGTGAAGTTGTGCGGATGCGGGTTGCAGCGCTCGCCCGAGATGGCGTTGATCGCCTCGACATCGTCCGAGCCCATCTCGTAGAGCAGTTTGTTCGACATCGCGACGATGTCGTTCTCCCGCACGCCGGGCTTCAGCTCTTCGTAGATCATGTGGTAAACGCCATCGACCATCGATGCGGCCTGCGTCAGAAGCTGAATCTCGTCCCAATTCTTGATCTCGCGCGCGCCGAGCATGATCTGCTGGCCGTCGACGACCTTGATGCCCTCTTCCTGTAGCGCGTGGAACATCGCGGTCTCGGCGTAGTCGACCCCGACCGGCATATCCGCCATTCCTGCGTCCTTGATCAGCTCCGCGATCATCTTGGCGTATTTCTTCATCAGGCCGAATTCGGGCGGGATCGTTCCGCGCATGCCCACGACGCCGGCGAGGCAATGGTCGGGCTCGAGCCAGTCGGAGTATTTCTGGTGGTGCACCGCGGCAGAGCCGAAGTCCCAGACATACGGAGAATCGTCGCCCGTCAGCAGGCAGAAGCGGCACATCTTGTCCCGTTCCCATTCGCCGATCTTCGTGGCCGACACATAGCGGATGTTGTTGACGTCGAAGAGCAGGAGCGAGCCGGCCTGCGAGGCCTTCAGCGACTCGCGGGTGCGCGCCAGCCGGTAACGGCGCAGGCGGTCATGGTCGATCCGGCGCTCGAAATCGACCGACATGTGGCCGGGGGAGGGCAGCTTGGCCTCCCATTGCCAATTGGGCTCGAGATCTTGCGGCGTGAGCAGGTTCGGCATCAGGGCGCGTGACATTGGATAACTCCTCCGGGGCACGCAGACACGTGCCCTCTCTCCATGAAAATCAGGTGTTTGATCGGTTACTTCGTGACCCAGCCGCCATCGATGGAGATCATCTGGCCGGTCATGTAATCGCTGTCATCCGAGGCCAGGAACGAGGCGGTGCCGATGATGTCCTTGGGGTAGGAGACCCGCTTGATCACGAGATTGCTGTCGACGATGTCGTCATAGGCCTGCCCCTCGCGTTCCTTGAAGCCGATCTCGACGAGATCCTTGTCGAGTTGCTCCCAAAGCGGGGTGACGACGACACCGGGCGCGTAGCCGTTGACGGTGATATTGTGCTCGGCGAGCCCAAGCGCGCCGCATTCCGTCAGCGCGAGGCAGCCGTATTTCGAGGTGCAGTAGACGGTCACGTCGATGAGTGGCTTGCGCGAGGCGATCGAGCCCACGTTGATCAGCTTGTAGGGATGATCCTCCATCGGGCCTTGCGCGATCATCTGGCGGGCGACTTCCTGCATCCCGAGCCACATCGCCTTGGTGTTCACGTTCATGATCATGTCCCAGTTGTCTTCATCGATATCCATGAAGAACCGGGGCTTGTTGAGGCCCGCGTTGAAGAGCCCGACATTGATCGAGCCGAACGCCTCGACCGTCGCGGCGACGGCGGCGGCGTTGTCCTCGCGCTTGGTGACATCCATCTCGACCGCGATCGCCTTGCCGCCTCCGGCCGCGTTGATCGCGTCGGCGACTTTCTGGGCCTCGGCCCCGTCGAGATCTCCAAGGCAGACATTCGCACCCTGGGCCGCGAAGGCCTCCGCATTGGCCGAACCCATGCCGCGCGCGGCACCGGTGATCAGAATATTCTTACCTTTCAGGCGATTGGGGTCCATGATCTCTCCTCCTTGAACTATGGGTCCCGGCCGGGTCGCATCAGCGCGTCTGCACGCGCCTGCGCCTTTTGCAGCGTCTCGCGCGGTGAGCTCAGCCCGCGCAGCATGTCGTGGAATTCCTCGCCGCAGATGCGGATGATCTCGTTGATCTCGGGCACAGGGGGGCGCGGCCAGAACTGCAATTCATCCCGCCAGGACATCTGGTCGATCGCCTCGAAGATCGGCGAGGTGCGGCGCACATCCGGGTCGGCCCCGACGGAATAGCGCGGATTGGTCCGGCTGCCATTCTGCACGTATAGTTTCTGCGCGCTGGGCGAGGTGAAGACCGACAGGGCCTCGACCGCGGCGGGTATCCGCTCGGGTGCGAGATTGGCCGGAATGCCGAGCACGTAGCCGCCCACGGGCGCGATCTGGCGTCCGCCCGGCCCGGCGGGATGCGGCAGATAGCCCGTCTGCCCGTTCGCGGGCGACATCTCGTCGAGCTCGAAATACGGCGCGAGCAGCGTGTAGCCATAGGCCATCGCCACGGTGCCTGCCGCGTAGGGGCGAACCCGCTCATACCAGGACATCGAGAGGATATCGGGCGGCGAATAGTCCAGCAGCTCGCGCAGGAATTCGGCCGCCTGAAGCCCGGCCTCGGTATCGATCGTCGCGCGATATTCCCCGCGCGCGAGATGCGAGGTGCCGTAGCCGCCTGCAATCTCGGGCAGGTCGAGGACAGGCTGCCCGAAATCCGCGAATGTCATCAGGACCGTGTGCCCAAGCGCGGTGCCACGCGCGGCGTTCCAGGCGATGCCGTAGCGGCGGCGGCGCGGCTCGTTGAGGGTCCGCGCGGCATGGAGCAATTCATCGGTCGAGGTCGGCGGCTCGAGCCCGGCTTTGGCGAACATGTCCCGGCGATAGAACAAAAGCTCCGGCGTCGTCTGGGCCGGCACGCCATAGGCACGCCCGCCCCAATGCGCCGCCTGCCAGCCGGCTGTATGGAAGTCGGCGGGATCGACGCGCTCGGGATCCATCACGGCATCGAGCGGCATCAGCACGCCCTTTTCCGCGAATTCCCCGATCCAGGGCAGGTCCACGGCGATGATGTCGTATCGGCTGACGCTCCGCTCCGAATTGCGAAGCGCCTCGACGCGCAAACGGTCGATGGAAAAGGCGCGCTGGCTGATCTGCGCGCCGATCACCTGTTCGAATTGCTGCTTGAGGCTCTCCATGACCATGAAGGTCGGATCGCCATGCACCAGCACACGCAGGCCACCCGACAGCTTGAGCGGTTCGGACAGAACGCTCAGCGCGGGAATCGAATGTGCCGACGCATAACTGCCGCCGAAATAGTAATCCTGCGTCTCGCGCGAGCGGTGCGCGCCGCCGAAACGCAGATCGGCAAGGCGATGGAGGCGTCCCGACAACTGCAGCCATTCTTCGAGCAATTTCTGGCTCGGATGCATGGAGAAGCTCTTGCCTGTCCGAGTGCGCGCGCGCTTCTCGATCAGGCCGGCCTCGATCATCTCGCTCATGCGCCTGGTCGCCGTCGCGTAGGGCACGCGGCTCGCCCCGATGAGCGCGGTGGGCGTGATTGTCTTGCCGGTGAAATGGCCGTTCAGAAGATGCAGGGCCATCCGCAGATGCGGGTTCGGACCGATGACATCGAGCGCGCCTTCGAGCTCGTCGTTCATCTCGTTGAGGAAATCGAGCATGTCCAGCGTATCGGCATTCGCCTGTGGCGATACCGGCGCGCTGAAGCTATCTCCTCTCGTGGCGTTCATCCGCTTTCCAGATTTGTCCTGCGCTGGGTTCGAGGTCCGGCGACTTGAAATGTCCACATCGGATTTTCGGGATCGGTCCATGCGAAACTCCTGTCATAGTGTCGGGGCTTGGAAGTTGAGCGTATCTGCATGATGTCCGTTTTGGATGTTTTATTATCCAAAATGGATAATTATTCGGCATTTCCGAAGGGTAAACCCGTGCACGATCCATCCTGTCCGGCATGTCGTTGCTGTTTCGCAGCCGACCAACCTGCCGCCGGGAGGGGCGGTAGGTGCTACGGATCGACAACAGGATTCTTAGGGAGGAACCCACATGACACTTCGCAGCACGCTCGTCGTCTCGACGGCACTCGCAGCTCTTGCCGGCACCGCGTCGGCCCAGTCGATGCAAATCGGGATCACGCAGAACAATGTTGGCGTCGACAGCTATCAGACGACATACGAGCAAGCCTTCATCGCGGCGGCGGAAGCCAATGACGATGTCGAAACCGTCGTGCTCGACGCGGGCGGCGACGTCGCGCGCCAGATCGCGCAGATGGAAGACCTGATCCAGCAGGAAGTCGATGCCATTATCATCTGGCCGACCAACGGCGAGGCGGTCATTCCCGCCGTTCGAAAGGCCAGCCAGGCCGGTATCCCGGTGATCGTCACCAATTCCAACATCGCCGAGCAGGGCTTCGATTTCGTGGCATCCTTCTCGGGCCCCGACAACATCACGCAAGGCGCGCGCTCGGCAGAGATCATGTGCGACCGTTTCAAGGCGCAAGGCATCGACGGCGAGGCGCAGATCGTGCAGATCTCGGGCCAGCCCGGCTACACCACCGCCATCGAGCGCGCGCAGGGCTTCGAGGAGCGTCTGCCCGAGGTCTGCCCGGACGTGACGCTGATGGAAACGCAGCCCGGCGACTGGAACCGCGAAAAGT
The DNA here is from genome assembly GCF_900115815.1 of Roseivivax halotolerans. Taxonomy (GTDB): domain Bacteria; phylum Pseudomonadota; class Alphaproteobacteria; order Rhodobacterales; family Rhodobacteraceae; genus Roseivivax; species Roseivivax halotolerans. Next base: position 77,612 of record NZ_FOXV01000011.1, on the reverse strand, counting down.
CGCAGCAGGTGATGGAAGCCTTCCTCGTGAAGTATGACGACATCGACGGTGTCTATGCGGGTGACGACAACATGGGCGTCGGTGCACTCAACGCCGCGAAAGCCGCGGGCCGGGCAGGCGACATCACCTTCGTCGGCGCGACCAACTTCGCCGTCGGATACGAGGCGATGGCGGCGGGCGAATACTGGGGCTCGATCTACCAGTCTCCTGTCGATGACGCCGAAGCCGCTCTGCAGACTGCGATCGACGTGCTGAACGGCGAGGACGTGCCGTTCCTCAACTACTTCGACACGCCGAAGATCACGCAGGACAATATGGACGAGTTCACCAAGCCCGTCTTCTGAGGCTCCTCCCCCCGTGCGGGGCGCGCATTGCCGCGTGCCCCGCACTTTTACCAGTATTTCAGGACGTTCGTGGGAGGAGAGGCATGGCTCGCGTGAAGGATCGCGTCTGCATCGTTACGGGTGCCGCCCAAGGGATTGGCCGCGCCATCGGGGAGGCCTTGCTCGATGAAGGGGCGAAGGTCTGCTTCGCTGATATCAACGGAGGCAAGGCTGCCGAGGTCGCCGAGGCCAACAAAGGCCGCCTCAACGGAAACAGCAGCAATGTCACCTCCGCATCCGTCGATGTGACCAACCGCGAGGCGGTGCGTGCGATGATCGCGCATACGGTCGAGATGTTCGGTCGGCTCGACGTGAAATTCAACAATGCCGGCGTGAACAAGCCCATGAACTTCATGGACGTCACCGAGGACAACTGGAACTTCATCATGGGCGTGAATGGGCTCGGCTGCATGATCGGCATGCAGGAGGCCGCGCGCCAGATGATCGCGCAAGGCGGAGGCGGCAAGATCGTCAACACTGCCTCCATCGCCAGCCGCCAGGGTTTCGACAATGTCGCGCCCTATTGCGCGTCGAAATGGGCTGTCGTCTCGCTCACGCAATCGGGTGCGCGCGATCTGGCGAAACACGATATCACGGTCACGGGCTTTGCGCCGGGCGTCGTGGCCACGGAGATGTGGGAACAGGTCGACAAGGACCTCATGCAGATCGGCGCGGCGACGCGGCCGGGGCAGGCGATGGAGGAATTCTCCTCCGAGATCCTTCGCGGCCGCGTGGCGAAACCCGAGGACATCACCGGGACGACGACGTTCCTGGCCTCGAAAGACAGTGACTACATGACCGGGCAGATCGTGATGATCGACGGCGGAATGACTTTGGTCTGACGCCGCACCGCGAGGGCGCAGGGGAGAGCGCCGAAACAGCCAGCGTTCTTAGGGAGGGAGCCATGGTAACAGTCTCGAGACGAGAGATCGGCAGCATGCTGGCAAAGCAGGGTATCCTGATCGCCTTCGCGCTGTTCATGATCGGCTTCACGCTTGCCAACGCGAAATTCCTGTCGGTGGACAACGTCTTCAGCGTCGTGCGTTCCTCGGCGATCCTCGGAGTTATGGCGCTCGGCGTTACCTTCGTGGTCATCTCGGGCAACCTCGATCTTTCGGTCGGATCGATGATGTCCTTCTCGACCATCGTGGTCCTGGATCTGCACGACAAGATCGGCCCGGCGCTCGCGATACCAGCGATGTTCGCGATGACGCTCTGTCTTGGTGCCTTCATCGGCTTTCTTGTCGGGTATCTCAGGCTCAATTCGCTGATCGTCACGCTGGGAATGCTGTCGGCGATCCACGGGCTGACGCTGACCTATTCGGGCGGTCAGAACATGGATATCGCCGACAAGGAGGGAACGTGGTTCAGCGTCTTCGGGCAGGGCGCGATCCTGGGCGTGCCGACGCCGATCCTGATGTTCCTGTCTCTCGCGGCGCTGCTCGGGCTTGTCCTCGCCAAGACGCCGTTCGGGCGCAAGGTCTACGCGGTCGGCGGCAACGGTACGGCGGCGACCTTCTCGGGGATCAAGCGCGCGCGGACTGTCTTTACCTGCTACCTCATCTCGGCGGGCTGCGTCGCGGTCGCGGGCCTCATCCAGGCAAGCCGGTCGCTCGGCTCGCAGAACACCGTGGGGCAGGGGCTCGAGCTTGAAGTGCTGGCCGCCGTGATCCTCGGTGGTGCCTCGCTGATGGGCGGTGTCGGCACGATCTTCAAAACGGTGATCGGCGTGCTGATCCTCGGCTTCATCCAGAACGGGCTGCTGCTTCTGGGACTTCCCTTCTATTTCCAGTTCGTCGTGACCTGGATCATCATCATCCTTGCTGTCTGGCTCGATATCGCGGCCAAGCGCGGCAAGCTCTGGTCCCCGATCGCCTGAGGAGAGGAACACCATGCAACCCGGAGCATTGTCCAAGGCGCTGAAAGGCGGCGCGATCTGGGGCTTCATCGTGCTGGAGCTGATCTTCTTCAGCATCGCCGGACAGTTCCTGTCGCTGTCGGACACGGCCTTCATGGATTTCGACAACATGCTGCTGCTGCTCAAGCAGTCCGCGCCGATCGGGATCATCGCGATGGGCATGACCATCGTCATGGTCAACGGCAATATCGACCTCTCCGTCGGCGCGACCTTCGCCATCGCCGCAATCGTGCTTCTGGACAGCATGACCTGGCCGATCTTCGCAGGTCTCGGCGACTGGGTGATCCCGGTTGCGTGGCTTCTGGCACTGCTCGCGGGAACGGCGTTCGGCGCGCTCAATGGGCTCATCGTCTGGAAGACAGGCGTCGACGCCTTTATCGTCACGCTGGGCTCGATGCTGGGCTACCGGGGGATCGTGTTCCTCTTCAACGGCGAGAACCCGACGAGCCATCTCAACTGGACGCTGGTCGATTTCGCGGAGGCGGAGTTTCTCGGCCTCGCCACCGCCTCCTGGTTCCTGCTGGCGGTCACGCTCGGGATCTGGCTTCTGATGACGCGCACCGTGCATGGGCGCAACGCCTACGCGATCGGAGACAACCGAGAGGCGGCGGTGAATGCCGGCATCCGCGTCGGCCCGCACATGATGATCAATTTCGCGATCATCGGCTTTCTGGCCGCGCTCTCGGCGGTGGTCTTCTACTCCGAAAGCGGATCGGTGAACCCCAATGACGGGCAGCTCTACGAGCTGTGGGTCATCACGGCGGTCGTCCTTGGCGGCACCAAGATCACCGGCGGCGCGGGGTCGGTCATCGGCACGTTCGGGGGCGTCATCGCGATCCAGCTTCTGCGCAAGGGGCTTGGACATATCGGCGCGGACACGTCGACGGTGAACCTCGTGATCGGCCTGATCCTGATCGCGGTGCTGTTCCTCGACCGTCAGCTGAACCTCAAGGGCAAGGAGGCGCTGAGAATATGAGCCATGTGAAACCGGTCCTGCATCTCGAAGACATCGTGAAGACCTTTCCGGGCGTCCGGGCGCTCGACGGGGTGTCGTTTTCGGTCATGCCCGGCGAAGTTCACGCGCTGATGGGCGAGAACGGTGCGGGCAAGTCCACGCTGATGAAGGTGCTGGGCGGCATTCACCAGCCCGATGGCGGCGCGATCTTCATGGGCGAGGAGCGCGTCGTCATGTCCGGCCCGCTCGAGGCGAAAGCCAAGGGCATCGTGTTCATTCACCAGGAGCTGAGTCTCGCCGAAGAGCTGTCTGTCGCAGAGAACATCTATCTCGGGGAGCTGCCGCGGAAATCCTTCGGCCGGGTCGATTGGGTCACGCTTCGCGAGAAGACCGACGCGATCCTCAAGAAGCTGAACGTCGCGTTCAACGCCCGCACGCGGGTCGGTGACCTGTCCATCGCCAACCAGCAGATGGTGGAGATCGCCCGCGCGCTGACCGTCGACGCCAAGGCGGTGATCTTCGACGAGCCGACCGCCTCGCTGACCGATGCCGAGAAAGTCGTGCTCTTCGACGTCATCGCCGATCTGCAGAGAGAGGGCGTCGGGATCACCTATATCTCGCACCGGATGGAGGAGATCTTCAAGATCACCGACCGCATCACGGTGCTTCGCGACGGTCAGTATCAGGGCACGCTGGAGACGGCGGAAACGAACGAAGAGGCGGTCACGCAGCTGATGATCGGGCGCAAGCTCGACCTCAGCCGGAACCCCTCCCATCACGAGCTCGGCGAGATCGCCCTCGAAGTGCGCGGTCTGAGCTGCGGCTCGCTCTACGAGGATGTGAGCTTTCATGTCCGCAGCGGCGAAGTGGTCGGCTTTTACGGGCTGGTCGGCGCCGGGCGCACCGAGATCGCCGAGACGCTCTTCGGCCTGCGAACGCCTTCGCACGGCACGATCCTGCTCGAAGGTGAGGACGTGCGCCTCAATTCGCCCGCCGATGCCATCGCCAAGGGCATCAGCCTCGTGCCGGAGGATCGCAAAGGGCAGGGGCTGGTTCTGGGCATGAATTGCCGGGACAACATGACCCTGCCGCAGGTCGATGACCTGAAGGCGGGGCCGTTCGTCGCGGAAGGGGCGGAAATCTCGATCTTCGACCAGTACCGCGACCGGCTCGATATCCGCACGCCGGGCTGGAAACAGAAGGTCGGCAATCTCTCGGGCGGGAACCAGCAGAAGATCGTCATCGGCAAGTGGCTGTCGATGAAGCCCAGCGTTCTCATCGTGGACGAGCCGACGCGAGGTATCGATGTCGGGTCGAAATCCGAGATCCACAAGCTCCTGCGCTCGCTGGCGGCACAAGGCTACGCGGTGATCGTCATCAGCTCCGAGATGCCCGAGGTGCTGCATGTCTCAGACCGCATCGTCGCGATGTATTCCGGCCGGGTCATGCGGACCTTCACCTCGGAGGAAGTGACCGAGGACAGCCTGATCCAGGCGATTTCGGGTCTTGGCGGCGACAAGGCCGCGTGATGCGGGTCGGGTTCGCAGGTCTGGGCCGGATGGGCTCTCTCATGGCGCGCAATATCGCGGCGTCCGGGGCAGAGCTGTCCGTCTGGAACCGCACGGCATCGAAAGCCCATGCCTTCGCGGTCGAGCATGGCTGCGAGGCGGCCGAGACGCCCCGCGCCCTCGCCGACGCCGCGGACGTGGTCGTGACGATGCTGGCCGATGACGAAGCCTCGTCCGAGGTGCATCACGGGCCGGACGGCCTTCTGGCGGCGTCGCGCTGCGGCACCTTCATCGAGATGGGCACGGTCAGCCCGGATCATATCGCGGCGCTTGGCGACACGGCAGGACCGAGCGTGCGCGTGATCGATGCGCCGGTTTCGGGGGCCACGCAAGCGGCAGACGCGGCGCAGCTTCTCATCATGGCGGGCTGCACCGAGGACGAGGCGGCGCCCTTCGCGACCCTCTTCGGCGCGATGGGAACGAAAACGATCTGCCTCGGCGCGCCAGGGGCTGGCGCGGTAATGAAGCTCGCGGTGAATTCGCTCATCCACGGCATGAACCAGACCCTCGCAGAGGCACTTGTCCTGTCGGAGGCGGCTGGCATCGCGCCGGGGGCGGCGTTCGACGTGATCGAGGCCAGCGCCGCAGCCGCGCCGATGTTCTCCTACCGCCGGCCGCTATATCTCGATGAAGCCGATCACGACGTGAGCTTCACTGTCGCTCTGGCGCGGAAGGACATGCAGCTCGCGGGCGATCTGGCGCGCGCTCTCGGCACCCGGATGCCGCAGGGCGACGTGACGCTGGAGCTTCTCGGCGATGCGGAACGCCACGGTTACGCCGCGCGCGACATGGCGGCGATGCTCGATTACATGCGAAAGGGATCGTGATGAAAGCTGCGCTCTTCGTCGGCGGCTGGGAAGGCCACGCGCCGACCGATTTTGCCGATTGGTACAGGGATTTGCTCGAGGCGAACGGTGTCGAAGTCGCGGTCTACGACACGCTCGAGCCGCTCGAACGCCCCGAAGACCTTGCCGATCTCGATCTCATCACGCCGATCTGGTCCTCCGCCCGCTCGGGCCACCAGGCCGAGTTCGGCAACATGACCAAGCCGCAGGAAGACGGGCTCCTGAAACTGATCGGCGATGGCTGCGGTCTTGCCGGCTGGCACGGACATATGGGTGACGCGTTTCGCGACCGGCCGACCTATCACTTCCTGATCGGCGGGCAGTTCGTGGCACATCCGCCGGGCTGGCCCGACAACCTTCAGCCGCGCGAGGATTACATCGACTACGACGTGACGATCTGCCGGCCGGACGACCCTATCGTGAAAGGCATCCGCAGCTTCCGCCTCACGTCGGAGCAATATTACATGCTCGTCGATCCCTCGAACGAGGTGCTGGCGACCACGACCTTCTCCGGCGAGCACTTGTGGTGGATCGAAGGGACGGTCATTCCTGTCGTGTGGAAGCGCCGGTGGGACAAGGGACGAGTGTTTTATTGCTCCATCGGGCACGAGCTTGACGATCTGCGCCGGCCCGAAGTCACGGAAATCATCCGCCGAGGCGCGCTCTGGGCGGCGGACGGCAAGACGGCGGCCTGAGCCGCACGAAAGAACGAAAGGAAAGGCAAGACCATGAAACTTGTACGCTACGGCGCCCCCGGCGCAGAGAAGCCGGGCCTCATCGACGCGGAGGGCCGGGTGCGAGACCTCTCGGGCGCGGTGCCTGACATCGCGGGCGAGGCGCTGCATCCCGAGGGGATCGCGAAACTGGGCGGGATCGATCCCGAAAGCCTGCCGCTCGTCGATGGTACGCCGCAGGACGATTTACGGCTCGGTGCCTGCGTCGGCTCTATCGGCAAGTTCATCTGCATCGGCCTCAACTATGCCGACCACGCCGAAGAGGCCGGGATGCCGATCCCGCCCGAGCCCATCATCTTCAACAAGTGGACGTCCTCCGTGGTCGGGCCGAACGACGCGATCCAGATCCCGCGCGACTCGGTCAAGACCGACTGGGAGGTCGAGCTTGGCGTCGTCATCGGCAAGCCCGGCGTTTATATCGACGAGGCCGACGCGCTCTCGCATGTCGCAGGCTATTGCGTCGTCAACGATGTCTCCGAGCGGGAATTCCAGATCGAGCGCGCGGGCACATGGGACAAGGGCAAGGGATGCGACACGTTCGGCCCCACCGGCCCCTGGCTCGTCACGCCCGACGAGGCCGGAGATATCGACAATCTCGACATGTGGCTCGATGTCGATGGCGAGCGGATGCAGACCGGCACGACCGCGACGCTCATCTTCAAGGTGCCGCATCTCATCGCCTATTGCAGCCGGTTCATGAGCCTTCAGGCGGGCGACGTCATTTCCACGGGCACGCCGCCGGGTGTCGGCATGGGGATGAAGCCACCGCGCTACCTCAAGGGCGGCGAGATGGTCAGCCTCGGCATCGCGGGGCTCGGGGAGCAGCGTAGCCCGGTTCTCGCCCCGGCATAGGGGCGCGCCGCTGCCGATTATTCGAGCGGCAGCCCCACGTAATTCTCCGCGACCGCCCGCGAGGCGGTCTCGGAGCTTTGCAGATGATCGAATTCCGCGCGCTGCATGCGTTTCTCGAACGGCGAATTCTCGGGGAACTGGTGCATCAGCAGCGAAAGCTGCCAGGAGAAGCGCTCGACCTTCCAGACCCGTCTCAGGACCGTCTCGGAATAAGCGTCGATATGCGCGTCGGTTCCTTCGCGGTAATGCGCGATGAGTGCGCGTGCGAGAATGCGGATATCGGCGAGAGCGAGGTTCAGGCCCTTTGCGCCTGTGGGTGGCACGATATGCGCGGCATCGCCCGCAAGGAACAGGTTCCCGTAACGCATGGGCTCCGCCACGAAAGAGCGTAGCGGCGCGATCGATTTCTCGAAGGACGGTCCCGTTTCGAGGCTCCGTGCCACATCCGGGCCAAGACGACGGGCGAATTCCTCGTAAAAGCGCTCATCCGGCCAATCCGCCGGATCGTCCCGAAGGTCGCATTGCACGTAATACCGGCTGCGCGTCTCGGAGCGCATCGAGGCCAGCGCGAAGCCGCGCTCGTGGTTTGCATAGATCAACTCGGGACTGACAGGCGGTTTGTCGACCAGGATGCCGAGCCAGCCGAACGGGTAGACACGCTCGAACGTTCTCAGAACCTCGCTCGGGATCGCGTTGCGGCTCACGCCGTGGAACCCGTCGCAGCCGGCGATGTAGTCGCAGCTGATCGTCCAGTCCTCGTTCTCATGGCGGAAACGCACGCAAGGCTGATCGCTCTTGAGATCGTAGGGTGCGACCTCGGAGACGTTGAAGAAAAAGCGTTGCGCCTCCGCGATGCGCTTCTCGAACAGATCCTTCGTGACCTCTGTTTGCCCGTAGACCGTCACGGTTTTCCCGGTCAGCGCCTTGATGTCGATCCGGTGGCGGTCGCCGTCGAAGGCAAGCTCGAACCCGTCATGGGCAAGGCCCTCGCGATGCAGCCGCCCCGCGACCCCGGCCTCTTCGAGTGCCTTGACCGTGCCCTGTTCGAGAACCCCGGCACGGATACGGCCCTCGATATAGGCGCGATCCTTCCGGTCGAGCACCACGGTGTCGATGCCCGCATTGGCCAGAAGCTGCGAGAGGAGCAGCCCGCTCGGTCCCGACCCGATGATGCAGACCTGCGTCTTGAGCGTTTTCATCTTGAGAGTTCCTTACCCGGCACGCGCGAGAGACGGGGCCGTCGATCCGTTTCGAGCGCATCACGCAGGGCGACCGACCCGATCCCTTTTCAATTCAAGCTACCCACAACACACCAACGGCGCATGATCCGGCGGTGCAATTTCTTGCACTTTTCGATCAATCTTCAGAGAATTGATCTGGATCAAGGACAGCGACCAGCATGACGCAGCGCACCATACCCAGTTACGAATTGTACGGCGAGCTTCTGTCCGGCGCGTCGACGGATCCGATCCATCACGAACTGATCCGGGATCGCAGCAGCCAGCATGATTGGACAATCCGACTTCATCGCCACCGGGCGATGGCACAGGTTTTCCTCTTTCGCACCGCGAATGTCGCGTACCGGCTGGGCGATGTGACACATCGGACGAGCGAGCCTCATATCCTCTTCGTGCCGCCCGGTTTCGTGCATGGCTTCCGCTTCGACGAGGATGTCGACGGGGACGTGCTGAGCATCCGCACGGGCGACCTTCCGCCCGGCCCAAGCGAGGCGCTGCTGCCGGCGGCGATGCAAGTCCCTTGCGTTCTTGCGCGGTCGGACAGCGAGAATTTCGCGGATATCGAGGCCACGTTCCAGCAGCTGGCCCGCATCTATCGCCGCATGAACGTCGAGCGTCGCACGCTTTTGGAGACGCTCACGCAGCTCATTCTCACCTATATTGCCGGTGATGTCCGGCGTCACGCCACTATCGGGACGTTGCCGACGTCCGAGCGCCTGTCGCGGCACGAACAGCAGGCCGAAGATTTCTGCGCGCTGGTCGAACAGGACTTCCGGGAGGAGCTGTCCGTCGGTGATTACGCGAGAACGCTCGGTGTCTCGCCGCCGCACCTGACGCGGGTCTGCCGCAAGGTTCTGGGCGAGTCTCCCAACGGATTGATCCGGCAGCGGCGGCTGCTGGAAGCAAAGCGGCTCTTGGAATATACGCGGCTCTCCATCTCGGAGATCGCGCTGCGGTCCGGCTTTCGCAATCCGCCGTTTTTCTCCCGGACGTTCCGGCAATGTGTCGGCCTGTCGCCGAAATCCTACCGGAGTTCCAAGGAAGCCTGAGCTTTCCGCGTGCTCTCACTCCCGGATGAGGATCGCCCGGAAATCGTTCACGTTGGTCAGTGTCGGCCCAGTCCGGATCAGGGCGCCCGTCTTGTCGAACAGCGTAAAGCTGTCATGGGCGTCCAGCGTGGCCCGCGCATCGAGGCCCTGAGCCGACGCCAGTTGGAGGATATCGGGGCCGATGGCCGCACCCGCGGCATCCTCGGTCCCGTCGATCCCGTCCGTGTCGCCGGCCAGCGCGAAAATGCGCGGATGACCGTTCAGCGCGAGGGCGAGCGACAAGAGGAACTCCGTATTGCGTCCGCCCCGGCCGGGTTTCTGGTCGCCAACGCTCACCGTGGTCTCGCCGCCGGATATCAGGACCGCAGGGGCGGGCGCGGGCTTGCCATGCCGCGCGACCGCCTTCGCGATCCCGGCCATTGCGGTGCCGAGCTCGCGGGCTTCGCCTTCGAGCGCATCGCCGAGGAGAACCGGCGTCACGCCCGCTCCCTGGGCAATGTCTGCAGCAGCCTCGAGTGAGGCTTGCGGTGTTGCGATCAGGCGGTAATCGGGCGTGAAATCTTCGGCATCAGGCGATGGCGCGCGCAGCATCCGGGCGGCAGCATCGGGCAGGGCGGGGCGGAGCTTGTCCATGAGGTAAGACAGGTCCGCGTGCGCGGTCGGGTCCGGCACAGTGGGCCCGGACGCGATGGCCTCGGGATCGTCGCCCGGCACATCCGATATCGCGAGCGTGACAAGCCGCGCTGGTGCGGCGACCCGCGCAAGCCCGCCCCCTTTCACCTGCGACAGGCGGCGACGGACCTTGTTCATCTCCGAAATCGACAGGCCGGAAGACAGAAAGGCCTTATTGACCGCGACCAGATCCTCGAGTGTCAGCGGAGGACGTGGCAGGGACAGCAGCGCCGAGCCGCCGCCGGAGATGAGGGCCAGAACGAGATCCTCCGGCCCGGCCGACGCGGCGGCCTCCATGATCTCGCGCGTGGCCGAAAGTGCGGCGTCGTCGGGCACCGGGTGCGAGGCCTCCAGCACCTTGATCCGGTCGGTCGGCACAGCATGGCCGTAGCGGGTGACGACGACGCCCGAGAGATCGACATCGGGCCATGCGGCTTCCACCGCCTGCGCCATCGAAGCGGCGGATTTGCCTCCGCCGACGACGATGCAGCGGCCCGTGGGTTTTTCCGGCAAAAAACCGGCGAGCACTTTCGCTGGGTCGGCCGCGGCGATGGCGGCATCGAACATCCGCCTCAGAAGGGTGGAGGCGTCCTCGTCTGTCATGTCGGACCTCTGCTCTGTGTCACGCCGCATGTCGTCGGGCGGCAAGCCTGGCGCGGGCAGCGTAGCATCTGCGCCGGACTTTGCCAGAGATCCGAAGGTCAGTCGTCAGGGCGCGTCAGCTCCCAGGCTTCCGTGACGGTGGCATAGTCGCGATAGCCCATCCGCGCGATGGGGAGCGCAGCCGCCGTGTCGAACCTGCCATTCACGATGAACTCGTCCCGGATATGGGTCTGCACGACCTGGCCGATCACGAGGTAACGCCCTGTCGCCGCGCCGTGGCGGTCCTTCAGCTCCTCGGCGGAGATCGTCACGCATTCGAGCGCGGCAGGGCTTTCCGCCACGAATGGCGCCGTTGTCTCGATGCTCTTTCCGATGGTCAGGCCCGCTTTTGCGAACTCGTTGGCTCCGTCTTCCATCGCTTCCGAGGAGATGTTCATCGCCTCCGCCAGCGCCTCGGTCGCGAGCGAGAAGGTGAACTCCCCCTGATCCCTCGCATTGACGAAGGAATGCTTCAGCCCGTCCGAGGAAAAGCAGATGAGGTTGGGGTTGTTGCCGATGGCGTTGAAGTAGGAATAGGGCCCGAGATTGGGCACGCCATTTGCGTTGAGCGTCCCGATCCAGCCGATCGGGCGCGGCGCGATGATCGCCTTGAACGGATCGAAGGGCAGGATGTCCGGGCGCGTGTCGCCGTAATGCATGGATCTGTCTCCGTTGGTTCGGGGCGTAGGCGAGTTCCGGTCAGACCGGATCCCACGAGAACACGTCCGCGGATACATCGAGCGGCAGGAAATGCGAGCGCAGCGCCGGAATCGCCCGCGCGCCGACACTCTCGATATCCCATCCTTCGCCGCCCGCATGGACCGAGCGGGTGGGGCGCGGCTGCGACATCAGGAAAATCTCGTTGTTGCGGACGGCGAAGATCTGGCCGGTGACATCCTCCGCGGCGTCCGAGGCGAGGTAGAGCGCGAGAGGCGCGATCTTCTCCGGCACCATCTCGCGCAGCTTGGCGACGCGGGCTTCCTGCTCGGGGCTGTCGACCTTGATGGACGAAGTCATGCGGCTCCAGGCGAAAGGCGCGATGCAATTGGAGCGCACGTTCCAGCGCTGCAGGTCGAGCGCCATCGACTTCGACAGGGCCGCAACGCCAAGCTTCGCTGCCGAGTAATTCGCCTGCGCGAGATTGCCGATCAGACCAGAGGTGGAGGTCATGTTGATGATCGAGCCGGAATATTGCTCGCGGAAGACGTCCGCCGCCGCGCGGGAGACGTTGAAGCTGCCATAGAGATGCACCTTGATGACGGCGTCGAAATTCTCGTAGGTCATCTTGTGAAAGAAGCCGTCGCGCAGGATGCCGGCATTGTTGATGACCGCGTCGAGCCGGCCGAACGCATCCGTCGCCTGTGCCACCATCGCCTGCGCGCCTTCGGGCTTCGAGACGTCGTCGCCGTTCGCAACCGCGCGTCCTCCGGCTTTCTCGATTTCCGAGACCACCTCGTCGGCGGCGCTCGTCTCGGCCTCGCCGGTCAGCGACGCGCCAAGATCGTTGACGACGACGCTCGCCCCGGCGCGGCCCGCCTCGATGGCGAGCGCCCGTCCGATACCGGCGCCCGCGCCGGTGACGAGAATGACTTTTTCGGTGAGCTGGTCACTATTGGACATGGTTCCTCCCATTGATAGAGTGATGTCAGGTTTTCGGCGCGCTCTCCCGGCGGCCGAAGATGTTGCGTTCGATCTGCCCGGCGGCATCCACGAGCGAGGCCGCAACGGCGTCGAGATCCGCGCGCGCATGCTGGCCGGTGATGGTGATGCTGCTCATGCCGATGCGCGGCGTTCCGGTCGCGTCGCGGGCCACGGCAGCGACGATCTCCAGGCCGCGAAAAAGGTTGCCGTGGTCAAAGGCCGTGCCGGTCTCCTTTGCGCGCTCGACATCGCGCCAATAAGCCTCGAAGCCCGGCGCATCCTGCCAGCGTACGCCGTCATAGCCGTCGCGCACGGCCTCGCGACCGAGATCGAGCGCGGCGGCATAGCAGCGCCCGATCGCGCCCGCGAAGACCGGCAGGCGGCTGTTCCGAGAGATCACCGCCTGGACGATACGCGGCGCGGTGAACCGGTCGATCAGTACGATCCGGCCCGTTTCGGTGATCTGCCAGAGCGCGATCATGACCTGCTGACGTTCGGCGATCTCGTTCATCAGCGGACGGATCAGGTCGGCGGGATTGGCGCCGAGGATCGGCGCGGCGAATTCCATGAGGCCCATTCCGATGCGGTAGGACTTTTCTTCGGGATCGAAGCTGACAAGGCCTTCGGCGGACAGGGTTCTGAGGATGTTGAACGCCGAGGAGACGTTGAGCTCGGTCTCGCGCGCGATCTGCGTTGCGCCCATCGGCGCGCCCCTTGCCGCAAGGACACGCAGGATGGTGACCGCATTCTGGACCGCCGGCACCGATTTTTGACGCTGCATGTCATGCATGATATTCACCTTGCAGAATTGCATTCAATATACAGAATGGCAGACATGGCGCAAGGGAGAGCGCCAGATGCCAAGGGAGAAGATCATGGCCAAGGATGTGAATGTGGACCCGGACGTCTTCGAGGCGTTGGTGGACAGCGTGGATCGTTTCGTGCGGGAGCGCCTCATTCCCGCGGAACGCCAGGTGGAGGAAGATGCCGAGGTTCCGGCGGCAATCGTGCAGGAAATGCGCGAGATGGGCCTCTTCGGTCTGTCGACGCCGGAAGAGTATGGCGGGATCGGCCTCAGCGCCGCGCAAGAAGCGCGGATCGTCGAATCGCTTTGCTATGCGTCTCTGTCCTTCCGCTCGCTGCTCGGCACCAATGTCGGGATCGGCTCTCAGGGCATCGTGATGGACGGCACGGACGCCCAGAAGCGCGACTGGCTGCCCGGCATCGCCTCGGGCGAGACGGTAGCGTCCTTCGCGCTGACCGAGCCTGACAACGGCTCGGACGCGGGCGGGATTCGCACCTCGGCGCGCCGCGACGGGTCCGATTTCGTCATCAACGGCACGAAGCGCTACATCACCAACGCGGTTTACGCTGGGGTCTTCACGGTCTTCGCGCGCACCGATCCCGACAGCAAGGACGGCTCCGGCGTGTCGGCGCTGCTGGTCCCGGCGGACACTCCCGGCATCACCGTGGCGGAGCCTGACCGCAAGATGGGTCAGCGCGGCACCAAGACCTCGGACGTGATCTTCGAGGATGTGCGCGTGCCCGAAAGCGCGATCATCGGCGGACCGGAAAACCTGAACAAGGGCTTCCGCACCGCGATGAAGGTCCTCGACCGGGGCCGCATCCATGTGGGCGCGATGGCGGTTGGGCAGGGCCAGCGGATGCTCGACATCGCGACCGATTACGCGCTCGAACGCAAGCAGTTCGGTAAGCCGATCGGAGAGCACCAGCTCGTCCAGGGGCTTCTGGCCGATTGCCAGGCGGACCTGCAGGCGGGTCGCGCACTCGTCCGCGCCACGGCCGACACGTTCGACCGCGAAGGCAAGGCGATCCTCGAGGCCTCCTGCACCAAGTATTTCTGCACGGAGATGGCCGGCCGTATCGCCGACCGCGCGCTGCAGGTGCATGGCGGTGCGGGCTACATGTCCGAATACGATATCGAGCGGTTCTACCGCGATGTGCGGCTTCTGAGGATCTACGAAGGCACCAGCCAGATCCAGCAGCTCATCATCGCGCGGCGCACGCTCGCGGCACGGGCCGGCTGAGCATGGCCGACCGGGAAGAGCCGCGCGGCGCGGACGCGATGCCGCCGCAATCGGAATTCGCCAAGCTTGCCGGTATCCGGCTTGTCGAGGCGACGCTCGACCGCGTGGTGTGCGAGATGCACGTGACCGAGACGCTCACCAACCGCAACGGCGTCCTGCATGGCGGCGCGATGATGACGCTGGCTGACAATGCCGCGGGCAGCGTCGCCTTCATCAACATCCCGGCCTCGAAATCGAACACCACGATCGAAGCCAAGACCAACTTTTTGCGCGGCGTGAAGGTCGGCGACACGGTGACGGCGACCTGCACGCCCATCCACCGTGGCCGCACGACGCTCGTCCTGCAGGTCGTGATGACCCGCAGCGACGGCAAGCAGGCCGCGGTGACGACGCAGACGCATCTTGTTCTCGACTGGAACGGCGAGGGCTGAGGCGCTGCAGATATGGGAGGAACCAACACGATGACAGACACCGCGCCGGACCGGGCCGGTCCCGAAGCGACCTACGCTGCCTTTCTCGAAGAGGGGCGCTTCATGATCCAGAAAGCGAAAAGCACCGGCGAGTACGTCTTCTACCCGCGCGTCGTCACGCCTTCGGGCGCGACCGACCTTGAATGGGTCGAGGCGAAAGGCACGGGCACGCTCTACGCGATCACGGTCAATCGCTCCCGGCAGGGCGCGTGGAATGTCGCGCTCGTCGATCTCGATGAGGGCGTTCGGATGATGTCCACCTTGCCCGGCGTCGAGACCGCCGAGATCGGCGCGAAGCTCAGGGCGCGGATCGAGACCGGCGAAGACGGCCCGCGCGTCGTCTTCGATCTCGCGGAAGGAGGTGCGGCATGAGCGGCCAGGCGAAGGATCTGCGCGGCAAGGCCGCAATCGTCGGCATGGCGACGGCCGGGATCGGCGAGGCGCACGGCTTTTCGGCGATGGAACTGCTGGGCCAGGCGGCGATCGCGGCGGTGCGCGATGCGGGGCTTGAATTGCCCGATGTCGACGGCGTCTTTGCCGCGACGTCCTCCCATGCCTTCCCGACCATGAGCGTTGTCGAATATCTGGGTTTGCGCCCGCGCTTCTTCGACAGCACGAATGTGGGTGGATCGAGCTTCGAGATGCATCTCCTGCAGGCGACGATGGCGCTCGATGCGGGGCTCTGCGATGTCGCGCTCGTCTGCTACGGCTCGAACCAGCGCACGGCAGGGGGCAAGCTCGTCTCCATGTCGGAGCCGCAATGGCACGAGACCCCCTACAAGCCGCGTCACCCGATCACCGCCTACGGTCTCGCGGCGAGCCGGCACATGGCCGAATACGGCACGACCCGCGAGGATCTGGCCGAGGTGGCGCTCGCGGCGCGCGGCTGGGCGAACCTCAATCCCGAGGCTTTCGCGCGCGGCCCTCTCACGAAGGAGGAGGTGCTCGGCGCACGGATGATTTCCGATCCGCTGACCAAGTCCGATTGTTGCCTCGTGACCGACGGCGCCGCGGCGGTCGTTCTGACCCGCGCGGATCGCGCGAAGGATCATCACGAGGCGCCCGTCTACGTGATGGGTGTCGGCGCGGCCAACTACCATCGCTCCATCGTGGAGATGCCGGATCTGACGACGACCGCCGCTGTCGACAGCGGCAACCGCGCCTTCGAGATGGCGGGAGCGCGGCGTGAGGACATGGACGTGGTCATGCTCTACGACGCGTTCACCATCAACACGCTCCTCTTCCTCGAGGATCTCGGCTTCTGTCCGAAAGGCGAGGGTGGACGGTTCGTGCAAGACGGCCGGATCGCGCCGGGCGGCGAGCTTGCGGTCAATACGAATGGTGGCGGTCTGTCCTGCGTGCATCCGGGCATGTACGGGCTCTTTCTCATTGCCGAGGCGGTGACGCAGCTGCGTGGCGCGGGCGGCGAGCGGCAGATCGCGGACGCGACGATGGCGCTCTGCCACGGCAATGGCGGCACGCTGTCCAGTCAATGCACCGCGATCCTCAGCACGGAGGCGGCGCTATGACCTCTCTTCCCGATATCGACGGGCTTCTCGCGCCGAAAAGCGTGGCCATCATCGGCGCATCGGACGATCCGACCCGGATCGGCGGGCGGCCCATCGCGGCGATGCTGCGCTCCGGGTACAAGGGTCGCATCCTGCCGGTGAACCCCAAGCGAGAGACCGTGCAGGGCGTGCCGTGTTACGCCTCGGTCGCGGACTTGCCCGAAGCCCCGGACGCCGCGCTGATCGCGGTGCCCGCAAAGCTCGTGCCCGAGACGATCACCGCGCTTGGCGAGAAAGGCTGCAAGGCCGCGACGCTCTTCTCGGCCGGTTTTGCGGAGACCGGTGCGGATGGGGAAGCGGCGCAGCGCGATCTCGTGGCGCTCGCCGCGCAACACGGGCTGAGGCTGCTCGGGCCGAACACGCTCGGCGTCTACAACGTCGATATCGGCTATTACGGAACCTTTTCCTCCTCGCTCGATACGGGCTACCCGCTGCCTGGAAATATCGGCATCGCCAGTCAGTCGGGCGCGTTCGGCGCGCATTTAGGGGCGCTGGCACGCGACCGCAGGCTCGGCTCCTCCATCCTGATGACGACCGGCAACGAAGCCGACATCTCGGTCGCCGACGCGATCCGCTGGATGGCCGAGAGCGACACGACCCAGGTCATCTGCGCTTACATGGAGGCGATCAACGATGCGCCGGCCTTCCTCGCCGCGCTCGATGCCGCGCGCGCGGCGGGAAAGCCCGTTTTCGCGCTGAAGGCCGGACGCTCCGCGGTCGGCTCGCAGGCGGCGGCCTCGCATACCGCCTCGCTGACGGGTGATGCCGCCGTCGCGGATGCGGTGCTCGAGGATCACGGGGCGATCGTGGTGCGCGACCCGCAGACGATGATGGATTACGCCTATGTCGCCTCGAAGCGGGTGTTCCCGAAGAGCCATTCGCTGGGTGTCATCACGGTTTCTGGCGGTGCGGGCATCGTCACCTCGGACGAGGCCGAGCGTATCGGCTTCCCGATGCCCGCGATGCCCGAGGCTGCCCAATCCAGGCTGAAAGAGATCCTGCCCTATGCCTCGCCCGCCAATCCGCTCGATTGCACGGCGCAGGCGCTGAACGATCCCTCGCTGCTCGAGACGTTCACCCGCGCCGCGCTCGAAGAGGGCGGATACGGCGCGATCCTGAGCTTTTTGACCTACGTGGCCGGCAGCCCCGCGCTCTGCGAGACGATCCTCGAGGCGACACGGCCGCTGCGAGAGGCCTATCCAGACCGGATCATCGCCTTCTGCGCGCTCGGCGATCCCGAGGTTCTGCGCCGCTACGACGAGGCGGGCATTCTTGTCTTCGACGATCCGTGCCGCGCGGCGCGCGCGCTCGACATGGCGTGTCGCCTTGGCGCCGCGCGGGAGCGAGCTGTGCGCGAGCGGCCCGGCGCGTTGGACGTGGATCTTCCAAGCGCGACACCGAACGAGGCGGAGGCGCAACGGCTCCTTGGCGAGGCAGGCATTCCCGCTGCGCCGCAAGACGCCGTGAAGAGCGCCGAGGCCGCCACCGCTGCCGCTGACCGGATGGGCTACCCGGTCGTCCTGAAGATCCTGTCGCCCGACATCCTGCACAAATCCGACATCGGCGCGGTGCGGCTGAACCTTGGGGATGCCGATGCCGTGCGGGAGGCCTATGCCGCTATCGAAGAGGCTGTCGCGAAGAAAGCGCCGGCCGCGCGCATCGAGGGCATGCTGGTCGCAAAGCAGCTCTCGGGCGGTGTCGAATGTCTGATGGGGGTAAGCCGCGATCCGACCTTCGGCCCTGTCGCGGTCTTCGGTCTTGGCGGCATCTTCGTCGAGATCCTGAACGACGTCGCGATGAAGCCGTGCCCCTTCGACGAGGAAACGGCGCGCGAGATGATCCTTTCGATCCGCGGCGCGGGAATCCTGCAAGGCGCGCGCGGGCAGGCGCCCGCCGATATCGACGCGCTGGCGCGGATGCTCTCGAAGCTCTCGCGCTTTGCCGCAGGCGCAGGGGAGCGGCTCGTCTCCATCGACCTCAACCCGGTCGTCGCAATGCCGGAGGGCGAGGGCGCCTTCGCGCTCGACGCGGTCATCGAAGTGGAGGAGGGCGCAAAATGAGCATCGACTACGACCACCTGATGAATTTCGACATTCCCGAAGTGCGGCAAAGCTACGGGCCGCGCGACTGGGGCCTCTACGCGCTCTCGGTCGGAATGGGTCACGATCCGATGGATGCTAAGGAACTCGCCTTCCTCGCGGCGCTCGACGATGACCGTCGCGTGATGCCGGCCATCGTCAACGTGCTCGGCCATCCCGGCTTCTGGCTCAGCGATCCGGCGACGGGCGTCGACGCGCTTCGGCTCGTTCACGGCGAGCAGGGCATGACGATCCATGCCGATCTGCCCGAAGAGGCGACGATCATCGGCAAGACGCGCGTGACCGGCCTCGTGGACAAGGGCGAGGGGAAGGGCGCGCTCCTCTACTACGAGAAAACGCTGAAGGACGAGGCGACCGGCACACATCTGGCGACCTGCCGGGGCACGACCTTCCTGCGGGGCGATGGCGGCTTCGGTGGACCCGACGGGCCGGTGAAGACACCGCACATCCTGCCGGAGACACCGCCCGATCACGCGTTCGAGGCCAAGACCCGGCCCGAACAGGCGCTGCTGTATCGCTGGAATGCGGATCCAAACCCCTTGCACCTCGATCCGCGCGTCGCCGAGCGTGCGGGCTTCGAACAGCCGATCCTGCACGGGCTCTGCACCTTCGGCTGTGCGGCCCACGCGCTGCTGGCGGTTCTCTGCGAGCATGATCCGGCGCGCTTCGGCAGCATGGATGCCCGCTTTACCGCCCATGTCTTCCCCGGAGAGACGCTCCGGACGGAAGTCTGGGCCGATGGCTCCTTCCGTACCATCGCGGTGGAGCGCGACAAGGTGGTGATCGGAAACGGGTTGTTCCAATACAGGGGAGAAGGCGCATGAGCCTCGATGTCACGACCGAGGGCGACGGAATCCGCGTCCTCACGCTCAACGATCCGGAGCGGCGCAATCCGCTGGGTCACGCACTCCGGATCGAGCTTGCCGCGGCGCTGTCCGAGGCAGAGGCAGACGCCGCGGTCCGCGCGGTCGTTCTGACCGGCGCAGGCGGGCATTTCTGCGTCGGCGGCGATATCCGCGACCAGGGAGAGCGCAGCGCCTCCCAGCACCGCGAACGCTTCGCGGTCATCAAGGACATGGTGGGCCGCATGGTCCGCTTCTCGAAGCCTCTCGCCGTTGCGGTCGAGGGCTGGGCAGCGGGCGGCGGCATGGCGCTGGCAATGGCCGCGCCGCTCGTCGTCGCCTCGCGCGAGGCGCGGTTCGTCGCAAGCTTCACCAAGATCGGGCTCGTCCCGGATATGGGCCTTCTGACGACGCTGCCGATGCGTGTCGGTCCGGCCAAGGCGCGGCGCATCATCCTGACGAACGCGCCGATCAAGGCGGAAGAGGCCGAGCGGATCGGAATGGTCGAGACGCTCAGCGATCCGGGTGCCGCGCTTCAGGATGCGATGGCGCTCGTGGACGAAGAGGCCAAGGCCGCGCCACTGCCACGGCACTTCATCACCGACTGGTTCGCACGCGGCGTGGACGAGGCGCTCGATTTCGAGCGTCAGGTCCAGCCACAGCTTCTCAACAGCGCCGATGCCGCCGAGGGCCGCGCGGCCTTTTTCGAGAAACGCGCGCCGGTCTTTACCGGGACATAACGCCAGGCGGAGAAGTCCATGAGCCAAGCGTCAGGTGACGGCGCGGCAGTGACGCGGCACGGGTCGGCGCAGCTTCGCGCGGGATTGATGGGGGTCGTCATCGTCTCGGCGATCCTGTCGGTCTTCGTCGGATCGCTCTGGCTCGATATCCTGGCCTCGAGCGCGCTGGCCCTTTTCCTGCTTCTTGCCTGGAGGCAATTCAGCGTTGGCACCTGGGTGCCGCTGATCCTGTCGATAGGCGCAATGGCGATCGCGCTCTGGCAAGCCGTTCCCGGCGACGTGCTGGTTTCCGCGATGGAGCGGATGATCTTCCTCGCCTCGCTGATCGCCGTCCTGAACACGCTTCGCTCGGCCGCGCTTCTGGCGCCCGAGGTCGCACGGGCAGGGGCATTCCTGACGAGCCAGCCCGCCTCGCGGCGATACGTCTCTCTTTCGCTCGGGGGGCATCTTTTCGGCGTGCTGATCAATTTCGGCGGGCTCGCGCTGCTCCTCGATCTTGCCAAGCGCTCGATGGACAGCGCCGCAAGCCAAGCCCTGCCCGAAGAGATCCGCGAGGTGAAACTGCGCCGGATGTCGCTGGCGACGATGCGCGGCTTCGGGCTCATCTCGCTCTGGTCGCCGCTCGGCTTTGCAACGAACGCGGTTCTCATCACCCTGCCGGGCCTCGTCTATACCGATTTCGCGCCAATCGGCTTTGCGATGTCCTTCGTCTTCATCGGCGTCGGCTGGCTCTTCGACCGGGTCGAGGGGCGCCGCTACCGCGCGATGGCGCTGCCGCGACCCGCACCGCCGCAAGGCGCGTGGCTCGGCGCGGCGACGCTCGTTCTGCACGTTCTCATCGTCGGAGGATCGGTGTTTCTGGTGCACGGGCTGACGCGCCTGACCTTCCAGGAAGCGCTGATCCTCGTCGTGCCAAGCTACGCGGTTCTCTGGTCCGCCGTCTCGGGCTTTCGGCGCGGGGCGGGTGCGGCCGGCGGCGTGCGCGAGGCGTTTGCGGATTATCGCGCGCGCCTGCCCTGGATGGGCGCGGAGGTCGGCGTCTTCGCCTCGGCAGGCTTCTTGCCGGTGACGCTTTTGGCGCTGGTGCCGGTGGAGGCGGTTCAGGGACATGTGGCCGCGCTCGGTCTCGGCGCGGTGCCGCTTGCGGTGGGGATCGCGATCGGCATCCTGGCGTTCGCCATGCTCGGGATCAATCCGATCGTGTCTACTTCCGTGCTGGGCTCGGTGGCGTTCCAGCTTGAGGTGCCGGGACTCACCCCGCAGGTCATCGCGCTGGCGGCGATGGGCGGATGGACCTCTGTGATCGGCCTCTCGCCCTTCATCACGACGATCATTCTAGCATCATCGATCCTGAAACGGTCGGTCTGGCGCGTCGGGCCGGGCTGGAACGGGCCCTATTGCCTGTCCGTTCTTGCGATCTGGCTGACCTTTCTCGTCATGCTCATGTGGACCGGGCGCGTCTGAGCGGCGCGGCTGCGCCAAACTCCGCGCGGATCGCTTCGCCATGCTCGTCGAGTTTCGGTACCGCTCCGCGCTCGAACCGGCGGCCTCCGTCGACAAGCGCGGGCGGCGCGGGAAAGGCGACGGCCGCGCCGTCCGGCGTGACGACCTCGGAGGTGCTGGTATGCGGGTGCGCGATGAGACCGTCCAGATCGTTGACGCTGGCAAACGCCGTATCCGAGGCGAGCAGCCGTTCGGTCATCTCCGCCTCGCTACGCGTTGCGATCATATCGGCGATCACGGCGTCGACCTCGGCCCTATTCGCAACGCGTGCATTGTTGGTCTCGAACCCCGGTGCATCGACAAGATCGGGCCGCTGCATGACGTCGCGGGCGAAGATCGCCCATTCGCGGTCGTTCTGGATCGAAATGAGGAGAGGGCGCGCATCGCGCGTGGAGAAGACGCCGTAGGGCGAGATGGAGGGATGTGCGAGACCTATCCGTTGCGGCGGCTTGCCCGCCGCGGCATGCAGGTAGGGCACCGCCAGCCAATCGGCTATGACGTCGAACATCGACAGGCGGATATCGCTGCCGCGCCCGGTCACACCGCGCTGGATCAGGCTTTCGAGGATCGCCGATTGCGCGGCGGCCCCGGTCGCGATGTCCACGATAGAGATTCCGACGCGGGCCGGCTCGGACGGGCCGCCGGTGACGCTGGCAAGTCCCGATTCCGCCTGGATCAGCAGATCGTAAGCTTTTCGCTGGGCGTAGGGGCCGGTCTCGCCATAGCCGCTGATGGAGCAGGTGACGAGACGCGGGTTCCGATCGCGCAGCACATCCGTACCGAGCCCCTTGCGAGCCAATGCGCCGGGCTTGAGGTTCTGAACGAAGACATCCGCGCGGTCCGTCATCGACAGAAGCACATCGCGATCCGCGTCCTCGCGCAGGTCGAGCGCGACCGATTGCTTGCCGCGGTTCAGCCAGACGAAGTAGCTGCTCTCGCCGCCTGCTGCGCTGTCATAGCCCCGCGCGAAATCGCCTTCCGGCCGTTCGACCTTGATGACGCGCGCACCTGCATCTGCGAGGCGGGATGTGCAATATGGTGCTGCGACGGCCTGTTCGATCGACACGACCGTCAGCCCGTCAAGCGGTGCGCGGGCCATCCTGTCTCCTCCCTCGGATCACGACATGGTTCCAGAGTAGGAGGACCCAACCCATGCCGCAACGACGCATCGAGCATTTCAGACATGCCCTTGAGGCATGAGATGCTTTACAACGTCGTGCCGGGCCACGCGCCCGATGCGGAGAGGCGGTGCACCTCCTCGATCAGGAAGTCCGAGAACCCCGCGCTCAGCCGCGAGGCGGGCCGGTTCAAAGGCGTCATGAGGATCAGCGTGCGATCGATGGAGCGGCGGATGATCGGCCGCGCGATGAGCCGCCCCGAGGCGACATGCTCGTTGACCGACATCAGCGGCAGGATCGTCGCGCCGAGCCCGCGATCCACGAAGGCCAGCATGGTCGGGAGGATGTCGATCTCGAGCCGGACATCCAGTTCGATCCCCTGGTCGGACGCGATCTGGTCGATCCGCTTGCGAAGCCCGTGTTCGGGATTGGGCAAGATCAGAGGCTGGGCCAGCGCCTCGCTCGCCGTGATGGGGGTGCCGTCCCGCACGCCCTCCTGTTCTCCGCGTTGGATCAGGAAAAGCTGTTCCATGATAATGGCTTGGCTCTTGATCGCGGAGCTTTTCTGGCCCTCGTAGGCAACGCCGAGGTCAATTGCGCCGCGTATCAACCAATCCTGAACGTGACCCGAGAAGCCCGACACGATCCTGAGTTTCACCTCCGGATGCGTCTCCATCGTGCGTTCGATGAGATGGGTGGCCAGTACCTCCGCGACCGTGGGCGGCAGCCCGAGCGTGATCGTTCCTGAAAGGGTCTTTTGCGCGCCGGAGACGTCCGTCGCGAGATCGTCGATATCCTCGAGGATCACGCGGGCGCGCGCGGCAAGGCGCAGGCCTTCCTCTGTCGGCATGACGCCCCGTCCATGACGCCGCAGGAGCGGCACGGCAAGCTCGTCCTCCAGCGCTTTGACCTGCCGACTGAGAGCGGGCTGTGCGATGTTCAGACGCTCTGCCGCCGCCGTGATGCTGCTCAGCTCGACGATCTGGACGAAGTTACGAAGTTGCCGGATATCCATTACATGCCGTTTCGGTATCGCTGATATATGAATAATGCATTTGTGTCATAGGCTACGACCCGACACCTTCACGTCAAGGGCAAACCCCCGCGAGAGACGCGTCTTGCGGCGCAGGTTCGGCAGAGGAGGCCGGACCGCTCAGGGGCCCCGCTCTGAATGTAAGGGAGGACATTATCATGAACGTCAGAATGAAACTCGGCGTCGCCGCGGCCGCGCTGATGGCCGCAGCACCGCTTCACGCGCAGGAGATGCCGGATACGATGGTCTGGACGTCCTACGATGTGGGTTCGGCCGGCTACGCCGAAGCGTCGGCCATCGCGGACGCCTTCGGCAAGGAATACGGCACGCGCGTGCGTATCCAGCCCTCGGGCAGCGGCATCGGCCGTCTGCAGCCGCTTCTGCAAGGGCGCGCGGACTACGCATTCCTTGCGACCGAAGCCTTCTTCATCGGCGAGGGCGCATATGATTTCGCAACGCCCGATTGGGGTCCGCACCAGCTGCGCGCTGTCGCGGGGCGCCCGGCGGGCATCACGCTCATCGCGGCGGGTGACGCAGGCATCGACACGGTAGAGGACGCCGCAGGCAAGCGCATCGCCTTTGTCGCGGGCAACCCGTCGGTCAACGTGAAATGCGAGGCGATCCTCGCTTTCGGTGGTCTGACGCTCGACGATGTCGAGGTCATCACCTTCCCGACCTACAGTGCCGCAATGTCCTCGATGACGCGCAACGAGGCGGATGCCACCTGCACCACGCCCACGACCAGCCAACTCTACGAGCTGGCCGAGAGCCCGCGCGGCATTCACTACGCACCGCTCGAGCCGGGCAATGATGCAGGCTGGGACCAGCTTCTCGAAGTGCTGCCGATCATGAGCCCGTCCGAAGAGGATGTGGCCGCGGGCCTTGCGGAAGGCGAGACGGCCAAGATGGCGGCCTACCGCTATCCGGTCATCACCACGACGGCCGAAAAGTCTGCCGACGAGGTCTATACCTTTATCAAGGCGCTCGACGAGACCTTCGATATGTACAAGGACGGCACCGCGGCGATGTCGCGCTGGACGCTCGAGCGCTCGGGCAAGCCGGCGATCGATATTCCGTTCCACGAAGGCGCGATCCGCTACCTCGAGGAGATCGGCATCTGGACCGAAGAGGACCAGGCCTGGAACGACCAGCGCCAGGCGCGCATGGACGCCTTGGTCGAGGCCTGGGACAGCTTCTCCTCGGAGAACAGCGATATGTCCGACGAGGAATTCGCCGAAGCCTGGATGGAGCGCCGGAGCGAAGTCATCTCCTCGATGAACTAAGCCGCGCTCTCATCATCCCCCGGCGCGGAGCCCGCGCCGGGGACATGCTTTTTCGCCTGTTCAGGATCTCCCATGACGTCTCAGAGCGACCGCGACGGTGCCGACGACGCACCCCTCGCAGCCCCCGCACATCTTGCCGCCGCCGAGGACGATGCCCCGCTGCCGCGCCGCCACAAGGCCGTCCGGATCTGCGTGATGATCCTTGGCGCGCTCGGCGTCCTTCTGGCGGTGAACCAGCAGTTTCTTCTGAATATCTTCGGTTTCCAGCCGCTCGGGAACTCCTATCTCTACTACCTGATCGGCATCTTCCTCGCGACGGCATTCCTGACTCTCCCGATCTCGACGGCGCTGACCGGACGATTGATCTGGCTGAACGTGCTACTCGCGATCCTCGCGCTGGTCAGTGCGGGCTATCTCGGTTTCCACGGACTCGACATCATCCAGAAGGGCTGGGAATACGACGCGCCGCTGATGGCCGACATCATGGCCTCGATTTTGATCGTGCTCGTGCTTGAGGGTGTGCGCCGCGCTGGCGGGCCGATCCTGCTTGCGACGGCGCTCCTGTTCGGAACCTTTCCGCTTTATGCCGGGCACATGCCGGGCTTTCTCTGGGGGACGCAATTCGCGCCCATCGAGACGGTGCGTGCCCACGTCCTCGGTGTCGAGAGCATCATCGGTATCCCGATGCAGGTCGTGGCCGAACTGGTCATCGGCTTCGTGATCTTCGGCTCGGTGCTTGTCATCACCAAGGGCAGCGACTTCTTCATGGAACTCGCCTCCGCGCTCCTGGGGCACAGCCGGGGCGGACCCGCCAAGGTCGCCGTGATGGGCTCGGGCATCCTCGGCTCGCTGTCGGGCAGCGTGATCTCCAACATCCTGACCTCGGGGCCGTTCTCTATCCCGACGATGCGGAAAGTGGGCTACCCTGCAAATTACGCCGCCGCGATCGAGAGCTGCGCCTCCACCGGCGCGACGCTGATGCCGCCGGTCATGGGGACGGTGGCGTTCGTCATGGCCTCTTTCCTCGGCGTTCAATACTCGACCATTGTCATCGCCGCGGTCATTCCGGCGCTCCTCTTCTACGCGGCGCTCCTGTTTCAGGTGGATATGTTCGCCGCCCGGCGCGGCCTGCACGGGCTCGATCGCAGCGAGACGCCCGACATCCTGCCCGTGCTCCTTCGCGGCTGGCCCTATCTTCTGTCCTTGGCGGTGCTGATCTTCGTGCTGATGGGGCTGCGGCTTGAGGCGCGGTCTCCCTATTACGCCTCGGCGGTGATGCTGATCGCAACGGCCTTCAACCGCGAGACGCGTCTCACGCTGACGCGCGCCAGGGATCTGCTGCTCGATGTCGCCCGTAACGTCGCGAACCTGGTCGCGGTCTTGTGCGGGATCGGTCTTGTCGTGGGCGGTCTGTCCTATACCGGCGTCGCCGGGGCGTTCTCGCGCGAACTCCTCCTCTATGCGGGCGGCAATACCGCGCTGATGCTGATCGCAGGCGCAGTCACAAGCTTCGTGCTCGGCATGGGGATGACGGTCACGGCCTGCTACATCTTCCTGTCGATCCTGCTCGCCCCTGCGCTGGTGCAGGCGGGGCTCAACCCGATCGCAAGCCACCTCTTCATCCTCTACTGGGGCATGTTGAGCTACATCACGCCGCCCGTCGCGCTGGCCGCGATCACAGCGGCGAATGTCGCGGGCTCAAAGCCGATGCAGACGGGCTTTACGGCGATGCGCCTGGGCCTGCCGCTCTTCGTGCTGCCGTTCATCTTCGTCTACGATCCGGCGCTCATCATGGTGGGCAGCTGGGTGAACATCGCCGAGCGCGTGTTCATCACGCTGATCGCGCTCTGGGCGATCACCTCCGCTTTCGAAAGCTGGATTTACCGGGTCGGCCGGATCGACCTTCCGAGCCGCGTCGTCTTCGGCGCGGGCGGACTTCTGATCATCTTCCCCGAGCTCACGACGAGCCTGATCGGCGCCAGCCTCCTGGTCGCGGTGATCGCTTTCAACCTTCTGATGCAGCGCCGCCGCGGCGATGCGAACGCCTGAGGACAGCATGGACAAACGCGCAGACAGTCTTGCCACCGCAGTGGCTCCGATCCCTGACGGTGCATCGGTCATGATCGGCGGGTTCGGATCGTCGGGTATCCCGTTCGGACTGATCGACGCTCTCCTGGAACAGGGCGCGACCGACCTGACGATCATCTCAAACAATGCCGGGGCCGGAGAGACCGGGATCGCCAAGCTTCTGAAGGCGGGCCGGGTGGCGAAAGTCATCTGCTCCTATCCGCGCTCTCCCGGCTCGATCTGGTTCGAGAAGCGCTACGAGGCCGGGGAGATCGACCTCGAGGTCGTCCCGCAAGGCACGCTCGCCGAGCGTATCCGCGCGGCGGGCGCAGGGATCGGCGGCTTCCTGACGCCCACCGGCTACGGCACGCGCCTCGCCGAGGGCAAGGAGGTGCGGGAGATCGACGGGCAGGGCTACGTGATGGAAGCCCCGCTGCCCGCGGATTTTGCGCTCATTCGGGCGGCGCGTGGCGACAAGTGGGGCAATCTCGGCTTCCACGCCACGGCGCGCAACTTCAACCCGGTGATGGCGATGGCCGCCGATCATGCCATCGCCGAGGTGCGCGCGCTGTCTGCCGATCCGCTCGATCCCGAAACCGTCGTGACGCCCGGCATCTTTGTCGATTGCGTCGTGGAATACGAGGTGCGCCCATGAGCGATGTCGCCGAACAGCTGACCCGTCTCAGCGATGCCGAGCTTGCAGCCCGCGTGGCCGAGGACATCCCCGACGGCTCTTACGTCAATCTCGGGATCGGCAAGCCGACCCATGTCTCGGGATACGTGCCCGAGGGGCGCGAGGTGATCTACCATTCCGAGAACGGCATCATCGGTGTCGGCCCACCCCCGCCCGAAGGCGAAGAGGATGTCGAGCTCATCGATGCGAGCAAGCGTTACGTCACCGCCGCGCCGGGCGCGGCCTATTTCGACCATCCCGACAGTTTCGCGATGATGCGCGGCGGGCATATCGATATCGCTGTCCTCGGGGCCTACCAGGTGGCGCAGAACGGCGATCTCGCAAATTGGGCGACGCTCGACGAGAAGTTCCCGCCTGCGGTCGGAGGCGCGATGGACCTTGTCGCCGGGGTGAAGACCATCTTCGTGATGATGCGGCACCAGAACCGCGACGGCAGCCCCAAGCTCCTTGAGCGCTGCACCTATCCGCTGACCGGCCTCGGTGTCGTCAGCCGGGTCTATACCGACCTCGCGGTCCTCGACGTGACGCCCGAGGGGTTCCGCCTCGTCGACCTTGCAAAGGGCAATGACCTCGAGGCCGTGCGCGCCGTGACCGGGGCCCCGATCCATACCTGAAACGAAGGAGCGCAACGCTTATGGCGAAACGCAAGGAGAACCTCACCTCCGAGATCGGCTGGAGCACGCCGGACGAGATCAACGTGCGCGGCCTCGACCTGCCGTCCGAGATCTTGGGCGAGATGAATCTCGGCGATCTGGCCTTTCTGCTGCTCAAGCATCGTAAACCAAGCCCCGAGGAAAGCCGCGTCTTCAACGCCATTGTCGTCACGCTGGTGGAGCATGGTCTGACGCCGTCGGCGCTTGTTGCCCGGATGACATATCTCGGCGCGCCCGAGGCGTTGCAGGCGGCGGTCGCGGCGGGGCTTTCGGGGCTCGGCACGGTCTTCGTGGGCTCTATGGAGGGCGCCGCGAAGATGCTGTCCGAGGCGCTGGACGGCGTGACCGATCCGGACCTCGACGCCATCGCGGATCGTCTCGTTGCAGATTTCGCCGAGCGCCGGCAAATCATCCCTGGCCTCGGCCATCCGGTGCACAAGCCCGTCGATCCACGCACGCCGCGCCTGTTCGAGATCGCGGCGGAGAACGGGCTCTCGGGCGATTACATCGCGCTCATCCAGAAGGTTCAGGAACGGGCCGAGGCCGCGCGCGGCAAGTCGCTGCCGATCAACGCCACGGGGGCGATTGGCGCGATTTCCAGCGAGCTTGGCCTGCCGTGGCACATCGTGCGCGGTCTTGGGGTCATGGGCCGGTCCATCGGTCTCGTGGGCCACGTCCTCGAAGAGCGCGAAAACCCGATATCGGCAGAGATCTGGCTGCGCGCCGAGGAGGAAATTCTGAAAAACAACGGGCCCGACGCGACGGGCAAGGGAGACTGAGACGTGAAGACCTCTGCGCCTGACCAGCATGACGACCTGCGCGATGCCCTGCGCGCACTTTGCGCCGAATTCCCGGCAGAGTATCACCGCAAGCATGGCGCTGCGGAGACGTATCCCGAGGAGTTCATCGACGCGCTGACAAAGGCCGGATGGCTTGCCGCGATGATCCCCGAAGAGTTCGGCGGATCGGGCCTGGGGCTTACCGAAGCCTCGATCGTCATGGAGGAGATCAACCGCTGCGGCGGCAATGCCGGGCATTGTCACGGGCAGATGTACAATATGGGCACGCTCCTGCGCCACGGCTCTGACGAGCAGAAGGCGCGATACCTGCCCAAGATCGCCTCGGGCGATCTGCGCTTGCAATCGATGGCCGTGACCGAACCCACGACCGGCACTGACACGACGAAGCTGAAGACCACCGCCGTGCGCAAGGGCGACCGCTACGTCGTGAACGGGCAGAAGGTCTGGATCAGCCGTGTGCAGCATTCCGACCTGATGATCCTGCTGGCGCGCACGACACCGCTGGCCGATGTCCAGCGCAAGTCCGAGGGACTGTCGGTCTTCCTGCTGGAGCTTGATCAAGTGATCGGCAAGGGGATGGACGTCAAACCCATTCCGAACATGGTCGGACACGAGACGAACGAGCTTTTTTTCGATGATCTGGAAATCCCCGCCGACACGCTGATCGGCGAGGAGGGGAAAGGCTTCCGCTACATCCTCGACGGGCTCAACGCCGAACGGGCGCTGATCGCGGCGGAATGCATCGGAGACGGCTACTGGTTCGTCGACCAGGCGTCGCGCTATGCCGGGGAGCGGCAGGTCTTCGGGCGGCCCATCGGCCAGAACCAGGGCATCCAGTTTCCAATTGCCCGCGCGTTCGCCCATGTCGAGGCAGCGAACCTCATGCGGTTCGAAGCCTGTCGCCGGTTCGACGCGATGGAGCCGTCGGGCGCGCAGGCGAACATGGCCAAGCTGCTGGCAGCCGATGCCTCGTGGGAGGCGGGCAATGCCTGCATCCAGACCTTCGGCGGGTTCGGCTTCGCGGAAGAATACGACGTCGAGCGGAAATTCCGCGAAACCCGGCTCTACCAGGTTGCCCCGATCTCGACGAACCTCATCCTGTCCTATGTCGCCGAGCATATCCTCGGCATGCCACGGAGTTTCTGAGGAGTGATGGACGTGGTTCTCGACAGTTTCGCGACGCTGAGTTTCCCGCTCTTCGTGCCGGCTGACCGCCCCGACCGGTTCGCCAAGGCCTGCGCGTCGGGAACCGACAGCGTCATCATTGATCTTGAGGACGCGGTCGCCTCGGACCTCAAGAGCGCCGTGCGCCGCATTCCGCGCGACGCTCTGCCGAGCGACCGGACCGTGACGCTCATGCTTCGGATCAACGCGCCGGGCACGCAATGGTATCGCGACGACGTGGCGTTTGCCCGCGCGACCGGGTTCGATGCGGTGGTGCTGCCCAAGGCCGAAACACCCGAGCAGATCGCGGACCTGCGCGCGGCGCTGAATCCCGGCCAGAAAATTCTCGGTCTCGTCGAAACGGTGCGCGGCGTCGCGCGCATGACCGAGCTTGCCGAAGCGACCGACCGCCTCGCTTTCGGCTCCATCGACCTCTCGGCAGATATGGGCTGCGAGAACACGCACATGGCCTTCCTCCCGATCCGCAGCCAGATCGTGCAGGCCGCCCGGCTGGCGGGGCGGCCCGCGCCGCTCGACGGGGTGACGACGGCGACGCGCGATCCGGACATCATCGCCGAGGATGCGCGCCACAGCCACGAGATGGGTTTCGGTGGCAAGCTCCTGATCCATCCCAACCAGATCGAACCGGCCCGCAGCGCCTTCCGACCGAAAAAAGAGCGGATCGATTGGGCGGAGCGCGTGATCGCGGCGTCCGCCGATGGCGGCGCGGCCCTCGTGGACGGGGCGATGGTAGACGTGCCGGTGCTCAAGCAGGCGCGCCGCATTCTTGACCGCGCGAGGGCTTTGTCATGACCACGCTTGCCGATCTCGATATCCCACATCTCGAAAGCTGGATCGGCCGCGAGGAGGTGGCGCAGGACATCGTCACGCCGGGCCTTGCGGAGCGGTTCGCCGCCACTTTCGGCGATTGGGTTCTGAGCGAGGGCGATGCGGTGCCTCCGGGCCTTCACTGGTGTCTCGCGCCGCCTGCGGTGCCTGAAGGCGGACTTGGCCCCGACGGGCATCCCAAGCGCGGCGGGTTTCTGCCCCCCGTGTCGTTCCCGAATCGGATGTGGGCGGGTGGAGAGGTCACGTTTCACGCGCCGATCCGTGTCGGCGACGAGGTAACCCGCACCTCCCGGATCGAGAGCCTCAAAACGAAAGAGGGACGCTCTGGCCCCTTGGTCTTCGTGAGCGTGCGTCATGTTCTCACGGTCGGCACCACGCGGGTGATCGAGGAACGCCAGGACATCGTCTATCGCCCCGACGCCCGCAGCGACACCCCGAAAGGCGCAGGAGGGGAGGGCACGCCGGGGCAGGATGACTTCGTGGCCGGGCCCGTGACGCTCTTTCGCTATTCGGCCATGTCCTTCAACGGGCACCGTATCCACTATGACCACCCCTACGTGACAGAGACCGAAGGCTATGCCGGGCTCGTCGTACATGGACCGATCCAGGCAACGCTTCTCATCAATGCTGCCGCGCGGGATCTCGGGACGGAAGGTTTGAGCGTTGCCTATCGCGGCCTTGCACCGCTGATTTCCGGGCAGCCCGCACGGATCCACAAGGACGAGGGCCGCTATTGGCTCGAGAAACGCGACGGGACCGCGACCTTCGAGGCGCGTGCCTCCCGCGACAGCTGAACAGGAGTTTCAATGACCGACGCCGCCGCGCGCATCGCCGAGATGAAAACGCACATGTCGCTGCCACTTATCGGCGCGCCGATGTTCCTCGCCTCCGGCGTCGATCTGGTTGTCGCGCAGTGCTGTGCGGGGGTTGTCGGCACGTTCCCGTCGCTGAACGCGCGCCCGGCGGAAGAGCTCGACATCTGGCTGACCGAGATCGAGAAACGCTGCGCCGAGTTCGCTGGAAAGACCGGCAAGACGCCCGCGCCCTATGGCGTCAATCTCATCGTCAACGAATATAACGACCGGCTCGAGGCCGACCTTGCGACCTGCGTCCGGCACAAGGTGCCGCTCGTCATCACCTCGCTGTCCGCGCCCGACAAGGTGGTCGAGGCGGTGCACGGCTATGGCGGGCTCGTCTTTCACGACGTCATCAAGGCCCGCCACGCACGCCGGGCCGCGAAATCGGGCGTGGACGGGCTGATCCTTGTGGCGTCTGGCGCCGGCGGGCATGCCGGCACGCTCAGCCCGTTCGCGCTTGTCGAGGAGGTCCGGGACTTCTGGGACGGCCCGCTCGTTCTGTCGGGCGCTGTCGCTAACGGTCGCGCGGTTCTGGCCGCCGAAGTGCTGGGCTGCGATTTCGCCTATGCCGGGACCGTGTTCATTCCCGCCGAAGAGGCCATCGCGCCCCATCCCCACAAGGAGATGATCACCCGCGCCGAGGCCGACGGTATCATCTACACGCCGATGTTCTCGGGCACCCACGCCAACTACCTCTCCGAAAGCGTCTCGACGGTCGGGGTGGAACTGGACGAGGCGCGGCGTGCGGAGCCGCGGCGGATGAGCTCCAAGGACGATCCAGACCGACCGAAAGCCTGGAAGGATGTCTACAGCGCGGGCCAGGCGGTCGGTCAATCCCGCGCCATCGAACCTGCCGCGGACATCATCGCGCGGCTGGTGCGCGAATACGAGGCGGCGCGGAACACGGTGACCGGCCGGAACTGAGGGGAGACGAGACGATGGCAGCAACCGAGAACAACATTCCCGACAGCCGCGGGCTCAACGCCTTCGCGTCCGATCCGGCTTTCGACGCGCTTCTGGATATCTACCTGCCCGAGGATCTGCAGGACCGCCTCAGACCCGAGCTCGACCGCATGGGCGGACTCGTCGGGGATCGTCTCGAAGAATTGGCGCTCGCCGCCGATCACAACCCGCCGGAACTGAAGCTGCGGGACCGCACCGGTCAACGGTCCGAGACAATCGAGAAGCATCCCGCCTACGAAGAACTCGAGCGCTACGCGTTCAGCGAATTCGGTCTGGCGGCAATGTCGCACCGCGCCGGGGTCTTCGGCGCCGAGACCAAGCTTCACCCGATGGCGAAATATGCGCTGGTCTACCTTTTCGTTCAGGCCGAGTTCGGCCTCTGCTGTCCGCTCTCGATGACCGACAGCCTGACACGAACGCTGGTCAAGTTCGGCGGTCCCGCCTTGGTCGAACGCTACATCGATCGTCTCACGAGCCAGGACATGGATACGCTTTTTCAAGGCGCGATGTTCATGACCGAGCAGGCGGCGGGCTCCGATGTCGGGGCGATCGAGACCGTCGCGCGACAGGAGGACGGCGCGTGGCGCCTCTACGGGGACAAGTGGTTCTGCTCGAACCCCGACGCGGGTCTGGCGATGGTGCTCGCACGGCCTGACGGGCAGGGGGCGGACGGCACGAAGGGGCTCTCGCTCTTCCTGCTGCCGCGGCACCTACCGGATGGCAGCCTCAACGCCTACCGTATCCTGCGCCTCAAGGACAAGATGGGCACTCGGTCGATGGCGTCGGGCGAGATCGCGCTCGAAGGTGCGACCGCCTACCTCGTCGGTGAGGCCGGGCAGGGCTTCAAGCAGATGACCGACATGATCAACATGTCCCGGCTTGCAAACGGTGTGCGGAGCGCGGGCCTGATGCGCCGCTCGGTCTCGGAGGCGCTTTACATCGCGCGGAACCGGACGGCTTTCGGGAAGCGCCTGATCGACATGCCGCTCATGCGCCGGCAGCTCTCGAAGATGCTGGTTTCCGCAGAGGAGGGCCGCAGCATGGTCTTCCATACCGCCCGCGCGCTCGCCGCCTCGGATGGCGGGGATCGCGACATGGCGAAGGTTCTGCGAATCCTGACCCCGCTCGTGAAATTCCGCACATGCCGCGATGCGCGCAAGGTCGCGGGCGATGCGATGGAGGTGCGCGGCGGCTGTGGCTATATCGAAGAGTTCTCGGATGCCCGGATTTTGCGGGACGCGCATCTCGGCTCGATCTGGGAAGGCACGTCCAACATCATCGCGCTCGACGTGATGCGAGCTGCGCGGCGGGAAGGGGCACTGGACGCGCTTTCCGAATATCTGCGTCGCTGCCTTGCCGAGAGCGACGC
Organism: Roseivivax halotolerans; assembly: GCF_900115815.1. Taxonomy (GTDB): domain Bacteria; phylum Pseudomonadota; class Alphaproteobacteria; order Rhodobacterales; family Rhodobacteraceae; genus Roseivivax; species Roseivivax halotolerans. The sequence goes on along the minus strand of NZ_FOXV01000011.1, from coordinate 42,995 downwards.
CGAACTGGCCGCCGAGATTGCGCCCTGCCTTGACCGTGCCGTCGCACTCGCTGCGCGCTGCGCCGAGAAAGGCAGTGACGAGGAGGCACGGCGCGCGGCGTCGGGGCTGTACCACGCAAGCGCGGCGGTGTTCATGGCCTGGGAAGCGGCGCGGATGCGCGGCACGGCCGCCGAAGACCGCAAGACGCTGTCGCGGCTGGTGCTCAGCCATCGCCTTCAGCCGCGCGATCCGCTCGCCGCCGCCGAGGACGAAGATCCGCGGCTGTCCGATCTTTTGTCGCGCGCCGCGATCGAACCTCAGGCCCGCCGGAAAGCCGCTGCATGACTGGACTTGCCGCTCGGCTTGCCGGGTTCGCGTCAGGCCCCGCGCCGCGCGATCCGGATCTGGCGCGCACCGTCCGCCTGTCACTCTACGACTGGGCCACCGTCGGACTTGCGGGGCAGGGCGAGCCGGTGGCCGAGGCGGCGTTTGCCCTGGCGCGAAGTGAGCCGGGCAAGGCCACGCTTTTCGGCGGCGGTCAGGCTGGCGCGCGCGCCGCGGCACTGGCCAATGGCGCGGCGAGCCACGCGCTCGACTACGACGATACGCATTTTCTTCACATCGGCCATCCGAGTGTCGCGGTGATCCCCGCCGCGCTCGCCGTGGCGGAGACGCGGGGCACAAGCGGGGAGGCGCTGCTCGACGCGCTGGCGCTCGGGCTAGAGACCGCCTGCCGCGTTGGCGATTGGCTCGGGCGCGGCCATTACGAGGCCGGATTTCACCAGACCGGGACTTCGGGCGCGTTCGGCGCGGCCGTGGCGGCGGGACGTCTTGCGGGGCTCGATGCTGGCGGCCTGGAAGCGGCGATTGGCTTGACGGCGACCCGCGCCGCCGGGCTCAAGAGCCAGTTCGGCACCATGGGCAAACCGCTTAATGCCGGGTTTGCCGCTGAGGTCGGCGTGACCTGCGCTTTGCTGGCGGAGGCCGGTGCGCGATCGGCGCCTGAGGCGATGGAAGGCCCGCAAGGCTTCGGGCCGACGCATGGCGGCGGGGCCCGCAAGGAGGCGTTCGACGGGCTGGGCGAGACATGGGTTTTCCCGCAGATTTCCTACAAGTTCCACGCGTGCTGCCACGGGCTGCATGCCATGCTCGAAGCGATGCGCGATCCGGCAATCACGACGCTCGACCCTGAGAAGATAACGAAGATCGAGGTCACGACCCATCCGCGCTGGCTCGCCGTCTGCAACCAGCCCAGACCCGAAACCGGACTAGCCGCGAAGTTCAGCTACCGGCTGACCGCGGCGATGGCGCTGGCGGGCGTCGATACCGCAGCGCTCGAAAGCTATTCGGCCGAGACCTGCGCGCGGCCGGATCTCGTTGCGCTCAGGGACAAGGTCGAGGTCCGAACGGACGAGACGCTTTCCGATACGGCGGCACGCGTGAGACTTCTTTGCGAGGATGGCGAAAGCGCCGAGGCCGGACACGACCTCGTTCGCGATGCGGACGCCGCGGAGACCGAACCGCGCCTTCGGCGCAAGGCGGCGGCGCTGCTCGGCACAGATCGCGCAGAGGCGCTCTGGGACGCGGTGCGCAGCTTGAGCACATCCTCCCTCGACACATTCACCGCGCGAATGGCTGCGGCAGGAGACAGATCATGACCAACACCGCTCTTCCGTCCCGCACTCTCGGGCAATCGGGGCTTTCCCTTACCGCGATCGGCCTCGGCGCGATGAACATCTCAGGGTTCTACGGCCCTTCGACGGAAGAGGAGGCGTTCGCGCTTTTCGACAAGGCGGCGGAGCTCGGTATCGACCATCTCGATACGTCGAACGTCTATGGCATGGGCCATTCCGAGGAGGTCATCGGACGCTATCTCGCATCGCGCGGCCCGATTTTCCGCATCGCGACAAAGGCGGGCATCTGCAGCGATCCCAAGACCGGCGGGAGGTTCTACGATAACAGCCGGGCGCATCTGACCGCATCGCTCGAGGCCAGTCTCGCCCGGCTCGGGCTTGAGGCGGTCGATCTGTTCTACGTGCATCGGCGCGAGGCGGCACGCCCCATCGAAGAGGTGACCGAAAGTCTTGCCGAGCTGAAGGCATCGGGACGCACGAAAGCGGTGGGCTTTTCCGAGATATCCCCGGCCTCGCTCGACCGGGCGATGGCGGTGCATCTCGTCGACGCGGTGCAGTCGGAATATTCGCTCGCGACCCGCGCCCCGGAGCTTGGCCTCGTGCAAGCTTGCGAGCGGCACGCAGTTGCGCTTGTCGCCTTCTCGCCCGTGGGCCGGGGCTTCCTGACCGACACGCCGCCCGACATGGCGCGGGTGGAGGGCTCGGCTTTCCTCAGGTCCAATCCTCGTTTCCACGAGCCGAACTTCGCCTACAATCTCGCAAGCTCGGATCGTTTCAGACAGCTGGCCGCTGACTTCGAGGCCCCGGCAGCCAGCCTTGCGATCGCGTGGCTCCTGTCGCGCAGCGAGACGGTCATTCCCATTCCGGGCACCCGCTCCCCGCGTCACCTCGAGGAAGCGGCGCGCGGGGCGACCATGCGCCTTGGCGCAGAGGATCTCGCGCGGATCGAGGAGGCATTGCCACCCGGTTGGGCGCATGGCGACCGCTACAGCGAGACGCAATGGCACGGGCCGGAGCGTTTCGCCTGACCCGCGATCGTCATCACGAGGTCAGTAGACGTGGGTTTCGCGGTCGCCGTCCTCCCGGCTCCAGCCGCGATACATGCCTTCGCAGTTGAAGGGCGCCGCGAAAGTGCCGTCCTTCGCGACCGCGATCAGCCCGCCCGAGCCTCCCGCGTCGGTCAAGTCGTCGGCGACAACGGTCCCGGCCGCATCCGTCAGGGTGGCACCCGTCAGCCGAACGCGCGCCTCGATCTCGTGGGCCACGGCCAGCCTCAAGAAAACCTCGCCATCGCCGGTCGCCGAGATCGCGCAGCTGCGATTGTCGGCATAGGTGCCTGCGCCGATCACCGGACTGTCGCCAACGCGCCCAGCGCGTTTCGCGGTCATCCCGCCGGTCGAGGTCGCGGCGGCGAGACAGCCGTGCCGGTCGAGCGCGACGGCGCCCACGGTGCCGTGCCTACGGCTCGGATCGTCATCGAGCGCGCCCGAGCGCTCCATCTCGAGCGTGCTTTGCAAGCTCGCATGCCGTTCCTCGGTATAGAAATAAGCCGCGTCCTCGAAAGGCAGGCTCGCCTCGCGCGCGACATCGAGCGCGCCGTCACCGATCATCAGGACGTGGCTCGTGCGCTCCATCACCGCACGCGCCGCCCGGATCGGGTTGCGGGGCCCCATGATCCCCGCGACCGCGCCGGCGCGGCGGTCCGTGCCGTCCATGATCGCGGCATCCATTTCGTGTGTGCCCTTGCGCGTGAAAACCGCGCCGCGCCCGGCATTGAACAAGGGCTCGTTCTCGAGTGCGATCACCGCCGCTTCCACCGCATCGAGCGCCGAGCCGTCCGCCTCCAGAATCGCCTCGCCCGCGGCCAGAACGCGGTCCAGCGCCGCGTGGTACCGCGTCTCCATCTCCTCGGTCATGGTCTGCCGCGGCAAAACGCCCGCGCCGCCATGAATTACGAGCGTGTAGCCCTGAGCCATTACAATCCTCGCGTGAAAAAGTCGGTGCCTGTGGGTCTTCGCCGCCACGTCATCGCTGAAAAACGCGGCAGAATGCAACAATCGGCGCAATTCTTTGCAAAGGGGACTGTCCTATTTACCGTTTGCCGATCATCATCACACAAGATATAGCTTCCGTTTGGTTCACAAGGGCACGTCCATGAACATGACGACACCGGTCTCGAAAAAGGATGCACGGCCCTTCGCCAAGCCGGGCGCTCTCGTTGCCATCGGCGGGGCGGAGGACAAGACCAATTCCGTCGCGATCCTGGCGCATGTGCTGGAGCTGTCGGGCAAGGATGCGCCGATTGTCGGCGTCATCACCACGGCAAGCAGCATTCCCGGCGAAGTGTTCGACGGCTATAACGACGCCTTCCGTGCGAAGGGTGCGTCGGAGGTGCTCGATATCCGTATTCGCGAGCGCAAGGACGCGCATGACGCGAAGTTCATCGACATGATCCGCGCCTCGGACGTCCTGTTCATCTCGGGCGGCGATCAGATGCGCCTGACCAATATCTTCGGGGCCTCCGACGCGCTCGACGCGATCCGGGAGCGGCACGAAGTAGGCATGGTCGTCGCAGGCACCAGCGCGGGCGCGGCCTGCCAATCGGCCACGATGGTCTATGGCGGTCCGGCGGACGATGCACTCCGCAAGGGCGCTGTGAAGATGTCGGCGGGCTTCGGTTTCGTCGAGGGCGTCATCATCGATACCCACTTCCTCGAACGCGGGCGCTTCTCGCGGCTGATGGAGGTGGGCGCGACCAACCCGGAATATCTCGGCGTCGGCCTCGGAGAGGATGCGGCAGTCCAGTTCGACGGCGACCTGATCCGCGCCTTCGGACCGGGCCATGTCATCCTGGTTGACAGCTCGGAGATCACCGGGTCGAATGTGTTTGATCTCGCCGACGGGGAACCTGTCACGGTTCACGGCGTTAAAATGCATGCGCTGGTTGAGGGTTATGGATACAGCCTGAGGGACCGGCGGGTCCTCGGGCCGCACGAGCTCGAGGCAGAAAGCCTGGAGCTAAGGATTGCAAATACTTGAGCACCGTGCGCTGCGCGGCCCCAACTATTACAGCCGTTACAAAGCCATCTATATGCGCCTCGACATCGAGGAGCTGGAAGAGCGACCGAGCGACAAGGTCGAGGGCATCGCCGAGCGTCTCGAGGCGCTGATCCCCACCATCCACCACCACCGCTGTTCCGTCGGAGAGGCGGGCGGTTTCCTGCAACGTGTGCGGCATGGCACATGGGCAGGACACATGGTCGAGCACGTGGCGATCGAATTGCAGAACCTTGTCGGGTTCTCGGTCGGCTACGGCAAGACCGTCGATAGCTACGACAAAGGCATCTACAACGTCGTGTACCGCTATCGCGACGAGGCGACGGGCCTTGCCGCGGGCCAGGCGGCGGTCGAGATCGTCCAGCAGCTCTACGACAACGAGGACGTCGATCTTCAACCATATATCGACAGCCTCAAGGAAGTGCGCGACGCCAATGCGCTCGGTCCTTCGACGGGTGCAATCGTCGATGCGGCCAAGGCGCGGAACATCCCCGCCTACAACCTGACCGAAGGCACGAGCTACACGCAGCTCGGTCACGGCATCAAGCAGCGGCGCTTCCAGGCGACGGTGACGGATGCATCGGGGATCATCGGTCACTCGATCGCCGACGACAAGGACTGGACCAAGCAGATCCTGGGCGAAGCGGGCGTGCCGGTGCCGCACGGACAAACCTGTTATTCCTTCGAAGAGGCTCAGGCCGCCGCCGAATGGATCGGCTGGCCGGTCGTCACGAAGCCGCTCTCGGGCAATCACGGGCGCGGGGTGACCACCGATATCAACACGCTCGAGGATCTGCGCTCGGGGTATGACGCCGCCGTGGCGCGGGCGCGTGACGACTACGCTGGCGTGATCGTCGAAAGCTACATCAAGGGCGAGGATCACCGGATGCTGGTGATCGGCGGCAAGCTGGTCGCCGCCGCCCGCCGCCGTCCGGCGCATGTGGTCGGCGATGGCAAAACCACGATCCAGGCGCTGATCGACATCGAAAACAAGGATCCGCGACGGGGCGTCGGCCACGAGAACCTGCTCACCCAGATCAATGTGGACGAGCAGACGCACCGGATGCTCGAACAGGCGGGATATACGCTCGATACCGTTCTGCCCGAGGGCGAGATCGCCTTTCTGAAGTCGACGGCCAATATCTCCACCGGAGGCACCGCCGCGGATCTGACCGACGAAGTGCATCCCGAGGTTCGCTTCGCAATGGAGCGGATCGGACGGCTCGTCGGGCTCGACGTGATCGGCATCGATCTTCTGTGCGAGAACGTCTCGATCCCGCTCGACCGTCAATCGGCCGGTGTGGTCGAGGTCAATGCCGGCCCCGGTTTCCGTATGCACATGTCGCCCACGCATGGCCATCCGCGACCCGTGGGCCAGCATGTTGTCGATATGCTCTTCCCCGACCAAACGGATGACGGGCGCATTCCGATCACAGCGATCACCGGCACGAACGGCAAGACCACGACGACGCGCCTGACGAGCCACATCCTGCGCCAGGCGGGCTGGTCGGTGGGCATGGGCTGCACCGGCACGGTCGAGATCGACAACAACGTCATCCTGCGCGGCGATTATTCCGGCCCCGCGGCGGCTCAGGCGGTCCTCCGCGAGCCGACGGTCGAACATGCCGTGCTCGAAGTCGCGCGCGGCGGCATAATGCGGCGGGGTCTGGGCTTCGACGAGGCGGATGTCGGCGTTCTTCTGAACATCGCCTCCGATCACCTAGGCGAACGCGGCATCCACACGCTCGAGGAACTGGCGCGCTGCAAGACGGTCGTGGTCGACGCGGTGAAGCGCAAGGGAGAGGGCGGCTATTGCGTCCTCAACGCCGACGATCCGCTTGTCATGGACCAGGGCACCTATTGGGCGCGCGGCGAGATCATCTATTTCACGATGAACCCCGACAACCCGGACCTGGCGGAGCATCTCAGCAACCTCGGCATGGTCATGAGCGTAAAGAACGGCTGGATCGTGCTCCTGCGCGGCAAGGTCACGGTCGAGATCGTGAAGGTGAACGATGTGCCCATCGCCTTCGAAGGTCACGCGCCGTTCAACGTTCAGAACGCGATGGCGGCTGCGGCCGCCGCGCTCGCCCACGGGATCGAGATCGACGATATCCGCGCAGGGCTTCTGACCTTCCATCCGACGCCCGCACAGATGCCGGGCCGCACGAATTATTTCGAAGCGGACGGGGTGAAGTGCCTCATCGATTACGGTCACAACGTCCCCGCTCTCGAGGCGCTCGAGCCGCTCGTCACCGGCCTCGGCACGCAGCGCAGGATCGCGGTCTCGACCGCTCCGGGCAACCGGCGCGACGAAGACCTGATGGCGCTCGGCGCGCAGCTCGCCAAGATGTGCGACGAGGTCTATGTCTACGAGACCGATGCGCGCGGACGCGAGGAAGGCGAGGTCGCGAGGCTGATCCACGAAGGCGCTGCCTCTGGCGGTGAAGCCGGACGGGTCGAGATCATCATGGGTGAGGCGGAAGCCGTCGACCGCGCGATGGAAAGCGCGCGGCAAGGCGATTTCCTCCTGCTTCTGGTCGATGACATCGACGGGACGACAGAGCGGCTCAAGGGCCGGTCCTTCCCGACACAAGCCGAACTGGCGCAACCGGACAACTGATCGTAACGGGCGTGGCGACCGCTCTCTGCCGGTCGTCGAGCCCGACACCACCTTCGCAGGGAAGGAGGCAAGAATGACCAAGAATGTATTCGTCATCGGACTGAACGATCTCAACGCCGAACGTCTGAGGCGCCTGCGCGGCGTCGAGGACGTGGAATTCCACCCGCTCCTGACACCCGCGCAGGTGTCCGAGACGCAGGATTTCGACATCCCCGCGATGCTGAAGGAGGCCGAAGAAACGCTCGACGCCTTTGACGGCTCCATCGACGCCATCGTGGGTTATATCGACTTTCCGGTCTCCACGATGCTGCCGATCCTCTGTGAGAAATACGGCACGCCACAGGCATCGCTCGAAAGCTTGCTAAAATGCGAGCACAAGTACTGGTCGCGCGTGGTCATGCGGGAGGCGATCCCCGATCATATCCCGAAATTCACCGCCTTCGATCCGTTCGACGACGAGGCTCTCGCGAAAATCGGGCAGGCGGATCTGCGCTTTCCGTTCTTCGTCAAGCCGATCAAGTCGTCGGGCTCGCGGCTCGGCTTCCGGATCGATTCGCCCGAGGATTTCGACTTCGCCATCGAGAAACTGCGGGCCGAGATCCGCAGCATCGGCGAGCCATTCGACCATGTGTTGAGCCGGGCGAACCTGCCGGAAGATATCGCGGCGGTCGAAGGGCATTACTGCATGGCCGAACAGGTCATCGGCGGGCGGCAATGCACGGTCGAAGGCTACGTTCACAACGGCGAGGTCGTGCCTTACGGCACGGTCGATTCCATCCGCTATCCTCAGGTCTTGAGCTTTTTCTACTATCTCTACCCGTCCCAGCAGCTTCCCCAGAAGGTGCAGGACAAGATGTGGGAGATCACCCGCACGATCATGGCCCATATCGGCTATGACAATGCGGGCTTCAACATCGAGTATTACTGGGACGAGGTGCAGGACAAGATCTGGCTTCTGGAGATCAACACCCGTATCGCGCAGTCGCATTGCGACCTCTTCGAGATGGTCGATGGGGTCAGCCACCAGCAGGTGACCATTGACCTCGGCCTCGGCCGGAAACCCGACATGCCGAAAGGCGAGGGGCCAGACAACGTCGCGGCGGAGTTTTTCTACCGCGTGTTCTTCCGTGATGCGACCGTGGCTCGCGCGCCATCGCGCGCGGAGGTCGAGGTCGCGGCAGAGCAGATCGACGGCACGCGCATCGCCTCGTATGTCAAGAAAGGCCAGCTTCTGTCCGAATTGCCGGAGCAGGATGCCTACAGCTTCGCGGTCGCATCTGTCTGGATGGGGGCGCGGACGCAAGGCAAGCTGCTCTACAATTACGAGCAGGTGATGAAACGGCTCAATTACGAGTTTACCGACATCGTGGAATAGGTTGCCGCATGGACTTCGGGGGCCGAGGCGGCGATAAGCGCCTCGACCCCTCAAGCGATCGGCGAGCCTCATGAAAATCGACACGAACCTGCCCCGCCCGGTGCGGGAGATCGAACATTTCGAGATCCCGATGCCCGACGGCACCAAACTCGCCGCGCGGATCTGGATGCCCGAGGATGCAGAGGCGCGGCCCGTGCCCGCGATCCTCGAATACATTCCCTATCGCAAGAACGACAAAACGCTGGAGCGTGACCACGCCCGCGCGCCCTGGCTCGCGGGTCAGGGCTACGCTTACGTGCGGCTCGACCTGCGGGGAACGGGCGAATCCGAGGGCCTGATGCTCGATGAATACCTGCCCATCGAGCTGCAGGATGGTTGCGACGCGATCGCGTGGATCGCCGAACAGGCCTGGTGCGATGGCGGCGTCGGCATCGTCGGTATCTCCTGGGGCGGGTTCAACGGATTGCAGCTCGCCGCGCTCCGCCCGCCCGCCCTAAAAGCGGTGGTCAGCATCTGCTCGACCGATGATCGCTACGCGGACGATGTGCATTACATGGGCGGCGCGCTTCTGTGCGATCAGCTTTCCTGGGCGTCGGTGATGTTCGGGATCAACACGCTGCCGCCCGATCCCGCACATGTGGGCGAGGCTTGGCGCGGCATGTGGGAAGAGCGGCTCGACAAGTCGGGGCTCTGGCTCGACACCTGGCTCCAGCACCAGACCCGAGACGACTTCTGGAAGCACGGCTCGGTCTGCGAGGACATCTCGGATATCGAGGTGCCAGTCTACGCGGTTTCGGGCTGGGCCGACGGCTATTGCCGCGCCGTGTTCCGTCTGGTCGAAACGCTGAAGAGCCCGGCCAAGGGGATCGTCGGCCCGTGGTCGCACAAATATCCCCATCTGGGCGCGCCAGGCCCGGCGATCGACTGGCTCACCGAGGAGACACGCTGGTGGGATCAGTGGATGAAGGGCGTGGATACGGGCATCACCGATGAGCCCGCGCTCTGCGTCTACCTTCAGGACCATGCCAAACCTGCGGGCTTCTATGACCATCGAGACGGGCAGTGGATCACGGAGCCGACCTGGCCGTCGCCGAACGTGGCGCGCACCCGGTTCGCCCTGGGCGCGGATGGCGGTCTTGGTGGTGCGGAGGCTGAGGAAGGCGCGAAGCTGACGCTCTCATCCCCGCTCTGGGTCGGCGCACATGCAGGCAAGTGGTGCTCTTATGCCAATATCGGCGATCAGCCCGGCGATCAGCGGCGCGAAGATGCCGGTAGCCTCGTCTTCGAGACCGGACCGCTCGATGCGCCGGCGCATCTTGTTGGCGATCCGTCCCTGACGCTGACATTTGAGGTCGACAAGCCGATCGCCCAGGTCGCGGCGCGGCTCATGGACGTGGCCCCGGATGGGGCGGCGACGCGCGTGAGCTACGGCGTTCTGAACCTCACACATCGGGACAGCCACGAACATCCGGCCGAGCTCGTTCCCGGTGAGACCTACACCGTCACGATCCCCATGAAGCATGTCGCGCAGACCTTCCGCGCCGGGCACCGGATCCGGCTCGGTCTGTCGACGAGCTATTTCCCGATCATCTGGCCCGCGCCAGAGCCGGTCACGCTGACCGTTCTGCCCGCGCAATCGCAGCTCGACCTGCCGCTCTCGGAGGCGCCGACGCCGTGCGCAACCGAGTTCGGCAAGCCGCGCGCCGCGGAGCCTCTGGATCTCGAGTTCGACGTCGAGCCGCATTCGGGCTGGTCGGTTCACGAGGATCGGGAAACCGGCCGCGTGACGGTCGAGACGCGCGATCACGAGGGAGCGGCGCACATCGTCCCTCACGGCTTGCATCATTCGGCCGATGTGCGTGAGCGCTATTCGATCCTGCCGGACGATCCGCTTTCGGCCGAAGGGCAGGTCACTTGGGTGCATGAGATGTCGCGCGAGGATTGGTCGATCCGCACCGTGACCGAGACTCGCCTGACCTGCGATGCCACCCATTTCCATATCGAGGCGCGGCTCCGGGCCTGGGAGGGCGACCGAGAGGTTCGTGATCATCGCTGGAACCGGTCGATCCCGCGCGTCTTGGGCTGACGCGGCAAGGCGCGCTCCGGCGAGCTTGCATGTTCACAATCGGGTGGGCGCGCTTCACTCTGCGGCAGATCGTGCCAAGCTTTAAGCGCAGGAGCGGCTGCGCTTGCGCGCTCCTGAAGCCGACAGAGGAGAGACAGCCATGACACGCTCCACGATCGATCGCCGCACGTTGATGATCGGCGCTGCGGCGGCTGGAGCCGCGCTCATCACTGGGGCCTCCGGCCTTCTCGTGCCCGCACGGGCGCAAGGTCTTGCCCCGACGCCGACCATGCGCGGCGGCTCCAACAATTATCGCCCCGGGGCACCCATCGTCGACCGCATCGGAGGCGGCGGCTTCTGGATGACCGGCACTGTGCGCCGCGCAGGTGACGGCGCACCGCTTCCGAATACCCGTATCCAGATCTGGGCGCATACGACCGAAGGACATGAGCGCGACCCGCAAAGCCACGGCGCGACGCTTACGGATGCCAATGGCGAGTTCCGGCTCGAAATGCCGCAGATCGTGCCCGCCTTCGGCCAGCCGCACGGGCACCTTGCCTATGATAGCGGCGCGTACGAGACGGTGTTCCTGCGTCCGGTCATGTCGAGCGCCAGCGAGACCAGCCTGCGTGCCGATTTCGTGCTGCAACCGGCCTGAACGTGATCCGACTGCGCGGCGTTCTGATCTGGCTTGCGCTCTTTGCCGCGCTGTCCTGGCCGGTGGCCGTTTCCGCGACAAGTCCGCTCCTCGAATGGCGCGGGCCGATCTATATCGCGGCAGGGTTCGCCGGAATCCTCGGTCTTGTCGTGATGGTCCTACAACCGCTTCTGGCCGCAGGCTATCTGCCGGGACTGCCGCCGCAGCGCGGTCGCCGCGTGCATCGTCTGGTTGGCATAGCGCTTGTCCTGCTCATTATTTTCCACGTCGGCGGCCTCTGGATCACCAGCCCGCCCGATGTGATCGACGCGCTCACATTCACCTCCGCCACGCCCTTCGCGGCCTGGGGCGTCATAGCCATGTGGACGGCCTTCGCGGCTGCGGCGCTGGCGCTTTCCCGCAAGAAGCTTCGGCTCAGCCCGCGCCTCTGGCGTCCCGGCCACAGCGGGCTTGTCGCGATCACGCTCGTCTGCACCATCGTCCATGCGGTCCTCATCGAGGGCACGATGGGGCAGGTCTCGAAGATCCTGCTATGCGCGCTGGCGGTTCTGGCAACGGGCCGGGCGCTCCTCGATCTGCGTGCCTGGGCCCTACTGAAGCGGCGCCGCGCGATTTGAGACTTGCCGCGGCGCACCGGACGGCGCCATAATCGCAGAACGGGGGTTGGCGATGGCGTCGCCCGCGCGGGACAGGCCGCGCGCCCGTATCACCGTCCTGAACGCCGGGATCTTGCTTTGTCGTTGCCGCGGCGGGGGAAGGTCTCGCCTCCTGCGGTAGCGCCGCCAGGAGTAGAGCGATGAACCGTCCCGATTTTTACCGTTTCCATCAAGGTCCGCGTGTCCTGCCATTTGCGCCGGGCGAATACGATGCGCGGCTTGCCATTTTGCGAAAAAGCATGGACGAGGCAGGGCTGTCCGCGTGCCTTTTCACCTCGATGCACAACATCGCCTATTACTCGGGCTTTCTTTATTGCGCGTTCGGGCGGCCCTACGGCCTCGTGGTGACGCATGACGCGAGCGTGACGATCAGCGCCGGGATCGACGCGGCCCAGCCCTGGCGGCGCTGCCATGGCGACAACATCACCTATACGGACTGGCAGCGGAACAATTATTGGCGCGCGATCCGCGAGGTCACCGGTCAGGGCGCGGCGCTCGGCTTCGAGGCCGACCACATGACGTTGGCGCAGCACGCGCTGATGACGGAATTCCTTGCGCCAATTCGGACCCATGACATCGCGCCCGCGACGATGCGCCAGCGGATGCACAAATCTGCCGCCGAGATCGCGCTGATCCGGCAAGGCGCAGCGGTGGCTGATGTAGGGGGCTATGCCATCCGCGAGGCGATCCGTGAAGGCGCCCGCGAGATCGACGTAGCAATGGCCGGGCGCGATGCGATGGAGCTTGAGATCGCCGAGCGTTTTCCCGATGCCGAATATCGCGATACCTGGGTCTGGTTTCAGTCAGGGATCAACACGGACGGGGCGCACAACCCCGTGACAGCGCGTAAGCTCGAACGCGGAGATATCCTCTCGCTCAACACCTTCCCGATGATCTCGGGCTATTACACCGCGCTCGAGCGCACGCTCTTCGTCGGTGACGTGGACGCGGCCTCCCGCGCGATCTGGGAGGCGAATGTCGCGGCGCATGAGTACGGCATGTCGCTTCTGAAGCCGGGCGCGTCTTGCGCGGAGGTCACGGAAGCGATCAACGCCTTCTTCGCGGAGCGCGACCTCTTGCAATACCGCACTTTCGGCTACGGCCACTCCTTCGGCGTTCTGTCGCATTACTACGGACGGGAGGCGGGACTTGAGCTGCGCGAGGATATCGACACGGTGCTGGAGCCCGGCATGGTGATCTCGATGGAACCGATGCTGACCATCCCCGAAGGGCAGCCCGGAGCTGGCGGGTACCGTGAGCACGACATCCTCGTCATCACCGAGGACGGAGCGGAGGATATCACCGGCTATCCCTATGGGCCGGACTTCAATACCGTCGGCTAAGGATCTGATATTACTCGGAGGCTGTGCCGCGATACCAGGCAACGATCTGCGCGCGAGCCTCCGCGTCCATCTCGAACGCATTTGGCGGCGGCATCGCGTGGCTGCGCCCGGCTTGCAGGTAAACCTGTCGGGCGTGGCGCGCGACATCGGCCTCGGTCTCGAGCACGACGTTCTTCGGCGCGCGGTGAATGCCCGTCCAGGAGGGCTCGCGCGCATGGCACATGGAGCAATTGCCGACGACCGCATAATAGGCGTCCTCGAAGCCCGCGGCAGAGGCAAGCCGGGTCTCGTGCGGCGTCATCTCGCGCGCGGCGGCGTCCTCATAGGTCTCGTTACCCGAGAAGGTCGAAAGCCAGGCGATCGAAATCATGATCAGCACCGTCACCGCCCAGGTCCAGTGCGGCCCGGTCCCGGTCTTGTGCAAGGTGTTGAAATAATGACGGATCGTCACGCCGGTCAGGAAAATGAGGCTGGCAATGATCCAGGCATACTCGGTCGCGAAGGCCAGCGGGTAGTGGTTCGACAGCATCAGGAAGACGACCGGCAGCGTCAGGTAATTGTTGTGGGTCGAGCGCAGCTTGGCGATCTTGCCGTATTTCGGATCGGGCTTCCGGCCCGCCTTGAGATCGGCCACGACCACCCGCTGGTTCGGCATGATGATGAGAAACACGTTCGCGGTCATGATCGTCGCCGTGAAGGCGCCGAGATGCAAAAGCGCCGCGCGGCCTGTGAAGATCTGCGCGTAACCCCATGACATTGCGGTCAGAATGACGAACAGGATGAGCATCAGTGCCGTCGGCGTCTCGCCCAGTTTCGACTTGCAGAGCGCGTCGTAGGCGAGCCAGCCCAGCGTCAGAGAGCCACCCGAGATCACGATGCCCTGCCAGAGCGCGAGGTCGGCCTTGCCCGGATCGATGAGGTAAAGCTCGCCGCCGACCCAGTAGACGATCATCAAGAGCGCCGCGCCCGACAGCCAGGTCGAATAGCTCTGCCATTTGTGCCAGGTCAGATGCTCGGGCAGCCGATCCGGGGCTACGAGATATTTGGTTGTGTGGTAGAAGCCGCCGCCATGCACCTCCCATTCCTCGCCTGCCGCGCCTTCTGGCAGGTCGGGCGCATCGCGTAGCATGAGGTCTAGCGCGATGAAGTAGAAGGATGTGCCGATCCACGCCATGGCGGTGATGACATGCAGCCAGCGGACCGAAAAGGCGATCCAGTCCCAGATGATTGCCAGATCGTACATGAAGCCTGTCCCCGAACGTCTTGCGAGCGCGGATGCGCGCGTGTCGCCTTATTTTGTGGCATGCAGACGATGCCCGCAAACGCCTTGTGCCCGCTCTTTCGGGGCGTGCATTGGTAACGCCCCGGTGCGGCTATGGAATAGGCAGACGAATTAGCTGCCGCGATAGGTCGAGTAGCCATAGGGCGAGAGAAGCAGCGGCACGTGGTAGTGCGCGTCTGCATCCGACATGCCGAAGCGGATTGGAACCTCGTCCAGGAACAGCGGCTCTTCCGCCGCAAGGCCAGCGTGCCTGAGGTAGTCTCCTGCAAGGAAAACAAGCTCATAGCTGCCAGTCTTGAAGTTCTCTACCGGAAGGATCGGCGTGTCCGTGCGCCCGTCGGCATTCGTGACCGCCTCGGCGATCAGCGTCCGCTCGGACCCGTCCAGATGATAAAGCGCAATTGCAAGCCCGGCTGCCGGGCATCCCCGCGCCGTATCGAGCACATGCGTCGTCAGGAAACCGCTCATGAACCACTCCTTCGCTGTCCCGTCTCTCTATGCCTGTCGCGCGCAGGCTTGCCAATCCGACTTGATCCTCGCGGCGTGCTCCGCGATCTATGTCGGGACGGGACAGAAGGGACATCGATCGTGACACGCTATCCGCGAGACATGCGCGGCCATGGGCCGAAGCCTCCTCATGCGAACTGGCCGAACGGTGCGAAGATCGCCGTACAGATCGTGCTGAATTACGAAGAAGGCGGTGAGAACAACATCTTGCATGGCGATGCGGCCTCCGAGGCGTTTCTGTCCGAGATAACTGGCGCGCAGCCATGGCCCGGTCAGCGGCACTGGAACATGGAGACGATCTACGAATACGGCGCGCGCGCCGGGTTCTGGCGCGTTCACGGACTGCTGAAGCATCTGCCGATCACCGTCTACGGCGTCGCCACCGCGCTTGCCCGCGCGCCGGAGCAGCTCGCCGCGATGCAGGAGGCCGGCTGGGAGATCGCGAGCCACGGGCTCAAATGGATCCAGCACAAGGACATGGACCCCGAGGAAGAGCGCGCGCAGATCCGCGAGGCGATCCGCTTGCATACAGAGGTGACCGGTGCGCCCCCACGCGGCTGGTATACCGGGCGCTGCTCGATGGAGACTGTACGGCTTGCGGCGGAAGAGGGAAATTTTGATTATATCGCAGACAGTTATGCTGATGACTTGCCGTATTGGGTGAAGGCGGGCGGCCGCGATCAGCTGATCGTGCCCTACACGATGGATTGCAACGATATGCGTTTCGCGATCCAGGCGGGCTTCACCGATGGCACGCAATTCGAGGGCTATCTGAAAGACAGTTTCGACATGCTCCATGCCGAGGGCGAAGCGGGTGCGCCGAAGATGTTGTCCATCGGATTGCATTGCCGCCTGATCGGGCGGCCCGGCCGCGCGATGGCGCTGAAACGCGCGCTCGATCACATGGCGGCGCATGAAGGGGTCTGGTTCGCGACGCGCGCCGAGATCGCGGAGCATTGGGCGCGGGAGCATCCGCCCACGTCCCGCCAGCGTCCCTCAGAGATGGATCGCGAGAGCTTCGTCGCCGAATTTGGCGGCATTTTCGAGCACAGCCCCTGGATCGCCGAGCGCGCGCATGATCTCGAGCTTGGCCCCGCACATGATTGCGCGGCGGGCGTGCATAATGCTCTTGCGCGGATCTTCCGTTCGGCCGAGGAGCCGCGCCGGCTCGAGGTTCTGAAGGCGCACCCGGATCTCGCGGGCAAACTTGCCGCAGCGAAGCGTCTCACGGCCGAGTCCACGGCGGAGCAGGCGTCGGCGGGGCTTGACGCGCTGACCGACGAGGAACGCGAGGCATTCACCAAGATGAACGAGGCTTACACCGAGAAGTTCGGCTTTCCCTTCATCATCGCGGTCAAGGACAACACGAAGGCGACGATCATGCAGGCCTTCAAGGATCGGCTGAACAATGATCGTGCCACGGAGTTCGAGACGGCCTGCCGGCAGGTGGAGCGTATCGCCAAGCTGCGCCTTCTGGACAAGCTTGGCGCATGAGCCGGGTTATTCGCATGGAGCCGCTGACAGCGAAGGCTTTCGCGCCCTTTGGCGACGTGCTGGAGGTCTCGGGCGCGCCTGACAAGATCATCAACCAGGGGCTTTGCGGGCGGTATCACGACCGGGCGACGCTTGACTTCGCCGATGGACGCTCCGGGATCAGCCTTTTTGATGCCGAGCCGCGAAGCCTGCCCATGCGCCTCGAGATGGTCGAGCGGCATCCGGAGGGAAGCCAGGCTTTCGTGCCGATGTCGCAGGAGCCGTTCCTCGTGATCGTTGCCCCGGACGAGGGCGGCGTGCCGGGCGTGCCGCGCGCGTTTTTGACCGCGCAGGGGCAGGGTGTGAACTACCACCGGGGCACATGGCACGGGGTTCTCACGCCGCTCGCTGCGCCGGGATTGTTCGCGGTGGTGGACAGGATCGGCGCAGGCGCGAACCTCGAGGAGCATTGGTTCGACGCGCCTTTCGAGGTCACACGCTAGAGGCTCAGCGGGGCGTGTCGGTTCACGTCCTTGTAAAGCAGGTAGCGGAACGGGCCGGGCCCGCCTGCATAGCACGCTTGCGGGCAGAAGGCGCGGAGCCACATGAAATCGCCCGCCTCGACCTCGACCCAGTCGGTATTGAGCCGGTAGACCGCCTTCCCCTCGAGCACGTAGAGACCGTGCTCCATCACATGCGTTTCGAGGAACGGGATCACCGCACCGGGCTGGAGCGTGACGATCGTGACGTGCATGTCATGTCGCATGTCCGCCGGATCGACGAAGCGCGTCGTCGCCCATCTGCCCTCCGTTCCCGGCATCGGCGTCGGCGCGATGTCGGCCTCGTTCAGGATCAGCACATCCGGCTCGGCCAAGCCGGGGGCTGGCACATAGGCTTTCCGGATCCAGTGGAAGCGCAGGGGCATGTCGCCCTCGTTAAATAACTGCCATTTCGAAGAAGGCGGCAGGTAGGCATAACCGCCGGGTGTGAGGCTGTGCGGCGCGCCATTCACCGTCAGGCTTGCTGTGCCGTCCACCACGAAAAGCACGGCCTCCGCGCGATGATCGGTCTCGGGGTCGGCAGAGCCGCCGCCCGGCGCGACGTCCACGATGTATTGCGAAAATGTCTCCGCAAAGCCCGAGAGCGGGCGCGCAAGCACCCAAAGACGCGTATCGCTCCAGCCCGGAAGATAACTCGTCACGATGTCCTGCATCGTGCCTCGGGGTAGCACGGCATAGGCTTCGGTGAAGACCGCGCGGCCCGAAAGGAGCTGCTCCTGACCGGGGTGGCCGCCCTTGGGCGCGTAGTAGGTGCCGCTCATCTGTGCCTCGGAAACGTCTGCGTTTGCAGGAAGGATACGCGCTGGATCACGCCGTGTGCAACGTGATTGCCGCCCGCGGGCCAGGGCTGCGAGGGCGATGAAATAGTCTGACTAAAATAATCGGAGATTGACGTGGGCTGAATTTCTGACCAAACATATCAACAATTCAAAACCAGCAGGGGGACGCGATCATGCGCTCGACGGGCTTCATCTCATTCGCATCGGTGCTGGCACTTGGTGCTGGCATGGCGCAGGCGCAATCGGCGCGGGACGTGATCGACGGATATGCCGATCTGGCCGAGGCGAAATATACCGACAGTCTCGACGCGGCGCGGGTGCTCGACGCTGCGATAGATGCGTTCATCTCGTCCCCGTCCGAAGAAAGCTTCGCGGAAGCAAAGGCGGCATGGCTCGATGCGCGTGTGCCCTACCAGCAGACCGAAGCCTACCGCTTCGGCAATCCGGCCGTCGATGAATGGGAAGGCAAGGTCAACGCCTGGCCGCTCGACGAGGGCCTGATCGATTACGTGGACACCTCGCTCTACGGCGAGACCAGCGAAGAGAACAACTTCTTCCGCGCCAACGTTATCGCAAATCCCGAGATCTCGGTCGGCGGGCAATCCGTCGATGCAGGCACGATCACGCCCGAGCTTCTGCAAGACTTGCACGAGATCGACGGCGTCGAGGCCAACGTGGCCACGGGATACCATGCCATCGAGTTCCTGCTCTGGGGGCAGGACCTGAACGGCACCGATGCCGGCGCAGGCCAACGCGAATGGACCGATTACGCGGCGGATGACTGCACCAACGGCAATTGCGAACGCCGCGCGGAATATCTGGCCGCCGCGTCCGACCTGCTCGTCTCCGACCTCGAGGACATCGTCGCGGCCTGGGGCGAGGATGGCGAGGCGCGCACCAATCTCGACGAGATGTCGGATGGCGAGGGGATCGCCACGATCCTGACCGGGCTCGGATCGCTGAGCTACGGCGAGCTTGCCGGTGAACGCATGAAGCTTGGCCTCATCCTGCACGACCCCGAGGAGGAGCATGATTGCTTCGCCGACAACACGCACAATTCGCATTTCTACGACGCCAAGGGTATCCAGAACGTCTATCTCGGGAGCTATACCGCGCTCGACGGCACCGAGACGTCCGTGCCCTCCCTCGCGGATCTCGTGCAATCGGTCGACCCGGCCCTGCATGAAGAGATGACCGCGAAGCTCGACGCGACGATGGAGGCGATGGGTGCGATCAAGGATCGCGCCGATACGGGCACGGAATCTTACGACCAGATGATCGGCTACGGCAACGAGGAGGGCAACGCGCTCGTGCAAGGCGGGATCGACGCGCTGGTGGACCAGACGCGCACGATCGAGGCGCTGGTTGCGACGCTCGACGCCTCCGAGATCAACGTCGAAGGATCGGATTCGCTCGATAATCCGGGCGCGGTCTTCCAGTAAGCCCCCGACATTCTAGACCTATGGCGGGGGGCGCTTTTCGGAAGCGGCCCCCGGTCCCTTTCAAGGAGCAGTCATGCAACGCGGCGCGATCACGGGCCTCTGGGCCGCCACGTTCCTTGCCGGTGTCACGACACTTGCGAGCGCCGAGACCGCCGCGGAGCGCAAGGCACGCATCCTCGCCCCGACACAGGATTTCAGCGAGGCCGAGCAGTTCGAGCTTTACCAGGGGGGCTCTGGCACAAATACCGAGCGCCTCGACGCGAACGCGTTCTCGCTGCCCTCCGCCGCGCTGAGCTTCGAGCAACGGTCTGATTTCTTCGTCGGCAACGGCGTCTTCGATCGCCCTTGGGTCGCCGCGCCGTCCTCGACCACAGGCTCGGACGGTCTTGGCCCGTATTTCAACGCACGCTCCTGCCAAGGCTGTCACATCAAGGACGGTCGCGGCCATCCGCCCGAAGAGGGCGACAGCAACATGGTTTCGATGCTCTTTGCATTGAGCGATCCGTCGGGCGCGCCCGACCCCGTCCTCGGGCACCAGTTCCAGGATCAGGCGGTGACCGGCATGGCAGCCGAAGGCAAGGTCCGTGTCAGCTACGAGACCGTGTCGTTCGAATATCCCGACGGCACGCGCGTCGAGCTGCGACATCCCGCCTACAAGACCGGCGCCGACCTTGCGCCCGGCGTTGCCTTGAAGCCGCGCATCGCGCCGCCGATGATCGGGCTTGGCCTCATCGAAGCGATCCCGCCGGAGGACATCCGCGCCTATGTCGATGCGGAGGATACGGATGGGGACGGCATCTCGGGCCGCCCGCACATCCTCGAGGATGGCACCCTCGGCCGCTTCGGCTGGAAGGCGACGGCGGGCTCGATCCTCGAGCAATCAGCGATCGCGTTCTCGAACGATATGGGCCTTTCGACCCGGCTTATCGCGGCGGCCTATGGCGACTGCACCGAGGCGCAGGGCGATTGCCGGAACGCGTTTCACGGCGACGATGACGGCGCGCCCGAAATCGCCGACGACCTTCTGGACCTCGTGACGTTCTACTCTGCCAACCTTGCCGTTCCGGCCCGGCGTGATCCCGGTGCGCCGGATGTCCTGGCGGGCAAGGCGCTGTTCTACGAGGCAGGCTGCACCTCATGCCATGTGCCGAAATACGCCACTGCCAGCGATGCCGCGCCCGAACAGCGCAACCAGCTCATCTGGCCCTACAGCGATTTCCTTCTGCATGACATGGGAGAAGGGCTGTCCGACCGGACACCGACCGGCGATGTCGCGGCCTCCGAATGGCGCACGCCGCCGCTTTGGGGGATTGGCCTTACGGAAACGGTGAGCGGGCATACCTACTTTCTTCATGACGGCCGGGCTCGCTCGCTCGAAGAAGCGATCCTCTGGCATGACGGAGAAGCACGCGCGTCCCGCGATGCCTTCGCAGCCTTCACTGCCGACGAACGCGAGCAAATCCTGCAATTCCTCGGGAGTCTTTGATGCGCCTTCTGACCTTGACCCTGTGCCTTGTTCCGACGCTCGGCGTCGCGCAGAGCCGGTTCACGCCTGAAGAGGCCCGGATCTTGCAGAAGGGTCTCACCGTCACGGCCGAGGAGTTCATTTTGCCCGCATACCGTGCGCAGGAAGAGGCCGCGGCCCGGCTGACTTCCGCGCTCGGGGCCTATTGCGGCGGCGACGGCGCGCTTGACGAGGTGCGTGACGGCTACGCGGATCTCTTTCTTGCCTGGCAGCGCGCGGGGCTGGTGAAACTCGGCCCGGTCACGGAAGCGGAAGGTCCGATGCGCGTGCAGCTCTGGCCCGACCCCAAGGGGTTCTCACGCCGCGCGGTGCTCGCGGCACGGAACGACGAGGATCCGGCGATGCTGGAGGAGGGGGCGCTCGAAGGGCGGTCGATCGCTCTGGTGAACCTGACGGCGCTCGAGGATCTGGTGCAGTCCGACCTCACCCCCGGCAGCTATTACTGCGATCTGGCGCGCGCCATTGCCGATTATCAGGACGATCTGGCGCAGGGCTTCGTCGATGAATGGACGCCGGGCGCGCCCTTTCGCGATGCCTTCGACAGCGCGTCGGATGGAAACGACACCTATGGCAGCGTCGACGATCTCATCCGCGAATTCCTGTCGGGCCTGGTGGTGTCGACCGACCGGATCCGCAAGAACAAGATCGCGCGCGGGCTCGGGGCCGAACCGGGCGAGACTTACCCCGAACGCACCGAGGCGGTCGCGATCGGTCTTGGCCTCGAGAGCATCAGGGCGAGTTTTTCGGGGCTCGCGGACCTCTACGAAGTTCCGGGAGGCTTTTTTCAAATGACCCCTGAGGCTGGAGGGCTCATGGATCATTACATGCATGGCCAGACTGCCCGGAGCGTCGCCGAGACGCTGCAAGGTGAGACGCGCAGCCTTGTCGAGATCGCTGAGGCGGATGGCGAGATGGCCGCGACGCTGCGCCGCTACGGCGAGCTGTTGGTGTTCCAGGAGGCCTACCTCAAAGCCGGACTTGCCGAGTCCCTCGGGCTGACAGCCGGGTTCTCTGCCGCCGATGGCGATTGAGCCCTTCAGCCGCCGGACGCTCCTGCGTCACGCAGCGCTGGGGCTCGGCGTGGTCGCCTGCGGCCGCGCGCTCGGTCAACCTGCGGATCGCGCGGCCTATATCGGCATCGAGACGCAAGCCGCGACTGAGCTCAGCAAGGCGGCCTTCTATTCCGAGACCGGGCGCATGCTGGACCGCGTGCCCCTTGATTTCAGGGCGCACGGTATGGCGGCGCACGGATCGCGCGTCGTGGTCTTTCCGCGCCGCCCCGGCACGCGGTTTGCGCTGATCGACGAGGCGACGCTTGAAATCGTCGGGCGGGTCGATGCGCCCGAGGGGCGGCATTTCTTCGGGCACGGGGCCTTCACCACCGATGGTCGCCACCTCATCGTCACCGAGAACGACCTTGAGACTTTGCAAGGCGCGCTCGGCGTCTATCGTTGCGAGGGCACGCCCCGCCGGATCGGGCAGATCGACCTGCCGGGGCCGGGGCCCCACGAGATCACACGGCATCCGGAACGCGATCTTTTCTTCATCGCGCTCGGCGGGCTCGAGACGCATCCGGCCTATGGGCGCACGCCGCTCAACCTGCATGATTTTCGCAGCCAGGTGCTGAGTTTCGACTTCGCGTCGGGCCGTGTCGAGCCGATGGATGTCTGGCCGGGGAGCGAGGGCGTCTCGCTCCGCCACCTGGCGATGGATCATGCCGGGCGGCTCTATGTCGGCGGGCAGGTAGCGGACGAAGCGCGGGGCGATCCTGCATCGGTTTTGTGGCTCGTAGAGGACGGGCAGGAGCACCGGATCGCGGAAGGCGCGGCCCTTGGCGGCTATGTCTCGTCCATCGCCGCGCATGGCTCCGAAGCGCGTGCGACCTCCAAGGAAAGCGGGGCGATCCTGCATCTCGACGGGCGCTCGGCCCGCGAGGCTGGCCGGATCGAAGGGGCAGGGGGCGCGGCGCTGTCGAGCCGGGCCGAGGCGGTCTCAGGCTATCGGATCCTTTCGCTCAACGGCGAGACGATCCGCCCGGAGGACGGCGCCGAATTTGACAATCACGGCTTCGCCCTCTGAGGCGGGCACGGGTCAGAAGGGACGCAATTTGCGCCCCTTCCTAGGGATCAGTCATATCTGAGTTCGGTCGCCTTGCCGCGGAACACCGTGTAGGAGAGCGCCGTGTATCCGCTGATGACCGGCAGCACGAAGAGCGCGCCGACCAGGATGATGATCAGGCTCTCGGGCGCGGCTGCCGCTGCGTAGATCGTGAGCTGGTCGGGCACGACGTAAGGGTAGAACGAGTAGGCCAGCCCCACGAAGGCGAGGCCGAACAGGGCTACCGTCGCCGCGAACGGAAACCAGGCCCAGCTGTCATTCTTCGTCGGCAGGTGGCGCAGCCCGATCACCAGCAGCGCCGCGAGCGCCGCGAAGGCCAGCGGCATCGGCGCGAGAAGCACGATCTCGGGAAAGGAGAACCATTTCTCGAAGATCCGCTCGGACGCGAGGGGGGAGGCGATGGAGACCGCTCCGAGCCCGCCCAGAACACCCCAGATGCCGCCGCGCGCCCAGCTTACGGCCTTACGTTGCAGCGTATCCTCCGTCTTGAAGATCAGCCAGGTCGCACCGATGAAGCTGTAGGCCACGGTGAGGAAGATGGCCGTCAACGCGGCAAAGGCCATCGCGCCGAAGCCGGGCGCGAGGCCGAGGAGGTAGGCCCCGAGCATGTAGCCCTGGCTTAGCGAGGCCATCAGCGAGCCGGCGAAAAAGGCGTGATCCCAGCTGCGCTTCTGTCCGGCGGGGGCCTTGGCACGAAATTCGAACGCGACCCCGCGCAGGATGAGTCCGATCAGCATGACCGCCACCGGCAAGTAGAGGGTTGAGAGGATCAGGCCATGCGCCGAGGGGAAGGCCACCAGAAGGAGGCCGATGGCCAGCACGAGCCATGTCTCGTTGGCGTCCCAGAAGGGTCCGATCGAGGCGATCATGCGATCGCGCTCCGCCTCGGTCGCAAGCGGTGACAGAAGGCCCACGCCAAGATCGAACCCGTCGAGGATCACGTAAATCAGGATCGAGATACCCATCAGCACCGCGAAGGTCGCAGGAAGCCAGATGGCAGGATCTCCGAAGAGGGTCATCATGAAAGCTCTCCTTATTCCGCGGGCTGCAGGACGCCGACGCCATCAGGGCCGGGCCGGTTCTCGGCAGCGAGTTCAGGGGCGGGTGTCCCGCGGGCCTTCTTGCCCGCGAGATAGAACAGCACGCCGATATACGCCGCTGTCAGGACCGCGTAGACCGCGAGATAGGCGATGAAGGTGCTCAGCACCATCGCGGGTGCGACATCGGTCACGGCGGCTTCGGTCGGCAGGACGCCGGTCACGAGCCAGGGCTGCCGTCCGATCTCGGTCACGTACCAGCCCGCAAGCGTTGCCAGCCAGCCCGAGAAGGTCATGGCGAGCGCGGCCCAGATCACCGGACGCGGCAGCCCGTCGAGGCCGCGGCGCGTGGCGAGCCAGCCGCCGCTCGCACCGGGCTTGCGCCGCGCCATGAGCGCAAGCGCGCCCCAGCTCAGAAGCAGCATCGCCATGCCGGTGCCGACCATCACACGGAAGCCGTAGAACACGGGCGCGACCGGCGGGTGCAGCACCTCTCCTTCCTCGCTGACGAAGTCGTTGAGGCCCGGCACCACGCCTTCGGGGTGGTGCTTGAGGATGAGGCTCGCGCCCGAGGGAATGCCGAGTTCGAGCCGGTTTTCGCGCGCGGCTTCGTCGGGCGCCGCAAAGAGAAGAAGCGGCACGTTCGGGCCGGTCTCCCAGTTGCCCTCCATCGCGGCGACCTTCGCCGGCTGATGTTCGAGCGTGTTGAGCCCGTGCATGTCGCCTGCGAGGATCTGCAGCGGAATGAGCAGCGCACCCGCCATCAGGCCGAAGCGCAGGGTCGTGCGGACCTCGTCGCTACGGTCTCCGCGCAGCCAGCGGAAGGCCGAAAGCCCCGCGATCAGGAAGGCGACGGTCAGGCCCGACGCCAGCAGCATGTGCACGAGGCGATAGGGCATCGACGGGTTGAAGATGATCGCCAGCCAGTCGGTCGCGTGGGCCACGCCCTCGCGCATCTCGAAGCCCGCAGGTGTGTGCATCCAGCTGTTGAGGACGATGATCCAGAAGGCGGACATGGTCGTGCCGAATGCGACGAGGAAGGTCGCGAGCGTATGCACCCAGCCGGGAACGCGCCGGAAGCCGAAGAGCATGATGCCGAGGAACACGGCCTCGAGGAAGAAGGCCGTCAGGATCTCGTAAGCGAGAAGAGGCCCGGCGATGTTGCCGACGCTCTCCATGAAGCCCGGCCAGTTGGTGCCGAACTGGAAGGACATGGTGATGCCCGAGACGACGCCCATCGCGAAGGACAGCGCAAAGACCTTCACCCAGAAGCGGTAGGCGTCCATCCAGCGTTCTTCGCCCGTCTGGTTGAAGCGGACCTTGAAGAACAAAAGCACCCAGCCGAGCGCGATGGTGATCGTCGGGAACAGGATGTGAAACGAAATGTTCGCCGCAAATTGCAGGCGCGAGAGCAGTAGCGTGTCCATCATGTCAGTTGGCCTCCTTCGTGTCGCTGCCGCCGCGCAGCGGGATGACGCGGCCCGTCGCGGTCACGAGTTTCGACAGCGTGCTGCCCGCCTTCAGAAGCGTCCGCAGCTTTTCGGTCTCGATCCGTGCGAGATCCTCGTAGAGATTGGTCAGTTCCTCGATGAGCTGGCGGAGTTCGGTAATGCGCGCGGAGGCGTAGTCCGAGGCGTCCTGCCCTTCAATCTCCAGTTCGCGCAATTTGGACAGGGTTGGATCTATCTCGCGGCGCTTGCGCTCCTCGATGAGCGTGCGCACGATCGTCATGAGATCGTCGGGCGTCGAGAAATGCTCGCGCCGGTCGTCCGGAACATCGCGGCGGCGCACCAGGCGCCAGGCCTGCAATTCCTTGAGGCCCATCGAGACGTTGGAGCGGGAGAATCCCAGCCGCTCGCAGATGTCGTCGGCGCAGAGCGGCGCTTCGCTGAGGAACAAAAGCGCGTAGATCTGCCCGACGGTGCGATTGATGCCCCAGCGGGACCCCATCTCGCCGAAGTGCAAAATGAACTCGTTTTCTGTTCTCATACAAAGCGCTCCACGGATTTCAGTATTTTCTGAAATTCATATAGGCGCTTTGTGGCGAACTCGGGAGAGGTAAGCGTGGCAGGCGACAGGATGCCGCGCATCGAACAGCGGAACCGGGCGGTGACGCTGTCTGTTAGATCGGCAGCAAAACAGGAGCGACCCATGACCGTCAGACCGGAATTCGACCGCCCCGACCCCAACCTCGCCGCGTCACGCGACGCCGCGATCGTCGATCCGCTGTCGCGGAAACGAGGCGCCTACGAGCAAAGCCGCGATATCTCCCAGCACCGCCGCTACACCGCCTTCTACGAGGATCTACAAAACTGAACTGACGAGGCCGGTGCAAAGGGGCGGCCTTATCGCTGCCGTTCCTTCCCGCGGGCGCTTCCGGCATATCTGGAAGCGCATCGGAAGCCGTTACGATCTAAGAGACTTTCCGCAAGAACCGACGCGTTCGGTCGGACCAACACGGTCATCTTGAAAGACTGAAGCTTGATTTGAAGCGCGATTCGGCGTAACCTTTCGCAATATCGTTACTGTGCGGTCTGCTTTTTCGCATTTTTATGACCGCAAACCACTGAATTTTAAAATCATGCGGCGTTTGCCGTGTTGTTATCAAGGCCGCTTCTGCGGCTCGAAAAGATTTTTCATCGCCGGGATTTCCGGCACAAATTTGATTGAGTGACGGCCGTGGCAGATGAGTCATCGGGCATTTTGGGCCCCTTCCATCCACTATTTTTCGCCGAAATCATGCGAGTCCGCTACCAGGACCTCGGCGATCTTGTCATATGGCCTTTGGACCAGGAGGGCGCGCGCTACGCGTTTCTGCCCGTCGCGCCCTCCATCCAGAAAAATCCCGACGGACAACCCCGCGTCAGTCTTATCGAGGCGGGAGAGATCGCATTCCTGAGCGTGTCGACAGAATGGATGGTGTCCGACGCGCGCCTCGAAGCCGTGCGGTCCGCGCTGGAGGCGTTGCACGATGAGCCTGTCCAACTGACCTTCGCTGCGGTGGACGGCGTGCAGGCTGCGCTCGAAATTGGCCCCAATACCCGGATCGAAGCGCAAAGCACTTCGGGAATGCCCCCTTATGCCGCGATGTTTTCAGCCCAGCTTCCCGCCGAGGCGAAGGCGATCGTGCAGGCCGCGCGCGGACCATTGGAACGCCGGATCTGATCGCTCGGGCGCGGGCCGCGGGCGCATTGGCGTTTCTGCAGGGAATATCTCCTGACCTGTACGAGCCTTTGACGAGTGCCTTGCGCTCGGTGGGCGATCGGGCTTGCGAGGCTGCCGAAAACGCCTTGCGCGACGCGACCCATTGGCCAGATGACTTGCCGTTGACCGGATCGGCCCGGTTCGAGACCGCGCCCTTGATCGTTGCCTGGGCTGACAAGCTCGGCGTGCTCGGGCTTCTTGCCGAAAGCCTCGGCTCTGAGGCCGAAGCGGCGATGCATGTCGCAAGGATGCACCGCGTGATCCGTTCGCTACTCCTGCCGGACCCGGAGTGACCGATCGCCGGTCGCCACCAAGTGGTCACCCGTGGGTCAGAACATGCCCATCGCAAGACCCGCTCCCAATGCAGCGCCGAGGTCGCGGCATTGAGCGAGATCATCTTCTGAGATGCGCTTCTCCGCCAGGATCTGTTCGGGCGTTTGCGCGTGCGTGCAGACGATGATGGGGGATTGCGCCTCCTTCAGGCGCCAGCCCTGGGCGATGCGCGCTGTCTGCCGCGCCGCGTTTTCTCCGTCCGATCCCGCGCAGACCATCTGAGCGTAGGGGCGACCCTCGATCTTGCCCAGAACGGGATAATAGCAGCGGTCGAAGAAGTCTTTCATGACACCGGCAATCGCAGCCAGATTCTCAGGCGCGCAGAAGATGTAGCCGTCGCTTGACAGAAGATCGTCCGGTCCGGTCTCCGCGGCCGTCTTGATCACGGTTTCCACTTCGTCTCGCGCCGCGTCCGCAGCGGCCTTGGCCATCTGGCGGCTGCCACCGGTTTTCGAATGATAGACGACGAGAAGCTGAGCCATGCTGCTACGCTATCTCGGGCAGAGGGGATGTCAAAGCGGCTGCGGCCCTCATGTGCTGCATGGCGCATCACCGCGACGCGCAAAGGGTGCGCCGAGGGCGGATTGCGCTTGCGCCTCGCAGTCATCCCCTATTTGCTGAGCTTTTCCGCGCCCGTATCACTTCGGCGTGTTGGCATGGCACCTCGCGCCACATGCCTTATACTCACGCTTGGCGCGCGAAGCCTCAAGGCGCAAATGCGGATATACCTACGTTGTCACTGATACGCCAATTGCTTTTGTCCGCCGCCGCGCTTGCCGCGGCGCTCTACCTCTGGATCGCCTATGTTCCGGCGGCGCAGCCCATGCTGGATCGATTGGGGGTTCTGGATCTCCTCGGGGTCGAGATGCAGGAGGCCTCTGCCTCTTCGGGTGGCGGTGGTCGCGGCTTCGGCGGCAGCACCCGCGTCGTTTCGGCGAAGGTCGAGGAACGCATGATCGAGGATCGCGTGACCGCGATCGGCGACGGGCGCGCGATCCGCTCCGTCACGGTTCGGTCCGAGGCCACCGGTCTCATCACCGATCTGCCCATCACGGCGGGGCAGCCCGTGGAAGCGGGCGATCTTGTGGCGCAACTCGACGACGAGGCCGAGCAGATCGCGCTCGAACGCGCGAAGCTCATTCTCGAGGATGCCCGCGTCGATGAGGCCCGGATCAGCCAGCTGCGCGGGTCGGGGGCGATCAGCGAAGTTGCATCCCGCGAGGCGCAGCTGACGCTTCGCACCGCCGAGTTGGCCGAACGTGAGGCGGCATTCGATCTCGAGCGGCGGCAGGTGCTCGCCCCGATATCCGGTGTTGTCGGCATCGTCGATGTGGAGGTTGGCGAGCGTATCGGCTCGCAGGAACCAATCGTGACGATCACGGACCGTTCGGTCATCCTGATCGACTTCCGGATCCCCGAGCGTGTGGTCAACAGAGTCGATCTCGGCATGACCGTGGACGTGTCTCCGCTCGGGCTCGAGGATACCGTCCTCGAGGGTGAGATCAGCGCTGTCGACACGGTAGTGGACCGCACGAGCCGGACGCTTCGCGTGCAGGCGCGGGTCGAAAATACAGACGATCGCCTGCGGGCGGGCATGGCATTCTCCGTGGCGCTCAGCTTTCCCGGCGAAACGCTCGTGTCCATCGATCCGCTTGCGCTGCAATGGTCGAGCGAGGGCGCGTTCGTCTGGGCGGTCCGCGATGGCAAGGCCGAGCGGGTCGACGCGACGATCCGGCAGCGCGACAGCGACGCGATTCTCGTCGATGCCGATCTCGAGCCCGGCGAGCGGATCGTGATCGAGGGCGTTCAGACCTTACGGCCCGGTGCCGAGGTCGAGATGATCGACGACGCGGCTGCGGCCCAGGCCGCGCAACTTCCCTCAACCCGGTCGTGACCGCGCATGTCTGACCCCACGTCCTCAACCGCAACCGGCGCATCGGGCGTCGCGCTTTTCGTGCGGCGGCCGATCCTCGCTTTCGTTCTGAGCGCGCTGATCGTCATCGCCGGGATCGCCGGGCTCTTCGGTGTCGAGATCCGCGAGTTGCCGAGCGTCGACCGTCCGGTGATCTCGATCACCACGGAGTTTTCCGGCGCCTCGCCCGAGACGGTCGATCAGGAACTGACAGGACGGATCGAGGGTGCGGCGGGCCGCGTTTCGGGCGTTCGCAGCATCTCGTCCAATTCCCGCTTCGGACGCAGCCGCGTCACGCTCGAATTCGAGGATGATGTCGATATCGACGTGGCGGCGACCGATACGCGCGACGTGATCGCCCGGATCGCCAACGATCTGCCCGAAGGCGTGGACGCGCCCGAGGTGGTGAAAGCCGATTCCGACGCCCAGCCGGTCATGCGGATCGCGGTGACCTCTCCCGCGCGCTCGCCGCAGGATCTCACGCGCCTCGTGCGGGAGCGCGTGGAAGACCGCTTGATCTCGGTCGCGGGCGTGGCCGATCTGCAGATCTACGGCGACCGAGAGCCGATCTTCCGTGTCGATATCGACCAGTTCGAGCTTGCGAGCCGGGGGCTGACCCTGGCCGATATTCGCGGAGCGCTGTCCAACATCGCCTATGATGCGCCCGCCGGTGGTCTGAGCGGGAACCGCCAGACGATCAACGTGCGGACGACCGCGACCGTCGCGACGCCTGCCGCGTTCGAGGCACTGCAGATCAGTGAGAACGTCATCCTCGGCGACGTCGCGCAGGTGACGCTCGGCCCGGAGCCGGACGAGACCGTCCTGCGCGCCAACGGTCAGACCGGTCTTGGCATCGGCATCGTTCGCCAGGCTACCAGCAACACGCTCGAGATTTCCGCCGATGTCCGCGCGGTCGTCGCCGATCTTGACGCGACGCTGCCGGACGATGTCTCGATCTTCGTGACTTCGGACGATGCGACCTTCATTCGCGGATCGATCGAGGAGGTATTGAAGACGCTCGGTCTCGCGGTCGCGATCGTCGTGGTCGTCATCTTCGTGTTCCTGCGGGATCTGCGCGCGACCTTGATCCCCACGCTGACCCTTCCCGTCGCCTTGATCGGCACGCTTGCGGCGATCTACCTTGTCGGCTTTTCGGTCAATATCCTCACGCTTCTTGCGCTTGTGCTGGCAACCGGCATGGTGGTCGATGACGCGATCGTCGTGCTCGAGAACATCGTTCGTCGCCGCTCCGAAGGAATCGGCCCGCGCGCGGCGGCGGTTCTTGGAACGCGGCAGGTTTTCTTCGCAGTCGTCACCACTACCGCGACGCTTGCCGCTGTCTTCGTGCCGCTGTCGTTCTTGCCGGGGCAGGCTGGCGGTCTCTTCCGCGAATTCGGTTTCACGCTGGCGATGGCGGTGATGCTCTCGTCCCTCGTGGCGCTGACCTTGTGTCCGGTGCTCGCCAGCAAGCTGCTCCGCAAACCCCAAGAGACCGCGGAGCGCGGGCCGATCATCTGGATCGGAAATCGACTTTCGGCGATTTACGCGTCGACGCTTCGCGCCGCTTTGGCCGTGCCCTTCGTTGTCGTTCTGGTGGCGGCGCTGTTCGCACTGACAGCGGTTTTCGTGGCGGGCGGTATCCGGCAGGAGCTGACGCCGTCGGAGGATCGCGCCGTCGCCCTCCTGAGCGTCACCGCACCGCAAGGCGTGTCGCTCGACTACACGACCTCGAAAATGCGCGAGATCGAAGCGCTGGTGCAGCCGCTGAGAGAGACGGGCGAGATCACCAACGTCTTCTCGATCACTGGCTTCGGCTCCGAGAATCGCGGTTTCATGGTGTTCTCGCTCGCCGAATGGGACCAGAGGGACCGCGCGCAGCAGGAGATCGTGGGCGAGATCAACGGCAAGCTCAGGGATGTCATTGGCGTGCGCGCCTTCGCGATCCAGCCCAATTCGCTCGGTATTCGTGGAGCGGGGCGTGGCCTGAGCTTCGCCGTGACCGGCGATAATTATGCCCAGCTTGCGGAGGTGTCCGAAGAGTTGGTCGCAAGGATGCAGGAAGATCCGGCGATGGGGCAGGTCCGGCTCGAATACGAGACCACGCAGCCGCAACTTTTCATCGAGATCGACCGGGCACGGGCGTCCGATCTCGGCATCGATATCACCGGGCTCGCCGATGCCTTGCGCGCGGTCCTGGACGGGCGCTCCGTCGGATCGGTGTTCGTGAACGATACCAGCTATGACGTTCAGATGATCTCGACCGCCAACCCCGTCAATGATCCCGGCGATCTTGAGAATATTTTCGTGCAGGCCGGCGATGGCCAGATGGTGCCGATGGCAAGCTTCGTGCGTCTGGAAGAGCGCGCGGTCGCGCCGGAGCTCGACCGCGAGGGTCAGAACCGCTCGGTCGAGATCTCGGCGGGCCTCACGCCGGAACTGGCGCTCGGCTCGGCGCTGGCGCAGGTGGAACAGATCGCCGAGGACGTTCTCGCCGAGCAGAACCGCATTGTGCCTCTGGCGGAGGCGGCGGAGCTTGACGCGACATCGAGCGGCCTGTTGGTCACCTTCGGCTTTGCGATCGTGGTGGTGCTGCTGGTGCTCTCCGCGCAATTCGAGAGCTTCATTTCGGCCATCGTCATCATGGTCACCGTGCCGATCGGGCTGGCCTGCGCCGCCTTCGCGCTTCTGTTCACCGGGCTCAGCCTCAACGTCTATTCGCAGATCGGACTGGTGATGCTTGTCGGGATCATGGCCAAGAACGGGATTCTGATTGTCGAGTTCGCAAACCAGTTGCGGGATCGCGGCGAGGATGTCGGCAGCGCGATCCTGAACGCCGCAACGATCCGGCTGCGGCCGGTAATGATGACGATGGTCTCGACCGTTCTCGGGGGCGTGCCCTTGATCCTGTCGACAGGGGCGGGCGCCGAGGCGCGCGAGGCGCTGGGATGGGTCATCGTTGGCGGGCTTGGGCTCGCAACGATCTCGACGCTTTACCTGACCCCGGTGGCGTATCTCTTGCTGGCGCGGTTCTCCAAGCCTCGCGCGGCAGAAGAGCAGAAACTCGAGGCAGAGCTGCAGGCAGCCGGCACGGCTTGATGCTGGCAGACCCGGTCAGGCGACGTTGAGGCCGCGATGGGTGTCCATCAGGTAGCGCGAGATGATCGGCGCTGTCGCCGCGCCCTTTTCGCGGGCAAGAGCACCTATTGACCCTGCCTCGATCCGGGGAGGGATGAGCCCGCGCGCGTCGAGCGCCTGCATCTCGGAGTGCACCGTATCGACCAGGCGAGCGCGGACGGCCTCCGGGAAAGCCCCGTCGATCAGCACCGCCTCGAAATCGATGATGGCCGTCACGGTCAGGGCTGCCCGCGCCAGGTGATGCGCGGCAGTGCGGGTCCAGTCGCCAAGTTCGGTCTCGAAGTCCGTCCAGTCCTGCGGATCGCGCCAGAGAAGATCGCGCGGCTCACCCTTCGAGACGAGAGCATCTTCCAGAAGATAGAGTGATGCGAAATCGAGGAGCTGACCGCGCTGGCCCGCCGGCGATTGCGCCGGCAGATTGCCGAGCGCGCCGGCATTGCCCGAGGCTCCCTCGAAAACGGTATGGTTGAGCACGATACCGCCCCCGATGAAGGAGCCGATGTAGAAATAGGCGTAGTCGCGGAATTCCTTACCGCGCCCGTAGATATGCTCGGCCCGGCAGGCGGCGGTGGCGTCGTTCTCGATGATGACGGGCAGATCAGAGAAGCGCCCGATCTCCTCGGAGACGTCAAGATCGGCCCAGGCGTTGAGCTCGGCGGGCTGTGCGCCGATGGCGTCGGGCCATTTCCACATCTCGAAGGGGCGCGCGACGCCGATCCCCGCGACCCGCGCGGCATCGGCCCCGAGCGGTGTCAGCAACTCCTCCAGCCCGCGCTCCAGAAAGTCGAGGACCGGGCCAGGTTGCGGAAAGGCGTAGCGGGTATTTCTGTGCCCGAGGATCCGACCGGACAGATCGGTGAGAACCATATCCGAATTGCGCCGCCCGAGCTTCAGCCCGACGGAATAGGCGCCGTCAGGGCGCAGCCGCATCGGCACGCGCGGCTTGCCGATATGGCCGCGCTGCGGATCGCCGCGCTCCACCAGCCCCTCCGCCTCGAGCGCGCGCAGGATCACCGAGATGGTCTGGGGCGACAGCCCGGTCGCCTTGGCAAGCGAGCTGCCGGGCATGGCGCCGCCGCGCTGGATCGTCGTCAGGATGAGACGTTCGTTATAGTCGCGCACGCCTTGCTGGTTGGCACCGCTGCTCAGCCCGCGAATAGTCGCCTTTGTCATCGGCCGGATCCTTTCAGGACCGACCCTCGCCAATGCGACTTAATAAATCAAGTGGATTTATTTATTGACCGGCGCGCGGGAATCGACCTATCCATGAGGTGTGAAAGGGCGGCAGGGAGGTCGCCCCACGGGAGGACACCATGAAGAAGCTACTGACCGGGTCGGCTCTGGCCCTGATCGCGTCCACGGGCGCATCCTTCGCGCAGGACACCGTCTCTGCCTGTCTTATCACCAAGACCGAGACCAATCCGTTCTTCGTCAAGATGCGCGAAGGCGCGGAGGCGAAGGCCGAGGAGCTCGGCATCGAGCTGAACTCCTATGCCGGTCAGATCGACGGCGACCATGAAAGCCAGGTCGCGGCGATCGAGACCTGCATCGCCAACGGCGCGAGCGGTATCCTGATCACCGCCTCCGACACCGCCGCGATCGTCGACCCGGTGCAGCAAGCGCGGGATGCGGGCCTCTTGGTCATCGCGCTCGACACGCCGCTTCAGCCCGCCGATGCGGCTGACGCCACCTTCGCGACGGACAACTTCCTCGCGGGTGAGCTGATTGGCCAGTATGCTGCGGCCTCGCTCGGTGATGCCGCGGCGGATGCCAAGATCGCCATGCTCGACCTCGCCATCAGCCAGCCCTCCGTCGGCGTGCTGCGGGACCAGGGCTTCCTGTCGGGCTTCGGCATCGACACGATGGACGAGAACATGTGGGGCGACGAGGAAGACGAGCGGATCATCTGCAACGAAGTCACCGCCGGCAACGAAGAGGGCGGCCGTACCGCCATGGAGAACTGCCTGGCGATCGATCCCGAGATCAACGTCGTCTACACGATCAACGAGCCGGCCGCAGCCGGTGCCTATGAGGCACTTTCCGCCGTGGGCCGCGAGAATGACGTGATGATCCTCTCCGTCGATGGCGGCTGCCCCGGCGTGCAGAACGTCGCCGATGGCGTCATCGCGGCCACCTCGCAGCAATACCCGCTGCAGATGGCGTCCCTCGGCATCGAGGCCATCGCGCAATATGCCGAAGACGGCACGCTGCCCGAGAACACCGAAGGCAAGGACTTCTACGACACGGGCGTCGCGCTTGTCGCCTCCGAGCCGGTCGAGGGTGTCGATTCGATCTCGGTCGAGGAAGGCCTGGAGCTCTGCTGGGGCTGACCAGGTATCGCCGGTGGCCCGGATGCGTCCGGGCCCCGGCCCACCCCATGCCGACATGAGGTATGAGACCATGACGGGGGCGCGTGTCGCCCGGGCCCCCGCGCACGCAACGGCGTATCCTGCCCGATGCGCCCTCCGAGGGAGGAAGAGCACATGGCCGGATCGGAATACGAAAGCTCGCTGAAGGACGCCTCGCAGGACGTCGCCAAGTTCGACGACGACAGCAAGGGCGTTGTCGGCAAGATCCAGCACGCGCTGCATGTCACGCCGGCGCTCGTCCCGCTGATCGTGCTCGTCACCGCAATCGTGATTTTCGGCCTCGTCCTCGGTGAGCGGTTCTTTTCGCCGAGCACCCTGACGCTGATCCTGCAGCAGGTGCAGATCGTCGGTGTTCTGGCCGCGGCGCAGTCGCTGATCATCCTGACCGCGGGCATCGATCTCTCGGTCGGCGCGATAGCGGTCCTGAGCTCGGTCATCATGGGCCAGTTCACGTTCCGCTACGGGATTCCGCCCGCGATCTCCATCGCGCTCGGGCTTGCCATCGGCACGGGCATCGGCGCGATCTCGGGTTGGCTCGTCAGCCGCGTGAAGCTGCCGCCGTTCATCGTCACGCTCGGCATGTGGCAGATCGTGCTGGCGGCGAACTATCTGTATTCGCAGAACGAGACGATCCGTAGCCAGGATCTGCGCGAAGAGGCTCCGATCCTGCAGCTCATGGGCACGACATTCGAGTGGGGCGGCGCGCGGTTCACGCTCGGCGTTGTCACGATGATCCTCCTCGTTGTGATCCTGGCCTATTGCCTGCGCTCGACTGCCTGGGGCCGCCACGTCTACGCGGTGGGCGACGATCCCGACGCGGCCTCGCTCGCGGGTGTCGACCGGCACAAGACCTTGATGAGCGTCTACATGCTCGCAGGTTTCATCTGCGGTATCGCGGGCTGGGTGATGATCGGCCGTTTCGGCTCGGTCTCGCCCTCGGCATCGACGGGCACGATCGGCAACATCCAGTCCATCACGGCGGTGGTGATCGGGGGGATATCGCTCTTTGGCGGGCGCGGCTCGATCTACGGGGCCTTCTTCGGCGCGCTGATCGTGGGCGTCTTCGAGCTTGGCCTGCGGATGGCCGGAGCCAACGCGCAATGGACTTACCTTCTCATTGGGGCACTCATCATCGGCGCGGTCGCTGTCGACCAGTGGATCCGGAAGGTGACGACATGAGCAAGCGCCCAACCACGCTCTTGCACGCATCAATGCTGCCCTCGGCCCGAAAGGTGACGACATGACCGAACCCATGCTCAAGGCCCGCAACCTCGTGAAGCGCTTCGGCAAGGTCGTTGCCATCGATCATTGCGACTTCGACCTTTATCCTGGCGAAATCCTTGCCGTGATCGGAGACAACGGGGCCGGAAAGTCGACGCTGGTGAAGGCCGTCTCGGGTGCCGTGGTGCCCGATTCCGGCGAGATCTGGCTCGATGGCAAGAAGGTGCTCTTCCATTCCCCCATCGAAGCGCGCGCGCACGGGATCGAAACCGTCTACCAGACCCTTGCCATGTCGCCCGCGCTGTCGATCGCGGACAACATGTTCATGGGCCGGGAGATCCGCAGGCCCGGCTTTCGCGGCAAATGGCTGCGACAGCTCGACAAGCCGAAGATGGAGCAGATCGCCCGCGAGAAGCTGAACGACCTTGGCCTGATGACGATCCAGAACATCAACCAGGCGGTCGAGACGCTGTCCGGCGGTCAGCGGCAGGGCGTGGCCGTGGCCCGCGCCGCCGCCTTCGGCTCGAAGGTCATCATCCTCGACGAGCCCACTGCGGCGCTTGGCGTGAAGGAAAGCCGCAAGGTGCTCGAGCTGATCCTCGACGTGCGAAGCCGGGGCATTCCGATCATCCTGATCTCGCACAACATGCCGCATGTCTTCGAACTGGCCGACCGGATTCATGTCCATCGTCTTGGCAAGAGGCTCTGCGTGATCGATCCCAAGGAACATTCGATGTCCGACGCTGTGGCCTACATGACCGGCGCGAAGGTGCCGGAGGGCGTGGCGGCCTGATAGCCGGGCAGGGCGCAGAGCCGACCGCTCCCATGACTTGAGGCTGCGCTTTGGTCCCGGGTGATCCCGCCGCGTCTTGACCCGAACGAGGGAGTGTGAGCACGTGGCCGTCGATGGTTCTCGACGGCCTTCGGGCCAAGGGATGAGAAAGGGAACACGGTGCGGCACCACTCGCCAAATCCGTGACTGCCCCCGCAACTGTGAGCGGAGAGCGCGTTCGATGTCGCCACTGGGCCACCACGGGCCCGGGAAGGTTCGAACAAGCAATGACCCGCGAGTCAGGAGACCTGCCATCTCCGGAGCGCATCAGCGTTTCGCAGCCACCTTCAACCCGGGCGGGGCGTCTCGGGACGGAGTGCCAGAGATGGACCTGACAGGGACGATTACATCGCCGGTATCCCGATTGCCCTGCCGCTTTGCGCGGAGGGCGCGATGTTTCTCGAATACACGATTTCACAACTCGATATAGGACCCATGCCGCCTGATCGTGCGGACGAGATGGGACATCTCGGTTTCCTGCAATGGCTGGGCGCCTTGCCCGGCGACCGCAGCTTCGCACAAGAGGCCGAGCGGGCGTTGGTGCTGTCCCTGCCGGCGGCCGGATACTCGCCTGCGCTTGCAGTGTTTTGCGATCTCGTCGCGCGCGCTGTGGCGGCGTCACCGGCCCCGCTGACGTTGCGGCTGCCGCAGGCGACGCGGCGCGGCGGAGCGCGTGCCCGAAGGGTGACGCCTTGACTGCTCAAGCGGCCGCGGGCCTCGAACTCGAAGGCGTGTCCTGGACGCTGAAGAAAGGCACGAGTCCGATCCTGATGGAGACGACCTTGGCGCTGAATCCAGGGCGGGTCCTGGGCATCGTCGGCCCGAACGGCGCCGGTAAAACGACGCTCCTGCGCCTGCTCTATCGCTATTATCGACCGACGAGCGGACGTGTCTGGCTCGATGGCGAGGACATTTGGCGCATGTCCGCGCGGAACGTGGCGCGGAAGGTCGCGGCAGTGCTTCAGGAACAGCCGACGGACTTCGCTCTCACGGTGCGCGAAATCGTGGCTCTGGGACGCACGCCGCACCGCTCCGGCCTCGGCGGTTTTGGCGGTGCGCGCGATGCAGAGATCGTCGACGGCGCGCTCGACCGCCTCGCGCTGCGCGGATTTGCCGACCGTCATCTCGGCACCTTGTCGGGCGGAGAGCGTCAGCGGGTCATGGTGGCTCGTGCGCTGGCACAGGAGCCGGGCCTTCTGATCCTCGACGAGCCGACGAATCATCTCGATATCCGCCATCAGCTCGAAGTGCTTCGGCTGATCCGCGACCTGCCGCTCACTATCGTCACGTCGCTGCACGATCTCAACATGGCTGCGGGCGTCTGCGATGACGTGTTGCTCCTCAAATCGGGCCGCACCCTCGGGTTCGGCCCGCCTCACACAGTGCTCTGCGAAGCATCTGTCTCTCGCGCATTCGACGTCGACGCGCGCCGCGATCATTTGAGCCTGAGCGCAACGGACCACCTTACTTTTCACCTGCAAGAAGAATGACCGATATGATGAAGTCCCTCACTTTCGTGGCCGGCGCCCTGATGCTCGGCGCTGGCATGGCGAGTGCTGAAACCACCGTGAAAAGCTGCGACCGCACGGTCACCTTCGACGCGCCGCCTCAGCGGGCGGTCGCGAACGACGTGAACCTGACCGAAATGATGCTCGTGCTCGGTCTGGCTGATCGCATGGTCGGCTATACCGGCATTTCCGGCTGGAAGACGCTCGACGAGGACATGCGCGCGGGCGTCGAGGAACTGCCGGAACTCTCCGCGAAATACCCCTCCAAAGAGGTACTGGTTGGCGCGGACGCGGATTTCTTCTTCGCGGGTTGGAATTACGGCATGAAGGTCGGCGGCGAAGTGACGCCCGACACGCTCGAGCCTTTCGGGATCAAGGTCTACGAATTATCCGAATCCTGCGCGCATATCATGAAAACGGAAAAGGCCAGCATCGAGGACATGTATAATGACCTCATGAACCTTGGCCGGATCTTCCAGGTCGAAGAGCGGGCGACGGAGCTGGTCGAAGGGTATCGGGCGGAACTGGCCCAGTTCAGCGAAGGGCTTGGAGAGGGGGAGGCGCCGCGCGTCTTCGTCTACGACAGCGGCGAGGACACACCCTTTACCGCGGGCCGCTACGGGATGCCGACCGCGCTCATCGAAGCGGCAGGCGGCCGCAATATCATGGACGATTTCGAAAAGAGCTGGGCCACCGTGACCTGGGAAGAAGTCGTTGAGCGCAACCCCGAAGTAATCGTGATCGTCAATTACGGCGAGGTCACTGCGGAGCAGAAGCGAGATTTCATGCGCTCGAACCCGGCCTTCGCGGATCTCGACGCGGTGAAGGCTGATCGCTTCGTCACGCTCGAATACGTTGAAGCAACGCCGG
This sequence comes from Roseivivax halotolerans, assembly GCF_900115815.1. GTDB lineage: Bacteria > Pseudomonadota > Alphaproteobacteria > Rhodobacterales > Rhodobacteraceae > Roseivivax > Roseivivax halotolerans. The sequence continues at coordinate 3,497 of NZ_FOXV01000011.1, read as the reverse complement.
GACCGCGCAACATCAAGGCGGTCAAAACGCTCGCCGAGGCGTTCCGGGGCGAGTGACGTGACGGTCGAGAGCACGACACCGGTCCCGAAACGACGGACCCTCAAGGCGCTGCCGGTCCTCGCGGCTGGTGGGATCGTGGTCCTCTTGGCCTCGTTGTCGATGGCTGTTTCTGTGGGCGCCGTTTCGGTGTCCGCGGGAACGGTCTGGGGTGTCCTTCTCAACAAGCTCATGCCAGGCATGATCGAGGCGACCTGGTCGCAAGGGCGCGAAGCCATCGTCTGGGACATCCGCTTTCCGCGCGCGCTTCTGGCGATGATGGTCGGGGCCGGGCTCGGCCTTGTGGGGGCGAGCTTGCAAGCGGTGACCCGCAACCCGCTCGCCGATCCGCATCTTCTGGGGATCTCGTCAGGCGGTGCCTTCGGCGCGATCCTCGCGCTTTTGCACACAGGCTTGTTCCTAGGTCTTCTGACCGTGCCGCTCTTTGCGTTTTTCGGTGCCCTCATGGCGACGGGACTCGTCCTTGGCGTCTCCCGGATTGCCGATGCGACGAGTGCTGACCGGCTGGTGCTGGCCGGTGTCGCGGTGTCCTTCATCGTGATGGCCGCGGCGAACCTTCTGATCTTCCTCGGTGATCCGCGCGCCTCGCATACGGTGGTCTTCTGGATGCTCGGAGGGCTCGGCCTCGCGCGATGGGACCAACTGATCTATCCTCTGGTGATCCTTCTGGCATCCGGCGGCTGGCTTCTCTCACGCGCGGGCGCGCTCAACGCGATGACGGTGGGCGACGAGACAGCCTCGACCCTCGGTATTCCGGTCGCGCGGTTTCGTCTTCTCGTCTTCGCGGTTGGTGCGCTTATCACAGGGGTCATGGTCGCGTTCTCGGGGATCATCGGCTTCGTCGGGCTGATGGTCCCGCATATCGTTCGGATGCTGGTCGGCGGCGATTATCGGCGCGTTCTGCCCGCCTCGGCCGTGGTCGGCGCGATTTTTCTTCTCTGGGCGGATGTCGTCGCACGCACGGCGATGGCACCCGAGGACATTCCTATCGGGGTCATTACGGGCCTGATCGGCGGGCTGTTCTTCATCTGGTTGCTGGGGCGGCGCAGATAGCCTCGCCCTTATCGAGCTCGCCAGACGACTCGACATATCCGCCGCTAGGCTAGCTTGTCGGTCATCACAGAGAATGAAGGATGATCCATGACACTTTTACGCGCTTCGACCGCCGCATTCATCGCCGCCTTGGCAGCACCCGCTTTCGCCGCAACCCAGGACGAGCTGCAAGAGGCGCTTGTCGGCAACACGTTCCAAGGCGACATGGGCGGCGGCGGCTATTCCAGCTATTTTGCTGAAGACGGCACCTATTACGATACCTCGACATCCGGCGAGTACGAGATCACCGACGAGGGCGTGTGCTATCCCGGCACCGACTTCGGCTGCTACCAGGCAGAGATCGACGGCACGTCCCTCGAATGGATGAAAGACGGCGAAAGCGCCGGGACGGGCGAGATCCTGGAAGGCGACGCGCTCGAGCTGATGTCGAACTGAGAAGGCCGCGCGGCTGGCAGCGCGATCACTGTCGGCCGCCGCTACTCCACCTTCACGACGGACGCGTAATGCTCGCGTGCGACGCGGCGCGCGACCTCCGAGATCGCGTCGATGAGCGCGCCGTGTGCTGACCGGCGTCTCCACGCGAGACCCACCGATCGAACGACGCGATCCCGCCGAAAGGGCAGGATCGAGACGTCGCCGTCCTCGACCGCAACTTCGGAATGAACGTAGAGGGCAGGAAGAAAGCTCAGCCCCATATCGAGCGCCGTCATCTGCCGCAGCGCATCCAGGCTGGAGCCCTCGTAATCCTGCCGCAACTCGGCGCCAAGCTCGTCGCACAGGGCGGCGATCTGATCGTGGAGCGGGTAAGTTTCAGCGAGCGCCAAGATGTCCCGCCCGGCGAGATCGGCATCGGTGAGGCTCTCCCGTTCCGCCAGCGGGTGATCCTGCGCGACGGCAAGTTTCAGGGGCTCCCGGAACAGCCGACGGATCTGTATGTCGGCCGACCGGACCGGAAGTTGCGTCAGGATCAGATCGTGACGTCCTGCGATCAGCTCCTCATGGAGGACAGCGGGCGGCGCGTCGCGCACGATGACCTTCAAGCCCGGATGATCCCGATGCAGGCGGCGCATCACACGCGGGAGGAAATACGGGCCGATCGTGGGGGTCGAGCCCATCCGGATCGTGCCCGCGATCCCGTCGCGCACATCGACCGCCGAGCCGCGCAGAACCTCGACCTCGGCCAGGACTTTCCGTGCCTGCGCGAGCACCGTCCGCCCGCTCGGTGTCAGGACGGCCCCCCGCTGCCCGCGCTCCACGAGTTCGAGACCGAGCGCGCCTTCGAGCCCGAGGATCTGCTGGCTGAGCGAGGGCTGGCTGATGCCGACACGTTCGGCGGCTCGGCGGTAATGCTTCGTGTCGGCGAGCGCGACGAAGTAGATGAGCTGCTTCAGGGTGATGTCGCCGCGCATGAACAGATCCTGCTGAATGCTTGCATGAATATCGGTTTTTCCGATCAAGCCTTCAAGTCGTGGCGCCGATTGCGGCCCAATCGCCCAACGCTGCGTCCATTCAATAGGTAAAGCCTATCGAACAATCTGCGGCGGCTGTCTTTTGGCGGATCGTTGCGTCCCCAGATCTCTAGGGCGGCACAGAGCCGCGCCCTGTCCATCACGCATATAAGGAGACATGAGATGACATCGTCTGCCCGGCTCAAGCCGTTCTCGATCGAGGCGAGGCTCGCGACCCTGCAGAAGCGGCACCGTGAGCTTGAGGATCGGATCGCCTCCGAACGCCAGCGTCCGGCACCATGCAGCGTGGCGCTCCAGAAGCTCAAACGCCGCAAGCTGGGCGTGAAGGATGAGATGGTGCATTTCGACGGGGTGTTGAGAACTCTCGACATCCAGCCCGATACGCAACCCAGAGCGTGAGGAGGCATCATGTTCTTTCGCTTCCTTTATCTCAACAGCGTTTCGAGCCGGATGCACAGCACGGACCTTTCGGACATGAAAAGCGCCATTCTCGAGGAAGAGGACCAGGATGGCCCGGATGGCGGTTCTGCGGATTGTTCAGTCCATCTGACGCAATGGCCGGAACCATGCGGGTCGCTAGCGGGGCTCCGGTCGGTCCACGCCTCGTAGCCTCAACACTCATTTGTGTGTGATACGTCCCAGTCGTCGCCGTAGCCGCAAAAGATCGGTCGCGGCGGCGTTTTTTGATCCACGCTCCGCGTGATTTCGCCTGCGCGATGGTTCGGTGCGCCGGGAAGGGTTGCCTCATCCTGATGCTATGCATAAACGTTACAATATAACGTAATTAGGTGAGGCCCAGATGACCCAGACAGAGCCAAAGCTGCCCGTGACCGTCCTTTCCGGCTTTCTCGGTGCAGGGAAGACCACGCTCCTGAATCGTGTCCTGAACAACCGCGACGGGCGGCGCGTTGCCGTCAT
>NZ_FOXV01000004.1 GCF_900115815.1 Roseivivax halotolerans | reverse complement strand
AAGGAGAGATGGCGCCGAAGAACTTACCTCCAACCCTATTGAAGGGTTGGAGGTTTGTTTTGAATGAGCCGCAATGTTTGAGCAGGTGGCTTCATACGGCGCAAACGACGAATTCCTCCTCGCCGCAGCCGCCCAAAACCTCCGCAAACTGGCCAAGATCCTTCCTGCACCGCAGCAACCGCGAAAAGCCTGACACGAAAGGCGCTCGTGCCCCTTCCATGCGTCGATATTCTGCGCCAGCAAACGGGTGTTTTTCCACAGAATCGGCTCGCTGCCCACCTTCGCCGCGGCGAATCTGAGCGGCAGTATCGCGGACGCAGCCGACCTTCGACGAAAGGAGCTTCGAGTGTGAACACAAACGGTAGCTATTAGCGAAAACTATTGAGTAAAATGGTGCATGGGTGGTAGGCGGGCAAGCCTTCTTCCCCAAGTTGAGTGTACAGTGGCCAGCAGTCAGGCCAATTCCCAAAGCGGGAGGACAGTCAATACGTCGAGACGTGGCGAGCAGCAGCGCGATTGGCAAGTTCGAGTGCCCGACTAAAACCGTCCCCGGCAGCAAGACGGGCAACCAAAGTTCCGATGAAGCAGTCACCGGCCCCGTGAGTTGAGATGACCTCAACCTTCTCCCCCGGCACTGCAAATTTGTCTGCGTCCGAAGCAAAAGCGACGCCATCACCTCCCGCTGTGACCACCACGTAGGCGAAACGCTGAGACAGTGCCGCCGCGGCTTTCTGTGCCGTATCGAGGTCGTTGACGTCGACGCCGCACATCGCCTCCGCCTCAATCGCGTTGACGACGAGGATGTCGACGAGCGAAAGAAACTCGTCTGACATAGGGCGCCAAGGGGCGGCGTTCAGGCAGACGGTAACGTCCCGCGACCTTGCCGCACGAGCGGCGACGAGATTGGTCTCCTCGCGGATTTCGTTTTGCAGGATAAGATGCGTGGCACCATCCCACAGCTCGGGCACCTCGAGCTGTTGCGGGTCTATCATCAGGTTTGATCCCGACACGATGACCGCTCCGTAGTCGCCGGATGCGTCGCTTATTGCGACGCTCATGCCTGTGCCTACGTCTTTGGCTCGGCTCACATGAGCCGTATCCACACCGCCGGTTTGCAGACCCGCAAGCAGGAACTCGGCGAAGCCATCATTGCCTACAGCCGAAACCATTAGCGTACAAATGTCTTGTTGGGCAGTCGCGACAGCCTGATTTCCACCCTTGCCACCGAACTTGGGAAACCAGCGCATTCCAGTCACGGTCTCACCCGGTGCGGGGCGGTGTGGCGCCTCGACGAAAATGTCGTAGTGCAGGCTGCCGACAACGACGACGGCTGCGGTCGTGTTCGCCATGTGCAGGCTCCTATTTTTCCCGCTTGCTGTCGACGGATTTCATCGTCCGTGCCAGCTGGCTCTCGGCAGATGCAAAATCGCGCTGCGCGACTGAGACGAAGATCGCATCCATGATGTTGAGCTGGGCGATCCGGGCTGCCGCGTTCTCTCCGAGCAGAGGTGACCCTTGAGCAGTCGAACATAGAACGACGTCGGCAATCTCGGTGATTGGCGCGTTATTATAATTGGTTAGAGCGATGGTGCGAGCTCCGTTCTGCCGCGCCAAGCGCGTTGCGTCGATCACGGCAGAGGTCGCACCGGAGTGACTGAAACTGACCACTACGTCGTCGGGCCCGAGCAGGGCAGCTGACATCAGCATCATGTGCGAATCGTCGAACACGGCACTGCGCAGACCGATGCGCAGGAACTTGTGTGACACGTCACGCGCAATCTGGGCCGATCCGCCAAGGCCGTAGAAGTCTCGTTGTCGCGCCCCGTGTAGCAGCGTTGACGCCCGATCGAAGGCCTCCATATCGAGAATCGACATGGTTTCTTCGATGGCTTGGACTGCGGTGTTGAACACCTTGCGCACTATGTCGGAGGAACTGTCCTCCGGCGAGATTTCGCTATGGAGCGAGGCGACGTCGGATTGCTGATAGCTGACCAGTGCTTCACGAAAATCTCTGAAGCCGTTGAAGCCCAGCTTCTTGGCTATCTTGACGATCATCGCATCAGAGACACCAGAATCTTCGGCCACCTCGCGAAGCGAGGTGGTCATGTCCATGTCCGTGCGTCCGGTGATCGTATTGACGACCCGCGCTTCCAGCGGCGTGAGGGACGGGGTCCGCATCCTCACTCTTGCTCCAACGGTGCGCGGGTCGATATTCATGTATCAGGCTCTTCCTCTTGTGGCTCGGTCAATGAGCATAGCAACGATTATAATAATGCCTGTCGCAAGAAGTTGATAGAACGCCTGCACGTTCATCAGCGTCAGTCCGTTGCGAAGCGAACCAAGGATAACCGCCCCCAGTAGCGTACCGACGACCGACCCCTTGCCGCCCATCAGTGACGCACCCCCAATGGCGGCCGCTGCGATGGCGTCGAGCTCCCAAAGATTGCCCATCGTGGGATCAGCCGCGCCCAGTCGGCCCATCAGGATCAGAGCGGCGACCGCAGCAAGGCCACCCGACATCACGTATACAGTTATCCTTGTACGAGCGACGGGAACGCCTGCGATGCGCGCTGCCTCCTGGTTACCTCCAACGGCCAAGATGTACTCACCAAATGGAGTGCGGTTCAGAACGATCCACAATAGCAGAGCGATTAGGCCGACGATGACGACAGGGACCGGAACGCCCAGAAGATCACCGTTGATAAATGCACGGAATTCGGTGGGAATACCGAAAATAGGATTGCCGCCGGTGAAGATCAGTGCAAGCGCCCGATAGAGCGAAAGGCCCCCCAAGGTTACGATAAACGGCTGAAGGCCTGCAAAGGCGATCAGGCAACCATTGAACAACCCGCACAACATTCCTGTGCCCATGGCGCCCAGCAATGCTACGGGCAGTGGAACCCCCGCGGTCATGAGTGCGGCGCCCGCAACGGCCGAAATCGCCGCCGCCGGACCCACCGAGAGGTCGATCCCCCCCGAGATGATGACGAAGGTCATCCCCAGCGCGATGCAGGCATTGATCGACGATTGCTGCAGGATGTTGAGTACATTCGGCGCGGTCATGAAGACAGGGTTCAGAACGGCGAAAACAATCAGGATCAACGCAAGGCCAAAAAGCGTGCCTGCGTCACGGAGGTTGATGAAGGCCGGCAGGAACGAGCGTCGGCCTTCTGCCTCATTGGCCTTGGTATCGGATGTGTTTGTCATGGCTTGGCTCACGCTGGTTCGGCAGTTCGCTGAGAACTGCGGCTTTTCGACTTTGGAATGGCGAGGGCGGCGATCCGGCCTTCGTCGACGTCACAACCCGAAAGGACCCCTGCGATCTCGCCTTCGCGCATCACCATCACCCGGTCGGATAGGCGCAGGATCTCTGGCAGCTCGGAGCTGACGACGATAATCGATTTGCCCTGCGCCGCGAGCCGCTCGATCAGATCGTAAATTTCCGATTTGGCGCCGATGTCGATGCCGCGCGTCGGCTCGTCGAACAGCAGGATATCTACATCCGCGGCCAGCCAGCGACCAATAATGGCCTTCTGCTGGTTTCCACCTGAGAATTGGCCGATGGCCCGGTCCACGTTCGGCGGGCGCAGGTTCATTTGCTGCATCAGTTCGGTCGCCTCGCGGCGAAGATGCGCGCGACGGATCAATCCAGCGGAGGAGAAACGGTTCATGCAGGGCAGGGCTATATTGGATGCGACAGATCGGTCGCGAACAATGCCGTCCTTCTTACGTTCCTCCGGCACCAGCCCGATCCCGGCCGAGATTGCTTCACGCGGCGAGCGGAAACTATGCTCGCTTCCTCTAATTTCGATGCTGCCTTCGGTCGCGCGGTCGATGCCCGCGATCAGCCGCATCAGCTCGGTTCGGCCAGAACCGACGAGTCCTGCAAGGCCCAGCACTTCGCCCTTATGCAGCTCAAAGCTGGCGTCGCGGATCATCCGACCGTCGCCCAAGCCTTCTACCCGCAGCACAGTCTCGGCTTCGGCATGGCTGACATGTTGCTCCGCCTGGATTTCGCGCCCCACCATGCTGGCGATCACTTCGTCCTCGCTGGTTTCAGTGAGATCGACTGTAGCTACGAAGCGTCCGTCACGCAGAATTGTTGCGCGTTGGCAGACTTGGAACACTTCGTCCATTTTGTGCGAGACATAGATGATCGAGACCCCCTGCGCCGACAGCTTGCGGATCAGCGCTGCGAGATTGTCGAACTCCGAGGGCGTCAGAGACGAGGTGGGCTCGTCCATGGCGATGATCTTCGCATCGTCCAACAAAGCACGGGCGATCTCGACGATTTGCTGCTGTGCGACCTTCAGTTCATGAATCGGTCGACCCGGATCGATACTGGGGTCCAAATCCGCCAGAATAGAGCGCGCTCGCGTCTCTTGGGCACGCCGGTTCACGAGGAGCCCACCTGCCATCTTCAGAGGTCGGCCCAGAAAGATGTTCTGCGCCACACTCAGTCCCGGGACGTGTTGAAGTTCCTGATGGATCATCGCGATCCCGGCAGCGCGTGCATCTTTGGGACTGCCAGGGCGTACGGTCTCGCCGTCGATCCGGATCCCGCCCGCATCGGGCTTCAGAACAGCCGCCAGAACATTCAGCATCGTGGATTTGCCCGCGCCGTTCTCGCCCAGAAGCCCGTGAACTTCGCCGGGGCGGACCTGAAAAGACACATCTTCCAGCGCCTTGACGCCTGGGAAGCCCTTGGAAATCCCGTCGACGGCGAGACGGTTGATGTCGGTTGCCATGGTGGGACCTTTCGATGAGGGGAGCCGCACGACACGCACAACGCGTCCGGCGGTCCCCGATCGATGGATCGGCCTTATTCGGCCAGAAGCATCTCGCGCAGCGCAGCGGTATCCTCGATGGAGTACTGTTCGATGTTCTCCGAGGTGATCAGAGCTTGGGGCGTGGCCACCACGCGCGGAAGATCCTGCCCATCAAGAAGGCGCAGAGCGACTTCCATCGCAACTTCGCCTGTCAGGACGGGAAAGCTGTCGACGGTTCCGGTTAGGTCTCCCGCTCGGATCGAGTCGTAGGCGTCCGAGATGCCGTCGGTGCCGAATACAGCTACCTGCTCCTGAAGATCGGCCGCCTTAACCGCCTCGACCACGCCAAGCGCCATGCCGTCGTTGTTGGCATAAAAGCCGATCAGGTCGGGATGTTGCTGCAGGATAGTCGACGCTGCGTTGTAGGCCTCTTCGCGGCTCCAGTTCGCGGGAACGCTCGCTACCACTTCGAGACCATCTATCTCATTGATAGTGGTGGTAAAGCCGTCGGTACGCTGACCCGCAGCAAACACGCCAGGCTGGCCCTCGATCACCGCAACTTTGCCCCCATCGGTGTTTTCGATGAACCATTGCGCCACGCGCACGCCGTTGTCGCGCTGAACGTTTCCTACATAATGTTCGACCGAGGGGATGACCGCATCATTCACGTTCACCACAGGGATGTCTTGCGATCTCGCGCGCTCCAGCGCTGGCTGCAGGTTGTTGTCGGTCTGCGGCGAGAACAACAGCGCGTCATAGCCCTGCAATAGCATGTTTTCGGCGATCGATAGCTGCGCCAGTTGATCGCCCTCGCTCGGCGCCGCCTGATAGGCGAAATCAACGCCATACTCATCGGCGACATTCTTGTAACCGATACCCAGCGACCGCCAGTATTCGTTCGTCAGCGTTTTTGAGACGCCACCAACCGAAGCATCCTCGGTCGGAGCCGGAACCGGACCGAACTCGGCTTCGAGCTGCGACCAGTCGATGCGGTCCACCTCAGTATCGGAGTTCAGGGGTGGCAGGTCTTGCGCCATGGCAAGGCCGGCGCTGCTCGCAAAAGTTCCAGCGAGCAGGATCGTCTTCAATGTCTTCGTCATTTGGGTCTCCTCCCTTTACGTAGATCTATGATGTCGTGAATTTTAGCCGCCCGTGAGGATCCTCTGTACGGCGCGTTGCGCAGCGGGGGAATTCTGTTTGCCAATGGCGGATCTCAGTGTGTTGTCAGCCTCGACCTTCTCGGCCATCGCCATCAGCCGCTCGACCATCTCGATGTTCGCGGCACATTCCTCGACCGGATCGATGCCCGATGCGTCCGGGAAGGTGTCGAAGTAAATCACCCCCTCATACCCGTCCCGCCGGATCTGGGTTAGCAGCTCAAGAGTGGCCTGAGGGTGAACAGAGCCTACCATCAGGCCATCATCCCGCTTGGCGTATCCGTCGTTGAGATGCACGCCGAGCAGGCGCGAGCGGCGGGTGATCAGAGCGGCGGCGAAGGCTGGCATCTCGTCCGCATAGAGAACATGCGCGAAATCGAGTGTGACACCGAGATTTTTTGCCCCGGTCTCATCGATGGCAAGCAAGGTCGTTGCGGCATCGGGTAGAAGTGCGAATGAGCGGGGCTCATTTGGCTTGTACTCGATGGAAATCAGGCATTCAGGGGCATATTCAGCCACCTCCTGTATGCCACTGACCTCATCCTCCCACATTTTAGAGTAGTCGCCCTGAAAGCTGTAATCGAAGCCATCCTGACCCATCCAAAGAGTCATCAGAGGCGCGTCCATTTCCAGAGCGGCATCGATGCCCTTTTTGGTCAGATCGATCGCCTCGCGTCGGACTGCCGCGTCGGGATTGGTGAAAGCGCCAAGCTTGAATGCGGGATTGGTGTAGTAGCGCATAGCCAGACCGTTGATCTCAAGCCCCATGTCGTTGATCTCGGAGCGGACGGCCTTCGGATCGTCCGATACGTGATCCGGATAGTTCAGGTCAACATGGGTCAACCCAGGCACTTTGGCCGCGCGGCGCGCTGTCATCATCGGTGTCGGCTTGCCTTTGTGATCAGGCCACTCTGCCTCCGCCTTTGCGGCGAACGAGTTCAGTCGGGTCGCGAAGCGGGTCATGGGTTGTCCTCCTAACTTTACGATTAACCATATTGTTGTGAAGTTGGCAAGGATCTTTGTGCGGCTGCTGTGATCGCCGCTCTGATGTGGCTGGAGGTGGAACCGCGTCATGCAGCAAAGAGGCCCCTTCTCGTCTGAGCGGCGCCAAACCGTGCTGTGAAGCCGGTTCCGAAACTTGCGATATTAGTGGTTTCTGTCCCGCCCCAAGAGGCCTCGCGTTGTCAGAAGGTTAGCCGGGACAGAACCCCGAGGAAAAACCAATGTGGTTCTTGCGCGTTTATGGCTGCTCGTGAGAGCGTTCGTTCGCTGCAACCCGTCTAAGGCGTAGGTCGGGCTCTGACCTGTCATTCGCTACGCTGTCCCGAAGGTCGGCTTCGGTGACAAGGCACCAACTTTGCAAAGCACGCTTCCTGCGCATTGCTGCCGCTGCTCGCAACCAACGCTGCATGCGCAGCGAATTCACACTTCGTCCGCATCAGCGACCTTGGCTCAGCGTTCAGCGAACGCCCGTGAAGAACCTACATCCGACTTGCCACAATCCCTCACCCCCGCTAACACCCCTCCCATGACACTGACGCAGCACCCCCGACGAGGCCGCTGAGCCTCTTCCCGCCGCGCCCTTCCGGGCACGCGGCGCGCCTGCGTCCGTCATACCCCCCGCAAAATCTTGACTTGGCCCCGTGCCCTTGGCACCCCTAGGCCTTCCATTTCGAGGATACGAACATGATCCCGTCCGTCCTTCCGACCTACAACCGTGCGCCGCTCACCTTCGTGAAGGGTGAGGGGGCCTGGCTGATCGAGGCGGATGGGCGACGCTTCCTGGATCTCGGCGCGGGGATCGCGGTGAACGCGCTCGGCCACGCGCATCCGGCGCTCATTGAGGCGCTCTCGGAGCAGGCGCATGCGCTCTGGCACACGTCGAACCTCTACCGCATTCCCCAGCAGGAGGCGCTCGCCGATGCGCTGGTGGAGGCGACTTTCGCCGATACCGTCTTCTTCACCAATTCCGGCACGGAGAGCTGCGAGCTCGCGGTGAAGATGGCGCGGAAATACTGGTATGAAGAAGGCCAGGCGGACCGCACCGAGATCGTGGCCTTCTCGGGCAGTTTCCACGGCCGCTCCTCGGCGGGCATCGCCGCGGCGGGGTCGGAGAAGATGACCAAGGGGTTCGGCCCGCTTCTGCCCGGCTTCACCCATCTCGAGTTTGGAGACCACGACGCGCTGAAGGCGGCTGTCACCGACAAGACCGCCGCTGTCCTCATCGAGCCCGTGCAGGGCGAGGGCGGCATCCGCCCCGTGCCCGATCATTGCCTCAAGGGCCTGCGCGAGCTTTGCGACGAAACCGGCGCGCTTCTGATCTTCGACGAGGTGCAATGCGGTATGGGCCGGACGGGCCGTCTTTTCGCCCATGAATGGGCCGGGATCGCGCCAGACATCATGATGGTCGCCAAGGGCATCGGTGGGGGCTTCCCCCTGGGCGCGGTGCTGGCGAGCGAAAAGGCTGCCTCGGGGATGACCGCGGGCACGCATGGCTCGACCTATGGGGGCAATCCCCTGGGCTGCGCCGTGGGCCTCAAGGTCATGGAGGTGATGACCGCGCCGGGCTTTCTCGACGGCGTCAGCCGCCGCGCGGCCCATCTCCGCCAGAGGCTCGAAGGTCTCGTGGCCGAGCATCCCGAGGTCTTCACCGAGGTGCGCGGATCGGGCCTGATGCTGGGCCTCGTCTGCAAGGCGACCAATACCGACGTGATGAAGGCCGGGTATGAGGCCGAGATCCTTACCGTTCCCGCAGGCGACAACGTGCTGCGCCTTCTGCCGCCGCTCACGATCACCGAAGAGGAGATCGGCGAGGCCGTCTCCCGTCTCGGCCGCGCCGCGAGCGCCGTCGCCGCCTGATCCCATATTCTTCGCCGGGCCGCCCCGGCGCATCCGAAAGACCAGAAAGATGAAGCATTTCCTCGACATCCATAAGACCGATCCCGGCGATCTGCGCGCCATCCTCGACGCCGCGCAGCGCATCAAGTCGGCGCGCAACGGCGCAGGCAAGGCCGTGCCCGATGCCGAACAGCCGCTCGCCGGCCACATGGTCGCCCTCATCTTCGAGAAACCCTCGACCCGCACCCGCGTCTCCTTCGACGTGGGCGTGCGCCAGATGGGGGGCGAGACGATGGTGCTTTCGGGCTCCGACCTGCAGCTCGGCCACGGTGAGACCATCGCCGATACCGCGCGCGTGCTGTCGCGCTTCGTCGACCTCATCATGATCCGCACCTTCGACGAGAGCGTGCTGACCGAGATGGCTGAGTTCGCCACAGTCCCGGTCATCAACGGGCTCACCGACCGCACGCATCCCTGCCAGATCATGGCCGACGTGATGACCTACGAGGAGCATCGCGGCCCGATCGCGGGCAAGAAGGTCGTCTGGTCGGGCGATGGCAACAACGTCTGCTCCTCCTGGCTGCATGCGGCCGCGCAATTCGGCTTCGACTTCACCTTCACCGGGCCAGTGCAGCTCGATCCCAAGATGGAATTCGTGGGGCTCGCCCGGAATGCGGGCGCCAATGTCAGTATCGAGCGCGATCCGCAGAAGGCGGTCGAGGGCGCGGATCTCGTCATCACCGATACCTGGGTGTCGATGCACGACGCCCAGAGCGCGCGGGAGCGGCGGCACAACATGCTGCGCCCCTACCAGGTCAATCGCGACCTCATGGCCCGCGCCAAGGAGGATGCGCTCTTCATGCATTGCCTGCCCGCGCACAGGGAAGAGGAAGTCACCTCAGAGGTGATGGACGGACCACATTCGGTGATCTGGGACGAGGCCGAGAACCGGCTGCACGCGCAGAAGGCCATCATGCGGTGGTGCGTGGGCGCGTGAGCTTGCCGCAGCACCGCCTTCGCCCGGCATGAGCCTGCCCATCGAAGACGCGCTGCCGGCGCTTCTTAAGGCGATCGGGCAGCAGGGCCGCGCGGTCCTGCAGGCCCCGCCGGGTGCGGGCAAGACGACGCGGGTGCCGCTGGCGCTTCTTGAGGCGGGTCTGGTCGACGGCACAATCCTGATGCTGGAGCCCCGCCGGCTCGCCGCGCGCGCTGCCGCCGAACGTATGGCCGAGACGCTGGGCGAGCGGGTGGGCGAGACGGTCGGCTACCGTATCCGGGGCGAGGCCAAGGTGTCGAAGGCGACCCGGATAGAGGTCGTCACCGAAGGGATCCTGACGCGTCGCCTGCAATCGGACCCCGAGCTTGCCGGCGTCGGCGCGGTGCTTTTCGACGAATTTCACGAACGCTCGCTCAATACCGATCTTGGCCTCGCGCTCTGTCTCGAGGTCGCGGGCGCATTGCGCGAGGATCTGATCCTTCTGCCCATGTCGGCGACGCTTGATGCCGGACCCGTGGCAGATCTTCTGAACGCTCCTGTCATTACCTCGGAAGGACGCAGCTTTCCGGTCGATATCCGCTGGCGCGATGTGCCACTCGCCAATGGTGCGCGGCTTGAGAATGCGGTCGCGGAGACCGTCACGGAGGCTCTCGGTGTCGAGGAGGGCGGCATCCTCGTCTTCCTGCCGGGTGAGCGCGAGATCCGCGCCGTCGCGGCGCAGCTTGGCAAACGTGTCGGCGCGGATGTGCAGATCCGTCCGCTGTTCGGCGCGATGCCCTTCGCCGAACAGCGCGCGGCGATCCGGCCCGAACCCTCGGGCCGCAAGGTGGTGCTTGCCACGTCCATCGCGGAAACCTCGCTGACCATCGAAGATATCCGTGTCGTCGTCGATGCCGGGCTCGCGCGGCGGGCGCGCTTCGATCCGGGCTCGGGCATGTCGCGTCTGGTGACAGAGCGGGCCTCGAAAGCCGAGGCGAAGCAGCGCGCGGGCCGGGCGGGGCGCGTCGCGCCCGGCGTCGCCTACCGTCTCTGGACCAAGGGAGAGGAAGGCGGCATGCCCGCCTTCGCGCCGCCGGAAATCGAGGTCGCGGATCTTGCCGGACTTGCGCTCGAGCTCGCGGTCTGGGGCGCGGGGCCGGAGGATCTGCCGTTCCTGACGCGGCCGCCGCAGGGGCCCTATTCCGAAGCGCGGTCGCTGCTGGCGGAGCTTGGCGCGCTCGATGCGGGGGGCCGGGTCACGGCTCATGGACGTGACATGGCCCGAATGCCACTGCACCCGCGTCTCGCACACATGCTTGCGCGAGCGGGACAAGGGGCTGCGGCCCTTGCCGCGCTGCTGTCCGATCGCGATCCTCTGCGCGGCGCGCCTGCGGAATTGACGCTTCGGCTCGAGGCGCTGCGCGATCCCAAGGGCTTCGCCGCAGGGCGGCCTTTCGAGGTGAGCCGAGGCGGGCTCGAACGGATCAAGGCCGAGGCCAAGCGGCTGGCAAGGCTTGGTGGCGAGGATGCCGGGCTCTCGACTGCCGAGATGGCCGCGCTTGCCTATCCCGACCGGATCGGGCTGCGCCGCAAGGGTGATGCGCCGCGCTACCAGCTTTCGGGCGGATCGGGCGGCGCGTTGAGCGAGGACGACCCCTTGGGATCGGCGCGCCTCATCGTGGCGACCGATCTTGACGGCGATCGGCGCGAGGCGCGTATCCGGCAGGCGATCCAGATCACCGAAGGCGAGCTGCGCGCGGTCTTCGCCGATCGCATCGGCTGGATGCGCCTCTGCGAATGGTCCCGCCGCGACGCCCGCGTTCTCGCGCGCGAGCAGGAGCGGCTCGGTCAGATCGCCCTCGATGACCGGATCTGGCGGGACGCGCCGCCAGACGCGCTGGCGGAGGCGATGCTGGACGGGGTGCGGGACATGGGGCTCGGGATTCAGGCGAAATCGCAGCGCTTCCTCGCGCGGATCGAGATCGGCCGCGAGGCGGGCCTTGACCTACCCGCATCGGACGAGGAGACCTTGATGGCGACGCTGGAGGACTGGCTCTTGCCGTTTCTCGGCGGCGTTCTGAGCCGGCAGGACTGGAAGCGCTTCGACCTGCTGCCCGCACTGGAGGCGCGGCTCGATTTCGCGGCACGGCAAGCGCTTGATCGCGCGGTTCCCGGCAGTTTCACAACGCCGCTCGGCAGGTCGATCCCGATCGATTATTCCGGCGACGTGCCGGAGATTTCTCTGCGGCTGCAGGAGATGTTCGGTCAGCGCGTGCACCCGAAGGTCGGGGAGAAACCCCTCAAGGTCACGCTTTTGTCCCCGGCCGGGCGCGCGGTGCAAACCACGATGGATCTGCCGGGCTTCTGGGAAAGTTCATACGCCGATGTGCGAAAGGACATGCGCGGGCGGTATCCCAAGCATCCCTGGCCGGAAGATCCGCGCGAGGCCGATCCCACGCTTCGGGCCAAACCGCGGCGCTGAGGCAGAGGTGCGAGGGGCCAGCCCCTCGCGCTCCCCGCGGGTATTTTTACCAATCCAAAGAGGGGGCGCCGTCGCTTTGTCCCCGGTGGGGCGTTGCCGCGGGGCAGCGCGCGCCATAGGTATCTTCGCAAAGGAGATCCCCCAATGAACAATCCGCTTCTCGAGCCCTGGTCCACCCCGTTCGGCATCCCGCCTTTCGCCGAGATATCCGACGAGGATTACGCGCCCGCGCTCGAGACCGCGCTGATCGAACATGATGCCGAGATCGCGGCAATCGCAGAGAACCCCGCCGCGCCGTCTTTCGAGAACACGATCGTCGCGCTGGAAGGCGCGGGTGCGGCGCTCGACAAGGTCTTGTCGGCCTTCTTCGCGGTGGCCGGGGCGGACACCAACCCCAGACGCCAGGAATTGCAGCGGGATTTCTCGCCGAAGCTCTCGGCGCATTTTTCGGGCATCTACGCCAATGCGGCGTTGTTCGCGCGGATCGAGGCGCTGTGGCAGACCCGTGAAGAGCACGACCTCGGTCCCGAAGAGCAGCGACTGCTGAAACTCACCCGCCGCGGGTTCGTGCGCGCCGGGGCGGCGCTCAAGGGCAGTGACGCGGACCGGATGCGCGAGATCAAGTCGAGGCTCTCCGTGCTCGGCACAGCGTTCACGCAGAACCTTCTGGCGGACGAGGCGGGCTGGCAGATGGAGCTGTCCGAGGATGACCTCACCGGGCTGCCGGACTTCGTGAAGGCCTCCGCCCGCGCGGCGGGGGAAGAGCGCGGTGCGGGCGGGCCGGTGATCACGCTGTCACGCTCGCTGATCGTGCCATTCCTGCAATTCTCGGCCCGCCGCGATCTGCGCGAGCGCGCCTGGCGGGCCTGGACGTCCCGCGGCGCGAACGGGGGCGAGACCGACAATCGCGAGATCGCCCGCGAGGTTCTGGCTCTGCGCGAAGAGCGGGCGAAGCTTCTCGGCTACGACAGCTTCGCGGCCTACAAGCTCGAGACCGAGATGGCCGGCACGCCCGCCGCGGTGCGCGATCTTCTGACAGCGGTCTGGGAGCCGGCAAAGGCGCAGGCGCTCGCCGACCAGGACGCGCTTGCCGCGCTCATGCAGGACGAGGGCGTGAACGGCCCGCTGCAGCCCTGGGACTGGCGCTATTACGCGGAGAAACGCCGGAAGGCGGAGCATGACCTCGATGAAACCGCGCTGAAACCCTACCTGCAGCTCGAACGGATGATCGAGGCGGCATTCGACTGCGCGAACCGTCTGTTCGGGCTCGAATTCAAACCGCTCGATGTCGGTCTTTACCACTCCGATTGCCGCGCCTGGGAGGTAACGCGACACGGCCAGCACCTCGCGGTGTTCGTGGGCGACTATTTCGCGCGCGCTTCCAAGCGCTCGGGCGCGTGGTGCTCGGCGATGCGGATGCAGGCCAAGCGCCCGGAGGTGAAGACGCCGATCGTCGTCAATGTCTGCAACTTCGCCAAGCCCTCGAAAGGCACGCCCGCGCTTTTGTCCTACGATGACGCGCGAACGCTCTTTCACGAGTTCGGCCACGCGCTGCACCAGATCCTGTCGGATGTGGAGTTCGGCTCGATGGCCGGGACCAGCGTGGCGCGGGATTTCGTCGAATTGCCCTCGCAGCTCTATGAGCACTGGCTCGAAGTCCCCGAGGTGCTGAAGAGCTATGCCACCCATGTCGAGACCGGCGAGCCGATGCCGCAGGAGATGCTGGATAAGGTGTTGAAGGCTGCGAATTTCGATCAGGGCTTCCAGACCGTGGAATACGTGGCTTCCGCGATGGTGGACCTCGAGTTCCACGACGGCCCGCCGCCCGCCGATCCAATGGCGCGGCAGGCGGAGATCCTGCAGGAAATGGGCATGCCCGAGGCCATCGCGATGCGTCACGCCACGCCGCATTTCGCGCATGTCTTCGCGGGCGACGGCTATTCCTCGGGCTATTACAGCTACATGTGGTCCGAAGTCATGGATGCCGATGCCTTCGCCGCCTTCGAGGAGGCAGGCGGGGCGTTCCATGCCGCGATGGCCGAGAAGCTGGAGCGCTTCATCCTGTCCAAGGGCGGATCGGCCGAGGCCGAAGATCTCTATGTCAGTTTCCGTGGCAAGATGCCGGGTGTCGACGCGCTTCTGAAAGGCCGCGGGCTCGCGGCCTGAGGCTCAGAACGGCTGGCGTTCGAGGGTGAAGCCTTGCGCTTCGAGCAGCGCAAGAAGCCCATCCTCGCCCGGCAAATGCGCCGCGCCTGCCGCGACCATGATCGAGGTGCCAGGCGTGGCGGCGTCAAGGATCACCGGCATCCAGGCGCGGTTGCGATCGCGAAGCAGCGCACCTTCCATCTCCGCGATGGCGGAGCGGACCTCGCGAGGGTCCGCGTCCGAAGCTTCTGCGGTCAGCACACCCGACAGCACCCAGCTCTCGGCGGTCTGTTCCTCGAAATAGGCCTCCCGGAGCGTGGCGAAGATGTCTTCGGCAACGTTCGGTGGAAGAATGCCCGCCGTGATCGTCTCGGCCTGCTCCTCGAGAGGGATCGCTTCGAAAGCCTCGAAGACGGTGATGGGATCCTCCAGCGCGGCGGTGGGCGTGCCGGTCTCGCGCGCGACATCCTGAAGCCGCGCGTCAAGTCCCGTCGCCCCGCCGAGGGTCACGTCCATGCAAGGCGGCATGGCCAGGATCATCGAGACGTACCAGGGCTTGAACTTGGCGGCCATGAAGGGCGGCATACCACGCGCACTGACCGCCTCCGCGATGCGCTGCCAGTCGTCTTCGGGCAGAAGGTCGGGCAAGCTACTGTCTTCGAGAACGAAAAAGGACGGATCGGAGGCGAGCCTCTCGACCATCGCGGCCTCCTCCTCGGCGGTGAGTTCGAGCAGCAGAAGGTCAGAGGCCGCGACCAGCGGACGCAATCGCTCCGTCACGGCGTCGAAGCGGCCATCATCCACATGCATCGTGCCGACGAGGCGGATTTCCTGTGCGCCACGCGTGGCGAGCCAGTGGTTGCCGGTGGGATTCGGCATGTCCCGGATGCGTGTCGCGATCTCCGCGCGCGCCGCGTCCGAGAGGGTCGGCCGCAGGTCCGTTCCGGCGCAGTCGGCATGGGCCAGCGTGCTGCCGATGAGCCAGAAGAGGACGGAGAAAAAGACGCGCATCGGCAGAAGCTCCACAAGTGTTCAATCAACGCTAGGAGAGGGGCTTGCCAGCGGCAAGATCCGCGAGGAGTCTGAGCCGCGATGTCACGGGAAAGCGATCTCTACGCGCCGATCAAGGCCTATCTCCAAGCACAGGGCTACGACGTCAAAGGCGAGGTCGGAGCGGCGGATGTGGTGGCGTGCCGCGCGGGCGAGCCGCCGGTGATCGTGGAGCTGAAGCGATCCGTCACGCTCGGCCTGGTGCATCAGGGCATTGCGCGGCTGTCGCTCACCGATCACGTCTATCTTGCCGTGGCGCGTCCCTCGGGCGTGCGTGCGAAGCGGGCGCTGAAGGACAATGTCGCGCTCTGCCGCAGGCTCGGGCTCGGGTTTCTGACGGTGCGGGCGCGGGACGGCAAGGTCGAGGTCCATGCCGATCCGGGGCCCTACGCGCCACGAAAGAACCGCAAGGCGCAAGCTCGGCTCCTGCGCGAGTTCGAGCGCCTGCGCGGCGATCCGAACGATGGCGGCGCAACGCGGCACGGGCTTGTCACCGGCTATCGGCAGGATGCCCTCGCATGCGCGGCCTATCTGGCGGCAAGCGGCGCGGAGAAGGGCGCGATCGTCGCAAAGGCTACGGGCGTGCCAGAGGCCACGCGGATCATGCGCGACAACCATTATGGCTGGTTCGAGAAGGTGGAGACGGGGGTCTATACGCTGACCGCCGGGGGGCATGCGGGTCTGGCGCATTGGGCCGGAAGTTGGGAAGATTCGCGCTGAGATGGACATGTATCGGGCCTTGTGTATATATGTACGTATATACGCCCGGAGGCCGCAATGATCGAAACCAAAATTCGCAAGGTCGGCAATTCGGCGGCCATGACCCTCACGACCGAAATGCTCGCCATTCTCGACGCCAAGGAAGGTGACACTCTTTATGTGGTGCGCGGCGATGACGGGACGCTGCGGATCATGGCGCATGATCCCTCGGTCGCGGAGGCGCTTGCAGCAGCCGAAACGGTGATGGACGAGAACCGCGATCTTCTGGCCGCACTGGCGTGACCGCGCCTGTCTGGGTGCCGCTTGCGGCTGTGAAGACTATCCATGACCGGCAAATCTCTCGGCATGGCGGAGCGTCCGGTCTGCGTGACGCGGGCCTTCTTGAGGGGGCTCTGGGCAGGCCGCTCAACATCCATGCATATGGCAATCCGGACCTCTTCGACCTTTCGGCGGGATGTGCCTTCGGAATTGCCAAGGCGCACGCCTTCGTCGATGGCAACAAGCGCACGGCTTTCGTCACCTCGGTCGCCTTTCTCCGACTCAACGGATATGCGTTTCGGCCTGATCCGGTGGAGGGCGTGCGCGCCATGGAAGATCTTGCGTCGGGCGCGCTGTCCGAGGCGGATTTCGCGGCTTGGCTGAAAGCGGGCGCAAAGCCCATCTCCGAGACGGCAGAGAGCCGATAAAAATCTCTCCAGAGCTTGCTTGACACCCTGTCGCACCCTCCCTATCTCGACGGCGTTGGCACTCGACTCTGGTGAGTGCTAATGCGTCTGCCTGAGGGGGGACGCCAACAGGAACGAACTTTGAGCCAAGGAGACTCGAAGATGGCATTCAAACCGCTCCATGACCGTGTCCTGGTCCGTCGTGTCGAAAGTGACGACAAGACCAAGGGCGGCCTCATCATCCCGGAAACCGCCAAGGAAAAGCCGGCTGAAGGCATCGTGATCGCGTGTGGCGAAGGCGCGCGCAAGGACAACGGCGAGCTGATCGCTCCGGCCGTGAAAGAGGGTGACAAGATCCTCTTCGGCAAGTGGTCCGGCACGGAAGTGTCGATCGACGGCGAAGAGCTGCTCATCATGAAAGAAAGCGACATTCTCGGCATCATCGCCGATGCAGCCGAAGCGAAAGCCGCCTGAAGGGCGATTTCCTCCGGAAACGTTTTCTTTCTGACCCCGAACAAGGAGTGACAAAATATGTCTGCTAAGGACGTGAAGTTCGATACCGACGCCCGCAATCGTATGCTCAAGGGCGTCAACGTACTGGCCGATGCGGTCAAGGTGACGCTCGGCCCCAAGGGCCGCAACGTGGTCCTCGACAAGTCGTTCGGCGCACCGCGCATCACCAAGGACGGCGTCTCCGTCGCCAAGGAAATCGAGCTTGAGGACAAGTTCGAGAACATGGGCGCGCAGATGGTGAAGGAAGTTGCTTCCCGCACCAACGACGAGGCCGGCGACGGCACCACCACCGCGACCGTGCTCGCGCAGTCCATCGTCAAGGAAGGCGTCAAGGCCGTCTCCGCGGGCATGAACCCGATGGATCTCAAGCGCGGCATCGACCTCGCTTGCACCAAGGTCGTCGAGCACATCAAGAATGCCAGCCGCAAGGTCGAGAATTCCGACGAAGTGGCACAGGTCGGCACCATCTCCGCAAACGGCGAAGAGTCGATCGGCACCATGATCGCCGACGCCATGCAGAAGGTCGGCAACGAGGGTGTCATCACCGTCGAAGAGAACAAGGGCATGGAGACCGACGTCGAAGTCGTCGAAGGCATGCAGTTCGACCGTGGCTATCTCTCCCCCTACTTCGTGACCAACTCCGAGAAGATGGTCGCGGAACTCGAGGATTGCATGATCCTTCTCCACGAGAAGAAGCTCTCCTCCCTGCAGCCGCTGGTCCCGCTCCTCGAGCAGGTCATCCAGTCGCAGAAGCCGCTCCTCATCATCGCTGAAGACGTCGAAGGCGAGGCTCTGGCCACGCTCGTCGTCAACAAGCTGCGCGGCGGCCTCAAGATCGCAGCCGTCAAGGCACCGGGCTTCGGCGACCGCCGCAAGGCCATGCTGCAGGACATCGCGATCCTCACCGGCGGCCAGGTGATCTCGGAAGATCTCGGCATGAAGCTCGAGAACGTCACGATGGACATGCTCGGCCAGGCCAAGAAGGTCGACATCTCCAAGGACGAGACCACCATCGTCGATGGCGCGGGCGACAGCGCCGAGATCGAGGCGCGCGTCGGCCAGATCCGCACCCAGATCGAAGAGACGACCTCCGACTACGACCGCGAGAAGCTGCAGGAACGTGTGGCCAAGCTCGCAGGCGGCGTCGCGGTGATCCGCGTTGGCGGCATGACCGAGGTCGAAGTGAAAGAGCGTAAGGACCGCGTCGATGACGCGCTGAACGCAACCCGCGCGGCTGTCCAGGAAGGCATCGTGGTCGGCGGCGGCGTTGCGCTCGTCCAGGGTGCGAAGGCTCTCGAAGGTCTCACGGGCGCGAACAGCGACCAGAATGCCGGTATCGCCATCGTGCGCCGCGCTCTGGAAAGCCCGCTGCGCCAGATCGCCGAGAACGCAGGCGTCGACGGCTCCGTCGTTGCAGGCAAGATCCGCGAAAGCGACGATCTGAAGTTCGGCTACAATGCTCAGACCGACGAATATGGCGACATGTTCAAGTTTGGCGTCATCGACCCCGCGAAGGTCGTGCGTACCGCGCTTGAGGATGCAGCCTCCGTGGCGGGCCTCCTGATCACCACCGAAGCCATGGTCGCCGACCGTCCGCAGAAGGACAATGGCGGCGGTGCCGGTGGCGGCATGCCCGACATGGGCGGCATGGGCGGCATGATGTAATCTGCCGGTCACCGACCGAGACACCGAAAGGGCCCGCCGCGCGCGGGCCCTTTTCTTTTTCAGGGAACGCGGGATGCGGCCCTTCGTTCTATCGAGGATATCGCACAGGAGAGCAGCATGAACCGCTTCAAGAACAAGACCGTCGTCGTCACCGGCGCAGGCTCCGGCATCGGCGCGGCCGCCGCACGCAGGTTCGGCGAAGAGGGCGCGCACGTCGTGCTCGTGGGCCGCACCAAGGACAAGCTCGACGCAGTGGCAAAGGACATCGACGGCGCTCTCGTGGTCGCCGCCGATGTCGGTACGGAGGATGGCGCGCGCGCGGTCACAGAACAGGCGGTCGAGGCATTCGGCGGCATCGACATCCTCGTCAACAACGCAGGCGTCGCCGAGCCCGGCCGGATGGGCGAAATCGACCGCGAGGACTGGGACAAGACCATACGCATCAACCTCACCGGCGTATACCTCATGACAGAGGCAGCCTGGCCGCATCTGAAGAAAAGCGGCGGCAATGTCGTGATGACCTCGTCCGTCTCGGGCATGGGCGGCGACTGGGGGATGCTCGCCTACAACGCCTCGAAAGGGGGCGTTACGAATTTCGTGAAAGCGCTCGCGCTCGAGGCGGATCAAAGCGGCGTGCGGGTCAACGCGGTCGCACCCTCGGCCACGCAGACGGACATGGCTTCGGGCCTTCTCGAGAACGATACGCTCTACGGCAAGTTCAAGGAGCGCATCCCGCTTGGCCGCGCCGCCCATCCCGAAGAGGTCGGCGACGTGATCGCCTTTCTCGCGAGCCACGATGCGCGCTTGGTCAATGGCGTGATCGTGCCAGTGGATGGCGGTCTCTCGGCCTCCAACGGACAGCCGCCGCTCGGCTAAGGTGGGATTGACCTCGGCCTCCCTTGCGGGCTTTGTCGGCCCGGAAGGGAGTGCGCTATGACTGATTTCATGCGCGAGATGCGCGCAGGTGAGGAAGACGCGGTCGAGGCGCTGCTCCGCGCGGCATTTCCCGGGCCCGATGAGGCGAATCTCGTGCGCCACTTGCGAAAATCCGGTGCCATCGCCGGAGAGCAGGTCGTCACGGAGGGCGATCAGCTTTTGGGATACCTCGCACTGTCGCAGATGATCGCGCCGAAAGGATGGCTCTGCCTTGCGCCGGTCGCGGTCGCGCCGGATCGGCAGCGTCAGGGTATCGGGCGGCGCATGTGCCGCTTCCTCGCAGGCTGGGCAGAGGCGGCGGGACAGACGATCGTGGTCCTTGGCGAGCCGGGATTCTACCAGCGCTGCGGCTTTCGCAAGGCCGAGGGACTGACCTCGCCCTTTCCGGTCGATCACACGCTGGTCGTCGGCCCGGCCAAGAGCAAGGAACCCGCTCTGGTCTATCCCAAAGCGTTCGGCGCGTGACGCCTGTGCGCCTCTTTCTGCTCACCGCGCTCACCATGACCGCTTTCGCGGCGAATTCGGTGCTGAACCGGATGGCGCTGGCCGATTGGGGCATGGATGCCGCGCGTTTCGGCACGATCCGGCTCTGGGCGGGGGCGGTGACGCTGGTCGCATTGTCCTACGCCTTGCGCGGCGGGATGCGCTGGGGAGGGCGAGGCCGCGCGCTCGGTGTCATTTCGTTGCTTATCTACATCTACGGCTTCTCGGCGGCTTATCTTTCGCTCGATGCAGGGCTGGGCGCGTTGATCCTCTTCGGCTTCGTGCAGATCACGATGTTCGGTGGCGCGCTCCGGGGCGGGGAGCGACCGCCGGCGCGGCGCTGGGCCGGGGCCGCGCTCGCCTTTGCCGGGCTCGCCTGGCTCCTCTGGCCTGGTTCGGGCGCGGAGGTGAGCTTGCCGCACGGCATCATGATGGCGGCGGCCGGCCTAGGTTGGGGGCTCTACTCGCTGGCTGGGCGCGGCGCGGGCGATCCGCTTGTCGGGACAGCCGCGAATTTCGCGCTGGCAGCGCCTCTCGGCCTGATCATCGGGGTCGCGTTCGGGGACGGCGGAAACCTCAGCGGTGCGGGTGTGGCGCTCGCAATCCTGTCGGGCGCGGTCACATCTGGCCTCGGCTACGCGCTCTGGTACAGCATCTTGCCGCGCCTCGCCGCGAGCGCCGCCGCAGTCGCGCAACTCACCGTGCCAATCATCGCGCTGGGCGGAGGCATGATCTTTCTCGGAGAAAGTGCGAGTCTGCATTTCGCGCTCGCAAGCCTTCTCGTCCTTGGCGGCGTCGCGGTCTCCGTTTTGCCGTTTCCGAAGCGGGGCTGAGCGCCTATGTCACGCGCATGCGCTTTGCCCTTGTCCTTCTCCTGACGCTCCTCGCCGCACCGGTGCGGGCCGATTGCGTGATCTTGCTGCACGGGCTCGCGCGGAGCGAGGCGTCGTTTCTGCCTCTGGCCGAGGTTCTCGAACTTGAAGGCTATCGCATTGTCGCGCCGGGATATCCCTCGACCGAGAAACGGATCGAGACGCTGGTGCGGGACACGCTGCCTGCCGCCGTTCGGGAATGCGGCGACGAGACGCCGGTGCATGTTGTCACGCATTCGATGGGCGGTATCCTCGCGCGGGTCTGGCTGGCTGAAAACCCGCTGCCCGAGCTTGGTCGCGTCGTCATGCTCGCCCCGCCGAACCACGGCAGTGAGCTCGTCGATGAGCTGGGCGGGCTCGAAGTATTCGAGTGGCTCAATGGCCCGGCTGGCGAGGAGCTCGGCACAGGCCCCGAAGATCTGCCCGCGCAGCTGCCCCCTGTCGATTTCGAGCTTGGCGTGATCGCGGGCAATCGTTCGCTGAACCCATTCTATTCGGCGCTTATTCCGGGTGCGGATGACGGCAAGGTGTCTGTCGCTTCGACGCGGGTGGACGGGATGACGGCGCATCTGACCCTGCCGCTCACACACACCTTCATCATGCAAAGCCCCGAGGCGATGGCGCAGGTTCTGACGTTCCTGGAGACCGGGCATTTCGGGCCGGTCGGGCAATGGGCCGAGATCCTGCCGCTTGACGAGCTGCCGTGCCTGATCGGGATCTGCCCGTGATCGCGCTGCGCTTGTCCGGGGCGGAGGTGCTGGGCCCGAAGGGTTGGGACGAGAGGGATGTCGCCTTCGCCAACGGCCGCTTTGATGCGGAAATCGATGCGCGCGTTGTCGATGCATCGGGCTTTCGCATCCTGCCGGGGATCGTGGACGCCCACGGCGACGGGTTCGAGCGGCATGTCGCCCCGCGCCGAGGTGCGCTGAGAGACACGCAAGGGGGCCTTTTCGCGACGGCGGCAGAGCTCGCCGCCAATGGCGTGACAACAGCCTATCTCGCCCAGTTCTGGTCCTGGGAAGGCGGTTTGCGCGGGCCGGACTTCGCCGAAGAGGTCTTTGCCGCCTGGGCCGCGATGCGCGCCGATGTGCCCGTGGATCTGCGCGTGCAGCTTCGGCTCGAAACGCATCTTCTGGACGAATTCTCCCGCGCCGAGACGGCGATCGCGACCTACGGGATCGACTATCTCGTCTTCAACGATCATCTCGCACATGACCGGCTCGCCGAAGGACGCCAGCCCAAGCAGATGACGGGTCAGGCGCTCAAGAGCGGCCGCAGCCCGGAGGCGCATTTCGCGCTCCTGCTGGAGCTGCACCGGAACGGTCCGCGCGTGGACGCGGCGGTTTCGGATCTGGCGGAAAGGCTCCGCGCGCAGGGCGTGAGGCTCGGCTCGCATGACGATGGCGACGCGGAGACGCGGGCGCGGCTGCGCGGGCAGGGTCTGAGGATCGCCGAGTTTCCGGAGACGCTGGATGCCGCTGAGGAAGCGCGCCGTGGCGGCGATGGGATCGTCATGGGCGCGCCAAATGTCGTGCGCGGATCGAGCCACAAGCGAAACGTCGCAGCAATCGAGCTGATCGAAGCTGGGCTCTGCGACGCGCTCGCCTCAGATTACCACTATCCCGCGCCGCTCTCCGCGGTGCTGCGGCTGGTGGAGCGGGGCATCTGCGATTGGCCCGCCGCCTGGTCGCTGGTCTCGGACGGACCGGCGGGTCTGCTTGGCCTCTCGGACCGAGGCCGGATCGCGGAGGGCCTCCGCGCGGATTTCGTGGTCCTGGACGCTGACAGCCGCGTTGCCGCGACCTTTGCAGGTGGGCAGGTCGCCTATCTTTCGGGGGCCTTCGCCGAGCGGCTTCTCAGCCTCTGACGATCCGGTTCACATGGCCCATCTTGCGGCCCGGCTTCACCTCCGACTTGCCGTAGAGGTGGAGAGCGACGTCGCGCTCCTGCGATAGCGCGGGAACGCGGTCCATGTCGGTGCCGATGAGGTTCTCCATCACGACGTCCGCATGGCGGACCCCATCGCCAAGTGGCCAGCCCGCAATGGCCCGGATATGCTGCTCGAACTGGTCGACCGCGCAGCCGTTCTGCGTCCAGTGGCCGGAATTATGCACGCGCGGCGCGATCTCGTTCACGACAAGACCCTGCGCCGTAACGAAAAGCTCGACGCCCATCACGCCCACGTAATCGAGCGCATTCAGAATCCGCCCCGCGAGCAAGACCGCGTCCTGCCGGTGGGCGGGCGTGAGGCGAGCGGGCACGGTCGTCGTCCGCAGGATTCCCTGCTCGTGGACATTCTCGCCGGGATCGAAACAGGCGACCTCGCCGGTCCTGCCGCGCGCGGCGATGACAGAGACCTCGTGGCTGAACGCGACGAAGCCCTCGAGGATCGCGGGCGCGCCCTTCAGTTCCGCAAGCGCGGCCTCGGCATCTTCGGGGCGGCTGATACGTGCCTGCCCCTTGCCGTCATATCCGAAGCGCCGCGTCTTCAGGATTGCGGGGGCGCCGATCGTTTCGATCGCGGCGGAGAGCCCGGCCGCATCCGCGACATCGGCATAGGGCGCGACCGAGAGGCCGAGGCCCGACAGGAAATCCTTTTCGACCAGGCGATCCTGGCTGACCCGCAACGCCTCGCGGCCTGGCCGGATCGGGCGCATCTCGCCCAAGAGATCGAGCGCCTCGGTCGGCACGTTCTCGAACTCGTAGGTGATGACGTCCACGGCTTCGGCGAAGGCCGTCAGTGCGGCGCGATCCTCGTAAGGAGCGGTCGTCACGCTATGGGCAAGTTGCCCTGCTGGCGGCTCCGCGCCCGGCTCGAAAATATGTGTGCGAAAGCCGAGCCGTCCTGCCGCCACCGATAGCATCCGTCCGAGTTGGCCGCCGCCGAGAATGCCGATCGTCGCGCCTTGGGGAAGGGGGGTGGTCATGCGTTTCGCCCTTGGGTTCGAGAAATCGTCTCAGTCGCGCTCGGGCGCGTCCGGGATCGAGGCCGACAACGCCTCGCGCCAGGCATCGAGCCGTTCGGCGAGAGAGGCGTCCTCGTTGGCGAGGATCGCGGCGGCCATGAGCCCGGCATTCGCCGCGCCCGCCGCGCCGATCGCCATCGTCGCCACGGGGAAGCCGCGCGGCATCTGGACAATGGAATAGAGGCTGTCGACGCCCGACAGCGCGCGGGTCTGCACCGGCACACCGATCACCGGCACGCGGGTCTTGGAGGCCATCATTCCCGGCAGATGCGCCGCGCCGCCCGCGCCCGCGATGATCGCCTTGAGGCCCCGTCCGGCTGCTTCCTTGCCATAGGACCAGAGCCGGTCGGGCGTGCGGTGGGCCGAGACGATGCGGACCTCGTGCGCGATGCCGAGCTCGTCCAGAATATCGGCGGCTTCCTTCATGGTCGGCCAGTCCGACTGGCTGCCCATGATGATCCCGACCCGTATCGCGCTACCCGTCATCACTGATCCCTCATCCGTGCCCGAAGCGGGTTAGCGCCCCTTATCCGTCTACGCAATGATGTCGGGAAACAGACGGTCCTCGATATAGGCGATCATGTCCTTCAGCTGCAGCTTGCGCTTCTTCAGGCGCTGCAAGGTCAGCGCATCCGCCGTCCCGGTGCCCTGCAAGGCACGGATGGAATCGTCGAGGTCGCGATGCTCGCGTTTGAGCACCTCAAGTTCGACCTTCAGCACCTCGTCCGACTTCATGGAAATATCTGAAAAGGCGTTCATGTCCGACCCTGTCGCATCTCTGCACGTTGGACGACCAAAATACCGCTTTTGGAGGCCCACGCATAGCCCCGGCATGTGCCGGAGGCTTGCAGCGCCGCGATCTGCCCCCCATATTTCCTTTCAGGATCGCCGAAACGGGATCTTGCCAGACGATCGCTTGCGAAGAGGATGCGTCGATGACGAAAATGACCTTGGGGACCCATCCCCAACTTCTTGGGTTCGAGCAATTGGAGCGCCTGCTGGAACGCAGCGCCAAAAGCTCGGAGGGCTATCCCCCTTACAATATCGAGCGTACCGCAGGGGACGCTTACCGGATCACGCTCGCCGTAGCGGGATTTGCTGAAACGGACCTGTCGATCACCGTAGAGGACCGCCAACTGGTGATCCGAGGACGCCAGAGCGCGGAAGATGACGGCCGGGTGTACCTGCATCGCGGTATCGCCGCTCGCCAGTTCCAGCGCAGCTTCGTGCTGGCCGATGGTGTGGAAGTCGGCGAGGCGCGGCTCGAGAACGGTCTCTTGCATGTCGACCTGAGTGTCGCCCGACCGCAGAGCGTCGTGCAGACAATCCAGATAAAGAAGGGGTGAGAGCATGAATACGGAATTTGATTTTTCGAAGATCGATGAAGGCCGGACAGTCTATGTCCGCTCCGTCGAGATCGCCGATCTGCCCGAAGATGTCCGCGAGCAGGTGTCCGGCAGTGGCACCATCTACGCGGTCCACCGCGCCGATGGTGAGCGCCTCGCGCTGGTCAAGGACCGCCACATGGCCTTCGTGCTCGCGCGTCAGAACGACTACGCGCCGGTGACCGTGCACTAAGCGAACCAAACCGCCGATACGCAAAAGGCCGCGCAATTCGCGCGGCCTTTCTTGTTTGAGCGATGCTGTCGATCAGCCCGCGATCAGGCCCATGCTCTCGAGCTTCAGGATCACTTGGTGGGCGCAGTTGTCCACGTCCGTTCCTTCGGTCTCGACGCGCAGTTCGGGGTTCTGCGGCACGTCATAGGGGTCGGAGATCCCGGTGAATTCCTTGATCTTGCCCTCGCGCGCGAGCTTGTAGAGGCCCTTGCGGTCACGGCGCTCGCATTCCTCGAGCGATGTTGCGACATGCACCTCCACGAAGGCGCCGTATTGCTCGATCTCCTCGCGGACGGAGCGGCGCGTCGCGGCATAGGGCGCGATGGGGGCGCAGATGGCGATCCCGCCGTTCTTCGTGATCTCGCTCGCGACGTAGCCGATGCGGCGAATGTTGAGGTCGCGGTGCTCTTTCGAGAAGCCGAGCTCGGAGGAGAGGTTCTTCCGGACGATGTCGCCATCGAGAAGCGTGACCGGGCGGCCACCCATCTCCATCAGCTTGACCATGAGCGCGTTGGCGATGGTCGACTTGCCCGAACCGGAGAAGCCGGTGAAGAACACCGTGAAGCCCTGCTGCGAGCGCGGCGGACGCGTGCGGCGCAGCTCCGCCACGACCTCGGGGAAGGAGAACCAGTCGGGCACTTCGAGACCTTCCTGGAGGCGGCGGCGCAGCTCGGTGCCCGAGATGTTCAGGATCGTGACCTGATCCTTGTCCTCGATCTCGTCGATGGCCTCGTATTGCGCGCGTTCCTGCACGAAGACCATGTGTTTGAAATCGACCATCTCGATGCCGATCTCGTCCTGATGCTCGCGGAAGAGATCCTGCGCCTCGTAGGGGCCGTAGAAATCCTCACCGGCGGAGTTCTTGCCGGGACCGGCATGGTCGCGACCGACGATGAAATGCGTGCAGCCGTGGTTCTTGCGGATGAGCCCGTGCCAGACCGCCTCGCGGGGGCCGGCCATCCGCATCGCGAGGTTCAGAAGGCTCATCGCCGTGGTGGAGCCGGGATACTTGTCCAGGACCGCCTCGTAGCAGCGCACGCGGGTGAAATGATCGACATCGCCCGGCTTCGTCATGCCGACGACCGGATGGATCAGCAGGTTCGCCTGCGCTTCCTTGGCGGCGCGGAAGGTCAGCTCCTGGTGGGCACGGTGCAGGGGATTGCGCGTCTGGAACGCGACGACCTTGCGCCAGCCGAGCTTGCGGAACCGCGCGCGCAGCTCGTTCGGCGTATCGCGGACGGCGCGGAAATCGTAATGCGTGGGCTGCTGGATGCCGGTGACGGGACCGCCGAGATAGACCTTACCGGCGGTGTTGTGCAGGTAATGCACCGCCGGGTGCGCGTCGTCATCGGCGCCGAACACCTTCTCGGCCTCGCGCGACTTGTTGGGCACCCATTTGTCGGTGACGGTCATCGTGGCGAGGATAACGCCTTCCTGGTCTCGCAGGGCGATGTCCTGACCTTCCTCGATGCTGTCGGCATAGGCTTCCGAGACGTCGAGCGTGATCGGCATCGGCCAGAGCGAGCCATCCGCGAGGCGCATGTTTTCGACGACGCTGTCGTAATCGGCCTCGCTCAGGAAACCCTTCAGCGGGGAGAACCCGCCGTTCATCAGAAGCTCGAGATCGCAGATTTGGCGCGGGGTGAGGTCCCAGCTCGTCAGGTCGCCAGCCTCTACTTTCAGTTTCTGTGCGCTCTCGTAGGAGACGTAAAGCTCGGGCAGGGGGGCAAGATTGGGTAATTCAATACTCATGGCGATCTCTGCTTTTTCAAATGTAGAGGCGGACGTGCCGCTAGGGCAGTTTTGCCGGCGGATTAGCCCTGCCGCCCTGCGCTGGCAAGCCGTCTAAGCGGGCCACAAGGGAAATGAGGCGGATTTGCTGCAGCGCGGCATCGGCGTGGAACGCCTCTCCCAACGAACCGAGCCTTTGCAGAACTGGCGTCCCGGTGCCTCGTTTGGAACCTGACTCCAAGAGGCGTGTTTTCCCTCCGCAACCAACGGAGGCGATCTTGAGCGACGAAAGCGATCTTGGAACGTTCACCGCAGCGCAACTCGGAGCGGCCTTCGAGGCAGGCGACGCCTCTCCGCTCGAAGCCACCCGCGCCGCGCTGGACCGTATCGAGCGGTTCAATCCCGCTGTGAATGCCTATGTGCATGTCGATGCCGAAGGTGCCGAGAAGGCGGCCCGCGCCTCCGCCCGCCGTTGGGGCAGGGGCGAGCAGTTGAGTCCTATCGACGGCGTCCCGGTCTCGCTCAAGGATCTGACGGAAGTGGCGGGCATGCCGGCGCGCGAGGGCTCTCTGCTGACCAGCGACGCACTGTGCGAGCGAGACGCCCCTCCGGCCGCGCGTCTGCGCGAAGCGGGGGCCGTCATCCTTGGCAAGACGAACACGCCGGAATACGGCTGGAAAGGCGTGACCGACAACCGCGTCTTTGGCGCGACGTTCAATCCGTGGGACACGCGGCTGACGCCCGGTGGCTCTTCGGGCGGTGCGGGCGCGGCGGCGGCGCTGAACATGGGATCGCTCCACCAGGGCGGCGACTCGGGCGGTTCGATCCGTATCCCGGCCGCTTTCACCGGCACGTTCGGCTTCAAGCCGACCTTCGGCTGGACGCCGCAATGGCCCCCCGCGAAAGCGCCGAGTCTGTCCCATATCGGCCCGATGACCCGCACGGTCGAGGATGCCGTGCTCATGCTGAACGTGATCGGGCGCTACGATCATCGCGACCCTTATGCGGCGCGCGGCATGCCCGACGATTGGGGCGCGAGCCTTGGCGAAGGTCTGAAGGGTCTGCGGATTGCCTTCTCCCCCGATCTTGGCTGCGCGAACGTGCATCCGCAGATCGCCTCGCGGGTGCGGGAAGCCGCCCAGCAGCTCGAAGAGCTTGGGGCCGAGATTGAAGAGATCTCACCCGATATCGGCGACCCGATCGAGCCGTTCCAGAACATCTGGTTCACCGCGTCTCGCGACCTCTATCTCTCGCTGTCGAAGAACGACCGGCAGAAACTCGACACCGGTCTCGTGGACAACGCGATCCGGGCGGAGAACTGGACGGCGGTCGATCTCTTTCGCGGGCTGACGAAACGGGCCGAGCTGACCCAGCAGCTCGAGAAGTTCAACCAGGACTATCACCTCCTGATGACGCCCTCGGTCGCGATCCCGCCTTTCGAGGCGAACCACGATGTGCCGCCGGGCTCCGAGATGACGGATTGGACGGAATGGTCCCCCTTTACCTACCCGTTCAATCTTAGCCAGCAGCCTGCCGCATCGATCCCCTGCGGGTTCACCAGCGACGGCCTGCCGGTCGGCTTCCAACTCGCCGGCGGCAAGCATGACGATCTGCGCGTCTTGCGCGCATCCCACGCCTACATGAGCGCGCATCCCGCGCGGTTCCCCTCGGTGCCGGACCCCTCCGGCACCACGGTCTGACGAAGGAGGCACCCGACCATGATCATCCGTCACAAGAGCGACGCCGAAAAAACGGCCGTCGATGAGGACAAGTTCATCTCCAAGCGGTACACGCTGCGCAAGGACGGGATGGGGCACTCGGTCCACGAGACCTACATCAAGCCCGGTCAACAACTGCATATGTGGTACAAGAATCACAAGGAAACCGTCATCTGCACCGAAGGCAGAGGCCAGATCCAGGATCTGACCGAAGGCGGCACTTGGGATCTCGAGCCCGGCGTCCTCTACGCCCTCGACAAGCACCAGAAACACATCCTGTCGAGCGAGGAGGGCATGACCGTCCTCTGCGTCTTCAGCCCGTCACTGGTCGGACCCGAGGATCACGACGAGGAGGGAAGTTACCCTCTATATGAAGACGACGGCACCATCGTGAAGCACTAGGCTCATCACTATCCACAACGAAAAGGCCGCCTTGAGAGGCGGCCTTTCTCGTGTCGTCTTATTCTGCGGCGCTTTCAATCGGCGCACCGTAGCCCAAGGGCTCGGTCTCGTCCTTGCCGCTGTCGAGATCCTGCTCGGAGAGCCAGCGCTCGGCTTCGAGCGCGGCCATGCAGCCCATCCCGGCACTCGTGACCGCCTGACGATACTTGTGGTCGGTCAGATCGCCCGCCGCGAAGATGCCGGGGATCGATGTCTCGGTGCTGTCGGGCTTCGTCACCACGTAACCGCCCATATGCGTCTCGAGCCGGTCCTTCACCAACTCGTTGGCAGGGGCGTGGCCGATGGCGATGAAGACGCCTTTCGCGGGGATCTCGGTGATCTCGCCGGTCTCGACATGGCGGACGCGGACGCCTTCTACGCCGAGTGGGTTCTCGGTGCCCGTCACCTCGTCGAGAGCGTGGTTCCACAGCATCTCGATCTTGGGATTCTTGAAGAGCCGGTCCTGAAGGATCTTCTCGGCGCGCAGCTCGTCCCTGCGGTGCACAAGCGTGACCTTCGACGCGAAATTCGTCAGGAAGAGCGCTTCCTCGACCGCCGTGTTGCCGCCGCCGATGACGACGATCTCCTGCCCCCGGTAGAAGAATCCGTCGCAGGTCGCGCAGGCGGAGACGCCGAAGCCCTTGAACTTCTCCTCCGACGGCAGCCCGAGCCACTTGGCGCGCGCGCCGGTCGCAAGGATGATGGAATCGGCCACGTATTCGGTGCCGCTATCGCTCTTGGCGATGAAGGGGCGGCTGTCGAAATCTATCTCGGTAATGATGTCGCCGATGATCTCGGTGCCCATCGCCTTGGCATGGGCTTCCATCCGCACCATGAGGTCGGGGCCCTGCACTTCGGTATCGCCCGGCCAGTTCTCGACATCGGTCGTCGTCGTGAGCTGTCCGCCCGGCTCGATCCCCTGAACGAGGATCGGATCGAGCATGGCGCGGCTGGCATAGACGCCCGCCGTGTAGCCCGCAGGGCCGGAGCCGATAATGAGAACCTTGGTGCGCTTCGTCTCGGACATGGGGGGAACGTCCTCCGGCTGGTCTGGTTGCCTTCTCGTGGGGCCGCATATACGCATGCCGATGGCGCGGCGCAAACCCCAGAAACGCAGGGTTCACCTCAGCGCATGGCACACACCTCCATCGCATTGTGACCAGACGCAGAAATAATATTGCGGCCTCGCGACATATTATTGCGTAGCTCGCCATTGCTGCTATATCATCTGCAAATTCGCACCTCGGGAGACACTTCATGGCCAGCCATCGGCTCGACCCTATCGACAGAAAGATCCTGTCGGAATTGCAGGCGGATGGCCGCATGACGAATGTCGAACTGGCCAAGCGCGTCGGCATCTCCGCACCGCCCTGCCTGCGCCGGGTGCGCGCGCTGGAGGAGCAAGGCTTCATCCGCGGGTATCATGCCGATGTGGATCCGCGCTCGCTCGGCTTCGAAGTCCAGGTGTTCGCGATGGTCGGTCTGCAAAGCCAGGCGGAGGCGGATCTGTCCGCCTTCGAAGCGCGCTGCCGGGACTGGCCGCTCGTGCGGGAATGTCACATGCTGAACGGCGAGGTGGATTTCATCCTCAAATGCGTCTCGCCCGACTTGTCGACCTTCCAGAGCTTCCTGACCGGAGAGTTGCTCACCGCACCGAATGTCGGCAGCGTCAAAACCTCGCTCGTCATTCGTGATGCCAAGGGCGAGCCCGGCGTGCCGTTCGAGGTGCTCGAAGAGCGGCTGTCGCGAACGGCTTAATGCCCGGCGAGGCGCAGCACTGCCTCGCGCGAGGTGCGTGGGCAGGACAGCTCGCCGAAATCCTCGATCGCCGACAGGTTCGGGAATAGCGACAGGAACGTCTCCATCAGCGCCGGACCGAGCTCGCGCCGCAGACCGGGGCCGGGATGGTAGCTCTCGATCTCGAAATCGCCGATGCGGAGCGACTTATGCTCTCTCAGGGCGACGTGGTACATCTGAACCGAGCCGCCGGGCTGGACCGGAATGACCCGATCGCCATCCGCATAATCGGCCAGCGGAACGAAGACGCTGTCATGGCCGATCGTTTCCCGGAACTTGTCGCGGCGGATACGGAATCGCGCGGCCGGGCCGAAGACCATGTCGGCGCCGTGCTGATCCGGGCCGAACGCGCCGCCGGTCACGCGGTAGAGCGTCGTCAGGATGCTTTCGCTGTCCTCGACGCGGGGAACGTAGGTGGTCGATCCGATCCAGAGGACGGGCTCGGCCCCGTCGGAGGTCTCCACGTAATCGCCGGGCAGAAGATCCTCGACCGCGACCGGGCCGGAGGGGGTCTGAAGAAGCGTACCGCGGGCGAACCCCGCGGCGGTTTCCTCGAAGATCGGATGCGCCGGGGCGGTGCGCGTGACGTGCTGAACGGAAAGATCCGGAAGGAGGGCGGCGGCCTCATATCTACGCATGAGAGAAACTGCGCGGCGAGGCCGCCCGACCGGACGAGCAAACGACTCTTGCGAGACGCGAAGCGGACGCGGCGTGCCGGCGTTGTACATTGGTGCCTGAAGGCTGGCCATGTGATCACCCCTAAGGTTGGTCACATCCGTGCTGGCCCCCACCAACAACGACGAACGGACATTGCGACTGCGTTCAGCGACAAATAAGGCGCAACCGCATCGTTTCGTCAAAAAAAGAAACGGATTGGCGGCGAGGTGCCGGCCAATCCGAGTTCACGAGGGAGGATTGTTCTCGGGAGGGCGTGTAAGCCCGCCACATTTCGCGGCAAGCTTGCGCCGAATCGGGGTCAGGCGCGCTTGAGGACCGGAGCCTTTTCGCTACGGCGCGCGATGGCGGCCGCGCGCGTTGCGCCGCGCTGCCAGGGAAGCGGGGTGTCCATCTTCTCTGCGGATTTGAGGATGGACTGGATGAAGCGGCGTTGCGGTTTCATGGGCTCTGTTCCTTGGTCTTTGTTGTGCTCGACAGGTCATTGCCTGTCCCTTGAGACCAAGATGCCGCCGGATTGGGGCGGGCTTTTGACCAGAGCGGGACAATTTACGGAATGTCGCCTGATTGTTCGCGAATTGGCCGAGCTGCGAATTGACCACGAAATCAGGGAAATTCTTGCCACATGGTCGGGACTGTTTCCGTAAATGCGGCGGAAACCGGGCGTTCAAAGGCGGATTGTGGAGATAAGCCGCCCGTAATCGGCTTCTTTGGCATGTGTGGTCCTGCGATAGGAGAAGAACCGCTCGGGATCGTTGTAGGTGCAATGCCGGGTCCATTCGGCAGACACGCCCGCCTCGCGCAGCCGCATCAGGCCAAAGCCCGGCAGGTCGAACAGCATGCGGTCGCCCTCGCCATTGGCAAAAAAACGCATGTATCGCGGGTCTTCTGCCTCGAAATCCTCGAGGAAGTCCGGCCCGACCTCGTAGGCGCGCTGGCTGATCGACGGTCCGATCACGGCACGGATCGCGCCGCGGTCGGCACCGAGTTTCACCATCGCCTCGACCGTCGCCTCGAGCACGCCGGCGAGCGCACCGCGCCACCCGGCATGGGCCGCGCCGATCACGCCGGCCTCGGGGTCGGCGAACAGCACCGGCTGGCAATCGGCCGTCAGGATGCCAAGGGCAAGACCCGGCTCGCGCGTCACCATCGCATCCGCGCGCGGGCGCTGCTGCGCGGTCTCGCGCGTCACCACGGTCACTTCCGCAGAATGGATCTGGTGGACGGTGACCAGCTCCTGGGGCGCAACCTGCATCGCATCGGCGACGCGTGCACGGTTGATCCGTACCATCTCGGACTGATCGGAGGAGCCGGTGCCGCAGTTCAGCCCTTGAAAAACGCCCGAGGACGCCCCGCCGCGCCGCGTGAAGAAACCGTGCCGCAGCGGCGACAGCGCCTGCGACGTGATGATTTCGAGCGTCATGTCACCAATCCCGGCGGCAAGGCGGCTCCCTCAGGCACAAGTCCCATCACCTTGAAGAGAGAGCCCATTTCATCGGGGTGGGTCAACCGGCGATGCGCGGAAATATGTGTCTCGAGCGCGTCGCTCGAAAGCCGGGTTGCCAGCGCCTGTGCGCGTGCCGTGATGCCGAGCGTCTCGAGAAAGACGCCTTGCGTCGTGACGGGCGAAGCATGTGCCGGGGCCGCTGCGCGGCAGAGCGCGCCGAAATCCACATGCGCGGTAAGGTCGGCCGTGCCGGGCCCGTCCAGGGGCGAGACCTTTTCATGCGCGCGGAGCGCCTGGAACGTATTCCCGAGGCTCGCCTCGGAGCCGTAATCCACGATCAGCGCCGCGCCGCCCTGTGCCGCGATCCGGTCGCCCAGAACCTCGGCAACGCCCTGCGACGCGTGGCTGACCTCCACGAGATCTCCGTCGGATGTATCCTCGAGGCGGTGTGACAGGTCCGGGCGCGGTGCGCGGTCTGCAAGCCCGAAGGTCAGCGCACCGTCCGAAAGCCCGATCACCCGCTCACGCCAGCCAGCGCCGTCGCGCAGAAATTGCCGGACGGGCAAAGCGTCGAAGAATTCGTTGGCGATGACGAAGAGCGGACGATCCTCCGGAAGCGCGTCGACGCTGTCCACCCAGACTGGCGCGTGCGCCGCAAGCGTCTCCTCCTGTGCTGCGCGCAAGGCCGGGGAGGCTTCGACCAGCGTGACACGGATCGCGTCGTGAAAGCCGGGCACCCGGGCCGTTGCGCGCAAGGCATCGGCCATCAACGTGCCGCGCCCGGGGCCGAGTTCGACGAGCGCTGCGCTCGCGGGCGCGCCCTGGTCCGCCCAGGCCTGGGCCAGTGCAAGCCCGATGAGTTCTCCGAACATCTGGCTGATCTCGGGCGCGGTGATGAAATCGCCCGCCTGTCCCAGCGGATCGCGTGTGGAGTAATAGCCGTGCTCGGGGTGATGCAGGCAAAGCGTCATGTATTCCGCGACCGACATCGGACCTTCGGTCGCGATGCGGCTCTGGATGATCTCGGAAAGGCTCACGGGCGCCGGGCTCGGAGGATCAGGAAGAGACCGAGCGCGAGCATCGGCAAGCACAGGATCTGGCCCATCGTCAGCCCGTAGCCACCGATATGCCAGGCGAGGCCCAGCGGATTTCCTTCGCTCACGAATTGCGCGTCGGGTTGGCGGACAAATTCGACGAGGAAACGGGCCAGCCCGTAGCCCGCGACGAAAATGCCCGCAGCCATTCCGGGCCGCTTGAGAAGGCCGCGCCGAAAGGCGAGCCAAAGCAGCAGCGCGCCGAGAACCAGACCTTCGAGCGCCGCCTCGTAGAGCTGGGAGGGATGCCGCGCGCAAACCTCGCCTATCGCCTGTCCGCAGGCCTGCGCCATCTCGCCGGGGAAAACGACGCCCCAGGGCAGATCGGTCGGGCGGCCCCAAAGCTCGGCATTGATGAAGTTGGCGAGCCGACCCAGCAAGAGCCCCGGCGGCGTCGCGACGGCGAGCATGTCGGCCGTGGTCAGGACCGGCGCGCGGTTGCGCCAACAAAAGAGGGCCATCGCGATGATGACGCCCAGAAGTCCGCCATGGAAGGCCATTCCGCCCTGCCACACCGCCAATATCTGCGCCGGATTCGCGAGGTAATAGCCCGGCTGATAAAACAGCACGAAGCCGAGCCGGCCGCCGAGAATTACGCCAAGGATGATCCAGGTCAGAAGCTCCTCGACCTGCTCCGCGCTCATCGGCGGCGTTTCGGCGCGCCAGAGGACCGGGCGGCGCACCAGCGCCACGGCGATCCGCCAGCCGATCAGGATGCCCGCGATATAGGCAAGCGCATACCAGCGCAGCGCGAATTCGATGCCCGCCACCGAGATGGAGAAGAGCTCGGGCGAGATGTTCGGGAAGGGAAGGGCACCGGTCATGATCGGTGAGAGGCCATGTGGACGCGCCAGAGTCAACCTTGAGACGCGGGCCATGACGGACCATATAGAACCCAACCAATCAGGAGACAGACATGCAGACGCGCAACAAGGTATTCGACGATCTGAGCCAGCTCATGACGAACGCGATGGGCGTGGCGCAGGGCGCCAAGACCGAGGCCGAAACCGCGATGAAATCCATGCTCGACCGCTGGCTTGCGGATCGCGATTTCGTCACCCGCGAGGAATTCGACGCCGTCCGTGCAATGGCGCAGAAAGCGCGCGAAGAGAACGAAGCGCTGAAGGCGCGGATCGACGCGCTCGAGAAGGGCTGAAGCGCAGCGGGCGTCAGCCGTGCGCGCCGGCGCATTCGAGGCACTCTGTCGTTGTGGGCATCGCGTTAAGGCGCGCGGCCTCGATGGGGTCTCCGCATTCGCGGCAGATCCCGTAAGTGCCGAGGCGGATGCGTTCGAGCGCGGCATCGATGGCGGCCAGCTCGCGCATCCCGATCGCGCCGAGCCGCTCGGCGACGCCGTGAGTCTCGCGCTCTGTGACCGCGTCGCTGAAATCGGCGCTGACGGGCTGGTCAAGCTCTGCTTCGATCCGTGTCTCGCGCTCGAGAATCTCGTCGCGCCAGGCGAGCAGCCTCTCTTCATCCCTCGTCCGGTCGGGTGTGGTTCCGTCTTTCATCGCTTTTCCTCCGAGTCACTCCGTTCACACGCTGGCGCATAGGCCGGCGATCTGCCTTGATGAATGTCAAATGCCTGCGCGAACACGACGGAACCGGGGCCGTTCAAGCGCTGTTCAGCCTCGAAGGGGAACCATGAGCGAAGCAAACACATACGAGCCAAGCGAGCATCCGGTCGGCGAAATCGTCGACCGTCTCGACGAGCTGGCTGGGGCATCCTCCGTGTCGCTGGCCGATGTCATCGACGCGTTCGGCTCGCGCTCGTTCCTGCCGGTGATGATGGTGCCCGCCTTGCTCGTCGTCTCGCCGCTCTCCGGTATCCCGTTTTTCTCATCGGCATGCGGGCTGACCATTGCCTTCATCGCCGCGCAGATGGTCATCAGCCGCGACCAGCTCTGGCTGCCGGACTTTCTGACCAAACGTCAGGTCGAGGGCGCGCGTGCGCGGCAAGCGGTCGCGAAGCTCAGAAGCGTTGCGGGATGGCTCGACAAGCACGCCAAGAATCGGATCGGCCCCTTCGTGACCGCTCCGGCGCGCAAGTGGGTGCAGATCATGTGCATGCTCTGCGGCGCCGCGATGCCGTTCCTCGAGATCGTGCCGTTCTCGTCCTCGATCCTTGGCGCGGCGGTGCTGTTCCTGTCCACGGCACTTCTCGCCCGCGACGGGCTGTTCGTGATTTTCGGCCTGGCGACCCTCAGCACGGCCATCATCGTGCCGCTGATCGTCTTCGACGTCATCTGACGTTCGGCGCGATCGCAGGGAAAATGAGAGGAAGTCAGTGGTGAGCCGTGCAGGATTCGAACCTGCGACCCACTGATTAAAAGTCAGTTGCTCTACCAACTGAGCTAACGGCCCACTGGCGCGCTATCTAGAAAGAGCGCCGGAGAGGGTCAACCCATAAATTCCTGAAAACGAAAGAGCCTGGTCGCCCCCTCTGGAAAGGGGCGGACGAGGCGCGTATATGCGCGCCCATGACGGACGCGCAGAACGGTCTCAGTTTCATCAAGATGCACGGGCTCGGCAATGACTTTGTCGTGCTCGACGGACGTGTGCGCGAGACGCAGGTCACGCCCGCCCTCGCGCAGGCTCTGGGCGACCGGCACCGGGGAGTCGGCTTCGACCAGCTCGCGCTCATCGAGGCGCGGGGCGAGGGCGATGCCCATCTGACCTTCTACAATGCCGATGGCTCGACCTCGGCTGCCTGCGGGAACGCGACCCGTTGCATCGCGGAGATGCTGCTGACCGAGACCGGGAAGGACAGCCTGACCCTCACGACCGATCGTGGATCCTTGCCGGTGACGCGCGCGCCCTCGGGCGCGGTGTCGGTCAATATGGGGCCGCCGCAGACCGAGTGGTCCGACGTGCCGCTGGCCGAGGAAATGGACACGCTCGAGCTGCCCATCGAGGGCGCTCCGACGGCCACGGGTATGGGCAATCCGCATTGTACCTTCTTCGTGGCCGATGCCGAGGCGGTGCCGCTGGAGGTTTTCGGGCCACGCTACGAGCATCATCCGCTCTACCCCGAGCGCACCAATGTGCAGGTGGCGACGGTAACGGGTGAGAATCGCATCCGCATGCGCGTCTGGGAACGGGGCGTCGGCGTGACGCTGGCCTCCGGCTCATCCTCTTGCGCGACGGCGGTGGCCGCGGCGCGACGGGGCCTGACGGGGCGCAAGGTCACGGTCGAGCTCGATGGCGGAACGCTCGAGATCGACTGGCGCGAGGACGGGGTCTGGATGACCGGGCCGACGACGCGGGTCTTCGACGGCGTCCTCACGCCGGACTGGCTGGCGGGGCTCGCATCATGAGCGCCGCGCCCAAATTCACGACGCTCGGCTGCCGCCTCAACGCCTACGAGACCGAGGCGATGAAGCGCATGGCCGAAGAGGCGGGGCTTTCGGGAGCCGTTGTCGTCAATACCTGCGCCGTGACCTCCGAAGCGGTTCGGAAGGCGCGGCAGGAGATCCGCCGCCTTCGCCGTGAGAACCCGGATGCCCGCGTGATCGTGACCGGCTGCGCCGCGCAGACCGAGCCCGAAACCTTCGCCGATATGGACGAGGTCGACCAGGTCATCGGCAATTCCGAGAAGATGACCCCCGACGTCTGGCGCGACATGGCCGCCGATTTCGTCGGTCAGACCGAGCGCGTCCGCGTCAACGACATCATGTCGGTCACCGAAACCGCCGAACACCTGATCGACGGCTTCGGCACGCGCAGCCGCGCCTATGTTCAGGTCCAGAACGGCTGCGATCACCGCTGCACGTTTTGCATCATTCCCTACGGACGGGGCAATTCGCGCTCCGTGCCGGCAGGCGTCGTCGTCGACCAGATCAAGCGGCTCGTGGACGAGGGCTTCAACGAGATCGTTCTGACAGGGGTCGATCTGACCTCCTGGGGCGCGGATCTGCCCGCGCAGCCGAAGCTTGGCGATCTCGTCATGCGGATCCTGAAGCTGGTGCCCGATCTGCCGCGCCTTCGAATCTCCTCCATCGATTCGATCGAGGTGGACGAGAACCTGATGCAGGCGATCGCGACCGAGACGCGCCTCATGCCGCATCTGCACCTGTCGCTGCAGCACGGGGACGATCTCATTCTGAAGCGCATGAAGCGCCGGCACTTGCGCGACGACGCGATCCGTTTCGCCGAAGAGGCGCGCCGCCTCCGGCCCGACATGACCTTCGGGGCCGATATCATCGCGGGCTTTCCCACGGAGACCGAAGCGCAGTTCGACAATTCGCTCCGGCTCGTGGAGGACTGCGCGCTCACCTGGCTGCACGTCTTCCCCTATTCCCCGCGCCCCGGAACGCCTGCCGCGCGGATGCCGCAAGTCGACGGCCGCGCGATCAAGGAGCGTGCGGCTCGTCTGCGCGAGGCGGGGCGCATTGCGGTTTCGCGGCATCTCGACGGCGCGACGGGCCGGGCGCACCGCATTCTGATGGAAGCGCCCGATATGGGCCGGACCGAGCAATTCACCGAAGTGCGGTTCGCGACGCCGCGCTCCGAGGGCGCGCTTGTGACCGCGACGCCTGCGCGTCATGACGGGCAGGTTCTGCACGTCTGAGCGCGATCGCGTCACGCTGCGGCGAAAAGGGGTCTGATTGCTTGCGGGCGCCCCCGCCTTCCGGCATCACTCCGGGATGAAACTTCGCCATCAAGCGCTTCTCGTCCATCTTCTGACAGCGACGGGCTCTGTCTTTGCCATGCTGGCGCTTCTCGCGGCGGCGATGGGCGACTGGGCGGTCATGTATCTCTGGCTGGTCGTGGCCTTCGCGGTGGACGGCGTCGACGGCCCGCTTGCCCGGCGCTACCAGGTGCGGGTGAACGCGGCGCGGTTCGACGGGGTGCTTCTGGACCTCATCATCGACTACCTGACCTACGTGTTCATCCCGGCCTTCGCCCTCTTTCAGTCGGGGCTGCTGCCGGGCTGGACGGGATGGTATTCGATCATCGTCATCACCTATGCCTCCGCGATGTATTTCGCGGACACGCGCATGAAGACGGACGATTATTCCTTCGAAGGCTTCCCGGGCTGCTGGAACATGCTCGTCCTCGTCTTTTTCGCGGTCGAGCCGCCGATCTGGGTGATGGTCGCACTGATCGCGGCGCTGGCGGTGGCGATGTTCCTGCCGCTCAAGTTCGTGCACCCGGTTCGGACCGCGCGGTGGCGGTGGCTGACCCTGCCGATCGCGCTGGTCTGGACCATCGCGGCAGGCTGGGCCGCCT
Source organism: Roseivivax halotolerans (assembly GCF_900115815.1). Lineage (GTDB taxonomy): Bacteria > Pseudomonadota > Alphaproteobacteria > Rhodobacterales > Rhodobacteraceae > Roseivivax > Roseivivax halotolerans. The sequence continues at coordinate 238,591 of NZ_FOXV01000004.1, read as the reverse complement.
GGGTCGAGTTTCACCCCGAGACCTGGGCCACGTGGATCCTGATCCCGAGCTCGATCTACCTGCTGGGCGTCGGTATCGTGCAGCAGCTCTGGCCCGCCAAGGCGGGCTGAGCGCTTACGCCTTCAGCCGGTAGCCGCGCCGGAACATCACCCACGCCACCGCGCAGATCGCGATCGTCGCGACGAGCGCGATGAAGAAGCCCAGCAGCGGGTCGCTGTCCGACACCCCGATCATGCCCCAGCGCGCCCCGTCGATCAGGTAAAAGATCGGGTTGAAATGAGTGATCTCGTTGAGCACCGGCGGCAGTGCCTCGACCGAGTAGAAGGTGCCCGACAGGAAGGCGAGCGGCGTGACGACGAAGTTGGTGATCGCGGCCATCTGGTCGAATTTCTCGGCGTAGATCGCGGCGACGATGCCGAGACCGGACAGGAAGGTGCCACCAAGCACGACGAAGACCAGCATCACCAGCGGATGCTCGGGCCAGAGGCCGAGGACGAGCCCGAAGGCGAGCGTGATGACCACGGCGACGATGAGCCCGCGCGCGATCCCGCCGGCAAGATAGCCGATCACCATCTCCGCGCCAGAGAGGGGCGGCATCAGAGTGTCGACGATATTGCCCTGGACCTTGGCCACGACGATCGAAGACGAGGTATTGGCAAATGCGTTCTGGATCACGGTCATCATCAGGATGCCGGGCGCGATGAAGGTGGTGAAGGGCAGGCCCATCACCTCGCCGCGGCGCGGTCCGATCGCGATGGTGAAGATCACCATGAACAGGCCCGCCGTCACCAAGGGTGCGAGCAGGGTCTGGGTCCAGACATTGACGAAGCGCAGCACTTCGCGTTCGGCGAGCGTGTAGAGGCCCATCCAGTTGACGCGGCCGAAACGACGGTCGCCCTGGGCGTGGGGAAGGGTATCGGACATGGGGTCTCCGGGTTGTATCTGCCGCTGCGATACATAAAATAGAAGGCGAAGACGAGATGTCAGGCGGCTCTCTTTCCGGGGCCGCTTTATTCATTGAGGGTAGACAATGTCCTGGACCGACGAGCGCGTCGAACTTCTGAAGAAAATGTGGGGCGAGGGCCAGTCGGCCAGCCAGATCGCCAAGGAGCTTGGCGGTGTGACGCGCAACGCGGTGATCGGCAAGGTGCATCGCCTCGGCCTGTCCAATCGCACCGGCGGTGAGGCGGCCGAAGCCGCGCCCAAGGCGGAGCCCGCGCCCGAGCCCAAGGCGAAAGCGAAGCGCGCAGAGCCCAAGGCCAAGCCCTCCGAGCCGAAAAACGACGCGCCGACCGCCGAGGCACCGGCGGAGGAGACGCAGATCACCGCGCCCGCTCAGCCGCAGCGGCCCAAGATCATTCCGGCCGGCCAGCCCCTGCCGCCCCAGCCCTCGGCCAACGAGATCAGCCCCGAAGCCCTCGCCAAGGTCTCGGCCATCGAGAAGAAGGCCAAGCGCCTGACACTGATGGAGCTCACCGAACGGACCTGTAAATGGCCCGTGGGCGACCCCGCGACCGAGGATTTCTGGTTCTGCGGCCTGCCCGTGCAACAGGGCAAGCCCTATTGCGAAGCGCATGTCGGCGTCGCGTTCCAGCCCATGTCCTCCCGCCGCGACCGGCGTCGCTGAGCCTTCTCACCCATCCGGCTCCATCAGATCGTCGAGCGCTTCGGGCTTGATCCGGCGCACGATGGCAAGTGAAGCCGCGCCGAGCGCGACGGCCAGGAGAGCCGCGGCGAACATGGAGGCGAGGCGCTCGACTGCCAGCGCGCTCACATCTGACACGATGCTCAGCGCTTCGAGGATGATGAGCGTCAAAAGCGCGGTGAACCCGGCATAGCTCAGCGGCAGGATGCGGAAGGCGAGGGGGAGGACGGCGAGAATGATCGCCAGCTTCCACGCCATTCCCTCCACCGCGAGTGTCACGATGATGGCTAGGACCACTCCCGCGATAGTGCCCGCCGTGCGCTTCGCGGTGCGAGAGAAGAGCTTGCCAAAGGGCGGAATCCACAGGATCACGAAGGTCAGCGGGAACCAGAAGCCGTGATCTCCGAAGAGCCGGGCGCCGAGGTCGACCGAAATCACCAGTCCAAGCCCGAGCGCGATGCCGAAGAGAAGGCTGTATTCGGGGCTCGACTCGCGGTCTTGCGGCGTCTCGGCGGATTGCCCGAAGGCCCAGGTGACCAGAAGGCTCCAGCTCATCGCCAGAAGGTAGACCGCAAGCACGAGCGGCTTGTCATCGGCGGGCAGGATCGGCCCGGTGAAGACGCACCACGTCATCAGCGCCCGCAGGCAAGGCGTCGAGAGCCCGTGCCGGAACCCCAGCGCACAGATCGCCGAGAGAACGCCCGCGACCATCAGCGACATAGGATGCGAGCCGAGCGCCAGCACACCGCCGAGGCCGGTGACGAGCGTCACCGCAAGCGCGGTATGCGTGCCGGAATGTTTCGCGGCAAGATGGGCGGGCAGGGCCGCGACGAAGGCCGCAGCGCCTGTTTGTCCGAGTACCGAGATCGCCAGAATAACCGGCAGCGCCACGGCGCAGAGCGTGCCCGCCACATCCTTCCACGGCATCGGCGCATCGCCGTCGACCACGAAGGCCCGAGCACGATCCAACATGGTCTCTCCTCATTCGGTAAGCGCAAGCTAGCGCCGGACCGCGCGCCGGAAAGCGTGGTGCTTTTCTTTGCCCGCCGTGCAGACTAGAGGAAGCCCATGTCCCAGAATCCGCCCGATCTGCGTCCCGATCTCGCCCGCGCCCAGGTGCAGGGCTCATCCCGCCCCGGCCAGCCGACCATCGGCATGGTTTCTCTCGGTTGTCCCAAGGCGCTCGTCGACAGCGAGCGGATCCTGACCCGCCTCCGGGCCGAAGGATATGGCATCTCGCCCGATTATCATGGCGCCGATGCGGTGATCGTGAACACCTGCGGCTTTCTCGACAGCGCCAAGGCGGAAAGCCTCGAGGCGATCGGAGAGGCGCTCGACCGGAACGGTCGGGTGATCGTCACCGGCTGCCTCGGGGCGGAGCCCGAGTTCATCACCGGCGCACACCCGAAGGTTCTGGCAGTGACAGGCCCGCATCAATACGAGCAGGTGCTCGACGCGGTGCATGGCGCGGTGCCGCCATCGCCCGACCCGTTCGTCGATCTTCTGCCCGCAAGCGGCGTCAGCCTGACACCCCGGCATTACAGTTACCTGAAGATCTCCGAGGGCTGTAACCACAAGTGCAAGTTCTGCATCATTCCTGACATGCGCGGACGCCTCGCCTCGAGGCCGCACAAGGCGGTGATGCGCGAGGCCGAGAAGCTGGTGGAGGCGGGCGTGCGCGAGCTTCTGGTCATCAGCCAGGATACCTCGGCCTACGGGACGGATTGGAAAGACCGCGAGAGCAAGGCTCCGATCATCGATCTGGCGCGTGATCTCGGCAGTCTCGGCGCCTGGGTGCGGATGCACTACGTCTATCCCTATCCGCACGTGCGCGAGATGATCCCGCTGATGGCCGATGGCGGCGTGCTGCCCTATCTCGACATTCCCTTCCAGCACGCGCATCCCGACGTGCTGAAACGCATGGCGCGGCCCGCGGCATCGGCGCGCACGCTCGACGAGATCGCGGCCTGGCGCGCGGCCTGCCCGGAGATCACGCTGCGTTCCACCTTCATCGTCGGATATCCCGGCGAGACAGAGGCGGAGTTCCAGTATCTCCTCGACTGGCTGGAGGAGGCGCAGCTCGACCGGGTGGGGTGCTTTCAGTACGAAAACGTCGCGGGCGCGCGGTCGAACACACTGCCGGACCACGTTGCGCCCGAGGTCAAGGAAGAGCGCTGGGCGCGGTTCATGGAGAAGGCGCAAGCCATCTCGGAGGCCAAGCTCGCCGCGAAGGTCGGCACCGAGATCGACGCCATCGTCGATCTGGTCGAGGACGACGCCGCGACCTGCCGCACCAAGGCCGACGCGCCCGAGATCGACGGTTGCCTCTTCGTGGACGCGGGCCATGAGGGACTGAGCCCCGGCGACATCATTCGTGTCAAAGTCGACGAGGCCGGGGAATACGACCTCTGGGGCAGCCGGGTCTGAGGCGATGGCCAAGCTCTACTTCATGTATTCGACAATGAATGCCGGCAAGTCGACGCTGCTTTTGCAGGCTGCCTACAATTACGAAGAGCGGGGCATGGAGGTGCTGCTCCTGACGGCCGCGCTAGATAGGCGCGCGGGTCCGGGTCGGATCGGCAGCCGGATCGGCCTCGGGCGCGAGGCGGAAACCTTCACCCCCGAGACAGAGCTCTTCGCGCGGCTCGAGGCGCGGCAGAACGATGGGCCGCTGGCTTGCGTCTTCGTTGACGAGGCACAATTTCTCACAGAGGCGCAAGTTTGGCAGCTCGCCCGCGCGGCGGACGATCTCGGACTGCCGATCATGTGCTACGGGCTGCGAGTCGATTTTCAGGGGCACCTCTTTCCGGGCTCGGCGACGCTTCTGGCGCTCGCCGACGACCTGCGCGAGGTACGCACGATCTGTCATTGCGGGCGCAAGGCCACGATGGTCGTCCGGCAGGACGGCGAGGGCCGCGTGCTGACAGATGGCGACCAGGTTCAGATCGGCGGCAACGAGAGCTACGTCAGCCTTTGCCGCCGGCACTGGCGGAAAGCGATGGGGCAGAGCTGACGGCGGCGCGTCCAACTGATGCTCAAGAGTAATCGAGGTGACGAGTGGTCGTGGAGACTCGCACCGAAACCCGCGACTGGCTCCGCTACGCCCGCTCCACCAGTACTGAGCCGACCGAATAGCCCGCCCCGAACGAGCAGATCACGCCCTTGTCGCCCGGCGCCAGGTCGCCCGAGTTCTGCGAGAAGGCGATGATCGAGCCCGCCGAGGAGGTATTGGCGTAGTCCTGCAGGATGTTCGGCTGCTCGCCAGCCTCGGGCGTGCGGCCCAGAACCTTCTTCCCGATGAAATCGTTCATCGCCTTGTTCGCCTGGTGCAGCCACACGCGCTTGAGCTCATCGGAGCGCCAGCCTTCGCCGGTCATATGCTCGGCGATATGCGTCGAGACGAGCGGCAGGACTTCCTTGAACACCTTTCGGCCGTTCTGCATGAACTGCATGTCGCGCCGGTCCTCCATCGCATCGCGGGTGCGGCGCAGAAAGCCGTTATTGTTGCGGATGTTGTTTGAGAACTGCGTCGCGCAACGAGTGGAATGGACGAGGAAGTGCGCGCCTTGCGCGTCCTCGGCCCGCTCCAGCACGACAGCCGTCGCCACGTCGCCGAAGATGAAATGGCAATCGCGGTCGCGCCACTCGAGGTGACCCGAGGTGATCTCGGGCGAGACCACGACGGCGCAGCGCACGGAGCCCGAGCGGATCATGTCCGCCGCCGCCTGGATGCCGAACGTTGCAGAGGAGCAGGCAACGTTCATATCAAAGGCGAACCCGCCCGCGCCAAGCTCTTTCTGGATCTCGATGGCGATGGCGGGATAAGCGCGTTCGTGGTTGGAAGCGGCACAGATGACAAGGTCGACCTCCGCGCCGGTGCGTCCGGCTGCCTCGAGGGCCGTGGTGCAAGCGTCGAGCCCGATCTCGGCCATGATCGAGACTTCCTCGTCGCTGCGCTCACGCAAATGCGGATACATGCGCGCAGGATCGAGCACGCCCGATTTCTCCATCACGTAGCGTTGCTCGATGCCGGAGGCGGAGAAGATGAACTCTGCCGAGGAATGCGGCTTGGCCTCGATCTCGCCAGCGGCAATGGCCTCGGCGTTCTCGGTATTGAAGAGATCCGCATGGGCATTGAAGGCCGCGACCAGCTCGTCGTTGGTCACGGTCTCTTTCGGGGTGAAGACGCCGGTTCCGGTGATGGCGGGCATGTGCATGGCAAGGGCTCCTCGGATGGGCGGGGGATAGTCGCCGGGGGCATGTTTCGCAAGGGCTGCGGCCCTCGCGTCACTGCATCCGCGCGCCGTTCGGAACCGGGTGATCCGGCCCAAGGAGCACGATGGCGCCCTCCTCGTCCGCGCATCCGAGCGTCAGTACCTCGGACATGAACGGTCCGATCTGGCGGGGCGGGAAATTGACGACGGCCATGACCTGACGGCCAACGAGCTCGTCGGGGGCGTAATGCGCGGTGATCTGCGCCGAGGTCTTCTTCTCGCCAAGCTCGGGGCCGAAATCGATCCAGAGCTTGATCGCCGGTTTGCGGGCCTCGGGAAAGGGTTCGGCGCGCGTGACTGTGCCGGCGCGGATATCGACTTTCAGGAAGTCCTCGAAGGCGATCTCAGCGCTCATTGACCAAGTTCGCGCGATCGGTCCGCCGCCGCTTTCACCGTGGCGCGCATCAAGGGCGGAAGCCCGGTCTTCTCATCCATCAGCACTTCGAGACCCGCTTGCGTCGTGCCGTTCGGCGAGGTGACATTGCGCCTCAGCTCGGCCGGGTCGGTTCCGGTTTCCTGCGCCAGCGCGCCTGCGCCCGCAACGGTCGCCCGTGCCAGTTTCAACGCGAGATCGGGCGAAAGGCCCTGCGCTTCACCGGCGGCCGCGAGACACTCGATCATGTGAAAGACGTAAGCCGGACCGGAGCCCGAGACCCCCGTGACCGCATCCATCTGCGCCTCGTCCTCGAGGACCGCGACTTCGCCGACCGCGGAAAGAAGCAGGCGCGCCTGATCGATATGGTCTTCGGTCGCATGGGCATTGCCGATGATCGCGGTGATGCCCTTGCCGATCGCCGCCGGTGTGTTGGGCATCGCCCGGATGATGGGTGTCTTTTTGCCCAAAAGCTCCTCGAAGCGGGCCGTGCCCACGCCTGCCGCGACCGACAGGAACACGGTGGAGTTGTTGCCGTAAGGCTGGAGCGGGATCAGCGCGTCGCTCATGAGCTGCGGTTTGACCGCGATGAGCACGAGCGCAGCATCCTCTGGCGGATCGTCGTTCACCCGCACACCGCTGTTTTGCAGCCACTCGGTCGGGTTGGGATCGATCACGGTGACGCTGCTCGGCGGCAGATCGCGCGCAAGCCAGCCTTCCAGCATGGCCGAGCCCATTTTCCCGCAGCCCAAAAGAACAAGCCCGCGGCGCGCGAGATCGGTGTCTTTCATCAGGTAAACCGTCCCTGTCTTCGTTCCCTCGCGCTAAGCTTTGCAGAGTCCGCATCTTTGTGCAACGTGCTCGGCCGCACTGCATTAGGGGCGCCCTGCATAAAGCTGCCGAAACGAGAACACGCGGCCGCGTATGGGGTGCGCGGCCGCGTGCGGCGGTCTGGTCCGGGTGGGGAGAGACGCCCGGTCAGGCCGTTCCGTAGGCTTCGGCGATGGCAATCTGCAGCGCCTCTGCCGGAGATTGATTGCCCCACGCCATGAGCTGGAACGCGGGATAGTAGCGCTCGGCGGACATGACCGCGGCGCCGATCATCGTGTCGATCTGCTCGGCCACGGCGACCTGGCCACCGGCCAGCACCAGACCGTATTTCCAGACCATCAGCTTCTGCTCGTCCCAGTAGGAGAACGAGCCGGCCCAGCATTGATCGTTCACGCGGTTGAGCCCTTCATAGAGCTTCGGCAGCGTGTCCTCGGGTGGTTCCATCTCGAAGGTGCAGATGATCCGCAATGTCTCGTCGAAGCCCGACCACGCCAGCGTGATGGAGTAGGTGCGCCACTGGCCCTCGACCGCCATCGCGATCTGGTCTTCGCCGATGCGGTCGAAATCCCAGTCGTGATGCTCGGCGATGTGCTCGACGAGGTCGATGGGATGCAATTCTTCGGACAGGAACTCTTCGGATAGTGCCATGGGCCACCTCATTGTTGCCTTAGCGGAGGGGCTGGCAGCGCCCCCAAGCGCTAGGTGCCTGCTCTAGGATAGGGTCGTTTTGACCTTGCCTGCACGAAATATGGTGCCTGTGCCTTGGCTCGCCTGTAAAGCGATATTTTTGTGAAACCTGCAATAAGTTGTGGATCGGCGTATCCGATGCCCAACATCCACCCTGTGGAAATGTGGATAAGCTCGGGCTTGCCGCCGGCGATCCGTGACGCGTCCGCGCGGCATTCCGTCGGGCCTCTTCGGCTTTCCAACCGCTTCCATCTGCATTATCTCGCCAGCACCGGACATGAGGAGCCGACATGATCGATTACGAAACCCCCGGCACGGTCGAGATGGACTGGAAGGACGCGATTTCCTCGGTCGAGGAGATCCTGGAGGATGCGCGCAACGGGCGCATGTTCATCCTGGTCGATCACGAGGACCGCGAGAACGAGGGTGACCTCGTCATTCCGGCGCAATGGGCGACGCCGGATGCGATCAACTTCATGGCAACGCATGGACGCGGACTGATCTGCCTTGCGATGACCTCGGACAGGATTGCCGAGCTTGGCCTGACGCTCATGTCCTCCAACAATTCCTCGCGGCACGAAACCGCCTTTACCGTCTCCATCGAGGCGCGCGAGGGCGTGACGACCGGTATCTCGGCCGCGGATCGGGCGCGCACCGTGCAGGTGGCGATCGACGCCGCCAAGGGTCAGCAGGACATCGCAACGCCAGGGCATGTCTTCCCGCTGCGCGCCAAGGATGGCGGCGTGCTTGTCCGGGCGGGCCACACGGAAGCCGCCGTCGATATCTCGCGGCTGGCCGGGCTCAACGCGGCGGGCGTCATCTGCGAGATCATGAACGAGGACGGCTCGATGGCGCGCCTGCCCGAGCTGGTCGCCTTCGCGCAGCGCCACGGGCTCAAGATCGGCACGATCTCGGACCTCATCTCCTACCGTCGCCGCCACGACAATCTCGTGCGCGTGCAGAAGGAAGAGACGATCACCTCCGAGTTTGGCGGTGAATGGAACATGCGCGTCTATTCCGACACGACGCATGGCGACGAGCATATCGTCCTCATCAAAGGCGACATCTCGGGGCCGGAGCCCGTGCTTGTACGGATGCACGCGCTCGATCCGATGCTCGACATCGTGGGCGCAGGTCCGGCGGCGCGAGCCGACGAGTTCCGAGACGCGATGCGGCTTGTGGATGAGGAAGGGCGCGGCGCGGTCGTTCTGCTGCGCGACACGTCGATGAAGATGGGCAACGTCCAGGAGGCCAGCCCCTCGACATTGCGCCAATACGGGCTCGGCGCCCAGATCCTCTCATCGCTGGGTCTGTCCAAGCTGACCCTTCTGACCAACTCGCCGACGCCCAAGATCGTGGGCCTCGAAGCCTACGGGCTCGAGATCGTCGGCACCCGCAAGATATCGGAGCTCGGCTGATGGCATCGAACGAGACGCATTACACGATTGAGCGGGGCGCGGTGGACAAGCCGACCAAGGTTCTGATCGTCGTCGCCCCCTATTACCGTGACGTGGCGGACCAACTCATCGCCGGCGCACAGGCTGAGATCGAAGCCTGGGGCGCAACGCATGAAGTGATCGAGGTGCCGGGCGCGCTCGAAGTGCCGACGGCGATTGCGATGGCGGGCCGCATGTCGAATTACGACGCTTATGTCGCGCTCGGCTGCGTCATCCGTGGCGAGACCACGCATTACGAGACGGTCTGCAATGACAGCTCGCGCGGGATCACGCTTCTGGGTCTGCAGGGCTACTGCATCGGCAACGGAATCCTGACGGTGGAGAACAAGACGCAGGCCGATGTGCGGGCGGATGCCGATGGGCAAAACAAGGGCGGCGGCGCGGCCGCGGCAGCCTTGCATCTTCTCAGCCTCGCCCGTAAATGGGGCGCTCCGCGAAAAGGCGTCGGGTTCGTGCCGAAACGGGACGAGCACCAGGTCGCCAGCGACAGCGAAGGCAATTCCACCGCATGACGACTCCAGCATCCGATCCGAAACGCGACGCTCGAGACGCTCGCCGCATGGCGCGGTCCGCCTCGCGTCTCTATGCCGTGCAGGCGCTGTTCCAGATGGAACATTCGCAGCTTTCGGCGGACCGGGTGCGGCAGGAATTCCTGAACCACCGCTTCGGCTCCGAGGTCGAAGAGGGCGTCGAGATGATCGATGGCAATATCGACCTCTTCCGCGAGATCCTCGACGAGGCCGTCAACTGGCAGGCGCGCATCGACCAGATGACCGACCGGGCACTGATCGCCAAATGGCCGATCACGCGGATCGACCCGACGCTGCGCGCGCTCTTTCGTGCGGCAGGCTCGGAGCTGGTGGCGTCGGATGCGCCTCCCAAGGTTGTGATCGTGGAATACGTGGAAATCGCGAAGGCGTTCTATCCCGATGGGAAAGAGCCGAAATTCGTGAATGCGGTGCTTGACCACATGGCACGCGAGGCCAAGCCCGAGGCATTCTGATCGCGTATCCTTTTGCCGTTTCCCGCAGGTCATCTAATTTGCACAGAAGGGGACGCGCAGCACGAAGGTTTGCGATCATGCCCACGCTCATTCAGTTCTACATCCGGCACAGCCTGATCGGCTTTGCCATCTCCGCCGTCTTCGTTGCGGCAATCGCCTGGTTCGACGTGATGGGGCTCGGTCGGCTCTTCATGGGCAGCACGCAGGGCCTTATCGGCTGTGCGATGCTCTGGTTCTTCTGCGGAACGATGTTCGCGGGCGCGCAAACGGGCGTTGCGCTTTTCTCCATGCACCAGAACGAGGATGAGGGCGGGCCGTGAGGCGGCACCGGTTCTCCGGCTTACATCCCGGCGCACGGCAAGAAGGCGCGCCGGCGCATCTGAAATGTCGGGGAATGCGGCGGGACCACCACGACCGTGTGGTTATCTCATTCCCGAGGACCTGTATATACAGGTGGGCGCCAGGTAATCAGACCACGGCCTGAACAGAGCCAGCTCCCTCGGAATTGCTTAAGGCCACCGGAATGCAACCGTTCACGAGAAGGGCAGTGCCCGCCTGATCCGCAGCTAAGCTTCGGGCGGGTGCCTGACAAGAGGGCGCTTCAGCTTTTTCGCCGCTTACTCCGCGCCGGTCTCGAACCCGTAACGCTCGATCTCTTCTGAGACGAGTACATAGATCTCGTCGGGCGGCGTTGTCAGCGCGTGCTGCATGACGAGCGGATCGATCCCCATCTCGTCGAGATAGGTCATCACCTCGCCTTGCCCGCGCTGGATGTCTTCCACGGCAACGAAGGCGGGCAGGATCGTGGATTTGCCGAAATAATGCTGATGCACGCCAAGCTGCGCGCCTTCCTCGAGGCTGCGCGTCGCTCCGGCGGCGAAGAGGTAGGGGCAGGCGGAGTAGCAGTATTCGCCCGACAGCATCTCAGTCCCGATGCCCTCCTGCCTCAGGAACCGCCCGAGCCGCAGCGCGTCCTGCACCGAGCCGCCGGGCGATTGCAGGATCAGCCTCTCGGGGCGCGGCTGCACTTCGGCGATCCTATCCTGGATGCGCTCGGCGTCTCCGGGGGAAATGCCGCCCTCGAGCCGCCAGGTCGCACCGCTTTCCTGCGTCAGCGTCAGCCGCTCGGGCATCTCGCCGGGATTACGGACCGGGTTGAGATCGGGCGAGACGCGTGAGGGATCATAGGTGCGCCTTTGGTCGCCGGGGCGCACGGGTTCTGTCAGTTCAGGCGCGCCGGGTCCGAAACGGGGGAGGCGGATGCCTCCAGAGGACAGATCCGCCACGGCGAGGAACGCGCCGATGCCGATCTGCAGCGCAAGCACGCCCTTGAGGACGCGTCCGATGGAGTTGCCGTCCATCAGGACGAGCTCTTGCGGATCGTGGCGACGGAAGAGCCTTCGGGCGGTGCCTGCTCGGAAGCGGGTGCAGAGGGCGTCTCCTGCGCGGCGTGCGTCTGCGATTGACCTTCGACGTCCCGGAACGCCGCCATGGCCGCGCGCAACTCGCCGAGCGTCATCGTGTCCTCGACCGATGCGCCTTCGCGCCCTTCGCGAATCGCCGATTGCGTGATCGCGAGAATGAAGACGAGCACGGCCGGCAGAAGGTCGATCGCGATCGCGCCTGCCCAGGAGGGCACGAAGTTCCGGGCATAGAGAATGACCGCGTCGGCCGCCGAGACAGGGGTATACTGCACTTCTGTCGCCGGTGTCTGGTTCATCACGTTCTGCGCGGCGGTCTCGAGCGTCGCGGCACGTTGGCCCAGCACTTCGAGGACAGAGGTGATCGTTGCCGCCTGGTTGCCGCGGTTCTCTTCGGTTCGCCCGTCAAGCTCTGGCAGAACGACGGAGGCCGCGAGATCCTGCGCGGCGCGCTCGACCAGTGGCGCGACGGAAAGCTGGCGGAGCTGGGTGATAATCCCCTGAAGGTTGACTGCCGCTTCCGAGAACTCGACCGAGCGCGCCTCGACGGGCCCTTGCTCTACCGTGAGCGCGCGCATCCGGCTGAGGATCGCGTTGCCCTCGGCGAAGGACTGATCGACGAGCGGCGTCTGCTCTGCGATCTGTGTCTCAAGCGCTTCGAGCTCGGCGGCCTTCTGGCGCAGCACGCGGAAGACCGCGCCGCGCCCCGCAAGCCCAGAAAGGGACCCCTCGGCCTCCTGCACCGACAGATCCTCGAAGCTCTGACGGACGCGGGCGACATCGCGCTGAAGCGCCTGCGCGGAGATGGCGATCTCATGCGCGCGCTCGAGGCTGCTTTGGTAGTCCTGCACGGTTTCCGCGAGATGCTGCTCTACCGCCGCGGATCCGGCCAGCGCCGCCGCGTTCAGCCAGGACGACATCGCCACGATCGCGAGCGATCCGAGCCCCATCGCGCCCGCAAGTCCGATCCGCGCCCGCGCGGTTCGGACCGTCGGGAAAAGGCGCATGAGGTAGGACCAGAAGACGAAGATCCCGACGGAGACCGCGACCGAATAGGCGATGGCCGCGAAGACCGACATGGCCCCGTTGTCATCAAGCAGAGAGGAGACGCCGAGATAGGTATAAATCCCCGACGCCGTCGCCAGAACGCCGAGCGCCGTGCCAGAGAAGGTGTCGAGCCAGCCCACATGCCCTTCGAGTTCGCGCGCGGTCTTGAGGCCGCGCTCATCCGCGCGGGTGGGCTGGGGTCGGTCGGCCATGCTGTCGGTCCTGCCTGGGGTAAATCTTTAACAAGGTATGAACCTTTACCCTGCAGGCAATGTGCCCTGCGGAAAAGTGAGGTCTTGGCATGTTCATGGATTGTTCGTATTCATGCAGCATGAGTCTTGCCCCCGACCCTGTCCTGATGCCCGGCCAACTCCTTGCGCGCGGGGTGGCGCGGCACCTCGTCCACGGTCACGGATTCGCCTGCGTAGAGGAGTTCGTGCCTGAACGCGGCCGCCGCGTGGACGTGATGGCGCTCGGTCCCAAGGGCGAGATCTGGGTCGTGGAATGCAAATCCTCCCGTGCCGATTTCACGTCAGACGCGAAATGGCAGGGCTACCTCGATTGGTGCGACCGGTACTTCTGGGCAGTGGATCAGGACTTCCCGACGGAGCTTCTGCCGGGCGAGACCGGGCTCATCATCGCGGACTCCTACGATGCGGAGATCGTCCGCATGGCGCCCGAGCACAAGCTGGCGGGCGCGCGGCGGAACGTGCTCATCCGCAAGGTCGCCTTTCATGCCGCGCGGCGCCTGCAGGGCCTGCGCGATCCCGACGGCGGGCTCGATACGGGTGGCTGGACCTAGCGCGACTTCGGCTTGATCTTCGCGGCCGATTGGGCCGCCGCGCGGATCTCTTCCGCGATCTCCTCGGCTTCGTCGGGCGAGAAATCCATCGGCACCTCGGTTCCCCCTGCGGTGATGAACAGGCGGACCATGCCCTGATCGGTCGGCCCGATCTGCAGGTTGGCTTCGATGTCGCTTTCGTCGTTGATCCCCATGGGGGTCTCTCCGGGCTAGGGTCTGAGGAAGATTGCGGTTTAGTGAAGGGACGAACGGGAATCAAGGCGGGGCGAGCGCGGACATGACGATCACTTTGCGGTCCTTCGGTGAGGCCGATTACGATTGGCTGGTCGACTTGCATGGGCGGCTTTATGCAAAAGACGAAGGCTTCGACGAGACGTTCGGGGCGCTCGTGGCGGAGATCCTGCGGGAGTTCCTGCAAAACCACGATCCGGCCTGCGAGCGCGGCTTCGTTGCAGTGAACGAAACCGGTGAGCGACTCGGCTCCATCTTCTGCGTGAGGCTCGATGCCGAGACGGCAAAGCTGCGGCTGTTTCTTCTGACCTCCGAGGCGCGCGGTCATGGGCTCGGAAAGCACCTTCTGGACGCCTGCACCGGCTTCGCGCGGCAGGCGGGCTATGCCCGGATGAAACTCTGGACCCACGAAAGCCATCGCGCGGCCTGCGCGCTTTACGCCCGCAACGGCTGGACGTTGCACAGCTCCAAACCCGTTCGCAGCTTCGGTCAGTCCCTCGTGGAGCAGCATTGGTCACGCCCGCTCTGAGCGGCCAATCGGGGCTTGCACTGTCCATGTGGTGACGTTATCTCCCCCGCCAGTGCCGCCTTAGCTCAGTAGGTTAGAGCGCTAGATTGTGGATCTAGAGGTCCCCCGTTCGAGCCGGGGAGGCGGTACCATCCCTCACACCTTCATCGGTTGCGGCCCGGCTACGGGTCGAGCGTGATCGTCTGGGACAGCCGTCCGGCGCGGTCATAGACGAGAATACGCCCGCTTTCGGTGACGATGAGGATGCGTTCCGGCATCATCGTGACCGCTTGTGCGGTCTCGCCCTGCGGCAGATCGAGCGTTTCCGGCAGCGCCAGGGGCGCGGGCTCGCGGAAGCGGATGACAAAGAGCGCGATGATCACTAGAAGGCCGGCGATCATCGTCGCGGTCAGTACCGTGACGAGCCGTTTGATGAACCGCACCTCGGGTGCGCCGCTCGGGGTGTTATCCATGACCTCTGCCACGCATCGTTTCCAGATCGGGCCGAACCCGCCGTCCCGGCTTGATAAGGCCTTGGCACGTGATGTGCCAGAGGCGCTGGCTCTCTCGCGGACACGTCTCGCGGCGCTTCTCGGCGCGGGCGCTGTGCGGGTGGACGGGGCGATCGCCTCGGATCCAAAGGCACGCGTCGCCGAGGGTGCGGAAGTGGAAATCGACTTGCCCGAGGCCGAGGAGGTCGAGACGGTCCCAGAAGATATTCCGCTTCAGATCCTCCATGAAGATGAGGATCTCGTCGTGGTGATGAAGCCTGCGGGCATGGTTGTGCATCCCGCGCCCGGCACGCCCGGCGGCACGCTCGTGAATGCCCTGCTGCATCATTTCGGCGGCGAACTTTCGGGCATCGGCGGAGAGAAGCGGCCCGGTATCGTGCACCGGATCGACAAGGATACGTCTGGCTTGCTGGTCGTGGCGAAGTCGGATCGCGCGCATCATGGTCTCTCCGAGCAATTCGCCGCACATAGCGTCGAGCGTCGCTATCTCGCCTTGGCCTACGGTGTGCCGCATACCGGCGATCCGCGCCTCAAAGGCGTGCGCGGCGTTTCTTTCGAGCCGGGCGCGGTGATGAAGATCACCACTGGCCTTGCGCGCCACAAGACCGACCGGCAGCGCCAGGCGGTCTATTTCGACGGGCAGGGGCGGCACGCGATCACCCGCGCCAAGGTGCTCGAGGCGTTCGGCACCCCGCCTGCACTGTCGCTTCTGGAATGCCGGCTTGAGACGGGCCGCACCCACCAGATCCGGGTCCACATGACCCATGCGGGCTTCGGCCTTGTCGGCGATCCGGTCTATGGCGGCCGGCGCAAGCTCAGCCCCAAGGCTGTGTCCGAAGCGGCGATGGAGGCGGTCGCGGCCTTCCCGAGGCAAGCACTGCACGCGGCGTCGCTCGGGTTTGACCACCCCGTGACCGGGGAATGGATGGAGTTCGAGGCGGATTTGCCCGAGGATATGAGCGATCTGCTCAGCGCGCTCGGACACGTCCGGTAATCAGAAGCCAGAGGCAAAGCCCGGTCTCTGCCAGAAGCGGGACGAGGTAGGCAGGCTGGATCAGCGGCAGAAGGTCCGGCGCGGCGAGCCGCGCGAGGCTGCCCGCCATGTAGACTCCGCCCGACAGCGCGATGCCAGCCGCGATCACCCTTGGCACGCCGCCCGCCTGCCAAAGTAGCCAACCCATGAGCCAGCAATTGACCGCGAAAAGCGCGAGCCCGGTATCGTAGGCGATGCCGTGCAGCGTCAGCAGCGTCGCCGCCTGAACATCCGCGCCGGAGGTCAGCGATGTCGGAATGCCGGCAAGCAGGATGAGCCCCACGGCGATCGTCGCCGCCTGCATCAGGCGGAACACCATCGCGGCGAGCGACAGCCCGGCGCTGACCGGCGCAAGGAGCCGATAGAACAGCAGCGCTACGGTGATATCCGCCCCGACCATCGCGAGATCGAGAGAAGGCTGAGGCGCAGCCGGCCCAAACCCTCGGAGAGCGCGGCCGCAACGGCTTCTGGCGATCCGACGTGAAACGGGGCGCGCAGGACGACTTCGCTGGTGACACCGGCAAGGATGATGAGGAGGTAAAAGGCTCCTGCGAGCCGCGCCAATCGTCTATCCGTCATATCGTTCCCTTCATGCTCTGGCCCGAGCTGCTGTGCATTTTAGAAAGATCTGTCCTTGAAACACAGGGAACATGTGCGTCAGCGCGCGAAATCTTCAGGATCATCGGGGCAGGGAATGCGTTAAACCCACAAGATGCCCGAGGGCAAAGACTTGAAACCGCAAGATCGGCTTCACATATGGAATGTTAAGCCGATATACATCTGGCTGAATGGAGGGATGGGATGAGCAATTACGCGAATCTTCCGGCGCCGTCCCCGGAAGCGGGACTGAGCCGTTACCTGCAGGAAATTCGGAAGTTCCCACTTCTGGAGCCTGAACAGGAATACATGCTGGCGAAACGCTGGGTCGAGGATCAGGACACCCAGGCGGCGCACCAGTTGGTGACGAGCCACCTGCGCCTCGCGGCAAAGATCGCGATGGGCTATCGCGGCTACGGCTTGCCGCAGGCCGAGGTGATCTCGGAGGCAAATGTCGGCCTAATGCAGGCAGTGAAGCGCTTCGATCCCGAGAAAGGCTTCCGCCTTGCCACCTATGCCATGTGGTGGATCAGGGCTGCGATCCAGGAATATATCCTGCGGTCCTGGAGTCTTGTGAAGCTCGGTACGACATCGGCGCAGAAGAAGCTCTTCTTCAATCTCCGGAAAGCGAAAAGCCGGATTGGCGCGCTCGAGGACGGCGATTTGCGGCCAGAGCACGTCCAGAAGATTGCCAATGATCTCGGCGTGACCGAGGACGAAGTGATCTCGATGAACCGCCGCATGGCGGGCTCGGATGCGTCGCTCAACGCGCAGGTCGGCCAAGAGGATGATTCCTCCATGCAATGGCAGGACTGGCTCGAGGATGAGGACGCCAACCAGGCCGATGATTACGCCGAGAAAGACGAGCTCGACGCACGCCGCGCGATGCTGGCCGAGGCGATGGACGTTCTGAACGACCGTGAGAAGGATATTCTGACGAAACGGCGGCTCGCGGAGAACCCGCAGACGCTGGAGGATCTCTCTGGCGAATACGACGTCAGCCGCGAGCGGATCCGTCAGATCGAAGTGCGCGCCTTCGAGAAGCTGCAGAAGCGGATGCGCGATCTGGCAAAGGAAAAAGGGATGGCGGCGGCAAGCTGACGCCCGAACCCCTCCGGACGAAAGATGCCGCCGGGCCAAGTGCCCGGCGGTTTTCGTTTATTCGGCTTCGCGCACGATCATCACGGAAGCATTGGCGTGGCTCGCAAACGCGCCACCATTCGATGACCAGAAATAGTCCGCGAAATTCGGACGGTGTGACGCCATGATCACCAGATCGGCGTTGATTTCTTTCGACGCTTCTACAAGCGCGTGGTCCAGATCTGCGGTGGTGTCGTGCAGGATCAGCGCATGCGCGTCGGCCGTGTAGCCGCCGGCCCGACCCTTGTCTTTCGCGAAGCTTGCGAGCTTTTCACGAAACTCGTCCGGGCTGTGCGCGATCTCTCCCGGTGTCGCGTTGCTTGCGGATACGAAGGTCACCTTCGCGTCGTGGTGCTTGGCTTCTTCGGCAGTCACGGCAAGTGCCCGCTCCAGCCGGTCGGTGTGACGAAGATCCACGGGAACCATGATATGCGAGAACATTGTCGAGCCTCCTTTCAGTCTGGTCGTGCAAGCGCACGATGAATGGCGACTAGGGTAAAAACGGTCAGGCTCCGGGGCATTGTTCCATGTCAATTCATGGGGTTGCCGTACCGCACCCCGCGGTCCACCTTTCCTCCACGACAGAATGACGCAGAACGGAGGGCGCGAGATGGGTGAGGCAGTCAGGTGGGGAATCCTCGGAGCGTCGAAGTTCGCACGCCAACAGATGGGCCCGGCGATCCACATGGCACGACGGGGCCGGCTTGGGGCGATCGCGACCTCGACGCCCGACAAGGCCGGCGCCTTCGAGGCATTCGCCCCCGGTGTGACTGTGCATCAAGGCTACGATGCGCTTCTCGACGATCCCGAGATCGATGCGATCTACATTCCCCTGCCGAACGCGATGCATGTGGAGTGGAGCCTCAAGGCGCTCGAATCCGGCAAGCACGTCCTGTGTGAGAAACCGCTTGCCCTCAAGGCGGAGGATTTCGATGCGGTGATCGCGAAGCGCGACGAGACCGGGCTCCTTTCGGCAGAAGCCTACATGATCGTGCACCACCCCCAATGGCAGCGAGCCCGCGAGCTCGTGCAGGGCGGCGAGATTGGCGCGCTGCGCGAGGTCACGGCGCAATTCTCGTTCTTCAACGACAACATGGACGATATCCGCAATCAGAAGGGTCAGGGCGGCGGCGGCCTGCCGGATATCGGCGTTTATATCTTTGGCGGGGCGCGGTTCGTGACCGGGGAAGAGCCCGAAGAGATCCTTGCGGCCGACCTGGACTGGCACGCAGGCGTCGACACGCGCGCCCACGTGTCAGCGCGCTTTCCGTCTTTCCATTATGCCGGATACGTCTCGACCCGGATGGCCCCGTTCCAGCGCGTGACATTCCACGGCGAGAAGGGTGCACTGACCCTCAGCGCGCCGTTCAATCCGCAGGTCTTCGGCGAGGCAAGGATCACGCTGGAACTGGGGCAGGGCGTCGTGCGGGAAGAGCGCTTCCCGGATGCGAACCACTACGTCTTGCAGGTCGAGGCCTTCAATCGCGCGGTTCTGGATGGGGCGATCTATCCGTGCCCGCTCGAGTTCTCGAAAGGAACGCAGCGCATGATCGACATGGTCTACGAGAAGGCCGGGTGACGGACCCGGCCCGCGCACATCTACTGCTTGAGGTTGACGACTGTCTTGTCGGCCTCGCCGCGCTGGCGTTTGGCCTTGGGCTTCGCGGTGCGGCTCTCTTCGGAATTCGCGTCGATGAAATCGAGGACAAGCGGCCGGATGTTGTTGCGCCACTTGCCGCCCGCGAAGATGCCGTAATGACCCGCGCCGGGTTCGAGGTGGCTCGCCTTCATCTCGTCCGGCAGTCCGGTCAGCAGATCAAGCGCCGCGACGCATTGGCCGGGCGCGGAGATGTCGTCATTCGCGCCTTCGACGGTCTTGACCGCGACATTCGTGATCTTGCCGATATCGACATGCTTGCCTTCGACGGTGAAGGCGTTCTTGGCGATCTCGCAATTCTTGAAGATCCGCTCCACGGTGGACAGGTAGAATTCCGCCGGCATGTCCATGACGGCGAGATATTCATCGTAGAACTTGTTATGCTTGTCGTGATCCGACGCTTCTCCGCTGGCGACGCGGAAAATCTGATCGTAGAAGGCCTGGGCATGCGTATCGGCGTTCATCGCCATGAACGAGGACAGTTGCAAAAGGCCGGGATAAACCCGGCGGCCGACCCCTTGATACTTGAAGCCGACGCGCTGGCACATGCTCTCTTCGAGCTGGCCCATCGTGACGCGCGCACCGAAATCGGTGACATCCGTCGGCGCGGCGTCGGGGTCGATCGGTCCGCCGATGAGGGTCAGCGTGCGCGGCTGCGCGTCGGGATCCTCGGCGGCGAGGTAGGCGGTCGCGGCGAGCGTCAGCGGCGCGGGCTGGCAAACGGCGATGACATGCGTGTCCGGGCCGAGCTCGCGCAGGAAATCGACGAGGTAGAGGGTGTAATCCTCGATATCGAACTTGCCCGCACTGACCGGAATGTCCCTCGCATTGTGCCAGTCTGTCACATAGACTTCACAGTTAGGGATGAGGGATTTCACCGTGGACCGGAGGAGGGTCGCGTAATGACCGGACATCGGCGCAACCAGCAGGATCTTGCGAGGCTGTTCGTCCCGGCCGGCCACGTCGAAATGGACAAGATCGCCGAAAGGTTTCTCGAGAACGACCTCGGGCTGGACCACGTGATCGCGTCCGTCATCGCCCGTGACGCTGTCGATGCCCCAGTCCGGCTTGGCGATCATGCGCTCGAACGCGCGTTCGGTGACCTCTCCCCAGGCGGCCATCCAGCGAATACCGGGATGCGGAATGAGCGCGAGACCAGGATAGGAGGCCATCGTGCGCGCTGTTGCGCCGAGCCATTGGTTCGTGTTTCGAACCGTCTCCATCATGTCGTAGAGAGCCATGTGCCGCATAATGCCGTGTCTCCTTTCGCCGGTGAGCCTGTCACAGGCCGCCGCGATCGTGCGGCGCCGACGAGAATTGCTGCGTAGCAGCGAAGGTAGGGGGGAATCTGCCGAATGACAACCGAGACGTTCGATCAAGGCGAAAACCTGGAGCGGTTCAACCACAACCTGAATCGTATCGAGGAGCTTTCACAGCGCCTTGTCTCCGTGATGACGCATCGCAAGCCGCTCGACACCTCGCTGCAGGGCCCCGACCAGGATCTCTACGCCAAGGCGATGACGGGGTATATGCAGGCGTGGATGCAGAACCCCGCAAAGGTTCTCGAGCACCAGATCTCCTACTGGGGCGAGACGGTGAAGCACTTCGTCGAGGCGCAGCAGGCCCTCGCCGCGGGCAATCTCAAGGCACCCGAAGATCCCGGTCCGAAAGACAAGCGCTTCGCGAATCCGCTTTGGGATCAGCACCCCTATTTCAACTTCATCAAGCAGCAATACCTCATCAATTCCCGTGCCATCGAACAGGCGGTGGCCGATATCGACGACATGGACCCGAAGGAAAAGCGGCGGCTTTCGTATTTCGCGCGGCAGATCGTCGACATGATGGCCCCGACGAATTTCCTGTCCACCAACCCCGACGCTCTGGAAAAGGCCATCGAGACCGAGGGCGAGAGCCTTGTGAAGGGACTCGAGAACCTCATCTCCGATCTCGAGGCCAACAACGGCGAGCTTGTGGTGAAGCTCGCGGACGAGGATGCCTTCAAGATCGGTGAGAACATCGCCACCGCCGAGGGCGAGGTCGTCTACCGCAACCGGATGATGGAGATCATCCAGTACACGCCGACGACCGAAAAGGTGAAGGAGACGCCGATCGTCCTCTTCCCGCCCTGGATCAACAAGTTCTACATCCTCGATCTGCGCGAGAAGAACAGCTTCATCCGCTGGGTCGTGGATCAGGGCTACACGCTTTTCGTGGTAAGCTGGGTCAATCCCGATCACGACTATCGCGATGTCGGGCTCGACACCTATATCGAGGAAGGGTTCCTCACCGCCATCGAAGAGGTGAAGTCGATCACCAACCAGAAGCGGATCAACGCGATCGGCTACTGCATCGCCGGGACCACCCTGTCCCTGACACTCGCGCTGATGAAAAAGCGCAAGGACACCTCGATCAAGTCCGCGACCTTCTTCACCACGCTCACCGATTTCTCCGACCAGGGAGAGTTCACGCCCTTCCTGCAGGACGATTTCATCGATGGCATCGAGGAGGAGGTCGAGAAGACCGGCGTTCTGCGCTCCTTCATCATGGCGCGAACCTTCTCGTTCCTGCGATCGAACGATCTGATCTACCGCCCCGCGATCCAGAGCTACATGATGGGGGAGACGCCGCCCGCGTTCGATCTGCTCTACTGGAACGGCGACGGCTCGAACCTTCCGGCTCGAATGGCGGTGCAATACCTGCGGCGGCTGTGCCAGGACAACGCGTTTGCGAATGGCGAGGGCATCGAACTGATGGGCGAGACGCTGAGCATCGACGATGTCTCCGTGCCGCTGATCTCGATCGCCTGCGAGACCGACCATATCGCGGCCTGGAAGGATTGCTTCGGGGGCGTGAGCCTCATGGGGTCCAAGGACCGCACCTTCATCCTGTCGGAATCGGGTCATATCGCGGGCATCGTGAACCCGCCGTCCAAGAACAAGTACGGCCATTACATCAACGACGATTTCGACGGCACGGCCGATGAATGGAAAGAAAAGGCGGTCTATCACGAGGGGTCTTGGTGGCCCGTCTGGGAAAGCTGGATGGCCAAGCGTTCGGGCAAGTGGATCACTGCGCGTCAGCCCGGCGATTCGGAGCATCCCTCGCTCGGCGCGGCTCCCGGCACGTATGTGATGACGAAATCGCGCAAGGTCGACGCGTGATTTTAAAGGTAAAGCAGGGGCTTATGACCTAGGGTCAAGATTTTTGCCGCACTGCAGCAAAAATCCTTGAAATGCTGCAGTGCAGCGTCCATATTCTTTCCAGACGCAGCGAAGCGGTTGGGTGGGCCAGCCGCAGCAGCGATGAAAGGAATTGAACGATGGCTAAGCAGCAAGATTTCACTGCGATGATGAAAGACATGATGGGCTCCTTCCCGGTCGACACGAAGGCAATGGAAGACGCCTTCAAGACCCAGGCGACCCTGAACGAGAAGCTCTCGGGCGTTGCGCTCGAAGCGGCTGAGAAGTCCGCCGAGCTGTCTTCCAAGTGGACCAAGGACACGCTGTCCAAGATGAGCGAACTTTCGAAGGCCAAGGCAGAGCCGGCCGACTACGCCAAGGCGATGACCGATTTCGCATCCGCTCAGGCAGAAGTTACCGCCGAGCACATGGCCGCCTTCGCCGAGATCGCGAAGAAGGTCCAGATGGACACCGTCGAGCTGATGATGGCCGCTGGCAAGGACATGTCCGAAGATGCAAGCGCCGCCATGAAGAAGGCGACCGCTGACATGACTTCGAACGCCAAGAAGGCGACCGCAGCCGCGAAATAATCGCGACTGAAACGAACAGGATCCGCGCTCACTCTCCTCCCAAAATCTGAGCGCGCGACTGAGGGCGGACCTGACGGGTCCGCCCATTTTATTTCGCGGGTGCGAGACGAGGCTTGCTCAATTCATCGGCGAAGGCTTAGGCTTGCTGCACCGCAGATTTTGGGAGGTCCCGAGTGTCCGAAACCGAAAAGCCGCTTCTGATCAAGCGTTACGCCTCGCGGCGTCTCTACAATACCGAGACGAGCGATTACGTCACGCTGGAAGATATCGCGGGGTTCATCCGGGATGGGCGCGAAGTTCAGATCATCGATCTCAAATCCGGGGACGACCTGACACGGCAATACCTTCTCCAGATCATTGCCGAGCATGAAAGCCGCGGCGAGTCCGTCCTGCCGATCAACGTCCTCAACGACCTCGTTCGCAGCTACACGAGCCAGGCCTCCACGATGGTTCCGCAATTTCTGGCCCAGAGCTTCGAGATGTTCCGCGACAGCCAGTCGAAATGGGTCGAGAACATGAGCGCCATGAACCCGATGGCCACCATGCCCGGCTTCGAGGCGATGCAGGCGCAGCAAGAAGCGTTCATGAAGGCGATGACCGGCGGCAAGTCGGGCCAGTGGTCCGGCCCGTCGCCCGACGACTCGCAGCCCGCGACGGCGAAGAAGGGCGAGTCCGAAGAGGATATCGAGGCTCTGAAGAAGGAATTCGCCGAACTTCAGGCCAAGCTTTCGAAGCTGGGCAAATAGCGCATCAGGTTCCGTAGGCGCAGGCCGGGGCCATCGCGGTTTCGGCGGCGGCCAGAAGCGCGTCCGCGACCGCGCCGCACTCCTCCACGGTCAGGCGCGCGGGCAGCCGCGTGTCGCAGGCCCGGCGCAACATCGCGCGGGTTTGCGGCAGGTGGAACGTCTCGGGCAGGAAATGCCAGTTCCAGAAGGCGCGCGCGTTGTTTTCGCTCATCCCGAAGACCTGCACTTTGACGCCTTGCTCGCCGGCGGCGGCGACGAAGGCGGTGACATCGGCATCGCTCATGCCGCGCAGGCTGAACTGAAGCGAGTCTGGCGCACGTTCCTCGGGGCCCAGTTTCTGCGGGACGTGGAACCAGGGCGAACTGCGGAGCCGCTCGGCCACAAGGTCATGGTTGCGCCGCCCATCCGCGACACGGCGTGGAATCTCGGCAAGTTGCGGCCGGATGATCGCCGCCGACAGGTTCGAAAGACGCTGGTTGTAGAGCGGCAGCTTGTTCTGCCATCGCGCGAAAGCGTCGGTCAGCAGCCCGTGCTTCTTCCAATTGCTTTCATACGCGCCGGACATGATGACGGCGCGGGCGATGATCTCGGGATCGTCGGTGACGAGAAGCCCGCCTTCGCCCGCATTCAGAAGTTTGTAGCTCTGGAAGCTGAAGCAGCCGATGTTCCCCAGGGTCCCGATGTTCTGTCCGTGCCATGTCGTGCCGAGGCTGTGAGCCGCGTCCTCGACAACCGGGATGCCGCGCGCCTCGGCAAGGCGTAGGATCGCATCCATGTCGGAGGTATGCCCGCGCATGTGGCTGATGATGACCGCCGAGACACCCTCGAGCTTGGCTTCCAAATCGGCCAGGTCGATGCGGTAATCGTCGCCGACCTCGCAGAGGACCGGCACGCATTCGGCATGAATGACCGCCGAGGGCACGGCGGCGAAGGTGAAGCCGGGGATCATGACCCGGGCATCCCGTGGCAACCCGAGCGCCTTCAGCGCAAGGAAAATCGCGGCCGAGCAGCTCGACACGGCCAAGGCAAAGCGGCTGCCCAGCATATCCGCGAATTCGCGCTCGAGAAGCGTGACAGGGCTGTCTTCGGACGCGTGATAGCGGAACAGGTCGCCGGTTGCGAAAAGGCGATCGACCTCCGCGCGTGCGGCTTCGGGAATGGGCTCGGCGTCGTGCATGTCGGGGATGCGGGTCATGGCGCGCTCCTTCGGCAAGTTGCCGCAGTGTTACTTGGCCCCGCACCCTCCGCCAAGCGGTAAAGGGTCGCGGGCGATACGCTTCTCTCAGACGCCGAGGCGATCGCGCAACGCATACCAGCTCATCGCAAGCACGAGAAGCGGCGTGCGCAGGGCTCCGCCTCCCGGAAAACGCGGCGTGGGCAAGGCCGCCATCGCATCGAACCCGTCCGTCTCGCCGCGGATGGCGTCGGCCATGAGCTTGCCCGCCTGCGTGGCCGAACCGACGCCGTGACCCGAATACCCCGAGGCTACAAGGATGCGCCGCCCGGGCCGGGCGAGGTAGGGGAGGCGTTTCATCGTGATCGCCAGCGTTCCGCCCCAGGCATAGTCGAGCGCGACATCCGTCAAGCTTGGGAAGATCTCCAGCATGGGCTTCGAGACGAGACCGCGAATATCTTTCGGGAAGCGGTAGCCGTAGCTCTCGCCTCCGCCAAAAAGGAGCCGCCCGTCCTCGCTGAGCCGGAAGTAGTTCACCACGAACTTGTCATCGGCGACGGCCACATCGCGGGGCAACACCTCCGCGACACGCTCGCCCAGCGGTTCGGTCGCAACGATGAAGTTGTTGATCGGCATCACCCGCGCTGCGACCTGACCCGACAGCCCGCCGAGATAGCCGTTGCAGGCGAGGATCACATGCTCGGTAGTGACGCGGTCTGCATCAGTCTGCACCAGGGCGGGCGAGCCGTCTTCGACGTGATGCACTTCGGAGCCTTCGTGGATGCGAACGCCCGCCGCAAGGCAGGCCGCGCGCAGACCGAGGGCAAAGCGCAACGGGTGCAGATGTGCCGCGTCATGGTCGATCACACCGCCCCGATAGGCCGGGGAGGCGCAGACCGCGCGCCAATCCTCGCCGCGCAGCGCCTCGAGATGGGTATAGCCGTAGACCCGTTCCATGTGTTCTGCATGGTCGAAACCGTCGCGGACGCCGGTGTCGGACGATACCGCTTCGGCGACGCCGGGCGTCAGGTTGCACGCGATCCCATGCCGGGCAATGAGCGACTTCACCAGCGCCTTTGCCTCTTCGCCGAGATCCCAGTAGCGCCGCGCCTCATGCGCCCCGAGCATCTTCTCGAGCGAGAGCTGGTCCACACGTTGACCGGAGCCGAGCTGTCCGCCATTCCGACCCGATGCGCCGAAGCCCGCGCGATGCGCCTCGAGCAGCACCACGTCGCGCCCGGCCTCGGCCAAATGAAGGGCCGCGGACAGGCCCGTGTAGCCCCCGCCCACGACGCAGACATCCGCACGGGTTTCGCCACGCAGGGGCGGTTCGGCGTCGGGCAGTTCCGATGTCGCAGCGTACCAGCTCTCGGGGTAGGCCCCGCGCGCATCGTTGGCGTGAAGAAGGTTCATCGGGCGCAGCGCCTCAGACATTCAGAAGCAGGTGCTCGCGCTCCCACGGGCTGATGACCTGCAGGAATTCCTCGTATTCGGCGCGCTTCACGATGGAGTAGACCCGCGCGAATTCGGGCCCCAGCACCTTGTGCAACGCGGTCGCCTCGTCGAAGAACTCCAGCGCCTGACCGAGAACGCGGGGGATGTCGCCCTCTCCGTCATAGGCATCGCCCTTGAACTGCTTGGAGGGCCAGCGCTCCTCCATCATCCCGAGATAGCCGCAGGCGAGCGAGGCCGCGATGCCGAGATAGGGATTGCAATCCATGCCGGCGAGCCGGTTTTCCACCCGGCGGCTTTCCGGTCCCGAGATCGGGATGCGGATGCCCGTCGTGCGGTTGTCGCGGCCCCATTCGAGATTGATCGGTGCCGCCTGGTCGCGCACGTAGCGCCGGTAGGAATTGACGTAAGGTGCCAGCACGGCGATCGCCGCAGGCAGGTGCGTCTGCAGCCCGCCGATGAAGTTGAAAAACGCGTCGGTCTCGCCGCCCTGCGGGCCCGAGAAGATCGACTTGCCGGTCTCGATGTCGTTGATCGAGTGATGGATATGCATCGCCGAGCCGGGCTCGTCCGCGATGGGTTTCGCCATGAAGGTCGCAAAGCAATCGTGGCGCAAAGCCGCCTCGCGGATCAGCCGCTTGAAGCAGAACACCTCGTCGGCGAGCTTCACCGGATCGCCGTGGCGCAGATTGATCTCGAGCTGACCCGCGCCGCCTTCCTGGGTGATGCCGTCGATCTCGAAGCCCTGCGCCTCGGCGAAATCGTAGATATCGTCGATGACCGGGCCGAATTCATCCACGGCGGTCATGGAATAGGCCTGGCGCGCCGCGGCGGGCCGCCCGGTACGGCCCATCATCGGCTTGATGTCCTGCGCCGGGTCGGTGTTTCGGGCGACGAGGTAGAATTCCATCTCGGGCGCAACCACCGGCTTCCAGCCCTGCGCGTGATAAAGATCCACCACCCGCTTGAGGATGTTGCGCGGCGCGAAGGGAATGGGCCGCTCCTTGCGGTCGTAAGCGTCGTGGATCACCTGCAGCGTCCAGTCGCCGGTCCAGGGCGCGGCAGTCGCGGTCGACATGTCCGGCAGGAGGATCATGTCGCGCTCGATGAAGCCCTCGTCCTCGTCGGCGGCCTCGCCCCAATCGCCGGTGATCGTCTGGAAGAAGATCGAATCCGGCAGGTGGAAACTCTTCTGTCGCGCGAATTTCGAGGCCGGAACCGCCTTGCCGCGCGCGATGCCGGGAATGTCGGCGATGATACACTCGACCTCGTCGAGCCTGCGCCCCTCGAGATAGGCGCGCGCGGCGTCCGGGAGACCTTCGGTCCAGTCAGTCATCAGAAAAGCTCCTCACCGCGGAAAAAGCGGTCGAATTGGTCGGCGATCTCGGCGCTTTGAAGCTCGGTGCCGAGGCCAGCCTCGGCGGCCTCAAGCTGACCTTGCGGCACAACGCCGGGGCCGCGCTTGTCGATAAGGCCCTTGACGAATCCGTCTCCGAATTCTGGGTGCGGCTGGACGGTATAGATATGGTTGCCATAGACCAGCGCGGCATTGGCGCAAAAATCGGACTTCGCCACGACGCGCGCCGCTGCCGGAGCTTCGACTACCTGATCCTGGTGCCAGGCGTGAATGGTGCGGGGCCCGTCGGCGAAGTCGTAGCGCTGCGGTCCCACCGACCAGCCGCCTGCGAATTTCTCCACCTTGCCGCCGAGGGCCTGCGCGATGATCTGGTGGCCGAAACAGACGCCGATCATCGGCCGTCGGCTGGCGTCGATCTCCCGGATGAGCGCCTCGAGCGGCGCAATCCAGTCGTGATCTTCGTAAGCGCCGTGTTTCGAGCCGGTGATGAGCCAGCCCTCCGCCGCGTCCGCACCGGACGGGAATTCGTTCTCGACGACGTTCCAGGTTTCGAACGTGAATCCGCGCCCCGCCAGGAGCCGCTCGAAAAGGTCCGCGTATTGGCCATGTTCCTCTGCCAGCGCCTCGGCCACGAGCCCGGTCTGCAGGATGCCGATCTTCATCAATCTCACCGATCTTGTTCGTCGCGGAAGGTATGGCCCGCCTCCGCTTCGGGCAAGGCGTCGCGCTCAGACCGTGTCGAGGTAGATCTCCACCTGCTCTTTCGGGGACAGCTCCGCCATGTAATGCCGCTCCTGTTTCTTGGTGAGCAGGTAATTGCGTATGAGCTCTTCGGGGAAGATGCGCGGCATGATCTCGCTCTTCTCGAAATGTTCGATCGCATCGGACCAGTTGCCCGGCATGTGATCGAGATCGAGCGCGTAGGCATTGCCGGTGATCGGCTCGGGCGGCTCGCGGCCATCCTCGATCCCGTTGAGCGCAGCGCCAAGGATCGCGGCGAGCGAGAGGTAAGGGTTCACATCGCCGCCCGAGACACGGTGCTCGATCCGCCGAGCGGCGGGCGCGCCCGAGGGCACCCGGATTGCCGCGGTGCGGTTCTCGTAGGCCCAGCAGAGCCCGGTCGGCGCATGTGCGCCCGGCACGAGCCGGTCATAGGAATTGAGATGCGGCGCGAAGATCAGTGCGGAATCCTTCATCGCCGAGAGGCACCCTTCCACCGCGTGGCGCAGCGTGTCGGTGCCTTTTGACCCGCCATCGTCGAACACGTTGCGCCCCTTCTCGTCCAGCACCGAGAAATGCGCGTGCATGCCTGATCCGGAATAATCCTCGTAGGGCTTGGCCATGAAGGACGCCGCGAAGCCGTGCCGCCGGGCGAGACCCTTCACGAGCCACTTGAAGAGCCAGGCATCGTCCGCGGCGCGCAGCGCATCGTCGCCATGCATGAGGTTGATCTCGAACTGTCCGAGCCCCGCCTCGGAAATCGCGGTATCGGCGGGAATGTCCATCGCCTCGCAGGCATCGTAGAGATCCGTGAAGAAGATATCGAACGTGTCGAGGGCGCGGATCGACATCGTCTCGGCCGCCTTGCGCCGCTTGCCGGACCGCGGAGAGATCGGCACCTCGAGCGTGCGCCCTGAATCGTCGATCAGGAAGAATTCAAGCTCCACCGCGACGACCGGTGTCAGCCCCCGCGCCTTGTAGCGGTCGAGAACGGCGCGCAGCGCATGGCGCGGATCGCCCTCATAGGGCCGCCCGTCCTCGCGGAACATCCAGATCGGCAGAAGGGCAGTCGGCGCCTCGAGCCAGGGCATGGGCAGGAAGCCGCGCTCTGTCGGGAAGAGAACGCCGTCCCGGTCGCCGCTTTCGAAGACGAGCGGGCTGTCGTCGATATCCTCTCCCCAGATATCGAGGTTCAGGACCGACACCGGAAAGCGCGTGCCGTTCTCGACGATCTTGTCGGCAAAGCGCGATGGCACCCGTTTGCCGCGCGGCTGACCGTTGAGGTCGCAGGCCGCGACACGGATCGTGCGGACATTCGGGTTCTTCCGAAGGAAATTCTTCATCTGGAGCGAGGACATGCGCCACCTGTCAAAATTTGATCAAATCTGGCACGTGCCGCGTCGGCAGGCAAGGGGGCGCTAGCGAATGAGGTTCATCCGCAGCTTGAGCCTGCCCCGCCGCGCCTGCGGCAGATGCCGGTTGAGCCTGCGGTTCGCGAGCCCGAAAATTCCGATGATCGTCAGCGTCAAGAGGATGAAATAGCCCGCAAGGATCGGGTAGGGCACGAAGGGATTGAAGGTCTTGTCGGCGAAATAGCTGGCGTAATACAGCGCATCGCCCTTTTGCTGCCGCGTTGGAAAGCCCGAGAAAAAGACGAGCGCGGTTGCGTGAAAGAGAAAGATCGCCTCGTTCGTATAGGCCGGCCAGGCTAGCCGCAGCATTGTCGGCCAGGTGATCCGCCGGAAGCGCGTCCATCCCGTGAGACCGTAAGCGTCGGCGGCTTCCAGATCACCCTTCGGCACCGACAGAAGCGCGCCGTAGAAGATTTCTCCCGAATAGGCGGCCGTGTTCAGGAACAGCACGATCAACGCGCCGAGCCAGGCGGAGGTGAAGGGGTCGAAGAACGGGTAGGAGGATTTCAGCGAAAGGAAGACGAAATACGCGAAGAAGAACTGGATAAAGAGCGGCGAGCCCCGGAAGATCAGGATGAACCACTCGGACGCCTTCCGGGCGAACGGGTTCCGTGCAGCCTTGCCGACGGCCACCGCGGTCGCGAGAAAGAAACCGGACAGAAGCGCGAGCGTGCCGAAATAGATGTTCCAGATCATGCCCGAGCCGATCAGCACGACCTGCTGGCAGAGCGTGAAATCCGAGCGCGGCAAGAGCCGCTCGCCGATGCCCAGCGAGCGCAGACCGTAATCGGCCAGGGTTTCCCAACAGCTCATGCGCCCGCCTTCCGCTGGGCTTCGCCAGCGAGGGTCGCCTGTCCGCGTGTCAGGCGGGTCATCAGCCGGTCGAGGACAGTCTCGGAGAGCTTGGTGAAGGCAAGGTAGAAGACGAGGAGGGCCAGGAAGTACCACATCCGCCAATCGCCATGAGGATAATCGGTGAATTGCGGGGTCTTCGTGCCGCCGAGGTCGCGCGCCCAGTAGACGATATCCTCGACCCCGAGAAGGAAGAGGAGCGGCGTCGCCTTGATCAGAACCATCCAGAGATTCGACAGGCCCGGCAGCGCATAAACCCACATTTGTGGCACGATGATGCGCCGGAAGGTTTGCGACCGGGTCAGCCCGTAAGCCTCTGCGGTCTCGACTTGCGCGCGGGGCACGGCGCGCATCGCCCCGTAAAGGACGTTCGCGGCGAAGGCACCGAAGACGATCGCGAAGGTCAGGACCGCGACGAGAAAGCCGTAGGTTTCATGCACCCATTGCGGCGCGGTCGAGAGCGGCAGCTTGGCCTCTGCACAGACGATGAAGTCCGAGCCCTGGCGGATCGGCTGGTCCCAATCGGGACAGCGGATCTTGTGGCGGATCCACTCGAAGCCCTGGTCGAGGGCGATCACGAAGAACAGGAAGAAGGCGATATCGGGCACGCCCCGCACGATCGCGATATAGGCCTTGCCGATCCACGAGACGGGCGGGATGCGCGAGCGGGCCGCGACAGCTCCGCCGAAGCCCAAGAGGAGCGCCGCAGGCGCGGTGATCGCCAGAAGCAAGAGCACCGTGCCAAACGCGCCATAGAACGCCAGGTGCTTGCCCGTGGTCAGGTAACAGGCAAACCAGGCGAGACCGTCGAGCGTCCCGGGATCTGTGCAGAAGGCGAACATGTCGATGTGTGAGGGACGGGCCGCCGAGGGCCCGCCCCCATCTCGGTCAGTAGGTGGTGATCTCTTCGCCGAACCACTTCACGAGCATCTCGTTCAGCGTTCCGTCTTCCTTCATCTCGCCGATGATGGTGTCGAAGGTCTCTTTCAGCTCGGTGTCGCTTTCGCGAAGACCCATGCCGATCCCGCCGCCGAGCGGAACCGGGTCGCCGACGAACATCAGCTCGCCGCCCGACGCATCGACAATCGGCTTGAGGAAGTCGTAATCGGCGAAGACCGCATCCGCTTCGCCGTTGCGGACGGCCGCGACGGTCTCTTCGGGGGTGGCGAACTCGATCAGCGCCGCGCCGCCTTCAGCGACATGCGCCGCCTGGATCGTGGCGGTCTGCGCGGCGACGACGCCACCCTCGAAATCGGCCTCCTCACTCGCGCCGACATAGGCGCTCTCGGTCG
This sequence comes from Roseivivax halotolerans, assembly GCF_900115815.1. Taxonomy (GTDB): domain Bacteria; phylum Pseudomonadota; class Alphaproteobacteria; order Rhodobacterales; family Rhodobacteraceae; genus Roseivivax; species Roseivivax halotolerans. The sequence continues at coordinate 206,599 of NZ_FOXV01000004.1, read as the reverse complement.
GCGGGTAGTAGTTCTGTGTGAAGTCGATGACCTCGTCGCGCTCGTCGGTGATCGACATGCCGGCCATGATCGTATCGTAGTTCGAGGAGACGAGGTTCGGAATGATCGAATCCCAGTCGTTCGACACCCATTCGCAGGTCAGCTCAGCGCGCGCGCAAAGCTCGTTGCCAAGCTCGATCTCGAAGCCCGCAAGCTCGCCGTTGTCGTCGATGTAGTTATACGGAGGGTAGGCGCCTTCGGTGCCCATGCGGATCACGTCCTGGGCAAAGGCGGCGGACGCGGTGAGCGCCAGCGCGGCACCCGTCATCATCAGAGTTTTCATGGATCGTCTCCCTGTTTTCATGGTTTTTTGCTCGTATCAGGCCTGCATGGTGGAGCTCAGAAAGCCCCGGAGCCTTTCGGATTTGGGTGCGCCGAACAGCGCATCCGGTGAGCCTTCTTCTTCGATGAGGCCCTTGTGCAGGAACACGACGTGCTTGGACACATCGCGCGCCATTTTCATGTCATGCGTCACGATGAGCATTGTTCGCCCCTCGCGCGCAAGATCCTTGATGACTTTCACCACTTCCTGTTCGAGCTCGGGATCGAGCGCCGATGTCGGCTCGTCGAACAGAAGCGCCTCGGGTTCCATGCAAAGCGCCCGCGCGATCGCCGCGCGCTGCTGCTGCCCGCCCGAGAGCTGTGCCGGATAGGCATCGCACTTGTCCCCGATGCCGACCTTGTCGAGATAGCCGCGCGCGGCCGCCTCGACCTCGCCGCGCTCGCGTTTCAGGACGGTGAGCGGTGCCTCCATGACGTTCTGCAGGATCGTCATGTGTGACCAGAGATTGAACTGCTGGAACACCATGGACAGATTGGTGCGGATTCGGAGCACCTGTTTGGGGTCGGCCGGGTGCCGGTCATGGCCCTTGCCGCGCCACGCGACGGGTTCGCCCTTGAAAAGAATCTCGCCCTGCTGGCTGTCTTCCAGGAGGTTTGCGCAGCGCAAAAGCGTGGATTTGCCCGATCCCGACGATCCGATCAGCGAGACCACATCGCCCCGACGCGCTTCGATATCGACGCCCTTGATGACCTCGAGCGCGCCATAGGCCTTGTGGAGATCTCGGATGGCGATGACGGGGGCTTGGTCGGTCACGGGAGGGGGCTTGAACCTCGGATCGTTGCAATCAGCCCGAAGGAGAGGGGATTTGCGACGCTTTTGCAACGTGAAAGCGCAGATCCATCAGGATGCGGGGGCCGGGTGACGAAAGGTCAGCCCGGCAAATGCCGCTTCACGCGCCGCTTTGCCCCTGCGCGCTGTGGCGGGCGCGGGCGCTTTCCTGGTCGGTGAGGCCCAGAAGGCTGGAAACGAGACGCAGCAGCGAATCTTCCTCGGGATCGCGAGACCCGTCAGCCAGAACGACCGACCACAGCGCCTCGACCACGGCGAAGCGATGGTCGTAGGGCACCGCATCCTTGATCGCGCGGGTGAAGCGAACGGTATCGGGCGCTTCGGCCTCGAGCGCTTCGGCATCCTTGCGAAGTGCGACGGCGTCTTCCGCCCCGAGCCCGTACCGGGTCTCGACGATCCGGTCGATACGCGCCCGCTCGTCAGGGTCGAAATGCCCGTCGGCGCGCGCCACGCGAACGAGAAGGGCGGTCAGCGCCAGCCGGGCATCCTCGTCGGCCAGGGGTTTCGGCTCAGGCTGGATCAGCCGGGAAAGGAAATCATTGAACATTTGCCTGAGATAGTCAGAAGAACGTCGATGTCCAAGCGATCAGATCTGCCCGGGACGCCGGGGCGTGACGCCGTCGAGGCCGAGGCGGGCGGCGAGCGAGGCTTGCAGGCGCTTGGAGTCGCGGGGGCGGCGACGACGCACCTCCTCGGACATGCAATCGGCCAGCGAGCGCCGCTCGACCTCGGGCACATGTGCGGAAATGAGCCGCGCGAGATCCTCGCCGGGGCGAACGGCGGTGGCGAGCGCCTCGCAGATCGCGCGCATCTCGGCGGCTTCCCGGCGCGTCAGTTCGAACCGGCGGGCGAGAATGGTATCGAGCTCCGCGCTGCCCAGCACGTCGGGCGGCAGATCGCAGCGCGCCGCGTGCACGGCAAGTGCCCCGAGCGCCAGCGGCGTATCCGCGGGATCGAGCCAGGCCGCATCCGGCTTGTTCAACCATAAAAGGAGTCGCTTCGACATCACTCCACCTTGCCGGGTCTCCTCGCACGCGTCGTTCCGCGCGTTTCGGCACGGTACCGATCGAGCCTGTCCGAAGAATGCAAGTTTGTCTATAAGACTTCGGCAAGGCCGGTTTTGCGTCAGGGAGTGTGAAGAAGCCGCTCGATTTCAGCTCCCGCCTCGGGCAGGCCCCAGGGCGGATTGACGACGAACATGCCCGAGCCGACCATCGCGTGACCGGGCCGCGCGGGCGGGAAGCGCACCTGGTGATCTACAGCGTCCTGAAACGCCGCCTTGAGCGCGCGCAACATGCTCTCGTGCCGCGCATCGGTCAGGATCGGGTACCAGAGCGCCAATATCCCGACATTCCACTTCTTATGAAGCTGCGCGAAGCGTTTCGGGATCGCGTCGTAATCGGCCTTCACCTCGTAGGACGGATCGCAAAGGAGCAGACCCCGGCGCGGCTCGGGCGGGGCGAGGCTTTGTGCCAGCGCGAAGCCGTCCTCGTGATAGACCCGCGTGCCCCGCGCGACGGTGCGTTCGAGCGCGTCATGCTCGGCCGGGTGCAGCTCTGCGAGATGCACGGCATCGCCCGGGCGCAGCAGCGTCTCCGCGATGAGCGGCGAGCCGGGATAGGCGCTCGGCCCGAACCGCGCGCGCACCTCTGCAAGGACGCGGGCGAGGGGATGGCCCTCGGGCAGCTCCCGCGCCTCGATCCCCGCCGCAGCCTCCCCGGTCTTGCGCGCCTCGGCGCTCGACAGATCGTAAAGGCCGCGCCCCGCATGCGTCTCGATATAGCTCAGGGGTTTGTCCTTGCGGGTGAGGTAGTCCAGCATCGACGCCAGAAGCCCGTGCTTGTGCAGGTCCGCGAGGTTCCCGGCGTGATAGGCGTGCTGGTAGGACAGCATCAGGCGGCGCGCTCCCGTCGCAGGTAGAGTTCCAGGGCGATGAGGTAGGGCAGGTAGAACCCCACGAAGTTGAACAGGTCGAACGGCCCGGTGAAGGCCTCGGTCGAGCCGATCCCCCCGGTCGCCGCATACCAGACCCAGTAGTGAAGGCGATAGAGGAAGGAGCCGATGGCGAGCACCGTCAGCCGGAGCGCCCAGGCCCGATGCGCCGCGCGGTTCTTGTCGAGCGCGTGATAGACGGTATTCGCCGCCGCGATGATGAGAAGCGCACCGTAAAGCGCGAAGCCCGCCGACATGAGCGGCCCGCCAATCGTGCCGCTCAGCGCGATGTACGAGAGCCCCGCAAGGCCGGTGATGGCGCTGGCGATGAGGGTCACGTAGCCGAGACGGCGATGCAGGCGCGGGCGGCGGACGCGGATGCGCTCGATCAGCTGGAACGGCGCAAGGAGGGTCGCGACGGCCCCGGTCGCCATATGCGTGAAAATGAGCGCATTCGGCAGCGGGGTCGTGAAAAGCCGCGTTTCGGATGACAGATCGCGCGTCAGCCCCGCGAGACCGAAGCCCGCGGAGTAAAGGACGAAGGGCAGCGCGAGAAGCGCGAGCGCGAGGATCGCGAAGGTGGAGGCGCGGGGCATGGGGCGTCGGGCGGTTTGGGTTTGGTGTAACCTATGCCAGCCGGTGCCGGTTCGCCACAGGAGCAATGCCGGGCGCGCCTGCCCGTGGGGTGGCGCTGCTTTGCGGAGAACGGGAGCGCTTTATCCCGGCCACGTCAGGGCGCGGCTCGGCGCCAAGCGCTGGCGGAGACAAAGCGCCAGCCCGCCGGGACGGGCAGGCGCTGAGCGCGGCGGCTGCCAAAAGGCAGCCTTGTTCCGCGCTTAGGGAAGTTGGAAGTTATTCGAGACACTTGTGTCCAGTATTAATCGTGTTCACGCTATTCTTCTGGGTCAATTATCTCTATAAATTTGTTTGCATTCTCGTGTATCGACAGCAGCCTGCCTAAGGCGAGATCAGTTCCTCCAAGGAAGGCAAGAGCACCGACGCAGGCCTTGGCGACCCACCCGAAGAATTTACGGTCTTCAGTTGTCGATGCAGCGCCATTTACTACAACGCTACCTGTCAATGCTTCAATTTCTAATTGTAGATCTTCTGGATCAAAAAGTTGGCTATTCTCAAGAATGGCAATTGACTGATCTATGCGAACCGCAATTAATTTCTTGATATTATCTGGTATACTAGTTGATGGTAGCTTGCCTTTTAGGCTTCTGAATTCTTCAGCTAGTTCCGATGCTTCAGAGGGCAGGGTGGCCTTTTCGACTCTTCCTGCAAGGGCAAAGTGAATATTCGTTAAGTTGACTAAGTTTTCAGGTTTTAGGAAATTGTTCTTGGCGGTTTCCAGAGTTGCGTGGGATTGTGTAAAGTTCTCAATTCCTGAAAATGGCGCGATGTAGCCTCTAAGCTGCTTTTTCTGAGCCTCCTCAAATGGCAGCTGTTCAATCCCACTTTTGGTTTCTCTTATAAGTTTCTGAAGGCGTGAGAGAGCAAAAAGCTCTCTTTCATCACCTGAGATCTCGAGAAGGTCGGCTGTAATAGTTAATACACGCTCTTTGACTCGATTTTTCTGTCCAGATACTTGTGATAAGATAAAGTTTAGCTGTTCCGCAGAAGTTGTCATCCTTCACACCAACCTCGACACATCCTTTGCCGCCCGGACAAAATCCTTGAACAACGGATGCGGATCGAACGGCTTCGACTTCAGCTCCGGGTGGAACTGCACGCCGATGAACCACGGATGATCGGACCATTCCACGATCTCGGGCAGTTTCCCGTCCGGTGACATGCCCGAGAAACACAGCCCCGCCTCTTCGAGCTGCTTTTTATACGTGATGTCGACCTCGTAGCGGTGCCGGTGGCGCTCGTCGATGGCGAGCGTGCCGTAGACCTCCGCGACGCGGCTGCCTTCCTTCAGCACCGCGTCATAGGCGCCGAGGCGCATCGTGCCGCCCTTGTCGTCGTCGGGGCGGCGGTTGACCTTCTCGTTGCCCTGCACCCACTCTTTCAGGTGATAGACCACCGGCTCGAAGCGTTTCTTGCCGGCCTCGTGGTCGAACTCCTCCGAGCCTGCCCGCGCGACCCCGGCGGCGTTCCGCGCCGCCTCGATCACCGCCATCTGCATGCCGAGGCAGATGCCGAGGTAGGGCACCTTGTGCTCGCGCGCGAATTGCGCGGCCTTGATCTTGCCCTCGGTGCCGCGCTCTCCGAAGCCGCCGGGCACGAGGATCGCGTGGAAGCCCTGAAGATGCGGGGCCGGATCCTCGCGCTCGAAGATCTCCGCATCGACCCAATCGACATTGACCTTCACGCGGTTCCAGAGCCCGCCATGGGTCAGCGCCTCGGCGATGGATTTGTAGGCATCCTCGAGCTGCGTGTACTTGCCGACGATGGCGACGTTCACCTCGCCCTCGGGGTTGGCGATACGGTCGGCCACGTCCTCCCAGACCGAGAGGTTCGGCTTCGGCGCGGGCGTGATCTGGAACGCGTCCAGCACCGCCTGGTCGAGCCCCTCGCGGTGATAGGCGAGCGGCGCCTGGTAGATCGACTTGAGGTCCTGCGCCGCGATCACGCTGTCCGGCCGGACGTTGCAGAAGAGCGCCAGCTTCTCGCGCTCCTTCTGCGGGATCGGCCCTTCGGAGCGGCAAACGAGAATGTCCGGCGCGAGCCCGATGGAGCGCAGCTCCTTCACCGAGTGCTGCGTCGGCTTGGTCTTGAGCTCGCCCGACGCCTTGATGAAGGGCAGAAGCGTGAGGTGCATGAAGATGCATTGCCCGCGCGGCTTCTCCTGGCTGAACTGGCGGATCGCCTCGAAGAAGGGCAGGCCCTCGATATCGCCGACCGTGCCACCGATCTCGCAGAGCATGAAATCGACCTCGTCCTCGCCGATGGAGATGAAGTCCTTGATCTCGTTGGTGACGTGCGGAATGACCTGGATCGTTTTGCCGAGATAGTCGCCGCGGCGCTCCTTCTCGAGCACGTTGGTGTAGATCCGCCCCGAGGAGATCGAATCGGTCATCCGCGCCGGCACGCCCGTGAAGCGCTCATAGTGGCCCAGATCGAGATCCGTCTCCGCCCCGTCATCGGTCACGAAGACCTCGCCATGTTCGAACGGCGACATCGTGCCGGGATCGACGTTCAGATACGGGTCGAGCTTGCGCAGCCGCACCGAGAAGCCCCGCGCCTGCAGAAGCGCGCCAAGCGCCGCCGATGCGAGCCCTTTGCCCAGGCTCGATACCACACCGCCAGTAATGAAAATAAAGCGCGCCATGTGCCGCAGACCCCGTGATTTGCCTCAATGTCTCGAGCGATGAGGGCATGTTTCGGCCCACCCACGGCCCGCTCAGGACCGCAGCATCACGGGATTTAGATCGTATGGGATTCGCACGCGCCTGACAAGCCGACCGCAAGATGCTGTTGCGGTCTTTTGCGTGCCCTCAAGTGATGGTGGCTATTTTGTCGCTTAGTCCGCTTGCGGAACGATGGGTCCGTCGCCATCGCTGCCGCCGCTGCCCGCAGAGGGCGGAGGCAAGAGCCCGTCGGTGTCGAGCCCGTCATCCGCCGGAGCCTCGCCCGAGCTTGCAGGAGCCGGAGAGAGCCGGTCGAGCACCGATCCGGTGGAGCTGTCCCGCGCCGCCAGGATGGTCAGCGTCAGCGAGGTCGCGATGAACGCCACGGCCAGCGCCCAGGTCAGCTTGCCGAGCGCCGTGCCCGCGGACCGCGCCGACATCGCGCCGCCACCGCCGCCCGATCCCATGCCCAGCCCGCCGCCTTCGGAGCGCTGCAAGAGCACCACCGCGATCAGCGAGAGCGCGAGGAGAAGGTGGACGACGAGGATGACGTTCTGCATGTCGGATACGCTTTTGCCTGAGTGCGACGGGGCGGAGATAGGCCATTCGGCCCCCGCCCGCAACCCGCGATCAGGTCTCTCCGGGATGCCGCCGGCCCCAGGAGATCTTATCCCAGATCCGCTCATGCACGACATAGGCGACAAGGGCGACACCGCTCGAGGTGAGCGCGATCGCACCGCCCTGGCTGACCGATCCGGTGAAGAGATAGCCAAGCCCCGTCATCGTGCAGAGCCCGAGCGCCTGCCAGCAGAGCGCCTTCGCCACCGTGCGCCGTGTCGTGTCCATGCTGTCGCCTCCTTCTTCGCGTGATTTGGCACAGGGCTAGCAGCCTCGGCGGCGCGTGGGCTATTCAGTGACTTGTGGACAAAACGCCAAAACTATTCAGAGAAGTAGAGTATGGTTACTAAAGTGGACAAGCGCGCCCGCGCCGAGCTGTTCCGCCAGCGCCTTCGCGAGGCGATGCAGGTCGCCGGCGTGAACCTGTCCGAACTTGCGCGCCAGACCGGCGTCAATCGCTCCACGGTCTCGCAGCTCATGGGCGAAGGCGCGGCGCGTCTGCCCAATGCCCAGCTTGCCGCTGAAGCGGCGCGCACGCTCGGCGTCTCGACGGATTGGCTTCTGGGTCTGACCGACCGGCCAGAACGCCCGGGCGATGTCGTGGCGGCCGCGATGCAGATGACCACGGCCGAGCGCACACCCTCCGACGAGCAGCTCATCGACTGGGCGCGCGAGGCGGCGGGCTACAAGATCCGCCACGTGCCCGCGATGCTCCCGGACATGCTCAAGACCGAAGCGGTGATGCGCTGGGAATACGGGGATTTCCTCGGCAAGACGCCAGACCAGGCCATCTCTGCCATGCGCGACCGGATGGCGCTCGTGCGCGCCGGCGGATCCGACTACGAGATCGCGATGCCGATCTACGAGCTGACCTCGATGGCGCGGGGCGAGGGATATTACCGCAGCCTCCCGCGCGCGGCGCGGGCCGAGCAGGTCGAACAGCTCGCCGCCACCTGCGAAGAGCTTTATCCCTCGCTGAGGCTGTTTCTCTTCGATGCGAGCCGGGTCTTCTCGGCGCCGATCACCATCTTCGGCCCGCTTGTCGGCGTCGTCTACGTAGGCCGCTTCTACATCGCCTTCCGCGAATCCGGGCGCATCCGGTCGCTGACCGAGCATTTCGACTGGCTCGTCCGTGAGGCCGAGATCGATGCGCGCGACGCAGCGGGCTTCCTGCGCGATCTCGCCCGCGACGTGCTCTGACGCCGCTGCCCAAATTCCGGTTTCACTGTCTCGCGCCTGTCGCTATGACGGCATCGTTTGAAAAGCCGGACGAGAGGTCGAGATGGCGAACGTGGTTGTCGTGGGCGCCCAGTGGGGCGACGAGGGCAAGGGCAAGATCGTGGACTGGCTGTCCGAACGCGCCGATGTGATCGCGCGCTTTCAGGGCGGTCACAATGCGGGCCACACGCTTGTCATCGGCGAGACGGTCTACAAGCTGCACGCGCTGCCCTCGGGCGTCGTGCGCGGCGGCAAGCTCAGCGTCATCGGCAATGGCGTGGTGCTCGACCCCTGGCATCTCGTGAAGGAGATCGAGGGCATTCGCGGACAAGGCGTGGAGATCACGCCCGAGACGTTGATGATCGCCGAGAACACGCCGCTGATCCTGCCGCTGCACGGTGAGCTCGACCGCGCCCGCGAGGAAGCGGCCAATCCCGGCGCGAAGATCGGCACCACCGGCCGCGGCATCGGCCCGGCCTACGAGGACAAGGTCGGACGCCGCTCGGTGCGCGTGGCCGATCTCGGCGACCGCGCCACGCTCGAGGCGCGGGTGGATCGCGCGCTCACGCATCATAACGCGCTGCGGCGCGGGCTCGGGATCGATCCGATCGACCGCGAGGCGCTGATCGCCGATCTCGAAGCCATCTCCGAAAAGATCCTGCCCTTCGCCGCGCCCGTCTGGAAGGTGCTGAACGAGAAGCGCAAGGCCGGCAAGCGCATCCTCTTCGAAGGGGCGCAGGGTGCGCTGCTCGACATCGATTTCGGCACCTATCCCTTCGTGACCTCCTCGAACGTGATCGCTGGGCAGGCGGCGACGGGCGTCGGCCTTGGCCCCTCGGCCATCGACTACACGCTCGGCATCGTGAAGGCCTATACGACCCGCGTCGGCGAAGGCCCGTTTCCGACCGAGCTGACCGACGAAGATGGCAAGCGCCTTGGAGAGCGCGGGCACGAGTTCGGCACCACGACCGGCCGCCAGCGCCGCTGCGGCTGGTTCGACGCCTGCCTCGTCAAGCAGACCTGCGCCACGTCGGGCGTGAACGGCATCGCGCTCACAAAGCTCGATGTGCTCGACGGTTTCGAGACGCTCAAGATCTGCACCGGCTACGATCTCGACGGCACCCGCCTCGACTACCTGCCGACGGCGGCCGATCAGCAGGCCCGCTGCACGCCGGTCTACGAGGAGTTGCCGGGCTGGAGCCAGTCGACCGAAGGCGCGCGCAGCTGGGCCGATCTGCCCGCCGAGGCGATCAAGTATGTCCGCCGGGTCGAGGAATTGATCGAATGCCCGGTGGCACTACTCTCCACCTCGCCAGAGCGTGACGACACGATCCTCGTCACCGACCCATTTGCCGATTGAGGAGACCGGATGCCCAGCCACAAGACCAAGAAGCGCCTCGCCCTTCTGATCCTCGTGGTGGGCCTGCCCGTCTACATCGTGGTCGCATCATCGATCATGACCTGGCTCGACCGTCCGCCGATCCTGGTCGAGCTTCTGATCTACGCTGTGCTCGGCGTGCTCTGGGCGCTGCCGTTCCGTTGGGTCTTTCTCGGCGTCGGCCAGCCTGCACCCGAGGATGACGAGCCCCGCTGATCGGCGCGGCCTTCTTTGGCCAAGTGCGGCTCCTGCGCCCACCTCCCGGCGCAGGACCGCTGTAGACTATCTGCCTTCTCTCTTTGGGTTGGTCCAAATACCGCGGGGAGCGCGAGGGGCTGGCCCCTCGCTCCCGCCGTGGCAATCAGAAGAACGATTGCGGGTCGATATCGACGGCCAGCCGCAGATCGCCCTTGAGCCGGAACTGGCCCACCCAATCCGCGACCGCGGCCTGCAGCGCGCTGCCTTTCGGCGCCTTGACCAGAAGCCGCACCCGGTGCCGTCCACGCACCCGCGCTATCGGCGCAGGCGCGGGCCCGTAGACATCCGCCCCGATCCGGCGCAGCGCGCCCGCGTTCCGCGCCAGGGCGTTGCCGAGATCGAACACCTTCTGCACGTCCTCGGAGGACAGGATGATCCCCGCCATGCGCCCGTATGGCGGCACACCCGCCGCCTCTCGCTCCCTTGCTTCGGCGCGCCAGAAGCCTTCTTCGTCACCTGAGAGGATCGCGCGGATCACCGGATGGTCCGGCTGATAGGTCTGCAAGAGCGCGACACCCGGCTTCTCGGCGCGTCCGGCGCGGCCCGCGACCTGCCGCATGAGCTGAAACGTCCGCTCCGCCGCGCGCAAGTCCGAGCCCTGCAGCCCGAGATCCGCGTCGATGACACCCACGAGCGTGAGAAGCGGGAAGTTGTGACCCTTCGCCACGAGCTGCGTGCCGACGATGATATCCGCGCCGCCCTCCGCGATGCTCGCGATCTCGGCCTTGAGTTGCCGCGCGGTGGTGTACATGTCCGACGACAGAACCGCGATCCGCGCCTCGGGAAAGCGGGCGCGCGCTTCCTCTGCCAACCGCTCCACCCCCGGCCCCACAGCGGCGAGCTTGCCTTCCACGTCGCAGGAGGGACAGACCTCCGGTCGGGGTTCCGTCTCGCCGCATTGATGGCAGACCAGGCGCTTGAGGAACCGGTGTTCGACCATGCGCGCATCGCAATGCTTGCAGCCGATCTGGTGCCCGCAGGCCCGGCAGATCGTCACCGGCGCATAGCCGCGGCGATTGAGAAACAACAGCGCCTGCTCGCCATTCTCGATCCGGCGGCGGGCCGCGGCGGCCAGGGGCTCTGAAATCCAGCGATCGGCGGGCAGATCCTCGCCGCGCATGTCGAGGCTCTTCATCTCGGGCAGGGCGGCCGTGCCGAAGCGCGAGGTGAGCGTCAGGCGTCGGTACTTGCCGGCCTCGGCATTCGCCCAGCTCTCGAGCGATGGCGTCGCGGAGGCCAGCACCACCTGCGCGTCCGTGATCGACGCGCGCAGGACGGCCATGTCTCGTGCATTGTAGAGCGCGCCCTCTTCCTGCTTGTAGGAGCTGTCATGCTCCTCGTCGACGACGACCAAACCCAAATCCTGAAACGGAAGGAACAGGGCCGAGCGTGCGCCCACGACAAGCTGTGCGCCGCCCGATCCGACCATGTGCCAGATGCGGCGGCGTTCCGTCTGCGTCACGCCCGAATGCCATTCCGCGGGCTTCGCCCCGAAACGCGCTTCGACCCGCGTCAGGAATTCGGCCGAGAGCGCGATCTCGGGCAATAGCACGAGCGCCTGTCGCCCCTTTGCAAGACAGGCGGCCACGGCTTCGAGATAGACTTCGGTCTTTCCCGAGCCGGTCACGCCCTTCAGAAGTGTCGTGCCGTAACGCCCGGACGCCACGGCATTTCGCAAGACCTCCGCCGCTTCGGCCTGATCCTCGGCGAGCGGTTTCGAGGGCAGCGCCGGATCGAGGCGGGGATAGGGCGTGTCACGCGGACTTTCCTCCTCGGCCACGACCCCCTGTTTGACGAGACCCTTCACCACCGACGACGTCACGCCTGCCATCTGGCTCAGTTCGGAAAGGGTGAGCGCAAGACCGCCCATCTCGTCGAGCGCGGCCATCACGCGCGCGCGCGCCCCGGTCTCGCGGTCCGGCCGCCCGGTGCCGCGCCGGTAGACCTTGCGCTTCGACGGTGGCTGGCCGAGCGCGGGCGCGCGGGTCGCAAGCCGCAACATGGCGGGCAGCGGCGTCAGCGTGTAGGCGCCTGCTTTCTCGAGAAACGCGCGCATCTCGTCGCGCATGGGCGGCACGTCGAGCACCGCCGAGACCCGCCTCAGCTTTGACGCATCGAACCCGCCCAGTCCCGGCCCCCAGACGACGCCCATGACCTTGCGCGGCCCGAGCGGAGCCTCGACAAACGCGCCGATCATCACCCCGCCTTCGGGCGCGAGATAATCGAGCGGCCCGTCCAGCGGCTGTGTCGTCAGCACGGCGACCCGTGCGCCTTCAGGGAAATGGGAAGGGGTGTCGTTCATAATTCCGGCTTTTGCCTCTCCCCTGCGTGAGGTAAAGGCTCTGGGCGAAAACGCCAAGCATCCCAAGGAGGCTGCCCCATGAAATTCTTTGTCGACACCGCCGATATCGACGCCATCCGCGAGCTCAACGAGCTTGGCATGGTCGATGGCGTGACCACGAATCCCTCGCTGATCCTGAAGTCGGGCCGCGACATTCTCGAGGTCACGAAGGAGATCTGCGACATCGTTACGGGACCGGTTTCCGCCGAGGTGATCGCGCTCGAGGCCGAGGACATGATCAGCGAGGGCCGACGCCTGGCAGAGATCGCCGACAATATCGTCGTGAAGGTTCCGCTGACCTGGGACGGCCTCAAGGCGTGCAAGACGCTCACCGACGAAGGACGGATGGTCAACGTGACGCTTTGCTTCTCGGCGAACCAGGCGCTGCTGGCGGCCAAGGCGGGCGCAACCTTCATCTCGCCCTTCATCGGCCGGCTCGACGACCTCAACCTCGACGGCTTGCAGCTGATCTCGGATATCCGCGAGATCTACGATAATTACGGTTACGAGACGCAGGTGCTCGCGGCGTCGATCCGCACGGCCAACCACATGTCCGATTGCGCCAAGCTTGGCGCAGACGTCGCCACCGCACCGCCGGGCGTCATCAAGGCGATGGTGAACCACGTGCTGACCGATAAGGGGCTCGACGCTTTCGTTGCGGATGCCAAGAAGGCCGGTATCAAGATCGTCTGAGCCTCTGCTCTTGCCGAAACGCAAAGCGGCGGCCCCGAAAGGCCGCCGCTTTTTGCATTTCCGGGATAATCAGCTCGCTGCGCGGGCGTCCGGTTTAAACCCGATCTGCTGCGAGGCTGCAAAGCGCCCACCTTCAAGCTTTGCAATTTTGCCTTCACGAAGAAGCTGGCCGAAGCTACGCAGGCGGTCTTCACGGCTACTTTCGGCCTCTTCAGCTTCCCGGACCTTCGTCATCAGTTGCGGACGCGAGAAGTCGCGCCGGTTCTCGACAAAGGCAAGGTAAGCCGCGGCGGCTTCGAGCAGATCGCCGAGTTGGTATGCACCGACAGATTCCGCGTATTCCGCAAAGCTCATGTCAGTTTCCACGTTATCGCTTTGCGTCGATGCGGCATTTTGCGCGACCCTGCGCGGCCGGATCGGGCGCGACGCGGCGCCGGTTTCGTCCACGCGCTGCTCAGCTACCAGTTTCAGCGGCGCCGGACGCGACGGGGCAGGGCGCGCCGAAGGCCGCTCTGTCACGCGGACCGGTTCAGGCCGGCGGGGCCGCACGACGTTCTTGAGGTCTTCGCGGTAGGGCTCGCTTTCCGTGGTCTCGTCGCGGCCGCGGCCAAGAAGCTTGTCAGCCCGCGTCGCGGCAACTGCGGCGCGGAGATGCTGGATCGCGGTGCGGCGGCCCTTGGAATCGGGCTCCTCCATCTCGCGATTGGTCTCGTCCAGCAGCCGGTCGACGCCGGTGCCGGTATCCTCGACCTTGCCCTCGGTCAGCATGGCACGCGCGGGCGAGGCCATCTTGACTGCGCGGCGCGCGCCTTCGCTGGCGCGGGCGAAGCGCTCGGCGTCTTCCTCGTTGAGCTCATCCAGCGCTTCGTCGCGGGGCTCGTCATCCATCGCCCGTGCGGTCAGATCGAGGTCCGTCGCCGGATCGTCGGAGAACGCAGCGTCGAGTTCGGCGGCAAGATCATCCTCGTCATCCTCGCCTTGCGCCGGAGCTTTCGCCGCATGTGCGGAGGTCAGCTGGAACGGCGTGCCGGTCTCGGACTTGGGCTGCGCCTCGGCCTCGGGGGCTTCGTCGTCATCCTCGTCGAAGAGCGTGTCGAGATCGTCGTCCTCCTCGAAATCGTCCAGATCACTGAGCTCGTCCTCGGTCTCGTCGTCGAGCTCCGGCGCATCCTGGAACGCGAGATCGTCCTCGTCGTCCTCGTCAGCCTCATCACCCTCTTCGGCCTCGAGTGCGGCGAGCTCGCGAAGAAGGTCAGCCTCGTCGTCTTCGGACAGGGTGCTGTCCGACGTCCGTGCGGCAGCGGAGGGCGCGATGCCTTCGTTCTCGTCGTCGTCGTCCTCGACCGCTTCGAATTCACCCTCGGAGAGCGCGCGTTCGAAATCGGCGCGCTTGACCTTCATGATCCGCAGCGAGCGAGTGGGGGCGTCGTCCTCTTCCGGCGCGTCGTCCTGATCCTCGCTCTCCGTATCCGCCTCGGCGCTGGGCGGCGCGGCCGGGGTTTCCGCGATATCGTCGGTCTCGACAGGCGCCTCGGCAAAGGTTTCGCTCTCCTCGTCAAGATCCGTGCCGTCCGCCTGACCGGACACAAGGCCGGCGATCGTGTCGCCGAGACGGCTGTCGTGTTCGTCCAGGTCTTCGAGGTCTTCGGTTTCGGCGGGCTCATCTGCAGAGCTCGCCTCTTCCGACAGCGCTGCGGCGAGCCGCGCCGGGTCGAAGGTATCTTCTTCCTCGGCGATATCCTCTTCGTCCGCGGTGCTCTCGGCTTCCGCATCGGCCTGCATCTCGTCTTCTGCTGGGGCCGCCTCGGGCGAATCCTCGACGAAGGGCACGCGGCCGCCCATCATTTCCTCGGCATGCTCATCCTCGGAGAAGGCCTGCGCGACGGGCGCCGCAGCCGCAGTCGCAGCCGCGGGAGCTGCGTTCGAAGCGACGACGGCACGAATGCGGGCGAGCTTGGCCGCAACGCTTTGTTCGGGCGTGGCGGAGAAGGGCGAAGGGGCGACCTCCGTGGCGCTCGGACGCGGCGCCTCGACCTCTGCATCGGGCTCGCGGCGTGGGGCGAGCGGCTGCGGGGTGTCTTCCTCGACGGCGATGTCCGTGTCGGCAGCGTCGTCCATGTCGGATGCGCCGCTTTCGGCGTCGACCTCGGGCAACGCCGGGGCCTCTGCGATGGGGGCGTCTGAGAGATCGGCCGCGGCGTCGCTCGCGGCTTCATCCGCCACGCGCGCATCGACGGCGGCGGCAAGCGCGTCTTCTTCCGGAGCAGCTTGCGTGTCATCGGGCTGGGCATCGGCCGCTGGGGCCGGGGCCTCTCTGGCCTCGGTCGTCTCCGCCTCGGCTGGCTCTGCCGGGCCGGTTCGCAGAACGACCCCGCCATCATGTCCGAGCCGTGCCTCGACGCGCCGCGCGATCTCGCGCTCGGCGATCCGGGCGAGCATGTCGGCATCCGGGGTCGGGGGCTCGGCCCCGAAATAGCGGTCATCCTGCGCCAGGTCGCGGAAATATTCCGCGATGGCCTTCATCGTGTCGAAGGAATCGTCGAAACCTTCGAGCGTGCAGGAAAACGTCCCGTAGGAGACCGTAAGAATTTTGCTCGAACTGACCATTGCTGCTCACTTTCAGTCTATTCGCAACAGACTGTTTAGCAGGTCGACAAGGACCAAAGCTGACCGAATCTGCGTCGACCACCGTATCATTTCATGTCCTCAATGTGGTTTAAGCCTCAAATTGAGGAAAATTTGCCATGTTTGATGTGATTGTTCGCTCTGAGGAACCAATACTGCTGGTCGGTGGCGGAGACGTGGACAATGACTCGCTGCGCGCCGCGTTGTCGAGATTCAGGTGCATCGTCGCCGCTGATAGCGGGGCGGATTCGGTGCTGAAGGCGGGCGGGAAGCCGGACGCGGTCATCGGCGACATGGATTCCATCTCGAGGGCTACGCGGGAGGCACTGGATCCGCACGTGCTGCACGAGATCATGGAGCAGGACAGCACCGATTTCGACAAATGCCTTCGCAGCATCGATGCGCCGCTCGTCGTCGCGATGGGGTTTCTTGGTCAACGCGTGGATCACGAGCTGGCGGCTTTCACCGTTCTGGCGCGGCGGTCGGACCGACCGTGCATCCTGATCGGCCGCGAAGACGTGGTCGCTCTGTGCCCGCCTGTCCTGAATCTGGAAATGCCGCGCGGAACGCGCGTATCACTCTGGCCGCTGGCGAATGTGACAGGGCGGTCAACCGGGCTTCACTGGCCGATCGATGGGATCACCTTTGCGCCGGACGCGGTCGCGGGCACCTCGAACCATGTCGACGGCCCGCTCGAGATCGCGATGGATGCGCCGTCGATGCTGCTGATCCTGCCGGTGGATTTCTCGGATGCCCTGTCCCGCGCGATCATGGCGGGGCCGCGCTGGGTGTCGTGAGCGCTCTTGCGACCTTGTGTTCGCGCCAGATGACGTAGAGCCCCGCGGCGCAGATGAGCCCGATACCGAGCGCCGCTTGCGGGCCGGGCAGATCGCCGAAAATGAGGAAGCCGAAGGCGGTCGCGACCGGGATCTCGATATATTGCATCGGTGCGAGCGTCGCCGAGGGCGCAAAGCGCAGCGACCAGGTCATCAGAAGGTGGGCGAATGTGCCAAGAACCCCCATCGCCGTCAGGAGCGCGATGGCGGACGCATCGACGCGCGGCCATTCGCCGGCCCAGAGTGCGACGGGGATCAGGCAGACGAGCGCCATCCACCCGTTCATCGCCTGCAAGCGGATCGCGCCGATCTCGCGCGCGATCATGCGGGTGACCAGCATGAACGAGGCGAAGAAAACCGCGACGCCGAGCGGCAGCAGCGCGGGCGGTCCGACTTCGGCAAAAGCCGGTTGCAAGACGAGAAGCGTGCCCGCGAAGCCGACCGCGCAGGCAGCCAGCCGCCGCGGCCCGACCTCCTCTCCGAGAAAGAGCCAGCCCATCAGCAGCATCAGGAACGGCATGACGAAGGCGATCGCGATCGCATCGGCGAGAGGGAGATAGACGAGCGCGGTGAACATGCAGCTGATCCCGCCGATATGGAGGAGCGTCCGCAGCGCGGCGAAACGCCAGACACGCGAGCTGATGCCTTTCCGATCTTTCCATGCGAGCGGGGTGAGAATGATCGCCTGAAACGCAAAACGCACGAGAAGCAGCACCGCCAGCGGCACGATCGGACTCAGGATCTTTGCAAGGCTGTCGCCGAGCGGGGCAAGTACACAGAAACCCGACATCAACGCGATGCCGAGCACGGGGCGGTCCTGATGGGCTATCTCGGTCATCCGGAGAAGGTGAGCCGCTTTGGCCGGGAAGTCGAGGGGCCTTCATCTCCGGTTAACGAGCCGTGCGCTATAACTCGGGGCATGGAGCCGATGCCGAAACATCTCGATGGTCCGACTGTCTTTTTCACCGTGTCGCTGGCGCGGCCCGGAACGCGGCTGCTGATCGACGAGATCGCTCTGCTGCGCGAGGCGGTGCGGCGGGTCAGGACGCGCCGGTTCTTCCATATCGATGCCTGGACGGTCTTGCCCGACCACATGCACACGATCTGGACCCTGCCCGCTGCGGATCCCAACTATTCGGAGCGGTGGGGCGCCATCAAGGCATGCTTTTCCCAACATCTGGGCCTTGCCGGCCGCGCGCCCGAGCCGCCTCCCGGACGGCTTTCACCAAAAGCGCGGCAGCGTGGCGAAGTCGGGATCTGGCAGAAACGGTTCTCCGAAACGGTACTGAAAGATCGAGCTTCCTATGACCGGCATCTTGCCTTTTGCTGGATCGATCCGATCCGGCACGGTC
Source organism: Roseivivax halotolerans (assembly GCF_900115815.1). Classification (GTDB taxonomy): domain Bacteria; phylum Pseudomonadota; class Alphaproteobacteria; order Rhodobacterales; family Rhodobacteraceae; genus Roseivivax; species Roseivivax halotolerans. The sequence continues at coordinate 188,878 of NZ_FOXV01000004.1, read as the reverse complement.
TGGTCGAGCGGGCCGAGGCCTGGCCGCATAGCTCGCTGCACCGCGATCTGCGCCTCGATGCGGGCCGCGTCGCATCGACCCTGAAAGCGCATATCTGCAGCTCGCGAAACCCCGGTCAGATGGCGCTGCCGCTCCTGTCGGAAGTGGCCGCATAACTGTGTGACTGCCGTCCGATAGGCCGAAGGCCGCCTAAGGCTCGCAAGGGCGCCGCAAAGAACGGAACCACGAGCGGGGCGTATCGCGTTTTCCAATCAGACGGGCCCACCGCCCAAACCGAAAGGAAGGCCGATCATGTCTATCATGAATGTCGTGAAAAAAGCCGCGCGCACCTTTGCGCGTCACAAGACGAAAACCACGCCGCATCGCGCCACCGCGCGCCCGGTGCACCGGAAAACCAGCCCCGAGGCACAGGTTGCCAAGAAGGCGGTCAGTTACGCGAAGAAGAAATTCTGAGATTTGATCGGGCGCGGAAAATCTCCGCGCCCGGCCTTTTTTGCGGCGCTCAGCGCGCGAACTTCTTGTGCTTGATCCGCTTTGGCTCCGCAGCATCGGGGCCGAGGCGACGCTTCTTGTCCTCCTCGTAGTCCTCGAAGTTCCCCTCGAACCATTCCACGTGCGCATCGCCCTCGAATGCGAGGATATGCGTGCAGATCCTGTCGAGGAAAAAGCGGTCGTGGCTGATAACCACGGCGCAGCCAGCGAAATCGGTCAGCGCATCCTCGAGCGCGCGCAGCGTCTCGACATCGAGGTCGTTGGTCGGCTCGTCGAGGAGCAGGACATTCCCGCCCGACTTCAGGAGCCGCGCCATGTGAACGCGGTTGCGCTCCCCGCCCGACAGCTGGCCCACGACCTTCTGCTGATCGCCGCCCTTGAAGTTGAACGCGCCGCAATACTTGCGTGAGTTCACCTCCGCGTCGCCGAGCTTGATGACTTCCGCGCCGCCGGAAATCGCCTCCCAGACCGTATCGGTCGGTGTCAGGTCGTCACGCGTCTGATCGACATAGGACAGATCGACCGTATCGCCGAATTCGATCGAGCCCTCGTCGGGCGCTTCCTGTCCGGTCAGCATCTTGAACAGCGTCGATTTACCGGCGCCGTTCGGGCCGATGACGCCCACGATACCGCCCGGCGGCAGCGAGAAGGTGAGGTTCTCGATCAGGAGCTTGTCGCCCATCGCCTTCTTGAGCTTCTCGACCTCGATCACCTTGGAGCCGAGCCGCTGCCCGTTCGGGATGACGATCTGCGCCTTGCCGACGCGCTCGCGCTCGGACTGGCTGGCCATCTTCTCATAGGCCTGGATCCGTGCCTTCGACTTGGCTTGCCGCGCCTTCTGGCCTTGCCGCATCCATTCAAGCTCGCGCGACAGCGTGCGCTGCTTGGCCTTGTCCTCGCGCGCTTCCTGTTCGAGCCGCTTGGCCTTCTGCTCGACCCAGGCCGAGTAATTGCCTTCGTAAGGGATGCCCCGCCCGCGATCGAGCTCGAGAATCCAGCCGGTGATATCGTCGAGGAAGTAGCGGTCGTGGGTGACGATCAGGATCGTGCCCTTGTAATCGATCAGATGCTGCTGAAGCCACGCGATCGTCTCGGCGTCGAGGTGGTTGGTCGGCTCGTCGAGCAGAAGCATGTCGGGCGCTTCCAGCAGCAGTTTGCAAAGCGCGACACGGCGCTTCTCACCGCCCGAAAGCGCGGTCACGTCAGCATCGTCCGCCGGGCAGCGGAGCGCTTCCATCGCGATGTCGATCTGGTTGTCGAGCTCCCAAAGATTCTCGCCGTCGATCTCATCCTGAAGCTGCGCCATCTCGTCGGCGGTCTCGTCCGAGTAATTCATCGCCAGCTCGTTGAACCGGTCGAGCTTGGCTTTCTTGGCCGCGACGCCCAGCATGACGTTGCCGCGCACGTCGAGCGCGGGGTCCAGCTCGGGCTCCTGCGGCAGATAGCCGACGCGCGCGCCTTCGGCGGCCCAGGCCTCGCCCTGGAAGTCCTTGTCGAGACCCGCCATGATTTTCAGAAGTGTCGACTTGCCGGCGCCGTTGACGCCGACCACACCGATCTTCACGCCGGGCAGGAAGTTCAGCTTGATGTTCTCGAAACAGGTCTTGCCGCCCGGATAGGTCTTGGAGACCCCGTCCATGTGGTAGACAAATTGGTAGGATGCCATGGAGCTTCAGCCCTTTGGAATATGATGAAGGATTGCCGGCCTCTTTAGGCGATTTGCGTCCGCTCTGGAAGGGCAGGGCGGGTACGATCTTTGCGAAGGCCGCTTGGGCAAAGTTCAAGCGGCAGGTTGACTCCGGCGCACGCAAATCCGCGTGCCGGATTTGCCCCCGAAAACTCCGGGAGTTTTCGGCGTGAGGGAGATGATCGCGCGCAACGCGCAGGCCGGCCGGATCGATTGGATCGGGGTTCGGGGCGCCCGGCGGGAGCCACTGGTCGCGCACCCCGAGGCGCAGATCCTTCATGCCGGGCTCGAAGGCGATCATGCCCGGCCCGGCAAACGGGCGGTCACGCTGATCCAGGCCGAGCATCTGCCGGCCATCGCCGCCTATCTCGGGCGGTCAGAGGTCCGCGCTGACGAGCTTCGGCGCAATATCCTCGTCTCCGGTCTCAACCTCGCCGCGCTCAAGGGCCGCGCGCTGCAAATCGGGGACGCATGCCTGCGTATCACCACGATCTGCGCGCCGTGCTCGCGGATGGAGGAAACCTTCGGTCCCGGCGGCTATTCGGCCGTGCGCGGTCACGGTGGCTGGTGCGCCGAGGTGCTGGAGCCCGGACGCATCGTCCTCGGTGACGCGGTCCTGCCGCTTGCGGAGGATTGCCTTCCGCCGAACTTGCGTGTTTCACCCCATCCATGAACCTCACGGCGCAAGATACCGGATTGTCGCTGCCTCCGGGCAGGTCGGTCGGCCTTCTGGGCGGCTCGTTCGATCCGCCCCATGCGGGGCACCTCGGAATCAGCCGGGAGGCTCTGCGCCGCTTCGGCCTCGACCGCGTCGTCTGGCTCGTCTCGCCAGGCAACCCCTTGAAACACCACGGCCCCGCGCCGCTCGAGACGCGGATGGAGGCGGCGCGCGCGCTTGTCGATCATCCCCGGATCACCGTCTCGGACGCGGAGGCGCAGCTGGGTTCGGCCTTCACCGCCGAGACGATTGCCTCGCTGCAGGCGCTGTTTCCCCGCGTTCGGTTCGTCTGGCTCATGGGCGCGGACAATCTGCGGCAGTTCCACCTCTGGCAAAACTGGCACGACATTCTCGGCCGTGTTCCGGTGGGCGTGCTGGCCCGCCCCGGCGACCGCATCTCGGCGCGGCGCTCCGTGACGGCACGTATTTATGCCGATGCACGCCTGCCGTCGCGGGAAAGCCGCCGCCTTTCGCAGATGACGACGCCTGCCTGGTGCTTCGTGAACGTGCCCATGACGGATCTCTCCTCGAGCGAGATCCGGGCGCGCGGCGCGTGGCAGGCGGCAAAAGATGCGCGCGGGACATGACAATCTCGACAGGATCGTCGCGGAACACGGAAAAGTCGGCTGAGCCTGCTTGTCTCGCGCCGTCCGCCTCTGTTTAGTCCCGCGCATGATTTCGCAGCTAACACGACGCCAGCTTCTGACCGGGGCCAGCGCGGCCCTTCTTGCCGGACCGGCTTGGGCCGAAGCGCCCGAGGCATCGCTCCGCCCGGTCGCGCGTGGTGAGGACCTTCGCAAGCGGACCGTGCCCGATCTGGCGAGCATCATCGCCGATGCGGGGCTCGACGGTCCGAGCTCGGTCGCGCTGGCCGAGGTGCAATCGGGCGAGATACTCGAAGAACACGCGGGAACGCTCGGTCTGCCGCCCGCCAGCGTCGCGAAGGCGATCACGGCCGCCTATGCGCTCGATTCACTCGGTGCAGAGTACCGCTTCGAGACCCGCATCCTGACCACGACGCCGCCCGGAGAGGACGGCATCATCCGTGGCGACATCATCCTGGCCGGTGGTGGCGATCCGACACTCGACACAGACGGGCTCGCCCGGCTTGCCGAGGGGCTGAAGGATGCGGGCGTGATCGAGGTGCAGGGCAGGTTCCTCGTCTGGGGCGGGGCATCGCCGAGGATCGACGAGATCGACATCGAGCAGCCCGATCACGTGGGCTACAACCCGTCGATTTCCGGGCTGAACCTCAATTATAATCGCGTGCATTTCGAATGGACGCGCGCCGGCTCGGATTACGCGGTTTCGATGGATGGCCGCTCGGCCCGGTTCCGGCCGGAAGTCGCGATGGCGCGCATGGTTGTCGTCGCGCGGCGTTCTCCGATCTACACCTACCGCGAGGGCGACGAGCGAGACGAATGGACCGTCGCGAAATCGGCGCTCGGAAATGGTGGGGCGCGGTGGCTGCCGGTGCGGCAGCCCGAACTCTACGCGGGCGAGGTCTTCCAGACGCTCGCCGGCGCGCAGGGCATCCGTCTCAAGGCGCCCGAGCGGATCGAGACGCTGCCCGAGACGGCAGAAGACATTGCGCGGATCGAAAGCGGCCCGCTTCTCGAGATCCTGCAGGACATGCTGCTCTATTCGACCAACCTCACCGCAGAAGTCGTCGGGCTGGCGGCCACGGCAGCGCGTTCGGGACAGCCCGAGAGCCTTGTCGCCTCAGCGGAGGCCATGAACGCCTGGACGAAAGAGAGTTTCGGTCTCGATACCGTCGCGTTCGTCGATCATTCGGGCCTGGGCGATGCAAGCCGCATCTCGGCGGTCTCGATGGTCGGCGCGCTCGTCGGCCTACGCGCGCAGCTCCCGCTCCGGGATATCCTGAAATCCATCCCGCTGGTCGACGACAGCCGCGCGGCGATCCCCAATTCCGGCGTCGAGATCCGCGCCAAGACGGGGACGCTGAACTTTGTCTCGGGCCTCGCAGGCTATGAGACGCTCGAGGACGGCACCGAGCTGGCCTTCGCGATCTTCTCGGGCGATCTTGGCCGGCGCGACGCGCTTTCGATGGAAGAACGCGAGCGCCCCGAAGGCGGGCGCACCTGGAACGGAAAGGCGAAACGGATGCAGCAGGCGCTTCTGCGGCGGTGGCGCATCGTCTACGCCGAAAGCTGACTGGCCGGGCAAAGCAGCCGGACTAGCTCGGCTCTGCGAAGGAAAGACATCTCATGACCAAGACCATCGAGGAGGAGCTGCGGCTCGCGAACCGGACCCGGTTGCCGGACGCGCTGCGCGTGCTTCTGGAAGAATTTCCCCGCACGGGATGGGATTCGCATCCGAATTTCAAAGGGCTCGTGGAGTTCTGGCTCGGGCGGCACGGCATGTTCCGCGAGATTGTCGCGGCGCTCAAATCCGATGCCGAGGCCGAAATGGATGGCAAGATCGAACCCCGCGCGCGCGACATGCGCCTGTCGCGCTACGGCGGCGCGCTGGTGAACGAATTGCACGGTCACCACCAGATCGAGGACCACCACTATTTCCCTACCCTGATGGGGCTCGACGCGCGGATCTCGAAAGGGTTCGATCTGCTCGAGGCGGATCACGACGATATGGACGGCTTGCTCGACCGGTTCACCAAGGCTGCGAACGGCGTCCTTCGCGGTGACATGGAGACGGGACGCTTCCGAGAGGAACTCCTGTCTTTCGAGGCGCTTCTGGACCGGCACCTCAATGACGAGGAAGAACTGATCGTGCCTGTCATCCTGAAGCACGGGCCCGGCGGCCTTCACTGAGCCCCGTCAGGCTTTCGCAAATCGCAAGCTCGCTTTCAGGCCCGGCGCATTGTCAGACAGCTCAAGCGTCGCGCCGTGGCTCTGGGCGATGGCCGCGACGAGGGCGAGCCCGAGGCCGTTGCCAGGTGTCGTCCGGCTCCGTTCCAGCCTGTAGAGGCGACGGGTGACCAGCGCGCGCTCGTCTTCGGGGATACCGACGCCGCGATCCGCGACGCTCAGGACCAGCGCAGCCTGATCTCTGGCCACCGCGACCGTAATGTCCGAGCCGTCCCCGTGGCGCAGCGCATTCTCGATGAGGTTCGCGACCGCCTGGCCGAGCAGCGCGCGGTTGCCCTCTATCTCCACCGGCCCGTCGGACAGGTTCGTTGATAACCGGATCCCGGCTTCCTCCGCAGCCGGCTCGTAGAGTTCCGCCATTTCTGCGGCGATTCCCGAGAGATCGACGCGCGTCATGTCCCCGATCTTGCCGCCGCCTTCGAGCTGCGCGATCTCGAGCAGCGACTGGAACACGCGCACGGCGCGGTCGGCTTCCTCGCGGGCGCGATCGGCAAGCGGCGCGCGTGGATCGCCTTCGCCGGTTTTGCTCTGCAACTCGTCGAGCAGCACCGCGATCCGCTGGAGCGGCGTACGAAGATCATGCGCGATATCTGAGGTGACCTGCCGGAGCGCTTCGGTCGCGGCCTCTTGCCGCGCAGCCATGTGGTTCACGCCCTTGCCGATCCGCGTGAGGTCGTCATCGCCCGCCCGTCCGGGATCGTACCTCGCCGAGAGATCGCCCGCCGCGATCCGGCGCAGCGTCGCCTCGATCCGGGCCACGCGGCGGGCAGATCGCCGTGCAATCAGGGTGCCGAGGCCCAGGGACAGGATTACGGTCGGCAAAAGCGAGAACGCGAGGAGGGCGAGGAACGTGCCACGCAGATCCTCGAGACGCTGCATGCTCTGCGCCACGACGAGGATACCGGAAGAGAGCCGCCGCACCTCCTTCATGTAGCCCGCATCGGAGAGCCGCTCGCCCTCGCGGGCGCGCAGGATGACCTGGCCGTCCGACATCCGCGCATTGGCATTGCCCGCACGGCGGCCATCGTCGCCGACGAACAGATAGACCCGTTCCTTGGGGTCTGCGGCGCGGGCGCGGGCCTCGACCAGCGTTCTGAGCGCGCCGGGCGTCGCCGAGATGTCCAGCCCGGCCATCTCGGCGGACAGGTCCGCGCGGATCGAGGCTTCGGCCTGGGCTTTCAGCGTCAGATACGCCCCGCCCAGCGTCACGAGGTTCACGGCCGCGAACAGGAGGACGAGCAGCAGCGCGATCCGCACCGGGGTGGAGCGGACCAGCTTGGGCAATGTGAGGCGGGTCACGGTCATTCCGTGATCTTGTAGCCCGCCCCGCGCACGGTGACGATCAGATCGCGCTCGAACGGCCGGTCGACCTTGGCCCTAAGGCGCGAGACATGGGTTTCGACGACGTTGGTTTGAGGGTCGAAATGAATGTCCCAGACCGCCTCGAGCAGCATCGTGCGAGTCTGAACCCGGCCCTTGCGGCGCAGAAGATGTTCGAGAAGCGCGAATTCGCGGGGCAGAAGATCGATTGCCTCGCCGCCGCGCGTGACCTTGCGGCGCACGAGATCCATTTCGAGATCGCCTGCCCGCAGAACAGTCTCCGCCGCGTCCGCCATCGGCAGCCGCCGCCCGAGCGCCGCGATCCGCGCGGACAGCTCGCCGAAGGCGAAAGGTTTGACGAGGTAATCGTCGCCGCCTTCCGACAAGCCCTGGATGCGGTCGTCGATCCCGCCCATCGCGGTCAGGAAGATCGCGGGTGTCGAGACCTTCGCGGTCCGCAAGGCTTTCACGAGCGACAACCCGTCGAGATCGGGCAACATGCGGTCGACGACCAGCATGTCGTAAGGAACACTCATTGCCTGAGACAACGCCTCCCGGCCGGAGGCGAGCCGATCGACGGAATGCCCCTCTTCGGTCAACCCGCGGGTGATGAATTCCGCAGTCGTCGTATCGTCTTCCACAACCAGAATTTTCATGCGCGTCGCCTCGCGTCGAAACCTTTCGAACGATGGCGTTAAGAAGGAGGTCTCTCCCGGTTTTTCAACCATATGCGGCGTATATTACGAGGATCACGCGGTGCTCGTGAGAATGTTTGCAGATTTGTAATTGCAGCAAGGGCGTTGCTGCAATCTTGGCGGCCAATCTCTCCTCGCGAGGCACGGGGCGCCCCGATGGGACCCGATGCCACCCGATTGCCGTGCGAATGGATGGAGAAAGCCAGCATGACACCTACCGCAAAGACACCGAAAGCCCTGATGACAGGCGTTGCGATCGCCGCGCTCGTGGGAACGACGGGCGCGCTATCCACCACTGCGATGGTCGGCCCGGCAGAGGCCGCACCGCAGGCGGGCACCGATTACGTGGATCTCGTGGCCGAGCTGTCTCCTTCGGTCGTCACCATCGAAGTATCGAAGAGCGCCGCGAATGCGCGCGGCAGCATGACCGATGAGCAGGAGGAGTTCCTCGAAGAATTCCAAGAGCGGTTCGGCATGCCGTTTCCGGGCGCACCGGGGCAGGGCCGCGGTCCGGGCGGCGAGATGCGCGGCTCCGGCACGGGCTTCATCGTCTCTGCCGATGGCCGTATCGTGACCAACGCGCATGTCATCGACGGTGCGGACGAGGTGACGGTGACGCTCGAGGACGGCACCGAGCTTGAGGCCGAGATCATCGGCTCCGATCCAGCGACGGATATCGCGGTTCTCGATGTTGAGGGCGACGCGCTTCCTTTCGTGGAATTCGGTGACAGCGAGGCCCTGCAGGTCGGGCAGAACGTGATCGCGATGGGCAACCCCTTCGGACTCGGCAATACCGTGACCACCGGCATCGTCTCCGCGCTTGGCCGTGATATCAATTCCGGGCCCTTCGACGACTTCATCCAGACCGACGCCGCGATCAACCGCGGCAATTCCGGCGGGCCGCTCTTCAACGAGGCAGGCCAGGTGATCGGCGTGAACACCGCCATCCTGTCGCCCACAGGCGGCTCTGTCGGTGTCGGCTTCTCCGTCCCGTCGGACCTGGCCTCCGAGGTCGTCGCGGATCTTGCCGATGACGGCGTGGTGGAGCGCGGCTGGCTTGGCGTGCGTATCCAGCCCGTCGGAGAGGATGTCGCGATGGCGCTTGGCTTCGAGGAAGGCGAGGGCGTGATGATCGCCGACGTCACCGCCGACACGCCCGCCGAAGAGGTGGGCCTCCAGAACGGAGATATCGTCTTGTCCGTGAATGGCGAAGAGGTCGAGACGCCGCGCGATCTCACCCGCGCCATTGCGATCGAGAAGCCGGGAGCCGAGGTCGAAATCACCTATCTGCGCCGTGGAGAGGAGCAGAGCGTCACGGTCACACTTGGCGACCGCGCCAATCTCGACGCCTGATCGGGGCGACCGGCTGACATCGACGCACAAGGGCGCGGAGTGATCCTCTGCGCCCTTGTCATTTCTGATGTGGGCGGCTCAGCGCATCTGATCTGTGTCAATGCACGACGCATCCCGGGCTGCGAGAAAGGCCCAAGGAGGTGCTAATCATGTTCAAATCCATTCTCGTTCCCGTCGCCCCGGATCATCCCGAGCGTCTGGAGGAACAGCTTGCGATCGCGCGCGCGCTTGCAGGCGAGGACGCCCGGATCGCTGTCCTGTCCGTTGTCGAGACGGTCCCGCTTTATGTCGCCGCCGAAGTGCCGACGGTGGTCTTCGAGCGCGCCGAAGACGAAACTCGCGCAGCGCTGGAAAAGGCTCTCGATGGCACTGGCCTCGCGCTCGAGGTCGTGCACGGGCATGCGCCGACGGTCATTCTGGACAAGATGCGGGAGATGGCGGCCGACCTCGTCATCATCCGCTCGCACAAACCCGGTCTCAGCGACTGGGTCATGGGCTCGACCGCGGGACGAGTCGTTCGGCATGCGCCCTGTTCGGTCCATGTGATCCGGTAGGCAGCACGCATAGTAAGGGGTGCGCCGCATAATGCAGCGCACCCCGTTTTTGTCTTACACCTTGACCGATCCGCCGCGCGGTCCGGCGACGAGCCAGGCGATGAAGCCGAGAACCGGCAGGATCAGGATCGCGAGAACCCAGAGAATCTTGGCGAGCGTCGATGCGCCCGAAGTGATCACCTGGTAAATTGCATAGATGTCGAGGACGAGGACGATCAGTCCCAGAAGGCCATATTCCACAGCGGAACTCCTTATGATGCGTTCAATTCACATCATAAACGTGTGAGCTGCATCCGGGTTCCGTGAGAGGCGCAAGCCATGCGCGGAACTTCGCCCGACCCCGCTCAGTGCTTCTTGCGCCGTTGCACGTTGCCGCCGCGCATCCCGCCGCGACCGGCAGTCGAGCGGCCGGAGCGTTTGGTCGCCTCTTCGGACGCCTTTTCAACGGCTTGCTGTCGCGCCAGCGGATCATCGGCCACGGCAAGATCGACGGCTTCGAGACGTTTGACCTCGTCTCGCAGCCGCGCGGCTTCCTCGAATTCGAGGTTCTCGGCAGCCTTGCGCATATCCTCGCGTAGACCGTCCAGCACAGCCTGCATGTTCGAGCCTGCGCGGGTGTCATCGATCTTGGCGGTCACGCGGTTCATATCCGTGTCGCCCTGATAGAGCCCGGCGAGGATGTCCTCGACGTTCTTTTTGATCGTGGCGGGTGTGATGCCGTGCTCTTCGTTATAGGCCATCTGCTTCTCGCGCCGCCGCTCGGTCTCACCAAGCGCCCGCTCCATCGAGCCAGTCACGCGGTCGGCATACATGATGACCCGGCCTTCCGCGTTCCGAGCGGCCCGCCCGATCGTCTGGATGAGCGAGGTCTCGGAGCGCAGGAAGCCTTCCTTGTCCGCATCGAGGATGGCGACAAGCCCGCATTCGGGGATGTCGAGCCCCTCACGCAAAAGGTTGATGCCGACCAGCACGTCGAAGGCGCCGAGACGCAGGTCGCGCAGGATCTCGATCCGTTCGATCGTGTCGATGTCGGAATGCATGTAGCGCACCCGGATGCCCTGCTCGTGCAGATACTCGGTCAGATCCTCCGCCATGCGCTTGGTCAGAACGGTGCAGAGCACCCGGTAGCCTGACTGCGCGACATGCCGGATCTCGTCGAGAAGATCGTCGACCTGTGTCTCCACCGGCCGGATCTCGACCTTGGGATCGAGAAGGCCGGTGGGGCGGATGATCTGCTCGGTGAAGACACCGCCCGCCTGTTCGAGCTCCCAATTCGCTGGCGTCGCCGACACGAAGACCGATTGCGGTCGCATCGCGTCCCATTCCTCGAACTTGAGCGGACGGTTGTCCATGCAGGAGGGCAGGCGGAAGCCATGTTCGGCCAGCGTGAACTTGCGCCGGTAGTCGCCCTTGTACATCGCGCCGATCTGCGGAACCGAGACATGGCTCTCGTCGGCGAACACGATGGCGGTATCCGGGATGAATTCGAAGAGCGTCGGGGGCGGCTCGCCCGGTGCGCGGCCCGTCAGGTAGCGCGAGTAATTTTCGATGCCATTGCAGGAGCCGGTGGCCTCCAGCATCTCAAGATCGAAATTCGTGCGCTGTTCGAGGCGCTGCGCTTCAAGAAGCTTGCCTTCCGAGACGAGCTGGTCGAGGCGCTGGCGCAGCTCTTTCTTGATCTGCTCGGCAGCCTGTTTCAGCGTCGGGCGGGGCGTCACATAGTGCGAATTGGCGTAGATGCGGATGCGCTCGAAACTGCCCGTCTTCTGACCCGTGAGCGGGTCGAATTCGGTGATCGCTTCGAGCTCCTCCCCGAAAAAGGAAAAGCGCCAGGCGCGATCTTCGAGGTGCGCAGGCCATACTTCGAGCACATCGCCGCGCACCCGGAAGCTGCCGCGCTGGAACGCCTGGTCGTTGCGGCGGTATTGCTGCGCCACAAGATCGGCCATGACCTGCCGCTGGTCGTATTCCTTGCCCGTGAAGAGATCGAGCGTCATCGCGCCGTAGGTCTCCACCGAGCCGATACCGTAGATGCACGACACCGAGGCCACGATGATCACGTCGTCGCGTTCCAGAAGCGCGCGGGTCGCCGAGTGGCGCATCCGGTCGATCTGCTCGTTGATCTGGGATTCCTTCTCGATATAGGTATCCGAGCGCGGCACGTAGGCTTCGGGCTGATAATAGTCGTAATACGAGACGAAATACTCGACCGCGTTTTCCGGGAAGAACTGCTTGAACTCGCCGTAGAGCTGAGCGGCCAGCGTCTTGTTGGGCGCAAGGATGATCGCCGGGCGCTGCGTCTCCTCGATGACCTTCGCCATTGTAAAGGTCTTGCCGGTGCCGGTCGCGCCCAGAAGCACCTGGTTGCGCTCGCCCGCGTTAACCGCTTCGGAAAGTTCCGCGATGGCGGTCGGCTGGTCGCCCGCGGGCGCGTATTCGGTGTGCATCACGAACCGCTTGCCGCCCTCGAGCTTCTCGCGCTCCGCGACATGCGGCGCGGCGGCGTGCAGAAGCTCGGGCATCTGGTCGGGACGGTTGTTGTGCATGGGAGACGTAGCCTTTCGATCCTCATGCAGACTTGCGCCCGCGAGGCCGGGATTCAAGAGGCACAGGCCGCAGCGCTTTCGTCAGGTCTGCGACACGATCAGCCGCTCGAGCCCGTGGAAATGATATTTCGGTGCGTAACGAGGCGGCTCGGCAAGGCGCAGGCGTGGCAGCCGTGCGAACAGGATCGGCAGCGCGACCTCAAGCTCCAGCCGGGCAAGAGGCGCGCCCACGCAGAAATGCAGACCGCCGCCGAACGCCTGGTGCCGCGATGGACGGCGCGCGGGATCGAAGGTTTCAGGCGCTTCGCACAGTTCGGCATCGCGATTGGCCGAGGCGAGAAGCAGCGCGACCTGCTCGCCGCGCCGGAAGTCGTGGCCCCAGAGCGTCACATCCTCGTAGGCGTAGCGCGTGAAGAGGTGCAGCGGCGGATCGAAGCGCAGGATCTCTTCAGACATTGCGGTCGCGTTCGCCTCGCTCGCCTTCGCGCCGTGCTCGAGGAGCGCCTTCACGCCGTTGCCGATCGTGTGGACGGTTGCCTCGTGCCCTGCATTGAGAAGGAGGACAGAGGTCGCGATCAGCTCCTTCTCGTCGAGCTTTTCGCCATCCTCTTCCGCCGCGATCAACTCGCTCAGAAGATCGTTGCCGGGGCGCTTGCGGCGCTCCGCGATGACGCTTCGGAGGAAGGCGGCAAAGTCGCGCGCGGCGGCGTTTGCGGCCTCTTCATCCGCCCGGCTGCGGCCCGCCTGGTACATGCCGACCATCGCGTGCGACCAGCGCAAGAGGTCGGGTGCCGTTTCTTCGGGAACGCCGAGAAGGCGCGCGATAACAATCACCGGCAAGCGCTCGGCGAAAACGGGCAGCAGGTCGAACGGCCCATCAGGCGCGTCCTCCAAGAGGCGGTGTGCCAGCTCGGCGATCTCGGGGCCGAGTGCCTTGATCCGCCGCGACGTGAAGGCGCGAAGAACGAGGCCGCGCAGGCGCGTATGAACTGGCGGCTCCAGTTCCAGCATGGAGCGGTCCTCGATCTCGTAGAAATCCCGAAGATGCTCGGGCCGGGGCGTTGCAAGTTCGCTCGGCACTTCGCGGCCGAACCGGCGGTCCTTGAGAAGTGCCGAGACGGAATTCAACCGCGTGGCGGCAACCATGCCGTACTCTTCCCAGAAGATCAGCGGCCCGGCTTCGCGTGCACGGGCGTAGAACGCGTAAGGATTCTGGACGAAGGCGGGATCGGTCGGGGATTGGTGAAGATGCTGCATCGCGCGGAACCTGCAGCCCGAACGCATCCGGGGCAAGTGGCCGTCAAACGCCGGTCAAAGAAACGAAGATTGTTTCGCGGTCCGGCTTCCACAGCAGAAGGTGAGCCGTTCAAGAGGAGGTTGCTCAAAAATAGATCACGAATTCTGGAACAGACCTGGAATCCGCCCGTTCCGCTCTCCTGAATGGAGGCTGCATGTTCGATTGGCTGACTGACAATTCCGCCGCTCTCGGTCTGTTCGTGGACCTCACGCTGATGCTGGTCTGGGTGACCTACCTGAACCTGTTCCTCATCGGGTTCTACCGGCAAAACCGGAGCGCCATTCATATCAGCCGCGCCGCTGCCGAAAACCGGCGCGCGCGGTGCCTTCTGACGAATATGGGCCAGCAGAATATTTTCCTTTTGGCAATCGTCGTTGATCTCAAGGATGAGAATGGCACGCGCCGGACGATCGCGACCGACCGCGAAGAGCATCGCGAGGACGAATACGGCGACCTTCTCGAGCGGACGTTCCAGGGTCCGCTTGAACCCGGCCAGTCGCGGGACATCGGCAGTTTCGAAGAGCTTCTGAACCGCGCGATCCTGCGCCTGGACACGTCTTGCGAGATAGAGCAGTTCGACTGCGTCACCGTGACCGCGATCGCCGCGTCGAACCAGGCAAAGAGTTTCGTCGCGGCGCACAAGAGCTTCACGATCTCTGTGCCGGATAGTTCGCAGGAAAGCCGCTTTCAGCCGGAGAGCTTGCTGACGACCCAGATCGGCGGGCCGTTCGCAGATCGCCGCATCCGCCGCCTTCTTACGGCGGACTGGAGCTCGCAGACCGAGCGTAAAGAGGCAGCTTAATCGGACGCGTTGAGCGCGTCGATGATGCCGCCGAAATCCGATGCCTTGAGGCTCGCACCGCCGACCAGCGCACCGTTGACATGCGGCACGGCAAAAATCTCGGCCGCATTGCTCGGCTTCACGCTGCCGCCATAGAGGAGCGCCATCTCCGCGCCGGTGTCGAAGCGTTCGGTCAGCAACTGGCGGATATGGCCGTGGACCTCCTCGATCTCGTCGTTCGAGGGGACTTTTCCGGTACCAATGGCCCAAACAGGCTCGTAGGCGATCACCACGGTGTTCGAAGCAGCGCTATCGGGCACCGAACCTGCGAGCTGCGTGCCGACCACGTCGAGCGTGCGCCCCGCCTCGCGCTCGTCCAGTGTCTCGCCCACGCAGATGATCACATTGAGCCCCGCATCGAGGCCCGCCTGAGCCTTGGCCGCGATGTCGGCATCTGTCTCGCCATGATCCGCGCGACGCTCCGAATGGCCGACAATGACGAAGGAGGCGCCGGCGTCCTTCAGCATTGTTGCCGAGACGTCACCCGTATGCGCGCCGCTTTCGGCCGCGTGACAATCCTGGCCGCCGACAAGCACCGGGCCCGCGATGTCTGCCGCGCGGCTGAGAAGCGTCGCGGGAGGGCAAATCACGACCTCGACGCTGTCCGTATTGCGTGCCGCGAGTGTTTCGATTTCACCAAGTTCGGCCCCGGTGCCGTTCATCTTCCAGTTTCCGGCAGCGATCCTGCGCATCGGGGCTCTCCTGTGTTCGTGGACTGACGACCCGCATCATTGCGGCGAGGCGCTCGAGGTCAAGACGATAGGCTCAGGGGGTCGACATACGACCGCTAGTCGCCGGCCTTTTCAGCCTGCAGCTCGTCGACATCCTTGAACTTGATCGACTCGCCGCATCCGCAGGCATCGACCACGTTGGGATTGCGGAACTTGAAGCCCGATTCGAGCAAGCTTGTCTCGTAATCGATCTCGGTGCCGAAGAGGAACATCTGCGCCATCGGCGCGATCAGCACACGCGCGCCGTCGCTTTCCACGATCTCGTCGTTGCTCTCGGCGGCATCGACGTAGTCCATGGTGTATTCCATGCCCGCGCAGCCGCCTTTCTTCACACCGATCTTGAGCCCGTAGCGCCCATCGCGCTCCATGAGCTTGGTGATCTGCTTGATTGCGGCCGGGGTCATCGTCACCGGCGCTTCTCCGGGAAGGGAAAACATGAATGTGCTCCGTTGGCTCTGACTCAAACCTAAGGGTTCAGCTCAGAAATTCCAATGGGGGAAGGTGCGCGAGCAGCGCGCGCACTGCATAGGCGACAGCGAGCGCCCAGGCGAAGGAGGCGAGGGTGCCGACGATCACATATTCAGCGGTGCGGCTGTCCTTTGCGGAGTCGAAGCGCAAGATCGACTTTGCCGCGATCAGGAAGCCAACCGCCGTCGGCTCGCCCACAAGGACCAGGAGGTAAAGAATGGCCCGTTCCAACTGGCCGATGATCTGGCCGGCTTTTGGTAGGCCAGGGGCAACGTCGTCCGTGGCGAGCGGCGTCACGAGAAGCCCGACCGCATAGCCGCCTGCCCGGATCGCGAAGATCGCTCCGCCGATCAGCAGCATGAGTGTGGGCAGGCCATCCATCTCGGCCCACAGACCCGCATCCCACAGCCCCGGAACCGCCCATGCGACAGCGCCGATCGTGACCAGGTGCGCGGCCTGATCCCATAAGAATGGCGCAAGGCCGCCGCGACCGAGCCAAGCCTTGGCAACGTCAATGGCAAGGTGAGCGGAAGCCAGAAGCAGGATCGAACCGGATGCCACGTGCCCGGTTGCAAGCTGAGCCGTCACAAGCACGATCGCTGTATGAAACAGCAGCACCCCGAACTGGCGTTTGCGCGCCGCCATCCAGCCGGTCTGGAGCACGAAATCCGCCAATGCATGGGCGAAGAACAAAGCGGCAAAGGTTTCGATCATCGTCTCATTGCCTCGAAATCGGCGTTCCTTACGGCGGCGAGGGCGTTGTCGAAAGATCCGAACCCTGCGCTCGCAAGGCGCGACTGCACCGCCTGACGCGTAATCTTCAGCCGCTTGGCGATGTCGTCATGAGTGTCGATGTCAGGATCGAGAGCCAGGACCACCGCTTCGGCTTGAGCCTGGGTCCAGCCGGACATGAGTTCCGCCACCAGATCGAAAATCGCCGGTAGCCAATCGGGTGTCGTGCTGGCCGCTACGACAAGCCGCCGTTTTCCGATATGGTCGAGGTGGTCGCCCGAGATGAAGAAGGCGGGGCCCGACGCATCCGAAAGATCGGCGCTTCCCTCGCTGTCAACGGTGCCGATCCCGGCCGAGATGCGGGTGCTTAGCTTGGGAACGGCGGCTGTGAGCGATGCGGTCAGAAAGATTGTGGCATCCAGCACGAGACGCGGATTGGTCAGCAGGATCTGCCAGCCATCGCCACGAAACCGGGTAAAGCGCAGGTCGATATCCCAGGCGGCCCCGAAGCGCGCCGCACCGCGCTCGAGCGCGGCGAAGGCAGGTGCGACCTCCACCGGGCTTTCGCGTGAGCCGATCAGGTCGCCGCTCAGGACGACTTTCGTGGTTTGCGCTGACATGTGCAAATGAAAACCTTTGCTAAGGTATAAAGCAAGCTTTTTCATTTGCTATTCGAAAAGCAGTCAATATTGGTTGCTTTTCGTCCCAACCGGTCGCGCCGGATTTCCCACCACGGTCGCTCCTTCCGCCACATCCCGCGTGACCACCGCACCCGCGCCGACGATCGCGCCGTCGCCAATGGTGATGCCGGGAAGGATGATCGCGCTCGCACCGATCCAGACATCCTCGCCGAGCGTCACCGGGCGCGTCGTCTCGAGTTCGGCCTTGCGGGCGGCGCGCTCTCGTGGGTGGTCAGCGGTCAGAAGTTGCACATAGGGGCCGATATCGCAGCCATTCCCGATGCGGATCGGACCGGCATCCAGAAGGTAGCAGCCGTAATTGAGAAAGACCTGGCTGCCGATCTCGATGTTGTAGCCGTACTCGACATAGAAGGGTGCGCGGATTGCGACACTGTCGCCGAGCCGGCCGAGGAGTTCGGCCAAAAGGGCCGGCCGGCTCTCGTCGCCATAGGTCGTCTGGTTGTAGTCCCGCATCAGACGCTGCGCGCGCTTGCGGTCCTCGGCCAATTCGGGATCGCCAGGGTAATAAAGCTCCCCGGCGATCATCTTTTCTTTCTCGCTCGTCATCGCGTGCCTCGCCATCCTGCCTGGACAGCGAGGCTAACCGCGGATCAGAGACCCATGCAATTGGCGTAATAGGTCACCGTCGCGGGCCAATCGGAGAAGACGCCCACGACACCCACGTCCTGCGCCAGCACGTCGAGAATTTCGAGGTAGTCGGAGTCGCTGTCCACCGCGTCCGCAACCGACTGGAAGTACCAGCCGCCGCCCGAGGCGAGCGGGCCGGAGCGTTCCAGCGTCCAGGCGATCATGTCGAGATCGGCGGCCTTGGCTTCCTCGGCATAGACCGACGGCACCATCTCACCGTTCTCGTTCAGCGTGACCATCATCCAGAGCGGCGGCGCGATGTAGTTGACGCCCATCTCCTTCAGCTCGGCCATTGTCGGCTTGAAGGTCGAGGCGTCCATCGGGTCGATCAGGCCCTCGTCCTCGTCTTCCGCCTCGTAGCGGTCGTCGAGATAGACGGCTTGGGCGCCGAATTCCGGCTCGTTCTCGATCCAATAGAGCACATCCGAGAGATTGAACGACTGCGCCCAGACGCGGGACGGGTCGATACCGGCGTCCTTGTACTCGTCGATCATCTTCTGCGCGTAGTCTTCCTGGCTAAAGCCGTCGAAGGGCATCTCGACGGACGGCGCCTTCAGCTCGGGCGTGAAATCAGCGCCGAGGCTGTCGAAGAGCGCGATGGATTCCGCGTGCGTCATCAGAGTGGCGTCGTTCGCATAGAGGTCCGTGCGCCAGTTCGCGGTGCCGTTCTGATATTCTTCCGCCGTGGTGGCAGAGGCGTTGGCCGCGTCCATCTTGGGCTCGAGCGTGCGGAACTCGGCCAGCGTCAGGTCCGAGGTGCGGCACTCGGCCGAGGCATCGGTGTCGCCGGATGCAGGGGTGAACCCTTGCGTGCACTTCTCGGCAAGGTCGGTGACAAGAATGTTCGTTGTCGTGTGCAGGTCGTTCTGCGCGTGGCGGCAGACGAGCTCCTTGTCGGATGTAAAGGTCACGTCGCATTCGAGGATGCCCGCACCCATCTGCGCGGCGGCGACGTTCGATTCGACCGTATGCTCGGGCAGCATCAGGGGCGCGCCGCGGTGGCCGATGGAGAACTTGGTCTGCTGCGGCGTCGCCGTGCAGGCCATGAGCGTGTCACGCAGCTCGCCCTCAGGCAGCTTTGAGGCGAGGAAGGCCGGACGCGGTCCATAGGAGACGGACATGTCGGAGGATGCCTCGCTCTGGGCGAAGGCCGGGGCGGCCATCGCCACAAGCGCGGCCGAGGTCAGGAAACGGTGAAGCATGGTATAATCTCCCTGTTAGGTGCGGAGCTTCTGTGGCCCGCGAGTGATGACAAGAGTGCGACACTGGCGCGACAGTCGCGCGACACTCTCGCAAAGCTTTGGTGTCAGCCGGCGTCCATCGCGCCGACCGCCGGGAAGACCGGCCTTGCCTCGGTACCAAGCTCGGCTGCCGCAGCAAGGACCTGTTCGCGCACCTCGCAGATCCGCGCCCAGGCGGTGTTCGGATCGGGGCAGGGCACCATGAACAGAACCTCTTGGCCGAAAACATCGTGCCCGGCGACGAAAACACCGCGATCGCCTGCAAGCTCGGCTTCCTCCTCCGTGTCGAGCTTATCCAGAACGTCGTAGTAGCGCGCGCGCAAAGCCGGCACATCCGCCGTATGAGCAAGTTTCAGCCGCACTTCGCCGATCAGCGCGGGATCGGTCATCGTCCAGTTCTCGAACGGCTCGCTGACGAAATCCACGACCGGCACGACGATACGCTTGCCGGTCCATTCCCGCAGTTGGACGAAGGTGAAATTGATCCGCTCGACCGAGCAGAGATGTCCGTCATAGACGATCTTGTCGCCGATCCGCGCCGATTGGTTCAGCGCGATCTGCAAGGAGGCCATGACATTGCTGAGCATGTTGCGGGCCGCGAAGGCAAGGATCAGAGTGAAGGCGCCCGCAGAGGCCAGAAGCGAGAAGCCGAGCGTCTTCATCAGGTTGGCTTCGCGCAGGACGAGCCCGACGCCGAAAAGCGTGATGATGACGATCATCGCGCGGCGGATGGCTGCCACTTTCGTCGCCAACTCCCGCTTCTTTTCCTGGCCCTCGCCGGTCTTCGTGAGCGCATCGCCGTCGAAACTCACCAAGCGGTCGATCACCGCGTCCGAGAGGTTGATGATCGCCCAGATCACCGCCGTCACGAGGCCGATGGCGACAAGCGGCGAAAGGATCGTGTCGATCCGGCCCGAGAACGGAAAGAGGTTACCCGTCGTTATCGCCAGGGTGCCGGCCACCACGGTCAGGATGGCAGGCGGGCGCAGCGCCACGAGGATCGAGTCGCTCCCGGTATCGCGCCGTGTGCGCCCCAGTCCCCGCGACATTACATTATAGGTGAGGCGGCCAAGTCCGATCGCGAGGGCGAGGATGATCGGCAAACAAATCACCTCCCACCATCGCAGGCCCCAGAAGGCGCGCTGGCGCAAGGGATCCGGCAGCAACTCCTCGATCCGGGACGGGCCGTAAAGTTCGTAGAGCCGCGGCATGTTGTCGATGCTCTGCCGCGAGAAGAGCCACGCGGGATCTTGGCCCTCGACTTGCAGCCGGTTCAGCCTGAGGCTCACGGGCCGACCATCCATGTCGATGAGTGCCAGCAGGAGCGAGCGGCGCGGCTGGCCCGCAACGGCTCCTTCGCTGACGGCCCGTGCATCGAGCGCATCGGGCCTGTCGAGAAGCTGATACCAGTTCACGACAATCTTCCGGTCGATCACGGTGAATAGCTGCTCGGCGAGCTCCGGACCGATCTCGGCCTGCTCCTCTTGCGGGAAATTCGCGAGGTCGAGCAGGTGCGCCGCGTCCTGCCAGCGGCTCTCACGGCCGAGGGCCAGAAAGCTCTCCATTGTCGCCTGGGGCGTGCCGCGCTGCACGTCGCCCGGAAGGTCGCCCAAGCCGGGATTGATCGCGTCGACTTCGTACCAGGATTCCTTAACGGCATTTTCCTGTGCAGACAGCACAGACGCAAACGCCGCGAGAAGCAGCGCGAAAACCAGCCTGACCACGTTCATGACATCCGAACCCGCCTCGCGCAGGTTCGGTTCCCATACCGTGCGTGCGCCGGGATTC
Organism: Roseivivax halotolerans; assembly: GCF_900115815.1. Lineage (GTDB taxonomy): Bacteria > Pseudomonadota > Alphaproteobacteria > Rhodobacterales > Rhodobacteraceae > Roseivivax > Roseivivax halotolerans. The sequence goes on along the minus strand of NZ_FOXV01000004.1, from coordinate 168,238 downwards.
GAGTTTTACATGAAGCCCAGTTCGAGCCGCGCTTCGTCGGACATCATGTCCATGCCCCAGGGCGGATCCCAGGTGATCTCGACATCGACCTGCTTCACCCCGTCCACGGGCTCGACAGCATCGGCGATCCAGCCCGGCATCTCTCCAGCCACGGGGCAACCTGGCGCGGTCAGCGTCATGATGATCTGAACCGCGTTCTCTTCGGAGATGTCGATCGTGTAAACGAGCCCGAGATCGTAGATATTCACCGGAATCTCGGGATCGTAGACGCTGCGGCACGCTTCCACGATCTGATCGTAGAGCGGATGATCCGTGCTCGACGGGGCGATCAGCGGCGCGCCTTCGAGTTTCGGGCTCTGATCGTTCATGGCTGGCGTCCTTCCTTGGAATTCCGACCAAAGATATAAGAAATGCGCGGGCCGGGGTAAAGGCCCTGCGCCCGATCCGCGCCGCCTCCCTGACATGTCCGAGAGCGCTGCTGGACCCGGCGAGCCGCTGGTTTACCTCGCGCGCCATGACCGACACACCGCGCCCTCCAGACCGCCCGATTGCGCGCCTCTTGCGCCTTGTGCTGGGCAATTTCGATGCCCCGCCCGGCAAGCGCCGCATCGCGCTGGCCCTGGCCTATGGCGCGCTCTGTCATTTTGTCTTCGCGGCAGCGGTCCTCTGGATGTTCTGGACGCTCTACAACGGTATGACGACCGGCTTCGGCGCGGTGCCCTGGCCCTGGGCGGCGCTGACGAACCTTGCCCTGCTGCTGCAATTTCCGGTTCTGCATTCGCTCCTGCTGAACGGCAAATTCGCCTCGTGGCCGGCGCGCGTGTTCCCCGAGCCTTATGGGCCAGTCCTTGCCTCGACGACATACACGATCTTTGCCTCGCTGCAGCTGCTGGCACTGTTCCTCCTCTGGACCCCGTCCGGCATCGTGTGGTGGCAAGCCGAGGGCGGCGCGAAGGTCGCGGTGACGCTGCTCAACCTCGCTGCATGGGGGTTTCTGATGAAATCGAACCTCGACGCCGGGGCGGAGCTGCAATCGGGTGCGCTCGGTTGGATGTCGCTGCTGCAAAAGCGCAAGCCCAACTATCCGGACATGCCCCAGACGGGCATCTTCCGCTTTATCCGCCAGCCGATCTATCTCGGCTTCGCGCTGACCCTCTGGACCGTGCCGACCTGGACGCCGGATCAGCTTGCGCTCGCGCTGGGCCTGACCGCCTATTGCGTCATCGCGCCGCGCCGGTTGAAGGAGCCGCGCTATCGCCGCCGCTTCGGCGCGCGCTATGAGACCTACCAGGAAAATACCGGCTACATGCTGCCGAAGCGGACGGGGACGCGATGAGCGAACAGAAGCGCAACAACCTGGCGATCTACGACGACGTCGCCGCCAAGTGGTGGTCCGACGAGATCCGGTGGGTCCGCACATTGAAGAACCTCGTGCCCGCGCGCATGCGATACTTCGACCGCTTCGCTTCATGGGACGGGGCCAAGGTTCTCGATCTTGGCTGCGCCGGGGGCTTCATGGCCGAGGCGCTGGCGCGCCGCGGCGCGCATGTCACGGGGCTCGATCCGGCGGAAGACGCGATTGCGGCGGCCCGCGCCCATGCAGACGAAGAAGGTCTCGCAATCACCTATGATATCGGCACGGGCGAGGGGATGTCTTACCCGGACGCGGCCTTCGACGCGGTGGTCTGTGTCGATGTCCTCGAGCACGTGGCCGATCTGCAAAAGACCCTGGACCAGGTCGTGCGCGTCCTGAAACCCGGCGGGCGATTCTTCTTCGACACGATCAACCGCAACCGGATCGCGCGGCTCGCCGCGATCACCATCGCCGAAGACGTGGTCCGCATCCTGCCCAAGGGCACGCATGATCCCGAGATGTTCATCAGGCCTGAAGATCTGCGCGCAGGCTTTGCCGCCGCCGGTTTGACCGATCTCGACATGACAGGCCTTGGCCCGCGCGGCATAAGCCTGCGCGGCGATCTGACCTTTGGCGCCCTCCCGTTGAAAACCGTTCAATATATGGGCGTCGCGGAGAAACCGGCATGACGGTGGCGGCGCTTCTTGCAACTGCGCTCCTTTTCGGCGGCAGCGTGCTCTACTCCTTCGGCTTCGCCGCGTTCCTCTTCAAGAACCTCGGGGCACAGGAAGCAGGCCGGCTCCTGCGCCTGGCTTTCCCGCACTTTTATGTCTTTGTCATCGCGATCGCGTCGATCGCCGCCGCGTTGCGCCTGCCCACGGACGGCCTCTCCGCGATCATCCTAGCCGCCATTGCGCTTTCGACGATTCCGGCGCGGCAGATCCTCATGCCCGCGATCAACCGCGCCTCCGATGCCGGTGACAAAGCCCGCTTCGGCCGGTTCCACGGGGTGTCGGTCGCGCTCGGCCTCGTTCAGATCGCTGCGATGGCATACGTTCTGACGCGCTTTCTCTAATCCTGTCTTTGGATTGGCGAAAATACCGCGGGAGCGCGAGGGCAGCGCCCTCGCCGCCGCGCCCGAGGCGCGGCGCGGGTCGCCTCGGGCCTTTGCCCGAGGCGAAACCCTTCAGAGACCGATCATTTCCGCCTGGCGCACGATCACCTCGGCCTGCTTGATCGACGCGATATCGACGAGCCGCCCTTTGTAGACCGTCGCGCCTTCGCCGCGCTTGGTGGCCTCTTCCATCGCCGTGAGGATCTCGCGCGCCTCGCTCACCGCGTCCTCCGACGGTGTGAAAACCTCGTTCGACAGCGCGACCTGCTTAGGATGGATCGCCCATTTGCCGACCATGCCGAGCGTCGCCGAGCGCCGCGCCTGCGCGCGGAAGCCCTCGTCGTCCGAGAAATCGCCGAACGGGCCATCGACCGGCAACACGCCATGCGTCCGGCAGGCCGCGACGATGGCCGCTTGCGCCCAGTGCCAGGGATCGGACCAGTACTGCTGACCCTCGCGGTGCATGTAATACCATTCCTGCGTGCCGCCGATCCCGGTTGTCGCCATGCCCATCGAGGCGGCGAAATCCGCAGCGCCGAGGCTCATCGCCTGAAGGCGTGGCGTCGCGGCGGCGATCTCCTCAACATGGGCAATGCCCGCAGCGCTCTCGATGATGACCTCGAAGCCGATCGCCTTCTTGCGCCCCTTGGCGCGCTCCACCGCCGTGACCAGCGCGTCGACCGCGTAGAGATCGCCGCCATTGCCGACTTTCGGGATCATGATCTGGTCGATCCGGTCGCTCGCCTGCTCGAGGATCTCCACGACATCGCGATACCAATAGGGCGTATCGAGCCCGTTGATCCGCACCGAGAGCGTTTTCTCGCCCCAGTCGATATCGCCGATAGCGGCAATGACGTTGGCCCGGGCGGTGTCCTTGTCGTCCGGCGCGACCGAATCCTCGAGATCGAGATTGATGACGTCGGCCTCCGAGGCCGCCATCTTCTCGAAGATCGCCGGGCGTGAGCCGGGCCCGAAAAGCTGGCATCGGTTGAGGCGGGCGGGCGGAGCGGGCTGGATACGGAAGGACATGTGGGTAATCTTCTTTCGTTTCGCGTTGCCTGAGGGATATTATGTTGCGTCGCAGCATTCAAGCGGCTTTTCCGCAGCGCGGCAGGACCGCCTCTTTTCCGGGCAGCTCTCCCGCGGGAGCGCAGACCGGCGTTCGCCGGATCTTGCCGCCCCGGCCGCCTCGTCTACCTTGCGACGCAATGACACGCACGGGGGCAAGACCGATCCCCGCGCAAAAATCGTCGCAGAGATGCCGGTCTTGCGGGACAGGATTCGCAGAACCGGCCCTGCGGCGCATGAAAAACGAACGCAATTCGCAACGGGCTCGCCGATACCGAACGGCAAGCCGACGGAGGACAGACATGATCGAGACGCCATATCTTCTTTTCCTGGGCGATGCGCCCGACCCTCTTGCCGCCAAGGTCGCGCAAGGGATCAAGGATTGGCGGCCCGACAATTGCGTGGGCCAGATGCGGCTCGAGGGCTGCAATGCCGATATGGGCCTTGAGGACATGACCCTCGCCGAAGCGAAAGCCGCCGGTGCCAAGACGCTGGTGATCGGCGTCGCCAACCGGGGCGGCGTGATCTCGGACAAGTGGAAGGCCGTTCTGATGGATGCGCTCGACGAGGGCTTCGACCTTGCCAGCGGCCTGCACAACCTTCTTCGCGACGAACAAGAGCTGGCCGCGAAGGCCGCCGAGACCGGCCGCACCTTGCACGATGTCCGCATCCCGACGGTCAAGTATCCGATCGCCGACGGCAAGAAGCGGACCGGCAAGCGCGTCCTTGCGGTCGGCACGGATTGCTCCATCGGCAAGATGTACACCGCTCTCGCTCTCGATGCCGAGATGAAGGAACGGGGCATGAAATCCTCGTTCCGCGCGACGGGCCAGACCGGCATCCTCATCACCGGCGAGGGCGTGCCGCTCGACGCGGTGATCGCCGATTTCATGGCCGGTGCCGTGGAGTGGCTGACGCCCGACAACGATCCCGACCATTGGGACGTGATCGAGGGGCAGGGCAGCCTCTTCCACATCTCCTATTCCGGGGTGACGCTGGCGCTCATTCACGGCGGCCAGCCCGACGCGCTGATCCTCTGTCACGAGCCGACGCGCACGCATATGCGCGGTCTGCCCGATTACGCGCTGCCGAGCCTCGAGGATCTGCGCGATCTCGCCCTGGCGCTCGCGCGGGTTGCGAACGAGAAGTGCGAGGTGGTCGGCATCTCGGTCAACACCAAGGCGCTCGGCGAGGATGAGGCGAAATCCTATCTCGCGAGTCTGGAAGAGCAGCTCGGCCTGCCCGCGGTCGATCCCTATCGCCACGGCGCAGGCAGGCTCGTCGACGCGCTGGCCACGATCTGAAGCAAGCCTTGAGCGGAGACGAAACATGACGATCACCGTCACCCGTGACCTGTTCAGGCTGGCCGAGGCCTTCACCATCAGCCGCGGCTCGCGCACCGAGGCGCAGGTCTTGACCGTTCGGATCACCCGCGACGGGGTGACAGGCTGGGGCGAATGCGTGCCGTATGCGCGCTACGACGAGACGCTGGACAGCGTGACCGCCGAGATCGAGGGGCTGCCGCAGGGCATCGACCGCACCGCCCTGCAAAAGGCGCTGCCCGCCGGTGCGGCGCGGAACGCTGTCGATTGCGCGCTCTGGGATCTTGAGGCGAAGGCGGCGGGTCGCCGCGTCTGGGAGCTTGCGGGCCTTGCTCGGCCTGGCCCCGAGATCACCGCCTATACGCTCTCGCTCGATACGCCCGACAAGATGGAAGCCTCGGCGCGGAAACACGCCCACAGACCGCTGCTCAAGATCAAGCTCGGCACCGAGGACGACATGGCCCGGCTCGAGGCCGTGCGGCGCGGCGCGCCCGAGGCGCGGATCATCGTCGATGCCAATGAAGGCTGGAGCACGGAGATCTATTCGGAGCTCGCGCCGCATCTTGCGCGCCTCGGCGTCGCGCTGGTGGAGCAACCCCTTCCGGCAGGCGATGACGAGGCGCTGGTCGGGCTCGACCGTCCGGTGCCGCTTTGCGCCGACGAGAGCTGCCATGATCGCGCGTCGCTGCCCGGACTGCGCGGCAAGTACGATGTGGTGAACATCAAGCTCGACAAGACCGGCGGCCTGACCGAGGCGCTGCTTCTGAAAGAGCAGGCGCTGGCCGAAGGCTATGACGTGATGACCGGCTGCATGGTCGGCTCGTCTCTCGCGATGGCCCCGGCGGTGCTCGTGGCGCAAGGCGCGGTGGTGACCGATCTCGATGGCCCGCTTCTCTTGGCCGAGGACCGGGATGTGCCGCTCGTATTCGACGAAGAGGGTGTGCATCCTCCGGCGGCGGCGCTGTGGGGGTGAGGGCAGACGTCAACCTGATCGAACAGCAAGACGTCTGGACGCCCGCACGCGAGCAGCCTGCCTGCGAAGTTTCGCACTCTTGACGCGCCGCCCCGCGCCCGTGAAAACCGAGATCCGAACCTTCAGGAGATCGATCCCATGACCCGCACCGTCTACGTCAACGGCGAGTACCTGCCTGAACACGAGGCCAAGGTGTCGATCTTCGACCGCGCCTTCCTGATGGCGGACGGCGTCTACGAGGTGACGAGCGTTCTGGACGGCAAGCTCATCGACTTCGACGGACATGCGAAACGGCTCCAACGCTCGCTCGACGAGCTCGACATGAAGAGCCCGGTGACGATGGACGAGCTGCTCGAGATCCACCGTGAACTCGTGCGTGTGAACGAAATCGACGAGGGTCTCGTCTACCTGCAGGTCACGCGCGGCGCGCCCGCCGACCGCGATTTCGTCTTTCCCGATCCCGAGACGACAGAGCCGACGCTGGTCCTTTTCACGCAGTCCAAGCCCGGCCTCGCCGACAGCCCGGCGGCAAAGCGCGGTATGAAGGTCATCTCCATCGAGGACCAGCGCTGGGGCCGCCGCGACATCAAGACGGTGCAGCTGCTCTATCCGTCGATGGGCAAGATGATGGCCAAGAAGGCCGGGGCGGACGACGCCTGGATGGTCGAGGACGGCTTCGTTACGGAAGGCACCTCGAACAACGCCTACATCATCAAGGGCAACACGATCATCACCCGTGCGCTCTCGAACGACATCCTGCACGGCATTACCCGCGCCGCGGTGCTGCGCTTCGCCCGCGAGGCGCAAATGCAGGTCGAGGAGCGAAATTACACGATCGACGAGGCGAAAGAGGCAGATGAGGCGTTCATCACGTCTGCCTCGACTTTCGTGATGCCGGTGATCGAGATCGACGGCACGCCCGTGGGCGAAGGCACGCCGGGTCCGCGCGCCGCCCGTCTGCGCGAGATCTATCTCGAGGAAAGCCGCAAGGCCGCGATCTGATACGTCAGTCGAAGTAGCTTGCCGCGATCTCGGCAAGCCGCTCGGCCGACAGGATCGGTGGAACGAGGGAGCGAAGCGCGACGTCGCCTCCGAGCACGTTCGCATGGCTGCCATGCGCATGGACGGGCTGGACGTGAGGCTTACGAGACAGCACCTCCGCTTCCACCGCGAAACACGGCCTGATGGGCGGTCAGCGGCGCACGGATCGTCGCGATACTGTCCCGTTCGGGATCGATTGTGACCATGAGCGGAACCGCCACGATGCCGCGCGCCGTCTTGCGCGAGAACGGGTGCTGCCGGCAGCGACAGACCTGCGGCAAAAAGTGACGTGAACTTCATGTGGGTGTCCCAGCGTTCCCTAGGGGAAGGTTGGGCCCGCCGCGGCGAAACGACGTTGACGATCTCGTGCAGGACGCCGGGCCAGCGGGGCCGGTCTCGCAGTGGAACCCGGCGTCTTCGGGTCTACCTGTCACCACGACGAAAAGGAGGCATCATGTCCAAGACCATCCTCTACGGCTTCAACGGGTCGACCTATGTGCGAACGACGCGAATTGTCATGCGGCGCAAGGGGGTCGAGTACGACCAGGTCCCTGTCGATGTGCTCGAAGGCGAGCCGAAACAACCCGAACATCTCGAGCGGCACCCTTTCGGCAAGGTGCCGGTGCTCGATATCGACGGGCACCGCATCCGCGAGACCGATGCGATAGTGCGCTACATCGAAGCGACCCGCGACGGACCCACGGCGATGCCCGAGGACGCCTGGGACCGCGCGCGTATGGACGAGATCATCTCGCTCATTCACGGTTACGGCTATGACGCGCTCGTCGGTGCGGCCTTCTATCACCTGATCCCCGGTTTCATCGGCGACCCGGACGAGGCGCAGCATCACGGGACGGTCGAGACGGCCAAGACCTTCATGCGCCTTGTCGGCGAGATCCGGGGCGATGATCCCTGGCTCGCAGGGAACAGCGTGAGCCTCGCCGACTACTATCTCGCGCCGCTTGTCTTCTATATCGGCCTGACGCCGCACCGGCACGAGTTCCTCGAAGCGGGCGGCTTGTCTGAGTGGTGGTCCAGCATCTCGGACGATCCCGATTTCGCCGCGACCGAGCCCGATATGGGCTGAGCCGCACAAAGGCCGCCGGTGCGCTGGACAAGGTGCCGCGCGGCCTTTGACATCGCTTGCATAGCGCCCCATTTTTACGGATAAGCCGATCTTGAAGACGGAGGTCACTCATGCGCGCACGCATCTATCAGCCCGCCAAGACGGCCATGTCCTCGGGCTGGGCGAAAACAAAGCATTGGGTTCTCGAGTTCGTGCCGGAAAGCCCGCGCACGGTCGATCCGCTCATGGGCTGGACCTCGTCGGATGACACGCAGGCGCAGGTTCGGATGACCTTCGAGACCAAGGAAGCCGCTGTGGAATATGCCCGCGATCACGGCATCGACGCACAGGTCTTCGAGCCGAAGCGGCGCAAGCATAACGTGCGCCCGCGTGGCTACGCGGAGAATTTCGCCTATCACCGCCGGTCGGCCTGGACGCACTGAGCGTTACCGACCGGACCCACAAACAGATGAGCCGCGTCGCGCAAAGCACTGACGCGGCTTTCTTTTATTTTTCGGTCGGCCGGGCGCCCCAGGATGTTTTCACAAGTCCGCCGTTGCGTTTGTCGCGCCTCACTCAGCAGTGATCCGCCGAAACATCGCTCGACGCGACGTAAAGATCTTCCTTAGGTTGCGGCCATTCTTGGTCTTGCTACGCTTTGTGCAGTTTCGGCCACGCGACCCTCCAGGTCCGACGCCGGAGAACCTTTTCCGATACAGGGAGAAAGATTTGACCCGCATCGCGCGATTGACCCTGACGGCATTGCTGTCGAGCACCGTTCTGACCGGTGCAGCCACCGCCGCCTTCGCCCAGGAGACGCATCCCGAAACCGGCGAGGAACTGGCGGAAGACCAGACCTTCACCTATCGCCTGCTTGACGATGTCAGCTCCCTCGATCCGCAGATCGTCGAGGACGTGGACGGCTCCGATGTCGTTCGCGACCTGTTCGAAGGTCTGATGAACCAGGACGCGCAGGGCAACCTCGTGCCGGGCGTGGCCACGGGCTACGAGGTCAGCGACGACAACCTTACCTATACCTTCACCCTCCGGGAAGATGCGCGCTGGTCGAATGGCGAGCCGGTCACCGCCGAGGATTTCGTCTACGCCTGGCGCCGCGCGGCCGATCCCGCGACCGCTTCGCCGTATCAGTGGTTCATGGAGCTGATGTCCATCGAGGGCGCGTCCGAGGTCATCTCCGGGGATGCCGAGCCCGACACGCTGGGCGTCCGCGCGATCGATCCGCAAACCTTCGAAGTCACTCTGACGACGCCGCTGCCGTATTTCGCGCAGATGACAACGCACTCGACCACCTTCCCGACGCCGCAATCGGTGATCGAGGAGCACGGCAATTCCTGGACCCAGCCCGAGAACATCGTCTCGAACGGTGCCTATGTTCTGACCGAGTATCGCCCCGGCGAGCGGATCGTGCGCGAGCGCAACGAGGAATACTGGAACAACGAGGAGACGATCCTCGACCGCACCGTCGGCCTCATCATCAACGACGAGAACGTGGCGCTGACACGCTACCTCGCAGGTGAGCTCGACCGGACGGAGATCCCCGCCGGCCAGTTCCAGCGGCTGAGCGAAGAATACCCCGAAGAGGCAACGAGCTTCCCGCGCCTGTGCAACTACTACTACACGTTCAACCTCAGCGATTCGGGCCCCGAGGCGTTTAAGGATCCGAATGTCCGCAAGGCGCTAGCGCTCGCGGTCGACCGCGAAATCATCGTGAACAACGTCAAGGGCGGGGGCTGGCCGCCGGCTTATACCTTCACGCCCGATGCGGTCGCGGGCTTCTCCCCGCCGACGACCGAAATGGCCGAGATGACCCAGGCCGAGCGTGACGAACGCGCCAAAGAGCTTCTGGCCGAGGCCGGCTACGGCGAGGACAACCCGCTCGAGTTCGACATGATCTACAACACCGACGAGGCGCACCAGAAGATCGCCGTCGTCATGAGCCAGATGTGGAAGCAGAAGCTCGGTGTCGAGACCAACCTGTCGAACATGGAGTGGAAGGTCTTCCTCGAGACACGCGGCCAGCAGGATTTCGATCTCGCGCGCGGCGCATGGTGCGGTGACTACAACGAGGCGTCGACCTTCCTCGACCTGCTCGACACCGATTCGGGCTACAATGACGGTAAGTACTCCAACCCCGACTACGACGCCCTTCTCGAAGAGGCGAAGACGGCCGAGGATACCACGCCGCTCTACACCGAGGCCGAGGAGATCATCGCCGAGGACATGCCGGTGATCCCGATCTACCATTATGCGGGCGTCTACATGCTCGACAGCGATGTCGGGAACTGGCCCACCGAGAACGTGGAGCAGAACTGGTACTCGCGTAACCTCTACAAGATCGCCGAGTAAGCACACCCGGTCCGAGCGCCGCCCTGCATTCTCCGACACGGGGGATCGGGCGGCGCTCTCGTTTTTCGCGGATTTCGTCACATGCTGCTTTATACCCTTCGCCGCCTCCTGGTCGCGATTCCGACGATCCTTTTGCTGGTGATCGCGGCCTTCTTCATGATGCATCTCGCGCCCGGCGGGCCCTTCACCTCCGAGCGGCCGCTGCCGCCCGAGGTGATGGCCAATATCCAGGCGCAATACGGTCTCGACCAGCCGCTGTGGAAACAGCTCTGGGACTACTTCTTCAACATCGTCGTCAACTTCGACTTCGGCCCCTCCTTCGTGCAGAAGGACCGCTCGGTGAATGACGTGATCGCGCAAGGCTTTCCGATCTCGCTGACCTACGGCGCACTGTCCTTCCTCGCGGCCACGGTGATTGGCGTGATCCTCGGCATCGCGGCGGCGACCCGGCACAACAGCTGGGTCGATTACTCTGCGGTCTCGCTCGGCATCGCGGCGCAAGCCCTGCCGAACTTCATCATGGGTCCGATCCTGATCCTCGTCTTCACGCTCTGGCTGGGCCTTCTGCCGGGCGGCGGCTGGAACGGCGGTCAGTGGGAATATCTCATCATGCCGGTCATTGCGCTGGCCACCTCCTATATCGGGTCGATCGCGCGGATCACGCGCTCCTCGATGCTCGAAGTGATGAACTCGAACTTCATCCGAACCGCGCGAGCCAAGGGGCTGCCGGACCGCACGATCATCTGGCGGCACGCGATGAAGCCGACGCTGTTGCCGGTCGTCTCCTACCTGGGGCCGGTCTTCGTCTACGTGCTGACAGGCTCGGTCTTCGTGGACCTCTACTTCTCCACCGGGGGTCTGGGGCAATCCTATGTCAGCTCGGCGCTGACGCGGGATTACGCGGTGCTTCTCGGCATCACGATCCTCTATGGCGCGCTGACCGTGATCGTGAACCTTCTCACCGACCTGGCCTATGCCTGGTTCGATCCGAAAATCCGGTACTGAGGGGCGGGCAATGTTTGGTAGATCTGAAAAAGCCGCTGCACTCTCGGCGGACATCACCGATTTCAAAGCGGTTCGCGGCCGGTCGCTCTTTCGCGATGCGATGGGGCGCTTCGTTCGCAACAAGGCGGCGATGGCGAGTGTCGTCATCCTGACGCTGATCGTGGCCTTCGTCATCTTCGGCCCGCTTTTCGCGGTCTGGGACAATGAAGAGATCGACTGGGCGAACATGGGCGATATCCGCCGCATGGGCGCACCGTCGCTCGAGAACGGGCATTATTTCGGCCTCGACGAGCTTGGCCGCGATCTATACTCGCGCACGATCCAGGCGACCCGCACATCGCTGCTCGTGGGTCTCATCGGGGCGACGATGGCCCTGATCGTCGGCACAGCCTGGGGCGTCATCGCGGGCTTTTACGGCGGACGGCTCGACAGCGTGATGATGCGCTTCGTCGACATCCTGCTCGCGATCCCGCTGACGCTTGTCCTCATCTTGATCCTCGTCGTGGCAGGACGCAGCTTCATCGCGCTTTTCCTCGCGCTCGGCGCCGTGTCGTGGCTGACGATGGCGCGGATCGTGCGCGGGCAGACGCTGACCCTGAAGACGCGCGAGTTCATCGAGGCCGCGCGGGCAGGGGGCGTCTCCGAACCTGCGATCATCTTCCGGCATATCCTGCCGAACCTCATCGGGGTGGTGATCGTCTACGCCTCGCTTCTCGTGCCCGAGATGATCCTTGCCGAAAGCTTCATCTCCTTCCTCGGCCTTGGCATCTCCGAGCCGATGACCTCGCTCGGTAAGCTCATCGCCGAAGGGGCCGGAACGATGGCCTATGGCACGCTTTGGCAGCTGATGTTCCCCTTGTTCTTCTACGTCACGATTATCATCACGATGTTCTTCATCGGTGATGGCCTTCGTGACGCGCTCGATCCGAAGGATCGCTGACATGACCGATGTGACACAGACCTCGACGGCAGGCAGCATCCTGTCGGTGAAAGACCTGAAGGTCGGATTCGAGACGCCAGACGGGACCGTCGAGGCGGTAAAGGGCGTCTCCTTCGACATCCGTGCGGGCGAATGCCTCGGCATCGTGGGCGAGTCGGGCTCCGGCAAGAGCCAGAGCTTCATGGCCGCGATGGGACTTCTGCCGCCGAACGGACGCGCGACGGGATCGGTGACGCTCCAGGGGCATGAGATCCTCGGCCAGCCGATCTCGCACCTCAACCGCGTGCGCGGGGCCGATGTCGGCATGATCTTCCAGGATCCGCTCACCGCGCTCACGCCGCACCTGAAGGTCGGCGACCAGATGGCCGAGGTTCTGAAGGTCCACAAGGGTCTGACCGGACGCGCGGCCCGGCGCCATTGCCTCGACTGGCTCGAGCGCGTGCGTATTCCCGAGGCGGAACGGCGTCTCGGGCAATATCCGCACGAATTGTCGGGCGGGATGCGCCAGCGGGTGATGATCGCGCAGGCCATGCTCTGCGAGCCGAAGCTTCTGATCGCCGACGAGCCGACGACCGCGCTCGACGTGACGGTGCAGGCCGAGGTGCTCGACCTCATGGACAATCTCAAGCGCGAGCTCGGCACGGCGATCGCGCTCATCACCCACGACATGGGCGTCGTGGCGCGGATGTGCGATCGCATCAAGGTCATGCGGTTCGGCGAATTCGTGGAGGACGGCTCGGTCGACGATGTGTTCTCGAACCCGCAGCACGCCTATACGCGCCGGTTGCTCGAGGCGATGCCGCGGATCGACAAGGGCGATGCCGGCGGCCAGGTCGCAGGCGAGGAGATCCTGCGCGTCGAGGATCTGAAAGTTCATTTCCCGGTCAGCGTGAAGGGTGGCCTCTTCGGGCGCACCGTGCCCCTGCGCGCGGTCAACGGCGTCAGCTTTGGCGTACGCGGCGGCGAGACGCTGGGCATTGTGGGCGAGTCGGGTTGCGGCAAGTCCACGCTCGCGCGCGCGGTCCTGCGGCTGATCGAGCCGTCCGATGGCAGCGTGAGCTGGCTCGGCAGCCCGCTCCACGCCTTCGACAAGTCCGCGCTGAAATCGGCGCGAAAGGATCTGCAGATCGTCTTCCAGGATCCGCTCGCGAGTCTCGATCCACGCATGACCATCGCCGACAGCATCGCCGAGCCGCTCAAGACCTTCCGCCCCGATCTCACGCGCCGCGAGCGCCATGACGAGGTTATCGCGATGATGGAGCGGGTCGGGCTCGAGCGCGAGAAGTTCAACCGCTATCCGCACGAGCTCTCGGGCGGGCAGAACCAGCGCGTCGGCATCGCGCGGGCGATGATCAACAAGCCCAAGCTCATCATTTGCGACGAGGCGGTTTCCGCGCTCGACGTGTCTATCCAGGCGCAGATCGTGACGCTGCTGAAGGAGCTGCAGGCCGAGTTCGGCATGTCGATGCTCTTCATCAGTCACGATCTGTCGGTGGTGCGCGAGATCTCCAACCGGATCATGGTGCTGTATCTCGGCCGGATCGTAGAGATGGGCGAAGCCGACACGATCTGCGCGCGGCCGGTCCATCCCTATACCCGCTCGCTGATCTCGGCGGTGCCGGTGCCCGATCCGCAGGTCGAACGCACGCGCCAGCGCATTCGCCTGCCGGGCGAATTGCCCTCGCCGCTCGACACCAAGGCGGCGTTGCGTTTCCTGCCTTCCAAGCTCGAGGCGGGTGAGACCGATTACGTGCCCGAACTGCGCGAGATCGCGCCAGGCCATTTCGTGGCAGAGCATGACGATCTCGAGGTCATCATGAAATCCGAGGCGGCCTGAGGCGCGACCGCACGACAGGACAAGAAAAAAGCCCGCCGATCTGGCGGGCTTTCTTCGTTTCAGGAATGGCTCACGCCGCCACGTCGTAACGGTCGAGCATCATCACCTTGGACCAGGCCTCGACGAAGTCCTTCACGAGCCGCGCTTCGCCGTCGCTCGCACCATAGACCTCAGCGATCTGACGCAGCTGGCTGTTCGACCCGAAGATCAGATCGCAACGCGTCGCGGTGAACGCGGTTTCGCCACCCTCGCGGGTCTTGATGTCGAACAGCATCTCGCTCTCGTCCTGCGGCACCCATTCGTAGTCCATGCTGGTCAGAACGTCGAAGAAGTCATTCGACAGAACGCCCGGCCGATCAGTGAAAAGCCCATGCTTGGAGCCGTCCCAGTTCTGGTCGAGCACCTTGAGTCCGCCCGCAAGCGCCGTCCATTCAGGCGCGGTCAGCGTAAGGAGCGCCGCGCGGTCGAGAAAGATCTGCTCGGGCGAGACATTGTAGCCGATATCCGTGCGGTGGAAGTTGCGGAACCCGTCCGAGACCGGCTGAAGCCATTGGAACGTCTCGTCGGTCCATTCCTGGCTCGCATCCATGCGGCCGGGCGTGAAGGGCACCTCGACATCGTGGCCGGCGTCCTTCGCGGCCTTCTCGACCGCTGCCGCGCCGCCAAGGACGATGAGATCGGCCATCGAGACGCACTTGCCGCCGCTTTGGGCCGCGTTGAACTCGGTCTGGATCTTTTCCAGCGCCGCGATCACCTCGGCAAGCTCAGCCGGACGGTTCACTTCCCAATCCTTCTGCGGCCAGAGCATCACCCGCGCGCCGTTCGCACCGCCGCGCTTGTCGCTGTCGCGGTAGTTCGACGCCGAGGCCCAGGCCGCCGAGACGAGTGCGGGCACGCCAAGTCCGGTCCCGAGAATCTTCGCCTTCAGATCCGCGATGTCCGAGGAATCCACGACCTCGTGATCGAGCGCCGGGATCGGATCCTGCCAGGGCAGGTCCTCTTCGGCGACCTCGGGGCCGAGATACCGGACCTTCGGGCCCATGTCGCGATGCGTGAGCTTGTACCAGGCGCGGGCGAAGGCGTCCGAGAAGTAGTCGAAATCTTCCAGGAACTTCTCGCAGATCTTGCGGTATTCTGGATCTTCCTTGAGCGCGATGTCCGAAGTCATCATCATGAGCGGGTGCTCGACGCCGTCAAGATGCGCGTCCGGGGTCTTGGGCGCATCGGGATCTTTCGGCTTCCACTGGATCGCGCCTGCGGGTGAGGAGGTCTGCTCCCACTCATAGGCGAAAAGGTTGGTCAGGTAGTCGTTGTCCCATTCCGTCGGATTGGGGGTCCACGACCCTTCGATCCCGTTGGTCATCGTGTACTCGGCAAAGCCGGTGCCTTCGGGATTCATCCAGCCCATGCCCATCGCCTGAATCGGTGCGCCCTCGGGGGCAGGACCGATCTTGTCGGCACTGACCGCGCCATGCGACTTGCCGAACGCGTGGCCGCCCGCGATGAGCGCGACCGTCTCCTCGTCGTTCATCGCCATCCGGGCGAAGCTTTCGCGAATATCGCGCGCGCTCTCGAGCGGGTTGCCGTTGCCGCGCGGACCTTCCGGGTCGACATAGATCAGAGCCTGGTGCGTTGCACCGAGCGGATTTTCGAGCTCGTAATAATCCTCGTCCGGCTCGCCGTTCCAGCGCATGGTTCGGGTGACCATCTGGTTCGGATGCCCTTCGAGCGGCCCCGGCGCGGTCTCGGACGGCTTCTTGCCGTTCCAGCCTTCAGGCCCCCAATAGGTCGCACGGTCCGGCTCCCAGGCATCGATGCGCCCGCCGCCGAAACCGAAGGTCTTGAACCCCATGATCTCCAGCGCGCAATTGCCGGCCAGCACGATCAGGTCGGCCCAGCTCAGCGCCGCACCGTATTTTTTCTTGATGGGCCAGAGCAGGCGGCGCGACTTGTCGATATTGCCGTTGTCCCACCACGAGTTGATCGGCGCGAAGCGCTGCATCGCCTCGCCAGCGCCGCCGCGCCCGTCTGCGATCCGGTATGTGCCTGCGGAATGCCAGGCCATGCGGATCATCTGCGGGCCGTAATTTCCATAATCCGACGGCCACCAGGAGACCGAAGAGGTCAGCAGCCCCTTGATCTCGCGCTTGAGTTCGACGAGGTCGATCTTCGAGAACGCCTCGGCGTAATCGAAGGATGTCCCGAGGGGATCCGCCTCGGTGGGGTTCTGGTGCAGTAGTTCGACCTTCAGCCGGTTCGGCCACCAATGGTCGAGCTGCGGCTCGGAGCCGATCGCTCCGCCGACCCGGTCGCCGCGAAACGGGCAGCGCCCTTCGGTCTGTGCGTTATCTTTCATGAGGCTGGTCCTTCTGAGCATTCCTTGAGCCGCAATGGCGTCGCATCCGGTGATCCTCGCGCACGGCTCTTGAGGGCAACACATGAGGCCCGCATTCGGTTCGTCCAGCCTCGGAAACGTGAGGAGGCCCGCACGCTCTTGCCTCGCGCCGCCTTTCGCGGCATCACCAAGGCCGTGCGGTCCCTTAGCTCAACTGGATAGAGCAGCTGACTTCTAATCAGCAGGTTTGGGGTTCGAGTCCTCAAGGGATCGCCAGAACAGCCTTTCCCGAGCTGAACCCTTGACCGCTTGCGCGGCCTGCGTCCTACTTTGCATAAGCGAAGGAGAGGCGCATGGCGATACCGATCCAACCACCGGGACCGACCGAGGTCGACGCGATCCGCGCCGCGGCGTTTCTGACACGCATCGTGAACGGAGAGAGCGAGGTCGCGGCCGAGTTCGCGGACCCTTCCGTGGAACACGGATATGGCGACGATTACGCCAGCTTCATCGCGGCGACGACAGCAGGTGCCCCGGGCGGCGCATGGCACGTTCTGGGGGCGGAGGATTTTCCGCCGGGCAGCTTCGGCGCGGACGTGCGCTACACCGAGGGCGGGCTCTATATCGGCGGGCCGCGCAACGGGGCCGAGGCCTTGGCGGTGCAGGCAGAGATCGGCGGCGAGACCGTGCTGATCCTGACCTTCCGAGGCTCGGACGGTGTGGACGCGCTGCTTGGCCAGACCTTCACCGCCCAAGGCGCTGCGGCGTATTACGACGACCTTTCTCCGTTCATCGAGGCGGCGGCACTTTATGCGGGCGATCCCGCGAACGGGATCGATGCGGTGATCGTGGCAGGGCACAGCCTCGGCGCGACGATGGCCGACATTTTCACGCTGACCGACGCGGAACTTTTCGCCGGGTTGCCTCTGACCGTTGTATCGATCGCCTCAGCAGGCGTGCCGCCAAGTCTCTTCCCGGATGCAAGCGGTCCTTTGACCCCGCCCGAGGCGGTCACGCATCTCGGCATCGCCCATGCCGGCGATCCGATCCGCTTTCCCGAGGCCGAGCCGCTTGTGCTTAACCAGGTTCTGGTCGACAACCTGCATTTCGCGCCCGACATCGTGATCGAATTGCCGAGCGTCGACACCGATGTCCGCGGCGATCCGCCCTTCGGGGCGGAGCACAGCTCTGTTCTTTACTGGGAAAATCTCGCCGCGCTCACCGATGATCCGCTCTTCGAGTTCTACGAGGATCAGACGCTGATCCTCGGCGCGTCGGACTACGGAACCGTGCCAGACTATACCGGCACGGGCACATTGCCTTCGGGCGAGGTCATCGGTGCGGAGGGCTTTTCCGTGGACGATGACGCGCCGGGGCTCCTCGGAACGGAAGGCGATGATTTCATCCTCGGGCTCGACGGCAACGACCGGCTGATCGGGCGTGCCGGCGATGATCTTCTGTCCGGTGGAGAGGGCGCGGATACGCTCATCGGCGGGGCGGGCGATGATGTCCTTCTCTTGCGTACGGGCGATGCCGCATCTGGCGGCAGCGGCGCGGATCGGTTCATCGCCGATGCCGGAGCGGACAGCGCGCTGATCCTCGGTTTCGATCCGGGCGCTGACGTGATCGACCTTGCGCTGACCGGCGCGGAGGAGGCAGACCTTGTGATCCGATCCGGCGCATTCGTGGCGCATGTCGATTACGGATCCGGCGCGCTCACGCTCTTCGGCGCCGGCACGAGCCTTGTCTCGCCCGAGGATTTCGTTTTCGCCGAGCCCGAGCTTCTGGTCTAGGCGGCGGGCAGGTCCACCGCCTCGACCGACAGAATTGTAGGCAGATGACGCGCGATCTCGGACCAGCTCTCGCCCGCGTTGTGGCTGGCGAAAAGAGACCCTGTATTGGTGCCGAAATAGATACCGAGGCTATCCTTGCCGCCCGTGGACATCGCCTGCCGCAGAACCGTGAAATAACAGTTCTTCTCAGGCAGTCCGGCCTGGTGCTTCGTCCAGGAGGCGCCTCCATCCCGGGTGCGCCACACCGCCGCCGAGGCGTCCGGCGGATAGCGCCCGGCCATGTCGCCATTGAGCGGGATTACCCAGGCCGTGTCGGCGTCGTCCGGATGCGAAGCGATGGGAAAGCCGAAGGTCGAGGGCAGGCCCTGACCCACATTCTCCCACGAGCGGCCGCCATCGGCCGACCGATAAGTGCCGTGGTGGTTTTGCTGCCAGATCACGTCGCCCGCGGCAGAGGCCGCGCGCACCATGTTGTGCACGCAAAAACCGATGTCCTCGGGGGTGCCGGCGGCAGGGTGGGCGGAGACCTCTGAGGGTGTATTCGCACGCCGGACCCGCCGTTCCCAGCTGTCGCCACCATCCTCGGAGGCGAAAACGCCTGCCGCGGAGATTCCGACCCAGAGCTTCGCGGCATCGCGCGGATCGGTCAGGATCGTGTGCAGCGTCAGACCCGCCGCGCCGGGGGTCCAGTCGGCTGCGGTGGGATGGTCGGTCAGCGCATCGAGCGCGTGCCACGTCTCTCCGCCATCGGTGCTCTTGAGAAGCGTTGCGGGCTTGGCCCCGGCATAAAGCGCATCGCCCGACAGGTGCAGCGACCAGATCGCATGGAGACTGTCCGCGAAGGGCGCATCGCGCACGGGCTCGAGCCCGAACATCTCGCGTGCGCTTTCGTCGGCTTCGAGCCAGCTGTCTATCTCACCGGTGGATAGCTTGGCGAGCCGCCAGTTTTGTCCCCCATCGCTCGAGCGGAAGACGCCCGCGCCAAGAAAGTCGTTGCCCCCACCGGCCCAGATCGTGCCGGTCTCAGGGCAGCCGGCCATGTGGTTAATCGGCCAGCCTTCGCAATGCGGGCCGGAGATTTGCCAGTCCGTGCCCGTGTCTTGGGTCAGAACGAATGCGCCTTTGGTGGTGCCGACAAGAAGATGGGTCATGCTGCGGCCTCTTGTGCAGGAACACCCCAGCATATCACGACGGGCGCGCGCACAGGCATGAGAAATCGGGCCGGAACCCTGCCGGGGTCACTCCGTCGCTTCGGTTTCCGTCGGCGATCCGCTATTGCGCGGCCCGGCGTCGCCCAGGCGCACGGCGGAGTTGCTCGCCGTCCGGTCGGCGGCCGAGAAACCGTAGGTGTTCAGCCCGAACCAGGCTCCGACAGACACGACGGCGATAGCGACAAAACCCAGGATCATGGCTTTCATTCTTGGTCCTCCTTGGGGGCGGTCTCCTGGCGCAGATAGGCGATCAAATCCGCCCGATCCTCTGCGCCCGTGATCCGCTGCATGGGCATTTTCGTGCCCGGAATATAATGGTCCGGGCCGATATCGAAGAGGGCATCGACGGTCTCTTCCGTCCAAACGAGGTCGGAGACTTCGAGCGCGTCGGAATAGGTGTAATCGTCGACGGTGCCCGCCCGGCGCCCGAAGAGATCATGCAAGGACGGGCCCGCGCGGCGCGCCGAGCCGGGGGTGAGGGTGTGGCAGATCGAGCATTTGCGTTTGAACTGTCGCTCGCCGTTCGGCATCTCGTCGGGATCGCTGAGGAAGGCGGCATCCTCTGTCTGCATCTGCTCTTGGTCGGAGAGGGTCGCAACCGGCCAGGCATGGACCGCAGTATCGAGCCCGGCGGCATAAAGCATCTCGCTCGATGGCGCGAAAGCCAATGCCCAGATCGGCCCGCGTGTGGCTGCGCGGAAGTCCCGCTCGATGCTCCAATCCTCGGTTGCGACCACCGAGATGAAGCCCTCGCCGTCGCCAATGGCCAGCCGTGCGCCGTCCTGCGAGCGCGCCAGCGCCAGGATCGGTCGACGGTCAAGGGTGAGATCGGCAAGCGATCTGCCCGTCCCCAGCTCGATCACCCGCGTGACGCCATCGACCGCGCCATAGGCGAGCCAACCTGCGCCTTCATCGAGGATGAGCTCGTTGAGGCCGAAGCCGTGTTCGACGACGCGTGTTTGCTCTGTCCCGGTGTCGACAGCCCAAGTGCGGATCGTGCCGTCGGCGGAAGCCGAGTAGAGAAGGGCGCCGCCATCGGCGAAAGCCACGTCGTTGACGGGCCCGTCATGGCCCAGAAGAAAGCGCGGCGCGCCGCCGCCCCTGGGCCAGAGACCGACCGACCCGTCCCAGCTCGCCGAGGCGATGAATTCCTCCGAGGAGGCGAGGGCCATGACCTTGCCCTGATGTCCTTCGAGCCGCTCGGAGCCGCCCGAGACGAGATCCCAGCGAATGAGGTCGAAATCGTCCGCGCCCGAGACAAGCGCGCTGTCGGAAAGGAAGTGCACGGTATTCACGGCGGCCTCGTGACCGTCTTGCCAAGCGGGCTCCGCATCGCTCCAGAGCCCGACCGCGTTGTCGAAGCTTGCCGTCGCAACCTTCCCGGAAGAGCCAACGGCAATATCCATCACGGGACCGCCATGACCCTCAAGGCGGTGATACTCCTCGGCTGCGACGGGCAGGGCGCAACCGAGGCTCAGGGCGAAAAGAACGCCGCGCATGGGTTCATTCCGCCGGGGCGGTGCTGCCTTCGGGCTGTTTCACCTCACCTTTTGCGAGCTTCTTCTCGGCCCAGATGGAGTGGTGCTCCCGCGCCCATTGCTCTTCGACCTGGCCGGAGCCCATCGCGTCGAACGCGCCCTCCATGCCGATCGAGCCGATGTAGATATGCGCGAGGATCACAGCCATCATCACGAAGGCGACGATGGCGTGCCAGAGCTGCGCGAACTGCATTTCTTCCTGCGGTTCTAGATCGGTCGGGAACGCCTCCATCCCGAAGAGCGACGGCACGCCCCAGGAGTTGAGGTGTTCGAAGGTCGGCTCGAAAAGCGTGATCTGGAACGGGAAGAGGAGCGCGAGCCCCGAGGCCGACACCGACGCGCCGAAAAGCACCACGACCCAGAAGATCATCTTCTGGCCCGCATTGAACTTCTTCGCGGGCGGATGACCCTTGATGAGCAGGCCGCCACCCTTCGCGATCCACTTGATATCGGTCTTGTCGGGTATGTTGTGCGCGACCCACATCACGAAGACCATCACGAGACCCAGCATGAACGCCCACGCGACGTTGTTATGCAGCCATTTCGAAGCAATCGCGATGTCCGAGAAAAGGTTCAGCCCGAGGATCGGGATCAGGAACTCGCGTCCCATCAGCGTTATGAGCCCCGTAATCCCGAGTATGATGAACGACCCCGCGATCAGCCAGTGTCCGAAGCGTTCGATCCCGGTGAAGCGTTCGATCCGGCGGCCGGTTTTCTGCCCATCGATTTCGATGCGGCCTTTGACGAAATAGAACAGAGCCAGCAGGGCCAGCGTGCCCAGAAGAAGGTACCCGCCCCAATGCAGGACCGGCCCTTCGCGCAGCTCGAGCCACCATTGCCCGCCATCCTGCATGATGACGTTGGAGGCCGGACCCCGCGCTTGCGTCGTGATCTCGCGCTCGTCGAAGCG
Source organism: Roseivivax halotolerans (assembly GCF_900115815.1). Lineage (GTDB taxonomy): Bacteria > Pseudomonadota > Alphaproteobacteria > Rhodobacterales > Rhodobacteraceae > Roseivivax > Roseivivax halotolerans. The sequence continues at coordinate 146,364 of NZ_FOXV01000004.1, read as the reverse complement.
GAAGGCGCGCCAAAGATCCGCGTCGGAGGATCCGCCGAGCGTGCCGAGCGGGCCATCCGCGCCCGCCGAGGGATCGGCCTCCTCGCCCACGAGCGTGCGCCGTGCCGGAGTGTCGCTCGAAGAGAGGCCCTCCTGCCGCCGAAGGATGTCCTCGAGCGTGGTGGTCGCCTGATCCGGCGTGGCCTGTTGCACCTCGGGGTCGACCGCCTGTGCGGAGACGCTTCCGGGAAGCGCGAGTGCAATCGTCAGACTGAACAGAAGCGATTTCAGGAAGGGCATCATAGGTATCCTCTGGATTCATCGCCGTGACTGGGATGGGTCGGAACGGCCTTGCCTGAGGCCGCTCGGAGTCATCCGCCGAAAGCTGTATCCGCCTGACAAATCGGGGCCGGCCTTGCGACCGGCCCCCGTGACTGCGTGCCGAAGGAACTACTGGCCCTTCTGGTCGTAGGCCGTTCCCCAGCCCCATGCGCCGGAGCCGAAGCCGCGGGCGACGACGCGTTCGCGGTAGATGTCGGAGACGACATCGCCGTCACCGGCCAGAAGCGCCTTTGTGGAGCACATCTCGGCGCAGATCGGCAGCTTGCCCTCCGCGATGCGGTTGCGGCCATATTTCTGGAACTCCGCCTGCGACATGTCCTCTTCGGGACCGCCGGCGCAGAAGGTGCACTTGTCCATCTTGCCGCGGCTGCCGAAATTGCCCGCTTGCGGGTATTGCGGCGCGCCGAAGGGGCAGGCGTAGAAGCAGTAACCGCAGCCGATGCAGAGGTCCTTGGAGTGCAGGACGACGCCATCGGCGGTCTGGTAGAAGCAATCCACCGGGCAGACCGCCATGCAGGGTGCGTCAGAGCAATGCATGCAGGCGACCGAGATCGAGCGCTCGCCCGGCTGGCCGTCCTGGATCGTCACAACGCGGCGGCGGTTGATGCCCCAGGGGACCTCGTGCTCGTTTTTACAAGCCGTTACGCAGGCGTTGCATTCGATGCAGCGTTCGGCGTCACAGAGAAATTTTGCGCGTGCCATTTTTCTTGATCCTCCTTACGCGGCCTCGATGCGGCAAAGCGTGGCTTTGGTTTCCTGCATCTGCGTGACCGAGTCGTAGCCGTAGGTTTGTGCGGTGTTTGTGGATTCGCCGAGCACGTAGGGATCGGCACCCTCCGGATAGTAGGAGCGGCGATCCTCGCCCTGCCAGAAGCCGCCGAAGTGGAACGGCATGAAGGCGACGCCCGGCGCGACACGTTCGGTGACCATGGCCATCACGCGGATCTTGCCGCCGTTCGGGCCGTAGACCCAGACCTGGTTGCCGTCGCGCACGCCGAGATCGTTGGCGTCACGCGGGTTCACCTCGATGAACATGTCCTGCTGCAATTCCGCGAGCCAGGGGTTGGAGCGCGTCTCGTCTCCGCCGCCCTCGTATTCGACCAGACGGCCGGAAGTGAGGGTGATCGGGAAGTCCTGCGAGTAATCGTCCTTCTGGATCGACGAATAGAGCGTCGGAACGCGCCAGAACTTCTTGTCCTCGTAGGTCGGGTAGTCGGCCACGAGGTCGTAACGCGGCGTGTAGAGCGGCTCGCGATGGACCGGGACCGGATCGGGGAAGGTCCAGACCACGGCGCGGGCCTTGGCGTTGCCGTAGGGCGCGCAGCCATGGGCGATCGCGACGCGCTGGATGCCGCCCGACAGGTCGGTCTTCCAGTTCACTCCGCCGAGCGCGGTGTTGTAATCGCTCTCGATCGGACCGGTCTGTGACTGCTCGCCGACATCCTGCTGACCGTTGCCCTGCGTGGTCGGGCGCTCGCCCTCCCAGCCGGCGACGCGCTCGATCGCGGTGCGCTCCTCGTCCGTCAGGTCGCCGTCCCAACCGAGATCGACGAGCATCTGGTAGGTGAACTCCGGGTAGCCGTCCTGGATCTCGGAGCCGACCGGGTAGACGCCTTCCGCAAGAAGGTTGTCGCCGTCCCGCTCCACGCCGAAGCGGGCGCGGAAGCCCATGCCGCCATCGGCGACAGGCTTGGAGATGTCGTAGAGGTTCGGCGAGCCCGGGTGGTTCATCTCGGCCGTGCCCCAGCTCGGCCAGGGCAGACCGTAATAGTCGCCGTCAGCCGGACCGCCGAGCGCTTTCAGCGTCGTGCGGTCGAAGGTGTGCTGGTTCTGCATGTGGGTGCGCATCCGCTCCGGCGACTGGCCGGTATAGCCGATGGTCCACATGCCCCGATTGAACTCGCGTGTCAGGTCTTCGATCAGCGGCTCGTCGCCATTGACCTCGATATTGCGGAAGAGCCGGTCCGAGAAACCGAACTTGTCCGCGAACATCTTCATGATGACGTGGTCGGCCTTCGACTCGAAGATCGGATCCACCACCTTCTCGCGCCATTGCAGCGAACGGTTCGACGCGGTGACCGAGCCGTAGGTCTCGAACTGGGTTGCCGCGGGCAGCAGGTACACGCCGTCGGTGCGGTCCTGCATGATCGCGGTCACGGTCGGGTAGGGGTCGATCACGACGAGAAGGTCGAGCTTCTCCATCGCGGTCTTCATCTCCGGCAGACGCGTCTGCGAGTTCGGCGCGTGACCCCAGAGAACCATGGCACGGGTGTTGTCGGGCTGGTCGATATTCTCGGCATCCTCGAGGACACCGTCGATCCAGCGCGACACCGGGATACCGGTCTCGTTGATCATCATCCGGTCGGCCCCGTCGGCGCCGGCGCCTTCCATCACGGCGAAGCGGCCGCGGAGCCAGTCGAGATCCTCGTCCCAGACGCGCGCCCAGTGGCCCCAGGCACCATCCGTCAGGCCGTAATAGCCAGGCAGCGTGTCGGCGAGAACGCCGAGGTCGGTCGCGCCCTGCACGTTGTCATGGCCGCGGAAGATGTTGGTGCCGCCGCCGGCCGCGCCCATGTTGCCAAGCGCAAGCTGCAGGATGCAGTAGGCGCGGGTGTTGTTGTTGCCGTTGGTGTGCTGGGTGCCGCCCATGCACCAGATCACGGTGCCGGGACGGTTGTTGGCCAATGTCCGCGCGACGCGCTCGAGCTGCGAGCCCGGCGTGCCGGTGATGCGCTCGACCTCTTCGGGATCGTACTTGGCGACTTCGTCGCGGATCTGGTCCATGCCCCAGACACGGGTGCGGATGAATTCCTCATCCTCCCAACCGTTCTCGAAGATGTGCCACAGGATGCCCCAGACGAGCGCGACGTCCGTGCCCGGACGGAAACGGACATACTCGTCCGCATGCGCCGCGGTGCGCGTGAAGCGCGGGTCGCACACGATCATCGGCGCGTTGTTCTGCTCTTTCGCCTTGAGAAGGTGCAGGAGCGAGACCGGATGCGCCTCGGCGGGGTTGCCGCCGATCACGAAGATCGCGCGGGAATTGTGGATGTCGTTGTAGGAGTTGGTCATGGCGCCGTAGCCCCATGTGTTCGCAACGCCCGCAACCGTGGTCGAGTGGCAGATCCGCGCCTGGTGGTCGATGTTGTTCGTGCCCCAGTAGGCCGCGAACTTGCGCAGAAGGTAGGCCTGCTCGTTGTTGTGCTTGGCCGAGCCCAGCCAGTAGACTGAATCCGGACCGCTCTCGTCACGGATCGACATCATCTGGTCGCCGATCTCGTTGATCGCCTCTTCCCAGGAGATGCGCGTCCACTCGCCGTCGACCTTCTTCATCGGGTACTTGAGGCGGCGCTCGCCGTGGGTGTGTTCACGCACCGACGCGCCCTTGGCGCAATGCGCGCCGAGGTTGAACGGGCTGTCCCAGCCGGGCTCCTGACCCGTCCAGACGCCGTCGCGGACCTCTGCGATCACGGTGCAGCCGACCGAGCAGTGGGTGCAGACGGATTTCACGGTCTTGACCGCGTCGTCGACCGCTTCCTGCGCCGAGGCGCGGGTGACCGAGCCGGCGGTCGCGCTGATCGCGGCAAGGCCACCGATGGCGAGGCCCGATCCGCGCAGGAAGGCGCGGCGGTCGACGGACTTCCCGGCAACCTCGGACAGAAGCCCCGTTCGGGCGGCGCGTCGCGCAACTCCGCTTGTCTTTTTCTTGAGCATGGTTCCCTCCGTTATCGTCACCCACGGGCGCTTGTGCGTCTCGGGGCTGATGCCGGCAGGCGGGGACGTGACGCCCGATGTGCCGGCAGATTCTGTGCGCGCGCCTTAGAAGCGGGCGCTGTCGAAATAGGCGCGGGTATGTGCGGTATCACGCAGGCCGGAGCCCTGCTGGCCGTCATCGACCGCCGCTTCGGCCTCGGTGCCCGAGGTCGCGACGACGGCAAGCGCGGCCGGGGCCGCGGTGCCGGCGAGTTTGAGGAAGCCGCGGCGGCTCTTGTCCGCTTTCTGGTCTTTGGACATATCGTCTCTCCCTTCCTTGGCGGACGCGGGCCGATCTCTTCGGGCTCGTCCTTGGGTGTCTAGCGGCCCGGCTGAGGCCGCTTCGTGCCGGATCACTCCGACGTCAATCTGAAACCTTCGCGCTCGATCTCGACGAAGGCGCGGCCGACCGAGCCCACCGCGGCGTAGAGCATCGCGGATTTGGCGGTCTCGAGATCGGCAAAGAAATGGCCCGCCCAGGGCGCGATATGACGGTTGAAGAACGTCCTCTGATCCTCGAGCGGCGCAGGCTCTCCGAAGCGGCCGACGATCAGCGCGCCCATCACTTCCATCAGCGAGGCGATGTTGTCCTCGGGCTCGAATACGTTGGGCGAACGGCTGAGGCCCCGCGCGCGCAGATCCTGTCGCAGCGTGGCGAGCGGCTTCTCGTTCAGGAACCCGGTGAGGTAATAGCTCGCATAGGGCAGAAGCTCGCCGCGGCCGAGACCGATGAAGAGCTTGTTGAACTCACGTTCCACGTCCTTGGGCGAGGAGGTCTTGGCGCAGTCGGCAAGCCGCACGATGGCCTGACCGAGATCGCTCTTGTCTCCAGACAAGCCGCCGACCTGCGCGAGGAGCAATCCATCCGGCGGCCCTGCAAGAAGCAGGCCGAGGAAATTGTAGAGATCGGCGCGGAGCCGGTCTTCCTCGGTCACCTCTTGGTTCGCCGTTCGAGCGATGCTCATTCTCCCCCCTCAAATCTGAAGCGCATGCGGCGGGGTCGCCGCTCTGCGTGCTCCTCCGTATGCCAAGGTGTTCCGACTTCCGACACCCCCTCCACTACGACCTTGGTCGTATATTCAGGGTTCGACTCAGATGCGCGCTGCATATTGTTGTCTGACGCTGCATAATTTCCCGAAGCCTCTTCGGTGGCTTCGGATGCAGGTGCAGAAAATGCCGTCTCCTGAGGCGTTTCGGGCTCGGAGTTGACCCTGTCCGGGGTGGTCGCGTTCGCCTTCTCCTCGGCCTCGCGCGCCAGCGCTTCGACATGGGCGCGCATCCCCTGGCCGAGTTGGTAGGCGGTTTTCACGCCGGGGCTGTCGGTCGCTGCCGCGGTGAAGTCCCCGTCGTAATCGTTGAGACCATCGACGCAGGCGAGAACCGGGTTCGAGCGCCACAGCTTCCGCATCGCGCGGCGGCGAAGCCGCTCTGGAATTTCGCGGCGCATGAAGCCCGCGATCCCGTCGCCGGGCATCAGGTCGTCCGGGTCGGGCAGGCCGAACTGTTCGAGGATGTCCGCGTCGCTCTTCTCTTCGAGGGATCGCGCCTCGGCATCGAGCGCCGCCTCTTCCGACCGACGGACCTCTTCGACTTCTTCAGCCGCGACGCGCGCCTTGCGGCGCGACCAGAAATCACCGCCCCTCATCGCGTGCCCCGTTGGCGCCGCTCGGTCGGCGCGCGATAGATGTCGCTCGGCTTCGAGATCCGCGGATCGCCGAGGCGCGCCTCGCCCTCTTCCATGGGCCGCCGCTTGCGCTTGACGAATTTCTCTTCGCGGTAATGCGTCTCGATCCAGCGGCCCGCCCAGCCGATGAGCCCATCGGGCAGCGCGACCTTCTCGACCAGCTCATCGCCGGATTGCTCGAAAAGGGCCGCTTCGTGCGGGGAAAGCGTGACGAGATGGACGTACCAAGGGAAGCCCTCGCGCGCCGAGGGGCGCAGGATGACGTATGCCGCGGGCACCGGCTCGGACAGCGCGACGCGATACGCCTCTGCCTCGCCTCGATACAGCGTCAGGGGGACGGTTGCCGCGAGATATTCCACGCGATCACCGTCACGGCGCAATTCGCGCCAATCGGCGTTCCTGGGTGCGTCGACGAGAAGCGCGCGGGGCTGCCAGACTTCGCGCTGCCAGCGCGTCACGCCCGGTCTGCGCTCCACGATCACGCCGACAGTCAGGCTGACCGACTTGCGGCCTGCCATGTCATTGTCTTCGGACAAGTCTTTCTCTCCCTGTAGCCGCACATCTTTGTGGCTTTCGCACGGCTGGATAGAACTATACCATCCAGCTCCGAAATCCGAAATCACGATTTCCCGAATTGCGGGATCGCCGCGCCGCGCGGCATCCCCGGCCGGAAGAGCCGCGGGACTAGGGGGAGCCATGCCGAAGAAAATCCTGCTTTGCGATTGCCTGGGCTCGCAAAGCCTTGATGCGGAAAAGATCGCCGCCGCGACCGGGCTCGAGACGAGCCGCGTGCACACCAAGCTGTGCCAGGGCGAGACCGAGGCCGCCGCGAAGGCGCTTGGGCAGGGCGACACGCTGGTGGCTTGCGGACAGGAGACCGCGTTCTTCGAGATGTTGGCCGAGGAGTTGGGCGTCGAGCCTCCCGCCTTCGTCGATCTGCGCGACCGCGCAGGGTGGTCGGACGAAGCGGATGAGGCCGGTCCGAAGCAATCCGCGCTCGCCGCCGAGGCCCTGATCGAAGTGCCGCTGCCCGGCACCCGCGATGTGATCTCGGAAGGCACCTGCCTTCTTATCGGGTCGGGTGAACTGGCCTTCGAGACCGCCGCGACGCTCGCCGACCGGCTTGCCGTGACCGTTCTGCAGGGCGACGAGACGGAGCCGCCCGCCGACCGACGCTTCGATGTGGTTCGGGGCCGGATCCGCAAGGCGCACGGCGCGCTCGGCGATTTCGGGGTCACGATCGACGGCTTCCGTCAGCTTCTGCCCGGAGGACGCGGCACCTTTACCTTCGACGAGCCCGTCGATGGCGCGGCCTCGTCCTGCGACATCATCCTGGACCTGACGGGCGGCACGTCGCTCTTTCCCGCGCCCGAAAAGCGCGAAGGCTATCTGCGCGCAGATCCCGGCCGCCCGGTGGAGGTCGTGCGCCAGGCCGCGCTCGCCGCAGAGATGGTCGGCACCTTCGAAAAGCCGCTCTACGTGCGGACCGAGCCTGCATTGTGCGCCCATTCGCGCGCCGGTCAGACCGGCTGCACGCGCTGCCTCGATATCTGCCCGACCGGTGCGATCCAGCCCGAGGGTGAGCATGTCCGCGTCGATCCGATGATCTGCGCGGGGTGCGGCGCGTGTTCGGCTCTGTGCCCCTCTGGAGCGATCACCTACGACGCGCCGCCCGTCTCCAGCGTCTTCCGCAGGCTCGAGACCCTGGCGCGGACCTTCCGGCGGGCAGGCGGCGCCGCGCCGAGATTGCTCGTGCACGATGCCGACCATGGCGCCGAGATGATCCGCCTCGCTGCAAGATTCGGGCGCGGGCTTCCGGCCGATGTCATCCCTTTCGAGACCACCGCGCTCGCCGGCTTCGGTCACGCGGAGATGGTCGCGGCGCTTGCCGCCGGGTTCTCCCGCGTCGACGTGCTGATGTCCCCGCGAACCGAGCGAGACACGCCCGAGCGCGAGACGGCACTGGCCAATGCGCTGACCGGACAAGACGCCGTGCGGCTCCTCGATGTCGCCGACCCCGACGCGCTACCCGAGGCGCTTTACGGCGGCGCGTCGCCCGCACTCTGCGCGCCCGCATTGCCGATGGGCACTCGGCGGCAGGTGGCCCGCGTCGCTGCGAAGGCTTTGCAGCCCGATGCGGAGATTGTCGATCTGCCGCAAGGCGCGCCTTATGGCGCGGTGCTCGTCGATACGGATGCCTGCACGCTGTGCCTGTCCTGCGTCTCGCTCTGCCCCTCGGGCGCGCTTGGCGATAACCCCGACAAGCCGCAGCTCCTGTTCCAGGAAGACGCCTGCCTGCAATGCGGGCTCTGCGAGAATATCTGCCCCGAGGATGCGATCGCGCTCGAGCCGCGCATGAACCTCACCGACGGGGCCCTCTCGCAGCAGGTCTTGAACGAGGAGGAGCCCTTCGCCTGCATCGAATGCGGCGCGCTCTTCGGGGTGAAATCCACCGTCGAGCGGATCACGGAGAAGCTGGCCGGGAACCACGCGATGTTCTCCAACCCCGATGCGATCCGCATGATCCAGATGTGCGACGATTGCCGGGTGCAGGCGCAATTTCACAGCCAGAACAACCCGTTCCAGGGTGGTGAGCGTCCGCGCGTCCGTACGACAGAGGATTACATGGGAGAGAGCCCCTCCAAGCGCCGCGACCATTGAGGCCGAGTGTCAGAGCGCGTTCGGCACGAGATCCCGCGGAGGCTCTGCGGCGTCCGTGGCGCGCTGTTCGTGGGGCGGCAGGATCATCCGCAGCGCGTCGAACGGCAGCCTGCCCGTCAGAAGATCGCGATAGAGACGCATGAGGCCGGGCCGCGTATAGGCGGACCAATGGCAGATGGGGTGGCGCGGCGCGCCGATCTGGTAGCCCGCCGCTGAAAGACGCTGGAGGCTCACGGCGTCGTCGATCCGCAGGGAGACACCGCGCCCACATTCGACATCGCTGCGGACAAGGGGCAGGGCGGGCCGCCCGCCGGCCGCCATCGCCGCAAGGTAGAGCGCCTCGAACACCCGGTTTTCCCGCCCCGCGACCGATGCGATCCGAACCGTCCGTCCGGCAGCCGAGTGTCGCGCGGTCGTCAGGTCCGCCCGCGTCGCGGCCGGAGCCAGAAGCAGCGCGCTCTCGATGCTGCGCGCGGGCGCGGCGGCGAGCGCCCTCAGGATGACCTTCGCACCGAGCGAATGGCCAATGGCCGAAATCGGACGATGCGGTGCGAGAAGGCGCAATTCCCGCACGAGCTCGGCAAGGCGCGCACCTGCGGCATCGGCCTCGCGCGCCGCTTTCCAGATCGAGCCCCGCGCGGGCCAGCCGAAAGAAATACCAAGCGCGGCATCCGGTCCGGCCTCAAGACAGCCGAGCCGCCGCGGCCAGCTCATCCGCCGCGTGCCGTCCGCCCGCCGCTGCGGATAGGCGTTGAAGAGCGTCTCGTGCGGGCAGTGGATGCCCCGGCCCGGTGCGTAGGTGAACCCGTGAACCATCAGGATGATCGGCCCCGAGGAGCCGGCGAGGGCTTCGGCCATCTGGGCCGCAAGGGGCATGTCCGCGTCATGCGGCACAAGCCCCTCGGGCAGCGCTGTGACGGGCAGGACGGGCATCTGCTCGGGCCTCCTGTTTTGCCCGAGCGGATACGCCCCGAGGATGATGCCCACGTGACGTCTGCGCGACGTCTCCATGACAGTCTTGACGTGTGGGAATCGGGCCGCTACCAGCAGCTTCGTGGCGATTTGTTCACCGGATTGCGGGCCACATTAAACATGCCGCTAAAGAGGTCAGACGAGAGCGTTCTTCCAGAAGAGCCCCTTTCGCTTGACCGCGACGGGGCTTTTTTGATGCGCCGCCCGGACGAGGCGGCAGGAGGCTGAAATGACGACGCGCAAGACCCGCACCAACCTTGTCCACGGCGGCACCCGCCGCTCGCAATATGGCGAGCTGAGCGAGGCGATCTTCCTCACGCAGGGCTTCGCCTATCCCAGCGCGGAGGATGCCGAGGCACGCTTCCTCTCTGCCGGGGAAGACGAATTCATCTATGCCCGCTACGGCAACCCGACCGTTCGCATGTTCGAGGAACGGATCGCGCTGCTCGAGGGTACTGAGGACGGGTTCGCCACGGCGAGCGGCATGGCGGCGGTCAACGGTGCGCTGATGTCGATGCTGAAGGCGGGAGATCACCTTGTATCCGCCCGTGCGCTCTTCGGCTCGTGTCTGTACATCGTGGACGAGATCCTGCCGCGCTTCGGCGTCGAGGTGACGCTGGTGGACGGCGCGGATCTGGACCAGTGGCGCGACGCCGTGCGGCCGGACACCAAGGCTGTCTTCTTCGAGTCGATGTCGAACCCGACGCTGGAACTGGTCGATATTGCAGGCGTGGCCGAGATCGCGCGCGGCGTCGGCGCGGCGGTGATCGTCGACAACGTCTTCTCGACGCCGGTCTATTCCGATGCCGTCGCTCAGGGCGCGGACGTGGTGATCTATTCGGCCACCAAGCATATCGATGGGCAGGGGCGCACGCTGGGCGGCGTGATCCTCGGCACGCGCGAACATATTCGCAAGGTCGTAGAGCCTTACATGAAGCATACCGGCGGCTCGATGAGCCCGTTCACCGCCTGGGTGCTTCTGAAGGGTCTAGAGACGATCGACCTGCGTGTCCGGGCGCAAACCGAGAGCGCGGGCCACATCGCCGAGGCGCTCGAGGGCAACACGCGGCTGTCCCGCGTGATCTATCCCGGCCTCGAAAGCCACGCGCAGCACGACCTGGCGCTGCGGCAGATGGGCGCGGGCGGCACGATGCTGGCCTTCGAGATTTCGGGCGGCAAGGAGGCGGCCTTCCGCTTCATGAACGCCCTCGAGATCGTTCTCATCTCCAACAACCTCGGCGATGCCAAGACCATCGCGACGCATCCCGCGACAACGACGCATCAACGTCTGTCGCAAGAGATGAAGGACGCGCTGGGTATCAGTGACGGGCTCATTCGCCTGTCCGTCGGGCTTGAGGATGCAGAAGACCTGATCGGCGACCTGGAGCAGGCGCTCGCGGCCATGTGATCGGGGGACTACCCCCTCCAAATCATTGAAATTCCGCTGATCCGGGTCACTTTGTCGGACGTAAGATGAAAGCGGTCGGCAAATCGGGCGGCCGCGTCCTATATCTTCGCGTGACCAGACGGAGTGCCCCTCATGAACGTCCATACTCCAGAACTCGAGCGTAAGCCGAGCCGTGAGGCCGCCAGGGAAGCCCTGGCGCTCCTGCGCGACTGGGCCGGCGCGTCCGATGACGACGAGATCGCCGAGCTCGATCCGGCCATCGCCCGTCTCGTCTCGGGCGCGGATGCCTATCCTGACCTTGCGCGCGAATATGATGCGGCCTTCGACGTGGATGCCGAATACAAGGACACGCTACCCGATCTGCAGAACGGGCCGTCCTCGCTGATCCGCGGCGCGCGCCGCGCGATCCAGCATGTCGGCATCTCGAATTTCCGTCTGCCCGTGACTTTCCGCACCCGCGACAACGGCAACGTGACGCTCGAGACCTCCGTCACCGGGTCCGTGAGCCTCGATGCCGACAAGAAAGGCATCAACATGTCGCGGATCATGCGGTCCTTCTACAAGCACGGGGAGAAGACGTTCTCGTTCGAGGTGATCGAGTCGGCACTCGACGATTACAAGAGCGATCTCGAAAGCTTCGATGCCCGCATCAACATGCGCCTGCGCTTTCCTCTCAGGGTCGAGAGCCTGCGCTCGGGGCTCGAGGGCTTCCAGTATTACGACATCGCGCTCGAGCTGGTCGAGACCGCAGGGCAGCGCCGCAAGATCATGCATCTCGATTATGTCTATTCGTCGACCTGCCCGTGCTCGTTGGAACTCAGCGAACATGCCCGCAGGGAACGGGGCGTGCTCGCAACGCCGCATTCGCAGCGTTCCGTCGCGCGCATCTCGGTCGAGACCACGGGCGATGACTGCCTCTGGTTCGAGGATCTGATTGAGCTTTGCCGCAAGGCGGTGCCGACCGAGACGCAGGTCATGGTCAAGCGCGAGGATGAACAGGCCTTCGCGGAGTTGAACGGCGCGAACCCGATCTTCGTCGAGGATGCCGCGCGTCTGTTTGCCGAGCAGCTTCAGAAGGACGCCCGCATCGGCGATTTCCGCGTCGTGGCAAGCCACCAGGAAAGCCTGCACAGCCATGACGCCGTTTCGGTTCTGACCGAAGGGCCGCTCTTCGAGCAGGAGAGCCTCGATCCAAAGCTCTTCTCGACGCTCTTTCACGTCGGCTGACATAGGCTCGCAAAAAGCCGAACGCGCCCGCCATGTCCGGCGGGCGTTTTTCTTTCCGTTGCGTGTAGGCGAGAGATCCTACGGGAGGCATGGGCGCATCGCATCGGAGATCCCGCGACCCTGCGCGCTTGACTTGGCCCAAGGCCCACGCCAACGCTCGCCGTCATGTTCGACGTCCGCCCCGTAGCCTATGTGATCGGCCTGCTGGTGACCTGCCTCGGCTTGACGATGCTGGTTCCGATGCTGGTCGATATTGCCGAAGGCCGGGGCGAATGGCCGGTCTTCGCGGAAAGCGCGATCATGACCATCGCCGCCGGCGGGCTGATCGCGCTCGCGACGCAGAATGCGGTCAAGGAGCGGATGTCCTTGCAGCAGATCTTCCTGCTGACGACCGGCGTCTGGCTGGTTCTTCCGATTTTCGGTGCGATCCCATTTATCCTCGGTGCAACCGAAGCGCGATTCATCGACGCCTTCTTCGAAGCGATGTCAGGCATGACGACGACTGGGTCCACCGTCTTCACAGGGCTCGACGAGCTGCCCAAAGGGCTGCTTCTGTGGCGCGGCCTGCTGCAATGGTTGGGCGGGATCGGTATCATCGTGGTCGCGATGGTCTTTCTGCCCGAGTTGCGCGTGGGCGGGATGCAGATCTTCCGCTCCGAAGCCTTTGATACGATGGGCAAAGTCCTGCCGCGCGCGGCCGAGATCTCGTCCTCGATCTCCTCGATCTATATCACCATCACTCTGACCTGCACGCTCGCCTATATCGCGACCGGCATGAACGTGTTCGATGCCACGGTCCACGCGCTGACGACGGTTTCGACGGGCGGATTCTCCAATTACGATGCGTCCTTCGGCACCTTCGCGGGGCCGGCGGAATACGTCGCTTCCTTCTTCATGATCCTCGCGGCGCTGCCCTTCGTGCGCTACGTGCAGCTGGTAAACGGCCAGGAACGCGCGATCCTGCGCGACAGTCAGATCCATGTCTTCCTGATCATCATCGGCGTTCTGGTGGCCGTCACGGTCTCGGTGCTTCTGACGCTCTATCCGCGCCATCCCGAGGCCGCGCTGCGCGAGGCGCTGTTCAATATCGTCTCGATCATGACCGGCACGGGCTATGCCTCCGTCGATTACATGACGTGGGGACCGTTCCTGATCGCGATGTTCTTCTTCATCGGCCTCATCGGTGGCTGCGCGGGCTCGACCGCATGTTCCATCAAGGTCTTTCGCTGGCAGCTCATGATGGCCTCCGTTCGCAGCCAGCTGCGCCGGATCCGCACGCCGCACGGGCTTTTTGCGCCGCGTTTCGAGGGACGGCCCGTGGGCGAGGACGTGCTGTCCTCGGTCGTGACCTTCTTCCTGTTCTTCATCGTCACGCTTGGGCTTTTCGCCGTGGCGCTCGGCATGACAGGGCTTGATTTCATAACCTCACTCTCAGGTGCGGCCTCTGCACTCGCCAATATCGGTCCCGGCCTCGGCCCGATCATCGGGCCTGCGGGCAATTTCGCGCCGCTCAACGATGCCGCGAAATGGCTTCTATGCCTTGCGATGCTGATGGGGCGGCTCGAGCTGATGGCGGTGCTCGTTCTGTTCACCCCGCGGTTCTGGCGGGGCTGAGGGATGGCGCACCTTTTCGACATGGTGGAGGAGACCGGCGCCGAGACGCGCGAGCTGGCGCTGTCGGGCCGCCTGACCGTGTTCGAGCTGACAGAGGCGCAAGCCGCCTTGGACGCACTGCCCGCCGACCGCGACGTCCGTGTCGATCTGTCGAACCTGTCGCGCATGGACACGGCGGGGGCCTGGGCGCTGGAGCGGCTGCGGGACCGGCTGGAAGCGGCGGGCCATGATCTGACGCTTCTCGGGGCGTCCGACGCGCTCTCGCAGCTCATGACCCGCGTGGACCACGCCATTGCAGAGCCCGAACCGTCATCGCAACCTGTCCGGCGCGGGGTGGCCGACCGGCTCGCGGAGCTTGGCGAAGGCGTTGTAACGGCGGGGCGCGGCGGGGGCGTCTTTCTTGGCGTCTTCGGCCTGTTTCTCGCCCGTCTCGGTCGGTCGCTGCGGCATCCAAGCGAGTTCCGACTGACTGCCCTTGTCGCGCATTGCGAGGATGTCGGCTTGCGCGCCGTGCCCATCGTGAGCCTTCTGTCCTTCCTGATCGGCGTTGTGCTGGCGTTCCAGGGTGCGACGCAGCTTCGGCAATTCGGGGCGGAGGTCTTCGTGGTGGATCTCATCTCGATCTCGATCCTGCGCGAGCTCGGCATCCTTCTCACCTCGATCATCGTCGCGGGCCGCACCGCCTCTGCCTTCACCGCCGCTATCGGCTCGATGAAAATGCGTGAGGAGATCGACGCGATGCGGACCCTGGGCATCGACCCGGCAATGGCGCTCTTCGTGCCGCGTATCCTGGCGCTCGTCTTGATGCTGCCGATCCTCGGTCTCGTCGCCAACGTCATGGGGCTTCTCGGAGGCGGCATCATGTCGCTTCTCGTCCTCGATATCTCGCCCGCGATGTTCCTCACGCGTCTGAGCGAGGGCACGGATCTGGCCAACGTGCTGATCGGCCTGTCGAAAGCGCCCGTCTTCGCCATCATCATCGGTGTGGTGGGCTGCAATGCCGGGATGCAGGTCGGCTCCAACGCGGAGAGCCTGGGGCGGCAGACCTCGAAGGCGGTGGTGCAGGCGATTTTCGCGGTGATCGTCGCCGATGCCATCTTCTCGGTCTTCTTCGCGCAGTTGGGGGTCTGACATGGAGGATCCGGTCATTCGCCTCCGCGGCATCCGCAACCAGTTCGGCAGCCAGGTCGTGCACGACGATCTCGATCTCGACGTGCAGCGCGGCGAGATCCTTGGCGTTGTCGGCGGATCGGGAACGGGCAAATCGGTTCTGATGAAGACCATCATCGGTCTTCAGACGCCCCGGGCCGGAAAGATCGAAGTTCTGGGACATGATCTGACGGGCGGCGATCCGGCAGCCCGCGCGGTGGTCGAGGACAATTGGGGCGTGATGTTCCAGGACGGCGCGCTCTTCTCGTCGTTGACCGTGCGCGAAAATGTCGAAGTGCCGCTGAAGCGGGTGCCGGGTCTTGCCCCCGAGGCGCGCCGCGCGCTTGCGGATCTGAAGATCGCGATGGTGGGTCTCGGTCCCGAGGCGGGCGGCAAATATCCCTCCGAGCTCTCGGGCGGGATGCGTAAACGGGCCGGGCTGGCCCGCGCGCTGGCGCTCGACCCCGAAATCGTGTTCCTCGACGAGCCGACAGCCGGGCTGGACCCGATCGGGGCTGCGGAATTCGACCGGTTGATCCATGGACTTAGCCGGGCGCTGGGTCTAACGGTGTTCCTGGTAACGCATGATCTCGACACGCTTTATGCGGTCTGCGACCGTGTGGCGGTTCTGGCCGAACGGCGCGTTCTCGTCACAGGCACGATAGAGGAGATGGCCCGCGTGGATCATCCTTGGGTTCACGACTACTTCCACGGCCCGCGCGCTCGCGCGGCGCAGGGCGGGGCGTGATCGCGCGGTATGGAGACGCGCGCGAATTATATCCTGATCGGGGCCTTCACGCTTCTGGGCTTCCTGGGGCTTCTGGGTTTCGTTCTGTGGTTCGCAGGCGTCGAGCTCGATGACGAATACGCCTATTACGACGTGAATTTCACCTCGGTCGCGGGGCTTTCCAACGCCGCCGACGTGAGGTTTGCGGGGCTTCCCGTGGGCCGGGTCGTGAGCCTTGGCCTTTCGCCAGATCGTGACGGCACGGTGCGTGTGCGCCTCGAGGTCGAAGCGGACACGCCGGTGCGGACCGACAGCGAGGCCACAGTGGAAGCCCAAGGCGTCACGGGGGTGTCCTACGTCGGCATCAGCGCGGGCACGGCGGATGCGCCGTTTCTGGCGGAAGCATCCGACAGCGCGATCCCGACGATCCCGGCAGGCACATCCGTCCTGCAATCCTTGAGCGAGGATGCGCCGGAGCTTCTCTCTGAAGCGCTCGAAGTGGTGCAGGATCTCAATGCCTTGATGAGCGAGGAGAACCGCGGCCGCGTAGATACGATCCTCGGCAACGTGGCCGATGCCTCCGAGAGTTTCTCGAGCGTGCTCGAAAGCTTTTCCAACGTGACCGAGCAGATCTCGGATTTTTCCGAGCAGATCGACCGGTTCAACACCACGCTCGAAACGCTCTCGGCGGACCTTTCGGTCGTTCTCGATACGGCCAACACGACGCTCGTCTCCGTCAACGATCTCGCGCAGGACGGGCAGGTTCTGCTGCAACGGGGGCAGGGCACGCTCGACGCGGCGACCGAGACGATCGACAGCACGCGGGGATATCTGTCGAATGACCTGCCCGCGCTGACCATCGAGTTGCAGGGGGCCATCGCCGATCTGCGTCTCGAACTCATCGAGTTGACCGATGACGCGACCGAGACGCTGGCGACGCTGACCTCGGCTGGCGCCGTCGCGCAGCAGCGCTTTGAAGAGGCCGGTCCGCTCATCGCGGAAACCTCCGCGTTGATCGAAAGCTTCGAGATCGCGTCCGACTCGATCTACGAGACATCCGAGAATATCGACCTCCTCTTCGAAGAGGACGGCCAATGGCTCATCGACGAGATGCGCGCCGTGGTCGCCGATACCGCCGAGGTGGTCGAGGTGATCTCGGGCGTCGCTCAGGAAGATCTGCCGGTCGTCATCGCCGATGTGCGCAGCGCCACGCAAACCGCGCGCCGCGTGATCGAGGAGGCGGGCGCGGATGTGACCCGCACTGCCGAGGGTGTGGCGGGGCTTACCGATGATGCCGAATTGGCGCTCGCGACCGCGACGACGACTTTCGCCACGGCGAACGGCACGCTCGAGGCGGTCAATGAAGCGCTTGTGACCGGCAACCGGACACTGGTCGCGGCAGAGCGCGCCTTCAACGGCGCCGACCGGGTGATCAACACCGAGATCGCGGCCATTACCGAGGATCTGCGCGGCGCGATCACCAGTTTCGACGCGGCTATCGCAGAAGTGTCGGAGGACATTCCCGCGCTCAGCCAGGATCTTCGCGAGGCCGCTGCCGTCGCCGAGGCGACATTCCGCGAAATCCAGAGCGTCGTTGCGCGGAGCGGCGGGCCGGTCGCGACCTTCGCCGCCGATGGGTTGCCGCAATACTCCGCGCTTGCGTCCGAGACGCGGCGGCTCATCCGCAATCTCGATCAACTGACGCGGCAATTGTCGCGTGATCCCGCGCGGCTTCTTCTCGACCGCGACACGCCCGAATTCCGCAGGTAGACTGACCCTATGACCCGCTTGGCCCTCATTTTCGCACCGCTCGCATTGTCCGCTTGCTCGGCGCTCTCCGCGTTGTCGGATGCGACCCAAGTGCTCGACGTCTACGAGCTGCGTGCGCCCGAGGGTATAGCGGAAGCGCCGCGCCGGTCTCGCCTCAACGTGACCGTGGAGTCGCCGACGACCACGGGCGCGCTCTTGACCGACCGGATCATGATCAAGCCATCCGAGCTCGAAGCGCAGTATCTGCCGGGGGCGCGCTGGGGCGAGGAAGTGCCGGTCATGGTGCAATCGCTGATGCTCCGCAGCCTGCAGGCCACGGACGGTTTGTCCTATGTGGGACGCGAGCCGCTCGGCCTGTCGGGGGACGTCGCGATCGTCAGCGATGTCATCGACTTCCAGGCGCGCGATCTTGGCGAGCAGGCCGAGGTGACGCTGCGGATCTCGGTCCAGCTCGTGCGCGAGGAGGATGTCGCCATCCTCGCCAGCCGCACCTTCGCGAGCCAGGCGGTGTCGGCCTCGCTCGAGACGCCGGATATCGTCGCTGCCTTCGATGCGGCCTCGGACGAATTGATGGTGGCCTTCGCCGATTGGGTCGTGACGGGGCTGCGCTGAGGCCCGGTCAGTCCACCGAGCGGAAGCTGTCGGCGCGCGCCCGTTTCCAGCGCAAGCGGAAATCGGGAAAGTCGTCGGCATCGTCCAGAAGCGCGCCTTCGCGAATGTAGGGATAGACGCGGTCCATCTCGGCCATCTCGCTGTCCTTTTGACGCACCATGAAGTGCCGCGGCAGGAATTCGCTGGGATTCGATAGCCCCGCGGCACCGGCCATTTCCGCAAGCGCGTGCAACGTCTTGCGGTGGAAATTGTAGACCCGTTCGGCCTTGCTTGGCACGTCGAGCGCCCGCTGGCGCAGCGGATCCTGCGTCGCGACGCCGGTCGGGCAATGGTTGGTATGGCAGGCCTGCGCCTGGATACAGCCGACGGCGAACATGAAGCCGCGCGCGGCGTTGCACCAATCCGCGCCGATCGCCAGCGCCCGGGCGATGTCGAAGGCCGAGGTGATCTTGCCCGCGGCCCCGATCTTGATCCGGTCCCTCAGGCCGGCGCCCCGCAGCGCGTTGTGCACGAAGGTCAGTCCTTCGACCATCGGCATGCCGACATGGTTGGCGAATTCCAGAGGCGCCGCGCCGGTGCCGCCTTCCTTCCCGTCCACCACGATGAAGTCCGGGGTGATCCCGGTCTCCAGCATCGCCTTCACGATGCACATGAATTCGCGCCGGTGCCCGATGCAGAGCTTGAAGCCGACGGGCTTGCCGCCCGACAGATCGCGCAATTGCGCCACGAATTCGAGAAGCTCGATCGGTGTCGAGAAGGCCGAATGCGCCGCCGGGGAAATGCAATCGACGCCCATCGGGATCTCGCGTGCTTCTGCAATCTCGGCCGTGATCTTGGAGCCGGGGAGCATGCCCCCATGTCCCGGTTTCGCGCCCTGGCTGAGCTTGATCTCGATCATCTTGACCTGCTCGAGCGCCGCCTGCTCTGCGAAGCGGTCGGGGTTGAAGCGCCCGTCCTCCGTCCGGCAACCGAAATAGCCCGAGCCGATCTCCCAGATGAGGTCGCCGCCGCCTTCGCGGTGATAGCGGCTGATCGCGCCTTCGCCGGTGTCATGGGCAAAGCCGCCCTTCTTCGCCCCGGTGTTGAGCGCGAGGATCGCATTGGCCGAGAGCGAGCCGAAACTCATCGCGGAGATATTGTAGAGCGAGGCATTGTAGGGCTGCTTGCAATCCGGCCCGCCGATCGTCACGCGGAAGTCTTGCTCATCGAGCTGCGTAGGCGCGATGGAATGGGTGAGCCATGAATATCCGGCCTCGTAGACACGTTCCTGCGTGCCGAAAGGCCGGCTCGATTCGTCCTGCTTGGCGCGCTGGTAGACGAGGCTGCGCGCCTCGCGGCTGAACGGCTCCTCGTCCTTCTCGCTCTCGATGAGGTACTGACGGATCTCGGGGCGGATGCCCTCGAAGATGAAGCGCATGTGCCCCAGGATCGGGTAATTTCGCAGGATCGCGTGGCTGCTTTGGGTGACGTCATAGACGCCGACGAGCGACAGCGCCAAGAAGAGAACGAGCGGAAGGACGAACCAGACGGAGACGGCAAGGGTCAGGATCAGCGAAAGCACAGCGAACGCCACGCAGCCCGCGAAAGTCCAATAGCGTTCGTGTTCGCGCGCCCAATCCATTCCGGTCTCTCCTTTGCGTCTTGCCTACCTCCCAATCGTGAAGCTTTTACCTACGGTTTCCAACGCACTTTCTGTTTTCAGGGCCGCTGCCGCAATCTCACCGCACAATCGCCGCGTCCGAAGGATAGGGAGATTGTCACGTAGCGATGCGACAGCTTCCGGCGCAGCGAGGTCACGACGTGGCGAAACCGAGCCTGCAAGAACTTGCCTCCGCAAACGAGGCACGCATTCTGCGCGTGCTCTCGGTGGCCGAGGCTGTCTGCGGTGAACCGGTCAGCGATGTCGAATCGCCCGGCGGGGTGTTCCGGGCCAGCCTGCGGCTCAAGATCGATGGACGCAGCGTGATTGCGACGGCGCGCAGCCAGGGGCGCACGGCACGCGAGGAAGCGCTCGTTCTCAGGGCGCTCTCGGATATCACCGATCGCGTGCCCGTGGTTCTGGGCTGTCAGTCGGGCGTTCTGTTGCAATCGGATCTCGGCCAGAACCGGCTCGACCTCGCGATTGCGCGGGCACCGGTGGGACGCCAGGCACTGCTCGCCGAAGCCGCCGCATCGAGCCTTGTCGATCTGCACGCAGCGGCCGATCGCACCGCGCTGTCACGCGCGCTCGATCCGCTTGATGATCCCGAAGAGCAGGCGGCGCGGCGTATCCTCTCGGCCGACGCGCTGGCCCCTTTTGCAGCAAAGGGCGAGGTGGTGTTCGACCGGGCAGCCGTGATGCGCGCGCTTTGCGCCATCCCGCGGGCTTTCGTCAAAGGAGATTGCCGTCCCGCGAATGCGACGCTTGGCGCTGACAGGCGCGTTCGCTGGTTCGACTTTGAAACCTGCGGGCCTGGTCCGCGTGTGCGCGATTTCGCCGAGCTGATTGTCGACCCGGTCTGGACACTGCCGCCAGACCGGCTCTTCGCTGCTGTCGGAGCACGCGCCGGCTGCGCCCATGCAGCCCTTTCGCTGCATACAGCCTTGAGGGCGGCAGAAGCTCTCGAACGGCTGATGACCGAGGCGCAGGCCCATGGCTGGCAGTCACGTGGGCAAGTGCTGGTCGAGGATGGGCCTGGCGCGAATGCAACCTTCGCGGCGCGCATTGCCGACATGGGCGCGATGGGCGCGGGACAGTCGCGGCTGCTCGAACCGCTGGTCCTGCCATTCTCGCGCGCTGCGCGGCATTTCCGGCAGGTTGCGCGGCAACCGGGCCGGACAGGGACGCGCTGCTCCTAGCCGTGCTCTCGCACATGCATCAGCCGGGCCATGTCGAGCATCCGCGCGGAGAAGCCCCATTCGTTGTCGTACCATCCGAAGATGCGGAGCTGCCGATCCCCGACAGCCATCGCCTCCTGCGGCGCAAGGACGATGCTTTCGGGACGTGCCCGCAGATCGACCGAAACGCACGGATCCTCGGTGAGGCCGATCACCGCCGAGGTGTCGGCGAGGGCGCGCACAGCGTCCGCGGCGTCAGATCCGTGGGGGCGGGTCAGTTGCACCACCAGATCGACCGCTGAAACCGAGATCGAGGGCACCCGCACCGCCGCGCCCGTGACGCGGCCTGCGAGCTCCGGCAGCACATGGTCGATGAGCTTCGCCGCGGATGTCGTCGTCGGGACCATCGACACCGCCGCTGCGCGCGAGCGTTCGAACGGGCCGCGCGGCTTGTCGACGGTCGGTTGGCTGCCCGTATAGCAGTGGACCGTCGTCATATGTCCCGTCTCGACCCCGTAGGCGGCATCGAGCGCTTTCAGGAGTGGCGCAAGCGCATTCGTCGTGCAGGACGCGTTCGAGACGATGCGGGCGTCGCCCAGCATGTCCTCGTTCGCGCCGAGCACCAGCGTGCGCTCGGCCTCGAGGCACGGGCCCGAGATCAGCACGTTGCGCGCCCCTGACGCCAGCCCCGCCTCCGCCGCCGCCCTTGCATCTGCCGCACCGGTGCAGTCGAGTAGAATATCGACCTCCGACAGATCGAGATCGGCGGGCGTTTCGGCCGCGTGGAATGGCATCTCGTAATCGTCGACGGTCAGGTGTCCGTCCGAAGTCGTGGTCTTGCCGGGATAGGGGCCGTAGACGCTGTCATAGCGAAAGAGGTAGGCGCAATCCTCGAGCGGCGCGATGTCGTTCAGAAGCACGACCTCGATATCCGCATGGGCCGGATCGCTCAGGACCTGGCGCAGGATCGTCCGGCCGATCCGTCCGAACCCGTTGATCGCAATCCGCATGTGATCCCCCGAAAACAAAATGCGCGCGCCCCGAGAAAGGCGCGCGCGCGGTCTGAGTTCAAGCGCGGAATTGTACCGTCACAAAGGCTCAGGCGACGTTTTCGAGACGGGTCTCCGGGGTGACGCCGAGCGCGAAACAGACGTCGCGCGTGAGCTCGGGGCGGTTCAGCGTGTAGAAGTGCAGCTTGTCGACGCCGCCCTCGATGAGATCGGTGCAAAGCTCGGTGCAGAGCGCTGTCGCCAGCAGATCTTCGCGACCGTCTCGTTCGGCCGCATCGAATGCCTCGATGACCCAGGCAGGGATCTTCGTGCCGCAGCTTTCCGCGAAGCGACGTGCGCCTTTCCAGTTCTCGATCGGGAAGATGCCCGGAACGATCGGCTTGTCGATCCCGGCCTTCTCGCAGGCATCGCGGAACCGGAAGAACGTCTCCGCCTCGAAGAAGAACTGCGTGATCGCCTCGTCCGCGCCCGCATCGAACTTGCGCTTGAGGTATTCGACATCCGCAGTGTCGCTGGGCGCTTCGGGGTGGATATCGGGATAAGCGCCAACGCGGACCGTGAAATCGCCCGTCTCTTTCAGCGCCGCGATCAGCTCGCAGGAATTGGCGAAGCCGCCATCGGTGGGCGTGAACCGGGTTTCGCCCTTCGGCGGATCGCCGCGAAGCGCCACGATATCCGTCACGCCGACCTCTGCGAAGCTCCGCGCGATACCCAACGTCTCTTCGCGGGTGGCGTTCACGCAGGTCAGATGCGCCGCTGTCCGGAGGCCCGAATGCTTGTGAATCGCGCTCACTGCCTCGCGCGTCAGCTCGCGGGTGGTGCCTCCCGCGCCATAGGTCACTGAGACGAAACGCGGATTCAGCGGCGCGAGTGTCTGCACCGTGTCCCAGAGCCGGAACGAGGCTTCGATGTTTTTCGGCGGGAAGAACTCGAACGAGATCTCGGGACGGGTCATGGACGGGCTTCCTTTTGCTTTCCATTGCTTGTCGCATGGCGAGAAAAGTGAGACAAACTCATAAATCTCAAGAACAACATGAGACGAACTAAGAGATGCACATCGAGTTCCGCCATTTACGCACGATAAAAGCCATTCACGAGGCTGGCGGGCTGGCGCGCGCGGCAGACCAGCTCAATATCACGCAAAGCGCGCTCAGTCACCAGATCAAGGGGCTTGAGGATCAGGCCGGGGTGGAGCTTTTCGTGCGGCGCTCCAAGCCGATGAAGCTCTCGCCGGCCGGATTGCGCCTCTTGCGGCTCGCCGAGCAGGTGTTGCCGCAGGTCGAGGCGCTGTCGGCCGAGTTCGACGGTTTGCGAAAAGGCGTCTCGGGCCGGATGCATATCGCGATCGAGTGTCACGCCTGTTTCGAATGGCTCTTCCCGGTCCTCGAGGCTTTCCGCAAATCGTGGCCCGATGTCGATGTCGACATCCGTCCCGGTCTTGCCTTTGACGCGCTGCCTGCGCTCCTGAGGGAGGAGGTGGACCTCGTCGTCTCGTCCGACCCCGAGGATCTGCCCGGGGTCACCTTCACCGAGCTCTTCGACTACAACCCGGTTTTCGTCGCCGCCTCGGCGCATCCCCTGGCTCAGAAACCCTATATCGAGGCCGAGGATTTTCGTGGACAGACGCTCATCACCTATCCGGTGGAGCGTTCCCGTCTCGACATTTTCTCCCGGCTTCTGACGCCTGCAAAGGTGGAGCCGGCCGCCATCCGGCAGGTGGAGCTGACCGCCGTCATCCTCCTGCTCGTCGCCTCGAACCGGGGTATATCGGTTCTGCCCGATTGGGTCGTTCGGGAGGTGAAATACAATTCCGATTACGTCACGCGCCCACTGACGAAAAACGGCGTCACGCGCAGGCTTTATGCCGCGACCCGCACCGCCGATCAGGGCAAGGGTTACGTGCAGGAGTTGATCTCGCTCGCCCGCAAGGAAGCAGGGCGGCTGCAGGCGGCCTGAGCTTTGTGGAACCGCAGGCGCGATGCGCCTGTTGGCCCCCGATACCAATGACGGCAGAGCGGAGACCATTCATGAAAATCTACGGCATCAAGAATTGCGACACTTGCAAACAGGCGCAGAAGGCGCTTCCCGACGCGGAATTCGTCGATGTGCGCGAAGACGGCATGCCGGGCGAGGTTCTGGCCGACGCGCTGGAGCGGTTCGGCGACCGGATGCTCAACATCCAATCCAAGACCTATCGCGAGCTCTCCGAAGAGGACCGCAAGAAACAGCCGGTCTGGATCATCGGCGCGCATCCGGCCGCGATGAAGCGTCCGCTGATCGTCAAGGGCGACGAGATGTATCTCGGCTTCGGAGCTGACACGCGCGAGGCGCTCGGGGTGTAAGCCTCAGGCCGGCTGCAGCCGGCCAGCACCGGCGGCGCGGCGCGCGAGGACTTGGTCGACAGACAGCGCGCCCGCCCCCTTCACCGCGATCAATGTCAGCGCAAGCACCCAGAACGCCCGCTGATCGAGAATGACCCCATCCGGTAACCGGTCGAACCAAGCGCCCAGCGTTTCTGTATGTGCGATACCGCCATGACCGTAGAGATCGGTCAGGCTCTGGATGACGATGAACCCGATCATCGCGATCGCCGCCGGCCGGGCAATCAGGCCGATCACCAAGAGAAGCGGAAGCACGAATTCGGCATACGTGCCGGCAAGCGCGACGAGGTAGTGAAACCCGCCGAGCTGGCTCGCGTCATAGCCGACCGCCTCGAATGCCCTTGGAAAGACCTGTGCGTAGGCTCCGAGCGAGAGGCTGACCGGCCCTCCATCGAGCTTCGTCAGCGCCGCGTGCCAATAATAGACGAGCAGGGTTGCCGCGAAGACGAAGCGGGCGATCAGCGGCAGCACGAGGTCGCGCGCATCCGCGGGCGTGAAAAGAAGGCGGGTCAACATGAGGCGGCTCCGGTCTCTGGCGCGGAGAGCGCGCCGGTTTCAAGAAGAAGGGTGAGCGTGGCAGGCAGATCGAACTTCGGGCCTCCGCGCTCCTGTGCCGCGCCGAAGGTCTCGCCCGCGCCAAGCGCCGAAAGGAAAGCATAGGCGCCCTGCGGCAGAAGGTACGGCGCGGGATCGAACCGGGGCCGCAGGATCGCGACCGCCTCTCCGCCGCCTGTCGGTTTGTCCTGCGTTTCGCCCATCGTGAAGGCGCGGATCTGGTGAATCGGCCAATTCGACGAAACAAGCCGCAGAGAAGGGGCAAGCGTCAGGTGCAAGGCTGCGAGGTCGTCTTCCTCGAGCCCGGTCAGAGCGGCGGGATCGAGCGGGGTGTGATCGGCAGCGTGGTAGCTCTCGCGCATCGCGAGATCGACGCGCGCGATGTCCGAAAGGTAGGGCAGATGCGCGAGCGGTGGAAACGCGGCAAGGAAGGCCGGGAACGCTCGGCCATATTGCGCCAGGATCGGGCTCGTCGGCGGGCTCTGGCGGATGAAAACGCTGGCGACGCGGCGCAGGTTCTCTTCTCCGATGAGGCGGGTGACGGTCGGAAAGCCGGTCTCGATCGCACCTGTCAGCGAGACGGCCACGTTGTTGCGATAGACGTTGTAGCGCCGATCAGCGCACCGCCCCGCACCACCAGAAAGTCCATGCGGGATCGCGGCAGATGGCTCCATGAGCGCCGCGCGGAATTCGCACTCTCGGCTCATGCGAGCACCCGCGCGAGCGCCTCGTCGGCCCTTCGAGCCTCTTCGGCCAGAACCGGCCAGGCGGGCACGTCCGTGTCCCATTCGATAAGGACGGGGCGCGGTCCGGTGCGGCTGAGCACCTTGTCCAATAGCGCCCAGACCGGATTCGCCACCTCGCATCCGTGGCTGTCGATCAGCAGCGCCGCGCCGTGATCGTTTGTGTCCTCGTCATGCCCGCCAAGATGGATCTCGCCCACCGCCTCCAAGGGGAAGGCGTCGATATAACCCTCGGGAGAGAAGCCGAGATTGGTCGCCGAGACGAAGACGTTGTTCACGTCGAGAAGCAACCCGCAGCCGGTGCGGCGCACGAGCTCCGCGAGAAATGCGGGTTCGTCCCAGGTCGATTCGGCGAAGGCGAGGTAAGAGGACGGGTTCTCCAGCAGCATCTGGCGGCCGAGCGCCTCCTGCACCTCGTCGATATGCGCGGCGACGCGGGTCAGCGTCGCGTTCGTGTAGGGCAGGGGCAGAAGATCGTTGAAATAAGCACCGTCATGGGTCGACCAGGCGAGATGCTCGGAAAACGCGGCAGGCTGCACCCGGTCCAGGAGCAGCCGGAGCCGCGTCAGGTGGTCGCGATCAAGCCGACCCTCGCCACCGATGGAAAGCCCGACACCGTGAACGGAGAGCGCAAAGCGTTCAGACAAAGCGGCAAGCTGGGCCTGCGGGCGCCCGCCACCGCCCATGTAGTTCTCGGCGTGTATCTCGAGCCAGCGGACGGGTCCCGGGCCGCGCATCAGGTCGTCGAAATGGCGCGATTTGAAGCCGATGCCTGGCGCCTGGGGCAGGGCCGTCTGGTTGAGATCGAACATGTCGGTGCGTCCTTGCGGTGCGGGGGAGGCGCGGGGCAGCCTTCTGCCCCGCGCGATCGGATCAGCCGGTCGGCAGGTCGCGGTCGAGCTCTTCGAGCGAGCCCTCGCGCGGCGTGCCATCGGCCATCTGCGGCAGATCGATCTCGGTGCAGGTGCCTGCTTCGACGAGGGTCCAGGCATTGCCCTGGTAGTCGACGGTCGAGGTGCCCGCGCAGGTCGTGCCGGGGCCGGCGGCGCAATCGTTCTCGCCGGCGAGCGAGACGCCGTAGCACTTCTCCTGGGCCTGGGCATGGGCACCAGTTGCGGCGAAGTTCGCGGCGACGGCACCGACGAGGGCGGCGGTCTTGATGGTCTTGGACATGGATGTCTCCGTTGCGGCATTCGGGGTCAGAGGCCCGCCGGGCAGGCCGGTCGGGCTGGTCCAAGCCTGACCCGCGACCTTGCGCCGCGCCATTCACGGGAGCGTCAATCACGGACGCCTGACCCTTTCGCAGGTGCGGCAGGTTCCGAGGAGTCCCGTGGAATCTTGTAATATCAATGGGTTGTTTCGGCTGCGAGACTTGGCCGCGCGCAAGCCGGTGTAACACTCAGCGATGAAAGTGACGCGAATGTTGCAAAGTCGCGCTTGCGCCGGAGGCGCATCGCGTGTCGCTCTCACGCAATGTTACAAATGCGCGCTGCGCCTCAGGGGATCGGATCCATCAGCGCATCCCGCGCACGGCAGTCGCGCACCACATCCGCGCCGCAGGTCACGGGCTCCAGATCGCGGGTCAGGCAGAGCCGCGCCTCCTGGATGCGTCCCTCCCGGCAGGTGATGGTCAGCATGTCGGGCTCGAGATCGGGATTGTCCCGCAGGAACGCCTCTTCAACCACGGCGGCGGGCAGCGTCACGGGGTCTTTCAGACGGCGGAACACCTCGGGCAGCACGACCGCCTCGAACGCTTCTTCTGCGGTCTCGTAATAATCAGTGGCACTCAGCCCCGAACAGGTGCCGTGCTTCTTCCACTGATGCCAGGCGAGGCCGGACGTGCCCATCACATCCGCCATACCCGCAGTCATCGCGCGCGACGGCGGGCCATGGGGCGTCCGGCAATAGGACGGCCAGCCCGTCTCGAATTGCGGCCAAAGTCCGTGCAGGATCCAGCCGGCATCCCGCTCGGGCGCGCATTGCGGCGAGCCCCGCGCGTCGCCTTCGAGCGCGCACCAGGTCGGAGACCAGCTCATCGCCAGGACGTAATAGTCGAACTCGCCCGCGATCTCGCCCTCTGCCAGCGCAGGTGCGCCGAGGCAGATCATCAGGCTCGCGATTTTCTCTTTCCACCGGATCATGGCGTGACTATATAGCGCCCAAGTTCCCCGACAACGGAAACCGACCCGGATCGTCCGGGTGCCCTGGGCCAGACGCCCCGGGCCACGAAGAAGACATGCGAAGGAGACATCATGGCCAAGCTCTTGCACCCCAAGGCGACCGCCGTCTGGCTCGTGGACAACACCACGCTGACGTTCAAGCAGATCGCCGATTTCACCGATATGCACGAGCTCGAGATCCAGGGCATCGCGGATGGCGACGTCGCCGCCGGCGTGAAGGGGTTCGATCCCCTGTCGAACAACCAGATCGCACCCGGCGAGATCGAGAAGGCCGAAAAGGATCCGCTCTACAAGCTGAAGCTCAAGCACAACCCGGCCGCCGTCGACGAGGACAAGCGCCGGGGTCCGCGCTATACGCCGCTGTCCAAGCGCCAGGATCGCCCTGCCTCGATCCTGTGGCTGGTGAAGTTCCACCCCGAGCTGTCTGACGCGCAGATATCCAAGCTCGTTGGCACGACCAAGCCGACGATCCAATCGATCCGTGAGCGCACGCACTGGAACATCTCGAACCTGCAACCGATCGACCCGGTCGCGCTGGGTCTGTGCCGGCAGTCGGAGCTCGATGCCGCCGTTGCCAAGGCCTCCAAGAACCAGGAGCAGGTGATGAACGACGACGAGCGCCGCAAGCTTGTCTCGACAGAGCAGTCGCTCGACATGGATCCCGAACCGCGCCTGCCCTCCAGCATGGAAGGGCTCGAGAGCTTCTCGCTCTCCGATCCGCGTGACGGCGAGGACGACGAAGAAGAGAAGGGCAACCAGAACTACGCGGATGCCGATTCCTTCTTCAACCTGCCCGACGACGATGACGATGAGAGCGAGGACAAGGACGAGCGCGGCTGAGATCGCCCGTCCAGCGCTCGGGGAAAGGCCCGCTTCGGCGGGCCTTTATCGTTTTAAGCCGGGCAGCGACAGGGTGTGGCACGACTGCGCTAGACGCCGTGTCAGCCTCTTTTGAGCAGGTGCCTCCCGATCTCGACGACCGGGAGGCTCTTGATGCAGGCGATCAGCCGACAGCGGCGCCGTCGGTCCGCTTGACCGTCACGATGGCCGAGCGGGGCAGCATGCCTTCGCCGTCGGGGAACGGGGCGCCCGGGTGCTGGATGCCGACGAACATCGTGCGGCGGTCGGACGACCAGGTCAGGCCGGTCACTTCGCTGCCGTTCGGGCCGGTCAGGAAGCGGCGGATCTCGCCGGTCTCGGGATCGCCAGCGAGCATCTGGTTGTTGCCCATGCCCTCGAAGTCGCCCTCGTTGCTGTCGTCGCCATCGGTCTGGATCCAGATGAGGCCGGTCGTGTCGATCTGCATCCCGTCGGGCGAGTTGAAGAGGTTCCCGGCGTTGATGTTGTCGGTCCCCGCGTAGGGCCCGTCCGTGTGGACGTTCGGGTTGCCGGCCATCACGTAGAGATCCCACTCGAAACCGTCGCTGCCGTGGTCGCCGCCCTCGGGACGCCAGCGGACAATCTGACCGTATTCGTTGGTCTCGCGCGGGTTGGGCGCGTTGACCTCCATCGGATCGCCGCCCGCATTGGTCAGGACATTGCCGCTGTCGTCGGTCGCGCCGCGCCGCGAATTGTTGGTGAGGCAGCAATACCCTTCGGGCGCAGTCGGGTTGACGGCAATCCATTCGGGCCGGTCCATCGTTGTCGCGCCGACGGCCGAAGCCGCGGTGCGCGTGAAGATGGCGATCTCCGCAGCGTCCATGCCGGTCGCCTCGGGCGTCAGCGCGACCCAGCGGCCGCTCTGGTCGTCTGAGAAGGTCGCGGCGTAAAGCTGACCCTCGACCAGCAGCGTCGAGGTGTCGCCACCCGCTTCGTAGGCATCGCGGCTGACCCACTTGTACATGAACTCGCCGCGCTCGTCGTCGCCCATGTAGACGACGAGACGATTGTCCCCGGCCAGCGCGTAGGCGGCGTTTTCGTGCTTGAAGCGGCCGAGCGCGGTGTGCTTGACGGGCGTCGCGCTTGCGTCGCTGGGGTCGATCTCGACGATCCAGCCGGCGCGATGCGGCTCGTTGGGGTTCGTGCTGACGTCGAAGCGCGAATCGTAAAGATGGTAATTGTAGCCCCATCCTTCCGAGGAGATGCCATAGCGGGCGTAGCCTGCCGCGACCTGCTCATCCGTCGGCATCTCGCCGGTCGCGCCGAAGTAGCCGTTGAAGTTTTCCTCGCAGGTCAGGTAGGTGCCCCACGGCGTCCGGCCCGAGCCGCAATTGTTGAACGTGCCAAGCGATTGCGTGCCCGTCGGATCGTCCTCGGTCTGCAAAAGCGCGTGGCCGGCAGCGGGGCCGTCCAGCATCATCGGCGTGTTGTGGGTGATGCGGCGGTTGTAGGGGCTGTCGATGACGACGGACCAGCCGCTCTCGCCCTCTTCGACCTCCATGACTGTCACGCCTTGGAAGTTCTGCAGGCGCAGAACGTCATCGGCAGAGCTGGGGCTCCGCTCGTCCTCGAGGCTGTCAGCCGCTGCGGTGGTCGAGCCGACGAGGTTGATGTCGTTGTTGGTGTACTCGCTGTTCACCACGAGGATCTCGCGACCATCGACCGAGAACAGCTCCATCCCGTCGGTGTTCTCACCGAACACGCGGTCGGAGCCTTCTGTCGGAATACCCGTGTCCTGGCTGAACTCCGGCGCATCCGAGAAGAGCGGATCGCCCCAACGCACCAGCACTTGCCAGTCGTAGCCATCGGGCACGTGGATCGTGCCATCGGTCTGCGCGGCGATCTGTTCGAAGGGGAAGCGTCCCGCCCCTTGGGCAAGAGCGGTCGATCCCTTCAGGCCGGTCAGGCCCATGACGGCTGCGCCGGAGCCGAACGCAAGAACTCCGCCCAGAAATCCGCGGCGAGAGATCGCGCGCTCTACGACACGATCGAAGTCCTGCGTCTTGGCGCGCGGGAACCGTGCCTCGTCCCACTCATCGAACGTGAGGCCGTGATGCTTGTCGTCTTTCATTTCGTCCATCCCTGGTGTGCGATCTGTCCTGTGGTGGACGCCCATCCGCCCGCCAGAGATCAAGCTAGCCGGTGTGTTTGACGGCGGCATGACAAAGGGGCGCGTGCGCCGTCAGGAACCGCCAAGGTGAATGGAGGTCGAGAGCATCGCTCAGGCGGCTTTGTCATGGGATGTTTTCGCAGTCAGCTTACCGGTCAAGCCCCGTGAAATCCGCACGCCATGATGTGAGCGGCGTCAGAAAATCGTGGATCGCCGACAGTTTGGAGGCGCTTTCGGTGGCGATTGCCTCGGCGTTTCCCGCGCCTCCAGTGCGCCAGCGCGCAGATCCGATCACGCGCTCGTTTACCGCGAAGCCCGGCAGGACGCAGCTTTCCGCATTGCAATAAACGACGAGCGGCAAATTGCCCCCGAAAGGAGAGCGCAATTGGCAGGAGATCTCGGCTGCATTCGGCGACTCGGCGCACAGGTAGTCGGATCCCCGCGTGATCCGTGCCTCGCCCGGCGCAAGCCGCGTGCGATGCGTCTCGGCATGACCCTTCGTCACGGCGGCGATATCGTCAACCGCGGCCAGGCGCAGCGCCTCGAGCGCGGTTGGCAGAACCGACGGATCGTAGGCGATACTTCGCGTGATCGGGATCGGATTGCCGCGCCCGTCCTTGGCCACGTCCCGCGCATCACGGCAGACCGTTTCTTCCCTCAAGAGAAGCGGCGTTTCCTCGAAATCTTCTGCGCGAAAGGTCGGACCGCCCCGGACGATCATCTCGGGTGTCGTGATGCCGAAATCGACGAAGCGATAGAAATCGGGGCAGGGCGCGGCGGAGGCGAGACCGGGACCGAAGCTCAACGCGGCGAGAAGTAGCGTGACACGGCGCATGGCACCCCAGACATGACGCGCGACCGACATGGCCGCGATGCCCACCAGTTAAGCCTGAACCGCATGCCGGGCGCAAATCGTCTCGCTATAGAGATTTCCGCGCATTCAACGCCGCGGTGATCGTGCCGTCGTCGAGATAGTCGAGCTCCCCGCCGATCGGCACGCCTTGGGCCAGCGAGCTCAGCCGCACCCGACCCTCCAGCTGGTCGGCGATGTAATGCGCTGTCGTCTGCCCGTCGATCGTGGCATTGAGCGCGAGGATCACCTCCTCGATCTCCTCGCCGGCGACGCGGTCGAGAAGCTTGGGGATGTGCAATTCCTCCGGTCCGATCGCGTCGAGCGCCGAAAGCGTGCCGCCGAGGACGTGATAACGCCCCTTGAACACGCCCGACCTCTCCATCGCCCAGAGATCGGCGACATCTTCAACGACGCATAGAAGGCCCGTCGCGCGCGCCTCGTCGCTGCAGATCTCGCAGATGTCCGAGGTGCCGACACTGCCGCAATTGAGGCATTCGCGCGCGGTGCGGGCAACGGTTTCCATCTGCTCGGCGAGCGGCTGCAAGAGAACCGCGCGCTTGCGGATGAGATGCAGCACGGCGCGCCGGGCCGACCGGGGGCCGAGCCCCGGTAGCTTTGCCATCATCTCGATGAGTGCGTCGATCTCGGAGCGACCTGCCACGTCTGTGCGTCCGGCCCGCTCAGAACGGCATGTTCATGTCCTTGGGCAGGCCCATGCTCTCGGCGAGCTTGCCCATCTCTTCCTTCTGACGCTCCTGCGCGCGGCCCTGCGCGTCCTTGATCGCGGCGAGGATCAGGTCTTCAACCACTTCCTTGTCGTCGCCATTGAAGATCGACGGGTCGATGTCGAGCGACTTCAGCTCGCCTTTCGCCGTGCAGGTCGCCTTCACAAGGCCAGCACCCGCTTCGCCCTCGACCATGATCGAGTGCATCTCTTCCTGCAGCTCGGTCATCTTGGTCTGCATTTCCTGGGCCGCCTTCATCATTTTGCCCATGTCGCCCAGGCCGCCTAATCCTTTGAACATCTCGATCTCTCCGGTTCTTTGTCTTGCTGTTGAGTCTGGGGACGGCGGGGGCCGCCCGCAAGGTCAGTCATCCTCGAACGGATCCCATTCGTCCTCGACCTCGGGCAGGGCTTCGGCTTCTGCCGCGACGGCCTCCTCCTCGGGCGTGACGACCTTGAGGATGCGTGCCTTGGGAAAAGCATCTAGAACTGCGCGCACCATCTCATGGGCTTCGGCTTCCTTCTTGAGGGCCAGCTCGGAGGCGTGTTCGGTCTCGTAGATCGTGGGCGCGTCGCACTCGTTGACGATCGTCACTGCCCAGCGATTGCCCGTCCAACGCGTCAGGGCCGCGCCCAGCCGTTGCGCGAGATCCTTGGGCGCATCGTCGGTGGGCGTGAACTCAATCCGCCCCGGACGGTAACTCGCCACGCGCATGTAGCGCCGTGCCTCGACCAGAAGCACCCCGTCACGATTGGCACGGATGAGCTCGATCACGTGATCGAAAGTCGGATAGCGCGCGAGCGCGTCTTCCGCGGCGACGGCTCGCACCGTATTGCCAGACTGCGCCGACGGGCCGGAGGGGCCGCTATGGGTCGGAACAGGAGTATGAGAGACGCCCTGCGCCATGCTGCCTCCCGAGGGTGCAGCGTTGCCTCCACCGCCACCTGGCGGCTGAGGCGGCGGCGTCTCAGACTGCAATTTGCGCACGAGATCCTCTGGCGAGGGCAGTTCAGCCACATGCGTCAAGCGGATCACCGCCATTTCCGCGGCCATCATCGAATTCGGCGCCGAGGAAACCTCCTCGAGCGCCTTCAGCAGCATCTGCCACATCCGCGTGAGCGGCCGCATGCCCAGCGACTGGGCGAGCGCCTGACCGCGTGTGCGCTCATCGGGCGAGATCGTCGGATCTTCCGCCGCCTCGGGCGTGATCTTCACGACGCTGATCCAGTGGGTGATTTCCGCCAGATCCCGCAGGATCGCCATCGGATCGGCGCCGTCGGCATATTGCGCCGAAAGCTCTGACAGCGCGCCGGCCGCATCGCCCCGCATGATCGTCTCGAAAAGGTCGAGAACACGCGCGCGGTCCGCCAGACCCAGCATCGCGCGCACTTCGTCCGCCGTGGTCTCGCCCGCGCCATGACTGATCGCCTGGTCGAGCAGCGATGTTGCGTCCCGCGCCGAGCCTTCGGCGGCCCGCGTGATGAGGGCCAACGCATCCTCTGTGATCTGCGCGCCTTCGGTATCTGCAATCCGGCGCAGAAGGGCGATCATCACCTCGGGCTCGATGCGCCTCAGATCGAAGCGCTGGCAGCGCGAAAGGACCGTGACGGGCACTTTGCGGATCTCGGTCGTCGCGAAGATGAACTTCACATGCGCCGGGGGCTCTTCCAATGTCTTCAGAAGCGCGTTGAACGCGCTCGTCGACAGCATGTGAACTTCGTCGATGATGTAGATCTTGTAGCGCGCCGAGGCCGCCCTGTAATGCACCGAGTCGATGATCTCGCGCACATCCCCGACACCCGTGTTCGAGGCCGCGTCCATCTCGAGGACATCCACATGCCGTCCCTCGGCGATAGCGACGCAATGCTCGCATTGCCCGCATGGCTGCGTTGTCGGACCGCCCGAGCCATCGGGCCCGATGCAGTTCATGCCCTTGGCGATGATCCGAGCCGTCGTGGTTTTCCCGGTGCCGCGGATCCCCGTCATGATGAACGCTTGCGCGATCCGGTCGGCTGCGAAGGCGTTCTTGAGCGTGCGGACCATCGCGTCCTGGCCGACGAGGTCGGCGAAAGTCTCGGGCCGGTATTTCCGGGCGAGAACCTGGTAGGCGGTCGAGGTCTCTGTATCGCTCATGCGGGGAATGCTCGTCGCTCGCGTTGGACTTGTCCAGCAGGTTGGGGCGGCGCGCCCGATAATCTTAAGTAAGATTATCGGCCCTGAGAAAATTCTATTATTTTCTCAGGGCCGGGGCGTCAGCCGAGGGCCGCGTCACACCGTCCGCAGACGCCGGGATGCGTATGGGTGCCGACATCGGGCAGGATCTTCCAGCAGCGCTGGCATTTCTCGCCCTCCGCCTTGGCGAAGACCACCGCGACGCCCTCGATCTCGGGAAGCCGGTACGCCTCAGCAGGCGCGGTATCGCCGGTGATCTCGACATCGGAGGTGATGCAGACATCCTCGAAATGCACGCTTTCGAGCGCGGCGCGCGTCGCCGCGCTGTCCACATGCACGCGCGGTGCGGCTTCGAGCGACGCGCCGATCACCTTCTCCGTGCGCTGTACCTCGAGCGCGGCGGTCACCACGCGGCGCACGCGTCGGATCTCGGCCCATTTCGCGGCGAGGCCGTCATCACGCCAGCTCCCGGGCGTCTCCGGCATGTCCTCGAGATGGACGGAGCTGGTCTCACTCGGGAACCGCTCCAGCCAGACTTCCTCCATCGTGAAGACGAGAACAGGCGCGAGCCACGTCGTCAGGCGATGGAAGAGGATGTCGAGCACCGTCCGCGCGGCGCGGCGGCGTGCCGTATCGCCATCGCAATAAAGCGCGTCCTTGCGGATGTCGAAGTAGAAGGCCGACAGCTCCACGGTCGCGAAGTTGAACAGCGCCTGGAATACGCCCTGGAAGTCGTAGGCGGCATAGCCGGTCCGCACCCGCTCATCGAGTTCCGCAAGGCGATGCAGCACCCAGCGCTCGAGCTCGGGCATGTCCTCGGGCGCGGTGCGGTCGCTTTCCTCGAAATGCGCCAGCGCCCCCAGCATGAAGCGCATCGTGTTGCGCAGACGCCGGTAGCTGTCGGCGACCCCTTTCAGGATCTCTGGCCCGATCCGGAGATCTGCGGTGTAGTCCGACTGGGCAACCCAGAGTCGCAGGATATCCGCGCCGTATTGCTTGGTCACGTCGTCCGGGGCCACGGTGTTGCCGAGCGACTTGGACATCTTGTTGCCCTTCTCGTCGAGGGTGAAGCCGTGGGTCAGAACGCCGCGATAGGGCGCGCGGCCCTGCGTGCCGCAGCTTTGCAGCAGCGAGGAATGGAACCAGCCGCGATGTTGGTCCGTGCCTTCGAGATAAAGATCGGCGATTCCGTCCTCCGAGCCGTCCTCGCGGTCGCGCAGCACGAAGGAATGCGTGCTGCCGGAATCGAACCAGACGTCGAGGATGTCGAAGACCTGGTCCCACTCTTCGTGGTCGTATTCGTTGCCGAGGAAGCGCTCCTTCGCGCCGGGTTTGTACCATGCATCCGCGCCTTCCTCTTCGAACGCGGCGAGGATGCGGGCATTCACATTCTCGTCGCGCAGGAGGAAGTCGGCATCGGTCGGCATTGCGCCCTTGCGGGTAAAGCAGGTCAGCGGCACGCCCCAGGCGCGCTGGCGCGACAGCACCCAGTCGGGCCGCCCTTCGATCATCGTGTAGAGCCGATTGCGCCCGGTGCGCGGCGTCCAGGTCACCTTGTCGATCGAGGTGAGCGCGCGCTCGCGGATCGTGGTGCCGTTCTCGTCCTGACCATCGCCCACCGGCTTGTCGATCGCGGCGAACCATTGTGGCGTGTTGCGGAAGATGACCGGTGCCTTGGAACGCCAGGAATGCGGGTAGGAATGGGTCTGCCGCCCCCGCGCCAGCAATCCGCCCGCTGCAACGAGCGTGTCGATGACGGCCTTGTTGGCCTTCTCCTCCTTGCCCTTGTGGTTGAAGACGCGCAGCCCCGCGAAGATCGGCACATGAGGCAGGAATTCGGATTCCTCTCCGACATTGTGCGTCATCCGGTCGAGCCAGCCGCGCTTCTGGAAGCATTCGTAGTCTTCGGCGCCGTGGCTCGGTGCGGTATGCACGAAACCGGTGCCGGCATCGTCGGTGACATGATCGCCGTCGATCATCGGCACGTCGTAATCCCAGAAGCCGTTCGCGCCCTCGAGATCCCGGAAGGGATGCGCCAGCGTCATCGCGGCGAGCTGATGCTGCGTGACATGCCCGAGACGGCGATACATCGTCTCGTCAAGCCGCGCGCGGCCCATCACGTCCTCGGCGAGAGCATCGGCGAGGATGTAGCGGTCCCCGATCCGGGCCCAGCATTCCTCGGGCCGGCCCGTGACCTCGTAGAGCCCGTAAGAGATCTCGGGGTTGTAGGCGACCGCCTTGTTGGACGGGATCGTCCAGGGCGTCGTCGTCCAGATCACGACCTTCGCGCCTTCGAACTGCGCCGCCGTCGACAGCTTTGCCGCTTCGGCTGCCTCGCGCGATCCGTCGGGCGCTTCCTCGTCGGACCATTCGGCATCGGGCAGGTCGAAGGACACGATCCGGAACGGCACCCAGATCGTGTGGCTCTGGTGATCGTGATACTCGATCTCCGCCTCGGCGAGCGCGGTCTTCTCAACCGGCGACCACATCACGGGCTTCGAGCCCTGGTAGAGCGTCCCGTTCATCAGGAACTTCTGGAACTCCTCCGCGATGATCCGCTCGGCGCGGAAATCCATCGTCAGGTATGGCTTTTCCCAGGTGCCGGTGATGCCCAGCCGCTTGAACTCATCCCGCTGCACATCGATCCAGCCTTCGGCGAACCTGCGGCATTCCTGCCGGAAATCGACGATATCGACCTTGTCCTTGTCGAGACCCTTGGCGCGGTACTGCTCTTCGATCTTCCACTCGATGGGAAGGCCGTGACAGTCCCAGCCGGGGATATAGCGCGCATCATGGCCCATCATCTGCTGCGAGCGCACGACCATGTCCTTGAGGACCTTGTTCAGCGCGTGGCCGATATGCAGGTGCCCGTTGGCGTAGGGCGGGCCGTCATGCAGCGTGAAGGGCTTGCGGCCTTCCGCTTTCTCGCGAAGGCGATCATAGATACCGATTTCCTCCCAGCGCTCGAGCCAGCCGGGCTCGCGCTTGGGAAGCCCTGCGCGCATCGGAAACTCGGTCTGCGGCAGGTTCAGGGTGTCTTTGTAATCGGGCGTGTCGGTGGTGTCGGCGCACATGAGTGGCGTCCTCGGAAAGTTCAGCGAATGGATCAGAAATCAGGGCGGCGCGGCAGGGCAGACGCCTTTGTCCCGGCGGACCGTATCAGCACGGCGCCGGGCACGTAATTCGCAGGATGATCGCAAACTGTCTCATCTTCGCCCGACTTATAGGAGCGCTGCCTGCGATGGTCCAGAGGTAGCGAACGCGGGCAGGGGCGGCGGGAACCTGCCCGGGTGCGACGACCGCCATGGCGAATTGCTGCTCAACGGCAGGTGCCGCGATGCAGCGCGGCGGAAACCGGCGCGGCGGATCCAGCGCAAAAGGCAAGGATCGGCGCATTTTCCGGGCCGCGCGGGGCGCCCTCTACCCGCCGTGGCAGAGCGCTCCAATCTTTGAAGACATACGCTGCAGGAAAGGAGAAACTCATGGCCTATAGCGATCATGGTCCGAACCGGACAAACCCCTACACGGTCAACCCGACCGGCGTGAACAACGATCCTTTCGCGCCGCCGGCAGCGACCGGCAAGAACGCGACCTCGGGGCTTCTCGTGGCGCTGGGGCTCATCGTCGCCCTGGTGGTCGGCCTCAGCTTCGTCGGCGGCGGCGGCGATGGCGAGACGACGCCCGCCCAGGAGCCCGCCGCGACAAGCGCTGTCGAGAGCGCCGGTACCGCCGCGACGGATGGCGCGGCAGGCGAGACGGCACCCGCTGCGGGTGCCGAGACCGCACCGCAAGCTGGCACCGGCCAGTAAATGCTCGACGGAGCCCGGCACCGCTCGGGCTCCGTCTTTGCGCTTCCTCCCCTTAGCGCGGGGATTTGTCGAAAAGGTCCGTAAGGCTGGTCGTGACGATCCGGCGCACGGAGGGTCGGCGATCCGCCGAGAACGGCAGGGGGCGACACACCTCCATCGCGGCGACACCGACGCGTGCGGTCAACGCGCCGTTGACCAGACCCTCGCCAAACCGACGCGACAGCCGTGCGAGAAGCCCGCCGCCGAGGATCGGCTCGATCATGTCGTCCCCGACCGCGACAGCGCCCGTCGCAACCAGGTGCGAGAAGACCGCTCGTGTCAGCCGCCACGCTCCGAGCGTGCCCGAGCGGCCCCCGTAAATCTCTGCGATCTTTCGGATCATCCTCAGATTGGCGCTGAGCGCGGCGAAGACATCCGCGAAGGCCAGCGGAACAAGCGCGGTCACCGCTGCAACCTGCCTCGCGGCGGCCTGCACTTCGGCCGTGGCGCGTTTGTCGAGCGGGGCCAGCAGCTCGCGTTCAGCCAGACCAAGCAGCGCTTCGGCGTCGAAGACGTCTCCCTGCCGCTCTTTGAGCCGATCACGCCCCCAGCGGGTGTCGTCACGGGCCGAGTATAGCGAATCGAGCCGCGTCGCGACATCGCGGGCAGCCTCGAGACTGTTCTCGGCCAGCGCATGATCGGCAGCGCGTTGCAGCCGGTCGAGCCGCGCAAGGCGGGCAAAGGCCGACATCTCCTTGATCGCGATCAGAAGCGTCACGAGAATGAAAAGGCCGAAGAGGGCTGTCACCACCCAGCCAAGGATCGGGTTCGCGGCCAAGAGCGAGGTCGCGAAATTCCAGGCCGCGATGGAGATCACGGTCGCGAGAATCGCGCCCAGGAGCGACCAGAACCACCGTGCGAGCCGCGAGGGTTTGCGCGAGGCGAGCGTCGCGGCCGTCGCCATCGCCCGCCCGTCGGGGCCGGGCTCGGAATGATCGCCAAGATCGGGAACGGGCGGCGCATCGGCCGGGCCGGGCCGCACGTCTTCGGGAGTGTCGAGTTCGATCAGGACGGGGCGCTTCTTGTCGCTCACAGGCGGTCTCCGATCAGGAATTCTGCGGCCCTGTCGAGCCGGATATGCGGCGGCCCGTCTCCGGGGCGCAGTGACAGCGGCGCGGGGGCGAAGGACATGATGCCGTAATCGCCCGCGAGCCACTCCTCGGCATCCCCGCGCAGAAGGCTCTGCGGATCCTCGGGCAGATCGCCGGGCCAGAGCGCGGCCTCGCGGCCCGTCTCCAGAAGGCGTCCGCGCACGCAGGCCAGCTCCTCGCCCTTGACCTCGCGGGTCTCCTCCACGGTGGCGCGGAGGCTTGCGATCGCCATGGCGCGGGTCTTCGCGCCGGCGAATTCCGCCCGGTCCGAGGCCTCGCGCGTCATCGCCTTCATCAGCGCGGTCAGCCGTTCGTGCTGGGTGTGGTGCAGGTGGTCGGCCTTGGTCGCGGCGAAAAGGATGCGCTCCACCCGCTTGCCCATCAGAAGCTGCGACAGGAAGGCGTTCCGGCCCGGACGGAAAGCGCCGAGGATATCGGCCATCGTGCGGCGCAGATCCGACAGCGCATCCGGCCCCTTGTGGATCGCGCCGAGCGCGTCGACCAGGACGACCTGCCTGTCGATCCTGGCGAAATGCTCCCGGAAGAAGGGTTTGACGACGCGCGACTTGTAGGCCTCGTACCGGCGCTCGAATTCTCTCCAGAGCGAGCGGCGCGGTGCGGCGTCCTCGGGCGGCAGCGGCGCGAAGGTCAGGACCGGGGAGCCGGCGAGGTCGCCGGGCAGCAGAAACCGTCCGGGCGTGCAGTCGGAATAGCCTACATCACGCGCGGCCTGCAGATACTCGGTGAAGGTCTGTGCAAGGCTCTGCGCACGCGCCTCATCGAGCTCTTTCGAACTTTCTTCGCCCTTGGCGGCGGTGAGAAACGCGCGCGCCTCGTCTCTTTGCTCGAGCCGGGACAGCGTCTCGCGGGACCATTCCGCATAGCTTTTCTCCAGAAGGCCCAAATCGAGGAGCCATTCGCCGGGATAGTCCACAATGTCGAGATGCACCGTGCGCGGCCCCTGCAGCCCGCCCAGAAAGCCCGTCGGCTTGACCTTGAGCGACAGGCGCAGCTCGGAGACGGCGCGCGTGCTGTCCGGCCAATGTGGCGTCTTGGAAGTGAGGGCCGCCAGATGCGTCTCGTAGTCGAAGCGCGGCAACGTGTCGTCTGGCTGAGGTTGCAGATAGGCCGCCGTGATGCGCCCCTCTGCCGCCGCCGAAAGCTGACCCATCCGCCCCCGCTCCATCAGGTTCGCCACGAGCGAGGTGATGAACACCGTCTTGCCCGAGCGCGCGAGGCCCGTGACCCCCAGCCGGATCGACGGTTCGAAGAACGCGCCCGAGACGGTATCGCCCACCGCCTCGACGCTGCGGGTGAGTCTGTCTGCGATATCGTCGATGAGCACGGGGCCTCCGGGTCTGTCGTCTCGGGCGAAGATAGGGGCTTGCGCGCCTGCGTGCCAGTGGGCGGGTCTTGCCGGGACGTGGCGCTTTGGCTAGGGCGAGCCTCATGCCCAGATACGCGCTCATGGTGGAATATGACGGCGGCCCCTTCGCGGGCTGGCAGCGCCAGGCTGACCAGCCGTCGGTGCAAGGCGCGATCGAGGCGGCGCTGGCGAAACTCGAGCCCGGCCCCCACACGATCGCAGCGGCGGGGCGGACGGATTCGGGCGTGCATGCGCGCGGGCAGGTCGCCCATACCGATCTGGCGAAAGACTGGCAGCCGTTCCGCCTGCAGGAAGCGCTGAACTACCATCTGAAACCCGCCCCGGTGGCGATCCGCAGGGCGGCGCGCGTCGGCGACGAGTTCCACGCGCGGTTCTCGGCAGGTGAACGGCGGTATCTTTACCGGGTGCTCAATCGACGGGCGCGGGCGGTACTGGAAGCTGGCCAGGTCTGGCAGGTGCAAAAGTCGCTCGATCTGAGCGCGATGCGCGAGGGCGCGGCGCTGCTCCTCGGCAAACACGACTTCACCACCTTCCGATCCACGATGTGTCAGGCGAAAAGCCCGGTAAAGACGCTCGATGCGTTCGAGGTCGACGAGATCGAGACCGAGGCCGGGCGCGAAATCCGCTTTCGGCTGCGCGCGCGGTCCTTCCTGCACAACCAGGTGCGCTCCTTCGTGGGTACGCTCGAACGCGTGGGCGCGGGGGCCTGGAGGCCCGAGGATGTGCGCCGCGCGCTCGAGGCGCGGGATCGCGCGGCCTGCGGGCCGGTGGCACCCCCACAGGGGCTGTATCTCATGGGGGTCGGGTACCCCGAGGATCCTTTCGTCTGATCCCGCTCGCGAAGGCCGTGAGCCGCGCTTGAAGCGCCACGGCACGAGGCTAGCTCGCGCTCCATGAAAAACGCATTGGTGATCGGAGCGTCGGGCGGTATCGGCTCGGCGGTGGTAGCGGAGCTCGAAAAACGCGGGCTTCAGGTGACGGGGCTGTCGCGGTCGGAGGACGGGCTCGACGTGACTGACGAGGCGTCGGTCGAGAAACATCTGGGCGGTCTCGAAGGACCGTTCGATCTGGTGTTCTGCGCGACCGGTGCGCTCGAGATCGATGGCGCGACGCCCGAGAAAACGATCCGCGATCTCGATCCCAAGGCGATGATGGATCAATTCCGGCTGAATGCTGTCGGCCCCGCGCTCGTGCTGAAACACGCGATCCGCCTCGTGCCCCGGCGCGAATCGGCGGTGATGGCGGTGCTCTCGGCGCGGGTCGGATCGATCGGCGATAACGGTATCGGCGGCTGGTATTCCTACCGCACCGCGAAGGCGGCCGTAAACCAGCTCGTGCATACAGCCGCCATCGAGTTCGGGCGCTCCTACCGGCATCTGTCCTGCGTGGCGCTGCATCCCGGCACCGTAGAGACGCCTTTCACCGAGAAATACGCGGACAATCATCCGACCGTGACGGCGGAGAAAGCGGCCGAGCGGCTTTGCGATCTTTTCGAGCAGCTGACGCCAGAGCATACGGGCGGTTTTTACGATTACGCCTTCGAGGAGATCGTCTGGTGACCCGGCTCGTTCTGGTATTGGGCGATCAGCTCTCCGAGACATTGTCGGCACTCAAGGAAGCGGATCGCGAGACGGATGTCGTGGTGATGGCCGAGGTCGCCGATGAGGCGACTTACGTGCAGCACCATCCCAAGAAGATCGCGTTCATCTTCGCCGCCATGCGGAAGTTCGCGGCCCGGCTGCAGGAGGATGGCTGGGATGTGCGCTACACGCAGCTCGACGATACCGACAATTCCGGCTCCATTCCCGGCGAACTGACGCGCCGCGCCGAGGAAACCGGCGCCACGGAGGTCATCGCCACGCAGCCCGGCGAGTTCCGCCTGATCGAGGCTCTGGACGAGATGGGCCTCAAGGTTCGGCAACTCGCCGACGACCGCTTCCTCACCGATCTGGGATGGTTCGAGGAGTGGGCCAAGGGGCGCAAGACGCTTCGGATGGAGTATTTCTACCGCGAGATGCGGAAACATCTCGGCATCCTCATGGAGGATGGCGAGCCTGCGGGCGGGCAGTGGAATTTCGACCACGACAACCGCAAGCCTGCGCCCGACGAGGTCGCGTTCGGCGGGCCGATGGAGTTCACGCCCGACGAGACGGTAGAAGAGGTGCTCGACCTCGTCGAACGCCGCTTCGGTAATTCCTTCGGCGACGTGCGCCCGTTCTGGTTCGCGACCGATCAGGGTCAGGCGCGCCGGGCGCTGACGCATTTCGTCAAGCACGCCCTGCCGCGCTTCGGCGATTTCCAGGACGCGATGATGGGGGACAACCGGTTCCTCTATCACTCGGTGATCTCGGGCTACATGAATATCGGCCTCCTCGATCCCCGTGAGGTCTGCGAGGCGGTCGAGGAAGCCTGGCGCGAGGGTCACGCGCCGATCAACGCCGTCGAAGGCTATATCCGTCAGGTCATCGGCTGGCGCGAATACATGCGCGCCATCTATTTCCGCGAAGGGCCGGATTATCCGCGGCGTAACTGGCTCAACCATCAGCGCAAGCTGCCGCCGCTTTATTGGGGGCAGGAGACGAAGATGCGCTGCCTCTCGAAGGCCGTGGAGGAGACCAAGGAAGAGGCCTACGCTCACCATATCCAGCGTCTGATGGTCACGGGCAATTTCGCGCTGCTCTGCGGGATCGACCCGGCCGAGGTCGAGGATTGGTATATGCGCGTCTATTTCGATGCGTTCGAATGGGTCACAGCGCCCAACACGGTCGGTATGAGCCAGTTCGCCGATGGCGGCGTGATCGCCTCGAAACCCTACGTCTCGTCAGGCTCCTATATCGACCGGATGTCGGATTACTGCGGCGACTGTCATTACAGCGTGAAACAGAAGACAGGGGAGGGTGCCTGCCCGTTCAACGTCCTTTACTGGCACTTCATGGATCGCCACCGCGAGCGGTTCGAGAAGAACCCGCGCATGGCTCAGATGTATGGCACATGGGACCGGATGAAGGACGACAAGAAGGCGACGATCCGCGCCGAGGCCGAGGATTTCCTGAAACGCTTATCGGACGGCGAGGTGGTCTGAGCGCTCAGGCGAGCCGGGTTTCGATCCGCGCGCCGTGTTCGAGCGTGCGGTGAACCGGACACTTGTCCGCGATCTCGAGGAGTTTGGCCCGCGCCGCTTCATCGAGCGCGCCTTCGAGCGTCACGACTCGCAAGAACTGGTCGATTTTGCGCGCCTCGCCGGTCGCGGCGTCCTCGGCATGCACCTTGTCGTGGCTCACATCCACCTCGACATGGGCGAGCGGCAGTCCCTTGCGCCGCGCATACATCCGGATCGTCATCGCCGTGCAGGCCCCCAGCGCGGCGGAGAGAAGGTTGTAGGGCGTCAGCCCCAGATCCGTGCCGCCGACCGAGGTCGGCTCATCGGCAAGGATGTGGTGGCTCGCGGTGACGACATCCTGCAGGAATCCGTTGGGATCGTTCTCGGAGACGCGGACGATGCCCTCGGGCGCATGCGGATGTGGTTCGGGCTCTTCAAGATCGAGATAACGCTCCGCCCAAGCCGAGATGATGGCGGCCGCG
The DNA here is from genome assembly GCF_900115815.1 of Roseivivax halotolerans. Taxonomy (GTDB): domain Bacteria; phylum Pseudomonadota; class Alphaproteobacteria; order Rhodobacterales; family Rhodobacteraceae; genus Roseivivax; species Roseivivax halotolerans. The sequence continues at coordinate 102,133 of NZ_FOXV01000004.1, read as the reverse complement.
TATTCGGCATCCGCGATGCGGCTGACGAGGTGATCGGCCTCGTCGAGCGTAACGAAGCTCTTGGGATGTTTCGCCGCGCTGAAGATCTGGGTGGCGTTCTCGATCCCGACCGTCGCATCTCGCGGCGCGTGCAGAACGAGAAGCGCGCGGCGCAAACCCGCGATCGCGGGGCCGAGCTCTGCGGAGCTCACATCGCGGACGAAGTCGCGGCTGATGCGAAAGGGGCGACCGGCAAGAGAGACTTCCGCCACGCCGTCTGCCTCGATCCGGTCCAGCGCATCCGAAAAGTTATGCGTTACATGGCCGGGATCGAACGGCGCGCCGATCGTGGCAATCGCGCGGGCGCTCGGGATTTCGGCGGCCGCTTTGAGGACCGCCGCTCCGCCGAGCGAGTGCCCGATGAGCAGGGACGGGGCAAGACCCTTCGCGGCCAGTGCCTCTGACGCGGCGATGAGGTCAGCGACGTTCGAGGTGAAGGATGTGTTCTCGAACTCGCCGCCGGAATGACCGAGCCCGGTGAAATCGAAACGCAGGACCGCGAAGCCCTCGGCGGTCAGACGTCCCGCGATCCGGCGCGCGGCCGCGATATCCTTCCCGCAGGTGAAGCAATGGGCGAAGAGCGCCGCCGCCCGCGGCTCGCCGCGCGGCAGGTCGAGCCGTCCGGCAAGCGAGTTGCCATGCGCGCCTTCGAAGGTGAGCTTTTCCGTCGGCATGATGGTTCCCTTTCCTCGCGATCGACGAGGACAGGGCTAGCCGCTTGCCGGTCACGGCGCGAGCGGGAATATCCCGCCGTCACGCCTTCCTGATTTCTGTGACGGATTTGAGGACGCGCGTGCCGTCATCCTGCTTGATGAGAAACGCCGGCTCGTCGACGCTGGCATGGCGCGTGATCTCGCTGCCCTTGATCGTGCGCGTCACCTCCTGTGTGAAGCGCTCCACGATCTCGCCCGAGGCGGTGCCTTGGCCCCAATCCCATTCGACGCGGTCTCCGGTGGCGTAGCCCATGACGCTCTCCTCGATGAAATCACATCGGGCGAACTGTCGGGCAGGCTGACCCGTTCCCGGAGGCAGCGATCACTCCGTCGTGTTGTCCTGCGTCTCGTCGCTGGCTTCGGGAGCCGCGGGCGTGTCGGGCGCTTCCTCGGCCGCGCCTTCGGCAAGCGCGCCGTTGACCCAATCGCCGCTGGCTTCCTCGCCGGTGGCATACCGCATCGTTCCCTCGCCCTGGCGTTTGCCCGCCGCGAACGTGCCTTCGTAGACATCGCCGTTGGCATAGGTGGCGACGCCCTGGCCGGAGATCTCTCCGTTCTCCCAGGCACCTTCGTAGATGAAGCCGTCGGGCATCTCCATCCGGCCTTGCCCGTGGCGTTGGCCGTCCTCGAACTCGCCGGTATAGACCGTGCCGTCGGGATAGGTCGCGGTGCCTTCGCCCTCGCGCTCGCCGTCGATCCAGCCGCCTTCGTAGCGATAGCCGTCGGGATAGGTCATCACGCCCTGGCCGTGGTTGCGCGCATTGCGGAAGCCGCCCTCGTAGACGAGACCGTTGGCGTATTCGGCCCGGCCTTCGCCCTCGATGACGCCGCCGACCCAATCGCCCGCATAGGTCGATCCGTCGGGATAGGTGATCGTTCCTTCACCGTCCGCAAGCCCGTCGCTGAAGCTGCCTTCATAGACCGAGCCGTCAGGATACGTGACGCGCCCCTGGCCCTGGATCTCCCCGGCGACCCAATTGCCGGTATAGACATAGCCGTCCTGACCCTCGAACGTGCCTTGCCCTTCGCGCTGGTCGTTCGCGAACTGACCCTCATAGGTATCGCCGTTCTCGTAGGTCACGCGGCCCTGGCCCTCGCGGCGGCCCGCGACGAGCTCGCCTTCGTAGACATCGCCGTTCGGCTGGGTCAGCTTGCCGGTCCCGTCGATCTGGCCGTCATCCCACATACCTTCGTAGATCAGACCGTCGGGCATGGTGAGTTTGCCTTCGCCGTCACGCTTGCCGTCCGCGACGCGGCCCTCGTAGAGCGAGCCGTCGGGATAGGTGATCGTGCCGTTGCCTTCCTTGGTGCCGTTGACCCAGTCGCCCTCGTAGACGTAGCCGCCGGGGGAGGTCATGGTCCCGCGCCCGTGATGGAGCGCGTTGCGGAAGGAGCCTTCGTAGCGCACGCCGTTGGCATAGACCGCAATGCCCTGGCCGGTGATCTTGCCGTCGACCCAGGTGCCCTCGTAGGTGCCGCCATCGGCGAAGATGATCTTGCCGACGCCGTCGGGCTTGCCGGCTTCGAACTCGCCTTCATAGACCGACCCGTTCGGAAAGCGGGCGGTGCCGGTGCCGCGGATCTCGCCTTCGACCCATTGCCCCGAATACTCGTAGCCGTTCGGCAGCGTGTAGGTGCCCTCGCCGTGCTGGAGGCCATCCTGGAAGGTCCCCTCGTAGACGCCGCCATCGTCGTATTGCTTGGTAATGACCTCGCCGTCCTGCGCGGTCGCCATGCCGCCCGAAAGGGCCAGTGCGGCGATCAGGGCCGCGTGCGAGTAGTTCCGAAAGGATGCCATGCTGCTCTTTCCCGCCATGTTGGCCGCGTGTTGCGGGCTTGCCACGAAGGTAGTCAAGGCGGGGGCCGGGCACAACGGGTTTCGGGGGCGGGCGCGGCGACGGGTTCCCCTTGCGCGGGGTTCTGCTATGTCCCCGCCAAAGGCAATTCAGGCGAGGCGACATGGCCGATACCTTCCGGATCACACTGGCGCAGCTCAACCCGACGCTGGGCGATCTTGCGGGCAACGCCGCCAAGGCCCGCGAGGCCTGGGAGGCCGGGCGCGCGGCGGGCGCGGACCTTGTGGCGCTGCCCGAGATGTTCATAACGGGCTACCAGACGCAGGATCTCGTCCGCAAACCGGCCTTCCACACCGCTGCCATCGAGACGGTGCGCCGTCTGGCCGAGGAATGCAGCGACGGACCCGCGCTCGCCATCGGCGGGCCTTGGTTGGAAGGGGCCGAGCTCTACAACGCCTACCTGATCCTCGAGGGCGGGACCGTGCGTCACGCGGTGCTCAAGCACCATTTACCGAACGATGCGGTCTTCGACGAAGAGCGGCTCTACTCCACCGGGCCGCTCGGCGGACCCTACGCCATCGGCGGCGTCCGGATCGGCAGCCCGATCTGCGAGGACGCCTGGTACGAGGACGTGGCCGAGACCCACGAAGAGACCGGGGCGGAGTTTCTGCTCGTGCCCAACGGCTCTCCCTATCATCGCGACAAGTATGATCTGCGCCTGACGCATATGGTCGCGCGGACGGTCGAGACCGGCCTGCCGCTGATCTACCTCAACATGGTGGGCGGCCAGGACGATCAGGTCTTCGACGGCGGCTCCTTCGTTCTGAACCCCGGCGGCAAGCTCGCCTGTCGCTTGCCGGTCTTCGACGAGGAGATCGCGCATCTGACGCTCATTCGCACCCCTGAGGGCTGGCGCGCCGAGGCAGGTCCGGTCGCGCCGCAACCGGACGCCTGGGAACAGGATTACCGCGCCATGGTCGAGGGCCTGCGCGACTATCTAGGCAAGTCGGGCTTTTCCCGCGTGTTGCTAGGGCTGTCGGGGGGCGTCGATTCCGCGCTCGTCGCCGCCATCGCCGCCGATGCGATCGGGCCCGAGAACGTGCGCTGTGTGATGCTGCCATCGGAATACACGTCGGTGCACTCGCTCGAAGATGCCAAGGCCGTCGCCCGGATGCTTGGCTGCCACTACGATTTCGTGCCGATCACCGAGGGCCGAGATGCGATCACCGCAACGCTCGCGCCGCTCTTCGAGGGCCGCTCGCCGGACGTGACCGAAGAGAACCTGCAATCGCGCCTCAGGGGTCTGCTGCTGATGGCGCTGTCGAACAAGTTCGGCGAGATGCTCCTGACCACCGGCAACAAGTCCGAGGTCGCGGTCGGCTACGCCACGATCTACGGTGACATGGCGGGCGGCTACAATCCGATCAAGGATCTCTACAAGACCCGCGTTTTCGAGACCTGCCGTTGGCGCAACGCCAATCACAGGCCTTGGATGAAGGGCCCGGATAGCGCGGTGATGCCCGAGCGTGTGATCTCCAAGCCCCCCTCGGCGGAGCTTGCGGCGGATCAGAAGGACAGCGACAGCCTGCCCGAATACGACATCCTCGACGGTATCCTCGAGATCCTGATCGAAGGCGACGGCTCCATCGAGGATTGCGTCGCTGAAGGGTATTCCCGCGAAGACGCGGTCAAGGCCGAGCGTCTGCTTTACCTGTCGGAATACAAGCGCTTCCAATCCGCGCCCGGAACGCGGCTCACGCCGAAGGCCTTCTGGCTCGACCGTCGCTACCCGATCGTGAACAGGTGGCGCGACGGGAAGGCGTGAGCCTTATTCCCACCAGCGGTCGATGACGGCGATGTCCTCGTCCGACCAGCCGAAATGATGCGCGAGCTCGTGCACGGTGACATGCGCGACGAGATCCTCGATCGTCACATCGCCGCGGTCGCGCCATTCTGCGAGGATCGGTTCGCGAAAGAGCCAGATCGTGTCGGGCCAGGGCGCGGGGTCGGCGAAGCTCTTTTCGGTCATGGGAATGCCGTCGTAGAGTCCTGTCAGCTCCAGCGCATCCTCGAGACCCAGCTCATCGAGCATGTCCGGCTCGGGCCAGTCCTCCACGCGCAGCACGATGTCTTGCGCGCCTCTGGCGAATTCCGCGGGCAGGGCCTCGATCGTGCGCCGTGCCATAGCCTCCATCTCCGCGAGGCTCGCGCTCTTTCGAACACTCATTGTGCGGTCTCTCGCGAGGCGGAACGGGCGGCTTTGACATACGTTCTGGCCCGTAACGCAACAAAGGGAAGATCGGTCATGTCCGCTCCGAAAATCGCAGTCATTTTCTACTCCACTTACGGCACGAACCACGCCATCGCAAAGGAAGCCGAAGCCGCATTGAAAGAGGCCGGCGCCGAGGTGCGTTTGCGCCGCATCGCCGAGACCGCTCCGAAAGAGGTCGTCGAGTCGCAGGATGCCTGGAAGGAACAGCTCGACGCCATGTCGGACATCCCCGAGGTGAGCCATGACGATATGCTCTGGGCCGACGGCTACTTCTTCTCCTCGCCCACGCGCTACGGCTCGGTGACGAGCCAGATGCGCGCCTTCATCGATACGCTCGGGCCGATCTGGCAAGAGGGCAAGCTCGTCAACAAGACCGTGACGGCGACCACCTCCGCAAAGACGTTGCATGGCGGCCACGAGACGACGCTGCTCGGGTTTTACACCAGCACGATGCACTGGGGCGCGATTCCGGTCACGCCCGCCTATGCCGATCCGATCCAGTTCGAGGCTGGCGGCAACCCCTACGGCGTGTCGGTCGTGGCAGGCGAGTTCGACGACAAGCTGAAGCAAGCCGTCGCGGCGCAGGCCAAGCGCCTAGTGGACGTCACCTCCAAGATCATCGCCTAAGCCGAGGCTTTGCGAAAAAGCCCGTTTCTTTGAGTACGAAACTCGCTCGGCCCGGATTTCACATCGAAATCCGGGCCGATTTCTTGTCGGATACCGGCCCTAGGCCAATTCGAATTCGGCGAGCGGCTCGTGGACCGCGCCCGATTTCGTCAGGATCGACTCGTAAAGCACGAATTTGCGGGCGGGCACCTCGTCGATCCGCATCGTGCTTTCATGGGCGAGGAACGCGGCGAACTTGCGTTCCTCCTCAGGCGTGCGCCGCTCGGGGAGCCGGGCGAACGTGACATGGGGGCGAAAGCGCCTCCGCTCCAGAACGAGCCCCGCGCCCGTGAGCCGGGATTTCACACGTGCCTGCAGATCGCTCAGCGCCGCGCCGCCATCGGCGTCGAGTGCAAGGGCGGTGCCATAGGTCGACAGACCCGAGAGGCGAAACGAAAAGGCCGGCGGCTGCAGCGTCTCCAGCGCATCCGCCGCTTCGCGCAGAAGCGGCTCTTCGACCTCGCCGAGGAATGCGAGCGTCAGGTGCATGTTCTCGGCCGGAACGACCGAGCCGAACCCCAGCCGATCCCCCATCGCTTCGAGCACTTCGGCATCCGAGGCGGGCAGGGGCAGGGCAAGAAAGGCGCGCATGGCTCGTCTCCGGATTTCACCGCCTCAGGCTTGGCGGAGGGCCGGAGCCTCTGCAAGGGGTCGATATGGACAAGGGCGAGGCTTTGTGAAACACGACGCCCTCGTATTTCAGCCCTCAGATCCCGGACCGCGCCGCATGACCGTCACCCGCTTTGCCCCGTCTCCCACTGGCCATATCCACGTGGGCAACCTGCGCACCGCCCTGATGAACTGGCTCATCGCGAAGAAAGAGGGCGGCACGTTCATCCTGCGGATCGACGACACCGATCCCGAACGCTCGCGCGAGGAATATGTCGACGGGATCAAGCGTGATCTCGAATGGCTCGGCCTTGGCTGGGACCGCGTCGAGCGGCAATCCGAGCGGCTCGACCGCTATCACGCAGCCGCGGACGATCTGCGCGAGAAAGGCCGGTTCTACGAGGCATTCGAGACGCCGACCGAGCTCGACCTCAAGCGCAAGAAGCAGCTCAACATGGGCCGGCCGCCGGTCTATGACCGTGCCGCCCTCGCGCTCAGCGATGCAGAGAAGGACGCGCTGCGCGCCGAGCGCGGCGATGGCCATTGGCGCTTCAAGCTCGATCATCAGCGGATCGAGTGGGAGGACGGCATCCTCGGGCCGATCTCCATCGATGCGGCCTCGGTCTCGGACCCTGTGCTGATCCGCGCGGATGGCCAGTTCCTCTACACGCTCGCCTCCGTGGTCGATGACGTCGAATTCGGCATCACGCACGTGGTGCGAGGCTCGGACCACGTCACCAACACCGCGACGCAGATCCAGATCATGGCCGCCCTTGGCGCGGATCATCCGGTCTTCGCGCATCACTCGCTGCTCACGGGCCCTGCCGGCGAGAGCCTGTCCAAGCGGCTCGGCACGCTCGCGCTCAAAGATCTTCGCGAGGCCGGGATTGAACCCGAAGCGCTGTTGTCGCTGATGGCGCGGCTCGGCTCTTCGCAGCCAGTGGAGCTGCGCCTGTCGCTCGCCGAGATCGCGGACGGCTTCGAGCTGTCGCAATTCGGCTCGGCGCCCACGAAGTTCGACGTGAACGACCTCTATCCGCTGACGGCGCGCAAGCTGCACCAGTTGCCCTATGAGGATGTCGCGAGCGAGATCACAGCGCTTGGCGTGCCCGAGGACAAGGCGCCGCTCTTCTGGCAGGTGGCCCGCGACAACATCACCACGCGCCGCGATCTTGCGGCCTGGTGGACGATGTTCTCCGAAGGAGCGGAGCCGAAGATCGATCCCGAGGACGAAGCCTTCGTGGCCGAGGCGATGACGCTTCTGCCCGAGCCGCCCTACGATGCGGACACCTGGTCCACATGGACGCAGGCGGTCAAGGAGCAGACGGGACGCAAGGGCAAGGGTCTCTTCATGCCGCTCCGCCGTGCGGTCACGGGCATGGATCGCGGCCCCGAGATGGCCGACGTGATGCCCTTGATGCAGGTGGTGCGCGCCCGGAAAGGCTAAGCTGGACGAACGTCGATCCCGCGCGCGGCGAGCGCGGCGTCGATCCAGGCGGTCTCTTCCCCGGTCAGTGCCTGCGCGCGGGGATAGCGCGGGCTCGGACGATCGTTGAGGACGGGCGCGCTGTCCCAGCCATCGGTTGTCTCGAAGAACCGGACAGCGCCGGCCTCGCCGAACATGTCGAGATAGCCCTGCAGCACGACGTCGAGATAGCTGAGCAGGATCGGCCGGCCCTCGTGTGCGGGCCGCCGCCGCGCCTCGGGCACGGAATAGATCGCGATGGATCTGAGCTCTCCGGCTTCGTGCAGCACGGCGGTCGTCGCGTCGAGCCGGTCGTATTCCTTTTCGCGCGTATCGAGCGTCTGCCAATCCGCGCCCGGCACGGCCGCGATCAGCCCTTCGATTTCGTGACCTGGCGCGGGCACGGCGGTCAGAACCGCAAGCGGATGCGCCTCGACATGGACCCAGGCGCGCCGCCATCCGGTTGCCCGCGCAAGGTGCGCCGGCCGGTTGCTGTGGGTTCTCTGGTTCACCAAAGACCCGTATCCGAAGAAAAAAGGTGTGGTCATAGCTTTTAATAAGATGGCGTGTTAGGGACATCAACGGCGCACCGGCCCCTTCACCATGTGCGCCGCCAAATCAAGCGTCATTCGGGAGGCGGTCCGATGCGCGTCAATAAAAGAACGAACATCGCCGTGCGCGTACTCATGTATTGCACGGTCCACAGGGATAAGCTGGTTACGAAAGCCGAGATTGCGCGCAGCTGCAATTCCTCGGAGCACCATCTTGGGCAGATCGTGAATCAGCTCGCGCAGCTCGGCTACCTGTCCACGCGACGTGGACGGCATGGTGGCCTCATGCTCGGCATGAACCCCGAAGATATCACGCTCGGCACGTTGTTTCGTCATTTCGAGTCGAAAGGCGCGATCGTCGAGTGTTTCCAGGAAAGCGGGAATACCTGCCCGCTCGTGAATGCCTGCCGGCTTCGCGCGTCGTTGCAGAACGCGATGGAAGCCTTTTTCGCGGCGCTCGAGAACGTGACCGTGTCCGACCTCGTGGTCGACAATACGGAGCTTGCGGCGCTGTTCGATCTCCCGGACGACAAAGCGGCGGTTGCGAGTCCCGAACACGCAGGCTAACGTCACGCGCATCAGCAAAGGGAGAACCGGCCGCGTGCCGGTGCCGAAGGAGCAACCGCCCCGGAAACTCTCAGGCCGCAGGACCTTTGCCGAAAGACACTCTGGAGAGAGGCTCGCACAATAAAGCAGCGGGCCCGCCGAAGGGATAGCGATCTCAGGCGCAAGGACAGAGGGGGCGTTCCTGGCAGAGGCTTGCTCTGCCGCCATACGTGCCGGATAGTTCATCCGGACGAGCAACGGGGGAACGCCGTGAGCGAGAAAGACGCCGACGCATACTCGGACTGGCAGAGCCACGATTGTGCCTGCGGGATGCCGCACGGCCCGGATGGCGGGCATGCGGCCGGCTGCGATGGCAGCGAGCTTTCCGAAGACGAACCCCGGACCGAAGACGGCCTTCTGATGACGCCGCTCCATGCGCTGCATGTCGAGCTCGGCGCGAAGATGGTGGAATTCGCGGGCTATTCGATGCCCGTGCAATACGCGATGGGCGTGCTGAAAGAGCATCTTCACACGCGCGAGAAGGCGGGACTTTTCGATGTCAGCCACATGGGACAGGTCATTCTGGTGCCACGCAAGGCCTCGGCCAGCGCCGCGCTCGAAGCGTTGGTGCCGCAGAACATCCAGGGGCTCGAAGAAGGCCGTCAGCGCTATGCGCTTCTGACCAACGATGAGGGCGGGATCGAAGACGATCTCATGGTCGCCAACAAGGGCGATCACCTCTTCGTCGTGGTCAACGCGGCTCGCAAGGAGCCGGATCTTGCGCGCCTGCGCGAGGGGCTCGAGCCGGGTGTCGTCGTCAAGCACGTCACCACCCGCGCGCTTCTGGCGCTCCAGGGTCCGAAGGCCGAGGCGGTTCTGTCCGGCATCGCGCCCGAGCTTGCAGAGATGCGCTTCATGGATGTGCGCGACGTCGTGGTGGACGGGATCGAGATCTGGGTGTCGCGCTCCGGCTACACCGGCGAGGACGGGTTCGAGATGTCCGTGCCCGCCGATGCGGCGGAGAACTTCGCACGCAAGCTTCTGGCGCATGAGGACGTCGCCCCCATTGGTCTCGGCGCGCGCGATTCGCTGCGCCTTGAGGCGGGCCTTTGCCTTTACGGCCATGACATCGATGCGGGCACCTCGCCGGTCGAGGCCGCCCTGAGCTGGTCGATCCAGAAGATTCGCCGCGCCGATGGTGCGCGGTCAGGCGGCTTTCCGGGCGCGGACCGAATCCTGCGAGAACTGGCGGAAAGCGCCCCGCGCATGCGCGTCGGCCTCAAACCCGAGGGCCGCGCGCCGATGCGCGAAGGCGTGCCGCTTTATGCCGCCGAAGACGGCGCGGATCCGGTCGGGCATATCACGTCGGGCGGCTTCGGGCCGAGCACGGGGGGGCCTGTCGCGATGGGCTACGTTCCCGCCGCGATGACTGCGCCGGGCACCGTCCTATATGGCCAGCTGCGCGGCCGCAGATTGCCCGTGACCGTAACGAAGCTGCCCTTCGTTGCGCCGAATTTCAAACGCTGAGCTGACAGAGAACGAGGGTAGGCAAGACATGAAATACACCGAAGAGCACGAATGGCTCGACATCGACGAGGACGGCATCGTGACCGTCGGCATCACCGTGCACGCGGCCGAGCAGCTGGGCGACGTGGTTTTCGTCGAATTGCCGGATGCGCCCAAGACGGTCTCGAAGGATGACGAGGTCGTCGTGATCGAGAGCGTCAAGGCCGCCTCGGATATCCTCGCCCCGATCGATGGCGAGATCGTCGAGGTGAACGAGACCATCGTGGACGATCCCTCCAAGGTGAACGACGACCCCGAAGGCGATGCGTGGTTCTTCAAGATGCAGATCGAGGACGCCTCCGTGCTCGACGATTTCATGGACGAGGCCGCCTACAAGAAATTCATCGCCTGACGCCGCCGGCCGCGGATCGGCCGGCCATCCAGGCGAACGACGACGCGGCGCATCGGCCGCTTGACGAGGCAGACGGGCGGATGCCGCGCAACGCGCATCCGGCCCGGCGCGATGACAGAGCGAGATGTGACATGAGCTTTAAGCCGACCGATTACGACCCGTATGATTTCGCGAACCGCCGCCATATCGGCCCGTCTCCCTCCGAGATGGACGAGATGTTCGCGCGGCTCGAGGTCGCCGATCTCGACGCGCTGATCGACGAGACCGTGCCGAAGGCGATCCGCCAGGAGGACGCGCTCGATTTCGGCGCGCCGCTCTCCGAACGTCAGCTCATATTCGAGATGCGCCAGATCGCCAAGCGCAACAAGGTCCTGACGACGATGATCGGACAGGGGTATCACGGCACGGTCACGCCGCCCGCGATCCAGCGCAACATCCTCGAGAATCCCGCCTGGTACACCGCGTACACGCCGTATCAGCCGGAGATCAGCCAAGGCCGGCTCGAAGCGCTTCTGAACTACCAGACGATGGTCTCCGATCTTACCGGGCTCGAGATCGCCAATGCCTCGCTTCTCGACGAGGCGACGGCCTGCGCCGAGGCGATGACGATGGCGCTCCGGAGCGCAAAATCGAAGGCCAAGGGCTTCTTCATCGACGAGAATTGCCATCCGCAGAACATCCATGTGATGAAGACGCGGGCCGCGCCGCTCGGCATCGAGGTGGTGGTCGGCGCGCCCGAGACGCTCGATCCCGAGGCCGTGTTCGGCGCGATCTTCCAGTATCCGGGCACCTATGGCGGGCTTTCCGACTTCTCTGATCCGATCGCGGCGCTCCACGAGGCTGGCGCGCTCGGCATCGTCTCCGCCGATCCGATGGCGTTGTGCCTTCTGAAAGAGCCGGGCGCGATGGGCGCGGATATCGCTGTCGGCTCGACCCAGCGTTTCGGCGTCCCGATGGGCTATGGCGGCCCGCACGCGGCCTATATCGCGACAAAGGATGCGTATAAACGCGCGCTGCCGGGACGCATCGTCGGCGTGTCCATCGACGCGCAGGGCAACCGCGCCTACCGCCTCGCGCTGCAGACGCGCGAGCAGCATATCCGCCGCGAGAAGGCGACTTCGAACGTCTGCACCGCGCAGGCGCTTCTGGCGGTGATGGCGGGCTTCTACGCGGTCTTCCACGGGCCCGAGGGGCTGAAGGCGATCGCGCAACGCATTCACCTGAAGACCGCGGCGATGGCCGAGGGGCTTGAGGCGGCGGGCTTTGCCATCGAGAACCCGGAATTCTTCGACACGATCACCGTCGATGTCGGCCTCTTCCAGAAAGGCATCCTCGCGGGCGCGGTGCGCGAGGGCGTGAACCTGCGGCCCGTCGGCAAGACCCGCGTCGGTATCACCCTCGACGAGACGACACGGCCCGAGAAGATCGAGGCGGTCTGGCGTGCGTTCGGGATCGAGCGGAGCTATCGCGAGGCCGAGACCTACCGGCTCCCCGATCCGCTGCTCCGCACCTCCGATTACCTGCAGCACGACGTCTTCCACATGAACCGCGCCGAGACCGAGATGATGCGCTATATGCGCCGGCTTGCCGATCGGGACCTCGCGCTCGACCGCGCGATGATCCCGCTTGGCTCCTGCACCATGAAGCTGAACTCGGCGGCGGAAATGATGCCGGTGTCCTGGCCCGAATTCTCGATGCTGCATCCGTTCTGCCCGAAGGGTCAGGCGGAGGGCTACACCCAGCTGATCGACGATCTGAATGCCAAGCTCTGCGCGATTACCGGCTATGACGCGATCTCGATGCAGCCCAATTCCGGCGCTCAGGGCGAATATGCCGGTCTGTTGACGATTGCCGCCTATCATCGCGCGAAGGGCGAAGGGCACCGCAATGTCTGCCTGATCCCGGTCAACGCGCATGGCACCAACCCGGCTTCCGCGCAGATGGTGGGCTGGAAGGTTGTCGCGGTGAAATGCGACGAGATGGGGTCCATCGACCTCGAGGATTTCCGCGCCAAGGCCGAGAAACACTCGGCCGAGCTTGCCGGCACCATGATCACCTATCCCTCGACGCACGGCGTCTTCGAGGAGACCGTGAAGGATGTCTGCGCCATCACGCATGAGCATGGCGGGCAGGTCTATATCGACGGGGCGAACCTCAACGCGATGGTCGGGCTCTCGAAGCCGGGCGATCTGGGCGGCGATGTGAGCCACCTCAACCTGCACAAGACCTTCTGCATTCCGCATGGCGGGGGAGGGCCCGGTATGGGACCGATCGGTGTGAAGGCGCATCTGGCGGAGCATCTGCCCTCCGATCCGCTAGCCGAGGACGGACCCGGCCCGGTCTCCGCCGCACCCTTTGGCTCGCCGTCTCTGCTGCCGATCTCCTGGGCTTATATCAAGATGACCGGCGGCGCGGGGCTGACGCAAGCGACCAAGGTCGCGATCCTGAACGCCAATTATATCGCCAAGCGCCTCGAAGGTTCTTACGACGTGCTCTACAAGGGCCGGAAGGGACGTGTTGCGCATGAATGCATCCTCGACGTGCGGCCCTTCCAGAAGTCGGCGGGCGTCACGGTCGACGACATCGCAAAGCGGCTGATGGATTGCGGCTTCCACGCGCCGACCATGTCCTGGCCCGTAGCCGGCACGCTGATGGTGGAGCCCACGGAGAGCGAAACCAAGGCCGAGCTCGACCGGTTCTGCGATGCGATGCTGGCCATCCGCGAGGAAATCCGCGCCATCGAGGAAGGCCGGATGGATGCGGAGAACAACCCGTTGAAACACGCGCCCCACACGATGGAAGATCTCGTGCGCGACTGGGACCGACCCTATTCGCGAGAGGAAGGCTGTTTTCCGGCAGGTGCGTTCCGCGTCGACAAGTATTGGCCGCCGGTCAACCGCGTCGACAACGTCTACGGCGACCGCCACCTCATCTGCACATGCCCGCCGATGGAGGATTACGCCGAGGCCGCGGAATAGCAGGATCGCCCGGCGATCCTGCGCGGGTTTCCGCACGCGGAGACCCGGAGTCCACGATGAAATCCGGGCACACATCCTCGAAGGATGTGTGCGCTCAGTCCAGCAGGAAGGACCAGAGGTCGCGCAGGTGCGTCCACGTGGCCTCGTCGCGCGCCGCGAGAAGGTAGCCGCCCATCGGCCCGGCGCGGTACTCCGAGCCATCGAGCATCGCCACGTGACCGCCCGCGCGCTCCGCGATGAGTGCGCCCGCGGTGTGATCCCAGGGCGTGAGCCCCGCCGAGAACACGAAATCCACACCGCCTTGCGCGAAGACCCGGTATTCGTGACAGCCGCAGCGCAGTTGCATCGCGCGGGTAAGCTTGGGGAAGGTCGCGGCCATCTCGGCCCGCTTGTCCTCCGGCAGGAGGCTGAGGCCGACGAAGCCCGCTAGATCCTCTGTGCCGCTGGCCTCGGCCACGCGTACGGGCCGGGTGCCGCGCCGGGAACGGACGAATTCGGCAGCGCCGCCGGCCTCGGCCCAGATGCAATCATCCATCACCGGGTCGTAGTGCAGGCCGAAGACAGGCACGCCGTAGCGTGAGACCGCGACGATCACACCGAAGGTCGCGATGCCGTTGGCGTAGTTCCAGGTTCCGTCCACCGGGTCGATGATGAAGGCAGTTTCAGCCTCCGCGATACCGTCCACGATCTCGGGCCGCTCCGACGCGGCTTCCTCGCCGACGATCAGCGCGCCTGGAAACATCTGCGCGAGGCCGCGCCCGATCATCGCCTCGGCGGCACGATCGGCTTCGGTCACGAGATCCTGTGGACCCGTCTTGGTCGCGATGTCGGTGCTGGCGAGGTTGCGAAAGCGTGGCAGGATATCGGCGCCGGCGGCGCGGCGCACGAGGTTCAGAACCTGGCGCTTCTGCGCGCGGCTGAGCGTGGTGACGGGGGCGGGGAGGCTGTCTTGCATCGGGGGCTCCTGTGCGGGCAGTCGGGCACGGGCCTAAGCCAGCCCGCCCCGCTTGCCAAGTGTCATTCCCGGGCGCGCAGCACTTGAGCGGGCCGGGCCGCGAGCGGGCGCCAGACAAAGGCGAGCCCGGCCAGAAGCGTCGCGAGGATGCCGCCAAGGACGATGCCGAGGACTGACGGCCAGATCACGGAATAGCTCGTTTCCATCAGGAAGGTCGACACCGCCCAGCCGCCGAGGATTCCCGCGACGATGGCGACAATTGCCGCCCCGGCACCCAAAAGCGCCGAGCGCAGGGCAAAGCTGCGCAGGATTCGCCCCCTGCTGGAACCAAGGGTCTTCAGCACCGCCGCCTCGTAGGTGCGGGCCTGCTCGCCCGCCGCCGCCGCGCCGATCAGCACGAGAAAGCCGGTCAACAGCGTCGCTGCCGCGCCCCAGCGCACTGCTTCTGCGACGCCGTCCAGAAGCTCCGACACCCGGTCGATGGCGTCGCGCACGCCGATGGCGGTCACGTTCGGGTAGGCGTCCGAGACCTCGCGCAGGATGCGGGCCTCTTCTTCGGGTTCGGCATAGACCGTCGAGATGAACGTATGCGGTGCGGCCTCCACCGACGCGGGATTCATGGTCATCACGAAACCGATCCCGGCGGTCGAGAAGTCGACGACCCGGAAGGAGGTGATCTCCGCGGTGATGTCGCGGCCGAGAATGTTCACGGTGATCTCGTCGCCGAGCGACAGGCCAAGTTCTTCGGCCTCTTCCTCGGCAAAGCTGATCTGCGGCGGGCCGTCGTAATCCTCAGGCCACCACTCGCCGGCGACGACGCGGGTGCGTTCGTCGGGAGTGGCGGAATAGGTGATCCCCCGATCGCCGCGCACGACCCAATGATCGCCCGCGACCTCGGTGGCGGGCCTGCCGTTGATCTCGGTGATGACGCCGCGCAGCATCGGTGCGCTGTCGACGCGGGAGACGACCGGGTCATCGACGATATCGCGAAACCCCTCCATCTGGTCTTTCTGGATATCCACGAAGAAGTAGGAGGGCGCCACGTCGGGCAAATCCCGCTCGATGGCGGAGCGCAGGTTGCCGTCGATCTGGCCGATGGCGGCGAGGACGGCGAGGCCGAGCCCGAGCGACAGAACGACCGAGGCGCTTTCCTCGCGCGGGCCGCCGATGGAGGCGAGCGCCCACCTGAGAGCGGGGCGGCCCCTGGCGGCGGATTGTGTCCGGCGCGCCGCTGCGCGGATCAGGAAAGCTGCGCCGACAAGGATCAGTAGCGAGCCAAGGATGCCGCCCGCGGTCCAGAGAGTCAGCTCTGCATCACCGGAGAACAGCATCGCCGCGCCGACCAGCAGGACAAGCAGCACGCCAGTGACCGCGATGTAGACCGGTGCGGGCAGCGCCTTGGCCGAGGCCAGCGCATCGCGAAAGAGCGTCGCCGCGCGCACCTCTTCGGTGCGGGCAAGGGGCCAGAGCGTGAAGAGCAGCGCGGTCAGAATTCCGTAAAGCGCAGCTTCCGCGAGCGGCGCGGGATGGAGTGTGAAGAGCGTCGGCACTGGCAGCGCGTCCGAAATGAGCGGCGCGAAAAGCAGCGGCACGCCTGCACCCAGAACGAGACCGATGGCGATGCCGAGAAGGGCCAGCGCACCGACCTGCAAGAAATAGGTAAGGAAGATCGTCTCCCGCGTGGCCCCGAGCGTCCGCAAGGTCGCGATGACGGAGGTCTTCCGCGCCAGATAGGCACGCACTGCCGAAGAGACGCCGACGCCGCCGACGGCCAGCCCCGAGAGGCCCACCAGCACGAGGAAGCCGCCCAGCCGTTCGACGAATTGCGCGGTGCCCGGCGCGCCATTGCGCGCGTCGCGCCAGCGGATGCCGGCGTCGCGGTAGCGCTCCTGCGCCTCCGCTTCGATGGCATCGAGGTCAGTCTCTTCCGGCAAAAGCAGACGGTATTCGGATTCGAAAAGCGTGCCCGGCTCCAGGAGCCCCGCACCGTCGAGCGCTGCCGTCCGAACGATGGTGCGCGGGCCGAAATCGAAGCCCCCGCCTGCATCGTCGGGCTCGCGCTCGATCACCGCAGAGAGCGTGAAGGTCTTCTCGCCGAGCCGAAACGTGTCGCCCGCCGAGATCCCGAGACGGTCGGCGAGGATAGGGGCCATGACGGCCCCATCCCCTTCCAGCGCTTCGGCCAATGGCATCTCGGGCGCGAGGATCACCTCGCCCAGAAGCGGGTAGGCGTCATCGACCGCCTTGATCTGGGTGAGGCCCCGTTCGGCCGCGTCGCCTTCGCCGACCACCGCCATCGAGCGGAAATCCACGACCTCGGAAACAGCGGTCGAGACGCTTTTGAGCCAAGCGCGCTCGTCTTCGGTGGCGTAGCGGTAGGTGAATTGCGCCTCGGCGTCGCCCCCGAGAAGCACCGCGCCCTGGTCCTCGAGCCCCGCCTGGATCGCCGAGCGGACCGACCCGACGCCGGCAATGGCAGCGACGCCGAGTGCGAGGCAGGCTAGGAAGATACGGAAGCCTTTGAACCCGCCGCGCAATTCGCGCCGGGCAAAGGTCGCAGCGGTGCGAAAGCTCATTCGGCGGCCTCCGCCACTTTCTCGGTCGAGATGCGCCCGTCGGTCAGCGTCACGACCCGGTCGCAGCGGTTCGCGAGGTCGGGCGCGTGGGTCACCAGGACGAGTGTCGCGCCATGCCGGTCCCGAAGACCGAAGAGCATGTCCATGATCGCCTCGCCGTTGACCCCGTCGAGGTTGCCGGTCGGCTCGTCGGCGAGAAGTATCTCGGGCCGCGGGGCGGCGGCACGGGCGAGCGCGACGCGCTGCTGCTCGCCGCCCGAAAGCTGCGAGGGATAGTGATCGGCGCGATGACCGATACCGATCGCATCAAGCTCCGCGCGCGCCTTGTCGAAAGCCTCGCGGTCCCCCGCCAACTCGAGCGGCGTGGCGACATTCTCGAGGGCGGTCATCGTGGGGATGAGGTGAAAGGACTGGAACACCACGCCCATGTGATCGCGGCGGAACCGCGCGAGCCCGTCCTCGTCCATCGCCGTCAGATCCTGACCCAAGGCCGAGACGGTGCCGCCCGTTGCGCGCTCGAGCCCGCCCATGACCATCAGCAGGGAGGATTTGCCCGACCCGGACGGCCCGATAAGGCCCAGCGTCTCACCGGACGCGACCTCGAGCGAGATCTCGTGCAGGATCTCAACCGGCCCGGCATTGCCGTTGAGGCTCAAGGTCACATCTTTCAGGGTAAGAACCGATTGAGAAGGTGAAGCCATGTCGTGCCAAGTCCTGCCCGCTTGCATGTTGAAGTCGTTCACATATGGGGCTGCCGCCCGTGCGATCAACGCGAGCGCGCTCACGCTTTTCGTGTCTTTCGCGGCGGTCGGCGCGGCGCGGGCCGAAACGCTCGAACTTGTCGCGCTCGGCGACTCGCTGACGCAAGGCTATGGCCTGCCGCAGGGCGAGGGGCTGGTGCCCACGCTTCAAGCCTGGCTCGACGACCAGGGCGCGGATGTCGAGATTGTGAATGCCGGTGTGTCCGGCGACACCACGGCCGGCGGTCTGTCGCGCGTCGCCTGGTCGCTCACCGAGGAAACCGACGCGATGATCGTGGCGCTTGGCGGAAACGACCTCCTGCGCGGGATCTCACCGGATACCGTGCGCGCCAACCTCGATGGCATCCTGTCGGAAGCCGAGGCACGGGATCTTCCCGTGCTCCTGGTCGGTCTGATCGCGCCGCCCAACTACGGGCCGGACTACAAGCGTGATTTCGAGGCGATCTATACCGATCTCTCGCAA
The DNA here is from genome assembly GCF_900115815.1 of Roseivivax halotolerans. Taxonomy (GTDB): domain Bacteria; phylum Pseudomonadota; class Alphaproteobacteria; order Rhodobacterales; family Rhodobacteraceae; genus Roseivivax; species Roseivivax halotolerans. The sequence goes on along the minus strand of NZ_FOXV01000004.1, from coordinate 83,825 downwards.
GAATATGACACGCTTCTCTACCCCGAATTCTTCGCCAATCTCAGGGACGATGAGGGAAACGCCTCCCCCGACCGGATTTCCGCCTACATGCAGCCCGACGGGATTCACCCCAATGCGGACGGCGTGGACCGGATCGTGGAGGATATGGGGCCGGTCGTGCTCGAGCTTCTGGAGAAGGCGGGCGGGTAGCGTCGCGTTCTACTTGCCACGCCGCTGACGCAGCCAGCCGCCCAGGAACCCGCCGACGCCGCCCGCGAGCATGATGACCCACCAGGGCGATTGCAGCTCGAACCCGAGAAGCTCCGACAGACCATAGCCTGCGAGCCCCGCGACAAGACCGACGAGAGCGAAACGGGCTGGCTGACTGAGACGAGACATCGGCTCCTCCTTTGCGCGCCGCGATCATACCGCGCCGATCTTTCAGGTCAAAGAGCGGAGCCGCGCACGAAAAAGGGCGCCCTAAGGCGCCCCTCGAAACCGTCGGTGACTGGGCTCAGGCCAGTTCGAGGTTGATCGCAGATTCACGGCCGTCGCGGCCGGTCTGCAGCTCGTAGTTCACCTTCTGGTTGTCGGCGAGGCCGGTGAGGCCCGAACGCTCGACAGCAGAGATGTGGACGAATACGTCCTTACCGCCGGAATCCGGGGCGATAAAGCCGTAGCCTTTGGTTGTGTTGAACCATTTGACGGTGCCAGTGGCCATCGTCGTGCTCCTTAGTCGTAGTGTCTGCCCGCACTATTGCGGCAGGTCGGCGTAGTCATTGGAAATCGAGAGACTGGCCTTGGTGGAAGGAGCAGATCGATGTTCGTAACGTAGCAGTTAGAGTCTGTGCGTGTTTTCCGAGATTCTGGCAAGAAAAAACGATGTGAGCTCACAAGACGTGACATGTTCGCGCAGTGCTCTCGGGGTCTTGCCGAATGGAGCGCGTGGTCCATGTTTGCAAAGGCAAGCCGTGACTGCAACAGGAAGAGAGCAGCGATGACCCGGGAAGAAATGCAAGCGCGCTATAAACTTGCGAAGGCGAAAGTCGAGCGTCATGAGCAGATCGAGGCCGGACAAGCCTCCGCTCTCGCTTATGCCGCGTTCGCAACGAAGCACAGCTTCGATGAAAGCGGCCTGTTGCGGAGCGCTGCCAAGGCGGCCGAGCTTTTCTGCATTGCCGCGCTGGGAATCGTCCCGATCCTGCTGTTTTTCTACGTCGTCTGACGTCGCGCGAATCAGTAGCCTTGGTCTGTGGATGCGGCGTCCTGCCGGACGGCGCTTGCCACGCCCGCCATTGTCCCGATCCCCGCGCAAAGCAGATAGAGCACAAGCGCGCCCCCTGCGCCGAAGCCGAAGAACATGATCGCCATGAAGCCGGCGATGATGCCTGCAAAACTCGATGCGATCAGGGACATGATGACCATCTGCCGTCTCCGTGTGACGATCCGCCCAATCTGGACGATATCTCTTACCGAGACATAAACAGCGGCGCATTATGGCTGCTTCATGGCGTCTTCGGTTCGGTTTCTTGCCGCTTAGGCCCGTTTTTCATGAATGCGCGCCAAAGGTGGTGGGGCAGGCGCCGCGCAAGCTGGCGCGAGATATCCGCATATTCGGTCTCACCGGCCAGCAGGCGCAAGTATTCGTACTTCAAAGAACGGGACCGGCGAAACCCTGCGATGAACGCGCTCTGAAACCGAGGTTGGAAGAGCAACGGTCGGATGAGCCGCGCGTGCTGCATCGAGCGGTGGATCGGCGCAAGCTTGCGCCGGTAAAGCGGCAGGGCGCGTTTCGGGTCCCCTTCGGACAAGGCAGCAATCGCCGCCTCGGCGGCAAGGCGTCCGCTTTCGAGTGCGTGACCGATGCCTTCTCCGGTGATCGGATCGACAAGTCCCGCCGCATCGCCCGCCAGCAGCACCGAGTCCCGGCCCGGAATGCGACGCGGGGCGCCGAACGGCAGGTATTGGCCCTTCACATTGGGACGGCCCACGACGCCGCGTTCGGCCAAGTAAGTCGCGAGCCGCGCCTTGAGATCGGGATTGCGTGCGTGGATGCCTCCGATGCCAATCGTGGTGCCGCAGGTCTTGGGGAAGACCCAGCCATAGCCCCAGTTGGCGGCACCGAAGTCGATTCGCAGCTCGGGTGGGGTCTGTGGCTCGGGCAGTTCGACCTCGAGCGCGAAGCCGATCTCCTTGGGATCGAAGGGACGTCCGTAGAGCGCGCGCGCGATTGCGCTCGATACGCCGTCGCAGCCGATCACGACGTCCGCCGCCAGTGAGATCTCGCCCAGTGACAGGACGGGCCGCGGTCCGGACAGATCGATGCCCTGCGGCACGTGCCCGCTGAAATCCTGCGCCCCGGCATCCAGCGCCGCTTCGAAGAGCGACAGGTCGAGGCTTTCGCGCATCGTGAGATAGAGGGGCGGGATGTCGTCATACCGCCCAAGATCGACACCGAACGCTCCGAAGGTGATCGCGTTCTTCGTCAGGTGCGGCGCGGCAGGAAGGTCTGTGCCGAAAGCTCGGCGATGGCTGGCAACGGCGCGGCCGGAAAAGGCGCCGCCGCACAATTTGTGTCGTGGAAAGCGTGCCTTGTCGACGAGCGCGACAGACAGCCCGGCGCGCGCGGCGCTGACCGCCGCGGCGCTGCCCGCCGGGCCGGCCCCGACGACGACGACATCGAAGTGCCGCGAGATGCGGGCCTCTGCCCGCACGCTCTTATAGGACCTTGACCGGAGTTCCGGTCGGTACCCGCTGGTATAGGTCGATTACGTGGTCGTTGATCATCCGGATGCAGCCGTTGGAGACCGACCGGCCGATCGACGAAGGCTGATTGGTGCCGTGGATGCGGTAGAACGTATCACGACCGTTCTGGAACAGGTACAATGCCCGCGCACCGAGCGGGTTGTTGGGGCCGCCGGGCTGAACGTAATCGTTGTCCTTGAAACGTGCGTAGGTCTGCGGCTCGCGCTCGATCATCTCGTCTGTCGGACGCCAGGTCGGCCATTCTTTCTTGACCTCGATGATCGCATCGCCCTGGAATTCGAGACCGGCACGACCCACGCCGACGCCATAGCGCCGCGCCTGGCCCGGCGCTTCGACGAAATAGAGGAAGTGCGCCCGCGGCATGACGATAATCTGTTGCGGCGCAAGGCTGGACTTCACCTGAACGGTTTGCGGCATGTATATCGGTTCGAGCTGAAAGCCCTGAGCGCGCGCGATGGCCGGCGCGGCAAGGCTCGCCGCGGCGGCGGCGACGAATGTGCGGCGGTTAAGCATGGATATCCCCTTCGGTTCGAGCAGCCCCGCTATTGTTCCCCGAGCGATTCGAACGGGCAAGCCTGCACGAATCAAACGCGGTAACGTCATGGCGCACGGGCCACATTTGAGGCCGGAGCATCGGATCACCGGCTTTGCCCTGCTCAACCCATGCGGAATCCGCTTGGTTCCAACGGATGAATCGTGCGCGACCCTTTGCAAATCCGGCGCAAAATACCTATTCTTCGTAGCAATAGTGAGCACCCGCGATGGGCGCGGCCTCACTGAAACCCACTCCCAAACAGATTGGATTTCTCATGACCGAGGTGAAAACCGGCGACACGGTTCAGATTCATTACACCGGCACGTTGACCGACGGCTCCACCTTCGATTCCAGCGAAGGACGTGATCCGCTCGAGTTCACGGTCGGCTCCGGCCAGATCATTCCGGGTCTCGACAAGGCGATGACCGGGATGAGCGTCGGCGAGAAGAAGACCGTCGCGATCCCCGCCGACGAGGCGTATGGCCAGCGCCAGGACGAGGCGCTGCAAGCCGTCCCGCGCGAACAGATCCCGGCGGATATCCCGCTCGACATCGGCACGCAGCTTCAAGTGCAAACGCCGAACGGCCAGGTGATGCCGGTGACGGTGGCTGAAGTGACCGAGGAGCAGGTGACGCTCGACGCGAACCACCCGCTCGCGGGCAAGGACCTGAACTTCGATATCGAGCTCGTGGACATCAAGGCGGCCTGACTCGCCGATGACCCCATGATGGTTCAAGAGGCCGGGCATTGCGCCCGGCCTTTTTCGTTTGAGGGGAAAGGGGCGCTTCAATCGGATGCGAGGATCGCCACGATCTCGTCTATCGCGGCGCGGATCGGCGGATCCTGCCGGGCGTCGTGATGGGCGAGCAGCCAACTTTCATGTGTCAGCTCCTCGATGGGCTCTGACCGACGCACAAGGTTCCTGAGCGAGCTCTCTACGAACGTCGGCAGGATCATGAGGCCATGCCCGGCCTCGGCCAACTCGAGGCAGATCCGGGGATCCTGTGCCACTGCGACGATCTCGCGCCCGTGCCGTTCGTGCAGCCAGCGTTGCGACGGCGTGTCGGGCGGGGCAGCAATATAGCCTTTTGCCTTTTGGGTTCCGTAGACCGCGAAGCGCACCGTCGCCAGCGCCCGTCGTGCGAGCCACGGATGATCCGGCGCGGCATTGCGTATGCCGATATCAGCCTCGCGTCGGGCAAGGTCGAGAGACGCCGTGGCTGGCACGAAATGCGGCAGCCACGTGCGCTCGGGATCCGCGGAAAGCCTGCGCGCGATCGCGTGAGACGTCCAGAACCCGGCCGTGATCCGCACCGGCGGACGGGCATCGCTCAGGGATCGCCACCGCTCCACGCGGCGGCGCACTTCGGCGAGCCCGCTGAGCTCCGCCGCCAGTGAGACGCCCTCGGCGCTGAGTGCGTAACCCCTTTTGCCGCGAAGGAAGAGTGTGCGTGCGAGGTCGCGCTCAAGCGCCGTCATGCGCCGCGACAGGGTCGGCAAGGGGACGCCGGTCCTGCGGCTCGCCTCACCGAGCGAGCCCGCATCGGCGACGGCGGCGAAAAGGGCGAGGTCGTCCAGGGAGGCTGGGGTTTCATTCATGAAACCCATGTTGCGAAGATCGCCGCTCAAAGGTCAAGCAAGGCTTGGCCATATCTCATTCAGACTAACAGGAGTGAGATACGTGATGATGATCCTCAGACCCATTCAGAGCGACGGCACCGAGATTCGCCAAGACTTTCGCGCCGTGCGCGCGCGCATTGCCAGCCGTGAGCGCTGGGCACGCCGGCACCGCTGGCTCACGCTCAGGGCGCGCGTCTTTGGTCGGCGTCAGTCGCGCTTGCCCGAGAACCGTGCCTGCCAATCCTCGCGCTCGGCATCGGTGATCTTGCGGAAGGTGACGTCCGGCACCGCGAAGGCGTGACCCGCAGGTAGGGCCTCAAGCGCTGCGTCGATGTCGTCCGGCCAGTCCGCGCCCTCGGCGCGCATCGCTTCGAGAAGCTGCGCCGCGGCGTCGGGGATGAACGGCCCGGAAAGAACCGCGTATAGCCGGACCAGGTTCAGGCCGAGCCGGATCTGCATCGCGGCCTGTTCGGGATCTTCCTTGAAGGTGGCCCAAGGCGCGGCGTCCTGCAGGTATTCGTTGCCAGCGACCCACATAGCACGAAGCGTTGAAGCCGCTTTCCGCACTTCCATCGCTTCCATCTGTTCTTCGTATTTTTTGAGCTTTAACAGCAGGTAAAGCGTGAGGTCTTTTTCTGCTTTCGACCAAGTGCCGCCCTCGGGCACGACTTCGCCGAACTTCGAGCGGCAGAACTTCGTCACGCGGCTCGCGAAATTGCCGAGGACGTCCGCAAGATCCTTGTTCACCGAGGATTGGAAATTCTCCCAGGTGAACTCGGCATCCGAGCTTTCGGGCGCATGGCTCAGAAGCCACCAGCGCCAGTAATCGGCCGGCAGGATCTCGAGCGCCTGGTCCATGAAAACGCCGCGTCCGCGCGAGGTCGAGAACTGCCCGCCCTCGTAATTGAGGTAGTTAAACGACTTGATGTAGTCGACGAGTTTCCACGGCTCGCCGGAGCCGAGGATGGTCGCGGGAAAGCTCAGCGTGTGGAACGGCACGTTATCCTTGCCCATGAACTGGGTGTAGGTCACATCCTCCGCGCCCTTGTCGGTGCGCCACCAGCGCTGCCAATCGTCGCCCTTGCCGGCATCGACCCATTCCTGCGCCGAGGCGATGTATTCGATGGGCGCGTCGAACCAGACGTAGAAGACCTTGCCCTCCATGCCCGGCCAGTCTTCGTCGCCGCGCTTGACGGGGATACCCCAATCGAGATCGCGGGTGATGCCGCGATCCTGCAGCCCGTCGCCGTCATTGAGCCACTTCTTTGCGATCGAGGTCGTCAGGACGGGCCAGTCGGTCTTGCTGTCGATCCATGCCTCGAGCTCGTCCTTCATCGCCGATTGGCGCAGGTAGAGGTGCTTGGTCTCGCGCATCTCGAGATCCGTCGCGCCCGAGATCACCGAGCGCGGATCGATCAGGTCCACCGGGTCGAGCTGCTTGGTGCAATTGTCGCATTGATCGCCGCGCGCATCCTCGAAGCCGCAATTGGGGCAGGTGCCCTCGATATAGCGGTCGGGCAGGTAGCGCCCGTCGGTTGGCGAATACATCTGGGTTTCGGAGACCTCGCGGATCAGGCCCTTGTCGGCCAGAACGCCCGCGAAATGCTGGGTGAGCTTTTCATTCTGCTTGGAAGACGAGCGCCCGAAATGGTCGAAGGAGAGACGGAAGCCCTCGGCGATCCGAGCCTGGACCTCGTGCATCTCGGCGCAATATTCCGCGACCGGCTGCCCGGCTTTGGCGGCGGCCAGCTCCGCGGGCGTGCCGTGCTCGTCCGTCGCGCAGAGGAACAGAACCTCGTGGCCGCGTGCGCGCTGGTATCGGGCGAAGAGGTCAGCGGGAAGCTGCGAGCCGACGAGGTTTCCGAGGTGTTTGATCCCGTTGATATAGGGAATTGCCGAGGTGATGAGATGTCGCGCCATGTCCGGGTGTCGCTTTGCCTGTGGTGGAGCTTTGGGCTCCTCCTAGCGGATGGGCGCGGCAGAGAACAGAGGGGCCGGCTTCTAGACCGGGATGGGCGCGGCGAAGAGGCCGGTCTCGTCGTGCCGGAGCGAGAAGGCGGCGGGCGGAGCCATGCGGGCGCGCACCCGCCGGGCCGTCCAGCGAGCGCGGCTTGGGGCATGATCGGGGCTCACATGCCAGCGGCTCTCGACCCCCGCCGCGCCGCCCTCGCCGGGTGTCAGCAAAAGGCCCGTGGGCCGCTGGCGCATCTCCGCCCCGGTCTCGGCGGCAAGGTGAAGGCGGCGCACGGGCGTCAGCCCCGGCGCTTCGTCGAGATCGGCCACGGCCAGCGCCACCGCGCCCGCGCGGAGCGTCTCTTCCAGCGCCCAAAGACGGTCGATCGGACGTCGTGCGGTCACGAACAGGAACCGTCCCGGATCACAGAAGGGCGCCATCCCGTCGGGGTTCATCCCGCTGCCGCCGGGCCCCGAGATCCAGATCACCGGCCCTTGAGCCGCCCTTGCCAGGAAAGCCGCGAAGGCGAAGCGTCCAAGCCCGCAGGCCTCGTGCACGCGCCCTTCGGTCAGGGCGATGTCGCCCGCCACGGTGAGCGCGGGGGCCGCCTTGAGCGGTTTGCGGCTGAGAAGCAGATCGGTCATGCGAGATAAACTAGAATGTTCGCAATTTGTTCTCAAGGGTGATGACGTCCGGATCGCGACCAAAGGCGACTTGCCGGGGCCTCTGCGCCGTGCAACCCATTGTGTCATCGAACATGTATGGTTTCGTCTCTATGCGCCTTTCCGGCTTCTCCCTTCTCGCCGCGCTCGCCTTTCCCGTCATGGGAACGGCTGCCGAGATCACGGTCTTCGCGGCCGCCTCGACCCGCGATGTGCTCGCCGAGGCGGCGGAGATCTATTCGGAGAGTTCCGGCGACGAGATCCGCATCGCGCCCGCAGGCTCTTCCGTCCTCGCCCGCCAGATCGCGCAAGGCGCGCCCGCCGATGTCTTTGTCTCCGCCAATCCCGAATGGATGGACTGGCTGGAGGAGCGCGACGCCGTCGACCCCGAGACGCGGGCTGCGCTGTTCGGCAACCGGCTCGTGCTGATCGCGCATGGGGCAGGGGCGGCAGGCAGCGCGGAGCTTGCACCCGGCGTCGATATCGCAAGCCGGCTCGGCCCTGAGGACCGGCTCGCCGTGGCGCTCACGGATGCGGTGCCGGCAGGGATCTATGCCCGCGCCGCGCTCGAAAGCCTCGGGGAGTGGGAGGCGCTCGCGCCACGCCTTGCCGAGGCCGACAATGTCCGCGCGGCGCTGGCGCTCGTCGCGCTCGGAGAGGCGCCGCTCGGCATCGTTTATGCGACGGACGCCGCCGCGGAGATGCGGGTCCGCGTCGCAGGCACCTTTCCCGAGGACAGCCATCCGCCGATCCGCTACGTCGGAGCCGTCACCACAGCCGCGGCGGAACCAGAAGCCGCGGCAGCGTTCCTGCGCTGGCTCGGCGGGCCTCAAGCACCGGACATCATCGCGCGCCACGGCTTTGCGCCGCTTCCCGAGTAGAGTATCGCGGAGGTCATGGAGACGCTCGGACCCGAAGCCTGGCAGGCGGTGCGCCTGTCGCTCAAGGTCGCCTTCTGGGCGACGCTGGCGGCAATGCCGCTCGGGATCGCGGTCGCTTACCTTCTGGCGCGGGTGCGGTTTCCGGGGCGGGGCCTTCTCAACGGGCTGGTACACCTGCCGCTCATCCTGCCGCCGGTGGTAACGGGCTACCTGCTGCTTCTGGGCTTCGGGCGGCAGGGTCCGATCGGCGCGGCGCTCCATGAGCTTTTCGGTATCACGCTCGCCTTCCGCTGGACCGGCGCGGCGCTTGCGGCGGGCATCATGGCCTTCCCGCTTCTGGTTCGCGCGATCCGACTTGCCATCGAGGCGGTCGATCCGAAACTCGAAGAGGCCGCCGCGACGCTTGGAGCCTCGCGGATGCGGGTCTTCGCGACGGTGACATTGCCGCTCATCCTGCCGGGCGTGATCGCGGGGGCGATCCTCGCCTTCGCCAAAGCGATGGGCGAATTCGGCGCGACGATCACCTTTGTCTCGAACATACCCGGCGAGACGCAGACCATCCCCTCTGCGATCTATGCCTTCCTGCAGGTTCCGGGCGGCGAAGGCGCGGCGATGACGCTGGTGGTGATCTCGCTTGCCATCGCGATGGCAGCTCTCTTTCTGTCGGAATGGCTGGCGCGGCGGGTCGCAGCGCGGGTGGCGGGCCGATGACGCTGTCGGTCGATGTGCGGAAGCGGCAAGGCGCGTTTCAACTCGACGTGGCCTTCGAGGCCCCGGACGGGGTGACGGCGCTGTTCGGGCGATCGGGCTCGGGCAAGACCTCGCTCGTCAACGCGGTTGCGGGGCTCGCGGCGCCAGACAACGGGCGTGTCGCGGTCCAGGGCGAGACATTGTTCGACGCGCGCGCCGGCCATTCCGTGCCAGTCCACGCGCGCCGCATCGGCTATGTCTTTCAGGAAGCGCGGCTTTTTCCGCATCTCGATGTGCGCCGCAATCTTCTCTACGGGCGCCGCGCGCGGGGGCTGTCGGGCGAGGGCGCGCTCGATCACGTGGCCGAGCTTCTGGGTATTGCGCCGCTTCTCGCCCGTCGGCCCGGCGCGCTCTCGGGCGGAGAGGCGCAGCGCGTCGCCATCGGCCGCGCACTTCTGTCGGAGCCTCGACTGCTCCTCATGGACGAGCCGCTCGCCGCGCTCGATGCGCCCCGCAAGAACGAGATCCTGCCCTATCTCGAACGGCTGCGGGCCGAGACGGGCCTGCCGATCCTCTATGTCAGCCACAACCTCTCGGAGGTGGCGCGGCTCGCTACGCATATCGTTGTCCTGGAAGAGGGGCGCGTGCTGAAGTCGGGTTCGGCGGAGGCGCTTCTTTCGGATCCGAGCCTCGTTCACGTGATGGGCCTGCGCGAGGCGGGCGCGGTCCTGACTGCCGAGGTCGCGGGCCACGAGGCGGACGGGTTGACCGAGCTTCGCATCTCTGGCGGGCGGCTGTATTTGCCGCGGATCGATGCGGCGGAGGGCGCGCGACTGCGCGTGCGAATCCTCGCGCAGGACGTGATCGTCGCGACAGAGCGTCCCGAGAACATCTCTGCCCTCAACGTTTTGCCCGCGACGGTGCGCGCCATTCGCCGCGGCGAAGGACCGGGCGTGATCGCTCAGCTGCAGGTCGGCGAGGACGCGATCCTCGCCCGCATCACCCAACGCAGCGCCGAGACGCTCGCCCTCTCCGAAGGCACGGCCTGTTTTGCCGTGATGAAATCCGTCGCGGTCTCGCCAACCGATGTCAGCCAGGGCTTGCGACGCGAGGCGTGACGGATAGGGTTCGCGCCGAACGATTTGGAGACAGCGACATGAAGAAGAACAAGCTCGGCCGGTCCGGCATCGAGGTGACGGAGGTCTGCCTCGGCACGATGACATTCGGCTCCCAGACCGATGCAGAGACCGCGCATGCCCAGATCGAGCGCGCGGGTGCGGCGGGCATCGACTTCATGGATGCCGCCGAGATGTATCCGGTGAACCCGGTGAAGGCCGAGACCATCGGTCATACCGAAGCGATCATCGGGGACTGGTTCGAGAAATCCGGCAGGCGAAACGACTGGGTTCTCGCAACGAAAGTATCGGGCGCAGGGCTCGGCGCGGTGCGGGACGGCGCGCCGATCAGCCCCGCGACGATGACAGAGGCGCTCGAAGCCTCGCTCCGCCGGCTGAAGACGGACGTGATCGACCTCTACCAGCTGCATTGGCCGAACCGGGGCTCCTACGCCTTTCGCCAGCAATGGAGCTTCGCACCCTGGGAGCAGGACAGCGCCGCAACGCGCCAGCACATGTCGGATGTCCTTGGCTGGGCCGCCCGCGAAGTCGAGCGCGGGACGATCCGCGCGATGGGCCTCTCGAACGAGAGCGCCTGGGGCACGATGGCTTTCAACCGGATCGCCGAGGCCGAGGGGCTGCCCCGCATGGATGCCGTGCAGAACGAATACTCGCTCCTCTACAGGATGGCCGATACCGATCTCGCCGAGGTTCTTCTGCACGAGGAGGTGGGCTTCCTGCCGTATTCGCCGCTCGGTGCGGGGCTTCTGTCGGGCAAGTACCAGGATGGAGCGATGCCGAAAGGCAGCCGGATGGAGGTGAACGTCGCTGATGGCGGAGCGGGCGATCTTGGCGGGCGCAAGACCGACCGGGCCTTCGAGGCGGTTGCGGCATACCTGCAGATCGCGCGCGACTTCGGGCATGATCCGGTCCACATGGCCTTCGCCTGGTCCGCGCGGCGGCCCTTCGTGACCTCGTCGATCTTCGGGGCGACCACGCTCGATCAACTCGATCACGCTCTGGGCGCGATCGAGACGGAGCTGTCGCAGGACTGCCTGGACGCGCTCGACGCGGCCTGGCGGGCACACCCCTTCCCGTACTGAACATGGCCTTTCGTCCGCTCGGGCGGGCGCCGCTCAGATGATCGAGCCCTGGATCCTTTTCACGCTGAGCGCGGCGGCCTTCCAGACGCTGCGTTTCGCACTGCACAAGATCCTGAGCCTGGGCGGTCTCTCGAGCACCGGGTCGAGCTTTGCGCGCTTCGCCTACGCGATGCCATTCGCCTGGGCGGGCGCGGCGTTCTGGCTCTGGCTGCAAGGGACGGGGCTGCCGCCGCTCGGGCGCGCGTTCTGGCTATACGCGCCTGCCGGTGCACTGGCGCAGATCCTTGCGACGATCTGCGTGGTCGCGCTGTTCGAGACGCGCAACTTCGCGGTGGGCATCACGTTCAAGAAGACCGAGGTGATCCAGACTGCGCTTCTCGCCTTCATCGTCCTTGGCGAGGCGGTGTCTCCGGGCGGCTGGGCGGCGATCCTGATCGGGCTTGCGGGCGTGCTGCTCTTGTCCGAAACGCCGGGGATCGCGGGCCGCTGGTGGCAGCGGATCGGGCCGCGCGAGGTGGCACTCGGCCTCGGCTCGGGCTTCTTCTTCGCGATCTCGGCGGTGGGCTACAGGGGCGCAACGCTGGCCGTCGCCTCGGACGATCCCGTCACGCGCGCAATCCTGTCGCTCGCACTTGTCACTCTGATGCAGACGGCCGCGCTCGGCCTCTGGCTGCGGCTTCGTACGCCGGGCACTCTCTCGGCGGTTTGGGCTGTGCGCGCACGGGGCGTCTGGCTCGGTGCGGCCTCGATGGCAGGCAGCGTGTCGTGGTTCTCCGCCTTCACGCTGCAGAACGCGGCTTATGTGCAGGCGCTGGGACAGGTGGAGCTGATCTTTTCCGTCGCGGTCTCCGCGCTCTTCTTCCGGGAGAGCGTCACGCGGCGCGAGATCGCGGGCATCGCGGTGCTGACGCTCTCGATCCTCGTTCTGATCCTCGCGCTCTGAGCCCGTTGCGGCGGCGCGCGCGCCGCGCTATGCCCGCGCCCCATGAAGGACCGGCATTCCACGGGCGCCCCCTGGCGCAATTTCTACGGGCGGCTCAAGGGCAAGGGCCTGCGTAAGTCGCAGGAAGCCTATCTCGACGAGGATCTGGCAAGCTACGCGCCGGGCCCGGTCGGATGGGAAGAAAACCCCGAGCGCAACCCTCTCGACGTGGCCGGCATGTTCGACGGCAAGCCCGTCTGGCTCGAAGTCGGTTTCGGCGGCGGCGAACATCTCGTGCACCAGGCGCTGGAGAACCCGGAGGCCGGTATCATCGGCTGCGAGCCCTATATCAACGGCGTTGCGATGCTGCTCGGCAAGCTCCGCGACAACCCGGCGGGAAATGTCCGCATTCATCCCGGCGATGTGCGCGACCTCTTCGACGTTCTGCCCGAGGCATCGCTCGACAAGGCGTTCCTGCTCTATCCCGATCCTTGGCCGAAGAAAAAGCACCACCGCCGCCGGTTCGTGACGCCTGAGCATCTGGAGCCACTCGCCCGCGCGATGAAACCGGGCACGGAGTTCCGTGTGGCGACGGACATTCCCGATTACGTCCGGCAGACCTTGCAGGAAGTGCCGAAAGCCGGATTCACCTGGACAGCCGAAGGGCCGCGCGACTGGCGCACCCCTTGGGACGACTGGATTTCCACCCGTTACGAGCAGAAAGCGCTCCGCGAAGGGCGCGTGCCGCATTACCTCACCTTCCGGCGGGACGGGGCGGCGGCGTGAGCGCGATCTCCTGGCCCGAGGGATACGCGCGGCTGATCCTTGACGAGGTCGACAGCACCAATGCCGAGGCCGCGCGGCAAGCACGAACGTCAAGCGGGCCGATCTGGATCATGGCGCATCGCCAAACCGCCGCACGGGGGAGGCGGGGACGGGCCTGGCGCGTGCCCGAGGGAAATTTCTCCGCAACGCTTCTGCTGATGCCGTCCGAGCCGCCGGAGCTTGTCGCGCTGCGTTCTTTCGTGGCGGCGCTGGCGCTTTTCGATACCTGCGTGCGGCTGACGGGCAGGGTCGAGCCCTTCGCGCTGAAATGGCCGAACGACGTGCTTCTGAACGGCGGCAAGCTGGCGGGTATCCTGCTGGAAACTCTCGGGAATGTCGCGCGGGTCGATCACCTTGCGATCGGGATCGGCGTGAACCTCATCGCGGCGCCCGATGCGAGCGAGGTCGAGGACGGCGCGGTGCGGCCCGTGGCTCTGCTTCCCGAGACAGGCGCGGACCCCACGCCGGAGACGTTCCTAGACCATTTGGCGGCGGACTTCGCGCGTCATGAAACCAGCCTCAAGACCTACGGCTTCGCGCCGATCCGCGAGGCCTGGCTCTCGCGCGCGGCGCGTCTTGGAGAGGTCATCACCGCGCGGACCGGCAGCACGGAGACGCGCGGCACCTTCGAGACGGTGGACGCGCGCGGCAATCTTGTCCTAAAGACGCCGGAAGGCCGCGTTTCCATCGCCGCCGCCGATGTCTTCTTCTGACCCTCAACGGAGGCGGCGCACCATGCTTCTCGCAATCGATTGCGGCAACACCAACACGGTCTTCTCGATCTGGGACGGGACGGAATTCCTGGCGACCTGGCGGACCTCGACCGAACATCAGCGCACGGCGGACCAGTATTACGTCTGGCTTTCCACGTTGATGAAGCTTCAGAACATCGAGGCCGAGATCACCGACATGATCGTCTCCTCGACGGTGCCGCGTGTCGTCTTCAACCTGCGTGTCCTTGCGGATCGCTATTTCAACACCCGTCCGATTGTCGTCGGGCGGCCCGATTGCCTGATGCCCATCGATGTCCGCGTCGATGCGGGAACGCAGGTCGGCCCCGACCGTTTGGTCAATACCGTCGCGGGGCACGACCTTTACGGCGGTGATCTCATCGTCGTGGATTTCGGCACCGCCACGACCTTCGACGTGGTCGATACCGATGGTGCCTATGTCGGCGGGGTCATCGCGCCGGGGGTGAACCTGTCGCTCCAGGCGCTCCACGAGGCGGCGGCGGCGCTTCCGCATGTGGATATCTCCCGTCCGCAGCGGGTCGTGGGCACGAACACGGTCGCCTGCATGCAGTCGGGCATCTTCTGGGGCTATGTCGGCGTCATCCGCGAGGTCTGCGCCCGCATCAAGGCAGAGCGGGACCGGCCCATGAAGATCATTGCCACCGGAGGGCTCGCGCCTTTGTTCCAGCAGGCCGAAGACCTATTTGACGACTGGAAAGACGAACTCACGATGCACGGTTTGACCGTCATCCACAATCACAACAAGACCGAAGGAAACATCCGATGAGCGCCAACCGACTGATCTACCTGCCCTTGGGCGGGGCGGGCGAAATCGGCATGAACTGTTACGTCTATGGCTACGGCGCGCCCGACAAGGAGCGGCTGATCGTCGTCGATATGGGCGTGACCTTCCCCGACATGGACACGACGCCCGGCGTCGATCTCATTTTCCCCGACGTCAGCTGGCTCAAGGCGCGGCGCGACCGGATCGAGGCGATCTTCGTGACCCACGCCCACGAGGACCACGTGGGCGCGGTCGCGCATTTCTGGGAAGAGCTTGGCGCGCCCGTTTATGCCCGTGCCTTCACCGCCAATATCGCCCGGCGGAAATTCGACGAGCGCGGCCTTTCCCCCGAGATCGTCCGCACGCAGGAGCCTTGGCCCGCGACGCAGCAGGTCGGGCCGTTCAGCGTTGGCTTCGCGCCGATCTCGCATTCGATCCCCGAAAGCTCCGGCATGGTGATCGATACCGATCTCGGCCGCGTCGTGCATACGGGCGATTTCAAGATCGACGTGACGCCCGTCGTCGGAGAGCCGTTCGAGCGCAGCATCTGGGAAGAGATCGGCAAGAACGGCGTGACCGCGCTCGTCTGCGATTCGACCAACGTCTTCTCCGAGCATGAAGGCCGGTCCGAAGCCACGGTCGGGCCCGAGATCGAGAAACTGCTTCTGGACGCCAAGGGCATGGTTGTCGCCACGACCTTCGCCTCGAACGTCGCGCGCCTCAAAACGCTGGCCGAGGCGGGTGTCCGGGCAGGGCGAACGATCGTCCTCATGGGCCGCGCGATGCAGCGCATGGTCGAGGCCGCCAAGGAGACGGGCGTTCTGACCGGCTTTCCCTCGACCGAGCCCATCGAGGCAGCGGGCGACATTCCGCGCGAGAATCTGATGCTCATCGTCACCGGCAGCCAGGGGGAGCGCCGCGCGGCCTCCGCTCAGCTGGCGCGCGGCAAGCATTTCGGGATCGAGCTCAAGGACGGCGATCTGTTCCTGTTCTCCTCCAAGACCATTCCGGGCAACGAGAAGGGCGTCATCCGCATCATGAATCAGCTCTCCGAGCGCGGTGTCGATGTGGTCGACGATTCCTCGGGCAAGTATCATGTCTCGGGTCACGCCAACCGGCCGGACCTGATCGCGATGCACCAGCTGACCGATCCGAAGCTGGTCGTGCCGATGCATGGCGAGCATCGCCATTTGCGGACCCACGCCAACCTGGCCGCGCAGCACGGGCGGCGCGGCGTTGTCGCGCCCAACGGGACGATGATCGACCTGACGACCGGGAAACCCTGCGACTACGTGGAGACAGGCCGCGTCTATCTCGACGGCTCCGTGCAGGTCGGTGCGCTCGACGGTGTGGTGCGCGACCGGATCCGCATGGCGCTGAACGGCCATGTCACGGTGACGCTGGTTCTTGATGAGGACAACGAGCCTCTGGGCGAGCCCTGGGTCGACCCGATGGGTCTGGCCGAGACGGGACGCAGCCAGCAGCCGCTTGACGCGGCGCTGGAGGAAGAGCTCGCGCAGTTCGTCGAACGCGCCAAGCCCAAGGTGCTCGCCGATGACGACGCATTGGAAGAGGGGCTGCGCCGCACGGTGCGGAACGCCGCGCAGAACGAAATCGGCAAGAAGCCGGAAGTGACAGTCGTCATCTCCCGGCTCAGCTGATCACTGAAGCGAGGGGTCGCGGTCCTCGGGGTTCTGGAACTGTCCGTCAAGCGGCGGCAGGTCCGGCCCCTCGGAGCCCGAGCAATAATACAGCGCGCCGCCCACGCCGACGAGCGTGACCCCCGCGCCGACGGCGGCGACCGGTGCGCCAACCGTGCCAAGGGCCGCCGTGCCCGCGCTGCCGAGCGCGCCCAGCACCAGATCTCGCGACCCTGACAGGATCAGGGCGCCCGAGCCGTGGACGACCCCGTCGAGCCGCTCTTTCGTCTCGCCAGATTTGCGCTGCACCGCCGAAGCGAGCGCGGCTGTCGTGCTGACGGTCGCATCCGCGGCGGCATTGACCTTCTGGCAGGCGGTCTCCGTGCAGCGGCCGCGGTAATTGCGCGCGCCGGGCACAAGGATGTAGCCGGTCTCTTCTAGCTCCGACAGGCAATAGCCGTTCACGTCCTGCGCGGGCACCTGGTCGGCGAGATAGGTGATGATCGTCTGGCTGTCGCATTCCGGCGGGCGGCCGCGCGCGCGGTCCCAGCGTCTGGACGGCCAGTCGACCAGCCTCTCGCGGATGCCGGGGCTGGAGCGATCCTCGCCAAGCTCTTCGGTGTTGATGACGATTTCGCTGGCATTGACCGTCGCGGTGCACTCCTGCGCAAGCGCTGGAGCGGCGAAAAGCGACGCGGCAAGGGCCGCCGAAGCGGTGCGAAACATGGGATTATCCTCATTTTCATTGGCCTGTGGGACCAGAGGATATCCCAGGCAGCGGAACTTGCATCCCGTGCCCGGTCACATCGGCGTAACCGCGCTCAGCCGACTTTGCGTTCGTCGAGGCTCTTGGCGATGAAGGTGGGCATGTGATCGCCCATACCGACGACGTCATCCTGCTTGCCGCCGCGCTGCCCGCCGCGTCCGCCGCGCGAAGACTTGCCGCGCTGCGACTTGTCGTCGGATTTCGGCTCGGGCTTGGCTTCGGACTTCTGCTCGGAGGTCTCGTCCTGTTGTTCGGACTGGACCTCTTTCGGCGCATCCGTCGCGGCGTCGCTCGCTTGAGGCGTCTTGCTGCGCGAGCGCGAGCGGGACCGGGATTTGCGCGGCTTTTGATTGCTCTCGTCGCCTTCGGCCTCTGCGCTGGTTTCGGGCGCGGTGTCACCGAGCGGGTTGTCGAGGCGCGGGATCGGCTTGTCGATCAGGCGCTCCACGTCTTCGAGGTTCTTCTCGTCGCGCGGAATGCAGAGCGTCATCGCCTTGCCTTCACGGCCTGCGCGACCCGTCCGGCCGATCCGGTGAACGTAGTCCTCGGCATGGCCCGGAACGTCGAAGTTGAAGACGTGGCTGACCGACGGCACGTCGAGGCCGCGCGCGGCCACGTCAGATGCCACCAGGATCTTGAGCGATCCCGCGCGGAACCCTTCAAGCGTCCGCGTCCGCACCGACTGGTCCAGATCGCCGTGGATCGGGGCCGCGTCATAGCCATATTTCTTGAGCGATTTCGAAACGATATCCACGTCGACCTTGCGATTGCAGAAGACGATGGCGTTGGTCAGCTTCTCGCCCTCGGCATCGATCAGGGCCCGCAGCGCCCGGCGTTTGTCGCTATCGGCGCGGTCGCGGCGCGAGGATTTCAGCATCAAGACGCCCTGCTCGATCGTCTCGGAGGCGGTGGCCTGCCGGGCAACCTCGATCCGTGCCGGTGCGGCGAGGAACGTGTTGGTGATCCGCTCGATCTCCGGGGCCATCGTGGCCGAGAAGAACAAGGTCTGCCGGGTGAAGGGCGTGAGCGAGAAGATACGCTCGATATCGGGAATGAAGCCCATGTCGAGCATCCGGTCGGCTTCGTCGACGACCATGATCTCGATGCCGGTCAGCAGCAGCTTGCCACGCTCGAAATGATCGAGCAGGCGACCGGGCGTCGCGATCAGCACGTCCACGCCCTTGTCGATGAGTTTGTCCTGCTCGGCAAAGCTGACGCCGCCGATCAGCAGCGCCTTGGTGAGCTTCACATGCTTGGAATAGGTGTCGAAATTCTCGGCCACCTGGGCGGCAAGCTCGCGCGTGGGCGCGAGCACGAGGCTGCGCGGCATCCGGGCGCGGGCGCGACCGCGGGCGAGCTTGGTGATCATCGGCAGCGTGAAGCTGGCCGTCTTGCCCGTTCCGGTCTGCGCGATGCCGAGCACGTCCCGGCCCTCGAGCGCGTGGGGAATGGCCCCCGCCTGGATCGGGGTGGGCGTCTCGTAGCCCGCTTCTTCGATGGCTTTCAGCACTTTCGGGCTGAGGTTCAGATCTGCAAATTTGGTCATGTGTATCCGGTGTTCACGGACACATCCTGGCCCGTGCGTCTGCGTAAGATAACCCCGCGCAAGGGGTCGGGGCCGGCAGCGCGCCGGCAAGCGTGCCGCTCTCTAGCGAAAAGGGGCGATGACGTCAATCTGACCTGCCGATACGGACTATCGCGAACCGCGCTCATGACCGAAATGTCGCGCAACGAGCGCGGGCAGGTCCATGCGGCGCGAGACAAGGAGGCCCTCCGCCGCGAGCCGGGAGCGGAGGTCGGGCGTCGCCAATGCCACGATATCGTAGAAGCGGCGGAGCCCGGATTCGCCTTCGTCGGCCTCGATCTGAGTGAACAGATCATGCAGCTTGAGAGCCCCTGAGCCGCGCGCTTGCGGCTTCAACTCAGCCCGGTAGGAGCCCCGGGTCACGCGAAACCTGTAGGCGGCGAGAAACGCCTCCCAGCTTTCGGCGTGGAAATGGCCGAGCGGAATGTCGGGCAGGGCGACTTCACCGGGGTTCTGCACGTCGCCGAGCCGGATATTGTGGATGCGGATCTGCAAGCCCTTGTGGCCGGTTCGGATGAAGAGCTTGCCCGCGACATGGCTCAGAAAACCGCCTGAGAGGTGCCGGGACGCGTCGCCGAAGATGCGTTGCGCCGCATCCTGCCGCGCCGTCTGATCGACATGGAACGCCTTGAAGTGACGCATCGAATCTCGCGCAGGCGTATCGCTTTCCCGCGCGAGTGCCTCTGCCGGCCGCATCCGCGCGCAGAGGGCGTCTTTCGGCAGAGAGGCAAGCGCGGCGGACACGGATCCCTCGGGCAAAAGAAACTCGTCCACGTCGATATGGGCGATCCAGTCGAGCGTGCCCGCGCGGTTATAGGCGTGCCGCGCGTTCCGGCACTGGCGGTTCTGGTGCATGTCGGGCCGGCCGCCCTTGTTCTTCCAGTAGGCGGGGCCGGTTTCTGTCACATTGATCTGCGGATGCGCGTTAAGGACGCGCGCAGCCTCAGAATCGCCGTCGTCGAGATAGAGAAACAGCCGCTCGGCGCCGAGGTCCAGATGCCATGCGGCGAAGTCGAGGATACGCGGCAGCGGGGCTTTGATCGTCGCGACAATGCCCCAGCGCATCAGGCGGCGCGGCCCCGGAAGACGCGCGCGACCGCCCCGTCGAGATCGAGCGGATGCAGCTTCAGCATGCCGTGCGCGGCCAGCTTTGCGCGCAGCTCCGGCGTGTCGCGGCAGATTTCGTCGAAGAAGGTGCGAAGGCCCGCCTCGCCGTCTTCGTCCTGCAACATGCCCAGAATATCGGCAACGCCGAGCCGGCCCGGCCGCTCGCTTTGCTTGGCA
Organism: Roseivivax halotolerans; assembly: GCF_900115815.1. Lineage (GTDB taxonomy): Bacteria > Pseudomonadota > Alphaproteobacteria > Rhodobacterales > Rhodobacteraceae > Roseivivax > Roseivivax halotolerans. The sequence goes on along the minus strand of NZ_FOXV01000004.1, from coordinate 63,983 downwards.
TAGGATCCGCGGGTGCGCCGGAAATCGAGGTGACGCAGGAATGTCTGCCAGTCGGGGGCGTGTAGATGGGCCAGAATCACGTCGCTGAGCGTGACTTTGTTCGTCACTTCCGCCCCGCGATGCTTGAGCGCATGGATACCGAACCGCGTCTCGGGGATGCCGGTGCGGGCAAAGACCTTGCCCGTCGTGTGACTGAGGAAACCGCCATAGAGGTGCATTCCGAAGGTCGGATAGATGTCCTGAACCTCGGCTTTGCGGGTGCCTGCCGCGGCATGGGTGAGCTTGAAGGCCGAGGGCAGGGAGCCGTCGTCCGGAGCGAGCGCCTCGACCGGCGTTATCCGTGCAAGCGCGGCCGAGGGCGTCACGTCGGCGAGGATCTCGGCAATGGGCCGGTCCGGCAGCAGAAACTCGTCCACGTCGATATGCGCCAGCCAATCGAGCCGGTCCGCCTCGGTTTGAAGCGTGCGCGTGGCATTCCAGACCTGGCGGAGCTGGTGCGCCTCCATGCGCGGCTTGCCGAGCCCGTCCCAATAGGCGGTGTCGCAGGTGATCACCCGGATACGCGGATCGCGGGACAGCGCGGCGGCGGTTTCGGGCTGCGGGACATCGAGGAAGATGTGCATCGCGTGCGCGCCGAGTTCGAGGTGATGCGCGGCAAAGCGCAGCGCGGCCTCGGTTTCGGCCTTGATCGTCGCGACCACCCCCCAGCGCAGCGTGCCTGCTGTCAGCCGGGCCGCGCGGGCTGGAACTGGCGCCATGTTCACGGGCTTTTTCTTCTCGGGCTTGGCGCCGTCCTCGCGTTTCTGTTTGCGTGCCTTCATCGTCGCGAGGCGCTGGAAGATCGTAGCGGGGTCGTCGATCAGCGCGCCGATCAGATGCTGCGCGAGCGGCCGGATCACCGGCGCGGCCTCGGCTTCCTGCCAGAGCCGCCCCAGCATGTTCACGTCGAGCCCGCCATGCAGGATAGAATAGGAATCCATCTGCATCGGCAGCTTGGATTTCACCTTGTCATCCAACGCGAAGGCCGCGTCCGGCTTGCGCCCGGAATAGAGGCGTTCGGTCTCATAGAGCTTCATCGCGCCGAACAGGGTCGACAGGGCAAGCCCGCTGGCGCGCTCCTCTGGTGTTGCACCGTGATCGCCGAAGGTCGTGACCGCAGAAACCTGCCACCGCAGATCGAGCGCGGCGAGCAGGAACTCCGCCTCTTCGGCCCAGAGCCGGCGGAAGAGTGCAGGCGCATGGTTCGGCCAGGATCGCTTGCGAAGATGCGCGATCAGGAGACCGTGCAGGCAGGCCAGTTCCGAGGCGCCGGTGAATTCCTCCCGGAGCGCGAACCGTTTGCGATGGTAGGCAGAGCGGAAAGGCGGGGCCTCTGACGGATCCTCGGCTGGCGGGCTGATGCGTGTCGCCTTCAGCGGTGCGAGGTCGATGTCGACAGGCGGCAGCGCCTGGCCTTCAGCATAGGTGATCGGGTCGCGCCGTCCCTCCATCTGGGTCAGCACGGCGTCGATCCCGCCGGGATAGGCGGGGCGTTTGCCCGTGTCTTTGCTCATCGCGAAGAGCGTGGCGCAGCAAATCGGCCCGAACAAGGCCAAACGGCGGAATGGTCGTGACGCGAAGCGCTCAGACCATCATCTCCTTCGTCGCGGAAAGCGTCACGTCGGGATAGTCGCGCACGATCCGGTCGATGTCCCATTGCAGGCGCGTGAGGTATACCAGATCGCCGTCATTGTCGGTCGCGATATGCTGCTTGTTGGCGTTGACGAACTTGTCCACGGCCTGCTTGTCGCCATGCACCCAGCGCGCTGACGTGAATTGCGAGGGCTCGAAGCGGACGGGCAGGCCGTATTCCAGCTCGATCCGGCTGCCCAGAACTTCGAACTGAAGCTGGCCCACGACGCCGACGATGAAGCCCGAGCCGATATTCGGCTTGAAGACCTTGGCGGCGCCTTCCTCTGCGAATTGCATCAGCGCCTTCTCAAGGTGCTTGGCCTTCATCGGATCGCCCGCGCGGCAGGATTGCAGAAGCTCCGGCGCGAAGGAAGGAATGCCCGTGACCTTGAGCGCCTCGCCCTCGGTCAGCGTGTCGCCGATCCTGAGTTGCCCGTGGTTCGGAATGCCGATGATGTCCCCCGCCCAGGCCTCCTCGGCCAGCTCGCGGTCGGAGGCGAGGAACAGGACCGGGGCCGAGATCGTCATCGGTTTCTTGGAGCGGACGTGGGTGAGCTTCATTCCGCGCTCGAAATGCCCCGAGGACAGGCGCACGAAGGCGACCCGGTCGCGGTGCTTGGGGTCCATATTGGCCTGCACCTTGAAGACGAAGCCTGTGACCTTCTTTTCCTCGGGCGCGATCTGGCGCGGCTCTGCGGAGGTGGGCTGCGGCTCTGGCGCGAGCCGGCCGATCCCGTCCATCAGCTCCTTCACGCCGAAGGAATTGATCGCGGAGCCGAACCAGATCGGTGTCATGTGACCCTCGGCCACGGCTTGCGCGTCGAGTGTCGGCAGCAGCTCGCGCGCCATCTCGATCTCCTCGCGCAGCTGCGCGAGCCGCTCCGCCGGAATGTGGTTTTCAAGCTCGGGATCGTTCAGTCCCTTGAGCTCGATGCTCTCGGCGACGCGGTTGCGGTCGGCGCGGTCCATGAGCTCGAGCCGGTCGTTGAGCATGTCGTAGGCACCGAGGAAATCGCGCCCCATGCCGATGGGCCAGCTGGCCGGGGCCACGTCGATCGCGAGGTTCTCCTGGATCTCGTCGATGATCTCGAACGTATCCCGGCTCTCCCGGTCCATCTTGTTGCAAAAGGTCAGGATCGGAAGATCGCGCAGGCGGCAAACTTCAAAAAGCTTCTGCGTCTGGCTTTCAACGCCCTTCGCGCCGTCGATCACCATGATCGCCGCGTCCACGGCGGTCAGCGTGCGGTAGGTGTCTTCCGAGAAATCCGAATGGCCGGGCGTGTCCACGAGATTGTAGCGAAAATTGTGGTAGTCGAAGGACATGGCGGAGGCCGAGACCGAGATCCCGCGGTCCTTCTCCATCTGCATGTAATCGGACCGCGTGCGTCTCGCCTCGCCCTTGGCGCGCACTTGCCCTGCCATCTGGATCGCGCCGCCGAAGAGCAGAAACTTCTCGGTCAGCGTGGTCTTGCCCGCATCGGGATGCGAGATGATCGCAAAGGTGCGGCGCCGCGCGATTTCGGGCGGCAGGTCGGGGCGGTTCGTGGGCACATCGAGCATGACGCGCGATATAGTCCGGGCGCGGGGCCGCCGCAATCGGTGCATCGCGCGGCGCGGGAACCGAGAGAGCGGCAGGGATGTTTGTCACCCGGACCCGCAGGAGACGATCATGGCCGACCGCCCGAGCATCAAGAACGAGAAGCTGTACGAGGATTTGCGCGACGAGGGCATGTCCAAGGAAAAGGCGGCGCGGATCGCCAATGCCAAGGCCAATGACGACATGTCCCCCTCGAAGAAAGGTGGCAAGCAACCCCCTTACGAGGAGTGGAGCAAGGACGAGCTTTACGAGCGCGCGCAGGAGATCGGCATCGAGGGCCGTTCGGACATGACCAAGGACGAGCTGATCGAGGCGCTGCGGCAGCATTGACGATTTCCGTTCCCGAATCGCCGCGCTCACGCTATGGTGAGAACATTAGGTGAACAAAGTTCAGGAATACTGCGATGAAATTGTTGGAATTGGCGGAAAAGCTCGTGGCCGGCTGCCGTGACGGCAGCGATACGGCCAATCTCGACACGCTGTATGCGCAGGATGCGGTGTCGGTCGAAGCTGTCTGCATGCCCGGCGCGGAGAGCCGAGAGACGCACGGCCTTGAAGGCATCAAGGGCAAACACGCCTGGTGGAACGAGAACATGGAGCTGCTGGATGGCACGATCTCTGGTCCGTTCCCGCATGGCGAGGACCGGTTCGCGGTACATTTCGCAATGAAGGTGCGCGACAAGAACAGCGGCGAGACCACCGAGATGGAGGAGGTCGGCGTCTATCACGTCGCCAACGGAAAAATCGTGCGGGAAGAGTTCTTCTATAAGATGGACTGATTTGCGAAAATGCGCGCGCGCGGCGGCAATTATTTTCCGCGCGTTGCGTTTATTCAAAGCGTTACGCGAATCCGCAGATCAAACCGCCCGAAAGCCTTATCCGCTCGACGATTTTCGCAAGGCGGATATCGCATCCGCTCGTTTCAAAAGATCCTCCGCAACCTCGAGGGCGCTGTGCGAGCTTTCCTCGTGATCCGGCAGCAGCGCCGACAATCGATCGCCGAGCTCGCCCGGCAGAATGGCGGCGGTCCGCTCGTCCACGAGCATGGATTCAGCGGCTATACCTTCCGCGAAGATGATCTGATGCTGATCGAAGAGCATCTGGAAATAATCGACGAAGCCTCCCGACAGTTGGCGGATCGTCTCCCCGTTCACGAGGTGCCGCGCGCGGACCAGAAGCTCGGAGCGTCCCGCGCCAAGCTCGTCGCTGCGCTGGTAGATGAAGAGCCTGTGATCGGGACTGACGACCAGATCGTTGAGATTGTTGAGAACACCCGCCTTGATCTCCACCGGCGCAAAGCCGCCCACCGCGCGTGTGGTGCGCTGCCCGATCCAGCGGATTGGCTGCGGGCCGTCATCGCGGGTCAGAACCTTGTCGCCGACCTTCAGATCTTCGACCGCGCGCTGCTCTCCGGTGGCAAGCGCGATGAGTGTGCCGCGCGTGAACGACACGCAAGCCTGCTGGGCAAAGCTCGACAGCGCGTTCTCGGTATCAACCCCCACGAGCGCGTAGTCCCGCTTGGGCGTGATCGGCGCGAGGGGTAGAAGATAGGTGTCCGCGACATCGCCCTCGTCATCGGTTTCAACGAGCACGATCGCCTCTGTCGTCTCGCCATCGCCCGACATCAGCGTCAGCGCGCAATCGAGGTGTAGGGCGGCGCCCGGCTCGCCGACCTCGGTGCCCGGTGCGACCGAGAACGGGCGATCGGGATGCGGCACGACACGCAATGTGACCTCATGCGCCACGGGCGACAGTCGGTAGATATCGTCGAGTTCGATCTCGCCCGCAAAGCCGACCGGATCCCCCAGATTCGCGCCATTCACGACGCGAAAATGCTCTGCCCGGAAGACGGACAGGGACTGGGCGGACCTCGCGGAGCCGGGTTTCGGCATCAGGGGCACTCTCTCTACTCGCGCTCGGGCGCGAAACAGGTCACTCTGCCCCCATAATTCGTGATCAAATATGTCATCAAAGGGCCGGTATGCGGGTCTTTTATCGACGTATCGGCAACAAGAAAAGGACAGGACATGGATCTGGGCATCTCTGGCAAAAGGGCACTGGTAACGGCATCGTCGAAAGGTCTCGGGCGAGGCTGCGCCGAAGCGCTGGCCGAAGCGGGCGTCGACCTTGTACTGAACGCGCGAGGCGAAGAGGCGCTTTCGGCAACAGCGCAGGCAATCCGCGACGCGCACGGGGTCGAGGTGACAGTGCTGGCCGCCGACATCGTCTCCGAGGAGGGTCGCGCCGCCGTCCTCGAGGCGGCAGGACAGGTCGACATCCTCGTGACCAATGCAGGCGGCCCCCCGCCGGGTGTCTGGTCGGACTGGAGCCGGGACGATTTCATCGCCGCGCTGGAGGCGAACATGCTGACCCCCATCGCGCTGATGCAAGCCATGCTGCCAGGCATGATGGAGAAGGGCTGGGGCCGCGTCGTCAACATCACCTCGCAATCGGTCAAGGCACCGATCCCGGCGCTGGGACTCTCGAACTCGGCGCGGGCCGGGCTCACCGGCTTCGTCGCGGGCACCTCGCGACAGGTCGCCCAGCATGGCGTGACGATCAACAACCTTCTGCCGGGCGCGCATGACACCGACCGGATCGACGCGCTCGACCGCGCCGCGGCGGACACGCAAGGCACCAGCCTAGAGGACGTGCGCGCCGCCAAGTTCAAGACCATTCCGGTGCGGCGCTACGGGACCGCGGCGGAGTTCGGGCGCACCTGCGCGTTCCTGTGCTCGCAGCATGCCGGATACATCGTGGGGCAGAACATCCTCGCCGATGGCGGCGGCATCAACGCGACGCTCTGATTTGGCGCGCGGGCCGGACGGGGCAGGGGGCGGGGCTGGCACCTCGCTCGCCGACCAGTTGTTCAATGCAGAAACCGTTGCGGTTCTGGGTTCTGAGCATGCGCATCTGCCGGGGTTCGACCGGGCCGCCTTCGAGACGGAGGCGGTGAGGGGCCTTGCCGAACGTAGTCTCATGCAGCGGATCGACTGGATCGCCACCTGTCTCGAGGCACAGCTTCCGCGCGACTTTCCCGCCCTGGCCGACGCGCTCGAGGATGCGATGCCGCCGCCACTCGATTCGACGCGCCGGGACGACGATTTCGGTCGCTTCATCCATGCGGTGCCGGGCGTTCTGGCGGTGCGCCACGGTCTCGAGATGCATCCCGATCGCGCGCTCGATCTTCTCCATGCCGCGACCCAGCGCTTCTCGATGGAATATTACATCCGGCCTTTCCTCGACCGCTGGCCGGAAATGACCCTCGCGCGGCTCGAGGGCTGGGCGGGCGATCCCAACTACCACGTCCGTCGCCTCGTCTCTGAAGGAACGCGGCCACGCCTGCCTTGGGCGCAGAACATAACGCTGGCCCCGGATCGCGCGCTGCCGCTTCTAGACATGCTGCACGCCGATCCAACGCGGTATGTCACGCGCTCAGTGGCCAACCACCTGAATGATCTGACAAAATCGGATCTAGCCACCGTGGTTTTGCGTCTTGAGGCCTGGCGCGCGGAAGGGCGGCAGGGCGCGGGCGAGCTCGACTGGATAACACGCCACGCGCTTCGCACGGCGGTCAAGCGCTGCGAGCCACAAGCCCTCAAGCTGCTCGGATATGACCCCGAGGCGGCACTCGAGATCGATCTCGACGTGTCGCCGACGGCCCGGATCGGCGAGGCGCTGCAGATCGCGGCGGAGATCTCCGCTGCATCCGAGACCCGCCTTGTTGTCGATTACCGCATACGCTTCCATCGGCCCTCCGGCCGTCCCGGTGAGAAGGTCTTCAAGTTGGGCACGGGCCGCGCCGTTCCGGGCGCGCCCCTCACGCTCTCGAAACGGCACCCGATCAAGGCAGCGGCAACAACCTTCACCTGGCATCCCGGACCGCATGTGCTCATCCTGCAGGTGAACGGACGCGACCTCGCCGAAGCGTTTTTCGACGTGGTCTGAGCCGCGGCCCGTCACCCCTCCACGGTCTGCCAGCGCGCCTCGAGCGCCTCGAGCGCGGCCACGCGCTCTTCGGTCTTGGGGTGGCTCATGAGCCATGCGGGCACCGCGCCCGCACGAGCGCCGGTCAATGCTTCGAGCTTCTTGAAGAGGGATTTCTGCGGGCCGACACCGATTCCGGCCTTCGTCAGAAGCGCCGCTGCATAGGCGTCGGCCTCGAACTCGTCCCCGCGCGACAGCCGTGCGGCCAGGAGGGACGTCAAGGCATTGGCGATCCAGACACCGATGCCGGGAATGATCCGACCCAGCACCATCGCAAGTGCCGCACGGATCGCGTTCTGCCCCGAGAAGTCGATCATGCGCCGCTTGGAATGGCCAAGCGCAACGTGTCCGAGCTCATGGGCGATGACCGAGGCCAGCTCTTCTCCCGACACCTCGCCAGAGCGGTATTTCCGGTAAAAGCCGCGGGTGATGAAGATGCGCCCATCGGGCGCGGCGAGCCCGTTCACCGGGTCGATCTCGTAGATATGAACCTTGATGCGCGGCACATCGAGCGCGCGGGCGAGCTTGCCAAGGATGTCGCGCAATCCCGGATCGGCGAGCTCGGTCGACTTCTCGTCGAGCTCCTTGCCCGTCCGCCAGGCGGAAAATCGGTACATCGCCAGCGCGTAGAGAATCGCGAAAATGATCGGGGTGAGCTTCAGCATATCCCCAATATGGGGCGCGATGTGCCGAACGAAAAGCGCCCGGAAGCCTGTGCTCCCGGGCGCGTTATCAAGGCGTGGATCGCGAAGCTCAGGCGAGCTTGGCGTCCATCGTGATCTCGGCGGTGCCGCCCGCATAGAGCTTGGAGATGGGGCAGCCGTCCTTGGCCGCGTTCGCCGCTTCCATGAACTTGTCCTCGCTGAGACCCGGTACTTTCGCGGTCACGTCGAGATGGACCTTGGTGACGGAAAAGCCGTCGCCGTCCTTCTCGAGGCTCACCGTTGCCTTCGTGTCGATGTCGTCTGCGACAACGTCATGGTTGCCGAGGATCATCGACAGCGCCATCGAGTAGCAGGACGCATGCGCCGCACCCACGAGCTCTTCGGGGTTCGAGCCCGGCTCGCCTTCGAAGCGCTTGTTGAAGCCGTATTGCACCTTGTCGAGCGCGCCCGACTCGGTCGAGACCTCGCCCGTGCCCGATTGCAGGTCGCCCGACCAATGTGCGGTTCCGAATTTCTCGATTGCCATGAGATCCTCCTTTGATTGGTTCAAAGGAAAAACGGTCGCGCGCGATATAAGTTCCAGAGCGTGACGGTGTTATTGTGCGGGCAGCCTATCGGCTGAGCTCGCGCATCCCTGCCTCGATCCCCTCGAGCGTCATCGGCACCATCCGGTCCTCGAAGATCTCCCGGATCATCCCGATCGATTGGGTATATTGCCAGTATTTCTCGGGGACAGGATTGATCCACATGTGATCAGGCCACTGCGCCCGCGCCCGCATGAGCCAGGTCTGCCCGGCTTCCTGGTTCCAGTGCTCGTTCGCGCCGCCCGGCATTGCGATCTCGTAGGGGCTCATCGAGGCATCGCCGACGAAGATGCACTTGTAGTCGGACCCGTAGGTCCGCAGCACCTCGGCGGTTGGAGTCTGCTGATCCCAGCGGCGGCGATTGTCGCGCCAGACGCCTTCGTAGAGGCAGTTGTGGAAGTAGAAATGCTCAAGGTGCTTGAACTCGGAGCGGGCGGCGGAGAACAGCTCTTCGACGACGCGGATATGATCGTCCATCGAGCCGCCGACATCGAGAAAAAGAAGCACCTTCACTGCGTTCCGGCGCTCGGGCCGGGTCTTAACGTCGAGCCAGCCTTGCTCGGCGGTGGACCGGATCGTGCCGGGCAGGTCGAGCTCTTCGGCCGCGCCGTCGCGGGCCCATTTTCGCAGGCGCTTCAATGCGACCTTGATGTTGCGCGTGCCGATCTCGATGGAATCGTCGTATTCTCGAAACTCGCGCTTGTCCCAGACCTTGACGGCGCGGCGGTGACGGCTCTCGTTCTGCCCGATGCGGACGCCCTCGGGGTTGTAGCCGTAGGCGCCGAAAGGCGAGGTGCCGCCGGTGCCGACCCATTTGGAGCCGCCCTGGTGCCGGCCTTTCTGTTCCTCCAGGCGTTTCTTGAGCGTTTCCATGAGCTTGTCGAATCCGCCCATGGCCTCGATCTCCGCCTTCTCTTCTTCGGAGAGATGCTTTTCGGACATTTTCCGCAGCCAGTCCTCGGGCAGATCCATCGCCTCGATGAGCGCTTCGGTATCGATCGCCTCGAGCCCCGAGAACGCCGCCGAGAAGGCCCGGTCGAAGCGGTCGATATGCCGCTCGTCCTTCACCATCGCCGCACGGGCGAGGTAGTAGAACCCTTCGATATCGTAGGTCGCCAGGCCCGCGCGCATCGCCTCGAGGAACGTCAGGTATTCGCGCAGTGACACTGGCACGCCGGCGTCGCGCAGCTTTTCGAAGAACGGGACGAACATGGCTTCTGCCTTACAGCAGAATCTTCTCGAGCGCGATGGTGACGATGAGTCCCGCGAGTGCAAAAGCGATGGCGTAGATCGTGGCGTATTGCAGGATATCGAGCCGGTCACCCTTGCGGCGCTTGGCGGTCACACCCCCGAAAGTGGCACCAAGCAGCGCCGCGACGATCACGATCATAGAGAGCCGATCCTCCGTTTGAGCGGGTTCAGCGCACCGATCTCGTCGATCTTGCCGCGCACCGCCACGTCCGAGCCGAACCCGTATCGCGCCCATCCGAGACTGTCCAGACGCACTTCCCGCGCTTCGGTGACGCGGCCCGAGAGGTCCAGCGCCTCGGCGCGCAGCATCAGAAGCGTGGCGAGAAGGGCCGCATTCTCGTGCCGGGCCGCGACCTCGATTTGCGGCGCCAGAAGGGTCAGCGCGGCGTCGGGTTCGTTCCGGGCGATCGCATGGGCGGCGAGTTGGGAGGCGACATAGGCGCGGTGCAGGCGCGTGCGCGGCGAAGCAGCGAAGAAGCGGTCGGCTTCGCGGAACTGCGCGAGTGCGGCGTCGAGATCGCGGGCCTGGAGGATGCGGCCCATCGCGTAGTGGGCGAAGCCGCGGCGATGATCCGTCCAGCCCATAGCCATCGCGATCGAGAGCGCCTGGCGCGCCGCGTCTTCGCGATTGGGCGTGCCTGGCCCGAGGGCGGCCTGGATGGCATCGACCCAGCCGCGCGGCGTCGCATCGAGATTCGAGGCGCGCTGACCCTGTCCGGCCGGGTTGATCCGGGCGAGGATCGCCGGAAGCCGCGCGGCGACCTCTTCGCGAGTCATGCCCGATTGCAGCGCCGGATCGTAGAAGGCGCGCAGGATCGTCATGTCGAAACCGGTCAGCACCGTGTGGACATTGTCGTCGTTGAAAACCGAATCCGGCAGGCGGTAGAGATCGTTGAGCGGCCCTATGGCCTGCGCCAACTCCTCGTGGAGGCAGTCGCGCACCTCCTGCGGGCTGGCATCGGCGGGCACGAAGACCGCCACACGGTTGCGCTCGGTCATGTTGGACCAATTGACCTGGCCTGTGCGGCGCACGCGCAGGTATTCCTGCAAGGACGACACGTTCGGCACCACGAAACAGGCCGCTTGCGGCAGGATGCGGCGGATCTCGGCGCGCGGCACGGCCTCGACGGTGATCTGCGCGGCATCGCCGGTAGCGCGGGCAACGTCGATCTGCGCCTCGGTCCGCAATCGATGCAGCACCTGGTCGAGATCGGAGAAGAGGGAGGCGCGCGGCTGTCCGGTCACGCGCACCCGGATCGGATCCTCGAAGCGGGTGAAACGCTCCAGCGCGCGGCCCGATTCGAGAGCGAAGGACAATTCGATGAAATCGCGCGCGATATCCGCGTTCGAGGCCGTCGTAGGGAAGGGACGTGGCACCGAGAAGCTGCGCATCGGGGGCAGCGTGCTGTCCGCGATCACCGCGGCGCGGGTCGCGGTTTCGGTCGGCGCGACGGGCATACAGGCACCGAGAAGCAGATAAAGCGGAAGGATCAAACGACGCATCAGGGCCTCTGGTACTTGATGAACGGGGTCTCTACACCGATGCGGTCGTAGAGTTTCCGCGCGGTCTCGTTGAAGCTCTGGGTGAGCCAGTAGACCTGTTCGGCCCCATGCGCGTCTGCGGCGGCATAGACCGCCTCGATCAGCGCGCGGCCCACGCCCTGTCCGCGCATTTCCGGCACGGCGTAAAGGTCTTGCAGGTAGCAGACCTCCTCGATGCGCCAGGCATGGCGGTGAAACAGGTAATGCGTGAGGCCGACCAAAGACCCCGACGATTCCGCCACGAAGCAACTGTGGCTGCGCGGATCACCGTCCAGAAGCCGCGCGAAGGTCGTCTCGTAAACCTCGGCCGATACGCTGCTCTCGTAGAAGTCGAGATACGCAGACCAGAGCGCCTGCCATTCGGCACGGTCCCCGGCCACCAGCGCGCGCACCGTGAGGTCTGAAGATGCGGTCATGGATGTGGTCTGCCTGCTCATTCCAGATGCCACAGTGATCGGGGAGATTTTTGTCGCTTGTTGGGACACTATAGGGCGAAAGAAGGATTTATGGACACGAGATGTCGACGATGGCCAAAAAGCCGCCCGCGCGAGGCAGGTGATTGGAAAGATCTATATAAAACAGAGGCCTGCCCTGTGCAGTTAAGCCACAGCGCGAATGTACGATTGTAGATTTCGCCGACGAATAGGAAATCCGCCGGCCGGAATTCGGGAGGATTGCGGCAAGAGCCCCGCATCAGGTCTGAGCGCCCGCGCAGGCCGCCCTGGTCTACTCGAAGGCGGGACGTCGCTGCTGACGCTCAGCGCCCCTGCCGCCGGGCCATGAAGGCGAGCCGTTCGAAGAGATGCACGTCCTGCTCGTTCTTCAGAAGCGCGCCGTGCAGTTTCGGCAGCGCGTCCGCGCCGTCGCGTTTGAGATCTTCGGGCTGCAAATCCTCGGCCAGGAGCAGTTTCAGCCAGTCCAGGACCTCGGAGGTCGACGGCTTCTTTTTCAGCCCGGGCTGCTCGCGGATCTCGTAGAACTGCGTCAACGCCTCGGTCAGAAGCGCGGGCTTGATGCCGGGGTGATGGACCTCGACGATCTTGCGCAGAACGTCCGGCTCCGGGAAGCGGATGTAGTGAAAAAAGCAGCGGCGCAGGAACGCGTCGGGCAGCTCTTTCTCATTGTTCGAGGTGATTATGACGATGGGGCGATGCCGCGCGCGGATCGTCTCGCCGGTCTCGTAGACGTAGAAATCCATCCGGTCGAGTTCCTGCAGAAGGTCATTCGGAAACTCGATATCGGCCTTGTCGACCTCGTCGATCAGGAGGACCACGCGCTCGTCCGCCTCGAAAGCTTCCCAGAGCTTGCCCTTGCGGATGTAGTTCTTCACATCGTTCACCCGCTCGTCGCCGAGCTGGCTGTCCCGGAGGCGGCTGACCGCGTCGTATTCGTACAGACCCTGCTGCGCCTTCGTCGTCGACTTGATCGACCATTCGATCATCCGGGTGCCGAGCGCGGCGGCAACCTGGCGCGCAAGCTCGGTCTTGCCGGTGCCGGGCTCGCCCTTCACCAGAAGCGGCCGCTCCAGCGTGACGGCGGCATTCACGGCCATGGTCAGATCGTCGGTGGCGACGTAGGCGTCGGTTCCCTCGAATTTCATGCGCGGTGCTCCGTTCTTGCGTTCATGCTGTGTCCTAAAGCCGTATTTAGTCTGCGCAATGCAAGTTCTGTAGTGACACTGCGTCGGGCTTGAGCTATGCGCAGCCGCGGAACAGGGGTGCCAGATATCCCGGTAGATCACCATGCCGGGAACCTGGGTTTTTTACGGAGCAGCAATGAAGCCGGAGACCTTCCTTCCCGACGAGTACCGTCCCTCAGAGGACGAAGATTTCATGAACCCGCGGCAGCTCGAATATTTCCGCCGCAAGCTGATCACCTGGAAGCAGGATCTTCTCGCCGATAGCCGCGACACGATCGAAGGCTTGCAGGATTCGACCCGCAACATCCCCGATGTCACCGACCGCGCCAGTGAAGAGACGGACCGCGCTCTCGAATTGCGGACCCGCGATCGCCAGCGCAAGCTCGTCTCCAAGATCGAGGCCGCGCTGCGCCGGATCGAAGAAGGAGAGTTCGGCTTCTGTGAAGTCACCGGCGAGCCGATCTCGCTCAAGCGTCTCGACGCGCGCCCGATCGCCACGATGACGCTCGAGGCCCAGGAAAAGCACGAACGCCGCGAGAAGGTGCATCGCGACGATTAAGGTCCGGGCATAGCCATTCGGGAAGGGCGCCGGGCCGGTCAGGCCGGGCGCCCTTTCGTTTCGAGGAGGAGCCATGAAGATCGACGGCCTCAATATTGCGGTCATCGGCGGCGGGATCGGCGGGCTTGCCGCCGCCTTGGCTTTCCGGCGCGCAGGCGCATCCGTCACCGTCTACGAACAGGCCGAGGCGATCCGCGAGGTCGGTGCCGGGCTGCAGCTCTCGCCCAACGGGCTCAAGGTCATCGAGGCGCTCGGCCTTCCGCTGGCTCCGGGCGGCGCGCCTCGGGCAGCGGCTGTCTCTCTGCGCGACTACCGAGCGGGCCGGGAGGTTCTGCGGCTCGATCTCGGCAGGCTCGGACCCGGCATGGAATACCGGCTAGTCCACAGGGCCGATCTCATCGACATGCTCGCCTCGGCCGTGCGCGAGGAGGGCGGCAAGATCCGCCTTTTGCAGAAACTCGGATCGGTGAGCCCGGGCGCACGGCCCGAAGCGCACATGGCGAACGGAGACCGGATCAGTGCCGACCTCATCCTCGGGGCGGACGGTTTGCATTCCGTGGTCCGCGCGGCCCTCAACGGCGCCGCGCCGCCGCACTTCACCGGGCAGGTGGCCTGGCGCGCCGTGGTGCCCAACGTGGTGAACCACCCGCCCGAGGCGCGTGTGCATATGGGCCCGCATCGCCATGTCGTCAGCTATCCTTTGCGCGATGGTGCGGAGGTGAACCTCGTCGCGGTGCAGGAGCGCGCCGATTGGACGGAGGAAAGCTGGTCGCTCACCGGCGATCCCTCGGATCTGCGCGCGGCATTCTCCGATTTCGGCGGCGACACGGCGCGTCTTCTCGCAGAAGCCGATGTGCCGGGGCTCTGGGGGCTTTTTCGTCATCCGGTCGCGGAGACATGGCACGGCGAGGGGGTCGCGCTTCTGGGCGATGCCGCGCATCCGACGCTGCCGTTCCTGGCGCAGGGCGCGAATCTCGCGCTTGAAGACGCCTGGGAGCTGTTCGATGCCTGCCGCGCGGCCCCGTCGCTGGAGGCGGCTCTCACAGCCTACCAGAAACGGCGGCAGGAGAGGGCGCGGCGCGTCATCGCGGCGGCCAACGGCAATGCCTGGAAGTATCACCTCGCGATGCCGGGCCTGCGCGATGCGGCGCATCTCGTGCTCCGCGCGGGCGGGACGTTCGCGCCGGACCTGATGCTGCGGCAATTCGATTGGCTCTACCGTTACGATCCGACCGCGCCGACCTTTGGATGACGCGACAAGCGCGGCCCGCCGCGTTAGGAAGACCCCGGAGGATTGCCCATGGACCGTTTCGACCCGATTCCCGAAACCGCGCTCAAGTGGCACAACGCCGGCCGCGGCGCGTGTCTTGCCACAGTGATCGAGACCTGGGGCTCCGCGCCGCGCCGCGTCGGCTCGCAACTGGCGATTTCAGGCGATGGCGCGATCGCTGGCTCTGTCTCGGGCGGCTGCGTCGAAGGCGCGGTGATCGTCGAGGCGCTGGAAGCGCTCGAGGACGGCACGATGCGCGAGCTCGAATTCGGTGTCTCTGACGCGGATGCCTTCGCGGTCGGGCTCGCCTGCGGCGGAACCATCCGGGTGCTGGTGGAGCCGCTGGGCGCGGTCCTGCCGGTCGATCTGATGGAAGAACTCGTCGCCGCGCGCGCCGCTCGCGACCCCGTCGCCGTCGTCGCGGATCTCGATGCGGGCAGCCGCCGCCTTGCGCGATCGGGTTTCGAGACCCGGTTCCGCATGGACCGCGCCGGCTTCGAGGAGGACAGCCGCACCTTCGTGACCATCCACAATCCGCCGCTTCGACTTGTCGTCGTGGGAGCGGTGCATATCGCGCAGGCATTGGTGCCGATGGCGCGGATCGCAGGCTACGATCCCATCCTGATCGACCCGCGCGAGACCTTCGGCTCCGAGGCGCGCTTTCCGGGCGAGACGATCCTGAACGACTGGCCCGACGAGGCGGTCGAGACGGCCGGGCTCGACAGCCGCACGGCGCTGGTTCTCTTGACCCACGATCCCAAGCTCGACGATCCCGCGCTCATGCGCGCGCTGCGCTCGGGCTGCTTCTACATCGGTGCGCTGGGGTCTACCCGAACGCATGCCAAGCGCGTGAGCCGGCTCGAGGAGGCGGGCTTTACCGAGAACGAGATCGCGCGCATCCACGGGCCGATCGGTCTCGATATCGGAGCTGCGGGGCCGGCCGAGATCGCCGTGTCGATCATGGGCGAGATGACCCGGGTTCTGAGGCGCGGATCATGAAATTCGGCCCCGTTCCCCTTGCCGAGGCCGAGGGCGCGATCCTCGCGCATTCGGTGTCGCTCAATCGGGGTAAGCTGAAAAAGGGCGTGACGCTGGGGCCCGAGGATCTGCACCGCCTCGCCGAGACCGGGCATGACGATGTCGTGGTCGCCCGGCTCGAGGACGGCGACGTGACCGAGGACGACGCGGCGGGACGGCTGGCCCGAGCGATTGTGCCCGAACGCGAGACCGGCCTCCGGATCGGCAAGGCCGCGACGGGCCGCGCCAATATCTTCGCAAAGGGTCCGGGGCTCGCGGGCATCGATGCTGCGAAAATCCACGCGCTGAACGCGACGCATCCGATGATCACCGTGGCGACCGTCCCACCATGGCAGCGGATGGACGCGCGCGGCATGGTCGCGACGGTCAAGATCATCTCCTATGCGGTTCCGGGCACGGCTCTCGAGGAGGCGGCGCGTCACGGCGCGGGCGCCTTGAGCTTTCATGCGCCCGCGCTCAACCATGCCGAACTCATCCAGACGGATGTGGGCAGTGGCCTCAATCCGGCAAAGGGTCACAAGGCGATCGAGGACAGGCTAACCCGTCTCGGCGTCACGCTTGCCGATCCGCATGTCGTCCCGCACGAGATAGACGCTCTGGCGGATGCGCTGTCCGCATCCGAGGCCGGAGCGATCCTGATCCTGACGGGCTCGGCCACCTCCGACAGCCGCGACACCGCGCCAGAGGCGCTCCGCCGCGCGGGTGGTGAGGTCGCGCATTTCGGAATGCCGGTCGACCCCGGCAACCTGCTCTTTTTCGGCACGCTCGGCGGCAGGCCGGTGATCGGTCTGCCCGGCTGCGCGCGCTCTCCGGCGCTGAACGGCGCGGATTGGGTGATGGAGCGGCTGATCTGCGGCGTTCCCGTCAGCCCCGAAGATATCGCCGGCATGGGCGTGGGCGGCCTCTTGAAGGAAGTCGCGGCGCGCGGACGGGCGCGCGACGCGTGAGCGAGGTCCGTCTGACAGGATCTCCGGTCTGCGACATGCCGGAAAAGGCGGAAACTGTCGCCGCCCAGTTCTGACCCTACTAGCCTCGATCGGCCTTCGGGGTGGTTGGCGGCGACAGGTCACATCGCGCATGACCAAGAGGCCCCGGGCCTGGGCTGGCTCACGAAAAAGGGCACCGCCAAGGGTGCCCCGGTCTCGCTCGAAACGGCGATGAAGCTTATTTCACCGGACCGATCATCATGATCATCTGGCGGCCTTCCATCTTCGGCATGTTCTCGACCTTGCCGACTTCCTTCACGTCGTCCGCGACGCGCTCCAGGAGTTCGCGGCCGAGATTCTGGTGTGCCATCTCGCGTCCGCGGAAGCGGAGGGTGACTTTCACCTTGTCGCCCTTCTCGAGGAACTTGAAGACGTTCTTCATCTTCACTTCGTAGTCGTGAACGTCCGTATTCGGACGGAACTTCACTTCCTTGACCTCGATGGTCTTCTGCTTCTTGCGCGCTTCGGCTTCGCGCTTCTGCTGTTCGTACTTGTACTTGCCGAAATCCATGATCTTGCAGACCGGCGGATTTGCGTTCGGCGAGATCTCCACGAGGTCAAGACCGGCCTCTTCGGCCAGTTCGCGTCCCCGTTCGGGGGTGACGACGCCGATGTTCTCGCCTTCGGCTCCGATGAGCCGGATTTCTGCTACCCTGATGCGGTCATTGACTCGGGGACCGGTTTCACGTGTGGGCGGCGCGTTGTGGGGTCTGCGGGCTATGGTTTTCGTCCTTTCAAAACAGGTCAGTCAGGGGCGCAAGCTAACCATGCGCCCCTGCGCTTTCAAGCGGGAAACGGTACTGCGCCGGGCAGTTCCTGTGGTTTTCCGGCCTTTCGGCAGCTTGTGCCTTCAGTCGAGGAACGCCTTTTCGACCACGTAATGCTTGGGGTCGGAATTCGCGCCTTCCTCAAGCCCGTAGCTTTCCAGAAGTTCCTTGATCTCGAGGTTGAACGCGAGGTTGCCGCAGACCATCGCACGATCGTGCTCGGGGCTGATCGGTTCGACACCGAGATCGCGGTACACCTCGCCCGAGCGCATGAGATCGGTGATGCGGCCCATCTTCGGGCTCTCTTCACGAGTGGTCGTGGGATAATAGCGCAGCTTCGCGAGGTTCTCAGCACCGATGAGCTCGTTCAGAAGCTCATCCTGGCGAATGTCCTCGATCAGCTTGCGGCCATATTCCAACTCGCCGACTTCGCGGCAGGTATGGGTTATGATGACCTCGTCGTAATCCTCGAAGGTCTGCGGATCGCGCAGAAGCGAGGCGAAGGGCGCAAACCCGGTGCCTGTCGCGAAGAACCAGATCCGCTTGCCGGGAAGAAGGGCGTCATGGACCAGCGTTCCGACGGGTTTGGGCCGCAGGATGATCTCGTCGCCCGGCTGGATATGCTGGAGCCGCGATGTCAGCGGGCCGTCCGGCACCTTGATCGAGTAGAACTCAAGCTCTTCGTCCCAGGACGGCGAGGCGATGGAATAGGCGCGCAACAGCGGCTTCTGCTTTCCGGTCTTGGGGTCGGGATCGCCCATGAGCCCGATCATCACGAACTCGCCCGAGCGAAAGCGCAGGCTGGCAGGGCGCGTCACGCGGAAGGAGAAGAGCCGGTCTGTCCAGTGCGTGACCTCTGTCACCGTCTGGGCGTCGGGCATGGCCATCGTCTTCACGGGCTTGGCGTCGGTCTGGGTCACGGGGCTATGCTCTGTCATGTGGTCTCGCAGGCTTGTCCGCCCGCGCCTCTCGGATAATCGCTTGGGCCCCGCGCGAAAAGGGGGCGTTTTGTCCTGTGAAGTGGCGTTTGTCAGCCGCGCAGGCGCGCTTGGTAGTCGCCCGCGCGCCAATCTGCACGAAAGAGCCACTGGTCTTCGGGCTGGCGGGCGGCAAGCGCGTCGTCGATTTCCACCTCGTCGAAGCCCGCACGCCGCGCCATCGCGTATTGGTCCGCGATCACGTGGCCGCGCGCGCGGAGGCGCCCTGTATAGCCGCGCACCCGCAACAGCCGCGCGAGGGTGAAGCCGCGCCCGTCGGCGACGCTCGGAAAGTCGATGACGATCATGTCCTGACCCTTTGCTGCTTCACTCAGCGTCTCGGGCGCCGTGTCGGAGGCGAGTTCCAGCGCCTCGCCCCGCCAGTCGTCGCTGCCAAAGCCGGTATCGGTCACGATCACACTCATGTGGATGCTCCTTGTCTGACGGCCTTTCCATCCACGAAATGGATGCCGCATTCGTCCTTGTTCTGCCCGCGCCACCGCCCGGCGCGCGGATCCTCGCCCGGGGCCACGCGGCTGGTGCAGGGGGCACAGCCGATGGACGGGTAGCCTTCGCGCACCAGCGGATGCCGGGGCAGGCGGTTCTCGTCCATGTAGGCCTGCACGTCCTCGCGCGACCAATGCGCGAGCGGGTTGACCTTGATCCGTCCGGTCGCCTCTTCCAGTTCGAAGAAGTCGAGCGCGGCGCGGCCATCCGATTGGTAGCGCTTGCGCCCGGTGATCCAGCCGTCGAAGCCGGAAAGGGCCTCTTCCAAGGGAACGGTCTTTCGCAGCGCGCAGCACGCATCGGGATCGGAATGCTTGAGCGCCCCGTAAGGATCGCGCGCGTCCAGCGTCTCGCGGTCCGTTTTCAAGATGCGGACATCGCGCAACCCGAGGCGTTCGGCGACCTCCTGCTGGTAGACCAGCGTTTCGGCAAAGAGGAGCCGCGTGTCGATGAAGAGAACCGGGGTCGCGCGATCCACCATCGCCACAAGATGCAGAAGCGCCACGGATTCCGCGCCAAAGCTCGAGACCATCGCGATGCGCCCCGCCTCGGGATCCCCGAGCGCGCCGCGCAGGACGGCGGTCGCGCCGTGATGGCGATAGCGGGCGTTGAGCGCGGCGACGCGGGCGCGCAGACCGCTCAGATCCGCAGTGCCCACATCGTCCTGCCCGACCTCTTGGCGCTGTGCCTGAGTATCACGCGGCATCGGCACGGACCTCTTTCTCCGGCTCGTAAAGGGCGGTCTTGAACGGGTCCATGCCGACCCGCGCGAAGGTGTCGATGAAGCGCTCGTCGGCGCTGTCGCGCAGGATCAGGTATGCATCGACGATGCGTTCCACCGCGGGCACGATCTCCTCCGCCGAGAAGCCTGGGCCGGTGCGCTGCCCGACCCTCGCCGCCTCGGTGTGATCGCCGCCGAGCGTGATCTGGTAATTCTCCACGCCCGCGCGATCGAGGCCGAGAATGCCGATATGCCCGACATGGTGGTGCCCGCAGGCATTGATGCAGCCCGAGATCTTGATCTTGAGATCGCCGATCTCGTTCTCGATCTTCAGCTCGTCGAAGCGCGTTGCGATCTCCTGCGCGATGGGAATGGAGCGCGCGGTCGCCAGCGCGCAATAATCCATGCCGGGGCAGGCGATGATGTCGCTGATCCGGCCGATATTCGCAGTGGCAAGCCCGTGCCGCTGAAGCTCCGCATGGAGCGCGGGCAGGTCGGACTTGTGAACATGCGGCAGCACGATGTTCTGCTCGTGGCTGACGCGAAGCTCGTCATGGCCGTAGCGCTCGGCGAGGTCCGCCATGACGCGCATCTGCTCCGCCGTCGCATCGCCGGGCGTGGCCCCATGTGCCTTGAGGCTGATCTCGGCGATCGCGTAACCGGGCGCGCGGTGATCGGTCAGGTTGGTGTCGACCCAGGACCGGAAGGCCGGATCTTTGTCGTAAGCCGCGTCAAAGGCGTCTAGCGGCGCATCGCGGAAGACAGGCGCGGCAAATTCGGCGCGGATCGTCGCGAGCATCTCTTGATCGATGCCGGTGAAGGCCGGGCGCAATTCGGCAAAGCGGTCGTCGACCAGCGCGCGGATTTCCTCGATCCCGTGTTCGTGCACGGTGATCTTGATGCGCGACTTGTACTTGTTGTCTCGCCGGCCAAGCAGGTTCCAGACGGACACGATGGCTTCGAGATAGGGCAAGAGATCCTCCTCGCGGAGGAACTCGGCAATGACCTTGCCGATCATCGGCGTCCGGCCGAGACCGCCGCCGACGAGCACCTGATAGCCGATCTCGCTGCCGCGTTCGACGATGCGAAGGCCGATATCATGCGCCGCCGTCACGGCGCGGTCGTTCGGGGAGCCCGTGACCGCGATCTTGAACTTGCGCGGCAGAAACTGGAATTCGGGATGGTCGGTCGACCATTGCCGGATGAGCTCGGCCACGGGACGCGGATCGGCGATCTCGTCCGCAGCGGCACCGGCGAAATGGTCGGCGGTCACGTTCCGGATCGTATTGCCTGAGGTCTGGATGGCGTGCATCTCGACCTCGGCCAGCGCATCGAGGATGTCCGGCACGTCGCGCAGCTCGGGCCAGTTGAACTGGATGTTCTGACGCGTGGTGAAATGGCCGTAGCCCTTGTCCCAGCGCTCCGCGATCATGGCGAGCTGCCGCATCTGGCGCGCATTCAGCGTGCCATAAGGGACGGCAACGCGCAGCATGTAGGCGTGCAGCTGAAGGTAGAGCCCGTTCATCAGGCGCAGCGGCTTGAACTCGTCCTCGGTCAGGCTGCCGTCGATGCGGCGTTCGACCTGCGCGCGGAACTCGGCATTGCGCTTGGCGACATAGGCGGCGTCGAACTCGGAATACGTGTACATCTCTGGTCTCCTCTGCGTCGGCTCTGAAAGTCGTTTAAACTTCAGAGCCCTGGCGCTCGGCCTGCTTGCCGTGGAAATAATTGGACGGCCCCGTGCGGCGGAAGTCCTCGCGTAAATGCGTCGGCTCCGGGCCTGCTTCCGTGGGTGCGACATCGGCGAGATACACGCCGACGACCTCGCCCGGCCGGCGCTCCGCATCGAGAAGGCGCACCTGGGCATGCGCCTCGTCGGTCAGAACGTCGGCGTCCGCAAGCTCCCGGGTCCAGCCGTCATCTTCGCGCAGATAGACGACATCGCCTTCGAGAAGCGCGTTGGCGGTGACGACCTTGGGGGTGAAAGGGCGGGGCATTAGAGTGCCTCCTGAATGAGGTGATGTGCGGCGGCTTCGGCAGCGCGGGGCGCAAGACCGAAGAGCGTGAGTGCGGGACCGTCGAGAGCGGCCTCGTCGAGATCGGTCGCCAAGGTCGCAAGCGAGGTGGCGAGGATGCGCTGATCGGGGCGCGAGGCATTGGCGATGATCGTCACCGGCGTGTCCGGTGCCGCGCCGTGCATCAAGAGGCGTCCCTGGATGAACCGAGCCGCGCGCTTGCCCATGTAGATCGCGGCCACTTCGCTCGACCGCGCAAGCGCCTTCCAGTCGTGATCGGCAAAACCCTTCATGTCATGGCCGGTCAGGAAGCGGACGGAGGCGTTGCGACCGCGCCGCGTCAGGCTCTGGCCGATGGCTGCGACAGACGCGGAGGCGGCAGTGATGCCGGGAACGATGCTCCATGCGATACCGGCCGCATCGAGCGCCTCGATCTCTTCGTCGAGCCGCCCGAACACGGTCGGATCGCCCGATTTCAGACGCACGACCTGCGCGCCCTGGCGGCCATGCTCCACGATGAGCCGATCTATATCGGCCTGCGGGGTTGAGGGGCCGAAGGCTTCCTTGCCGACGTCGATCATCATCGCCTCGCGGCGGCAAAGCTCGAGGATCTCAGGCGTTACGAGGCGGTCGTAGATCACGACATCCGCTTCATCGAGCGCCCGGCGCGCCTTCAGCGTCAGCAGTTCGGGATCGCCCGGACCTGCGCCGACGAAATGCACGTGTCCGGGCCGGTCCTCGGCGTTCAGGTGACGTTCGAGAAGCCCCTCGAGCGCGGCTTGCGCGCCGTTCGCACCTTGGGCCTCGTAGGCGCGGGGGCCGTGGTCGAAATAGTAATCCGCCCAGAAATCGCGGCGCTTCCGGCCCATCGGCAGGGCATCGGCCATCTTGCGGAACGCCTTGCCGATCCGTGCCAGCGGGCCGAGCGTGACCGGCAGCCGTTCTTCGAGATCGCGCTTGATGGCGCGTGCCAGGACCGGCGCTGCGCCTTCGGTGCCAATGGCGACGGTGACGGGGTCGCGGTCGACGATGGCCGGCGTGATGAACTGGCTGCCTTCGAGATTGTCCACGATATTGACGAGCGCCCCGTCGGCGCGCGCGATGGCGGCGGTACGGGCATCCTCGGCATCGTCCTCGTCGGCGCCGTAGAAGAGCGCGGCGCAAAGTGCATCTCCCGGCTCCATCGCGCGGCGGCGAAGCGCGAGGCGGCCTTCATCGGCCCAAGCCTCGATCTCGGGTGCGGGGGTGGGCGAGAAGACCGTCAGATGTGCCTCGGTCTTCATCAGAAGCCGCAGTTTCGCCAGCGCGGCGTCACCACCACCGGAGACGACGACACGGCGACCGGCCAGCGCCACGAAGATCGGAAAATGCTGCATCTCTCGCTCCCTCGGGATCGGGTCTCTTGGCAGGAGATATAGAATTTTGTCCCGTATTCGGGCTAGGGCGTTGCGAAAACAAGGATGTTTGTTCTAAAGGGAAGCAGATCGGGAACGGGATATTCGGCATGACGGAGAAAGACGGAACAGAGGTCCGCATCGATGAGACCGACCGGAAAATCCTCTTCGAGCTGCAACGCGATGCCAGCCAGTCGCTCGATGATATCGCGAAGAACGTGGGCTCCTCGAAGACGCCGGTCTGGAACCGGATCCGCAAGATGCGCGAGGCGGGCATCATCGGGCGGCAGACGGTTGTGCTCGATGCCGAGGCGCTCGGCTTCGAGGCCTGTTTCTTCGTTCTGATCCGCACGTCCGAGCATGAGGCCGAATGGCAGCGGAGATTCCTGAAAGCCCTGAAGGAACGGCCCGAGGTGCAGGAGGCACACCGGCTGGCCGGGGATATCGACTATATCCTGAAAGTGCGTGTGAAGAATGCCCGGGCCTATGATGCCTTCTACCAGGCGCTGATCTCGGAGGTGAAGGTGCACAACGTCACCGCCCTCCTGTCGATGGAAGAGATCAAGTCCACCGGCGATCTGCCGCTTTGAATGTGACGGGCCGCTGATCGGCCCGCCACTTCACGTCAGCCCGCCCGAAGATCCGGCGGCGTGGCCTCGGTCTCCAGCTCGCCGCAAATCTCGTCGAGTGCCGCGACCGAGGTCTGTTTCTCGCCGAGCCGGCGCACGGTCACCGTGCGCTCCTCGACCTCGCGGTGTCCGATGGCAAGGATCACCGGAACCTTGCCGACGGAATGTTCGCGCACCTTGTAATTGATCTTCTCGTTGCGAAGATCGGTCTCTGCCCGCACACCGGCGGCCGTGAGCTTCTCCGCGACCTCGCGGCAATACTCATCCGCTTCCGAGGTGATGGAGGCCACGACCACCTGACGCGGCGCCAGCCAGAAGGGCAGCTTGCCGGCATGTTCTTCGATCAGGATGCCGATGAAGCGCTCGAACGAGCCCAGGACCGCGCGGTGCAGCATCACGGGGCGATGCTTTGCGCCGTCTGCCCCGATGAAGGTCGCCTGAAGCCGCTCGGGCAGGTTCGGGTCGACCTGCAGCGTGCCGCATTGCCAATCCCGCCCGATCGCATCCGTCAGCGTGAACTCGAGCTTCGGGCCGTAGAATGCACCTTCGCCCTCCAGCACTTCGAACTCGTAGCCCGCCGCGCGGCAGGCATCGCCGAGAGCCTTTTCCACCCGGTCCCAACTTTCGTCAGAGCCGATCCGCTTTTCGGGCCGCGTCGAGAGCTTGATGGTCCAGTCGTGGAACCCGAGATCCGCGTATATGCGCGACAGGAAAGCGATGAAGGTCGCGGTCTCGCTTTCGATCTGGTCTTCGGAGCAGAAGATGTGGCCGTCATCCTGGGTGAAGCCGCGCACGCGCATGATGCCATGCAAAGCGCCCGAGGGCTCGTAGCGCGCGCAAGAGCCGAACTCCGCCATGCGGAAGGGAAGGTCGCGGTAGGATTTCAGACCCTGGTTGAAGATCTGCACGTGGCAGGGGCAGTTCATCGGTTTCAGCGCGTTGATCGCTTTCTCGCGGGCATGGTCCTCGTCGACCTCCACGATGAACATGTTCTCCTGGTACTTGTCCCAATGCCCCGAAGCTTCCCAGAGCTTGCGGTCCACGACCTGCGGCGTGTTGACCTCCTGGTAGCCGCCCGCGCGCTGGCGGCGGCGGATGTAATCCTGCAGCGTGGTGTAGATCGTCCAGCCGCTCGGGTGCCAGAAGACCTGGCCCGGCGCCTCTTCCTGCATGTGGTAGAGGTTCATTTCGCGGCCGAGTTTGCGGTGATCGCGCTTGGCGGCCTCCTCGAGCATCGTCAGGTGCGCCTTCAGCGCGTCCTTGGATTTGAAGGCGACGCCATAAATACGCTGGAGCATCGCGCGCGAGCTGTCACCGCGCCAATAAGCGCCCGCGACGGACATCAGCTTGAAGGCATCGGCGGGCACCTGGCCGGTGTGCTGCAGGTGCGGACCGCGGCAGAGATCCTGCCATTCGCCATGCCAGTACATCCGCAAAGGCTCGTCGCCCGGGATCGCCTCGATCAGCTCGACCTTGTAGGGCTCGCCGGACGCCTCGTAATGCGCGATGGCGCGGTCCCGCTCCCAGACCTCGGTGCGGACGGGATCGCGCGCGGCGATGATCTCGCGCATGCGCTTCTCGATCAGCCCCAGATCCTCGGGCGTGAACGGTTCGGCGCGGTCGAAGTCGTAATACCAGCCGTTGTCGATCACCGGGCCGATCGTGACCTTCACGTCGGGCCAGATCTCCTGCACGGCCCGCGCCATGATATGCGCCAGGTCGTGCCGGACGAGCTCCAGCGCGGGCCCGTCCTCGTTCATGGTGTTGATGGCGATGGCGGCATCGCGGTCGATGGGCCATTGCAGGTCCCAATGGGCACCGTCCACCTGCGCGGAGATCGCCTTCTTCTCCAGAGATTTAGAGATCGACGCGGCCACTTCGGCAGGGGTCACCCCTGCGTCGAAAGCGCGCGCATTGCCATCGGGAAAGGTCAGGGAAATCTGGGCCATCGGCCTTGCTCTTCGTCGGTTTGGCGCCCACGGAACGCCCGGTTGCGGGTTCATATGTCGTGGCGGGGTTCTGAGACGGCGGGAACCCGCTGTCAAGCGCTCGCGTTCAGGCATGTCGCACAAGAGACGGGGAACGCATGGCAAATCTGACGGAACCGGATGTCACCGAGATCTACGGCACGCTGACGGACGACGATGGCGAGGCCACTGCACGCGAGGCGCGCAACGGGCTGCGCCACATGCTGTCGCTGTCGATGACAAAGGTGGCGGACGGGCTTCTGTCTCCGAAACTGGTGCTTGCCTATATCATGCAATCCATCGGCGCGCCGGCGATGCTGACAGGTGTGCTCGTGCCGATCCGCGAGGCCGGGGCGCTGCTGCCCCAGATCCTGCTGGCCGGACCCGTCGAGGCGACGCGCCACCGCAAATGGTTCTGGGTCGCGGGCTGCCTCGGGCAAGCGGTCGGCGCAGGGGGGATCGCGCTGTCGGCGCTGACGCTCGAAGGCTGGGCCGGAGGGATTGCAATCTGCGCGCTTCTCGCGCTCCTCGCCGTCTCCCGTGCCGCCTGCTCGGTGAGCTACAAGGACATTCTCGGCAAGACCGTCGGCAAGACCCGGCGCGGCGCGATCAAGGGCGTCGCGGGTTCGGCAGCTTCCGCGGCGGTGCTTCTCTTCGCGCTCCTTTTGCTGTCGGGCCTCATGCAGGAGGTCACGCCGCTTGCCATCGCGGTCGGTATCGCCGCGGCGCTCTGGCTGGTTGCGGCGGCGCTGTTCTCGCGGCTCGAGGAGAAACCCTCGGAGCCGCAGGAACGGGACGGGCTGAACCTTGCCCCCTTGAGGGAAGACAAGCAGTTCCGCCGGTTCATCGCCGCGCGCGGCGCGCTCACCACCACCGCGCTCGCGCCACCTTACCTCGTCCTTCTCGATGACAGCGACAGCGCGCTGCAGAAACTCGGCGCGCTGCTTCTGGCGTCGGCGGCGGCCGGCTTCGTGTCATCCTTCGTCTGGGGGCGCCTGTCGGACCGATCCTCGCGCAAGGTCTTGATCCTCGCCGGGCTCGCCGGGGCGCTGTCGATGGCAGCCGCCGTGATCGCCGCGCTCGCGGGCTGGACCGCGGCGATCTGGGTGACGCCGCTCATCCTCTTCGTGTTGCAGATCGCCTACCAGGGCGTGCGGGTCGGGCGCTCGACCTATCTCGTCGACATGGCGCCCGAGGATCAACGGTCGTCCTACGCCGCGCTCGCCAATACCGCGATCGGGATCCTTCTGTTGATCGTTGGTGCAATTGGCGGCGCGCTGGCCGCGCTCGGTCCTGTCGCGGCCCTTGCGGGCTTTGCGATCCTGTCGGCGCTGGGCGCGATGATCGCGATCGGTCTTGCAGAAGTGGAGCGGGGCTGAGCCAGATCGGCACTGGCCTCTTTTCAACGATCCGGGCATCTTCGGCACGAAACGGTCGGAGGCGACATGAGCGAAATCAAAACGATGGACGGGCCGGGCGGCACGCGACTTGCCTATGCGAAAACGGACGGCATCGGGCCGACGGTCGTGTTCCTGTCAGGCTACAAATCGGACATGGAAGGCACGAAGGCCGTTCATCTCGAGGCATGGGCCAAGGCCGA
Organism: Roseivivax halotolerans; assembly: GCF_900115815.1. GTDB lineage: Bacteria > Pseudomonadota > Alphaproteobacteria > Rhodobacterales > Rhodobacteraceae > Roseivivax > Roseivivax halotolerans. The sequence continues at coordinate 36,617 of NZ_FOXV01000004.1, read as the reverse complement.
AGGCCGCGCCTTCCTGCGGCTCGATTATTCCGGCCACGGCCAGTCGGGCGGCGTGTTCGAAGAGGGCACGATCGGGCAATGGGCCGCGGATGCCGAGGCGGTGATCCGCCATGCCGCGCCGGGGCCCGTGTTGCTGGTCGGCTCGTCGATGGGCGGCTGGATCGCCTCGATCCTGACAAGGCGGCTCGGCAGCATCGTGGGCTTCGTCGGCATCGCCGCGGCGCCCGATTTCACCGAAGACGGGTTCTGGGCAGGCTTTTCCGAAGACGAGCGTCGGACCATCATGGAAGACGGGCAGATCGCCCTGCCGTCGGATTACGGCGATCCCTATATCGTCACGCGGGCCCTGATCGAGGATGGGCGGGAACATCTCGTCCTGCGTTCGGCGCTGCCGATGCTTTATCCGGTCCGGCTTTTGCAGGGCACCGAAGATGCGGCCGTCAAGCGCGAGACAGCGCTGGCGCTGCTTGACTATATCGACGGGCCGGATGTGCGGCTGAGCTTCGTGAAAGGGGCCGATCACCGCTTTTCCGAGCCGGACAACCTTGCCCTGATCGAAGCCGCGATTGTCGACTGCCTCGCGCGGTCCGCGGCATGAGATGGCTCGCGGGGCTTGCCCTTCTCTTGCTCGTCGGGGTGGGCATCACGTTGCGGCTTGCGCCGGAGGAGCCGACGAGCCTCGAGGCCTCCTTCGATCCCGCGCGTCTGGAGGGCGGTGTCGATGAATATCTCGCATCGCAGGAAGCACGCGTGCCCGGTATCGTGGAGGGAACGCAAAAGCGCGTAATCTGGGCAGGCGCATCGGGCGAGACAACCGACTGGGCAGTGGTCTATGTCCACGGCTTTTCCGCCTCTTCCGAAGAGACGCGGCCCATGCCCGACCTCGTGGCCGAAGCGCTAGGCGCCAACCTCTTCTTCACGCGTCTCGCCGGTCACGGACGTGATGGGTCGGCGATGGACGACGCGACGATGACGGACTGGATGGCCGACATGGCCGAGGCGATGGCGGTCGGCCGCGCGATCGGAGAGCGCGTCCTGGTCATCGGCACGTCGACGGGCGCGACACTCGCAACGCTTGCCGCAGCCGATCCCGCACTGGCCGAGGGCCTCGCCGGGATCGCGATGATCAGCCCCAACTTCCAGGTGAAAAACCCCGCCTCGGTGATCCTGACATGGCCCGGTGCGCGCAGTTGGGCGCCGGTCCTCGCCGGAGAGGAGCGGGCCTTTTTGCCTGCGAACGAAGCGCAGGCGCGCTACTGGACAACGCGCTATCCCACGACCGCGCTCCTGCCGATGGCCGAGACAGTGAAAGCGGCGCGCGGGCTCGATCACGGCGCGCTCGATGTCCCGGCTTTCTTCATTCTGTCCGATCTCGACCAGGTTGTGGACCAGAGCATCTCGCGTGAAGTCGAAGCGAATTGGGGCGGGCCCACGGAGATGTGGGTCGTGCCCGAAGGCGTGACCGAAGCGATGAACCACGTCCTTGCGGGGGACATCCTGTCGCCGGAGATGACAAGCCCGGTCGCTGAGCGGATTGCCGATTGGGCGCGATCCTTGCCGGGATTAAGCCCGGATTAACCACGCGCGCATAGCTTTGCGACAGGCAAGGCAAGAGGGCGCGCGGTGAAGGACTGGACGGCAGGACAAGGCGATCTCGCGGACACGCTTCGGCGCATCGTTCCGGGCATTTGGGGCGCCGCGGATTTCGGGGCACTCTACGAGACGCATCTGCATCGGGACGCCATCTTTCGCGGGGCTGATCACGTTCTGCAGGGCCGCGTGGCCATCGCGACCGCGGCATTGCAGCCCATCGCGTCCTTTCCCGGCCGACGCCTCATCGTGGAAGATAGCGCTGCCGCTGCCGCGCCGGGCGGCACCGAGGTCGGGGCGGTGCGCCTCATCGCCGACGGACACTATGCCGGGCAGGGCCTGTTCGGACCGACTGCCGCGCGCCCCGTACGCTACCGCGTCCTGATGGAGGCTGCCTCGAAAGGCGGGCGCATCGGGGAAATCTGGCGTTTGCGCGACAGCGAAGCGGTCTTTGCCGCGCTGGGTCTCGATCCCGAAACATGGGCGGCGGCGCGTCTGGGCTGGGATGACCGCGACACCGCGCCGTTCCGTCCGGCCATCGACGAGCCAGGTGCCTATACCGGGCGGGGGCCGGACGATGGCTGGGCCCAGGCTTGGGCGGATCTTCTCGACCGCGCGATGGAAGGGGATTTTGGTCTCTTCGCCATGCAAGTCGATCCCGGTGCCGAGATCGTGCTGCCGGGCGCGCGACAGACCTTTGGTCCCGAGGGCACGCGCGAATTCTGGCTCGGCCTGCGCGCGGCCTTTCCCTCGGCGCGTTTCGAGGTGCAGCACCGCTTCGGATCGGAAAGTCCGCTTCTGTCACCGCGCGCCTATCTGCGCTGGTCCCTCGCCGGTCGGCATGACGGGCCCGGCCTTTTCGGTGCGCCGAGCGGGGCCGAGGTCCATATCATGGGCATGAGCCAGGCTGAGTTCGACCCGGAAGGTCTTCGGCGGGAATGGAGCCTTATCGACACCGGCGCGATCTGGATGCAGATCAAGGCGCAGACCGGATAGGCCGGCGCACATGGCCTGTGCCGGAACCGAAAGGGGCCCCAGGGCGCTTCAGCGTGAAATGGACACTACTACGCAGGAGCCATCCCATGTCCCGCATCACCCCCGGAACCCCGCTTCCCGAGATCCGCGTCGCCATGCTCGCGGGCGAAGACCGCACGCTCGGCGTGCCCGCGAACGGTCATGATTGGCAGCTGATCGTCGTCTATCGTGGCCTGCACTGCCCGATTTGCAAATCCTACCTCAAGGAGCTCGACGAGCTCTCCCCGCGCTTCGAGGAACTTGGCCTGGACGTCATCGCGATCTCTGCCGACAGCGCCATGCAGGCGCGGGCCTTCGCGGACGAGACAGGCGTCTCGGTTCCGCTCGGGCACAGCTTGAACGTGGGCGATATGGAGGCGCTGGGCCTCTACGTCTCCGATCCGCGCAGCCCGGAGGAGACGGATCACCCCTTCGCCGAGCCTGCGCTCTTCGTGGTGAACGGCGATGGCCACCTGCAGATCGTCGATATCTCGAACGCGCCCTTCGCGCGTCCCGACCTTCAGAAACTCGCGAAGGGCATCGGCTTCATCCGCGAGAAGGATTACCCGACCCGCGGCACGCGCAAGGCCGCCTGACGGTCAACTTTACGGGCGGGCGCTTCGCCGTGACCCTTTAATAAAACTGGCGCAACCGCCCGAATTTGTCTAAGCTCTTCATCGAGACCCGGAAAACCGGGCGTTTGAGGCAGAAATTCGGGCGGTTTTTCCATGACCGAGATGGTATATGGCACGGTACCGGTGCGCGACAGCGAGCCGATCCTGCCGAAATGGTGGCGGACGATCGACAAGTGGTCGCTGTCCTGCATACTGATCCTGTTCGCGATCGGCATCCTTCTGGGCCTTGCCGCGTCTCCGCCTCTGGCAGAGCGTAACGGGTTCGCACCCTTCCACTACGTGCAGCGGCAGGCGGTCTTCGGCGGAGCGGCGCTGATCGCGATGTTCGCGACCTCGCTGATGGCACCCTCCACGATCCGGCGTCTCGCGGTGGTGGGCTTTGTCCTTTCCTTCATCGCGCTGGCGCTGCTGCCGTTCTTCGGAACGGATTTCGGCAAGGGCGCGATGCGCTGGTACAGCCTCGGTTTCGCGAGCCTCCAGCCGTCCGAGTTCCTCAAGCCGACATTCATGATCGCGGCGGCGTGGCTCATCGCGGCAAGCCAGGAGATCGGCGGGCCTCCGGGGAGGGCCTGGTCCTTCGCGCTGGCGCTGGCGATCGTGCTCATGCTCGCCATGCAGCCAGATTTCGGACAAGCTTGCCTTGTCCTTTTCGGCTGGGGCGTGATGTATTTCGTCGGCGGCGCGCCGATGGTGCTGCTGCTCACCCTGGCAGGGCTGGTGATCCTCGCGGGGACTGTCGCCTACAACAATTCGGAGCACTTCGCGCGCCGGATCGACGGTTTCCTGAGCCCGGAGATCGACCCCACGACGCAGATCGGCTACGCGACGAATGCCATCCAGGAGGGCGGCTTCTTCGGGGTCGGCGTCGGTGAGGGGCAGGTGAAATGGTCGCTGCCCGACGCGCATACCGACTTCATCATCGCCGTCGCCGCCGAGGAATATGGCCTCGTCCTTGTTCTCCTGATTATCTGCCTTTATGCGCTCGTCGTCGTCCGGTCGCTGGCGCGGTTGATGAAGGAGCGCGACCCCTTCATCCGGCTCGCCGGGACGGGGCTGGCCTGCATGTTCGGCGTGCAGGCCATGATCAACATGGGCGTGGCGGTGCGTCTTCTGCCGGCCAAGGGCATGACGCTGCCCTTCGTGAGCTACGGCGGCTCCTCGCTGATCGCGATGGGGATCGCCGTGGGGATGCTTCTCGCCTTCACCCGAACCCGGCCGCAGGGCGAGATCGGCGATATCCTGCGAGGCCGGTTGCGCTAGTCCGGAAACCCGGACCTTGGAAGGAGCGAGGAAATGAGCAAGGCGGATCGACCCCTTCTCGTGATCGCGGCAGGCGGCACAGGCGGGCACATGTTCCCCGCCCAGAGCCTCGCCGAAGTCATGCTCCGGCGCGGCTGGCGCGTGAAGCTGTCCACCGACGCGCGGGGCGCGCGCTATACCGGCGGCTTTCCCCATTCGGTCGAGATCGAGGAAGTCTCTTCGGCTACTTTCGCGCGGGGCGGGATCGCCTCCAAGGCGCTCGTGCCGTTCCGCGTCTCGGGCGGCGTCATGGCGCAGGCCGCAAGGATGATGCGTGACCGGCCGAGCGTGGTTGTCGGATTTGGCGGCTATCCCTCGATCCCGGCGCTCGGTGCCGCGACGCTTCTGCGGCTGCCGCGCATGATACACGAACAGAACGGCGTTCTCGGACGGGTGAACGAGCTTTTCGCCAAGCGCGTCAATGCTGTCGCCTGCGGGACCTGGCCGACCGAGCTGCCCGACGGCGTCGAGGGCATTCACACGGGCAATCCTGTGCGTATGGCCGTCTACGAGCGGCAGGGCGCGGGCTATATCCCGCCCGGCGATTACCCGATGTCGCTTCTTGTGATCGGCGGCAGTCAGGGCGCGCGCGTCCTGTCGGATGTGGTGCCGCCCGCCATCGCGGAGCTGCCGATGGAGATGCTGGCGCAGCTTCGGATCAGTCACCAGGCGCGTCACGAGGACGGTGCGCGCGTCGCGGAATTCTATGCTGAGAACGGCATAGATGCCGATGTGCAGCCCTTCTTCCACGACATTCCCGCCCGGATGAGCGAGGCGCAGCTGGTGATTTCGCGCTCGGGCGCATCGTCCGTCGCGGATCTGAGCGTGATCGGCCGGCCCGCGATCCTCGTGCCCTTCGCTGCGGCGACGGGCGATCATCAGACCGCGAATGCGCGCGGCCTCACCGAAGCTGGCGCGGCGATCCGCATTCCCGAAAGCAAGCTCACCGTCGAGGCCATGCGCGACGCGATACTGAGCGTGCTTCAGAATTCTCAAGGCGCCGCGCAGATGGCGCAGGCGGCGCTCAGCGTCAGCAAGCCCGACGCCGCCGAAGAACTCGCCCAGCTCGTCGAAGCGCTGGCAGACAAGGACAGGTAATTCCATGAACGCAGCCGCCGCCACCAAATTGCCGACCGACGTCGGGCCAATCCATTTCACCGGGATCGGCGGGATCGGCATGTCGGGGATCGCGGAAGTTCTTCTGAACCTTGGCTATTCCGTGCAGGGCTCGGACCTCAAGCGGTCGAAGATCACCGACCGGCTCGAGAGCCTGGGCGCGCGGATCTTCGAGGGGCAGAGCGCGGAGAACCTGAACGATGCCGAGGTCGTGGTGATCTCCTCGGCGATCAAGCCGGGCAATCCCGAGCTCGACGCCGCGCGCCTTGCGGGCCTGCCCGTCGTGCGCCGTGCCGAGATGCTGGCCGAGCTGATGCGCCTCAAATCGAATATCGCCGTGGCTGGAACGCACGGCAAGACGACGACGACGACGCTCGTCGCCGAGCTTCTGGTCGCGGGCGGCATCGACCCCACGGTCATCAATGGCGGTATCATCCATGCGTATGGCTCGAACGCCCGGATGGGGCAGGGCGAGTGGATGGTGGTCGAAGCCGACGAGAGCGACGGCACCTTCAATCGCCTGCCCGCGACCATCGCCATCGTCACCAATATCGACCCCGAGCATATGGAGCATTGGGGCGATTTCGACCGGCTGAAACAGGGGTTCACGGATTTCGTCTCGAACATCCCGTTCTACGGGCTCGCGGTCTGCTGCACCGATCATGAAGAAGTCCAGCGCCTTGTCGGCCGGATCACCGACCGGCGCGTCGTGACCTACGGGTTCAACACGCAGGCCGATGTGCGCGCGGTTAACCTGCGTTACGAGGCGGGCATCGCCCAGTTCGACATCGCGCTTCAGGCCGAGGGGCTGACGATCGAAGGCTGCTCCCTGCCAATGCCCGGCGATCATAACGTGTCGAACGCGCTCTCTGCGGTCGCGGTGGCGCGCCATCTCGGCATGAAGACCGAAGAGATCCGCGCCGCGCTCGCGTCCTTCGGCGGGGTCAACCGCCGTTTCACCCGCGTCGGTGAGGTTGGCGGCGTGACGATCATCGACGATTACGGCCATCACCCGGTCGAGATACAGGCGGTGCTGAAGGCCGCACGGCAAGCGACAACGGGACGCGTGATCGCTGTCCATCAGCCGCACCGCTATTCGCGACTCTCCAGCCTCTTCGACGATTTCTGCGGGTGCTTCAACGATGCCGATGTCGTCGCCATCGCTGACGTCTACGCCGCCGGAGAAGACCCGATCCCCGGTGCGTCGCGCGATGATCTCGTGGCGGGGCTGATCCGGCACGGGCACCGCAACGCGCAAGGCATCACGAGCGAGGACGATCTTGCCGATCTCGTTCGCGCCCATGCCGGGCCCGGCGACATGGTGGTCTGCCTGGGTGCGGGCACGATCAGCGCATGGGCCAACGGCTTGCCAAAACGGCTTGGAGGCTAGGGGATGGCCCCGGCGCTCCTCGCCCTTTGCGTTTGGGTGCTGGTCGCGGCCGTGACCGCCTTCCTGCCGATGCGGCGGCAATATATGCCGGGGATTGCGCTCCTGATCGCGGCGCCGATCCTGATGATCTGGATCGGCCTTTCGGTCGGCTGGGTCTGGGCCGCGCTCGGCACGGCGGCGTTCCTGTCGATGTTCCGAAATCCGCTGCGCTACTTCTGGGCTCGCGCCCGGGGAGAAAGACCGGAGATCCCGAAATGACGACCTCCCTGATCCTCGCGCTCATTTGGGCGTTGACGGCGAATATCCTCGCGATGATCCCCTCTCGCGACAACCACTGGACCCGCGCCTACCTGCTGATCGCGGTCGGCATCCCGCTTCTGGGCTATGTCACCTACGAAAACGGCCCCTGGATTGGCCTTTTCGCCCTTGCGGCGGGCGCAAGCGTGCTGCGCTGGCCGGTGCGATATCTTCTGCGCTGGGTCCGGGGGCGGTTCGGCGCTGGCGCTTGAGGGGGGCAGGGACCCCCTTGCTCTTTGCCCCACATATCCTGCATGAGCGCCCCATGACCGACCTTCCCACACCGAGGGGCAAGCTGACCCCGAACCGGCCGCTTTCAGACCTCACCTGGCTGCGCGTCGGCGGGCCTGCGGATTGGTTTTTCCAGCCGGCCGACCGCGAGGATCTTGCGGACTTCCTGCGCGATCTCGATCAGGGCGTGCCTGTCTTCCCGATGGGCGTCGGCTCGAACCTCATCGTTCGAGACGGAGGGCTGCGCGCGGTCGTGATCCGGCTCGGGCGCGGGTTCAACGGCACGGAGATCGAGGGAACCCGTGTGCGTGCGGGCGCAGGCGCGCTCGATGCGCAGGTCGCCAAGAAAGCCGCTGCGGCGGGCGTCGATCTGACCTTCCTGCGTACTATCCCCGGCGCGATCGGTGGAGCGGTGCGGATGAATGCGGGCTGCTACGGCTCTTACGTGGCCGATCACCTGATCGAGGTCACGGCGGTGACGCGGGATGGCAAGGTCGTGACGATCCCCAAGGACGATCTCGACCTGCAATACCGCCAGAGCGCGCTGCCAGAAGGCTGGGTGATCGTCGAGGCGCTGTTCGAAGGCGCGGCGGGCGATCCCGAGGCGCTCGAGGCCAAGATGGCCGACCAGCTTGCCAGGCGCGATGCGAGCCAGCCGACGAAAGAGCGCACCGCGGGCTCCACTTTCCGCAACCCGGCGGGATTTTCCTCGACCGGCAAGGCGGATGACATCCAGGATCTGAAGGCCTGGAAGGTCATCGACGATGCGGGCATGCGTGGCGCGCGGCTCGGCGGCGCGCAGATGAGCGAGAAGCATTCGAACTTCCTGTTGAACGCGGGCGATGCCACCGCGGCCGACCTCGAAAGACTCGGAGAAGATGTACGAAAAAAGGTTTTCCAAAACAGCGGAATAGAGCTAGTATGGGAAATCATGCGCGTGGGTGATCCCGCGTAGCCTGACAGAGGGCGCAAAGCCCCGCAAAAGACGCAACGCCAGGCAGGTTGCGACACAAAAATGGGGCGAAGCCCCGACAAAGAGGCAGTTTCGGGATGTCGAGCAGGACAACCCCGAAAGTGGCGGTGATCATGGGCGGGCCCTCGTCAGAGCGCGAGGTTTCACTCAGTTCCGGCAGGGAATGCGCCGCCGCTTTGCGGACAGAGGGATTCGAGGTGGTCGAAGTCGATGCGGGCTCCGACCTCGTTTCACGTCTGGCCGAGATTTCCCCCGATGTCGTCTTCAACGCCCTCCACGGCCGATGGGGCGAGGATGGCTGCGTGCAGGGTCTGCTGGAATGGCAGGGTTGGGCCTACACCCATTCGGGCGTCCTGGCCTCGGCTCTCGCGATGGACAAGGAGCGCACCAAGGACGTGTACCGTGCCGCCGGTTTGCCGGTCGCCGACAGCATTCTGGTGACGACCGACGCCGTCGCCAAGAGCCATGTCATGCCGCCTCCTTACGTGGTGAAGCCCTATAACGAAGGCTCGTCGGTCGGGATCTACCTCGTGCATGAGGGTGACGCGCCGCCGGTGGTGGCAAGCGACATGCCGACCCTCGTCATGGTCGAAGCCTTCATTCCCGGCCGCGAGCTGACCACGACCGTCATGGGCGACCGCGCTCTTGGCGTGACCGAGATCGTCACCGACGGCTGGTACGATTACGACGCGAAATACGCCCCCGGCGGCTCGCGCCACGTTTGCCCCGCCGAGCTTCCCGAAGAGATTACGGCCGCCTGCCTCCACTACGCGCTCCGCGCTCATGAGGCACTGGGCTGCCGGGGCGTCACCCGCACGGATTTCCGCTGGGACGACGCGCTGGGGCTCGACGGGCTCAAGCTTCTCGAGACGAACACCCAGCCCGGCATGACCCCGACCTCGCTGTCGCCCGAACACGCGGCTCTGATCGGCATGAGCTTCGGCCAGTTCTGCGCCTGGATGGTGGAGGACGCCTCATGTCTCAGATGACAAGGTTCGATCCGGCGCCGTCGCGACTGAAGTATCGCATCGACCGCATGATGCTGACACCGGTCTACCGGCTGCTTTTGCGGATCGGTCTGCCCTTCGCGCTGACCTTCGGCGCGGCGACGTGGTGGTTCTCGGTCGAAGGTAACCGCGAGGCGGTGCTGCTCGCTATCTCCGATGCCCGCGCGGCGGTGGAGCAGCGGCCCGAATTCATGGTCAAGCTCATGGCCATCGACGGCGCGTCAGACGGCGTGGCGGAAGACATTCGCGAGATCGTGCCGCTGGATTTCCCGGTGAGCTCCTTCGATCTCGAGCTTGACACGATGCGCGAGGCGATCACCGGGCTCGACGCGGTGAAGAACGCGACCCTCTTCGTGCGCCAGGGCGGCATCCTTCAGATCGACGTGATCGAGCGCGAGCCCGTGGTCCTCTGGCGCAATCCCAAAGGGCTGGAATTGCTCGACCGCGACGGCGTGATGACCGGCCCGGTGGAACGGCGCGCCGACCATCCGAATTTGCCGGTGATCGCGGGGACAGGCGCGGATGTGCATGTGCGCCAGGCGCTTCGGCTTCTCTCCGCGGCGGGACCTCTCGGCGACCGGATCCGCGGTCTGGAGCGGATCGGCGAGCGGCGCTGGGATGTCGTGCTTGACCGTGGTCAGCGCATCCTGCTGCCGGAAGATGGCCCTGTCCGTGCGTTGGAACGGGCGATCGCGATGGACCAGGCGGTGGACATGCTGGGGCGTGATGTCGTTGCAGTCGACCTGCGGCTCGCTGAGCGGCCGACGATACGGCTCAGCCAATACGCGCTGGAGGAACTCCGGCGGATCAGAGAAATTGAGGTAGGGGACAGATAAGACCATGATCGAGCTGTATGAATCCCAGCGAGCAATGCGGAACATGCGCCGGGCCGCGATGCAGCGAGGCGTCATCGCGATCCTCGATGTCGGCTCGTCCAAGATCGCCTGCCTGATCCTGCGCTTCGATGGCACCGAGCGGGATTTCGACAGCGACGGGATCGGATCTCTCGCCGGGCAGTCGGGCTTCCGGGTGATCGGCGCGGCGACAACGCGCTCGCGCGGGGTGCGCTTCGGCGAGATCGCCTCGATGGGCGAGACCGAGCGTGCGATCCGGACCGCAGTGCAGGCCGCACAGAAGATGGCGCAGATCCGGGTCGATCACGTGATCGCCTGCCTTTCGGGGGCCGATCCGCGCTCCTACGGCCTGGCGGGGCAGGTGGAGCTCGAGGGCACCCAAGTCAGCGAGCAGGATGTCGCGCGGGTTCTGTCCGCATGCGATGTGCCCGATTTCGGCGACGGACGCGAAGTTCTGCACGCCCAGCCCGTGAACTTCGCGCTCGATCATCGCTCGGGCCTCTCCGACCCGCGCGGGCAGATCGGCCAGGAACTTGCGACCGACATGCATATGCTGACCGTCGACGCGATGGCGATCCAGAACCTCGCTCATTGCGTGAAGCGCTGCGACCTGGAGCTCGCGGGCCTGGCGTCTTCGGCCTATACGAGCGGGATCTCGGCGCTTGTCGAGGACGAGCAAGAACTCGGCGCGGCCTGCATCGACATGGGCGGCGGCTCGACCGGGATCTCGGTCTTCATGAAGAAACACATGATTTACGCCGATGCGGTTCGCATGGGCGGCGATCACGTCACCTCCGACATTTCGATGGGCCTGCAGGTTCCGATGGCGACGGCGGAGCGGATCAAGACATTCTACGGTGGCGTGGTGGCGACCGGTATGGACGACCGCGAGATGATCGAAATCGGCGGAGAGACCGGCGATTGGGAACATGACAGGCGCACGGTCAGCCGCGCCGAACTCATCGGCATCATGCGACCGCGCGTCGAAGAGATCCTCGAGGAGGCGCGCGTGCGCCTCGACGTGGCGGGCTTTGATCATCTGCCTTCCCAGCAGATCGTGCTGACAGGCGCTGGCAGCCAGATCCCCGGTCTTGACGGGCTCGCGTCCAAGATCCTCGGCCAACAAGTGCGCCTCGGTCGCCCGATGCGGGTGCATGGCCTGCCGCAGGCCGCGACCGGCCCCGGCTTCTCGAGCGCGGTGGGTCTCTGCCTCTTCGCCGCGCATCCCCAGGATGAATGGTGGGACTTCGAAATCCCGGTGGAGCGACTGCCCGCGCGGTCTTTCCAGCGGGCCGTGAAATGGTTCCGGGATAACTGGTGAACGCAAGATGTCGCGAAATCGGCGAAATACCGCAGATGGAGGAGCATTTTCTTCCATATTTGGTGTGATTTTCGTGTTTTTCGCGTGACGAAAGCCGCTGCCATCGATAATACTTGGGGGAAATAGGCGAAAAAGGGCTGGAAATCGGCCCACAACAAGCAGGCGGATTAGCGATGACTCTGAACCTTACCGTGCCCGGGCACGACGAGCTCAAGCCGCGCATCACCGTGTTCGGTGTGGGCGGTGCAGGCGGGAACGCTGTAAACAACATGATCGACAAGTCGCTGGATGGCTGCGACTTCGTGGTGGCGAACACCGATGCCCAAGCCCTCAGCCAGAGCCGGGCGCAGGCCACGATCCAGCTCGGTGTGAAGGTGACCGAAGGTCTCGGTGCCGGGGCGCGTGCCACCGTGGGCGCGGCTGCCGCCGAAGAAAGCATAGAGCAGATCGTCGATCATCTCGCGGGCGCGCATATGTGCTTCATCACCGCCGGCATGGGCGGCGGCACGGGCACCGGCGCGGCTCCGATCATCGCTCAGGCAGCGCGTGAACTTGGCGTTCTAACCGTCGGTGTCGTCACGAAACCTTTCCAGTTCGAGGGCGGCAAGCGGATGCGCCAGGCCGAGGACGGCGTCGAGGCGCTGCAGAAGGTCGTCGACACGCTGATCATCATCCCGAACCAGAACCTCTTCCGCCTCGCCAATGAGCGCACGACCTTCACCGAGGCCTTCTCGATGGCCGACGACGTGCTCTACCAGGGCGTGAAAGGCGTGACCGACCTTATGGTCCGTCCGGGCCTCATCAACCTCGACTTCGCGGACGTGCGCGCCGTGATGGACGAGATGGGCAAGGCCATGATGGGAACCGGCGAGGCAGATGGCGAGGATCGCGCGATCCAGGCCGCGGAGAAGGCCATCGCGAACCCGCTTCTCGACGAGATCAGCCTGCGCGGTGCCAAGGGCGTGCTCATCAACATCACTGGCGGTCACGATCTGACGCTGTTCGAGCTCGACGAGGCCGCGAACCGCATCCGCGAAGAAGTCGACCCGGACGCGAACATCATCGTCGGCTCGACGCTCGACGATAACCTCGAGGGCGTGATGCGCGTCAGCGTTGTCGCCACCGGCATCGACGTGACCGAGGTCGCCGAGACCCCGGTGCCGCGCCGCAAGCTCTCCGAGCCGCTGAAGCAGGCTGTCGAGGTCGAGGAAAGTGCACCTGCCGCCGCACCGGCTCCGGCCGCGGCGCCTGCCGCAGCGCGCGTCTCACACGACACCTACGAGGACGAAGAGCCCTCGCTGTTCTCTGATTTCGACAGCCAGAGCGCTGCCGCAGAGGACGAGATGGAGCATGTCTTCGAAGAGCAGCCCGCCGCCCGTCAGGACGATGACGGTCTGCCGCCGCCGGCCTACCAGCCGCGTGTCGCAGAGTTCCAGCCGCAGGCGGACGCGGTCGAGCAGAACCCCGAAGCCTATGTCGCGCCCCGCTCCGGAGAGCCGGGACGCCCGTCGCCCGACACGCTGGCCCGCCTTCAGGCCGCCGCCAACCGCGCGCGCTCCGAAGCGCCGGCCGGCCGCCAGGCCACGCGTCAGCCGCAGGCGGCACCGCAGCAGCGCGGCGCCGAGGCTGACCGCCCGCGCTTCGGGATCAACTCGCTCATCAACCGCATGACCGGGCACCCCTCCGAAGGGCAGGCCGCACCCGCGCGTCGCACCCAGCCGCCGGTCCAGGCGCGCCAGCCCGATCCGGTCGTCGACCACGACGAAGAAGAGGATCAGGATCGCATCGAGATCCCGGCATTTCTCCGTCGCCAGGCGAATTAAGGCCAAAAATCACTCACGACGAGCTGAAATGCCCTCGGTATTCCGGGGGCATTTTTCTATTATAAACAGGTATTTGCCAGGTTTAGGCGGTGCTTCGCCCAAGTGTTACAGCCGATGTTTCAGTCGGTTGTAATACTTGATTTGAGCGCGCGGACCACGGTCGTTAACTGATCACTCAAAGGACGGAGTGTCTCTATTCCGCCCAGATCCATCGACCGAAGGTACGACCTCTTGCAGACCACGCTCAAAGCTCCGGTAACGTTCGAAGGCCACGGCTTGCATTCCGGCCGTCCGGCCCGCGTGACCGTGCGCCCGGCCGTGGCCGAGCATGGCATCTGGTTCAAGCGCGTCGATGTGATGGTTGGCGACAACCTGATACCCGCCCTCTGGGACGCGGCGGAGCGGACGCCGCTCTGCACGCGTATCGTGAACGCGGCGGGCGTGTCGGTCTCAACGATCGAACATCTGATGGCCGCGTTGGCCGGAACGGGTATCCACAACGCGATGATCGAGATCGATGGCCCTGAGGTTCCGATCCTCGACGGCAGCGCCGCGCCCTTCGTCAAGACATTCCTTGCGCGCGGTCTTCGCACGCTGAACGCGCCGGTGCGCGCGATTGAGGTTCTGAAGCCCGTCATGGTCGAAACCGGGGCAGGCTGGGCCATGCTGGAGCCGGGCCGGGTGCCCTCGATGGCGTTCTCCATCGATTTCGAAGATGCCGCCATCGGCACGCAGAGCAAGCGGATCACGCTCGCCAATGGCAGCTTCGTGCGTGAGCTGTGTGACAGCCGCACCTTCTGCCGCCAACGCGATGTCGAAGCGATGCAGGCGCAGGGCCTCGCCTTGGGCGGCACCTACGAGAACGCGGTCGTGGTGGATGGCGACAAGGTTCTGTCTCCGGGCGGTTTGCGCCACGCGGACGAGGCCGTGCGCCACAAGATGCTCGATGCGCTTGGCGATCTCGCGCTCGCAGGCGCGCCGATCCTCGGTCACTATACGGGCGTGCGCGCCGGTCACTCCATGACGAACCTGCTGCTCGAGGCGCTGTTCACGACCGAGGGTGCGTTTCGCATGGTCGTCTGCGACAGCCTCACTCGCGCGGAACTGCCGGGCGCGGGCGTCGTCCTCGATGAGGTTCCGGCGGTCGCGTGAGCGTGTCCGGCGGTGCGATCGGGAAATGCGCGTAAGGCGTTTTGCACCGGAATTTTCTGTGCTAGGACCATCTCTGAACCGGGCGGGACGGCCCAGATCGAGGTGCGAGGGACATCGGGCATGGCAACGGGCGCTTCCATGAAATCGGCAGTGGCAGCAGGCTGTCTTGCATTGACATTGGCCGGATGCGGAGCTCTTGGAAACCTGAACATCGGCGGCGGTGGTGCCGCGGATGGTCTCGGGCCCGGAGGGCAGCCGCTTGAGAACTTCACGGCCGAGCAGATTTTCGAACGTGGCGAGTTTGAGCTTGATCGCAACCGACCCGATGACGCGGCAACGTATTTCGCGGAAGTCGAGCGGCTCTATCCCTATTCGGATTTCGCCAAGCGCGCGCTGATCATGCAGGCCTTCGCCTTCCACCAGGATCGCGATTACGAGAACAGCCGCTCGGCGGCGCAGCGCTATATCGACTTCTATCCGCTCGATGATGACGCGGCTTACGCGCAGTACCTTCTGGCGCTCAGCTATTACGACCAGATCGAGGAAGTGGGCCGCGACCAGGGGCTGACATTCCAGGCGCTGCAATCCCTGCGGACCGTGATCGAGCGCTACCCCGAGAGCGAATATGCCCGCTCGTCGATCCTGAAATTCGATCTGGCCTTCGATCACCTCGCCGGCAAGGAAATGGAAATCGGGCGCTATTACCTCAAGCGGCAGCACTACGCCGCGGCGGTCAACCGTTTCCGCGTGGTGGTCGAAGACTTCCAGACCACGACCCACACGCCCGAGGCGCTGCACCGGCTCGTCGAGGCGTATCTGTCGCTCGGCCTGACCAACGAGGCGCAGACCGCGGGCGCGATCCTCGGCTACAACTACCGCTCGACCGAATGGTACGAGGACAGCTTCGCGCTCCTGACGGGGCAGGGCCTCGAGATGCGGGCGCGCGGCGACAGCTGGCTCGCGCAGATCTATCGCCAGACTGTCAAGGGCGAGTGGTTGTAAGAGCAGCAAGGCTAGCCGATAAGCGTATCCATGCTGCGCGCGCTCGAAATCAGGGACATGCTCATCATCGACCGGCTGGAGCTCGCCTTCCAGCCGGGTCTGAACGTGCTGACCGGGGAGACCGGAGCCGGGAAATCCATCCTTCTCGATGCGCTTGGCTTTGTTCTGGGGTGGCGTGGCCGGGCTGAATTGGTGCGCGCCGGTGCAGAGCAGGGCGAGGTCGTGGCGGAGTTCGAACTTGGCGCCGACCACGCCGCAAGGGCCGTCCTAGAGGAGGCGGGGCTTCCGTCCGAGGACATGCTCATCCTTCGGCGCGTCAACACCAAGGATGGACGCAAGACCGCGTGGGTCAATGATCGCCGCTGTTCGGGCGAGGTGCTGCGACAACTCTCGGATACTTTGCTCGAACTTCACGGCCAGCACGATGACCGGGGTCTCTTGAACCCGCGCGGGCACCGGCAGCTTCTCGATCAATATGCCGGGGCTGGCGACGCGCTCGAAGCTGTCCGCAAAGCCTGGCGGGCAAGAGGGCAGGCAGCCAAGGCGCTTGAGCAAGCCGAAGCGGAACTCGCCGAAGTGCGCGCTGAGGAAGACTTCCTGCGCCACGCCGTCGACGAGCTGTCCAAGCTCGCGCCAGAGGCTGGCGAGGAAGAGGCGCTCGATACCGCGCGGCGCCGGATGCAATCGGCCGAGAAGATCCGCGAGGACATCTCGCGCGCGCACCAAGCGCTGAGCGAGGGAGCGGAAGGCGCGATGAGCGACGCCTTGCGTTGGCTCGAAGGCGCGTCGGATCGCGCGGAAGGCGGCGTGGACGCTCCGATCTCGGCGCTCGAACGCGCGATGGTCGAGCTGGGCGAAGCGGTGTCCGGCGTGGAGGCGTGTCTCGACGGATTGAATTTTGACGCCCACGAGCTCGAAGCCACGGAGGAGCGACTATTCGCGATCCGCGCGCTCGCCCGCAAACATCAGGTCGGACCGGACCAGCTTCCCGAGCTTGCCGAGACCTTGGGGGACAGGCTCGCGCGGCTCGACCGGGGCGCAGACGATGTCGAAGCCTTGCGCGCCGCGTTGAGACACGCCGAGGCGGGTTACGATACCGCCGCTTTCGCGCTGTCTGACTTGCGCAAAGGGGCCGCTAGCGGTCTCGATGCCGCGGTCACCGGAGAATTGCAGCCGCTCAAGATGGAGCGCGCGGTCTTCCACACGGAGATCACCGAGGCCGAGCCCGGTCCCGAGGGGCGCGACGCGGTGGCGTTCACCGTCGCAACGAACCCCGGCGCACCGGCGGGCCCGCTCAACAAGATCGCCTCGGGCGGCGAGCTGTCGCGCTTCCTTCTCGCTCTCAAGGTTTGCCTGACCGGCGAGGATGCCAGTCGCACAATGATCTTCGACGAGATCGATCGTGGCGTCGGCGGCGCGACGGCCGATGCGGTGGGCCGCCGTCTCAAGGCGCTGGCAGCGGGCGGGCAGGTGCTCGTCGTGACGCACTCGCCTCAGGTCGCCGCGCTTGGCGCACATCACTGGCAGGTCGCGAAACGCGTGGACGGCGAGGTGACAACCTCCACCGTGACGCCGCTGGATTCAGAGGCCCGAGAGGACGAGATCGCCCGCATGCTCGCGGGAGACACCGTGACGTCCGAGGCGCGGGCCGCGGCACGGGCATTGCTGCACGGCTGAGCGCGACCTGCTTTACCCCAGCGTGCCAAGTGCCTATGAACGCGGCAGAGTTTCCCATGGGACAAGCGGGAGATGCCCGGCGACAGCTCAATCCGGCGCGGTTTTGACTCCTTCTCCGCAAGATGCGGCAAGGGCTGGGACATGCTGCGCCACCGTGGGCCGGGACAGATCCAGTTCTGGTTCATCGCGCTTGCGATCGGCATAGCCTCCGGCTTCGCCGCGCTCGTGTTCCGCCTCGCCATTGAATGGCTGCAGACAACGCTCTACGGCACCGAAGATCCAAATACGCTGGCGAGCTTTGCCGAGACGCTGCCTTGGTACTGGATCCTGACGATCCCGATGCTCGGCGGTGCGGCGGTCGGTCTCATCGTGCATTTCTTCACGCCCGATGGCCGCGTTCGCAGCGTCGCGGACGTGATCGAGGGTGCGGCGCTCAATGACGGGCGGCTCGAGAAGAAAGCCGGGATCGCCTCGGCGCTGTCCTCCTGGATCACGCTGTCGACGGGCGGCTCGTCGGGCCGGGAAGGGCCGGTCGTGCATATCGCGGCAATGATCGCGAGCTGGGTGTCGAACCTCTTGCGGGTCGACGGCATCACCGGGCGCGATCTTCTGGGATGCGCCGTGGCGGCCGCCGTCTCCGCGAGCTTCAACGCGCCGATCGCCGGGGCACTCTTCGCGCTCGAGGTGGTTCTGCGGCATTTCGCGCTTCATGCTTTCGCGCCCATCGTGGTGGCCAGCGCCGCCGGCACTGTCATCAACCGCCTCGCGTTCGGCGATGTGACGGAGTTCCGCCTGCCGGGCACGACGACGGTGGAATTCTACCTTGAACTGCCCGCCTTCCTGATCCTCGGTCTGGTCTGCGGGCTTGTGGCGGTCGTCACCATGCGGGCGATCTTCGCGGCGGACGATCTCGGCACCGGGCTTCAGCGCCGTCTCGGCTTGCCGCATTTCCTGCGTCCTGCGGTGGCCGGGATCATGCTGGGCGCGTTGGCGATCTTCTATCCGCATATCATCGGCGTCGGGTACGAGACCACGTCCCTGGCGCTGACCGGCAATCTTCTCATGCATGAAGCCATCGTGTTCGCGATCATCAAGGTCGTGGCGCTGTCGATTACGATGGCGGGGCGCATGGGCGGGGGCGTGTTCTCCCCCTCGCTGATGATCGGCGCGCTGACGGGGCTGGCCTTCGGGCTAATCGCGACCGGGATCTTTCCGAACCAGTCGGGGGCCTCGACGCTTTATGCGCTGGCGGGCATGGGGGCGGTGACCGCAGCTGTTCTCGGCGCGCCGATCTCCACGACACTCATCGTCTTTGAACTGACCGGCGACTGGCAGACGGGCCTTGCGGTGATGGTGTCCGTGTCGCTGTCCACCGCGCTGGCGGCGCGGCTGGTGGACCGTTCGTTCTTCCTGACCCAGCTCGAGCGGCGGAACGTGCATCTCGCGGCCGGGCCGCAGGCGTATCTTCTCGCGATGTTCAGCGTCACCGGCGTGATGCGAAAGCCGACCGACTTGCACGCGGCGGACGAGGAAAGCTGTCACACGATGATCGCACAGGAGCTCTTCGTCAGCGCAGCTTCGACGCTGGAGACCGCGATGCCGCTTTTCGAGAAATCCGGCGTGGCCTTCCTGCCGGTCATCAAACGCGATGCGGAAACCGATGCGCCCATCCTGCAAGGCGCGCTGTTCCACGTCGACGCGCTCAAGGCCTATAACCGTGCCCTCGCCGCGACCGCGGCCGAAGAGCACAGTTAAAAGTTCTTCGGGCTCAGAGCTGTTCGACCGCGATGCCGTCCTGCACGTGGAAGGCAAGATAGCCCTTGATCTCGGCGACCTCGTCCTTGGGATTCTCGTAGGTCCAGACCGCATCGATATACGTCTGCGATTTCGACATGATCGAGTAGTAATTTGCGACGCCTTTCTTGGGGCAGGTCGTCGTGGTGTCGCTGCGATCGAGGAACGCCATGCCGATATCCTCGCGAGGGAAGTAGATGACGAAGGGATATCCCTCTTCGGTCAGCTCCAGCGCCTTCGAGCTTTCGCCCAGAACCGCACCGCCCGCACGGATCACCCAGGTGCCCTCCGCGGGCCGGATCGTGATATCGTTGGTCATCTCACTTCTCCCTCTGGCAACGCCTTGTGGCGCACCAAGATCACAGTTTTGTATCAGTTAGTCCGCGTAACAAGCGGCTGCGTCGTTCAGATCGGCGCGGTCGCCGCTTCGAGCCAGGCCGCTGTCTCCGGGTCAAGTTCCGGGGCAAGACGAGCGCGGCATGTGGCGTGATAGGCGTCGAGCCAGGCGCGTTCCTCGTGCGTCAGCATCTCCGCCACGACGAGGGCGCGGTCGATCGGCACGTAGGTCAGCGTCTCGAACGAGAGCATCGTCTCTACACTCTGCCCCGGCAGGCGGTCGGCCTCTTGCACAACCACGAGGTTTTCCAGACGGATACCATAGGCGCCCTCGCGATAGAAGCCCGGCTCGTTCGAGAGCATCATGCCCGGCTCGAGCGGCACCGTGCCCGTCTTCGCGAGCCTCTGCGGGCCTTCGTGGACGCTGAGATAGGCGCCGATCCCGTGGCCCGTGCCGTGCCCGTAATCAAGCCCCGCTTGCCAGAGGGCATGACGCGCGAACGGATCAAGATCGCGGCCGGCAAGACCCGAGGGCCAGCGCAAGAGCGACACCGCGATGAGGCCCTTGAGGACGCGGGTGAAGTTCTGCCGCTCTTCCTCGCCGGGCGAACCGATCGCAATCGTGCGGGTGATGTCGGTCGTGCCGTCGAAATATTGCCCACCGGAATCTACGAGAAACAGCTCGCCATCCTTGAGCGGCGCATTCGTCGTCTCGGTCACCCGGTAATGCACGATGGCTCCGTGTGCGCCCGCGCCGGAGATGGTCTCGAAGGAGATGTCGCGCAGCGCGTTGCTCTCTCGGCGGAAGCCTTCGAGCTTGCGCGCGACATCAATCTCGGTCAGCCCGCCCGGCGCGGTATCGTCGAGCCAGGCGAGAAAGCGGCACATGGCAAGGCCGTCGCGCTGTTGCGCGGCGCGCGCACCGGCGATTTCGGTCTCGTTCTTGCGCGCCTTGGGCAGCAGGCAAGGATCGGCGTTTTCCTTTACTGCGACTTCGGCAGCTTCCAGAGCGTCGGCCACGGCCAGAGGACAGGTCGCCGGGTCAAGCATGACCGGGCCATCGAGCGCCGCAAGGGCAGGGAGGAACTCCTCGGGCGTCGCGATGTCGGCAGCAAGCTTCGTATCGAGATCCTTGAGCTTTAACGGATCGACGAAGAGCGTCACCCGCGCGTCGTCGTGAAGGATCGCGAAGGCGTGCGGCACGGGATTGCGGGGAATGTCGCTGCCGCGGATATTGAGAAGCCAGGCGATGCTGTCGGGCTGCGTGAGGATCGCGGCCCGCGCCGGGGCGAGGGTCTTGGCAAGCCGGGTGATCTTGTCGGCTGCGGCCTCGCCGGCAAGCTCCACGGGCTGCGCGATGATCGGCCCGAGCGGCGGATCGGGCTGGTTGTCCCAGATCCGGTCGATGAGGTTGTCGGTGCGGACAAGCTCGGACTCGGGCAGCTTTTCGGATAGGCCGCGTGCCTGGTCGATCGTCACGAGCCAGGGGTCTATCCCGATCTTCGCGCCTTTTGGTGCGTTGGCGGCAATCCAGTCCGCAAGCGAGGTTTCGGGCCAGTCCACCGGCGTGAAGACATCGGCAATCTGAGCGCGGACCTGAACGCGGTAGCGGCCATCGACGAAGACACCCGCCTTGTCTTCCAGCACGACCGCGTGACCCGCCGAGCCGGTGAACCCGGTCAGCCAGGCGAGCCGCGCGTCGCGCTCGGAGACGTATTCGCCCTGGTAGGCATCAGCGCGTGGCACGAGGAAGGCGTCGAGCCCGTCACGCCGCATCTCGGCCCGCAGCGCATCAAGCCGCGGCGGCCCTTGCTCGGGGCGCGTACTGTCGTCGAAGCTCTGAAAGCCGGTCTGGATCGTCATGGCTTTCCTTTCGGGGTCAGGAGGCGCGGCGCATGCCCATGACGCGGGCCCGCGCCCTGGGATCGCTGTCGAAAAGCGAGGCGAGCTGTTCGGTCATCGCGCCGGCGAGCTGCTCCACATCGGTGATCGTGATGGCGCGGTCATAGTAACGGGTGACGTCATGGCCGATGCCGATGGCCAGAAGCTCCACCTGCCGCTTGCGCTCGACCATCGCGATCACGTCGCGCAGGTGCTTCTCGAGATAGTTCGCGGGGTTCACCGACAGGGTCGAGTCGTCGACCGGCGCGCCATCCGAGATGACCATCAGGATGCGCCGCGCCTCGGGCCGGCCCGCGAGCCGCCGATGCGCCCATTCGAGCGCCTCGCCGTCGATATTCTCTTTCAGAAGACCCTCTTTCATCATGAGGCCAAGGTTGGCGCGCGCCCGCCGCCAGGGCGCGTCTGCACCCTTGTAGATGATGTGACGCAGATCATTGAGGCGACCGGGCTGCTGCTCGCGGCCCGAATTCAGCCAGTCCTCGCGGCTCTGCCCGCCCTTCCAGGCGCGCGTCGTGAAGCCCAGTATCTCGACCTTCACGTCGCAGCGTTCGAGCGTGCGGGCCAGGACATCGGCGCAGATCGCCGCAATGGAGATCGGCCGCCCGCGCATCGAGCCGGAATTGTCCAGAAGAAGCGTCACGACCGTGTCGCGGAACTCCATGTCTTTCTCGACCTTGAACGAGAGCGGCGTCGTGGGGTTGGCGACGACGCGCGCGAGACGCCCCGCATCGAGGATGCCCTCCTCGCGGTCGAACTCCCAGGATCGGTTCTGCTGCGCCTGCAGGCGGCGCTGCAGCTTGTTGGCCAGCCGCGAGACCGCGCCCTTCAGCGGGTCGAGCTGCTGGTCGAGATAGGCGCGCAGCCGCTCGAGCTCGGCAGGTTCGGCCAGATCCTCGGCACGGATCTCCTCGTCATGGGCAGAGGTGTAGACGCGGTAATTAGGATCGGCGTCCGAGACAGGTTGCGGCGGGGGCGGCTCCATCGGGGCCTCGCCCTCCGGCATCTCGACCTCGTCGGCCTGATCCTGGTCGGCGCTGTCTTCCATCGAGACCTGCGCCTGGCTTGCGTCCTGCGTTTGCTCCTGGCTCTGCTCGGGCGCGGCCTCGGCGTCTTCCTCGCCGTCGTCCTGATCGCCTTCCTGCTGCTCTTCGTCGAGATCCTCGCCGCCCTCGTCGGCCTCGTTCTCGGACTCGTCGTCGAGATCGTCGGGATCGTCGCCAAGCTGGTCGCCATAGCCCAGATCGGTGATCATCCGGCGGGTGAAGCGAGAGAAATCGGACTGATCGGACAGGCGTTCGGCCAGGCCTTCGAGCGTCTCGCCCGCCTTGTCCTCGATATGGTTGCGCCAGAGCTCCATCACATTCTGTGCGGCGGGCGGAAGGTCGCGGCCCGTGGCCAGATGCCGGACAAGGTAATTGAGCGCCTGCGGCAGCGGCACGTCGGAGGCATCCTTCACCTCCGCATAGCCCTTGCGCCCGGCCTCATGACCGAGCTTGGCGTCAATATTGACCGCCGTGCCCGGCATGTCACGCGCGCCCATCGCCTCGCAGCGCGCGCTCTCCATTGCCTCGTAGATCTCGCGGGCCATGTCGCCCTGCGGCGCGTAGCGCGCATGCGTGCCCGCGTCGTGATAGCGGCGATGCAGCGCGAGCGCGTCCGCGGTGCCGCGTGCCAGCATCACCTCGTCCCGACTCATCCGGCGCGAGACCTGCGGCAAGCGCATCTGGTCGCCCGAGACGCCCGAAGGATCGACGCTGTAGCTCACCGACAATTCGGGATCGTGCGCCATTACCTTGGTCGCCTCGGCGAGCGCCTTCTTGAACGGATCTGCCGGGTTGTCGGAGCTTCTGGACATGGGCGGTTTGTCCTTCGTGGGCGCGGGAAAGGCAAGAGGGCGCGGATTGCGCTCCACAAGGTAACTGCCACGGGGCGCGCCGCAAGGGCCGCTTTGCCTCTGGGCAATCGCGCCCCGGAGGCTTAGTCAGGGGCCATGAGATGCCTGTTCCTCGGAGATGTCATGGGCCGCGCCGGCCGCGCCGCCGTGACCGAACGTCTGCCCGGCCTGCGCGAGGCCTGGAAGCTCGATTTCGTCGTCGTCAACGGCGAGAACGCCTCGAACGGGGCGGGGCTGACCGCCGATCACGCCAAGCTGCTGTTCGAGGCCGGGGCCGATTGCGTCACGCTCGGCGATCATGCCTTCGATCAGAAGGAAATGCTGCAATTCGCCGAGGCTGAAAGCCGGATCGTCCGGCCGGTGAATTTCGCCAAGGTCGCGCCGGGGCGGGGCTTCCGGCTCTTCGAGGATCGGCGCGGGCGCAAGGTGCTGGTGGCGCAGGTTCTGGGGCAGGTCTTCATGAAGCGGCCCTTCGACGACCCGTTCAGCCACATGGAGCGCGTCCTGAAGGCGCATCCGATGGGCGGGCAGGCACAGGCGGTCATCGTGGACGTGCATTGCGAGGCGACGTCGGAAAAGATGGCGATGGGCCATTTCTGTGACGGCAAGGCGAGCCTCGTTGTCGGCACGCACACCCATGTGCCGACGGCCGACGCGCAGATCCTGCCCGGCGGGACGGCCTATCTGACCGATGCGGGCATGTGCGGCGACTACGATTCGGTCATCGGGATGGAGAAGGCAGAACCGCTCCGCCGCTTCGTGACCGGCATGTCGAAGGGCCGTTTCCAGCCCGCGCTCGGCGAGGCGACGCTTTCGGGCGTCTACGTGGAGACCGATGACAGGACGGGCCGGGCAGAGCGCGTGGTCATGGTGCGCCAAGGCGGACGGCTCGAGCAGACGGGCCCCTGAGCGCCGGGCCGCACGGGCATCGAGCCCGCGCGGACCGGACGAGAGGCGCTGCCTCTCGTGCTCTCCGCGGTATTTTCGCCAACCCAAAGGAAGGAGCGCGCTCAGCGCAGCTCGCTCGGGGCGCGGCCGCACGGCCCCAAGAACAGCTTGGGCTCATCTTGCGTGTCCTACGCTGCGGGACTGGCGGCGACGCGCGTGATGCGTGTGGGGACGCTGCGAAAGCATCGTGGCAGCAGACGCTCCATGAGACCGGTCGGTATGCGCGCCTCGGGCACCGTCGGTTTAAAGCGCATGTCGGTCTTGGCCGAGGCTTGCGACGCCGCCGCGACAGCCCATATCGCCAGAAGCAGGTTGACCCGGTTCATCGGCATACCCTCCTCGCGCGCTTGGCTTGCAAGGCCAGAGGGCCTGTCCTACAGAGGTCAACGCTCTGAAACGGAGGAGGCCCCGGCCATGAACGAAGACCTGAACATGTCGATGCGGAAGTTTCTCAAGCAGGTGGGCGTCACCTCGCAGAAGGCGATCGAGGATGCCGTCGCCGAGAAAGGCGGGATCGAGGGCCAGAGTTTCGAGGCCAAGGTCGTTCTCACCGTCGAGGGGCTCGACCTCGAACATGTCGTGACCGGCACCATCAAGGGATAGGCTCGCAAGTGGCTTTGACACGTGACGCGGTTCTGGCCGCGCTGAAAGATATCGAAGACCCGGCAGGCGGTGATCTCGTCTCGCAAGGGCGGATCAAGGCATTGAATGTCGAAGGCACGTCCGTGCGTTTCGTCATCGAGGTGCCGGGAGACAAGGGCGAGGCGTTCAAGCCCGCGCGCGACGCCGCCGAAGCTGCGGTCAAGGCGCTGGACGGAGCGGAGACCGTCTCGGTGGTGATGACCGCCCATTCCGCCCCGAAACCGCCGCCCGATCTCAAGGGGGCGTCCAAGCCCGAACCGAAAGGCCCGCAGAAAGTACCCGGGATCGACCGGATCGTCGCGATCGCGAGCGGCAAGGGCGGGGTCGGCAAGTCAACCGTCTCGGCGAATCTCGCCTGCGCGCTGGCCGCGGAAGGCCGCCGGGTGGGGCTGCTCGATGCCGACGTTTACGGGCCCTCGCAGCCACGCATGCTCGGCGTGTCGGGCCGGCCGGCGAGCCCGGACGGCAAGACCATCCTGCCGCTGAGGAATTACGGCGTCACGATGATGTCCATCGGGCTGATGATGAACGAGGGTCAGGCCGTGGTCTGGCGCGGGCCGATGCTTATGGGCGCGCTGCAACAGATGATGAACCAGGTGCAATGGGGCGCGCTCGACGTGCTGATCGTCGACCTGCCGCCCGGCACGGGTGACGTGCAGATGACGCTCAGCCAGAAATTCCAGGTGGACGGCGCGATCATCGTCTCGACCCCCCAGGACGTCGCGCTTCTCGATGCGCGCAAGGGGATCGACATGTTCACGCAGCTGAAGGTGCCGCTTTACGGAATGATCGAGAACATGTCGACGCATGTCTGCTCGAATTGCGGTCACGAGGAGCACATCTTCGGTCATGGCGGTGTCGCCAAGGAAGCCGAGAAGCTGGGTGCGCCGCTCCTGGCGGAAATCCCGCTGCACCTCGACATTCGCACGGCCTCGGACGGGGGCGCTCCGGTTGTCGTCTCCAAGCCCGACAGCGCCGAGGCGGAGGCCTTCCGGGCGATGGCACGGCGGCTCGTGGAGAACAACCTGGCATGAGCGCCGGACCCGACCTGCCGCCGCTTCTCGAAGCCTCGGCGGTGGCCGGGGAG
Source organism: Roseivivax halotolerans (assembly GCF_900115815.1). GTDB lineage: Bacteria > Pseudomonadota > Alphaproteobacteria > Rhodobacterales > Rhodobacteraceae > Roseivivax > Roseivivax halotolerans. The sequence continues at coordinate 10,633 of NZ_FOXV01000004.1, read as the reverse complement.
ACGCCTTACGCGGCGGCGATCCGCGCGGCGATGGACGGGGCAGAGGCCGGGCTGGTCCTGTACGATCCGGTCTCGCCTGACCTCGATGTGGCCATCGTCTTCGCCCCGGACGTGCCGCGCGGAGAGGCCGCGGTGATGCTTCCGCTCGGCGGTGTCGCGCTGCAGAACGCGCTCGGCTCGGTCGCGCCGCCGGAAGTCGCGCTGCATCTGGCATGGGACGGTCCGGTCCTGGTAAACGGAGCACGGGCGGGCCAGCTCAAGCTTGCCGCCGCGCCGGGCCCCGTCGAGACAGTGCCGGACTGGTTGGTTCTCGGCCTGTCGCTGCGTTTCAAGCCGCGGGCGGACGAGGGCGGCGAGCGGCCGGGAGAGACCGCGCTTCACGCCGAAGGCTGCGGCGATCTTGCGCCGCTGCCGCTTCTGGAAAGCTGGACCCGGCATCTTCTGCACTGGCTGCACGACTGGGAAACGGACGGCTTGGCCGCGCTTCACCGTGACTACGCAGCGCTTCTGTGGCAGCTCGGCGAAGAGACCGAGATCGCCGGGCAGACGGGACACCTGATCGGTCTCGATGAACGCCTCGGCGCGCTCTTGAAGGTTGAAGGCCGGACGGAGGGCCTGCCGCTGGTGATGCTGATGGAGGAAAGAGAATGAACCTCGCACGCGCGATCCATTTCGACGAAAGCGATACACGGGTGTTCCACAGCCCGGCCCGCACCGGGGAATGGTGCATCTCGGGCGGGTTCGAGTTCTCCAACTGGGGCGAGGGCGATCTCGAGGGCAAGGCGCGGCAGGCCTTCTCGAACGGCTGGCTCGGGCTCGAGACCTTCGGGCGCGTGACCTTCGTTGCCGTTACCCGGATCGAGGCGGCGGAGCGGGTGCGCCTTGTCGAGACGCTGGCGACGCATTTCGTGGAGGTCTATGGCGCACCCTCGCAGGATGCGGCGCGCGAAGTGGCAGAAGCCGAGATCGCGGAGATGCAGGCGATGTGCGACGATTTCGACCCGAATACGATCCTGAGCGTCTCTCGCGAGTTGACCGACGCGGGCGTGCGCGAGGCGTATCGCGCCATCGAAGCACCGGATGCCAAAATCGAAGCCTTCGCCGTGCATGGCAGCCTCGACGATTGATCGGCGAAGATGCGCGCGCGGCGCATGAATTTCGGAACATGGCCTGCGGGGCGATGCGTTGGATATTCGTAGTACAATTGCGAAAGGACACGCCATGAATTTCGACCAACTCAAAGGCCATTGGACTGAACTCGTCGGCCAGGTGCGCCAGCATTGGGGCGAGCTGAACGAGGACGAGGTTCAGCAGACCAAGGGCGATCGTGAACAGATGATCGGCCAGATCCAGAAGAAATACGGCAAGACCCGCGAAGAAGCCGAGCGCGAGTTCGACAAGTTCGTCGCGGGCCTCTGATCGCGCGTCAGCGGCAGATGTTTTCCGTCTCCGCTCCCGCCCAGGGGATGCGGACGTTCCGGGCCTCGAGCACACGTTCGAGGCCCGAAATGTCCATGGCGCCCGAAATCGTCTGTCGCAGCCGGTCCGTGCGCGGTGCCTCGGGATCGAGCACCAGGCAGCAGACATATTCTTCGACCAAGGAGCCCTGCTGCTCGTAGCCATAGGCAAAGAAGTCGCCGGTCGCATCGGGATCGAAGAGGTATGGATCGTCGCTCCGCTGATGTTCGGCGGCGGCGCGAAACGGATGGTAGCCCGTGCGCTCGCGCTGTTGCCATTGCCAGACATGCGTCATCTCGTGAGCAAAGAGCATGGCCGAATAGAGGTCGATCACCTCGGGCATCTCGGCGAAGAAATCGTCACGGAAAATGTCCTCGCGCCACATCACCCGGTTGAAAAGCGCGATCGCGCCGGCCGAGACCTCAACCCGTTCGCCTTTCGAGGGTGGAAACAGGCGGTCCTGGCAGGTGAGGCGCGGGCGGATTGGCCTTGTGTAGCTGTAGGCCGCGAAGGGATGCCCGTCGTTGAAGCGCACCGGGCGCGGATCGACAGTGCCGCCCGTCAGTGCATCGGCAACGAACGCCTCGCGCTCCGTCAGCGGGCGGCCGCAGGCGGCCAGGAGAAGAAGAGCGACGATCAGAAGGCGCATGGCACGCAAGGAAGCTCAAAGCGCGCCCCGCGACAAGCCCTCAGCGTCTGGCCTCGCGGGGAAGTGCATGCGTGCCCGAGATCTCCAGGATGAGCTTGCGCTTGACCGCCTCGGCGAAGCTTTCGCGGCTTTCGGCGGTAACGACGAACGATCCCATCCCGCCGATGATCTGCGTCTCGTAAGCAGCCTCAAGCCCGCCATGCGCGCGGCCCGGATCGTTCTGGCGCAGGATCGGCAGGGCGTTGATGGTAACGCCTTCGGCCAGAACGCGGGCGCGGGCCTCGGCGATGGAGGGGCCGGAGTAGTTGTTCACGCTGTCGCCCGAGAAGTCGATCACGCGCCGCCAGCCATCGATATCGTTGGTCTCCATCAGCTCGAGCCCGTCGAGGAGCGCCGAGCCGATCGCGTTGCGTCCATAGGCTTGCCGGGGTTTCGACAGAAGCTCTGCGGCGAAGACTTCGGCTTGCTCAAGCCCCGCGATCCGCGTCCAGGGCGCGACGACCGCCGTGTTCGCGGCCCATTCGACGTAAGTCACCGCGATGGAGCCATAGGCGGTGTTCCGGATTGCCGCGAGCACCTCGGGGTCGGTGATCGCCGCCGCATAGCCTTCGCGCTGGAAGGCGATCTCGGAGGCGTCGATGGAGCCCGAGGCATCGGCGAGGAGCACCAGTTCGAGGTCGGTGTCCTGCGCGAATGCCGGTGAGGCAAGGAATGTGAGGGCAAGAAGAAAGCGTCGCATGGGGCGAGCTTAGCAACGGCGCGGCAGAGGGCGGCTCACGTTTCGGTGGGTAACTGCTTGGGCATTCAATAGAACCAGATGACCCGGAGCGCGGAATCAAGGTTGCTCCGCAGCCGCCGCGCTCCAGCGCCTGCCCGCCGCGGTGGGTTGGCGCTTTGTCGGGTCTGGCGCTTGCGATCAACATGCGCGCGAATGTGGCAGCTATAAAGCGCCCACGTTCCAGCTATGGAGCGCCATCCCTCGGGCAGGCGCGCCCGGCATTTCGCTGGATTGTGGATGAGCGGATCGACCCGGCAGATAACCGACCTCACACATCCAGCTCCTCCACGAACCGCGCATTCTCCTGGATATACTGGAACCGCAGCTCCGGCTTCTTGCCCATGAGGCGTTCCACGAGGTCGCCGGTCTCGCCGGGCTCGTCCTCGTCGATGGTCACGCGGATGAGCTTGCGCGTCGCGGGGTCCATCGTCGTCTCTTTCAGGTCCTTGGCGTCCATTTCGCCGAGACCCTTGAAACGTTGCACGTCGATCTTGCCTTTCCCGCCGAGCCCTTTCTCCATCCAGAGCTCTTTTTCGGCTTCGTCGGCGACATAGAGCCGCTTCGGCCCTTGCGTGAGCCGGTAGAGCGGTGGGCATGCCAGGTAGAGATGGCCGTTATCGATGAGCGGCCGCATCTGGCTGAAGAAGAACGTCATCAGGAGCGAGGCGATGTGCGCGCCGTCGACGTCCGCATCGCACATGATGATGATCTTGTCGTAGCGCAGATCGTCGAGATTGAACCGCGTGCCGAGCCCGACGCCGAGCGCTTCGCAGAGATCGTTGATCTCGGCATTCTGGCCGAGCTTCGAGGACGCCGCGCCGAGCACGTTCAGAACCTTGCCGCGCAAGGGGAGCAGCGCCTGGAACTCGCGGAACCGCGCGCCCTTGGCCGAGCCGCCTGCGGAATCGCCCTCGACGATGAAAAGCTCCGTGCCCTCGCGCGTCTTCGAGGTGCAATCGGTCAGCTTGCCGGGCAGGCGCAGGCGCTTGGTTGCCGATTTGCGCTGCGTCTCTTTCTCCTTGCGGCGGCGCATCCGCTCTTCGGCGCGCAGGACGAGGAAATCAAGGATTGCGCCCGCGGACTTTGTGTCCGAGGCCAGCCAGTTGTCGAACCGGTCGCGCACCGCGCCTTCGACCAGCTTGGCGGCTTCGGTCGTGGCCAGCCGGTCCTTCGTCTGGCCGACGAATTCCGGCTCGCGGATGAAGCAGGAGACCAGCGCGCAGCCGCCGGTGACGAGATCGTCGCGGGTGATATTCTGCGCCTTCTTGTTGCCCGCGAGATCGCCATAGGCCCGGATGCCCTTGAGGATGGCGGCCCAGAACCCGGCCTCGTGCGTGCCGCCTTCGGGGGTCGGCACCGTGTTGCAGTAGCTCTGCAGGAAGCCGTCGCGAGAGGGCGTCCAGTTGATCGCCCATTCCACCTTGCCGGGCCGGTCGAAGCGTTCGCGGAACTCGACCGTGCCCGAGAAGGGCTGGCTGGCATAGGTGGCCGCGCCGCCCAGGGTCTCAGTCAGGTAATCCGATAGACCTCCGGGGAAGTGGAAGGTGGCCTCGGTCGGGGTCTCGCCATCGTCGATGGCCGATTTCCAGCGGATCTCCACGCCCGAGAAGAGATAGGCCTTCGAGCGCACCATCTTGAAGAGCCGCGATGGCTTGAGCTTGTGCGTGCCGAAGATCTCGGGGTCCGCATGGAAGGTCACGGTCGTGCCGCGCCGGTTCGGCGCCTGGCCCGCCTTTTCCACCGGGCCAAGCGGCTTGCCGCGCGAGAAGCGCTGCACGTAGAGCTCGCGGTTGCGGGCGACTTCGACGACCATCGAATCCGACAGGGCGTTGACCACCGAGGCCCCGACGCCGTGCAGGCCGCCCGAGGTCTCGTAGGCTTTGCCCGAGAACTTGCCGCCCGCGTGCAGAGTGCAGAGGATCACCTCGAGCGCGGACTTCTCCGGGAACTTGGGGTGCGGATCGATCGGAATGCCGCGCCCGTTGTCGCGCACGAGGCAGGAGCCGTCTTGCAGGATCTCCACCTCGATGCGGTTGGCATGGCCCGCGACCGCCTCGTCCATCGAGTTGTCGAGGACCTCGGCCACCATGTGGTGCAGCGCGCGCTCGTCGGTGCCGCCGATATACATGCCGGGGCGTTTTCGGACGGGTTCGAGCCCTTCGAGCACCTCGATCGAGGAGGCGTCGTAATCTGAGGGCACTTGGCCCGCGAGAAGGTCTTCGGCCATAAGCTGCTCGTCCCGGATTCTGTGGTTGGGTTGAGTGTGGATTAGACCATCTAGGGCTCGGCAGGGCAAGCCGGACCATATCTGGCGGAGCGCGCGCGGTGGTGCTACCGCTTGCCGCATGACACCGAGTGCGGACAACGCGAAGGGCGCGGGGCTGATGATGGCCTCGATGGCCGCCTTCACCATCAACGACGCCTTCGTGAAGGCGGCGGGGGCGGCGCTGCCGCTCGGGCAGATCCTGCTCCTGCGCGGCGCGATCTCGATTTGCGCGCTTGTCGTGCTGGCGCGGATGCTGGGTGCGCTGAGGGCCGTGCCGCGGCGGGACGCGGTGCTGATCGCGCTGCGGTCGCTCGCGGAGGTTGGCGCGGCCTATTTCTTCCTGACCGCGCTTCTGGCGCTGCCCATCGCCAATGTCACCGCGATCCTGCAGACGCTGCCGCTGACCGTGACGCTGGGCGCGGCGCTCTTTTTCGGTGAGGAGGTCGGCTGGCGGCGATGGGCCGCGATCGGGGTTGGCTTCTGCGGGATGCTGCTGATCGTGCGCCCCGGAACCGAGGATTTCACCGCCGCCTCGGTCTATGTGCTGATCGCCGTCCTTTTCGTGACGGTGCGCGATCTGACGACGCGGCGGATGTCGGCGGGCGTGCCGTCGCTGCTGGTCACGCTCTCCGCCGCGGTCGCCGTGACGCTCTTCGCGTCGGGGCTGACTCTGGTCCAGGGCTGGCAGCCGCTGTCGGTGGGCACGGGCGGGCTGGTTCTCGGTTCTGCGATCTTTGTCAGCGCGGGATACTTCCTGTCCGTCGCGGTGATGCGGGTCGGCGATATCTCCGCCGTCGCGCCGTTCCGTTTCACCGGCCTTCTCTGGGCGCTGGCGCTCGGGCTTCTGGTCTTTGGCGAGTGGCCGGAGCCTCTGACCTTCGCGGGGGCGGCGCTTGTCGTCGGGGCGGGGGTGTTCACGCTCCGCCGCGAGCGGCGGCTCGGGGCAAAGCGGCCGCGGCGCGGGGTGCCGCGCTAAGAGGCAAACACGGCCCTGACGTGGTTCGCGTCGACGGCGAATCGCGCTTGGATCTCCGCTTCGCCGGCGGCATCCAGCCGGGGCAGGGGATGCGGCTTCACATGCCGCTTCTGACGCGAATCGTTAAAGCCGTTATGTCCCCGGAGGAACATGGGTGGATCGTTGAAGGTGACGGTCGGCATGTGCTGGTTGATCTTCTGGTGACCGAAATTCATGACGCTTTGCCGGACGCCGCCTTTCACCGCCATCGCCTGCGCCACGCCCCAATAGGGATGCGACACTGGCTCGCCCGAAAGCCCGTTTGCATCGGCGCGGATCAGCCATCCCGACCCCCAGTCGAAGCCCACGAGCCGATGCTTCCCGAGAAGCGGCGCGCAATCGGCCGCCGCCGCGCGCAGACAGGCCACGAAGTCCACCGCCACCGCGTCGTCGTCGTCATGCCGGAATTGCAGGCAAGGCTCGTCCGGGTCGAGCCGCGCCTCGTTCAGAACCTTCTGGCAGACCTTGCGGTGTGGCGCAGGCGGCTCTGCGACGATGCGCGCTTGCGGCATATCGGCGGTCAGTTCCAGAAGCCGCGAGAGCGTCTGTGCAGGAAGACTGTCGCCGACAAGGATGACGAAGGTGAAATCGGGATCGGTCTGCGCCTTGAGGCCCGGCAGGCAGATCGCCTCGAACAGCGCCAGCCGCTCCTCGAGCCGTTCGGCTGCGTAAAGAAAGGCGGTGCGTTCTTCGATACTGTCGTGTTCGATTTGGAAACCGCCCTCGGCGGGGTAGGAGAACCGGCAGAGGCCAATCACTTGCATCGGGGGCGATCCTGTCAGAGAGCTGCGCGTGAAGTGGTGCCCGCAGGGGCCTTTCGGAACAAGCGCAAATGCGCCGGAGAAACCCTGCCGAACACGGGTGTGCAGGGCTGTTGACAAGCCCAGAGACTCCCCATATACGCCGCGCATCTTGACCGAGCCGGAAGCGTTTTCCGTTCGGTCCGACATACGAACTGAAGCGGTCATGATCCGGGCCACGCGCCCCGATCCTCTGGTATCTCCCGCGTCGTTCCCTGAACCGGGGAACGCATGCGGCTTTTTGCGTCGGCATGGTCCGATGCGAGAGACCAGACCGGAGACGGCAGCGCCCAAGATGGCGCGCCGGGGCGCCCGCGGACGAAACCGATGGTGTTTGCGCGAGGGCGCGGGACACCGAATTTGACGAACCCATAGCGTCGGGCCGCGGCCTGCCGCACCTGATGTGAGCTAAACGGGGAAACCGGAATGCCAACGATCCAACAGCTGATCCGCAAGCCGCGGCAGCCCAAAGTCAAGCGCTCGAAGTCGCAGCACCTCGAGGGATGCCCGCAGAAACGCGGCGTATGCACGCGCGTCTACACCACCACGCCGAAGAAGCCGAACTCGGCTATGCGGAAGGTGGCGAAGGTGCGTCTGACCAACGGTTACGAGGTGATCAGCTACATTCCGGGTGAGAGCCATAACCTGCAGGAGCACTCGGTCGTGCTCATCCGCGGCGGCCGTGTGAAAGACCTTCCCGGCGTACGTTACCACATTCTGCGCGGCGTTCTCGACACCCAGGGCGTCAAGGACCGCAAGCAGCGTCGTTCGAAATACGGCGCGAAGCGTCCCAAGTAAGAGGATTAGGAAAACATGTCCCGTCGTCACTCTGCCGAGAAGCGCGAGATCCTGCCCGACGCCAAGTATGGCGATCGTGTTCTGACCAAGTTCATGAACAACCTCATGGTGGACGGCAAGAAATCCACCGCCGAGCGTATCGTCTACAACGCGCTCGACCGCGTCGAGACCAAGATCAAGCGCGCGCCCGTCGAGGTCTTCCACGAGGCGCTCGACAACATCAAGCCGTCGGTCGAGGTCCGCTCGCGCCGCGTCGGCGGTGCGACCTACCAGGTCCCCGTCGAGGTTCGCCCCGAGCGCCGTGAAGCGCTGGCGATCCGCTGGCTCATCACCGCATCGCGCGCCCGCAACGAGAACACCATGGAAGAGCGCCTCGCAGGCGAGCTCATGGACGCCGTTCAGTCGCGTGGCTCCGCGGTGAAGAAGCGCGAAGACACCCACAAGATGGCCGACGCCAACAAGGCGTTCAGCCATTACCGCTGGTAATACTTCTCTAGCCTGAGGCACTCCAATGGCACGTGAATACTCCCTCGACCGCTACCGGAATTTCGGGATCATGGCGCATATCGATGCAGGCAAGACCACCTGCACCGAGCGCGTTCTGTTCTACACCGGCAAGTCGCACAAGATCGGCGAAGTCCATGACGGCGCCGCGACCATGGACTGGATGGAGCAGGAGCAGGAGCGTGGCATCACGATAACCTCCGCTGCGACCACCACGTTCTGGTTCCGCACCGAGGATGGCGAGAACCCGACCGGCATCTACGGCGACACGCCGCAGGAAGCCAAGTTCCGCTTCAACATCATCGACACTCCCGGACACGTGGACTTCACCATCGAGGTCGAGCGTTCGCTCGCCGTTCTCGACGGTGCGATCTGCGTTCTCGACGCGAACGCCGGTGTCGAGCCCCAGACCGAGACCGTCTGGCGCCAGGCCGACCGCTACAAGGTTCCGCGCATCGTCTTCGTCAACAAGATGGACAAGATCGGCGCGGATTTCTGGAACTGCGTCAAGATGATCAAGGACCGTACCGGCGCGCAGCCGGTTCCGATCCAGATGCCCATCGGCGCGGAAGACAAGCTCGAAGGCATCGTCGACCTCGTGACCATGAAGGAATGGGTCTGGAAGGGCGAAGATCTCGGCGCGAGCTGGGTCGTTCAGGACGTCCGTGACGAGCTCAAGGAGCGCGCTGAAGAGATGCGCGCGGAAATGATCGAGCACGCTGTCGAAATGGACGACGCGGCGATGGAAGCGTATCTCGAAGGCGAAGAGCCCGATCTGCCGACCCTGCGCTCGCTGATCCGCAAGGGCACGCTGTCGCTCTCCTTCGTTCCGGTCCTCGCGGGCTCCGCGTTCAAGAACAAGGGCGTCCAGCCCCTTCTGAACGCCGTGATCGACTATCTGCCGGGTCCGCTCGACGTGCCGCCGTACATGGGCTTCTCGCCGGACGACGAGACCGAGACGCGCAACATCGAGCGCAAGCCCGGTGACGACCAGCCGTTCGCTGGCCTCGCGTTCAAGATCATGAACGACCCCTTCGTCGGCTCGCTTACCTTCTGCCGCATCTATTCCGGCCTCCTGGAAAAGGGTGGCACGGTGATGAACTCGACCAAGGGCAAGAAAGAGCGTATCGGCCGGATGATGATGATGCATTCGAACTCCCGCGAGGAGATCGAATGGGCCGGTTCCGGCGACATCATCGCGCTGGCGGGTCTGAAGGACACCACCACGGGTGACACGCTCTGCGACTCGAACAAGCAGGTCGTGCTTGAAACCATGACCTTCCCGGATCCGGTCATCGAGATCGCGGTCGAGCCCAAGACGAAGGCCGACCAGGAGAAGATGTCTGCCGGCCTTCAGCGTCTGGCTGCCGAGGATCCGTCCTTCAAGGTCGAAACCGATCTCGAATCGGGCCAGACCATCATGAAGGGTATGGGCGAACTTCACCTCGACATCCTGGTCGACCGCCTCAAGCGGGAGTTCAAGGTCGAGGCGAATATCGGCGCGCCGCAGGTGGCCTATCGTGAGACCATCCGCCAGCAGATCGAGCATACCTACACCCACAAGAAGCAGTCGGGTGGTTCGGGTCAGTTCGCGGAAGTCAAGCTCGAGATCAGCCCGACCGAACCCGGCGAAGGCTACTCGTTCGAGTCTCGCATCGTCGGCGGCTCGGTGCCCAAGGAATACATTCCTGGCGTCGAGAAGGGCATCAAGTCGGTCATGGATTCCGGTCCGCTCGCCGGCTTCCCGGTCATCGACTTCAAGGTAGCGCTCGTGGACGGTAAGTATCACGACGTGGACTCCTCGGTCCTCGCCTTCGAAATCGCGAGCCGGATGGCGATGCGTGAAGGTCTTCGCAAGGCCGGCGCTCAGCTGCTCGAGCCGATGATGAAGGTCGAGGTGATCTCGCCGGAAGAATACACCGGCAACGTGATCGGCGATCTGACCTCCCGTCGCGGGCAGGTCACGGGCCAGGAGCCGCGCGGCAACGCGATCGCGATTAACGCGATGGTGCCGCTGGCCAACATGTTCGGCTACATCAACACGCTGCGCTCGATGTCCTCGGGCCGCGCGCAGTTCACGATGCAGTTCGACCATTACGACCCGGTTCCGCAGAACATCTCGGACGAGATCCAGGCGAAATACGCATAAGAGCGGTGCGTGGGAGACCACGCACCCTACCCCCCGTAGGGTGCGCATTTGAGGCGCACCGCCAAAGACAAAGGAGGCCATCATGGCAAAGGAAAAGTTCGACCGCTCGAAGCCGCACTGTAACATCGGCACGATCGGTCACGTTGACCACGGCAAGACCACGCTGACGGCTGCGATCACGAAGTATTTCGGCGACTTCCGCGCCTATGACCAGAT
>NZ_FOXV01000012.1 GCF_900115815.1 Roseivivax halotolerans | reverse complement strand
CGGGCTTGTCTCGCTTTCCAGCCATCTCTCTGGTCCTCCTGACATCGGGATAAAACTATCCCAGTTCGTGGACCACTTCAGTGGGGGCACTCCAGTAGTGCCGCATCGAATGGGCGCAAAGCTTTTGGGGGTTGCCGTCCAGCGTGATTTTCAGGGATTTCGACCACTGGTAATCGATGCTCTCGCCAAACTTTTCGACAGCCAACGCGGGGTCGAGAAGTTCAGAACGGGGCGAATCCTTTCGCGGTTTGGGGACCACGTCGGGAAACAGCAAGCCGTCTCCACATTTCATATGCCTCGCCGCATGTTCGAGCAGCCTGAGCTCGATCAGATGCGAGTGGATCGACACGGTGCGCGTCTTCTTCGGCCGCTCGTCCGTCTCGTTCGGCTTTTCACCTTTAATTCCGCGATCCCCGCCCGCCGCGTGCCGGTGTACCCCAGATGTTACCCTGCCCGTTTTGTTGCTAGGCGCAAGAAACAAAAAAGCCCTCTAGGTCACTGACCTAGAGGGCTTTTTATGGCTCCGGCGGTAGGGATCGAACCTACGACCAATTGATTAACAGTCAACTGCTCTACCGCTGAGCTACGCCGGAACACGTGGGCGCGTATAGCAAGTGCGATTCCGGGCGTCCAGAGGGTCGGGAAGAAAATGTATCGGTTTCACGAAAGCTCGAAGATGGCTCCGGCGGTGAGGGGGCCGCGGGGCTGCGCCTCAAAGGTTTCGTGCAGCTCGATGAGGTGGGCGAGGACATTGCGGGCCGCGGCGGGCAGGAGCGCGGGCGGGATATCGGTGTAGAGGCGGCGGGCGAGGTCTTCGGCGGTTCCAGGCGCATCGGCCAAGGCCGTGCGAATCTGGTCGTGGCGCATCCGGCGGTGGGCGATCAGCTCCGCCATGCGGGCGCGGGGCTCCTCGATCGCTGCGCCGTGACCTGGGTGGAGGCGGGTCCAGTCGGTGCGAGAGAGACGCTCAAGCGAGGCGAGGAAAGCCGACAGCTCGCCATCGGGCGGTGAGACGAGAGAGCTCGCCCAGCCCATGACCAGATCCCCGACGATCAGCTCATCCCCGACCGCGAAGGCCAGATGATTTGCCGTATGGCCCGGCGTGTGAAGGCTCGTGATCTCTTGCCCGTCGATCCTGAGACACGCGCCCTCCGTCAAAACCCCGTCCGGCTCGAAGCCCGCATCCTGTCCTTCGCCGCCGCCCAAGGCGCCCTCGGCGGCAAGACGCGCCATGACGGGGCTGCGGCCGGCTTCGGCACCCCCGAAGGCGAGCACCTCGGCGCCGGTGCGCCGCTTCAACTCGGGCACCAGCGCGGTGTGGTCAATATGCGTATGGGTGAGAAGAATGGTCGAGACATGCCCGCCCTCGGGCACAGCGGCCAGGATCGCCTCGAGATGTTCGGGCGCTGCGGGTCCGGGATCGACCACGGCGATCTCGCGCTCCCCGATGAGATAGGTGTTCGTTCCGTGATAGGTCATCGGCGAGGGGTTCGGTGCGAGGATGCGCCGCAGCCCGGGCGAGAGCTCGATGATCCGGCCGTAATCGGGCGAGGGCGCGTTCATGTCCATTTCCTTTGCTCTCCGCAAGCGCCGTGCCACCATATCAGCAGAGGCGCGCCGGGTCATGACGGGGCGGGCCGCAGCCAGCCCGGCTCAAGGCGCAGATCATCCGCGCCGACAAGCTGAGACAGCCGGCGCAGTTCCGCCATGATCCCTTGCTCACGGGTCTTGCCCAACGCGATCCCGGTCTCGGGCCAGAAGGCGCGCACGGCGATACAGGATCCATCGCGACGCGCATCGAGCCGGCCGATCAGCCGGTCGCCCTGCATCACCGGGAAGACGTAGTAGCCGTATCGCCGCTTGGCCTCGGGCACGAAGATCTCGATCCTGTAGTGAAAGCCGAACAAGCCCTCTGCGCGCGCCCGATCCCTCAGTGCCGGGTCGAACGGGCTGAGGATGCGGATCCGCGAGGAGGGCTGCGGCAGATCGCGGAGGCCCTCCAGCGCCGCCTCGCTCGAGAAGACGCGCCGGGTGCGCCCATCGGCCATCTCGACATCGACCTCGATGAGGTGGCCCTCTTCGAGCGCGGCGGTGCACCACGCTTTCGCTTCGTCACGTCTGACGATTTCGAAGAAGGCCGCGATCTCTCCGCTCGTGCCGAAGCCGAGGCGGTCCAGCGCGGCGGACATGGCCCAATCGACGATTTCCCCGTCGCTCCGCCGGGCGTTCAGGTATTCGGGCGGGATGACCCGTTCGGCGAGATCGTATTGCTTGCGGAACCCCTGCCGGTGACAGATGGCGAGCCGCCCGGAGCGCCACAGGAATTCAAGCGCGGTCTTGGAGGGGTGCCAATCCCACCAGCCCGAAGAGCCTTTGGCTTCGCCGGCGCCAACATCCAGTGACGAGGTCGGGCCACGCTCCGCGACATGGGACAGCACGGTGTCAAGTTCGTCCCGCCATCCCTCGCGTCGGCAGGCAGGCCAGCGGGCCTGCATCCGGGCTTCGTCCCGTTCGAATTTCAGCCGCCACATCGGGTAGAACTTCATCGGGATCACGGCGGCATCGTGGGTCCAGTGCTCAAAGGCGCTTCGCCTTTTGGCAACCAGGCGTTCGAGTGCGGATGGGCGGTAGCGGCCACGCCTGGACCAGAGGATCAGATCATGCGCGCGGGCCAGCGTATTGACGCTGTCGACCTGAACGAAGCCAAGCTGCCCGAGGACGTGTTCCAGATCCTCACTCCGGCCCGAACCCGTGCCAGGCGCGAGCAGAAGATGCCGGTCGAGGAAGAGACGCCGGGCGGTCTTGTTGTCGAGGCGCGGGCGGGACATGCGCAGACCCTAGAGGCCCACGTCGCAAAGGGCACGTTCGAAATGCGCGGTGCGGCCTGGACCCAGGACGAGCGCGCGGTCTGCGTCACTCCACCGTGATGGTCACGGGATCGCTCGTCACCGGCGGGTCGTGCGGCACGTGGTTCGCATCGCCGAGCAGAAGCTGCAGCCTGTGCTCGCCCGTCGGGAGTTCGGTTGTGACCTGCGTTTGCCCACCGCCGAAATGCACGATCTGATCCGTGGCCGGCAGGTTCGCGTCAAGATCGACGCTGTCCAGTTCGGTGTTGATCAGTAAATGGTGGTGGCCGGTATTCTCGGCCTCGGTTCCAGCCGGGGCGATGCCCATCCCCTCGAGGCCAAAGACGATCGTGACCGGGTTGGATACGGTTTCCCCGTCCGAAGGCGAGATGATGTAGGCGCGGGCATCCTCGGGTGCGGGTGTGCGGTGGTCCGATGCGTGCGCGGCACTTGCAAGTGCAAGCCCGGCTCCGAGCATGAGAGCATGCGGTTTCATGAAAGCCTCCCTGATTGGTCAGGCTTCCATCCTAGCACGGTGACGGCCGAGTTGCTGTGACGCTTGCGCGAGCGATGAGAGGACGCGCCTCCACGACTGTGTGTGCACCCGCCACGCAATTTGATGACGGATGCACGGGATGGTTGAGATCAAGCCGCTTTCTTGCGGCGCGGGCGACGCGCTCGACCACGCCCACCCGGCGCCTGCGCGCTCGGTTTACCAGCGCCGCCGCCCTTGCCACGCCGCGAACGGCCCGGTTTGCTGCCGCCCGGCGCGCGCCCGTCGATGAGCGGGGATGTGCCGCTTGCGACAGGTACCTCGATTTTCATCAGGCGCTGGATCTGCGCCAGAAGGTCGGCCTCGTCGCTCGCGCAGAACGAAATCGCTTCGCCTTCACGGCCCGCACGCGCCGTCCGCCCGATCCGGTGCACGTAATTGTCCGGCACTTCCGGCAGATCGTAGTTGATGACATAGGCGACGCCCGGAATGTCGATGCCGCGTGCCGCAACGTCGGTCGCGACGAGCACGGTGATGTCTCCGTCCCGGAAGCCCTTGATCGCGCGGTCGCGTTGACCCTGGCTCTTGTTGCCGTGGATCGAGGCGGCATTGAAACCGTCGGCGCGAAGTCCCTTCATCAGCTTCTCTGCGCCATGCTTGGTGCGTGCGAAGACCAGTGTCAGCGCGTTCGGATCCTGGCTCAGGATCTCGCGCAGCTTGCGGGGTTTCTCGGGCTTTTCAAGGAAATGCACCGATTGGGTGATCTTGTCGGCAGCCTTGCCCGGAGGCGAGACCTCGACCCGGCGAGGATCGGTGAGATAGGCGCGCGACAGCTCTTCCATCTGTTTCGGCATCGTCGCCGAGAAGAGCATGGTCTGACGCGGCGTACCGAGCTTCGGCGCGATCTTCCGCAAGGCGTGGATGAAGCCCATGTCGAGCATCTGGTCGGCCTCGTCGAGCACGAGATGCCGGACCTGGCCAAGATCGACCGCGCCGCGATCCATCAGGTCCATCAGGCGGCCCGGCGTTGCAACGAGGATATCCGTGCCGCGCGACAGGATCGAGATCTGCTTGCCGATGGATTGGCCGCCGACGACGGTCGTTACTTTCAGTTTCGTGCCTTCGGTGAGACCGCGCAAGCTCTCGGCGATCTGGTTCACCAGCTCACGCGTCGGTGCGAGGATCAGCGCCTTGGAGGTCTTCGGCAGCGGTTTGCCCGGCTGCGCCAGGAGGTGGTCGATGAGGGGCAGGCCGAAAGCCAGCGTCTTGCCGGTGCCGGTCTGGGCGAGCCCCATGATGTCGTGACCGTCAAGCGCAAGCGGAATCGCCTGGTTCTGGATCGGTGTGGGTTCGGAAAAGCCCGCGCGCTCGAGGGCCGTATTGAGTGCCGGCGCAAGGCCGAGCATGTCGAAATCGAACAATGTATATCCTTTACCAGCCACGCGCGGAAGAAACCCGGCACGGCCGTGATGACAGCCGCATCCTGCGCGGCCAGAGGGTTGACGAAGGCCAATGCGAGTCCGGGCGTATCCCGGGCCAACCGGCCGTCGCGTCAGGAACCCTGCGTGATGGGGAACTGAAATTCGGTATCGCTGATGGCCCGAACGGGCGCGGCATGCTCACGCGGCAGCGCAGCGATAACAGGCAGATGGGCGAGCGGAGGTGCAAAGTCAATGAAAAAGCTTTGCGGCACCGCTCGGCCGCAGGTGAATCACGTCGAGATGAAGCGCACCTCGCCATCCGCCACGATGCCCGCAGTCAGGCGCCCGGTAGCGTACGCGCCGGTATCGAGCGCAATCCGTCCGTCCTCGGCCGAAGGCGCGTCGACGATGGTGTGACCATGCACGACCCAGATGCCGTCGCGCCGGGGCGTCTGCAGGAAGTCGCGATGCCCCCAGATCAGTGTCTTTTCCGGTGCGCTGGCGATTGGCTCGGAGGGATCTGCGCCGGCATGAAGAACCGCGACATTCCCGGTCTCATGCAGCACGGGCAGGGCGCGCAGCCACGCGACGAGGTCGTCGCCCATCGCGGTTTTCATCTCGTTGCGCGCCTCGCGCAGCTTCATGCCCCGCGTCATCTCGTTGAGGCCCGTGATGCCGATATCGGCAAGCGTCTGAAGGCCGCCATTGCGGAGCCAGCGCGGCCCCTTTTCCTCGGGATTGTCGAGAAAGCCCACGAGCATGTCCTCGTGGTTGCCCTTGAGGCTAAGGATCTCCGGGCGCGCCACGAGAAAACGCAACGTGTTTACCGACGAGGGCCCGCGATCAACGTAATCGCCAACGCAGATGACACGCAGATCCGCGGGCAGTTTCGCGAGCAACTCTTCAAGAAGATCCAGCCGTCCGTGAACATCCCCAATCGCCGCGAAAGGTTCATCCGGAGCGGGAGGAGCGAATTCAGGTTTTGATGGTTTGCGAAGCTTCTCGATCAGCGACTTGAACAACAGGGACCTCGGATCTGGAAAGGTTGCCGATGCTCCTACCAAGATCGGCTGACCTTGGCCACGTGGCGCGTCACACGTCTCTGTCACCCTGCATCTGTGGATAAGTGCCGTATTCAGTGCAGCCTGTGGCCGACGCGCCACATCATGCCCCGTGCTTGGCGGTTGTGCGCCGACCGCGGGATGCTGTGCTCACGCGAATGATCTATGCATCCCTGAGAATCCGGGGGAGTTCTTGAGTGAAACGTATCGCGGTCATCGCGTTTGTCTCGCTTGCTGCAGGCAGTGCCGTCGAAGCGCAGGACAGCTTCGCCGTTCGCTACTCGACCTATGGTTTGCCGGGCATGGTCGACATGCCGACGGCGCTCAGCTTTCCGGACTCCGATCTCTCGGTGACGGTATCGGACTTCGGCGGCACGAGCCGGATCACCGGCAGTTTCCAGGTGTTGCCACGGGTCACTGGCTCGTTTCGCTACTCGCGGATTCGGAACGATTTGGGTCCGAATAACGATCGATTTGATCGCAGCTTCTCTCTGCATGTCCGCCTGCTCGAGGAAACGCGCCGTCGCCCGGCACTGACGCTCGGCATAAACGATCTTATCGGCACGGGCGTCTACGCATCCGAGTATCTCGTTGCGACGAAGCATCTGACGCCGCGTCTTCGGGTCACGGGCGGCCTGGGATGGGGACGGCTGGGATCGAATAACGGCTTCACCAACCCCTTGGGCTTCCTGAGCGAGACGTTCGAGACGCGGCCCAGCCGCGATACAGGGCTTGGCGGCGAAGCCGAACTCGACCAGTTCTTCCGGGGAGACGCCGCTTTCTTTGGCGGCGTCGAGGTAAAGGCCACCGACAAGCTCAGCTTCGCCATCGAATATTCCTCCGACTCCTATGCGCGGGAAGACGGTCCGACCTTCGATTATCGCTCGCCGTGGAACTTCGGTCTGACCTACAAGCTGCGCGAGAACGTGAATGTCTCGGCCGCTTATCTTTACGGGTCCGCGCTGGGGGTTCAGGTCACGTTTACCACCAACCCGACCGAGCCGCCTTATGATGGCGGCGGCGATCCTGCGCCATTCCCCGTCACGCCGCGCGCGGATGTCGATGTCGCCGCGCTCGGCTGGACGCAGCCCAACGGGGGAGCAACTGCGGTGGGGCAGCTCGAAGAGGTGCTAGAGGCGGAAGGCGTGCCGCTCCACGGCTTTTCGATCGAGGGTTCCGTTGCGCGTGTCGAGATCGAGAATACCCGCTGGCGCGCCAACGCCCAGGCGATCGGACGCACGGCGCGCGTTCTGACCGGCGCGATGCCGCCGCAAGTGGATACCTTTGTTATTCGTCCGGTCTCCAACGGCATCGCGGGCGCCGAGGTCACCATCCGCAGGGCGGATATGGAGGAGCTGGCCTCCTCCCTCGACAATTCGTGGTCGAGCTATGCGCGCGCGCAGATCGAACCGACGACGACACCGTCGCAGCCACTCGCGCGGGTCTATCCGCGGTTCGACTTCGGTCTCGCGCCCTACGCCCAGCCGAGCCTATTCGACCCAGATGCCCCGGTCCGCGCGGATTTCGGCGTTCAGCTCAACGCACAGTTCGAGCCCGCGCCCGGATTCTTGTTTCGGGGTTCAGTCCGCCAAAAAGTCTTCGGAAATCTAGACGAATCCGATCGTGTTTCAGACTCGGTGCTGCCGCGGGTTCGCAGCGAGACCAACATTTACGAGCGGACAGGTCCGACGGACCTAATGAACCTGACTGGGAGCTATTTCTTCAAGCCAGGGCGTGATCTTTATGGTCGCGTGACTGTTGGCTATCTTGAACGTCATTTCGGTGGGGTTTCGACCGAAGTGCTGTGGAAGCCGGTGGACAGCAATCTCGGGATTGGGGTTGAGGCAAACTACGTCAAGCAGCGCGCGTTCGATCAGGGCTTCGGCTTCCGCGACTACGAAGTCGCGACGGGGCACGCCTCGCTCTACTACGATTTCAACAACGGCTTCGAGGCTCAAGTCGACGCTGGTCGCTACCTTGCCGGTGATTGGGGCGCGACACTGACGATCAACAGGACCTTCAAGAATGGCTGGAAGATTGGTGCGTTCGCCACGCTCACCGACGTGCCTTTCGAGGAGTTCGGCGAAGGATCATTCGACAAGGGGCTCCTGCTGACCATCCCGCTCGATTGGGCTCGCGGCGATCCGACCCGTCAGAATTTTGGCTACGCGCTCCGGCCCATTTTGCGAGACGGCGGCGCGCGGTTGTCGATCCGCGACCGGCTCTATGAGAAGGTCAATCAGTCGCATGAGCAAGAGCTTCGCGACGGTTGGGGGAGGTTCTGGAAGTGATCCGTGTTCTCCCCATCTGCGCTTTGGCTGCGCTCGCCGCCTGTGCCAGCACGCCGCCCTTCGGGTCTTTTCGGGCCGGGCTGACGCCAGAACTCGTGGCCACCGTGGACGCGCCGCTCCTCTATGTCGGCGTTGAAGGGCTCGGCCGTGAATCCACCGTCCAGCCGATTGAGACACTGGACGGGGTCACCACATGGCGCACGCCGGACGGCACCTCGGCGATTTCGACCCGCGACGGGCTTGTCGTCGCGACTCGCTCGCTCGGCGACGATTTGATGTCGGCCGATCTGGCGGGCTCCATTGCCGCTTCGAAGGGGCAGGGGGGAGACGGGTATTACCCGCGCTTCCACACAACCCTGGACGGTGAATACCAGACGGAATTCCGGAGCTTCCAGTGCATCGTGACGGCGCGAGAGCCGGAAACCCTGAATATCCTGGGAACAGCGCTCGCCACGATTCGCACCGACGAGACATGCGCCACGCCAAGTTTCGACGTCACGAACAGCTATTGGCGCGGGACGGATGGGGAACTCGTGCGGTCCGAGCAGTGGATCAGCGAAGGCACTGGTGTCATCATTACCGAACGACTGAATTGATCCGCAGGCGGCGCCATGCGGGAGGAAAGGGAACAGCTATGAGGAAAGCGCTCATCGGATCGGCGTTGATCGTCGCCGCAATGACGCTCGGTGCGTGCGGAGTGAGTTACAATAGTCCGTCCGTCAGCCAGCAGGCTGGCGGAGCGGATGTGCGGGTGGTGGATATCGATCCGCAAACGCTGCTCGTTGCCAACCGCGCGCCTTACACGCCCAAATCCCTGCCGGAAGTCTTCTATGCCGCGGCCGGTGGTGGCCAGCTGCGAGGCGTTGGCGCGTTGCCCGAAGAGCCGTTCCTGCCCGACGAGCGGCGCCAGCCGCTGGAGTTGCGCGTGCCGCCGCAAATCCCGACCGAGCCCTACCGCATCGGCGTTGGCGATGTTCTTCTCCTCGCGACGAAATCCGCCGGGTCGACGGTCGAGGAATTGTCCGGTCTTCTTGCCGCCCAGAACGCGCGGCAGGGCTACACTGTTCGCGACGACGGTGCGATCGCCATACCTGATATCGGCCCGGTGCAGGTCGCTGGCATGACCATCGAGGAAGCTGAAGCGATGCTGTTCGACGCGCTCGTGTCGAACCAGATCGACCCGGCCTTCTCGCTTGAGGTGGCCGAGTTCAACTCCAAGCGCGTCGCGGTCGGCGGGGCTGTGGGTGATCCGACAATCGTGCCGATCACGCTCAATACCCTGGATCTCGGTGAGGCGATCACCGCCGCCGGCGGCATTCAGGTCTCCAACGAGGAATTCGCCTCGATCCGCATCTACCGCGATGGATCGCTCTACCAGATCCCGTTCGAGGACTTTCTCTCGCGGCCGGACCTTCAGCGCATCCGCCTGACGAACGGCGACGCGGTCTACGTCGATACGAGCTACGATCTCCAGCAAGCGCTCGAGTTCTATCGCGCCCGAATTGACGTCATCAACATTCGCCGCGATGCGCGCCAGTCGGCTATTCAGGAACTTCAAGCTGAAGTCGGCCTGCGCCGCGCTCAGCTGAACGAGCTGAGAGACAACTTCAGATCGCGGCTGGAGCTGGATGCCGAGGATCGTGACTATGTCTATCTTGCCGGCGAGGTAACCGAGCAGAGCCGCTTCGTCATGCCGTTCAACCAGCAGACAACCTTGGCGGATGTCATTTACGGCAATGGCGGGTTCCCGACGACAACCGGCGATCCTTCGGAAATCTACATCTTGCGGTCGTCCTCCAACCCGGCAGAGTTCGGCGCCGTCACGGCTTGGCACCTGAACGCGCGGAATGCGGCGAACCTCACGCTCGCGACGCGCTTCGAGATGCGCCCGAACGACGTGGTGTTCATCGAGGAGCAGCCGATCACCAAGTGGAACCGTGCCTTGCAGCAGGCCCTCCCGACGCTGATCAACACCGCCGCATCTGCCGCGCGGCAGGGGTTGGCGAACTAGGCTGACGCTTGGAAATCAAGGCCGCGCCGACCTCGTTGGCGCGGCTTTATTACTTGCATAACTGCAATCCCGAATTTTACGAGTTGGGCGGAATCGGGCGCCTCTGACCCGATTATCGCCTTAATTGCATCACGATTGAGCTCGACACTCACAGGGCATGAGACGGGGATCCGTCCCTCAATAGCCTGGGAGAGCCTGATGCGTATTCTTGCGGTAGACGACGATCCGATCATCCTCGAACTGGTGACCACGGTTCTGAGCGATGCCGGTTACGAGGATGTCGTGACCGCTGGCTCGGCGGAGCAGGCGATGACGGTGATTTCCACGGTCGAGCGCCCGTTCGAATGCTTCCTTCTGGATATCTTGATGCCGGGCATCGACGGCGTCGCGCTTTGCGGCGAGATCCGTGCGAACCCGCTCTACAGGGCAACGCCGATCCTGATGGTCTCGCGTCTCGATGAGAAACACCATTTCGACCGTGCTTTCGCAGCGGGGGCGAGCGACTATGTCACCAAGCCGTTCGACGCGACCGAGTTCCGCGTGCGCCTTGGCCTGGCCGAGCAGATGCAGCGCCAGCAAGCGCAGCTGGCCGCGGCGCAGCACGGCAAGCCGGACCGCGAGAAGCCGCGCCTCTCCGAGGCCTTCATGCTGGATGACGTGCCCTTTTCCATCGCGAACCATGCGCTGGAAAGCTACCTGCAAGGTGTCCCGGGCGGTGTCGGCGGCATGCAGTGCTTCGCGCTCAAGCTCGCCAACGCGGTCGAAATCCATCGGAAGGCTTCGGGCAACGATTATGAATTCGTGATCAACTCGCTGGCCGATGCGGTCACCGAAGTGCTGGCGGGCGCGAACTACTTCATTTCCCATTCCGGCAACGGGGTCATCAGCTTCGTCGTTCATGGCGCGATCGACATGACCGAGGAGGAAGTGGCCCGGGCCGTGATGACCGAAGTCGGGATGCTTGATCTGCGTCTTGCCGATGGATCGCAGGTCAGCCCCGATGTCGTCGTCGGCTCCAGCAGCGTCTCGCGTCTCACCTCGCGGTCCGCGCGCATCGCCACGATGCGCGAGGCGGTGATGAACGCGGAAGGCATCGCCGACGCGGTTGCGGGAGGCAAGATCGTTCTTCAGGAACAGCCGCGCGACTCGCTGCTTGATCGCCTCTTCGGAGGTCTGGCAGCGTGAGTTCCATGGCCAGTGAACGAAACCTTCAGCCCGCCCTCGACGCGATCCGCGTGAAATTCCTCGCAAGCCTCGAAACCCGGCTTGCGGAGCTCGATGCGCTCACGACCATGATAAAGTCTGGCGACAAGGGCTCGCGTGTCTGGGAAGAAGTGCGCCTTCGCGTTCACCGTATCGCGGGTGTCGCGGGATCATTGGGCTTTCCCGCGCTCGGGGCACGTTCTGCGCGTCTCGATACCGCGATCGAGCAGTACATCGCCGAGCCGAGCAGCGCCGACGAGGCGACGATCCTCGCCGCTCTCGATGATCTTCTCGACGATATAGACGCGATCCTCGAAGACGGAAACTAGGTGTCATGCTCCGCCAGCATGTCCCGCAGCTGGTCGGTCAACGTCATCGGATCGAAGGGTTTGGTCACGAATCCGATCGCATCCGTGCGCGCCATCAGGGCGTGCGAGCTGTCCTCTGTCTGCGCCGTCATGAAGATCGCCGGCACGGTTTTCAGATGGTCGAATTCTCGCAATTTGCCGAGCGTCTCTTCCCCGCTCATCTCCGGCATCATCTGATCGAGAAGCAGAAGATCGGGCGTCAGCGACGGGGCCGCGTCGAGGGCGGCCTTGCCGCCGGCATATTGATCGACCTGCAGGCCGCCGATCATTTCGAGCGCCAAGCGCGCGATCTCTCGAATGTCGGCATCGTCCTCTACGTGAAGGATGCTGGAAAGCTGCGTCACGCCGTGCCCCTTTTGCCAAAGTCGTGGGATGCTGCAACCACCCTGACGGGCAAATGCGGCAGAAATTCGTTGTATGCCGGCAACATTCGAGCTTCCATCGCACGACACAGGACTGTTTCGGAGCTGTCCTCGTCACACAATCTACCGAAGCGGGCAAGTCGCAACGAAAAAACACTATCAGGCAGGCGACAGTGAACCTTC
This sequence comes from Roseivivax halotolerans, assembly GCF_900115815.1. Lineage (GTDB taxonomy): Bacteria > Pseudomonadota > Alphaproteobacteria > Rhodobacterales > Rhodobacteraceae > Roseivivax > Roseivivax halotolerans. The sequence goes on along the minus strand of NZ_FOXV01000012.1, from coordinate 90,745 downwards.
GGAACTTGATCTGGCATCGGCGGCACATCGTGCTTGCGGTCGCGATCATCGCCGCAGTGGGCGTTGCGAGCAGTTTTTCCGTGTATCTCATGGCCAAGCAGGAACGCGCGGAAGCGATCCTTGAGACGCATGAGCGCGCCGAGACGATCTCTGCCGAGCTGGAAAAGGGATTCCAACAGGTTCTGCTTGTCGCCCGCGGCGTCGCCGCTGCACTCGCGCGGGATACGAGGGTTGATGAGACGCTTTACGCCGATATCGTCGCGCGGGTGGCTCCGAACTCCGACGATGCGGTCGTCGAGTTCCTCAACATCGCCTTTTCGCGCGACCTCATCGTGCAGCAGGTTTATCCCCGGGCAGCAAATGCGGAGGTTCTTGGCCTCGACTACCGCGATTATCCCGATCAGCTGAGCCATGTCCGGCAGGCGCTGGACAATGCGGATGCCGTGATGATTGCACCGGTGGATCTCGTCCAGGGCGCGAAGGGCGCGATTGCGCGGATGCGTGTGGAGGATGTCCGGACGGAGGAGATCACGGGCGTGGTCTCGGTGGTGGCGACACTGGATTCGCTCTTTACGAAGGCGAACGACATCGCAGAACGGGACGGCCTCAATTTGCAGGTCATTAAGACCGGCCCGACCAGTGAGCCGATGATTGTCTTCGGTGACGCGCCGCGAACGAATGCAGAGCCGGTCGTGATCGACTTCGATGTCCTGGATGAAACCTGGCAAATGCGGCTCGTCCCGCAGGAGGGCTGGGCGATCGCGCCTGCCGATGCGGCCTTCGTGTTCATTTTCTTCGGTGCGCTCGGCGGGTCGGTGTTTCTGCTTTTTTTGTATATCGACCGGACCGAAAGCATCCGCAGAAGTGCCGAGGAGAACCTGCATACCGCGATTGATGCCATCAATGACGGCTTTGCGCTCTACGACAAGGACGACCGTCTCGTTCTGTGCAACGATACGTACAAGAGCTTCTATCCCCGCAGCGCCGACGCGATCGTGCCGGGCGCTACCTTCGCCGAAATACTCGAAAAGGGGCTGCGGAACGGCGAGTACCGCGATGCCTATGGCCGCGAAGGTGAATACACGGCAGAGCGCATGGCCGCCCATACCGGCAGCAATTCCACCTTCGTCGAAGAGCTCGATGACGGTCGCTGGCTGAAGATCTCGGAGCGTAAGCTCTCTGATGGAAGCCGGGTCGGGTTCCGGGTCGATATCACCGAACTCATGGAGGCGCGCCGCGCCGCCGAAGCGGGAAGCCGGGCCAAATCGGCTTTTCTCGACCGGATGAGCCACGAATTACGCACGCCGCTTTCCGTTCTCATGGGCTACGCGGCCTTCCTTTCGAAGCCCGAGCGACTGGCGGGCCGCCGCGCCCTGGAAGACCACGCCCCGGACGCGGAGCTTGCCGCCTATGATGCCGAGATCACGTCCCACGCGGAACACATCACGCGCTCGTCGCGCCAGCTTCTGTCGCTGATCGACCGCGTTCTTCAAGTAAGCCGGGCCGAGCAGGAGAGCTTCGAAGCTGGAGGGCAGCTGTCTCTCGATCTGATTCTCGACGATCTCGTGCGTGCGTTCGAAGTGCGTGCCGGGGATCGGTGCACCCTTGAGCTGCACAAGGCCGGATCGATTGCGACGGTCGATCACGGCGACACGGTACGCAAGGCGCTTAGTGAGATCTTGCGCCATTGCGTCGACGGGTTCCTCTCGGCGCATGTCGAAATGAGCGTCGCTGCACAGCCCGATACGATCAAGATCGCAGTCGAGATTGCCGGCGAACGGAACGCGCAAACGCCAGACGAAACTATCGTCGAGCCGTTTCCGAAGCAGAAGAGTCCATCGAGCCATCGCGACATGATGAGCCTCGAGCTGGCCATCGCCGAGCGTCTGGTCCTGCGACTCGGGGGGCGCTTCGAGTATCGCCGCGATAGTGCCGTGCGCGATCTTGTCGATGTGACGCTGCCAAAGCCGAAAGATCGGGAGGTCGAGAATGCGGCATGAGGTCGAAAACGGGTCAGGCCTCTGCCCAAGTCTTGTCAGAATTCGCCTGTAACAAAGTCACTGCATCCGGGAGAGCGCAAGTAAGGGGTTGTAATGATTAAATTTTCAAAGCGTATTGGCGCGCTAGGTCAGCGCAGGAATCTCGGTCTTGCGCTGGTTTTGGGCGGTATTTTCGGCGCCTTCGCCGCGCTCAGCCTGGCGGAATTCGGCTATGATGGCGGCCTTCCGCTCGATCTCTACCTACTGATGACCGCGACGCTGATCGTCTCGGCCGGGGCGTTCTTCCAGCTCCATCTCTACAACCGTCAGCAGGAACGGAAACTCGAGCTCGAGCGCAAGGAAAACGCCGTTATGCGTATGGCGCTCGACACCCACGCGATTGTCTCGGTAACGGATTCGCAAGGGCGTATAATCGATGTGAATTCCCGCTTCACGGAACTGACTGGCTACGAGCGCAACGAAATCATCGGTCGCACGCCCCGCTTCCTGCACGAAAGCGAAGAGGGCACGCAGACCTTCCACATGATCCGCGCTGCTCTCGATCAGGGCAGGACGTGGCATGGCGAGCATTGCTCGATCAGCAAAACCGGCGAGAAGCGCTGGTTCGAGGTGACTGTCGTTCCGATGATGAGCCAGCGCCGCGAATTGGTGAAGGCGATCTCCGTTCGAACCGACGTGACCGAACAACGTGCCGCGGAAGCCGACCGCCAGATGAGCGCGATTCTCGACAACATGCAGGACGAGGTGTTCATCTACCGGGCCCGCGATCTGCGTATGCACTATATGAACGAGGCTGCCTGTGCGCGGTTCGGCTGGAAAACGGCCGATGTGAAGTCCAAAACCATGACGGACATTCGCGGCGATTTCGACGAGGCGCGCTTCCGGCGTCACCTTGCCCCGCTTTTTTCCGGGTCGGTCACGACCACCTATCTTCAGGGCCAGCATTCCGGCGATCCGGTCGAGGTGTCGACCAGTCTTTTCGAGGCCGTCGACGGCGAGAAGCTGCTGATCTCGGTCCTGCGCGACATCCGGGAACGCGAAGCGCTCGCGCGGGCGAAACTGTCCTCGGTGTCGGTCGTCAGCCACGAGCTCCGCACGCCGCTCACCGCGATTTCCGGCGCGATCAAGATGCTCAAGGGCCGGTTCAGCGACGAATATAGCAAGCAGGTCGGCGGCATTGTCGATATCGCCGAGCGGAATTGCGAACGTCTTCTGTTCATCGTGAACGACATTCTCGATCTGGAGAAGATCGAGGCCGGCAAGATGTCCTTCGACAAGAAACCCCTCGCGATCGATGCCCTGGCGAGCGAGGCGATCAGCAGCCTGCAGCCTTATGCGTCGGAGCTGGGTGTGCGGCTTTCGCTCGAGACGCAGGTCGAGGACGCGATGGTCGAGGCGGATGCCTCCCGCATGATGCAGGTCATGTCCAATCTTCTGTCGAACGCGGCGAAGTATTCGTCCGAAGGCGATGTCGTGAACGTCGCCGTCACGGCAACCGACGGCGGCTGGCGCGTTGCGGTCAAAGATCATGGGCCCGGTATCGGTCCCGAAGATCAGGCGAAACTCTTCAACACGTTCGCGCAGATCAATGCGGCCGACGGCAAGAAGCGTCTCGGCACCGGGCTCGGGCTCGCGATCACCCGGCGCATTCTCGACAATCACGGGGCGCGGATCGGGGTGGACAGCGTCGTCGGCAAAGGCTCTACGTTCTACTTCGAAATCCCGAAATACGTCGAAAATGCCGAGGCCGAGACGGTAATCGCCGCCTGATCGGACCTGCGCCACCTGTGGCCGTGGACCAGCGGCGCGCGTTCTTGTAGAGGTCGGCCGACTGACCGCAAAGGACGAAGGCCATGACCGAAAACGCGTATCCGGATATTGTGTATACAAAGGTAGACGAAGCGCCGGAGCTTGCCTCCCACTCGCTTCTGCCGATCATCCGCAGCTTCACTGATGCCGCTGGCGTTACCGTCGGAATGAAGGACATCTCGCTCGCCGGCCGTATCCTCGCCGCCTTCCCCGAGCGGCTCTCGGACGACCAGAAGCAGAGCGACGATCTGGCCGAGCTTGGCCGAATCGTGAAGCAGCCGGACGCCAACGTCATCAAGCTGCCCAACATCTCGGCCTCCGTGCCGCAGCTCGTCGCCGCCGTGCGCGAGCTTCAGGGGCAGGGCTACGACATTCCCGACTATCCCGAAGAGCCGGGCACCGATGCCGAGAAGGACATCCGCGCACGATATGACGCGATCAAGGGTTCGGCCGTGAACCCGGTCCTGCGCGAAGGCAATTCGGATCGCCGCGCTGCGGCCGCCGTCAAGAAATACGCAATGGCGAACCCGCATTCGATGGGTGAATGGTCGTCTGACAGCAAGACGCATGTCTCCTCGATGTCGGAAGGCGACTTCTACTCGAACGAGAAATCCGCAACGCTCAGCGCCGCGCAGGCGGGCAAAGCGACGATCGAGCACGTCGCCGAGGATGGCTCCGTGACCGTGCTGAAAGAGGGCGTCGATTTCCCCGAAGGCACCGTGGTCGACGCGACGTTCATGTCGGCGGCCAAGCTCGATGCGTTCCTGGCTGACCAGATTGCGAAGACCAAGGAGGAGGGCATCCTCTTCTCGCTGCATATGAAGGCGACGATGATGAAGGTCTCCGATCCGATCATCTTCGGCCACGCGGTGAAGGAATTCCTCAAGCCCGTTTTCGAGAAATACGGCGACAAGCTGAAGGCCGCGGGCGTGAACCCGAATTCCGGCATCGGCGACATGATGAACCGCGTCGCCGAGATGGACGAGCGCGCCGAGATCGAAGCCGAGATCAAGCGCGTAATGGACGAGCGTCCGGCCATGTACATGGTCGACAGCGGCAAGGGCATCTCGAACCTGCATGTCCCATCGGACGTCATCATCGACGCGTCCATGCCGGCAGTCATTCGTGCAGGCGGCAAGGGCTGGGGGCCGGACGACGCGCAGCACGACACCAACTGCGTCATCCCCGACAGCTCCTACGCGCCGGTCTACGATGAGACGATTCGCTACTTCAAGGAGACGGGCGCTCTCGATCCGACGACCTCGGGCACGGTGCAGAATATCGGCCTGATGGCACAGAAGGCCGAGGAATACGGCTCGCACCCGACGACCTTCGCGATCCCCGCGAAGGGCACCGTGCGCCTCAAGACCGCCAATGGCGACATCCTGCACGAGCACGCGGTCGAGCCCGGCGATATCTGGCGCTCCGCTTCCGCCAAGAAGGCCCCGATCGAGGATTGGGTGAAGCTCGCCATCGAGCGGCAGAAGGCGGAAGGCTGCGAGGCGATCTTCTGGCTCGATGCGAACCGTGCCCATGACGCGGAGCTCATCTCTTTCGTGAAGCCCATTCTCGAAGCCGAGGGCGTCGCCGACAAGTTCCAGATCATGGCGCCGCGCGAGGCGACCCGCCAGACTCTGGAGACGATCCGCAAAGGCGAGAACTCCATCGCGATCACCGGCAACGTGCTGCGCGACTATCTCACTGACCTCTTCCCGATCCTGGAGCTTGGCACCTCGGCCAAGATGCTCTCCATCGTGAAGCTTATGAATGGCGGCGGCCTCTTCGAGACCGGCGCGGGCGGGTCGGCTCCGAAGCACGTCCAGCAGCTCGTCGAAGAGAACCACCTGCGCTGGGACAGCCTGGGCGAGTTCTGCGCGCTGGCCGAAAGCCTGAAGTTCCTCGCCGATCAGCGCGGAAACGACAAGGCGCGCGTGCTGGGCAAGGGCGTCGAGGTCGCAACCCAAGGCGTGCTCGACCACGACCGGTCGCCTTCGCGGAAGGTCGGCCAGCCCGATAACCGCGACAGCCATTTCTGGTTCGCGCTTTACTGGGCCGACGCATTGGCCGAGCAGACCGAGGATGCCGAGATCGCGCAGCATTTCGCGCCCATCGCCAAGGCGCTGCGCGAGAATGCCGATGCGATCGTGGCCGAGCTTGCCGAAGCGCAGGGTCAAAAGGTCGATCTTGGCGGCTACTATCACACGGACGAGGCCAAGACCTCGGCGGTGATGCGCCCGTCCAGGACGCTGAACGAGATCATCGGCTAACCTCCAGCCCGAATTTGCAAAGTTGCGCCCGCCGGTTTGCAGATCGGCGGGCGTTTTCATGCCCGGCAGCGGTTTTCGCGCCGGCGCGCTGCCGCTAGGCTCGACCCGTCCCACCTTCAGGAGCTGAGATGCGCGCCTTCTTCGACGACCGCCAGATGAAGCACGAACCCAAGGGCCGCCTCGTTGCGGGTGTGATGAAGCCCTCGCCCGAGGAACCCGAACGCGCCGTGCGCCTCAAGCGCGGGGCCGAGGCGGCGGGCTACATTGTCGAAGCGCCCGGCGATTACGGGCTTGGCCCGATCGCCCGGGTTCACGATCCGGCCTATATCCGGTTTCTCGAGACGATTCACGAGCGCTGGGCGCGGCTCGACGGAGCCTCCGAAGAGGTCATGCCGAACGTGCATCCGGCCAACCGCACGGACAGCTATCCGGCCTCGCCGGTCGGACTTGCGGGCTTTCACATGGCCGATACGGCGTGCCCGATCGGCCCCGACACATGGTTCTCGGCCTATTGGTCGGCGCAGGCCGCGCTGTCGGCGGCTGATGCGCTGATGACGGGGGAGCGCGGGGCCTACGCGCTGTGCCGCCCGCCGGGGCATCACGCGTTCGCCGATCTGGCGGGCGGTTTTTGTTATCTGAACAATTCAGCCATCGCGGCAGAGCATCTGACCCGCGCCGGCCGCCGTGTCGCGATCCTCGATGTGGACGTGCACCACGGCAATGGCACGCAAGGCATCTTCTACTCCCGAGGCGACGTGCTGACAGTATCGATCCACGCCGATCCAATGGGGTTCTACCCGTTCTACTGGGGTCACGCGCATGAACGGGGGGAAGGTGCCGGGCGCGGCGCGAACCTCAATCTGCCGCTGGCGCGCGGGCAGGGAGATGCAGAGTTCCTGGACGCGCTCAGCCCGGCACTCGCGCAGATCCGCGCCTTCGGGACGGACGCGCTGGTGATCGCGTTGGGGCTCGACGCATACGAGGGCGATCCGCTCAAGGGGCTTGCGGTGACGACCGAGGGGTTCACCCGCATCGGTGCAGCCATCGCGGAGGCGGGTATGCCCACGCTCTTCGTGCAGGAGGGCGGCTACCTGTCAGAGGCGCTCGAGCACAATCTGACCTCGGTCCTCGGTGGCTTTCACGGGGCCTGATCGCGCCGCGCGAGCAAAACCGAATGATAATCGCAGTCCGGGTCTTCTGCCAAGAAGGACACGACCGACAGTCCCGCCTCCGCAAGGCGCGTGGCATACTCGTCGCGCGACAGGCTCGCATGATAGACGGGATCGGTGCCCACATGCCCGAAGGCCTCACCCGCAGAGGGGCCGACAGTCAACAATAGCGGTGCGCCGGGTTTCAGATGCCGGGCAAGGCGCGGAATGACGGATCGCTGCTCGGCCGCAGTCAGGTGGAAGAACGCGTCCCAGGACAACGCCCCGTCGAACACCTGCCCGAGTTCGAGATCGCGCATATCCGCGACGCGCCAATCGCCCTCCGGCGCGTGGCGCCGCGCGCGTTCGATCATGGGCGCTGCGGCATCGATCCCGGTGACGCACATTCCTTTGTCGCGAAGATAGGCGGCGATCGGCCGGCCTGTCCCGCAGCCGATATCGAGCACCTGACCGCCCTCCGGCACAAGCGCGAGGAAGCGATCGAGCCAAGCCTTCTCGAACAAGACTTGCGGCCGGGTCGCATCGAAGAAGGCCGCCTGACCTTCGTAGACGCGCACGGTATCGCGGGCATCGGCGCGCTTGGGGTGGTTTTCCATATGGCAAGCCTACATCGAAAGGCAGTGGCGCGACATCCGTGCCGCCTCGCATCTGTTGTGCCGCTCTCCGGCAGCACGTATAGGCGCGTCATGTGGGCTTTGTCTTTATAGGTTGCGGGCGATGCGCTTATCACGAACGCAGCTCCGCATCGTCCAGATCCTCGTGAGCCTCACATTGCTCACGCTGCTCTGGCTGGCGGTGGACGGGCAGCAAGCCCTCAGGATTCTGCGTCGCGCGGATTGGAGCTGGATCGTGCTGGCCTGGGGGGTGATGACCCTTCAGACCGTGCTTTCTGCGCTGCGCTGGAAGCTCATCGCGGCCAAGCTCGGGCAAAGCTTTTCCTATATTCACGCCCTGTCCGAATATTACCTCTCGCAATTCGTGAACCAGTCGCTTCCGGGCGGCATGGTAGGAGATGCGGGCCGGGCGTACCGGGCGCGGAAGCAAGCCGGCCTTTTGCGCGCGGCGCAGGGCGTGTTCTTCGAACGTCTCTCGCAGCAGGCGGGGATCTTCGCGGTCTTTGCCGTGACCTATGTGGTGACGATCGTGCAGCCGGGGGGATTGCGCTGGCCGGTATGGCTCACCTCGATCACCGCGCCGTTCCTCCTGATCTGCCTCGGGCTACCGTTCATCCTTTATTTCGGCTGGCTTCTGCCGGGCCCGCAACGACGCGCGCTCGAAGACCTGTGGTCATCACTCGAAGCCTCGCTCGTCAAACCGCGTATCCTGGCCTATCAGGCGCCCCTGGCGCTGGTCACGGCGGCCTGCAACATCTTCGCCTTCTATGCCTGTGCGCGTTCGATCGGGGTCGAATTACCCCTTGTGGCCGTGCTTGGCCTTGTCCCGCTCATCCTTTTCATGATGCTGGTGCCGGTCACGGTTTCGGGCTGGGGGCTGCGCGAAGGGGTGGCGGCCGCGCTCTTCCCGATCGTTGGCGCGAGCGGTTATTCGGGCCTCGCCGCGTCCATCGCCTTCGGGCTCGTGTTTCTTGCGGCGGTGCTGCCCGGCGTTCTTCCGATCCTTTTCCGAAGACGCCGCGTTGAGGAGGAGAGGGGAGCGAGCTAACTCCCTATCCGATAGCCGAAATCGAGAGTGTGATGCCAGTAACCGCCGGTCCCGTCCTGATCTTCCGCCATTTGACTGACCGCGCGCTGGAACTGGCGGCGCTCGTCCTGACGGATGACGCCACACCGCCCGAGCCGCTAGAGACCAGCGAGAGCAGGATCGCGCCGACCGAGCTTGCAATGATCGACGGGCAGGGTGTGTGGCGGTTCGACTTCGCGTTGCCGCGCGGCGGGCAGCACGGCTACAGCTTCGGCGGACAGAGCTACCCGGTCGCGACCGATTTCGAGGGCGATCTTCGGATCGGTTTCGTGTCCTGCAACGGAGAGGAGCATGGCGATCTCGGCCGCGAAGACGGCGAGCGCAACGCGATGTGGCGGCACATGCACGAGGCGCATCGCCGCGAGCCCTTGCACCTTTTGCTACACGGGGGCGATCAGGTCTATGCGGACGAAGTGACGGACGGCCACCCGCTGAGTGACGATTGGCCCGAAGACCTGCGGAGCGATGTCCCCGAGGCGGAGCTCGACGATCTTTCCGCGCATCTGCGCCGTGGCTTCCTCGATCGCTACACACGGACTTATGCGGGCTCGGGCTTTGCCCGGATGACCGCCGAAGTGCCGTCGCTGATGATGTGGGACGATCACGATATCTGCGACGGGTGGGGCTCGCTCGGTCCGGACGTGGAAAAGACGCCGGTGGCAAAACGGCTTTTCGCGGCGGCGCGGGAGGCTTTCCTGCTCTACCAGCACGCCGCGACCGAAGCGGATGTGCCCGACCTGTTTCTCGATCCCGAAGGGCGGAGCCTCGGCTTCCGCCGGGATCTGCCGGGCGTGACGCTGCTCGCCCCGGATCTGCGCTCCGAGCGCACGCTCGACCGGATCATGGGCGAGACGGGCTGGCGGCTCTTCGACGACACCCGCGCGGATGTCGCCGAACGGGTGCTGATGATCTCATCGGTGCCGCTTCTGGGGCCACGTCTGTCGATCCTCGAGAAGATGATGAACGCGATCCCGACGATGCAGAAATACGAGGACGATCTGCGCGATCAGTGGCAAAGCTACGCCCATCGCGAGGAGTGGAAGCGGATGTTGCGCGCCGTGATCGAAATGGAAGCCGCGGGCAGCGACGTGACCGCGCTTTCTGGCGAAATTCACCTTGCCACGCGCGCGACGCTCGCCAGCCCGCGCGGCCCTGTGCACCAGCTCGTCGCATCGGGCATCTCGCATCGCGCGCCGCCAAAGGCCTGGGCCTGGACGCTTGGAACGCTGGCGCGGCTTGGCGAAGCGCCGCTGCCCGAACACCCGATCCGTATCGTGCCGTTGCCGGGGCGGGGCACGAACTACACCGCCGAGCGGAATTATCTCGTGGTGGAGCGCCGAGGCGGTGACTGGCGCGCGCGCTGGGCGCTGGAAGACAGCGGCCTGACGCCGGAACTCTCGCTCTAGAGGCGCCGCGCCGAGGGCGCGGCGGCGAGGGCTCTGCCCTCGCGCTCCCGCGGTATTTCCGCCAACCCAAAGAGGGCGCGCGGTCGCTCAGCCCAGATAGACGCGGCCCTTGGGATAGCGCACGCGCGCGACGGAATGGGTGGCGAGGAAGAAGCCCAGCGTCAGCGGTCCGACGCGCCCCAAGAACATCACCACCATGATCATCGCGCGACCGACCGTGTCGAGGTCTCCGGTCGCGCCCATCGACAGACCGACTGTTCCGAAGGCCGAGACCACCTCGAAGGCGAGGGTCAGGAACGTGCCGTCATGTGTGATCGAGACGACGAACAGGGCGACGAAGACGATCAGGATCGACACCACGGTGAGCGCCAGGACCTTCATCACCTCTTCGAGGCCGAGACTGCGTCCAAAGGCGTTGAGCTCGGTGCTTTTGCGGAAAAAGGCGATGGTGGCGAGGACGAGGACGATGGCCGTCGTCACCTTGATGCCGCCCGCTGTCGAGGTCGAGCCGCCGCCGATCAGCATCAGCGTCATGGTCATGAGCGCGGTCGCGTCATGCATCTCGCCGGTATTGATCGTGTTGAACCCCGCGGTGCGCGGCGTGACCGCCTGGAACCAGCTCGCCGTGATCTTGCCCCAGAGGTTCAATTCTCCCAGCGTGGCGGGATTGGTCCATTCCAGGAGGGCGAAGGTGAGCCATCCGATGAGGATCAGGCAGACCGAACCGTAAAGCATGATCTTCGTATGCAGCGAAAGTTGCCGCCAGTTCCGGCTGTCATAGATATCGGCAAGGACGACGAAGCCGAGCCCGCCGACGATGAACAGGAGCGGGATCACGAAATTGATCAGCGGATGCGCGGCCCAAGGAATGAGGCTCTGGTCATCGAGCCCGAAGCCCGCATTGTTGAAGGCGGAGATCGCGTGAAAGATCGCGTACCAGGTGCCCTCGGCCCAGCCGAGATCGGGCACGAAGACAGCGAGCAGAAGGACCGCGCCGCCTGCCTCGCAGGTCAGCGCGACCACGAGGATCACGCGGACCAGCTTGATCAGGTCACCGATCGAGGATTGGTTGAGGTCCTCGCGCAGGATCAACCGCTGTCCGAGACCGATCTTCACCCCGATCGCCGAAAGGACGAAGACCGCAAAGGTCATGAGGCCAAGCCCGCCGAACTGGATGAGAAGCGCGATCACCACCTGTCCGATGAGAGTGAAGTCCTGTCCCGTCGAGACGACCACGAGCCCCGTCACCGTCACCGCCGATGTCGAAGTGAAAAGCGCATCATAAATCGACACGCCCCCGGTATTGGCAAAGGGCAGGCTCAGGAGAGCCGCGCCAAGAAGGATGACGATCAGGTAAAGGCTGGCCAGAAGTGCCGGCGGAGAGAGCCGGACAAGGCGGTCTAGAAGGCGCGTTCTGACGCCGATATTGGCCATGTCAGAGGCTCGCGGCGAAGCGGCGCAGATCGTTGCGCTGGCCGAGCAGGAGCAACAGATCGTCCGGTTCGAACGTGCAGGCTTCGCCGTCCTGCGCGAGGAACTTCGTGCCGCGCATCACGCCGATGCAGCGCAGATTGAACTCCGAGCGATGTTCGAGGTCATCGAGGCTTTTGCCTTCGAGGCTCTTGGGAATCCTGAAATTGACCACGTAATACCCGTTGCCGAGGCTGATATAGTCGCGGATCAAGGGGTTGTGCAGCACCTGCGCGACGTGCTGACCGACCTCGACCTCCGGATGCACGATCCGGTCGACGCCGAGCCGCGAGAGGATACGGTGATGGGTCTTGGTGCGCGCCTTGGCCCAGATCTTCTCGACACCGACGAGCTTGAGATTGATCGCCGATAGGATCGACGCTTCGAGATCCGAGCCCATGGCGATGAGGGCCACGTCGCAATCGCCCATGCCCGCCTCTTTCAAGGCCGCGTCGTCGCGCGCATCGACGATCATGGCCTGGCTCAGCTTGTCGGCATGGGCTGTCACACGGCCCTCGTCGATATCGATGCCGATCACCTGGTTGCCGAAGCGCGTCAACTCATGCGCGACAGTGGAGCCGAAATTGCCGAGGCCGACGACCCCGAAGATGCGTGCTTTGTCCGCCATGCTGAAGCGAAGTCCTTTCGCGAGGAATAAGATGCCGCGGCGATGAACGATGGCGCGATTTTGCTTCGTGACAAGGCCGGGGAGACAAACCGTTGTCTGGTCAGTTCTCGATTTTCTCGAGATACCGCGAGGACACCGAAACGCGGGCGGTCTGCCCCATGAGCTCCATCAGGAGTTCGATCCGGTCAGCTTCGCCGATCCGCTCGATCTTGCTCACGAGCTCTGCCATGGGCCCGCCGATCACGCGGACCGTGTCTCCGATCTCCAGCGACGGCGGCGCCGTCAAGGTGGCGGAGTCGTCGCAGCGCGCCATCAGCGCTGCCATGAATTCTCCGGGAAGCGGGCGCGGCTTGCGTGGATCGGAGAGGATGACTCGGGTGAGCCCGCGTGTTGCATTGAGCACACGCCAATCTGTCCGCTCCGGCGCTGTCTGTATGAAAATATATCCGGGAAACAATGGCTGCGCCCGATCGACGATCTTGCCCCGAATGCGACGGGCTTCCAAGCGGCGCGGCAGGAACGCCGCGAAACCCTGCCGATCGAGGTTACGCTCCGCGATTGCAGCGGCATTGGGTTTCAGCTGTGCGGCGAACCAGTTCGCCGCATCGGGCATCTCGCGATCAGGCATTCTACCTCGCCTATCGGACGTGAAATCCTGCGTCTTAACTGTTGTAGTAGCTCGCCCCGTAGGCGCCGTAAGAGCCGTACTTGCCACCATACCCGTAGCGTTTCATGCCTTTGGGGTCGATCTGGCTCAGCACGAGGCCGGTCACATGCACGTTGACCGTCGAGAACTGGCGCATCGCTTCGCGGACCTGCGCTTTGGTCGTCCGATCCCACGCGGTGGTGAACACGATGGCATCGGTGTGCTGACCGATCACGCGGGCATCGGGCACGACGAGCACGGGAGGGGTGTCGATAATGATCGTGTCGTAGGTGGCGCGAAGCTGGTCGAGGAAGGCGCGGAACTTCTCGGAGGAGAACACGTCCGCCGCGTTGAGGCCCGATTTGTCGCCCATGATGACATCGACGTTCTTGAGCTTCGGATCGCGAACGATGGCCTCTTCGAGCGTGCATTCTTCCATCATCGCAGCCACGAGGCCGGGATGATCTTGCGGGACATCGAAATATTCCTGGAAGGTCCGGCGCCGGATATCCGCCTCAACCAGCAGAACCTTGCGTCCGAGGCCTGCGAGATTGTGCGACAGCGAGATCGCCTGGGTCGTCTTGCCTTCGCCGGGCAGGGAGGACGTCGACATGATAAGCTGCGGCGGATTGTCGACATCCGACAAGAGGACGGACGTCCGCAGGTTTCGGATGGCTTCCGCCGCTGCCGATGTCGGCTTTTCGTTGAGGTACTGGATGAGGTCGCCGCGGCGCTTGATCGGCATCTTCGGAATCTGACCGAGGATGGTCCGTCCCGTATGGGCTTCAAGGTCTTCGGCGGTGCGGAAGCCTTGATGCAGGAACTGACGTCCGAGGACGATCGCGGCGCCGGCCATCAGGCCGAGGATCAGTGACAGGGCCAGGATCAGGCCTTTGCGCGGCTCGACCAGCCGGCCCGGAGTTGCCTCGGACAGGATCCGGCTGTCGGCGCTCATCAATCCGCGCTGCACGGACGCTTCCTTGAGGCGGGCGAGGAAGGTCTCGTAGAGGGTCTGCGTCGAGGCGATTTCCCGGTTGAGCTGTTCCAGTTGCGACAGATCTTCCGCCTGCGATTGCAGCGCTTCTTCCTGGCGGACCATCGACGCCTCGAGAGCCGCCGCCTGCGAGCGCGAACGGCGCAGGGACGTCTCGATACGCGAGGTCAAAAGATCGGTACGCGACAGGAAGGACTCTACGGCATCGGCGTCACCGTTCTGCACTTGAGGCAAGAGGTTATCGAGCGTCGGATCTCCGAGTTCCTGCGCGATGGTCTGGAAATCGCGGGCCTCGCGCGCGGTCTCAAGAGCGGCCAGACGGTCTTCCTGGGTCGCCACCGAGCTTTGGGTCTCTTCAACGCGATTTCGGACGTCGATCAGCTGGCGGTTCACGGCTTCGAGCGCCTCGGGCGTCACGAGATCCGTCTCCGTGCGAAGCGCCTGCAGGCGTTCCTGACCTTCGTCCAGCTCCGCCTCAAGCTCGGTAACTCTTTCCGAAAGGAAAGTGACGGCGGTTTCCAGGCTGTCGAATTTCGCGTCGATCTGGTCCTGGATATAAATCTGCGCCAACGTGTTCACGAGCTGCTGAGATTTCACCCTGCCAGTTGTCGTGGCGGACACGTTGAATACGAAGGTATCACGCTTGATGCTCGCGGAGATCGCGCTCCGAACGGCATCGACGGTGTCATTCAGCACAGCCGTTTCTTCATCGACCTCGGAGGCAGTTGCTTCACCGGGCGATCCGATCAGCGACCGAACGAGGCCGATCACGGGTGCCAGGGAAATGGCCGGCTCTGGGCGAAGGGACGCATTGAATTCCGGATCCTCAAGCAGATCCATCGTGTCGATCAGGTTCAGAATGACCGTACGCGACTGGAGGATCTCAAGCTCGGTGTTCAAGCTGGCATCTTCGGTAGAGACCCCAGAGACGACCGATTCGATATCGACGATGGAGGGTGCCTGCATCTCGATCGCGACCGTGGCTGTTGCCGTATAGCGCGGCACGGCCACCCCGAACGCGTAGAAGCTACCGATCAGGAGCGCCAGAATTGCCGCGCCCGCGAGCACCAGCTTCCCACGCCAAAGCGTCCCCAGCAATTCGAGGAGATCGATCTCGTCATCATCACTGGCAGGCGGGGCCGATTGTACGGAAACGTGGTTGCCGAGGGTGGAATAGCTTTTGTTCACGTCGCTCACTTAGCCTTAACGGTAGTTGTCACTTTGTATCAGGCTGGACCCCGGAGGAAAGCCTAGAGGGGTCAAGAATCGACGTAAGAGGCATCAATCTCGAGTCAGATACTCAGTGATCGGGACGCCTGAAATAAAAAAAGGTGGCCCAGAGGCCACCTTTTCAACGAAATCAGCCTTGCAGCAGATCAGTTGGTACCGGAGGTTCCGGACGTCGAAGAAGTCGACGATGTCGCAGAGGACGAGGAGCCGTCACCGCCGAGCGATGCGATGATCGCAACGAAGGTCAGGCCGGCCACTGCGGTGCCGGTAGCGCCGAGCGTGCCGCCGAGGTCACCGCCAGCCGCGGGACGCAGGCAAACGACGCGAACGTTGCCATTGGGCAGGAATTCAGCGGACTGAATCGTTGCAGCGGAGCCACAAGCGTTCTGGTTTGCTGCGATCTGAAGCGCTTCGGCATTGGTGCCTTGCGCAGAAGCCGCGCCTGCGGTGAGGGCGAGGGCGAAAGATGCGATGGTTGCACGGAAAGTCATATTTTAACTCCTAAGGTCGACGGGCCGACTAATGGATATTAGCGCTGCTGGATAAGGCATAGCTCAAAACGCCGCAATGTCTCAAGCCTGCAAAGAATTTTCCGAAATTTTTTTGCCCTTGGGTCAAGGCAGGCGGATATTCGCGCGACGTTCAGGTCACTCCGTAAGCAATTTCGCGTATTCGGCGCGCAAGGCCGCCTTCTGGACCTTGCCCATCGTGTTCCGTGGCAGCGCGTCCACCACGACATATCGCTTCGGCTGCTTGTAACGCGCAAGCGAATCGGCTGTCGCGCTTTCAATTTGCGCGAGATCAGGCTCGACGCCGGTTTCGGGAACCAGGATCGCCACCGGGCTTTCGCCGAAATCGGGATGCGGCACGCCGATGACCGCGCTCTCGAGAATGCCGGGCAGTTCATCGAGCACCAGTTCAACCTCCTTGGGATAAACGTTGTAGCCGCCCGAGATGATCAGGTCTTTTTCGCGCCCAACGATACTCACGTAGCCGTCCGCGTCGATCCGGCCGAGATCGCCGGTGATGAAAAAGCCGCTGTCTCGCAGTTCCTCGGCGGTTTTCTCCGGCATCTGCCAATAGCCCTGAAAGACATTCGGTCCCCTGACTTCAATCATGCCTGTTTCACCCTGCGGCACGTCCGCGCCGCTTTCGGGCTCGGTGATCCGCAACTCGACACCGGGGAGGGGCGGACCGACGGTGCCTGGCTTGCGCGCGCCGTTATAGGGGTTGGACGTGTTCATGTTGGTCTCGGTCATCCCGTAACGCTCCAGGATGCGGTGACCGGTGCGCGCCTCGAAGGCGCGATGCGTCTCTTCGAGAAGCGGGGCGGAACCGGAGGTGAAGAGCCGCATATCCGCGACAAGGTCGTGATCGAGGCGGCTATCCGACAGAAGGCGGGTATAGAACGTCGGCACGCCCATCATCGTCGTCGCGCGCGGAAGCCAGTCGATCACTTGATCCAGATCGAACTTCGGCAGGAAGATCATCGCGCCGCCCGCTTTGAGCACGACATTCGTCGCAACGAACAGTCCGTGCGTATGAAAGATCGGAAGCGCGTGAAGAAGGATGTCTGAGGCGTCGAAGCGCCAGGCGTCCGTCAGGATCTCCGCGTTCGACAGGAGGTTCTGGTGGCTCAGCATTGCACCCTTGGATCGGCCGGTTGTGCCAGACGTGTAAAGGAGTGCGGCCAGGTCGCTGTCTTGGCGATCAACCGTGGGGAAGAAGGTGTCCATCCCGACTGCGAGTTCTGGAAGGCTGCCCCCACCATCTGCGTTCAGCGTGTCGAGGCTGGCGCCCAGGCGTTCTGTCATGGGTGCGATCTCGCGACGACGGGCTTCGTCGCAGATCACGAGCGCGGCGCCGGAATTCTCGATGAAATACGCAAGCTCGCTCTGGGTATAGGCGGTGTTGAGCGGCAGGAAGACCACGCCAGCCTGCACCGCGGCTGCGTATAGCGCGAGGCAGGACGCCGATTTTTCGACCTGAACGGCGAGCCGGTCTCCGGGGCCAAGGCCGCGTGCGGTCAGCGCATGGGCGAACTGCGCGGCAAGACCGAGAAAATCGGCGTAGCTGAGAACCTTTCCATCCGGGAGATAGAGAAAGGGCGAGTCGCGGCCTTCATGCACTCCGAACAGCGCATCGAAGAGAGGGTTGGGCATCTGTCGGCTCCGGCGTCTGATCCTGGCGGCAAGGTGCTGCCTTTGGCCCCTGGGGTAAAGCCCGGAGGCGGCTTTCACATCGTGAGAAGATACGCGCCGGCCGCGAC
Organism: Roseivivax halotolerans; assembly: GCF_900115815.1. Classification (GTDB taxonomy): domain Bacteria; phylum Pseudomonadota; class Alphaproteobacteria; order Rhodobacterales; family Rhodobacteraceae; genus Roseivivax; species Roseivivax halotolerans. Next base: position 73,156 of record NZ_FOXV01000012.1, on the reverse strand, counting down.
GAATATCGCAAGGAACACTGTCTCGACGCAAAGCATCAGCATCGCGGCGCGTCCGACCTGCATGAGTTGCGGCAGCGACGTCTTCATCCCGACTGCCGCGATCGCGGTAATGAGAGCCCAGCGGGAGAGGTCGGAGGCAACCGCATTCACGATATCAGGGACCGCGCCGGTCGAGTTGATCGCGGCGAGGACGAGGAAGCCCAGAACGAAGCCCGGCAGCAGCGGCGGGCGCGCCTCGCCGGGGCTTGCGTGCCGAAAGGCGAGCGCGACAATCAGGACGACAGGTGCGAGGCAACTCACGCGGATGAGCTTTACGAGCGTGGCCACATCGCCCGTCTCGTCACTGACCGAGTAGCCCGCACCGACGACCTGCGCGACATCGTGGATCGTGCCGCCGAGGAACACGCCCGTGACCTGCGGGTCGAATCCGAGGCCGGCGGCCAGCATGGGGTAGGCGATCATCGCGACGGTGGAGAGAACCGTAACCCCGACGACGGTGAAGACCACGTCCTGTTCGGAGCGCGCATCGCGCGGCAGCACCGCCGAGATGGCGAGCGCGGCGGAGGCGCCGCAGATCGCGACCGAGCCGCCGGTGAGCGTGGCAAAGCGGCGGCCGCGCCCGAAAAGCGGGGCGGCCAGAAGCGCGGCGCCGATTGTTGCGGCGGTGGCCAGCACGATGAGCCCCACGAAGGCCGCGCCGAGGTCCGCGACAAGCCCCGCAGAGATCCGCAGACCCAATAGCGCGACGCCGAAACGCAGAACCTCCCGGGCCGCAAAGTCGACGCCGGGTGCAGTGCGCTCCTCTTCGGAAAGAAAATGCAGCGCGATACCGAGGAGGATCGCCATCAACATGGCGGGTGCGCCGTAATGCTCGGACAGGAAGACCGAGGTCACTGCGACGAGGCCGGCCACGGAGAGCCCTGGAAAGATTGTGCGGGCTTTGTCCTGGAAGGTCGCGAGGCGCATCTTATTGGGTCCGTCAGGCAAAAGGATCAGGGGCAGGGCCAACATGGCCCGGCGTCAGGTCCGGATTTGCGGGGAAAAGGGAAGGCCCGCGCGCATCAACCGGCGCGCGGGCCGATCGTCTTACTGGATATCGGCCGCGATCTCGGCGTCGATTTCCTCTTCTGCTGCGGCAACGCTGTCGCGGAGTGCTTGAAGCACTTCGCCGCCGCCATCGACATTGGTCTCGAACCAATCATAGACCGGGGTCACGGCTTCGGAGAATGCGTCCATCTCTTCCGCGGTGGGCACGTAGATCTCGCCGCCCGCCTCGGTGAAGGCCTCGTAGGCCGAGATCTGCTTGCGCTTTGGCGAGGCGAAGGTCGCCTGCTGCAGCTCCTTGAAGCCGTTCACCACGACCGTGCGCATGTCCTCCGGCATCGACATGAAGCGTTCGTTGTTCATCACCCAGATCGCCGCCATGTAGGCGTGCCCGTCGAGCGTCAGGTACTGAAGGCCCGCATCGGTGAATTTCATGTTCATGATGTCGGTGACGCCGTTCTTGGTGCCTTCCACGACGCCCGTCTGAAGCGAGGTGAAGAGCTCGGGCCACGGGATCGGCGTCGGAGATGCGCCGAGCGTCTTCACCAGTTCCTGCGGCAGGTCCGCGACCACGGTACGCATCTTCATGCCTTCGAGGTCCGAGGGCGTTGCGATGCGCTTCTGCGTGTTCGCGAAGTTCCGCCAGCCGCCGGTATTGCCGACGGTCATGATGCGGATCGCGTTGTTCGAATCCTCGAGAGCCATGTCGCGCAGCGTGCGCGTGAATGTGCCGTTGGTCAGGACCGCCTCGGCGATGCGGTCGTCGCGCATCAGGTAGGGCAGATCGAAGACCTGGACGTAAGGGAAGATGCCCGCAGCGCCGCCCGAGGTCGTCACGAAGATGTCGATGGAGCCGTCGGCGATGCCCTGCAGGCACTCTGTGCCGTTCGCGCAGAGCTGGGTGCCGATGAAGAGCTCAACCTCGATGGCCCCGTTCGACGCCTTCTCCACGTAGTCCTTGAAAACGACGAGACCGTCGTAATCCTCGTCCTGGTCGTTCGAATTGGCCGTCGCGCGCAGCGTGTATTCCTGCGCGGAGGCGAGCCCCGCGGACAGCGCGAGCGTTGCCGCGAGCCCGAGGCCGGTAAGGGTGTTTTTCAGCATGGTGTCCTCCCTGGATTGCTTGATGCTGATCAGTTCACGAATCCCGCAAGGCGCGGAACAGTGAGAGAGATCGCGGGGAAATAGGTGATCAGGAAGATCACCAGGACTTCGACCGCGAGAAATGGCAGGATCGCCTTGGAGATGGTCTCGACCTTCTCGCCCGACACGGAAGAGGCGACGAAGAGAACGAGCCCCATCGGCGGCGTCGCAAGGCCGACGGTCAGGTTGACCGACATGATGATCGCGAAATGCACCGGATCGACGCCGAGCGAGGTGAAGACGGGGCCGAGGATCGGCCCGAGAATGATGATCGCGGGGCCTGCATCGAGGAACATCCCCACGATGAACAGCAGGATATTGATGAGGAACAGCAGGATCAGCGGGTTCTCGGAGAGCGCGAGAATGAACTCCGCGAGGATCTCGGGCGCGTGACTGAGGCTGACGACCGTCTTGAACGCCACTGCCGCACCGACGAGCAAGAGCACCGTCGCCGAGGCGATCGCCGAGCGGCGCAGCACGTCGGCAAGGTCCGAGATCTTCATCACGCCGAGAACCCCGTAGGAGATGATCAGCGCATAAAGAACCGCGATGGCCGCCGCTTCGGTCGGGGTGAACACGCCCAGCAGAATACCGCCAAGGATGATGATCGGTGTCTGCAACGGCGCGACGGCCTTCTTGCAGACGGTGCGGAAATCGGGATCGGCGCGCCTCCGCCAGGCCATCAGCAGGAAATGCGCCGGGATCAGCATGGCGAGGTAGACGGCCAGCCCGCCCACGGCCATCCCCTCGGGCAGCATCAGGGCAAACAGGTAGAAGACGCCGGCAAGGTTGAGGCGCAGGAGCACGAAGCTCACCCAGTATTCCACCGGGCCAATGGCCGCGCCTCGCTCCACGATGCGCTCGGCCTTGGGCAGATCGTAGCGGTCGGCCATGAGCCGCACCATGACCATGAGGCCAAGCCCCACCAGAATGCCGGGCACGATGCCTGCGAGGAACAGCGCGGCGACGGATTGGCCCATCACGTAGGCGTAGATGATCATGATGCCCGAGGGCGGAATGATCGGGCCGATGACCGACGACGCAGCCGTGATCGCCGCGGCGAAGCGGCGGGTATAGCCCTGTTTCTCCATCGCCGGAATGAGCGTGGAGCCGAGCGCCGAGGTATCCGCGACGGCCGAGCCAGAAAGTCCCGCGAAAAGGATCGAGGATAGGATGTTCACATGCGCGAGCCCGCCGCGCAGATGGCCCATGAACGCCTGCGAAAACTGCACCAGCCGCTCGGTGATGCCGCCCCGGTTCATGATCTCGCCCGCGAGCAGGAAGAAGGGCAGGGCCATCAGCGGGAAGCTGTCCATGCCGTTGTAGAGATTGCGGTAGAGAAGCGCGAGATCGCGCTCCTGGCCGTTGAGCCACAAAAGGGCGCCCGGCGCGAACAGGAGCGCGAAGAAGACCGGCAGGCCGATCATCAGAAGTACGAGGAAGACGGGCAGGAACCAGACCAGCATCTATTCGGCCTCCGCCAGCTCGACCGGGGAGAGCGGCTTCAGACCCTCCGCGCGCCCGCCGATGATAAGGATGCGGCGCAGGATCAGCTCGATGTTGACGATGCTCAGAAGCACCATGCCGACGAAGACCGACATGTACATCCAGGCGAGCTTGATCTTCACGGAAGCGCCCCCGACGAGATCGAGCGGCAGGCGCAGCGAAGACGACGCGAAAAGCCAGCCGGAATTGACGTGGGTCCAGCCAAGCTGCACGCCCATCACGAGGACGATCATCGCGATGAAGAGCAGCACCAGGATCAGGATATCGGCGAGACGGCGGGGCAGGGCCTCGCTCAGCATGTCGATGGCCACGAAACCGCCCCGGCGCAGGCCCGACGGCGCGGCGAGCCCGGTCATCCAGAGCATCAGGAAGCGGGCAGCTTCATCGGGCCAGGGCAGCGCGTTGTTGAGAACGTAGCGAAACCAGACCTGCGCCAGGATGACGGCGACCATCAAGCCCAGCGCGAGCAGCGCCAACCAGCGGCCGAGCGCCAGCGCCCAGTCGTTCCAGATCTCGATCGGCACGAGCATTGCCCGGATCAGACCCATCTTTCCTCCCTCTCCGGTGCGCGCTCACGGCGGCACCGCTCCTCGGCCGTAGCCGGCGTTTTCGCGATCAGCCGAGCGCCTGGAAGCCCCCGTACTGACCGTTCAGGAACAGAAGCGGGTCCCCCTCCCGCATCCGCACCCGTTCCACGCGCCCCACGACGATGACGTGATCGCCGCCGTCATGCACCGCGTCGCGGCGGCATTCGAAATGCGCCAGCGCCGTCTCGATGAGTGGCACGCCGTTCTCGTTCTCGGTCAGATCCCCCGGCCGGAAGCGGCGCGCGTCCTTGGCGACCTCGGTGCAGAGCGCGGCCTGGTCGGCGGCAAGGACGTGAATGGCGAAATGCTCGGCCTCGGCGAAGGGCTTGAACCGGCTCGACGCTTTCGCGGGCGACCACAGCACCAGGGGCGGGTCGAGCGATAGGGACGCAAAGCTGTTCGCCGTGATCGCGATCGGCCCGTCCTCGGTCTGCGTGGTGACGATTGTCACGCCTGTCGCGAAGCGACCCAGCGCATCCCGGAAGGCCCGTGCATTGTCGGGGCCGGGCTCGAATATCTCGTGGTTCATGCTCATGCCACCGTCCATGTCAGGGCACCTCGTGGCCGAGCGCAAGCGTATAAAGCTCGAACCAGGTCTGGCGGTCGATTTCGACGCTTTCCGCCTGGGCCAGCGCCCCGATCCGGTCGAGGTTGTTGGTGCCCATCACGGGCATGATCCGGGCAGGATGCGTAAGGAGCCACGCGACGGCAACCGCAGCGGCATCGACGCCTTGCGCCTTCGCGATCTCATCAAGCTTGCCGCGCAGATTGGCCGAGCTCTCGGCAAAGAGCGACCCGCCCCCGAGCGGCGACCACGCCATCGGCGCGATGCCGCGCTCCTGCAGGAAGGCCACATCGCCGTTGGTCAAGCCCTCATGGGCCAGGAGCGACAGCTCGATCTGGTTCGTCACCAGCGGCGTCTTCATCGCCGATTGCAGCAGCGTCCAGTCATGCGGCTTGAAGTTCGAGACGCCCACATGGCGGGCCTTGCCGCTTTTCACGATCTCGTCGAGCGCCGCGCCGGTCTCGTGGTGATCCATCAAGGGATCGGGCCGGTGGATCAGCAGAAGATCGATATGCTCGATCCCCATCAGGTCCAGCGACTGGTCGACCGAAGCGCGGATATGCGCGGCGGACGTGTCGTAATGCTTCACCCGCGCGTCCGAGTAACGGCCCGCGGGCGCGACGATATCGCATTTCGTGACGATCTCGATCCGGTCCCGCAAGTCGCTGCCGCGCAGCGCATGGCCGAGCACCCCCTCTGCCTCGTAGCCGCCATAGATGTCGGCCTGGTCCATCGTGGTGATGCCCTGTTCGAGGCATGCCTCGATCTTGGCGCGGACATGAGCGGGCGAGACGTCGTTATCGTCGGAAAGGCGCCACATTCCGTAGACGATGCGGCTCAGCTCCAAAGTGTCGCTCAGGGTGACGCGGGATACTGTCACTTGCGGTCTCCTTCGCCGAGAGGCGTGTTCGGGGTTTCGGACGGGACGCGCCCGTATGCGTGCGGCAGCGAGCAGGTCTTCAACTCGGGAAGCACCTTCTCGCCGAAGATGCGGCATTCGTCGAGATGCGGATAGCCCGAGAAGATGAAGGCGCGGATGCCCATCTGCTTATAGCGCTCGATCTTCGACATGACCTGATCGACCGAGCCGACAAGGGCCGCGCCGCAGCCCGATCGTGCCCGTCCGACGCCGGTCCAGAGCCCCGGCTCGACATAGCCGTATTGATCCGCGAGCTCGCGTGCCCGGGCCTGGTGGCTGACGCCAAGGGAGGAGGCGTCATGCGCGCGCTCGCGGATCAACTGGCCGAGCTCGTCTTCGAGCTTGGAGACGATGTGGTCGGCATATTCGCGGGCTTCCTGTTCGGTGTCCCGCACGATCATGTGCACCCGGAGCCCGTAATCGAGCGTCCTGCCGTAGCGCTCGGCGACGGCATTCACGTCGCGCATCCGCTGCGCGAGTTGCTCTTCTGGCTCGGGCCACATGAGATAGACGTCGCAATGCTGCCCGCAAAGCTCGAGCGCGTGGGGGCTGTAGCCGCCGAAATAGAGGAGCGGGCCGCCATTCTGCTGGTAGGGCTTGGCAGGATCGGTCCAGAGGTTCTTGAAGGTGTAGACCTCGCCCTCGTAATTGATCTCGTCCTGCGTCCAGGCCTGTTTGAGGATCTCCACGACCTCGCGGCTGCGCTGGTAGCGGAAGGCGCTGTCCGCCTTCTCGCCCGGGAAATCGGACGAGATGACGTTGAGCGTCAGCCGCCCCTTCATCATGTGGTCGATGGTCGCGATCGTGCGGGCGAGCATGATCGGCTGCATCTCGCCGCAGCGGATCGCCGCGAGCATGTTGATGTCGGAGGTGACCTGGCTGCCGGCGGCGACGAAGGACAGAACGTCCTGACCCACCTGGTAGGACGAGGGGCAGAGGATGTTCCGAAATCCCTGCCGCTCCGCTTCCTTGAGGATATTGGAGCAGTGATCCCAGCTCGACCTCAGGCGACCCTCCGGCACACCTAGATATTCGTAATCGTCCGAGCAGAGCGCGGCGAACCAGGAGACTTCGGCAGCGTCTAGATCGGCGGAGGTAACGGGGACGATGCTCATGTGATTCCTTCGGATCGCGCTTCGGATTTCCTCTTGCGTAGCATCGTCATTGGTGTGCATCAATAGTGTATCAATTTTTTCCAGCCGTGGATTCGATGCCAGACGAAACCGCCCTTCCACGCTACTTGCAGGTGGCCGAAACCCTGATCCGAGAAATCGCGGCAGGGCGGCTCGCGGACGGCGCGCGCATGCCACCCGAGCGGGAGATGGCGGCGAGTTACGACATATCGGTCGGAACGCTCCGCAAGGCTTTGGGGCGGCTCGCGGACGCGGGGCTTCTCGAACGTATCCAGGGCTCGGGCAACTACGTGCGCCGCGCCCCGCAGGAGCTTGGTCTTTACGCCTTCTTCCGGCTGGAGCTGGTGGAAGGCGGCGGCCTGCCCACGGCGGAACTTCTCTCCGTCGAGCGCTTGCCGAAAGAGCCGGACATGCCCGAATTCGGCCCCTCCAGCGAAGGGCACCGCATCCGCCGGCTTCGGCGTATCGGCGGCGTTCCGGCGGTGCTCGAGGAGATCTGGCTCGACGGGGATGCCACGGCGCGGATCGATCGCGCGGCGATGTCGGAATCTCTGTATCTTTACTATCGCGAGGCGCTGGGCCTCGTCATCACCCGCGCCGAAGATCGCATTGGCGTCGCCGCCGTGCCGGGCTGGGTCGCGCCCGAGGCCACGCTCGACGCCGGCGAGAGCGCGGGCTTCATCGAACGCACGAGCCAGGCCGCGGACGGCGCGCGCGTCGAATATTCCCGAACATGGTTCGACAGCCGCCACGTCCGCTACGTGGCGCGCCTCAGATAAGCAACGAAGGAGCCTTCACGGCATGATAAACTACGGCATCATCGGCGCCGGAATGATGGGGCAGGAGCATATCCGCAATATCCAGCTTCTGGGCGGGGCGCGCGTCGATGCGATCCTCGAGCCCGATGCGGAAATGCGCGGACGTGCCGGGGCGCTCGCCCCCGACGCGGTGCAGGTGGACAGCATTCCCGAGATGCTGAAGCGCAATACGCTCGATTGTCTGCTGATCGCCTCGCCGAACCACCACCATGTCCGCCAGATGGAAGAGGTGGCCGCGATCCGGCCCTTGCCCATGATCGTCGAAAAGCCGCTTTTCACGACGAGCGGAGAGGCGGAGCGCGTTGCGAAGCTTGCCCGCGACTATCCCGCCCCGATCTGGGTCGCGATGGAATACCGCTACATGCCGCCCATCGCGATGATGCTGGAGCGTGCCGAGGCGGAGACGGGGGGCATCCGGATGCTGACGATCCGTGAACATCGCTTCCCCTTCCTCGACAAGGTCGGTTCCTGGAATCGGTTCAACGCCACTTCCGGCGGCACGCTCGTCGAGAAATGCTGCCATTTCTTCGACCTGATGCGCCTTGCCACCGGAGCTGAGCCGGTGCGGATCATGGCCTCGGGCGGGCAGGCGGTGAACCATCTGAACGAACGCTACGACGACAAGGCCCCAGACATCTGGGACAATGCCTACACGATCGTCGATTTCGACAACGGCGCGCGGGCGATGCTGGAATTGTGCATGTTCGCCGAAGGATCGAAGTACCAGGAGCACCTGAGCGCCGTCGGTCCGCGCGGCAAGATCGAGGCGCTGGTGCCCGGCCCGACGCGCTTCTGGCCCGAGCGCCTCGGCCCCGCGCCCGTGCCGAAAGTGGTGCTGAGCCCGCGCGATCCTTCGGGCGAAGAGGTGCTGGACGTGCCGGTTGACCCCGCCCTTCTCGATGCGGGGGATCACAACGGATCGACCTTCTACCAGCACCGCCGGTTTCTCGACGTGGTGCAATCGGGCGGACGGGTCGAGGTCACGCTCGAGGACGGTGCGCGCGCCGTCGCGATGGGCCTTGCCGCGCAGCGTTCGGCCGAGACCGGCGAGGCGGTGCGGCTTTGAGACGAGTTTTCGCTTAGCACCTTGGAGGCATGGTCAAATCCCGAACACGCGCTAGTGTAGCGATTACGAGAATCGGAGGAGGGACGATCCGATCGTACGAGGCTCACACGTCGGGGCCGAGAAAGACGTGCCATCGGACTCCCGTCGAATGAACGAGGAATAAAGATCCATGCTGAACAAACTTCTTGCCGCAAGTGCTCTTGTCATCCTGCCCGCGGGTTTTGCGCTCGCTCAGGATGATGCAGCGGGCGGAGATCAGGAATACGAGATCACCGGCGATGCCGAAGCGGGCGAGCGCGTTTACCGCAAGTGCCAAGCCTGCCACATGGTCGGCGAGGACGCACAGAACCGTGTCGGCCCGCAGCAAAACGGCATCATCGGCCGTGAGATCGCCGCGCTCGAGGACTTCAATTACTCAGATGCACTGGTGGAGAAGGGCGAAGCTGGCGAAGTCTGGACGCCCGAGAACCTCAACGCGTTCCTCGAGAACCCGCGCGAATGGGCTCCGGGCACCAAGATGTCCTTTGCCGGTCTTCGCAAGGAAGAAGAGCGCGCCGATGTGATCGCCTATCTCGCGCAATACAACGCGGATGGCACGACCTCCGAATAAGCGCCTGATCTGTCAGGTCTTTCGCGCCCGGTTGCCGTTCGGCAGCCGGGCGTTTCCTTTATGGGCGCTCCGATCTCTCACCCGAAAGTAGCGGTTCCACGGCTCCCGCCCTCTGCCACACTGTGGCGGAGACCGGCGCTAAGTGTCGGAATGGGAGGAACATCATGATCTATCACGTCACCCGCCTCGCGGCGGCGGTGGCCGTTACCGTTACGGCATCGGCCAGCCTCGCTCAGGATCTGCCCACCGTCCGCGCAGCCGTTCTCGAGATCGGCACGGTCAATTGGGAACTCGCGACGATCGCCGAGAACGGCCTCGACGAGAAGCATGGCTTCGTCCTCGATGTTCAGGGCTATGCCGATAACGGCGCGACCCGCGTCGCGGTGGAAGGCGCCGAGGCAGATATGGCCGTGGCGGACTGGATCTGGGTCGCGCGGCAACGTGCGGCGGGCAAGGATTACGTCGTCGTCCCCTACTCGAAAGCCGTGGGCAGCCTGGTTGTCCCGGAAGGCTCGAACGCCGAGACGCTTCAGGATCTCGCGGGGGGCAGCATCGGAATCGCCGGTGGCCCGCTCGACAAGTCCTGGCTGATCCTGAGGGCCTATGCGTCGCAGGAATACGGACTCGACCTCGCCGCGGAGACCGAACAGGTCTACGGCGCGCCGCCGCTCATCTTCAAATCCGGGCTCGGCGGCGATTATGCCGGCGCGATCAACTTCTGGCACTTCCTGGCGAAGATGAAGGCCGGCGGCATGCGCGAGCTCATCTCGGTCGAGACCGCCGCGACCGAGCTTGGTCTCGACCCCGAAACGCCGCTCCTGGGCTATTATTTCAAGGCGGACTTCCTTGAGGATAATCCCGGGCTGGCGCAGGCTTTCTACGACGCGTCGCGCGATGCGAAGGACCTTCTGGCCAGCGATCCCGCAGCCTGGGAGACGATCCGCCCGATGATGAACGCGTCAACGGACGCGCAATTCGAGCTTCTGAAAGCCGATTGGCTGGCCGGCACGCCCGAGCGCGGACCTGTCGACCCCGAAGGCGCGAGCGTGTTTCTCGCGCTGATGAACGATCTCGGCGGTGCGGAGCTTGTGGGCGAAGCAACGAGCGTGCCGGACGGGCTCTTCGCCGAGGTCGAGTAAGATAGGGGCGGGTCCGATGACCGACAGCCGCGTTGTCACCGGCATATCGCTCGCGGGCCTCATCCTGTTCTGGTGGGCGGCGGCGCTCCTGACCGCCGATCCGACGATCTTGCCGGAGCCGGGCGCATTGATCGCGCCATTCCTGCGGGAACTGGCCTCCGGTGATCTGCTTTACCACCTCGGTCAGACGCTGGTGCGCGTCGCCTGGGCCTTTCTGCTGGCGATGGGTCTGGGCCTGGCGCTCGGTCTCGCGATGGGGCGGTCAGAACGGCTTAACCGTTGGCTCGATCCCTGGCTTGTCGTGTTCCTGAACCTGCCGGCGCTCGTTCTGATCGTGCTGTGCTATCTCTGGATCGGCCTCAACGAGACCGCGGCGATCCTCGCTGTCACGCTCAACAAGGTGCCGAATGTCACCACGGTCATACGCGAAGGCGCACGGGCGGTCTCGCCCGAGCTTGACGCGATGGCGCGGGTCTACCGGATGTCCTGGTGGACGCGGCTCACCCATGTGACCCTGCCCCAGCTTGCGCCCTTTATCGCTGGCGCGGCGCGATCGGGCGTCGCGGTGATCTGGAAGATTGTCCTCGTGGTGGAGTTTCTGGGCCGCTCGTCGGGCATTGGCTTCAAGATCCACATGTATTTCCAGCTTTTCGACGTGACGATGGTGCTGGTCTACGCGCTCTCGTTCATCGCGATCATGCTGGCCGTGGAATGGGCGATCCTGCAACCCTGGGAACGGCGCGTGCGCCGCTGGCGGACGGCATGATCCGCGTCGAGATCAAAGAGAAGCGCTTCGGACGCCTGCCGGTTCTCTCGCACGTCGCCTTCGAGGTGGCGCCCGCAGAGACCGTTGCGATCACCGGCCCCTCGGGCATCGGCAAGTCGACGCTCCTGCGGATCGTCGCGGGAATCGACAAGGAATTCGCGGGCCGCGTCGATACCCCCGCCCGCATCGCGATGGTCTTTCAGGAGCCGACCCTTCTGCCGTGGCGCAGCGCGCGCGAGAACCTGACGCTTGTCCATCCGGGTCTTACACGCGCTGAAGCCGACGCTGCGCTCGCCAGGGTGGGGTTGGCTGAAAAGGCGGGCGACTTTCCGGGCCAACTGTCCCTCGGCCAGCAGCGGCGTCTGGCGCTCGCCCGTGCGTTCGCCGGACGGCCCGAGCTTCTGATCCTCGACGAGCCGTTCGTCTCTCTCGATCCCGAGACAGCCGAAACGATGATCGCGCTGACCGAGGCTCTCATCAAGGAGGCGCGCCCGGCGACGCTCTTCGTGACCCATTCGGAAACCGAGGCACGGCGCCTTGCGACCCGGATTCTCAGCCTGCGGGGCAGTCCCGCAACCCTCGCGCCGCATGCGGTGCCCATCAAAGGAGTGAACCCTTGAAACACATTCTGACGGCTACGGCCCTGTGCCTCACCGCGAGCGCGGGCTTCGCACAGAACTATGGTTTTGCCGGCATTCTTTCCAATGACAACAGAGGCGAGATGCCCGAGTTGCAACTCGTTGTTGGCGAGCCCATCGCGGAAGGTCCGATCACGCTGAATTCCGGCATGGTCTACGAGATGGAGATCGAGGCGGATGGCTCTGCCGAGCTGGCGCTGACGGGGGCCGAGTTCTTCCGTGCGGTCTGGGTCAACGAGGTCGTGGTGAACGGGCTCGAGATCCGGCCCTTCGGGATCGAATCCGTCGAGTTCGATGAGGCCGGCACGATGGAAATCGAGTTCGTCGCGATCAAGCCCGGCACCTATGAGCTGAAGATCCCCGGCTCGACGGAAGACAGCCAGCGCGTCCAGATCACGATCCAGTAGACGTCGCTCAGAAGAGCAGGCCCACGACAAGCGGAGCCAGGAGCGCGGTCAGGATCGCGTTGAGGCCCATGCCGATTCCCGAGAACGCCCCTGCCGTGGAGTTCACGCGGAACGCATGGGCCGTCCCGATCCCGTGCGCGGCAAGCCCGACGGCGAAGCCCCGCGCGCGCCAGTCGGTGATCCGAAGCGCGTTCAGCATCGGCGTTGCGACGATGGCCCCGGTGATGCCCGTGAGGATCACCAGGACCGCCGTCAGCGTCGGCTCGCCGCCCACCGCCTCCGACACACCAAGCGCGACGGGCGCGGTCGCCGATTTTGGCGCAAGGGACAGCAGCGTCTCGCCCCTGACCCCCATCGCCCAGGCGATGCCGAGTGCCGACAGGATCGCCGTCAGCGATCCCGCGACAAGCGCCACCATCATTGGCAGAAGCGTGCGCTTCACCCGCCCGAGATTGGCGTGAAGCGGGACCGCAAGCGCAACCGTGGCCGGACCAAGCATGAAATGCACGAACTGCGCGCCTTCGAAATAGGTGGGGTAGGGCGTCCCGCTGAGGCCGAGCACGACCGCGATCAGCACGATGGCGATCAGCACGGGATTGGCGAGCGGGTGGCGATGCGCGGCCTCGGCGATCCGGTCGGCTGCCACGTAAGCGACCAGCGTCACGGTGAGCCACAGAAGGGGCTCTTGCGCGAGATACGACCAGAGCTCGAACGGGTCATTCATCGACATCGCCCCCGGTGAGCCGCGCGGTCAGACGGAAGGCGCCGACGCCTGCGAGGATCGCCAGCACCGTCGAGCCGACAAGCGCCGTGGCAAGCGCGAGCCCGTTCTCGGCGAAGGTCGCGAGGTGAGCGGTGACGCCGACGCCGGCGGGCACGAAGAGCAGCGACAGATGCGCCAGCAATCCCTCTGCGGTTGGCCGCATCGCCTCTGCCAGCTTCGGCAGGAACAGGAGCGCGGCGAACAGCCCGCCGAGGCCGATCACCGGGCCCGGCACCGCGAGACCGAAGCCACGGGCGAGCGTTTCGCCGGCCAGTTGAAAGGCGAGCAGGATCGCGATGTTGCGGATCATGGCGTGAGGCTCCGGTCGTGTCGGAAGACGCTACGCGCGGGCTCCGAGCTCGACAACCCGTCCGCGCGCCGCCTCTGCATCGGCGCGATCATGGGTGACCATGAGAACCGGGAGGCGACACCGCTCCGCCCGCTCGAAGACGAGCTTGCGCATCTGGTCGCGACGTTCGGCATCGAGGCCCGAGAACGCCTCGTCGAGCAATAATGCGCGCGGCTCGGCCAGCAGCATCCGCATCAGCGCGACCCGCGCTTTCTGTCCGCCCGAGAGCGTCGCGGGATCGCGATTGGCGAAACCCTCAAGTCCGATCTCCGCCAGCCCCTCCTCGATCCGTGCGCGACGCTCTGTCCGGCTGCCACCGCGGGAGAGGCCGAAGGCCAGGTTCTCGCCGACCGAAAGGTGTGGGAAGAGGAGGTCGTCCTGGAAAAGAATGCCGATCCGCCGGGCCTCGGGCGCAACGCGCGTGATGTCCTGCCCGTCGAGCCGCACGCGGCCCTTGTGCCTGAACGCGGGCGCGAGCGTGCCGGTCACGAGCGACAGCAGCGTCGACTTGCCGATACCAGACGGCCCCATGACGCTCAGCACCTCGCCGGGGCCGATATGCGCGTCGAGCGCGACAAGCGGCGCGTCTCCATGCAGGATCTCGACCTTATCGAGTGTCAGGCCCTCAGCCATGCATCCCCCGCCGATTGCGCCACAAGACGGCAGGTATCAGGAGAGCGCCCGCAAAGGGAACCATCACCGCCAGCGTTTGCGCCACGCCGAAGACGCCGATGGCCCGCCGGTCCCCGCCCGAGGCGAGCGCGACGGCTTCGGTGGTCAGCGTCGAAACGCGGCCGCCCCCGATCAGCAGGGTCGGCAGGTATTGCCCGACGCTGACCGCGATGCCAACAGCGGCGGCCGTCAGCAACGGGCGCGTCAGCATCGGCAGGCGGACCCGGAGCAGAACGCCAAGCGGGCTCGCCCCGAGCGCCCGCGCGACGATTCCCGCCCGCGGATCCCAGGCGCGCCACGTATCGCCGAGCGACAGGAAGACGTATGGCAGGACGAAGACGAGATGCCCGATGATGACCGGCCCGGTGCCCGCACCGTAACCGAGGATCAGAAGGAGCGTCTGCAGACCCGGCAGGAACGCGATTTGCGGCACCAGGAGCGGCAGGTACACCAGCCAGAGCCCGGTCGGGCTGATCGCGCGGCCCCTGCGGTATTCGGCCTCGAGGCAGCCCACGGACAGAAGAAGGGCGATCCCGGTCGCGATCAGAGCCACGAGCGCGGTGATCCCGGTCGCCTCCCACGCGCTTGGGCCGTGCCGCATCCAGTTCTGCGCGGTAAATCCCTGTGGCAGCGCGTCGGGAAAGCCCCAGAAGCCGGCAAAGGACCAGACCGCGAGGCAGGCCAGGCCGCCAAGGATCACGGCCGCCGAAAAGCTGCCCGCGAAGACGCCGAGCGGTCGGAACAGCCGGTCCGCCGCGCGGCCTCTCCCGCCGCGCATGACCCAGCGCCGCCCGAGGACAGCCACCAGCGCCTCGCCTGCGCGCCAGAGCGCCAGCGCCCCGATGACGAGACCTAGCTGCAACAGCGCGCCAGCGGACGCCACGAGCCGCATAGAGAGATCGGGATCGCTCATCCAGCGGACGATCTGAACCGATAGTGGCGAGGGTGTCGACGGGCCGAGGATCAGCGCGACATCCACGACGCTCATGGAGTAGGCGAGGACGACATAGACCGGCAGCCGGATCTGCGCGTAGATGCTCGGAAAGACGGCCTTCAACCATCCCGTCACCCGTCCGTATCCGGCCGCCTGCACCACGCGCATCCGCCGCGCCGCATCGCTCTGGCCCATCGCGGCAAGGCCCATCAGCAGCAGGAACGGCATCTCTTTCGCGACGAGCCCGAGTGTCATCGTGATGCCGAGGGAGTCCTGGACGATCAGGATGTCGGGTGGTCGTTCCCATCCCGTCGCCCAAGGTGAGAGACCGCGCGCGATCCAGCCCGACGGCGCGATCAGGAACGCGAGACCGAAAGCCATCGCGGCGTGCGGAACGGAGAGAAGGGGCGACAGGAGACGCTCGAGCGCACGGAAGGCGCGCGTGCCCGACCAGCCCGCGAAAAGCAGCGTGACCCCCGCCAGCGCAAGCGCGGTCGCGAAAAGCCCGGTCGTGACCGACAGCCGCATCGCCTGACCGAGGCCGGGCCAATCGAAGAGATCCACGAAAGGCGCAAGAGAGAACCCGGAGATCCCCGCCGCCGGCAGATAGCCGAAGGCGGGAAGAAGCGTGCCTGCGAGCCCCGCTGCGACGGGGCCAAGCATCGCCAGCATGGTGAGCGCGGGCGCGGCGGCGAAAAGACCCGCTTCGGAGGGAGTGCCGCCGCGCACTTTTAGCCTATTGGACGACGCCGTAGCGCTCGATCCATTCCTCGGTGATGCGCGTCATCCAGCTCGGATGCGGCTCGGGCTGAACGGTGCCGAGTTCTTCGGGCGAAAGCGTCGCGATGCCGAGATCGAGCGCGTCGAAGGCGGCGCGCTGCTCCTCGCTCAGCTTGTCCATCGCGAGAACCGTATTGTAGCCCAGAACCTCGGGATCCTGCGCGCGCGCCTGCGCTTCGGGCGACATCAGGTAATTCGCGACGACCATCGCGCCCGCCTTGGAGCCCGAATTATACGGGATCGCCACGAAGGAGGCATTGCCGAGCGTGCCGTCCTCCAGCACGAAGGTGCGGATCGTGTCGGGCAATTGGTTCTGCGCGATGTTGCGCGAGGCCTCGTTGGGGCTGAAGGACACCGCGAGGTCGATCTCGTTATCGGCCAGAAGCTGGATCTGCGCCGGGCCGGAGGCCGGGTAGGCGCGGCCCTGCCGCCAGAGGTTCGGCGTCAGCGCGTCGAGATAATCCCAAAGCGGCGCGGTGACTTCCTGGAAATCCGCCTCTTCGACCGGCGTTGCCAGCGTGTCGTTGTCGTCTGTCAGCTCGATCAGCGTCTGCTTGAGGAAGGTCGAGCCCAGGAAATCGGGCGGCTGGGGATAGGTGAAGCGCCCCGGATTGGCGCTCGCCCATTCGAGGATCGCCTCGGAAGAGGCCAACGGGCCCTCCATGTCGGCGGTGTCGTACATGAAGACGACTTGCGCCATCGCCCAAGGCGCTTCCAGGCCGTCCGTCGGCACGGTGAAGTCGGTCTGAACCGTCTTGCCCTCGACATCGACATATTGCCAATTCGGAAGCTCCTCGGCGAACGGGCCGAAGAGCAGCTCCGCCTCTTTCATGGAGGCGAAGTTGGGACCGTTGATCCAAATGAGATCGACCGCTCCGTCTTCATCCTGGCCCGCCTGCTTCTCGGACAGGACACGCGTCACCGCATCGCCGGTATCGGATAGCTTCACATGCTCAAGCGTGACGCCGTACTCAGCGTCAACCTGCTCGCCGACCCAGGCGATGAAGTCATTCGTCGCGGTGTCGCCGCCCCAGGCATGCCAATAGACGGTTTGCCCGTCCGCAGCATCGCTCACGGCATCCCAATCGGCGGGGTCGATCTCTTGCGCGGCGGCGGGCAAGGCCAGCGCCGCCGCGAGGGCGAAGGGCAGGGCGGAGGAAATATGTGTCATTCTGTCTCCCGGTCGTTGGTGAAGATGGATTGAGCCGCCCAAAGCCTGAGCGCGCCCGTGGCAAAGCAGAGCGTCCCGAATATCCACGCAAGCGGGGCGAAAAATGGTTCAAACAGGCAGATCAGCACGAAAAACCCTATGGTTTCGGTGCCTTCCAGGAGCCCGTTCGAGAAGTAAAGCGACTTCGAGCCTTGGGCCGATGTCTCCATTTCACGCTTCTCGGCGAGGATGGCGTAGCCGAGGAAGGATGTGCCGTTGAAATAGAAGGACGTGAGCAGGAAGGCTCCCGCAAGACCATTCGCCGCCGGGTCGTGGATCACGAAGGCCAAAGGCACGGCGCCATAGAAGAGAAAGTCGCAGACGATATCGAGGTAGCCGCCGTAATCGGTCTTGTGGCTGGCCCGCGCGACCGCTCCGTCGAGACCGTCCGCGAGGCGCGAGACAACCAGGGGAACAAGTGCCCAGAGCGGCGCGCCGAGCGCGATCATCGCCGCGGCGACAAGTCCGATGGCAAGCCCCAGAAGCGTCACCGTATTCGCCCCGATCCCGAGACCGGCAAGCTGCCGGCCCGCCGCGTTGAGCGGCGGATCGATCAGGGGACGGATATGGGCGTCGAGCATGGGCGGCGCAAAACCTTCAGGTGCGAGGATGCTGCGATGAATGCACCCCGCACCCCTATCCGTCCATCGCGCCTACGCGAACGTGATACGGCGTAACGGGCGCAAGGATTGGCTCAGAGGCCCTCGCGCGCGATTTCCTCCGCAAGCCGCGCCACGGCCCGACCGCGTGCATTGGCGATCGCCGCCGCGCTTTCGCCGCCGATCGGCTCCACGATGGCGAACTGACCCGAGGCAGCGCGGCCGCCCGCTTCGGGCGCGACGAAATACTGCCCGGCAAGGCGGAATGTGCCCTCGGCCGTGGCAAGCATCTCCTCAAGCCGCACATCGACACGCGCGGCGGGGAAGGGGCGGAACGGCCAGGGTTCGGGCGCGACCGTCACGCCGGTGATCGTCGCCAGATCCCGCGAGAGCTGCAGCGTGATCGCCCGCGCCGGAAGATCTGCCCAGAGCGTGCCCGCGGGCGAGATCGCCCCGTCCGCACCGCGCAGGTAGATATCCTCCGCGGCGGCGTAGGACGGCAGCGTCACCTCGGCCACTTCGAGGCTCGGGAAGCTCGAGGGCACACGCACCTCGGGCGGCGCGATGGGACTCGCGAAACGGGTTTCCGAGCCGCATGCGGCCAAGGCCAGTGCAAGTCCGATGGCGGCGAAGCGCCGTGTTGTCGTGATCGTCATGTCTGTCACCGTCCCAGGATAAGCGAATTCGGATTGCGTTCGATGGTGCGCGCCAGCCGTTCAATGGCCTCAGCGGCGGACTCGATCTGCCGGATCGCCCCGCGCGTGTTGCGCGAGAACGCGGAGTCGCGGCTGTAATCGCCGAGGGTGGAGCCCGCCTGGTTGGCCACCTGCCGCAGCTGCGTCGCGATGCCGGGCAGAAGCTGCGTCGCCTCCTCGATGGCCGAGGCCGCATCCCGTGCCGAGGCGAGCGTGGCGTTGGTGTTCTCCACGACGCCGCCAGCGCGCAGCTCGGAGAGCGTGAGGCGCAGCTCCTCGAGCGTGCCGTTCAGCTCCTCCGGCAGATCACGCGTCGATTGCTGGTCGAGGATCGCCTCGGCGGAGGCGAGAAGCTCCGACGTGCGGTTCGCCAGCGTCTCGAGCGGCACTTCCCCGGCCTCGTTCAGGATGCTGTCCGCCTGATCGACAAGGGCCGGGAGACCGTCTGCCGCGACGCGCACATCCTCGATCGTCTGGGTGAGCTGCGCGGCGATACCTTCGCGCTCAAGCTCGGCGACGATGTTGTTGAGCGAATTGGAGATCTCGCCAAGGTTGCTGATCACGCCCGAGACCTGATCCGGCAGTCCTTGCGTCGTCTCGTTGCCGGTGAGGCCGCTGACATCGTTCAGGATGGTCTGAACCTCGGTCATCGCGGCGACCAACTCATCCGGGATCGCCTGCGTCGCAGGATCCTCGACATAGGCCCGGATCGAGGCGAGCAGCGCCTGCGCATCGCCCGTCAGCTCGGTCAGTGGCACCTCGTTCGCGCTGGCGACCAGGGTATCGACCTGCTCCACGATGCCGGGCAGGCCATCGGCGGCGGTGCCGACGTCTTCGACCGCGGCGGTGAGCGTCTCCGCGATGCCCTGACGCTCCAGCTCCGCGATGATGTTGTTGAGCGAGTTGGAGATCTCTCCGAGGTTACCGACGACGCCCGACACTTGTCCGGGCAGGCCTTGCACGTCCTCGCTCTCCGCGACGCCGCGCACGGCCTCGAGGATGCCGCGAAGCTCTTCGGGGGCCTCCTGCAGCGCCTGGCTGCCGACCAGCGCCGTGGCGTTGTTGAGGAACCCGATCGCCGATTGCATGACCTCCTCGATGGGAAGATCGCTGACGCGCTGCAAGACGCCCTGCGCCGAGTTGGAGATGTCGGTCACATCTGCCGGTGCCGTCGGGATCTGCGGATAGGGATCGGCGTCGCGCAGGAGCGTGGCCTCTTCGGCGTCGTCGACTTCGACCAGCACGACCTTCAGCCCGCCTGTCAGGAGCGAGGCGTTGGTCAGCCGCGCGCGCATGCCTTCGGCGATCCGCGTTTCGAGGTAGGTGAAAAGCTCTTCCTCTTCGGCGCCTTCGCCAAGCCCGATCCGTCCCGGATTGATCCGCACGGTGGTCAGAAGGTGCACATCGTTGTCGCCGAACCGCTCGGCATCGACGAGGCCGGTGATCGAGGAGACTTCGCCCACGCGCAAGCCCCCGAGTTCGACCGGCGCGCCTGTCGAGAGCCCCGAGAGGTTCTGATCGAAGACCATGCTCATCGTCACGCTCTGACCGTCGCCTTCAACGAGGAAGTCGTCACGCGCGGCGTCTTCGTCGCCGAATAGCTGGAACTCCGTGCCGTCTTCCAGCGGCATGCCGCCAGAGCCCATCGTCTCGAAGGTGACGCCGCCGGAAATGAGCGAGGCGAAGCTGTCGAAATTGAGCCGTGCGCCGGAGGTGCCGAGCGAGAAGGAGAACCCGGAGACGTCCCAGAACCGCGTCGCGGTGGTGACAAGCTCCGTGTGCGGCTCGAAGATCACCGCCTGCGAGACGACGCCCGTGCCGTCCGCGTTGATCTCGGCAGCGGCAACCTGGCCGACCTGAACGCCCTTGTAATAGATCGGCGTGTTCGCCGCGGGCAGCCCGTCGGTGGAGCGCAGCGTGAACTGCACCCCTTGCTGGTCAGCGCCCAGAAGCGGCGCGCTGGTGAGGCCCTCGAACCGGCTCGTGAAGCCGCTCGGCTCGCTATCCCATGCGCCCTGGATGTAGACACCCGACAGCACCGTATCGAGGCCTGTCACACCGCGCGCGGAGACTTCGGGGCGAACGACCCAGAACCGGCTTTCCGCGTCGATATAATCGGCAACTTCGTTGTCGACGCGGATCTCGGCGATGACCTTTTCAAGATCGGGGCTGAAGCGCACGTCCTCGACGAGACCGACCTCGATGTCGCGATACCGCAGCAGTGTCTCGCCTGATTTCACGCCGGCCGCGTTGTCGAAGGTGATCTCGATCAGCGGGCCTTGTTCGGCGTAATTGCGATAGGCGGCACCAAGGGCCACGGCGAGCGCGATCACCGGGATCAGCCAGATAAAGGAGATCCGGCTCCAGACGGATTTCTTGCCCTCCTCGAGCGGGACGGGATCGGGCGAGACGGTGTTATCGTTATCAGACATGGATCAGCGACGGGTCCTCTTGGTTCCGCGGAAACGCGCGTCCCAGATGAGACGCGGATCGAAGGATTGCGCGGAGAGCATGGTGAATATGACGGAAAGCGCGAAAGTGAAAGCCGCGGGGCCCGGCCGGATAGAGGCCACGACCGAAAGCTGCACGAGCGATGAGAGGATCGCGACGACGAAGACGTCGATCATCGACCAACGGCCGATGAACTCCACGATCTCGTAGAGATGGGTGCGTTTGCGCGCCGGCACCGACGAGCCGCGCCGCGCCGAGATTGCAAGAAAGGCGATCGCCAGGAACTTGCCCACCGGGATGAGCACGCTCGCGATCAGAATGATCGCCGCGACCCCGTAAGAGCCGTATTTCGCGATTTCGACCGCGCCGCCCACGATGGTGTTCTCGGTCGAGGAGACCAGCGTATTCGTCGACAGCATTGGATAGATATTGGCGGGGATATAGGCGATCACGCCCGCGACCCACCACGCCCAGACCTTTTGCAGGCTGGCGGGGTCGCGCGACTCAAGGCGGCTGCCGCAACGCGAACAGCGCTCCTGGCCCATCGGCCAGACGCGGGCGCAGCGACGGCAAGCCACGAGGCCCGCCTCGCGCGCCGTTACTCTTCTTCCAGTTCCAGGGATTTCCATACAGACCAGGTACACAAATAATTATCGTTTACCAGAACAAGGATGACCAGGACGGCAAACATCCAGAAAGCGGGGCCGAAGCCGATATTGGCCAGATCGGCGACCTTGACCAAAGCCACGGCGCACCCGATGGCGAAAATCTCCGCCATCGCCCAGGGCTTGAGCTCCTGGCTGAGACGGAAAGCCCGCCGTGCCTGCGGCCAGGGTTTGAAGTCGAAGACGACGGGCGTGAGGACGTAGACGATCAGCATCGTTCGCACCAGCGGAATGACGATGATCGCGGCGGCGACGACGATCGACAGGAAGGTCATGTAGCCCGAGCGGAAGCTCGACGCGGCATCGAGGATCGAGGTCGAGTTGCCGAAGCCTTGCGCGTTGATGTCGAGAAACGGAAAGAACAGCGCGGAGATCACGAGGATCATCACCGCTAGCGTCATCGCGATGATGCGCGCGCCCGCTTTCCGGCGCGGCGAGATGAGCACGGTGTGACAATCGCGGCAGACCGCGCGGCCGCCCGGCTCGGGCAGGCGCGCGACGTAAAGCGCGTCGCAATGCGGGCAGGCCATCAGATCCTCGATCGGAACGTCCGGGGCCGCTGCGTATTCTGACGCGGTGGCTGTTGTCATGCGCTCCTCTTTCTAGCGCTCTGCGATAGTCGCAACCCGGCGCACTCTATGTGGCTACGCGGGCGAGCGAAAGGTCAGGGACGGGCCCGCCGCGTGGAGACACGTAGCTGCCGGGCGAAAAAGCCGTCCCTTCGCGTTCAAGACATAGTGAGCAAAGCCGCGCGGACTAGCCTTCCCGTTCTGCGGCGAAGATCTCATAGGCAAAGCGTTCGGGGTCGAGCTCATCCCGTCGCACGCCGCCGATCTCTGCCTGCGGATACATCAGGAACGGCACCGGCGCGCCGGATGAGCCCGGCAAGGCGACATCGTGGGCGTCGTTGAGCGGAACCCAGTTGCCTTCCGCCGCGCCGAACAGACCTGCGCGCACGGCACGCACCTCGGGATCGCCAAGCTCGAGATCGCGCGGCGGCTCCTCGAGGATCACCTTGCGCACATCTGCCGGATCGGCGGGCACCCAGCCTGCGCCCTCGATGAAGACGTCGGCGCGGCAATGCTGCGCGCCGGTCACGTTGGACGATCCTGCCCCGAGGCTCTTGTAGCCGAAGGCCGAGGGCGCGACCCGCAAGCCGTAGAGATCGCGTGCGGGCAGGCCGGCGGCGCGGGCCAGGCCCACAAAGAGCGCATTGAGATCCGCGCATTTGCCGGTGAGGTTGCCCGAATGCAGCATCGAGGCCACGTCGCCAAGTCCGCAGCCGCGAGTCTCGGGGTTGCGGGTCGTGGTCTCGACGACCCAGTCATAGATCGCGCGCGCTTTCTCCAGATCGCCCGTCTTGCCTTGCGTGATCTCAGCCGCTGTCTCGGCAACGATCCCGTCGGTCGGGATGAGCTCGGTCGGGGCGAGATGCCGGGCGCGCTCTTCCTGCGATAAGGGGTCTGCGCCGGCTCCGGCCGGATCGACACTGCGATCGCGCGTGGTGACGGTTGAGACCACATCGAGAGTTGCCGGTGCATCGCCTTCAGGCCAGACCGCATGCACGAAAGCCGCGCCGGTCGCGGCGTCCCTCCGCAAGACGACTTCCGGGGCGTTCGTGTCCCATCGCGTCGGGCCGGGACGTGACCAATCCGGCGCATCGAGAGACGGCACCGGAATCCAGGCCTGCGCGGTGCGTCCGGCGCGGTCGAGGCGCACGCGTGTCGTCAGCTCGAATGTTCGCCATTCCGGTGAGCCGGGTGCGAACCGCGCCGCGCCGAGCGCCGGGGCTGCTTGAACGAAAGCCGTCGCCGCGCCGAGGGCCAGAACATGTCGCCGTGTGATCGTGGTCATCGAGAACTCCGCACTGAGACCTTTGCTGGCGGATAGCCAAGCGGCAGATGTTGTGCAACGCGGCGCGTCCGCGCGGGCGGTTTGCCTGCAAATGAGGCATGTCGTGACGCGCGTTCAGCCGCTTATAGCGGGCTATTGCGCCGATTTGAGCGGGTGGTCGCAATTAGACCCGCCGTAGTCGCCTTGCGGCACGCGGCAAGAGCGCGATTCTCCGATGTGTCGCTGCAAGACCGGAGGGCGCTCGACCCTCACGGCAAGGCCGACAGGATACCCTCATGCGTAACGATCCCCTTTTGCAGCCCTATCAGCTCAAGCACCTGACGCTGAAGAACCGCATCATGACCACCGCGCACGAACCGGCCTATCCCGAGGACGGAATGCCGAAGGCACGCTATCGCGCCTATCACGAGGTGCGCGCGAAAGCGGGCGTCGCGCTTGCCATGACCGCGGGCTCCGCGGCGGTGTCGCGCAACTCCCCGCCGGTCTTCAACAATATCCTCGCCTACAAAGACGAGGTGGTGCCGTGGATCCGGGATCTCACCGATGCCTGCCACGAGCATGGCTGCGCGGTGATGATCCAGCTCACCCATCTCGGTCGCCGCACGCATTGGAACAAGGGCGATTGGTTGCCGGCGGTCTCTCCTGGCCACGAGCGGGAGCCGGCGCATCGCGCCTTCCCGAAGATGGTCGAGGATTGGGAGATCGAGCGCATCATCGAGGACTATGCCGACGCGGCGGAGCGCATGAAGGCCGGCGGCATGGACGGGATCGAGCTTCAGGCCTACGGGCACCTGATGGACCAGTTCTGGTCGCCGCTCACCAACGCGCTCGACAGTCCCTATGGCGGCTCGCTCGACAACCGCCTGCGCTTTACCTGGGATGTGCTCGACGCGATCCGCGCCCGTGTCGGCGAGGACTTCATCGTGGGCATCCGCTATACCGCCGATGAGCGGCTCGAGGGCGGGATCTCGGTCGAGGAAGGTCTCGAGATCTCTCGCCGACTTGCAGACAGCGGCAAGGTCGACTTTCTGAACGTCATCAAGGGTCATATCGACACCGACCCGGGCCTGACCGACGTGATTCCCGTTCAGGGCATGAAGAACGCGCCCTTCATCGACTTCGCGGGCACGATCCGGAAGGAAACCGGGATGCCGACCTTCCACGCCGCAAAGATCCCGGACGTCGCGACCGCGCGGCATGCGGTCTCCTCGGGGCTTCTCGACATGGTGGGGATGACGCGGGCGCACATGGCCGACCCGTTCATCGTCCGCAAGATCATGGAAAACCGCGAGGACGACATCCGTCCCTGTGTCGGCGCGACCTACTGCCTCGACCGGATCTATGCCGCCGGAGAGGCGCTCTGCATTCACAACGCCGCCACGGGCCGCGAGCTGTCGATGCCGCACATAATCGCGCCCGCAGAAGTGAAGAAGAAGGTCGCCGTCGTCGGGGCGGGGCCCGCCGGGCTCGAAGCGGCGCGCGTCGCCGCCGAGCGCGGCCATGCCGTGACCGTCTTCGAGGTCCAGCCCGATCCGGGCGGGCAGGTGCGGCTAACCGCGCAATCCGAACGTCGCCGTGAGATGATCTCGATCATCGACTGGCGCATGGCGCAATGCGCCGCGCGCGACGTGGACTTCCGTTTCAACACCTATGCCGAGGCCGAGGACGTGGCCGAGTTGTCGCCCGACGTGGTGATCGTCGCCACGGGGGGCCTGCCGCATACAGAGGTCTGTGAGACCGGCAACGATCTCGTCGTCTCCGCCTGGGACATCATCGCGGGCGATGTGAAGCCCGGCACCCGCGTTCTCGTCTACGATGACGCGGGCGATCACACCGGCCTTCAGGCTGCGGAAGTCATCGCCAAGACTGGCGCGCATGTGGAGATCATGACGCCCGACCGCAGCTTCGCGCCCGACGTGATGGCGATGAACCTTGTGCCATACATGCGCGCGCTCCAGGACAAGGACGTGCGGTTCACCGTCACCTATCGGCTGAAGGACGTGACCCGGACCGGCAACATGCTCACCGCGCATATCGGCACGGATTACTCGGCCCACCGCGAGACGCGCGACTTCGATCAGGTCGTGGTCAATCACGGAACGCTGCCGATGGACGAGCTGTATTTCGACCTCAAACCGCGCTCGCGCAATCTCGGCGCGGTGGACCAGGACGCACTGATCGAGGGCCGTCCCCAGCCCGAGGGCCGCAACCCGGACGGCGCATTCACGCTCTACCGGATCGGCGATGCCGTCTCGGCCCGCAATACCCATGCTGCAATCTATGACGCGCTGCGTCTTGTGAAGGACATCTGACATGAGTGCACAATCGGATATGCTCTCCCACCTGATGAGCCGCCGGCCGGGCTACACGCTGCCGCGCGCGCTTTATACCGATCCCGAGATGTTCGACGTCGACATGGAGCGGATCTGGTACCGCGACTGGCTGCTCGTCGGCGCGGGCTCCGAGATCCCCAAGACCGGCAACCACATGACGGTCGAGATCGGCGCCTATTCGGTCATCGTCGTGCGTGGCGCGGACGGCGTGGCGCGCGCCTTCCACAATTCCTGCCGCCATCGTGGCTCCCGGATCTGCAAGACACACAAGGGCTCCGCGCCGAAACTCGTCTGTCCCTATCACCAATGGACCTACGATCTAGACGGCAAGCTGCTCTGGGCGCGCGACATGGGGCCGGAATTCGACCCCTCGCAGCACGGGCTCAAGACCGTGCATTGCCGTGAGGCCGCCGGCATCCTCTTCATCTGCCTCGGCGCGGAGGCTCCCGCATTCGACGCGATGGCTGAGATGGCGCAAAAATATGCCGGGCCGCACAAGCTCTCCGAGTGCAAGCTGGCCCACGAGACCACCATCGTCGAGAAGGCGAACTGGAAGCTCGTGATCGAGAACAACCGCGAATGCTACCATTGTTCGGGCAGCCATCCCTCGCTGTGCGTGACCTTCGATGACAACCCCAACATCGCGGGCGACGGGTCGGGCAAGGACGATCCGGTGATCGCGGCGCATCTGCAGAAATGCGAAAAGGCGGGCCTTCCCTCCGAATTCACGATCGCGCCCAACGAGCAGTGGCGCTTTGTCCGTGTGCCGCTCGTGGGATCGTCGGTCAGCTACACGCTCGACGGCAAGCAGGCCTGCGAGAAGCTGGTGGGCGATGTGACGATCCGCGATGCGGGCACGCTGCTCTTCTTCCACTATCCCAACACCTGGAACCACTTTCTGTCGGACATGGTGATCCTGTTCTCCGTGAAGCCCGTCGGCCCGCAGGAGACCCAGGTCACGACCAAGTGGTTCGTCCACAAGGACGCCGTCGAGGGGCAAGATTATGACCTCGAGCGCCTGACGACCGTCTGGATTCACACCAACGACGAGGATCGCGAGATCATCGAGGAGAACCAGCGCGGCATCAACTCGCCGGCCTACGAGCCCGGCCCCTACAGCGCAGCGCAGGAATCCGGCGTCGCGCAATTCGTCGACTGGTATTGCGAAACGATGACGTCGCGGCTCACGGGCCGCGCCCTCTACGCGGCCGAGTGAGGCAGGGCATGTCCGAATACTGGACCGACACCGAAGAGCTTATCTGCACGATGGTCGTGCCCGAGGCACCGAACGTGAAGACATTCGCGTTCCGCGCCGCCTCGGGCAAACCGTTCCGCTACAAGCCGGGGCAGTTCATCACGCTCGAAGTGCCGGTGAAGGGCGGGCCGATCCACCGCACCTACACGCTGTCTTCGACGCCCTCGCGGCCGCTGACGATCTCGGTCACGATCAAGTGCCAGCCGGACAGCATCGGCACGCGCTGGATGTTCGACAACCTGGGGCCGGGCATGAAGATGCGCGCCTTCGGACCGGCAGGGCATTTCACCCTCGACGACCCCGAGAAGAAGTTTCTCTTCATCGCGGCGGGCTCCGGCATCACGCCGATGATGTCGATGGCCTCTTACCTCTACGACAAGGGCGACATGCCCGATGCGCGGCTCGTGGCCTGCGCGCGGCGGCCCTCCGAGCTGATTTTCCGGCAGCGGCTCATTCATATGGCAAGCCGGGTGCCCGGCCTGCATCTCAGCTTCGCCGTCACCGAGGAGGAGCCCTACGAGGTCTGGACCGGGTATCTCGGCCGCTTCAACCAGCTGATGCTGGGCTTGATGGCGCCTGATTACCTCGAACGCGAGGTCTATTGCTGCGGGCCCGAGGACTTCATGACGATGGTGCGCGAGGGCCTTGCGGGGCTCGGCTTCGACATGGATCACTACCACCAGGAGAGCTTCGAGGCACCCGTGGCCAAGGCCGAGGACGTGCCCGAGTTCGACGACACCGTGCCTCAGGACGCCACCGAGGCCGAGGTGGTCTTCTCGAAGAGCGGGCTGCACGTTTCTTGCCACGAGACCGATACCGTCCTGTCGCTCTCTCGGGCGAACGGTCTGCGAATCCCCTCGGGCTGCACCTTCGGGATCTGCGGCACGTGCAAGATCAGGAAGACCGCGGGCGAGGTCCACATGGTCCATAACGGCGGGATCTCGGAGGAGGATATCGAAGAGGGATATATCCTCGCCTGTTGCTCGCACCCGATCGGCAAGGTTGAAGTCGACGCCTGAGGGTCACAGCAGGTCGAGCGCCATCTCGTGCGACGGCAGAAGGTTCGACTGGCGCAGCGTGAAGACGGGATAGGTTTCGTCTTCACGGATGCGGAGCACGTCGAAATCGGGCTCGATACGCTTGAGGGCGCGGGCCATCTGCGCCGATTTCTGCGCCTCGCCTTGCGCGGCGTAGAGGCACAGCAAGTGCCGCATGGGGGCGCGGAAATGCGGCGCGCGGGCATGGGCGCGCTCATAATGGCGCACCGCCTGGTCGAGATCCCCCGCCGAGATCGCCGAGAGCCCCGCGATGGTGTCGAACCAATGCGCCGAGGCGGCCCGGCCCGCGAGCCGGGCGGCGTGTTCTGAGGCGGCGAGCGCCGCCGCCGTATCGCCCGCGCGCAAGGCCACCGTCGCCGCGGCGGAATGGGCAAAGGCGTTGAACCGGCTCGCCTCCACAGCGTCGCGAGCCAGCACCGCGCTCACCACCGTGTCGTTCTCGAGGATCGCCAACAGCTGCGCGACGAGCGACATCACCAGCGTGTTGCCGTCATTGCCCTCGAGCGCCGCGTGGGCGAAGGCGCGCGCTTCCTCGTGCAACTCCTCGAGGTTCTGCTCGGTCCGTTCCACCAGCATGATCTGACGCAAAAGGCTCCGCCATGCAGCGATGCGCGACAATGGGCGCAAGGCGTATGCTTCGGCAAGAAGCGCTTCGGCGCGGCGCAATTCTCCGGGCATGTAGGTGAACATCGCGGCGATCGCCGCGTTGACGAGCGCGTCGATCCTGAGGCTGAGCCCGGCATCCTCCCGCGCGTCGAGCATCTGCGTCAGAACCCGTTCGGCGGAGTGATAGACAAGGCTCGGCACATCGCCCTGGCCCAGAAGATCGCCTGCGCGTGCATCGAGCCGCGCGGTCTCGGACCAGACCATCTTGCCGGAATCCTGCGCGGTCAGCCCGGCGAGGATCTGAACCTCCTCACCGACGGTCAGTGCACGGATCGCCAGGGTCAGGCCGCCTGCCTTGGCCTCCGCGCTCCGATCCACCAATGTGTCGAACGTTCCGAAATCCGAGATCAGCCCCGCCATCTGCTGACTAAGCATGTCGCCGATGAACTGACCGGTCTCGCGGGCGCTTTCGCCGAAGCCTTTGACCTCGATGGATAATGGTCGGCCCATGAGTGGCGGGGCGCCCGCGCCGAGGGTCAGCGCGCCGGCCGTGCGTTCGAGCGTCTGCAGAATGCGGCTCTTCTCCTCGCGGTGCCAGCTTTTATAGGCTGGAACCTTGAGGCGGACATCCTCCAGGAGATCACCGCCGCTGCGGAGCCGATCGAGGCAGGAGCGCGGATCGACCTCGATATCGGTCGTGCAATCCACGAGCGAGATTGCCGCGCGTGTCGAGACGAGGTGGTCCTCCGCCAGGGGACCGAACGCCTTTCGGATCTGGCTGACCACCTGCCGGAGCGATCCCGAGGCCTGCTCCGGGCTGCGGTCCGGCCAAAGCGTCTGCTCGATCCAGCGACGCGAACGGGTGCAGTCGGGAGACCGGGCCAGGATCGCCAGAAGCGCGCGTGCGCGCGCCGCATTCGGCGTCACGTCCGATCCCGCGTCATCGAGGACGCGGAAATCTCCGATCAAACGGATCTTCACGGTCACCCTGTTCCCCTTCCCGTGCCCGACGAAAGCTAGCAAATCCGGGGCCTTCCGGGAAGCGCCACCGAGAGCTTGCGTGAATTCTTCGCGAATTTCGTGCCCGTTTTGCGAATTTTCTTCGCGCCGGGCCGAACCGGTATCAAACTCCGCCAGCATATTTCAGGCGAGGAGTTTTTCGGTATGGCGATTTTAGGAACCCATGGCACGCACGGAACCCATGGGACGCACGGCACCCACGGCACGCACGGTACCCATGGGACGCACGGCACGCACGGCACGCATGGCACACATGCCGGTGGCGGCGGCTCGCCACTTCTTTCGAGCGCGCTTGGCGTCTCGGCCGAGGGCCTGATGGGATATTGGGACGGGCAGGGCGAGGTGCCGCCTGCGCCGAGCGCGACGATGATCGATCGTCTGCGCGCCCTGCAACCCGGCTCGCGGGCTGCGGTGGTCGCGCAAGAAATGAGCGGCTTTTTCTCCGTCGCCGGCCCGCCCGAAGCGCCGCGCGTGTCCGCGCGAGGCATCTCTCTGACATTGCCGACGCCGAGCGCCGAGGATCTCGGAGTGCATCAATTGCCGTATCTGCGTACCGCGATGGATCTGCGATCCGACCGGCTGCCGGAGATCCTGCTACAACAGGGCGACATGCTCTCCTTCTTCGGCACGCAAGTGCAGCTCGACGCGACCCGGCGGCGCTGGACGATGGAGCTTTTGGGCCGTGTCTACGACGTCGTGATCCAGCCCGAGCAGGCAGTGAAACTCGCCGCGGACGTGCCGCGCCCCATTGCATATTCCCCGAAAGTGCAACCGATCATCCAGACGCCCGGTCACGGCTCCTGCCCGAGCGGCCACGCGACAGAGGCTTTCGCGTTCGCCACGATCCTCGCGCTCATGTCGCAAAAGGGGCGCCGCCCGCACGAGAGCGCCATTGTCGGCGTGATCGAGACGCTGACCGCGGTCGGTCAGCCGGCCCCGGCCGATGAATGGACGCTAATGCCCTTCGCGCTGGCGGCGCGTATCGCCGACAATCGCACAGTGGCAGGCGTGCATTTTCCCATCGACAGCGCCTATGGCGGGCTTCTTGGCTTCATGCTCGGTCTTGCGCTCGCGCGTCCGATCCTCGGCGAGTCCCTGACCCATGACTTCGCGCCGAGCGCGCCTTTCGCGCCCGACGCCGCCTCCTGGAATGGCGGGTTCACGCTGGATGCCTGGCGTGAATGGGTGCGCGCGCTTGTGCCGGGCAGCATCTCGAACGCCGTAAGCGAAGGACGCCGCTCGCGGCTTCTCGGTGCGATCGGTGCTCAGGCGCTGCGCGAATGGGGATGATCGTGTAGCGTGCCGCGGCCCAGCCTTGGGTCCGGGCGGGGCAGAGGCGGCGTATCGCCGAGGATCGCCATGAGGTCGGCTTCGGGATCGCCCGAGCCGCCTTGGCGCGCCCAGAGGCTGGCAAGCGCGCGGCTGACCCGAGGTGCCGCGACGCTGGTTCCCGAGAACCGCGCGACGCTGCCGGTCAGAACGCCCGATGCCCGCTGGCCTGTCAGGAAGACGCCGTCATCGCCGCGTGCGGACAGGGTCGGGCCCACGGATTGCCCGGGACGCCCGAGAGATGA
Organism: Roseivivax halotolerans; assembly: GCF_900115815.1. Lineage (GTDB taxonomy): Bacteria > Pseudomonadota > Alphaproteobacteria > Rhodobacterales > Rhodobacteraceae > Roseivivax > Roseivivax halotolerans. The sequence continues at coordinate 41,997 of NZ_FOXV01000012.1, read as the reverse complement.
GATGCCTTCGGCCGAATAGCGCGACGCGATGTGGGCGCCCGGCTGACCGGTTGCCGGCCCTGCGGCGCTGACGAACCACAGCATCGCGCTCGTGGCGCCGGCATAGGCGACGGCCGTTCCCTGCCGTGAGATCGGATTCCCGAAGGCCGGCGCGGCGTTGCCTCCAAGCTCGGCATCCCAATCCCAGCCCGGCGCATCGAGATAGGATTGCCGCCCGCGCGGGCGGAAGCCGTAGGGCGTGTCGTCTCGCAGCACCTCGGCGGTGACGAGGGCCGAAGCCGCGCTCTCGACCGAGAGCTTCCAGGCGCCTGCCGGGGCAAGCGCACCGTCATCCCAGCGCGCTGTCGGCGCGACGGCGAGAACCAGGCACGCCCCACCCGCGGGTGCGGACACGGAATAGAGCGCCGCGATCACATGCCGTCCGCGCTGCAGAAGACGCACCTGTCCCGCATCCGGCCAGTCGAGCACCAGCGGCGCGATGCGCGGGTCGGGCACGGTCACCGACACGCGCTTTCCGGCACCGCCTCCTGGTGCGCGCAGTTCGAGAAAGCTCGCTGTGCGGTCATCGGGCTGAATGCGCCAGTCGAGTGCGAGCGGCGCGTCGGCGCAGACCTCCTTGCGGGCGACAAGCTGGTCGAGCCGCGCATTGCCGTAAGCGGCGACGATCTGGAGCCGCCCGCCGGTCAGGCGTTCATAGCGCGCGATTTCAGAGCTGCACCACTCGGCAAGAAAAGCGGTCTCGTCGCCCGGTCCTCCCAGCGCACCTAGGCTCAGGTTGACGACGACAGGGCGTCCGTCGCACGTCGAAGCGCGCATGGCTTCGGTCACGATCCAGCGCAGGCCGATGGCCACATAACCTTCCGTCTTGCGCCCCGAGGTCTCGGCGATCGCGGCGGGCGGCAATTGCACGGCGAGGATCGGCAGATCGCGCAATGGGTCGTCTCCCGTGCACTCTGCGCCCGCGGCGAGGTCGAGAACATGCGTTCCATGCGCCGCGCGGTGATCGGTCGAGTGCCGCACATCCCGCGGCAGAAGCCCGGCGTTCCGCATCCGGTAGAGGTGATCCTCGTCAAGGCCCGTTGCCAGCTCCCGGTCGATGTCACGACGGGTGAGCACTTGGCCGATCCGAACGTCCGGCAGCGGCTCCACGACACCGTGAGTATCGCCGCGCGGCTCGGACTGAAGCCAGATCTTCTCGATCCGGGTTTCGCTCAGGCTGCGGCGGAAGCGGGCATTGAGATAACCGATCCCGTCATCGATGGCGGCGATGATCGGTGTCGTGCCGCGCCCCGTCGCGGCATGGCGTGCGATCGGATCGCGGTCGCGGGGGTCGGCTTCGTTGAGCCGTGCCACGCGCGGGCCGACATGGATGAGCCGGCAATAGTCCGGCAGCTCGTCGAGCGCTCCGAGCCAGAAGACAGCGACACGGACCGGCCAGGGAAAAGCAGGAGGCGGCGGGGAGAGGTCGCCGGCCTCACTGCTGCCCTTGCCGCGCGCCATCTCGTCGAGCGCGGCAATCTCGGCATCGAGCGCATCGAGCTCGGATGCCTGCATGCGGGCCATGGGTTCGGCCTGCAGCGCGAGGATCGCATCCCTGAGGGAGGTCACGGATGCGCTTTCGCGGAGTTCGGCAAAGACCATGACAGCGCGAAGTTGCTCTGTCTTGGTTGCGGCTTCCCAATGGGAATAGCCGTCGCCGGGTTCGGGCAGGGGCTGGGCGTCGCTCCAGACAATTCCCTCATGCGTTGGAATGCTCATTTCGTGCCCTTCTCTGCGTCACCCGGAGCAAACACTGCCATGACGCGGCAACGACGCAATGGCGGCGCGGCATGCAGGCGCAGCATTCACGATTTATTAACGCTTGGATTCACGTGCTTGCGGGCGAGCTTAACGCTAGGGCAGTTTGCTCTCTCGGATAAGCTGCGCCAAAGTACCTGAGAGCTTGTTTGGGAGGCTGATTTGCCACGCGACATCACCGATGATCCGATTCTCATTTGCGGGGCGGCCCGCACGCCGCTCGGCGCGTTCCAGGGGGCGTTCGCTGGCGTCTCGGCCACCGAGCTCGGTGCCGCAGCGATCCGCGCGGCGCTCTCGCAGGCAGGGCTCGCACCTGACGAGGTCGGCGAGGTGCTGATGGGCAATGTCCTGCCTGCCGGCCTCGGTCAGGCGCCGGCGCGGCAAGCGGCTTTGGGTGCCGGGCTGCCGGTTTCGGTACCTTGCACAACCGTCTCCAAAGTGTGCGGATCGGGCATGAAAGCCGTGATCCAGTCGGTCGACGCGATGCGCGCAGGCTCACACGGCATTGCCATCGCGGGCGGTATGGAGAGCATGACCAACGCGCCGTACCTTCTGCCGCAGGGCCGCGCCGGTGCGCGGATCGGTCATTCGCGCGTTCTGGACCACATGATGCTCGACGGGCTGGAGGATGCCTACGACATCGCGCCCGATGGCACACGCCGGTCCATGGGCACATTCGGCGAGGATTGCGCCGAGGCCTACCAGTTCACGCGCGAGGCGCAGGATGCCTACGCCATCGAAAGCGTCACGCGCGCGAAACGGGCCACCGAGAGCGGCGCCTTCGACTGGGAGCTGACGCCAGTCGAGGTCAAAAGCCGCAAGGGCAGTGCCGAAGTCGCCCGCGATGAAGGGCCGGACAGGATCGACCCGGAGAAGATCCCGAGCCTGCGCCCCGCCTTCAAGAAGGACGGCACGATCACCGCGGCATCTTCCTCGTCGATCAACGACGGTGCGGCGGCGCTCGTTCTGGCGCGCGCGTCCGAAGCGGAGCGGCTGGGCCTCGAGCCGCTGGCCCGGATCGTCGGCCATGCCGCCTATGCCGGAAAGCCGGGCTGGTTCACGACAGCGCCGATCCACGCCAAGCGGCGTCTCTTCGATGCGACCGGCTGGTCGGTGGACGACGTGGACCTTTTCGAGATCAACGAGGCCTTCGCCGTTGTCGCGATGGCGTCCATGAAAGAACTCGATATCCCGCATGACAAACTGAACGTGCATGGCGGCGCGGTCGCGCTCGGTCACCCGATCGGAGCCTCGGGTGCGCGTATCCTCGTGACGCTGCTTGGCGCGATGCGTGCGCGGCAGGCGCGGCGCGGGGTCGCTTCGATCTGCATCGGCGGCGGCGAGGCGACGGCGATCGCGGTGGAGGTGATGTAGCCGCTACGGGATGGCGCGGCTCGGCGCTGATACCTTCGCTCCGTCAGGCGAATGCGGAGACGAGCTGCGGTAAATCCTCAAAGTCGGAGAACATCGCTGCCGCCGTGATCTCCTCACGCGGCAGATGACAATAGCCTTCCGTGAAGAACAGAAACGGCACGCCCGCTCTCGCCGCCGTTTCGGCATCGACTTCGCTGTCGCCAACATAGACCGCCGGCTCACCCTTCATCGCCGCCCAGAGCGGCGCGGGGTCGGGTTTGCGAACCGGCAGGCTATCGCCGCCGATCACCGTGTCGAAGGATGGCTCCAGTCCCAGATGCGCTAGCACGGCAAGGGTGGGGCCGATCGGCTTGTTGGTGCAGATGGCGAGAACGTGGCCTTCCCGGCGCAGAGCCTCAAGCGCGGCGCGAACGCCGGGATACAGCGTCGTGAGGCCGAACGCGGTCTCGTACCGAGCCTCGAAACCGTGCAAGAGGCGGTCCTGTGCCGCCTGGGGCAAATCCCGCGCCGCGCGCATCCGCGCGATGAAGGCCGGGGCGCCGTTGCCGATGAACCCTTTCGTCTCTTCCAGCGTCAAAGGCGCGCGCGCCTCCTCGGCCAGAAGCGCGTTGGCGATCCCGCGGATCTCGGGCGCGCTGTCGATGAGCGTGCCGTCAAGATCGAAGACGATCCTCACGCGGTCTCTGCCGCCTCGCGGATCGCCTTGATGTTCCGTCCATAGACATCCGGCTTGTCGACCGATCCACCCTTGAACACCGCCGAACCCGCAACGAGCGCATCGGCCCCGGCTTTTGCCAGCAGCGGCGCGGTGGTCGGATCGACGCCGCCGTCGATCTCGATATGCACCTCGCGGTCGCCGATCATCTCGCGCAGGGTGCGGACCTTGGCGGTCATGTCGATGAACTTCTGCCCGCCGAAGCCCGGATTCACCGTCATCACGCAGACGAGGTCCGCAAGATCGAGCAGATGCGCCACGGCCTCCGCAGGGGTGCCGGGGTTGAGCGCGATGCCCGCCTTCATTCCCGCCGCGCGGATCGCCTGAAGCGTCCGGTGACTATGCGGGCCTGCCTCCACATGGGCGGTCAGGATGTCCGCACCGGCATCGGCATAGGCATCGATATACGGATCGACCGGGGCAATCATCAGGTGCACGTCCATGACCGTGGTCACATGGCGACGGAAGGCTTTCACCGCGGGCGGGCCGAAGGTGAGGTTCGGCACGAAATGTCCGTCCATCACATCCACATGCACCCAATCGGCGCCCTGATCCTCGATGGCGCGAATCTCGCGGCCGAAATCGGCAAAATCGGCCGAAAGGATGGACGGGGCGATCTTGATCGAACGGTCGAATGGCATGAGGCGCGCGCTTTCCGGCTGGGGTCGTCGCTGTCGTATCTGGCACGGTCTTGCCCAGAGGGGAAGAGCGTCGCTCCGCCGCGCCGGGCGCGAATGATCGCCGATGTCATGGAGACGTCACGGTTTCGGTCTAACTGCCCCTTTCAGGGAAGCATCGACTGATTTGGGGACATGACCGATGACTGAACTCGACCCGCTGCGCTACGTTCTGGCCTGCTGCTTCGGCACATCGCCGAACGGGCCGCTTGCACGGCTATTCGGGCGCAAGACACCCAGCCTCTTCGACTGAGGGCGGTTTTTCCGCCACAACGCTCGTCCCGAGGCGCGCGCTCGTCTTGCCTGATCGCCCCGCGACGGGCGACAACGGACCCATCCGCGTCGCACGAGGCCGCCTATGGGCAAGACGATCTATCTTCTGAACGGGCCGAACCTTAATCTGCTCGGCCAGCGTCAGCCCGAAATCTACGGGCGCGAGACGCTCGCCGACATCGCCGCCGATTGCGCGGCGATCGCGGAGACGTCCGATACCGAGATCGAGGCGCTGCAATCGAACTGGGAAGGCCAGCTCGTCGACTGGATTCACGAGGCGCGGCTCCGGGCGGACGGGATCGTCATCAATCCCGGTGCTTACAGCCATACCTCGATCGCGATCCTCGATGCGCTCAACGCGTTCGAAGGGCCGGTGATCGAGGTGCATATCTCCAACATCCACAAGCGCGAGAGCTTCCGCCACCACTCGTACATTTCCGGGCGGGCCGATGGGGTGATCGCGGGTTGCGGAACGGACGGCTACCGCTTCGCGATTCGGCGCATCCTGTCCTTGCTGGGCAGCTAAGCCTCCTCGACTTTTCCAGTCATGCGAAGAGCATCCGCGGTTTTGCGCGGATGGCCGTTGACGTGGCGTTTGATTTCTGTAGCCATATAGCGGAAATCAATTCCGCATAGTAGAACTGGGAGGAGAAACTATGACGCGTTTCATGAAAGCTGCGCTGGCAAGCGTGATGATCTGTGGGGCTGGAGCCGCCACAGCACAAGATCTGTTCGTCGGTGAGGCGGGCCCGAACCGCGGCGCGCGTGGCGAGTCGCTCAACTTCTTTGCAGAACAGGTCGAGGAGATGTCGGGTGGCGATCTTTCGCTTAACATCCAGTGGGGCGGTGCGCTCTTCAAGGCGGGTGCGGCGCTGTCCGGCATCGCTGACGGCGTGGCCGATCTCGGCACGATCATCGCGGTCTATTTCCCGCAAGAGATGGCCCCCTACCGCATCGCGGACATGCCGCTCGAGAATTCCGACGCCTGGGTCGGCATGAAGGCGACCGACGAGATCATGCGCTCGAACGAGCAGATCACCGAGTACCTCGCGGCGCAGAACCTCGTCTATCTTGGCACATTCACCACCTCCGCGGTCCATATCGGCTGCAAGGGCACCGCGATCCGGTCGGTCGAGGATATCGAAGGGCTCAAGGTCCGCGGCGTCGGCGCTTACGGCGATACGTTCGGCGATTTCGGCGCGAACCTCGTGCCGATGTCGATCTACGACGCGTATCAGGGGCTCGACACGGGGCTCATCGACTGCTCGCAGACATATTCCTACGCGACGGCCGCGCTGAAACAGCAGGAAGTCATCGACAGCTACACGCTCCTCAACTGGGGTCAGACCGGCGCGCTTGGCATCTTCATGAACAAGCAATCCTTCGACGGGCTGCCGGCCGAACAGCAGGACGTCCTTCTCGAAGCGGGCCGCATGATGTCGGACGAGCTGGGCCGTCTCATCACCGCCGACAACGAAGCCGCCATCGAGACGATGCGCGAGGCGGGCGTCGAGATCATCGAACTGCCTGCCGAAGAGCGGAGCAAGCTCGTCGAAGAGGGCTCCAAGTATATCGACGAGTGGGTCGAGCAGGTCTCCGGCCTGGGTCTCGACGGTGCGGCGATGCTCGAGGAATATCGCGGCCTTCTCGAGAAATACGAAGAAGAGCGCGACAGCCAGGGCTACCCCTGGGAGCGTGAGCAGGGCTAAGGCCCGCATCTTCGACGAACACGCGGCGCGCCTTGCCCAGCAAGCGCGCCGCCCCCCCAATCCCCTTCCTCATGAGGTTTCGCGATGCTGCGCCGTATCGAGCGCCTTCTCGTGGATTTGGCGATCATTTCCGTCCTCGGCCTTGGAGTGCTGATCACCGCGACCGTCCTTCTGCGCGCCTTCTTCAATTCGGGTGTGCCTGACGCGATTGTCATGGTGGCCGAGCTGATGGTCGCCGCCGTGATCCTGCCCCTGGCCGCGACGACCGCGAACCGCGCGCATATCGTGGTGGAATTCGTCTCCAACCGGATGCCGCCGCGCGTGCGGGACGGGCTGGTTGTCTTCGGCTCGATCTTCGGACTTCTGGCGCTGGCGCCGCTCATCTGGGCCGGCTGGCGCGAGGTCACGCATACGATTGCCTCCGGGGGATACTTCTTCGGCGATCTCAATCTGCCGAAATGGCCGGGCCGCGTGATCTTCCTCGCCGGCATCTCCTTCTGCTGGCTGCGGCTGGCGATCATGGTCTGGCGCGACATCGGCGCGATGCGCCGGGGCGAGCCTCTGGCTGATACGGGCTACGGCCCCGAACAGACCGAGGAGGCCTGAGATGGATCCGACCACGATTGGCCTCATCGCCTTCGCCGCCGTCATCGTGTTGCTTGCGCTGCGCGTGCCCATTGCCTTCGCGCTCGCGGGCGTCGCCAGCCTCGGCACCTTCGCGATCTTCGCCTTCCGAACCGGCACCTTCATGCCCGAGCGAGCGTTCACGCCGACGTCGAGCCTCGTCTTCTCGAACTCGTTCGACCTCGTTCATTCCTACGATCTTTCGATGATCCCTCTCTTCGTGGCGCTGGGCCACATCGCCTATCGCGCGGAGATCACGACGAAGATTTACCACGCGGCGCGTGTCTGGCTGGCCTCGGTGCCCGGCGGCGTGGCGATGGCCTCGGTCGTCGGTTGTGGCGGCTTCTCGGCGATCACCGGCTCGTCCATTGCCTGCGCCTCGACGATGGGGCGGATCTGCTCGCCCGAGATGCTGAGGATGGGCTACGACAAGCGGCTCGCGACAGCCTCGGTTGCCGCGGGCGGCACGCTCGGATCGCTCATCCCGCCATCGGTGCTGTTCATCATTTACGGCATTTTCACGGAAACCTCGATCTCGGCGCTGTTTCTCGCGGGCATCATCCCCGGCCTTCTGTCGCTCGCAGGCTTCCTGATCGTCATCTTCTTCTGGGTCTGGCGCGAGCCCGAGGCGGCTCCGGCCTTCACCGGCAAGATCACCGCGCGAGAGCGTTTCGACGCGGCGATTGAAGCCTGGCCGGCAGTTGCGCTCTTCGTGATCATCGTCGGCGGCATCTATGGCGGCATCTTCACGGCGACCGAAGCAGCGGCGGTCTGTGTCTCCGCAGCGATCCTCATCGGCTTCGCGCAGCGCAAGCTGACCTTCGCGGGTCTCTGGGAAAGCCTGCGCGAGACCGTGATCCAGACCACGTCCATCTTCATCATCGCCGCTGGCGCGAAGATCTTCGTGGCCTTCATCGCCTTGACGGGCGTTGCCTCGGACATCGTCTCCTTCGTTTCGGACGCAAACCTGTCGGTGGTCCTTCTGCTTGTCGCGATCGCGATCATCTACCTGGTGCTCGGCATGTTCCTCGATCCGATCGGGATCATGGTGCTGACGCTGCCCCTGATGGTGCCGCTCGTCGAAAGCTATGGCTGGGACCTCATCTGGTTCGGCGTCGTGGTCATCAAACTCCTGGAGATCGGCCTCATCACACCGCCCGTCGGGCTCAATGTGTTCGTGATCTCGGGTGTTGTCGGTAAGGATGTGCCCATCGACCGGATCTTCTCGGGCATCCTGCGTTTCCTCAGCATTGACGTGCTTGTGCTTGCGCTCATCATGGCGTTCCCGATCCTGTCGCTCCTGATCCCGAGTTCGATGTGATGACCGGCATGCGACCCGAGGAAGATATCCGCATCCTGCCGCAGGACGAGACCGACCGCCGCTTTGCGACGACGCTGGCGCGGGGACTCGCGGTCTTGCGCGCGTTCCGCGCCTCCGATGACGGGCTCGGCAATGCGGAGATTTCGGAACGGACCGGAATCCCGAAATCCACGGTCTCCCGGCTGACCTTTACGCTGCAATCGCTTGGCTATCTCAACCACGCCCGCCGGCATGACCGCTATCGGCCCGGACCTGCACTCCTGGCACTCGGCAACGTCGCGACATCGTCTATTTCCTTCGTGGAACTCGCGGGGCCGATCATGCAGCGGGTCGCGGACGAGACGGGAACCATGTCGCTGCTGCTGGTGCGCGACGACAAGAAGCTTCTCATCCTGAAGACCTGGCGCCCACGCGGCATCTCTTCGCTGTGGCTCGAGATCGGTCATCGCTTGCCATTCAACGGCACATCCTCGGGGCACGCGCTGCTCGCGGCGATGCCCGAAGACGTCTTTGAGAAGACCGTCGCGAACGTCGCCGGCGCGGGCGGGCTGACGCCGGAGCGCGCGCTCGAGATCCGCCGCGACGCCTGGGGCCAGCTCATCACGCAGGGCTTCTCGATCACCGATCCCGACCAGTATTACGCCGCCAATATCCACGCCGTGGCGCGGCCCTTCCATTCCCGCGATCTCTCGGAGCCCGTGGTCTTCACCTGCGGGGCGATGCCCGAGGCGCTCAGTATCGAACGGATGCGGCAAGAGGTCGGCCCGAAGCTGAACGAAGCGGTGGGCGAGCTCGAACGGATCATGGGGCAGGGTTCCGCAATGACGATGCGGGGCTAGGTAATGAAACGCAAAGACTACAGAGGTGCAGCATGAGCGACGTCGTCGCCTATGAGATGGACGGAGATATCGCCGTCATCACCATCGCCAACCCGCCGGTGAACGCGCTCGGCCATGCCGTGCGGCAAGGTCTCTGGGACGCGATCGAGCGGTTCGATGCCGACGAGGCCGCGCATGCGGCGGTGATCCTCGGTGAAGGTAAGCTTTTCATCGGCGGGGCGGATATCTCCGAGTTCGGCAAGCCGCCGCAAGACCCCTGGCTGCCCGAAGTGGTGAACCGGATCGAGGCCTGCGGCAAGCCGGTCGTGGCGGCCATCCAGGGCGCGGCGCTGGGCGGCGGTCTCGAAGTCGCCTTGGGATGTCACTACCGCGTGGCGATGCCGGGCACGAAGCTCGGTCTGCCGGAAGTCAATCTCGGCATCATTCCGGGCGCGGGCGGCACCCAGCGGACGCCGCGTCTCATCGGCGTTGCCGCCTCGGTGCAGATGATCCCTGCCGGCGGCAATCTCTCGGCCGAGGATGCGGTCGCGCGGGGGCTCGCGGACACGCTCGGGGAGGGCAGCCCGCGCGAGGCCGGTCTCGCCTATGCGCGCGAGCTGGTCGGACAAGGCGCAGGCCCGCGCCGTGTGGGCGCGCTGCCATGCCCGAAAACGGACGAGGCGGCGCTCGAGCAGGCGCGCGCGCTCTGGCGCAAGAAATCCGCAGGCGAGGTCGCGCGGCTTGCCGCCATCGACGCGGTCGAGGCCGCAACGCGTTTGGACATCGCCGAGGGGCTCGACGAAGAACGCCGCATCTTCCGCGAGATGATGGAGACGCCGCAGCGCGCGGGCCTGATCCACGCCTTCTTCATCGAGCGCAAGGTCGCCAAGCTGCCCGAGATCGAGGGCGTTGCCCCGCGCGAGGTCGCCCGGATCGGGGTCATCGGCGGCGGCACGATGGGCGCGGGCATCGCCACGGCGGCGCTGACGCGCGGGCTCGATGTGACGTTGATCGAACGTGACGAGGCCTCGGCGGACAAGGCGCGCGCGACGATCTCGAAAAACCTCGAAGGCGCGGTGAAACGCGGGAAGCTCTCGGACGCGCAGAAGGACAGCATCCTGTCGGACGGGTTCCGCACGGCGACGGGCTATGACGCGCTGTCCGAGGCGGACCTCGCCATCGAAGCGGTGTTCGAGGACATGGACGTCAAGAAGCAGGTCTTTGCCGAGCTCGACCGCGTGATGAAGAAAGGCGCGATCCTGGCGACCAACACCTCTTATCTTGACGTGAACGAGATCGCGGCGAGCATCTCGCGCCCCGGTGACGTGATCGGGCTGCACTTCTTCTCGCCCGCACATGTGATGAAATTGCTCGAGGTGGTCGTTGCGGACCAGACTGCGAACGACGTGACCGCGACGGCCTTCGCCCTGGCGAAAAAGCTCGGCAAGGTGGCGGTGCGCGCTGGCGTCTGCGACGGGTTCATCGGCAACCGCATCCTTGCCAAGTATCGCGCGGCGGCGGACCGGATGGTCCTGCAAGGGGCGAGTCCCTACCAGGTCGACCGCGCCGTGAAGGCCTTCGGCTGGCCGATGGGCCCCTACGAGATGGGCGATCTCGCGGGGCTCGATATCGGTTACATGACCCGCAAGCGCAAGGAGCCGACGCGCGATCCGCGCGACGTGGTGCCGACCTGGGCGGATGAGCTCTACCATCTCGGGCGTCTCGGCCAGAAAACCGGGCGCGGCTACTACATCTACGAGGAAGGCAAGCGTGGCGGGCAGGAAGACCCGGAGGTCGAAGAGCTTGTCGCCAAAGCCCGCGAGAAACAGGGGATCGCGCCGCGCGAGTTCACCGACGCCGAGATCCAGCGCCGCTACATGGCCGCGCTCGTGAACGAGGCTGCCCGCGTCGTCGAGGAAGGCATCGCCAAGCGCCCGCTCGATGTCGATGTGACCTTCCTTTACGGCTACGGCTTTCCGCGCTGGCGCGGCGGGCCGATGCACTGGGCCGATCACGCGGGCCTCGCGGACCTTCTGTCAGACATCAAGGAGTATGCCGAGGAGGACGATTTCTTCTGGCAACCCGCGCCGCTTCTCGAACGGCTCGTCGCCGACAATGCCAATTTTGCCAGCCTAAACGATCAAGGCTGAGGGAGGATTATCATGAACGATCCCGTCATCGTCTCCGTCGCACGCACCGCCATCGGCAAGGCCGGGCGCGGCACTTTCAACATCACGCATGGCGCGGACCTCACCGGCCATGTCGCGGCGGCTGCGGTCGAACGCGCCGGCATCGATCCCGCGCTCATCGAGGATTCGATCTGGGGCTGCGGCTATCCGCAGGGCGTCACCGGCCGCAACATTGCCCGGCAGGCGGTGATCCGTGCCGGGCTTCCGGTCACCATCGCGGGCACCACGGTCAACCGCTTCTGCGCGAGCGGGCTTCAGGCCATCGCTATGGGCGGGCATATGATCGCCTCGGAGGGCGCGAAAGCCGTTCTCGTGGGCGGCGTCGAGTCGATCTCGGGGGTGCAGCCGCCGCCGGATGAAGCCCCGAACGAGTGGATCCTCGAGAACAAGCCCGATCTCTACCTACCGATGATCGACACAGCCGACATCGTCGCGGATCGCTACGGCGTTAGCCGCGAGGCCCAGGACAAGCTTGGCTACCAGTCGCAGATGCGCACCGCCGAGGCGCAGGAGGCGGGCCGCTTCGATGAGGAAATCGTGCCGATGACCGTCACCAAGGCCGTCAAGAACAAGGAGACGGGCGAAGTCACCCACGAAGAGGCGACGATCGCCCGCGATGAATGCAATCGCCCGTCCACAACGCTCGAGGCGCTCCAGAAGCTCGAGCCGGTGCGCGGCGCGGGCAAGTACATCACCGCTGGCAACGCCTCGCAGCTCTCGGACGGCGCGGCGGCGCTTGTGATGATGGACGCCAAGGAGGCCGAGAAGGCGGGATTGACCCCGCTCGGGCGCTTCCGTGGTTTCGCTGTCGCAGGCTGCGAGCCCGACGAGATGGGGATCGGGCCGGTCTACGCCGTGCCGCGCCTTCTGGAGCGCGAAGGGCTTTCGGTCGATGATATCGACCTTTGGGAACTCAACGAGGCGTTTGCGAGCCAGGCGCTTTACTGCCGCGACAAGCTCGGCATCGACAACGACAAGATGAACGTGGACGGCGGCTCCATCGCCGTGGGCCACCCCTTCGGCATGACCGGCGCGCGGATGACCGGGCACCTGATGTTCGAAGGGCGTCGCCGGGGTGCGAAGCTCGGCGTCGTGACGATGTGCGTGGGCGGCGGCCAGGGCGCTGCCGGCCTTTTCGAGATTTTCAGCTGAGGAGACATCTCATGGACCTCACTTATACCGATGAACAGAAAGCCTTCCGGGACGAGGTACGCGCGTTTCTGGACGAGAAACTGCCCAAGCGTCTCTCGGACAAGGTCGCGGGCGGCAAGCACCTCGTGAAAGAGGATTACGAGGAATGGCATGCCATCCTGAACGAGAAGGGCTGGCTCGGCGTGACCTGGCCCGAGGAATTCGGCGGCACCGGCTGGGATGCCGTGCAGCGCCATATCTTCGAGGAAGAGACCACCCGGGCGAGCGCCCCGCGCATCGTGCCCTTCGGCGTCAACATGCTGGGGCCGGTCCTGATGAAGTTCGGCTCCAAGGAACAGCAGGATCACTACCTGCCTCGCATCCTTTCGGGCGACGACTGGTGGTGCCAGGGCTATTCGGAGCCCGGCGCGGGCTCTGACCTTGCCTCGGTCAAGACGAGCGCCGAACGCGACGGGGACCATTACATCGTCAACGGCCAGAAGACCTGGACGACGCTTGGCCAGTACGCCAACAAGATCTTCTGCCTCGTGCGGACCTCGAAGGAGGGCAAGCCGCAGGAAGGGATCTCTTTCCTGCTGATCGACATGGACACGCCCGGCGTCGAGGTGCGACCCATCGTGCTCATCGACGGCGAGGCCGAGGTCAACGAGGTCTGGTTCGAGAACGTCAAGGTGCCGGTCGAGAACCTCGTCGGCGAGGAGAACAAGGGCTGGACCTATGCCAAGTACCTCCTGACCCACGAGCGCACGAACATCGCCGGGGTCGGCTTTGCCAATGCGGCGCTGCAAAATCTCAAGCGGATCGCGGGTCTCGAGAAATCCGGCGGCAAGGCGCTTATCGAGAACCCGTTCTTCGCCGCCAAGATGGCGCAGGTCGAGATCGACCTGATGGCGATGGCGACCACGAACCTGCGCACCATCGCGGCCGCCGCCGCGGGCAATGCGCCCGGCGCGGAAAGCTCCATGCTCAAGATCAAGGGCACGGTGATCCGGCAGGAGATCAACGCGCTGACCCGGCAGGCGGTCGGACCCTTCGCGATGCCTTTCGTTTCCGAAGCGCTCGACGAGGGCGCGAACGTGGAGCCCGTCGGCCCCGATTACGCGCTGCCCGCGACGCAGAGCTATTTCAACAACCGCAAGCTCTCGATCTACGGCGGCTCGAACGAGGTGCAGCGGCAGATCATCTCGAAAGCGATTCTGGAGCTCTGAGCGCCCCGCGCGCCGGCTCCACAGGAGGACCAAGATGAATTTCGAACTGACCGAAGAACGGCAGATGCTTCAGGACGGCCTTCGCCGCTACCTGCGCGAGAACGTGACGCCAGAGGCGCTCAACGAGGCGACCGACAGCGAGGCGGGTCATATCCCCGCGCTCTGGGACGGGCTCACGGAAATGGGCGTGATCGGCGCGCTCTTCACCGAGGACGATGGCGGGTTCGGCGGCGCGGGCTTCGACCTTTCCGTCGTCTTCGAGGAGATGGGCCGAGCGGGCGCTTTCGAGCCGCTCCTTGAGACGGGTGTGCTTGCGGGCGGCCTGATCGCGGATATCGGCTCTGACGCGCAGAAGGCGGTGATCGAGGAGATCGTCGGCGGCAAGATCCTGAGCTTTGCCCATACCGAGCCCGGCGCCCGCTATGACCTTGAGCATGTGACGACCGAAGCGAAGAAATCCGATGCGGGCTGGACGCTGTCCGGCCGCAAGAGCGTCGTCGGCCATGCCGGCATCGCGGAAGCCTTCGTGGTCTCCGCCCGGACAAGCGGCGCGGCGGCCGATGAGGACGGTATCTCGCTTTTCCTCGTGCCCGCGAGCGCGGACGGGGTCGATATACGCGACTACGCGATGAATGGAGGTGGCCGCGCGGGCGAGGTGACGCTGACGGACGTCTCCATTCCCGCCGATGCGATCCTTGGCGAAGAAGGCCAGGCTTATCCCGCGCTTGAGAAAGCAGCTGCGCGCGCGACCGCGGCGCTGTCCTCGGAAGCGGTGGGCCTGATGGAGACGATCCGCGCGCTGACCGTCGACTACCTGCAGGGTCGAAAGCAGTTCGGCCAGCCCATCGGCAAGTTTCAGGCGCTGCAGCACCGCATGGCGGATGTTCTGATCGAGATCGAGCAGGCGCGCTCGGCGGCGATCAATCTCGCGGGGCACCTCGACGCGGGCCGTGTGGAGCGCGAGCGCCATGTCAGCGCGACGAAGAACCTGATCGGCCGCGCAGGACGGCTGGTGGCCGAAGAGGCGATCCAGATGCATGGCGGGATCGGCATGACGCAGGAATATGCGCTTGGTCATCTCGCCAAGCGGCTGACGATGATCGACCATCGCTTCGGCGACACTGATTACCACCTCGAACGCTTCATCCGTCTCAGCGCGGCCTGAAGCATGGCGGTGATCGAAGGGGAGACCGGCGCGCAGCGCAGCATCGGTTACGTGCTCGATGTGGGACAAGGGGACGGCTCTGCCCGCTGCCATCTCGATGTGAGCGAGGCGCATGCCAATCGGCACGGCGTGCTGCATGGCGGGATCGTGTCGATGATGCTGGACAATGCGATGGGTGCGACGGGCAGCCTGACCGTGGACGAGACCGGGCGCGCGCCGTTCCTGACGGTATCAATGACGACGAGCTTCGTCGGGCCGGCGGATATCGGCAAGCGCGTCACCGCGACCGGCCGTGTGACCGGAGGCGGGCGATCGCTGCTTTTCATCGAAGGACGGCTCGAAGACGCGGACGGACGCCTCGTCGCCACCGCCACCGGCGTCTTCAAGCGTGTCCCGCGCGAGCGGATGGCGACGGGCGGCGACGCCTGACCGGGTGGCAGCCCCACTCATGGAATATGCGAAAAGGACTGGGATCACATGACCGAATTCACGCGGGTGCATGAGATGATCGCCGCCAGCGCCGCGCCGCGGCCCCGTGCGGTTGCGGTGATCGACGGAACTGCGCGGATATCTTGGAAGACCTATGCGCGCCTGACCGAGGAAATGGCCGCGGTGCTGAGCGGCCTTGGTGTCGGTCCCGGTGACCGGGTGATGATCGTGGCCGAGAACTGCCTTGCCGTGGCAGTGACGATCTTCGCGGCAAGCCGCCTCGATGCATGGGCGGTGCCGGTCAACGCGCGCATGTCGTCCGCGGAGCTCTCGCGGATCGAGGATCACGCCGAGCCGAAGGTCATCCTGTTCACCAGCCATGTCTCGAAGGATGCGGCGGCCCATGCAGGTGCGCTCAAGGCCGAGAAGCTGCACACCGATGTCGGCGATCTGCACGTGGCCGCGCGGCGCGGCGGCGCGCCCGAGCCGCTGGAACCGGGTGCGGAGCAGGTCGCGGTCATCCTCTACACGACCGGGACGACCGGCGCGCCCAAGGGCGTCATGCTGACCCACGGCAACCTCATCTTCGCCGCGCGTGCCTCGCGCGATCTGCGCCGGCTCATGCCCGAGGATCACGTTTATGGCGCGCTGCCGCTGACCCATGTCTTCGGGCTCGCCTCGATGCTGATGGCCTCGGCACTGGCCGGCTGCACCGTCGAGCTGGCCACCCGCTTCTCGGCCGAGGCGCTTTACGACGCGCTCAAGCGCGGGGCGACCGTGGTGCCCGCCGTGCCGCAGATGCACGCCGTTCTCATGGCTTATGCCGCCGAGCACGGGCACGAGACGCTCGGGTCCGAGCGCCTGCGCTATGTGTCCTCCGGGGCCGCGCCGCTCGATCCCGCTTGGAAGCGCAAGGCAGAAGCGTTCTACGGCCTTCCTCTCCAGAACGGCTATGGCATGACCGAGACGACCGCAGGTGTGTCGGGCACTCAGAACGTGCTGGGTGATCCCGATACCTCTGTCGGACCGCCGCTGCCCGGCGTCGAGGTGCGGCTCGACGAAAGCGTCGGCAACGAGCCGGGCGTTGGGGAAGTGCAGACGCGCGGCCCGCACATCATGAAAGGCTATTACAAAAACCCTACCGCGACGGAAGCCGCGATCACCGAGGACGGCTTCATGCGCACGGGCGATCTCGGCAAGATCGACGGCGAGGGCCGCTTGCACATCGTCGGCCGCTCGAAAGAGCTGATCATCCGGGGCGGGTTCAACGTCTATCCGCCCGAGGTCGAGGCCGCGCTCAACGATCACCCGGCGGTGGTGCAATCGGCGGTGGTCGGCAAGAAGCTCGACGGCGGCAGCGAGGATGTGCTCGCCTTCTGCCAGATCACGAAGCCGTATGCTGTGGCCGAGGAGGAGCTCAAGTCCTTTGTGAAAGAGCGGCTGACGGGCTACAAGCGCCCCTCTCGCATCTTCATCGTGGAGGCCTTGCCCGCCGCCGCGACGGGCAAGATCCTCAAGCACAAGATCCTCGACACTTTCGCCGAGATGGTGGCCGAAGGCTGAAGCGCTAGTCGGGCAGGGCCGCGCAATGCGCGCCGCCCGCCGCCTGGCCTGATCCGAGCGCGATGGTCGCTGGCTGCTGGAAGCGGTTCACCGGCTCGCTTTGCGCCTGATCGAAGATCAGAAGCGCGGCGATGAACAGCACCGTCAGTCCGGCTGTCAGTCTGCGCGTTCTCATCGCCGACCCTCCAGCCCGAGGACCGGGCGCAGCTTCACTCCGACGAACGCGCCGCCGAAGGCCGCCACGAACCAGGCCCAGCCGTGCAGCGAACCCGTCGAGATGCCCGAGAAGAACGCACCCACGTTGCACCCGAACGCGATCCGCGAGGAATAGCCCAAGAGGAAGCCCGCGATCACCGTGGCGACCCAGGCGCGTTTCGGCAGGTCGGGAAGGCCCTGGCCGAGACCGCTCCGCCAGACGGCGACGAGGAACGCGCCGCCGATGATGCCGAGATTGGTGAGCGAGGTGACGTCGGTCAGAAGGCTCTGGCTCACGCGCTCCATGTTGCCGGGCGTGCCCCAGAAACTCGACGCGCTGATATCCGCGCCAAGCGCCGTCGCACCCTTCGCGGCCCAGAGGCCCAGCCCGTAGACCACGCCCCAGGGCTGGCCCGCGACAACGAGGTTGAGAAGCGCCAAACCCGCGAGAAGTGCCGCCGCGATCCAGAGGCGGCGCGGGATGCGCCGCGTGCCGGGTGCCGCGAGGAACAGGAGCAGCCCCGCCGACGCCGCCAGCAGCCCCAGCGTCACCACGAGACCCGAGGTGCCGTCGAAGGCGATCAGCGGCAGGGTGCCCAGCTCGGTCCACCACAGAAGGTGATAGGCGCCGGCGAAGCTGCCGATGGCGAAGAAGGGCAGGGCCAGAAGGCTCACCGGGTTGCCGCTGCCGGCATTGACCAGCGTGCCCGAGCCGCAGCCCATGACGATCTGCATGCAGGCCCCGAAGACGAACGCGCCGCCGACCATGGCAAAGCCCACTGGCGCGCGCGCGCCCACGAGCGTGCCGCCTGCATCCGCGAGAAGCGGGATCGCGACGATGGCGACGAGCGCGATGGAGAGCAGTTGCGCCAGAGTGCCGCCCGGATCGCGCTTGGTGATCATCTGCCGCCACGGCCCGGCAAAGCCGAAACGGAAACCTTCAAGCACGATGCCGAAGCCGAGACCGATCAGCAGGAGCAGGCCATACCGCGCGCCGACGAAGGCCGCGACGATAAGCGCCAGAACGAGCGCACCGGCCACGAGGCCGGTGCGGGTGAGAAGCGAGGAGGCCGGCGCCGTGCCAGCCTCGGGGGTCGTTGCGGTGGACATGGATCAGAACGTGTTCTTGATGTTGAGCCACAGGCTGCGAAGCGGCCCCGGAACGTTGGCCATCTCATAGCCCGCATTCGACCAGCCGACCATGCTTTCGGGGTAGAGTTTTACATTCTCGGCGCCTGCAAGTTCGGACAGGGCGAACCAGTTGGTCGCGGCCCAGTGGCCGGTATTGCAGAAGGAGATCAGGCCGTCCGCGCCCGCAAGGTCGTTCTCTTCGGCGAGGCTTTGCGCCGCCGAGGCGTCGATGATGGTGGGGCCGTCCGAGAACCAGCTCGAATGCACGAAATACTGCGATTGCGGCAGCGTGCCGGGCCGCGCGGCGGCAGCGTGCGATTGCTGGCCGTTCCAGAAGCTCTCGGGCCGCGCATCGACGAGCGTCGTATCGGTCTCGCCGTCGATGGCGGCTTGCACATCCTCGACGCTCGCGGTCCAGCTGTCATCCCAGGTGACGGTGATGTCGGAGGGCTCCGGCTGTACGGCGTCGGTGGACAATGCGTATCCTGCCTCGGTCCAGGCGGTGAGACCGCCATTGAGGATCGCGATTTCCTCGAACCCGCTCGACTTCAGGGTCCAGTAGACGCGCGCCGCGGCGCCGAAATCGGTGACGCTTTCACCCTGGTAGGTCACGACGACCGGCTGATCGGTCTCGAGCCCCAGCTGTCGGAAGGTTTCGGTCAGCTGATCCGCGGGAACGATCTGGCCGGGGTTCTCGGCGGGGCCACGGAAAAGACCATAGGGCGCGTTCACTGCGCCTTCGATATGTCCGCCCGCGAACCCGTCCTCGCCCTCGGCGCGGATGTCGAGGATCTGGATGTCCGAGCCGAGCTCGGCTTCAAGATCGGCGGGCGCGACAAGCGGCCCCTCGATCGCGGCCATCGCGGGCGCGGCGAGAAGGGCGAGCGTCGAAGTCAGAGCGATACGGGTCATGCGATCCTCCATGAGTGGGGCGAGTGCTGTTTCCATGCGAATTGGCGAGATTGCGCCCGGTTTCAAGTCCGGCAGGCCGCGCAGGGCAGGGTCGCCGGGAAACGCGCGTTCGATCCGGACATCGAAGTCGGAGAAGCCGCTCCATTCGCACGGCTTCGCGCCAGACGCGCGTCTCGCACTTGCCCCGCTTTCGCAAACGACGTTCTTTTCAGACACGATTTCGGGTGACTCACGAAAACGTCGATCCATATCTCCCGCGAGATAAGGAAAAACTGTCCTGTTTCGCTTGAGGCTCGTGCGAAAGTTTCGCAGAAACGGGAAACTGTCTGTCAAATGGGACCGGGGGACATCGTGTCGCTATTCTTGATCGTCGCGCTGCCGTTTCTTGGCGCTCTGCTGCCTGGCCTGATGTATGGCGCGGGTCGGAAAGCCTGTGCGAGCGTCACGCTGGCCGTGACCCTGACCGCGTTGATCGGATTGCTGACCCGCCTGCCGGAGATCTGGAGCGGTCAGACGATCACCACTCGGATCGACTGGATTCCGGCCCTCGGCCTCAATCTTGAGCTTTGGCTCGATCCCTTGGGCTTCTTCTTCGCCGCGCTGATCCTCGGGATCGGCTGTCTCATCATCATCTACGGGCGCTACTACCTCTCGCGCGAAGATCACATGGGCGAATTCTTCACCTACCTGCTGCTCTTCCAGGGCGCGATGGTGGGGATCGTTCTGTCTGACAACATACTGCTTTTGCTGATCTTCTGGGAGCTGACCTCGCTCTCTTCCTTCCTGCTGATCGGGTATTGGAAGCACCTGCCCGAAGGCCGGCAAGGCGCGCGGATGGCCCTGGCCGTGACCGGGATGGGCGGTCTTGCGATGATCGGCGGCGCGATCATCCTGGGGCAGATCGCGGGCAGCTACCGGATTTCCGACATCATCGCGGCGCGCGATGCGATCCAAGCCTCGGAGCTTTACACGACCGCGCTCGTCCTGATCCTCTTGGGGTGTTTCACGAAGTCCGCGCAATTCCCGTTCCACTTCTGGCTGCCGCACGCGATGGCGGCGCCGACGCCGGTCTCGGCCTATCTGCACTCGGCGACGATGGTGAAGGCGGGCATCTTCCTGATGGCGCGGCTGTGGCCCGCGCTTTCGGGTACGCCCGAATGGTTCTACCTCGTGACCGGGGCGGGGCTCATCACGATGTGCCTCGGTGCGGTGATCTCCTTCTTCAAGCACGATCTCAAAGCGATCCTCGCCTTCTCGACGGTCTCGCATCTGGGCCTGATCACCATGCTCCTCGGTACGGGCACGGCGTTCGGTGTGCTGACGGCGGTGTTTCACATTCTCAACCACGCGACCTTCAAGGCGGCGCTCTTCATGTCGGCGGGTATCGTCGATCACGAAGCGCATACGCGGGACATTCGTCGCCTCGGAGGGCTCCGGCACCTGATGCCGGTCACCGCGACCATCGCGATCATCGCCGCATTGTCGATGGCGGGCATCCCGCTCATGAACGGTTTCATCTCCAAGGAGATGATGTTGAAGGAAGCTCTCGAGACGCAGCTTTTCGGCCCGGAATGGCTGGTGCCCGCGCTCGCGACCTTCGGCGCGCTGTTCTCGGCGGCCTATTCCTTCCGCTTCATCGCCCACACTTTCCTTGGCAAGACGCGCGACGATTATCCCTCGCACCCGCATGATCCCAACAAGGGCATGTGGCTGCCGCCGGCGTTCCTAACGGTGCTCGTGGTGGGGATCGGCGTGCTGCCGTTTCTCGTCGAGCCCTTCGTGAAGTTCGTGACCGGCGCGGTCTTGGGCGGTGTCGCGGAGGTGCCGGACTATCACCTGGCGATCTGGCACGGCGTGAACATCCCGTTGATGATGTCGGCGGTCGCGGTTGTCGGCGGTCTTATCCTGCTGGGCCTGCATCGCGGCTTGCAGGCGGGCTGGGACAAGACCCCGCGTCCAGAGGCCAAGACCATCTTCGACGGCATCATCGCCGGCGCGATCTCCTTCGCGCGCGGCCTGACGGGCGGGCTGCATGACGGCGCATTCACGCGCTATGCGGCGATCCTGGCGCTCGCGATCATCGCGGCGGCCGGACATGCCTGGATGACCGGCGAAGTCGGTGCGCCAGCCTTGCCCTTTGCCTGGCCGAACCTGGCCTCTGCGCTCGGCTGGCTGATGCTGGTCGTGGCGACGGTCGTGCTGGTCGCCACCCATCACAACCGCCTCCTCGCACTCATCCTCATGGGCATCATCGGCACGATGGTGTCGGTCGGCTTCGCCTATTTCTCCGCGCCCGACCTTGCGATGACGCAGATCTCCGTCGAGGTGGTGACGATCATCCTGATGTTGCTCGCGCTCAACTTCCTGCCCGACTGGACCCCGAAGGAATCGACGCCGATGCAGCGGCTCTTCGATGGAACAGTCGCGATCCTCGGTGGTCTCGGGGCAGGGGGGCTGTGCTATCATCTCCTGCGCCGGACGGCGGTAGAGACGCCGATCTCGTCCTATCACCTCGAAAACAGCTATTACGGCGGCGGCGGCACGAACGTCGTGAACGTGATCCTCGTCGATTTCCGGGGCTTTGACACGTTCGGCGAGATCATCGTGCTCGGCATTGCCGCGCTCGTCATCTACGCGCTGACCGAGGCTCTGCTGTCCGGGCCGGTGCGTGCACGGCTTCTGAACCGTGTGCCTGACAAGCCGCTCGCGGGCGACAGGCATCCGCTGATGATGGTCGTGCTGACGCGGGTCATGATGCCGATCGTTCTGATGGTGGGCGTCTACATCTTCCTGCGCGGGCACAACCAGCCGGGCGGCGGCTTCATCGCCGGGCTCGTCGTCGCGGTGGCGGTTGTCATGCAATACCTGGCATCGGGGTTTGCCTGGGCGACGGACCGGCAGCGCTACCCTTACCATGCGATCATCGGTTCTGGCGTTCTGGCGGCGGGTCTGACCGGGATCGGTGCCTGGTTCGCCGGGCGCGAATTCCTGACCTCGAGCTTCGGCTACGTGAAATTGCCCGGTCTCGAGGCCTTCGAGGTCGCCTCGGCGCTCTTCTTCGATCTGGGCGTCTTCCTGGCCGTGGTCGGCGCGGTCATGCTCTCGCTCGAGAGCTTCTCGCGACTTGCACGCCGGTCCGATACGCGCGATCCGGAGCATCCGATGGATATCGACCCTTCACGGGACCAACGCGCAGAGGGAGGGGCCTGACATGGAACTGATCGTTGCAAGCGCCGTGGGCGTCCTGACCGCGGCGGGGCTCTACCTTGTCACCCGATTGCGGACCTTCCCGGTCATCATCGGTGTCGCGCTTCTCACCTATGCGGTGAACGTCTTTCTCTTCGCGAGCGGTCGGCTCACCGTCGGCGCGGCTCCGATCCTGCGCGACGGGATGGAAAACTACGCCGACCCGCTGCCCCAGGCGCTCGTCCTGACGGCGATCGTCATTTCCTTCGGCATGACCGCTGTGGTCGTCGTGATCGCGCTCGGCGCATATCTGGCCGGTGACGATGACCGCGTGAACGATGCCGCCGATCATCTCGACACGACCCGCGTCGGCGGAAAGGAGGCCGGGCAATGAGCCACTGGATCATCGCCCCCGTCCTGTTGCCGGGCCTGCTCGCGGCGTTCATCGTGCTCGCCGCGCGTTTCCATCGCGATATCCAGCGCACCGTCTCTCTTGGCGGGGCGGTCGCATTGCTGGTCATTTCGCTGGCACTTTTCGTCAATGCCTCGGACGGCACGCTGACGCTTTACCAGCTTGGCGACTGGGCCGCGCCGTTCGGTATCGTTCTTGTCGCCGACCGGCTTTCGACGACGATGCTGCTACTGACGAGCGTTCTGTCGCTCTCGGTTCTGATGTATGCGATCGGCACCAATTGGGACGAGAGGGGAAGGCATTTCCATGCGCTGTTCCAGTTCCAGCTCATGGGGATCAACGGTGCGTTCCTGACCGGCGACGTCTTCAACCTCTTCGTCTTTTTCGAAGTGCTGCTCATCGCCTCCTATGGCCTGATGATCCATGGCGGAGGCGCGAAGCGGATGAAGGCGGGCACGCAATACGTGCTCTACAACCTTCTGGGCTCGACGCTTTTCCTCTTCGCGCTCGGCACGATCTACGCTGAGACGGGCACGCTCAACATGGCCGATCTTGCCCAACGGGTGGCGGCGATCTCGCCCGATGAAAGCTCTGGCATCCGTGTCGCGGCCGTCCTCCTGATCATCGTCTTCGGCATCAAGGCGGCGATCGCGCCGGTGCATTTCTGGCTGCCGTCCTCCTATTCGGAGGCGCCCGGTCCCGTTGCCGCGCTCTTTGCGATCATGACCAAGGTCGGTGCCTACGCGATCCTCCGCATCTACACGCTGGTCTTCCCCGCAGATGCGCCGCTCTTCGAGGGACTGCACGGGGCGTGGCTGATGCCGCTTGGTCTTGTCGGGCTCGTGATCGGCATGATCGGGGTGCTCGGCGCATGGAAGCTCGACCGGCTGATCGCCTTCTCCGTGATCGGGTCGATGGGCATGGTGACGATCGCCATCTCGATCTTCACCGAAGCAGGGATCACCGCGGGCCTCTATTACATCGTGCATTCGACACTGGCGACGGCGGCACTCTTCATGATCGCCGACTTCGTGCTGACCCACAGAGGCGGTGCAGGACTGCGCCTTTACGCCTCCACACCGATCCGCGGCAATGCGATGCTGGCCGGTCTCTTCTTTGCCGCTGCCATCGCGATGACCGGTCTGCCGCCGCTTTCGGGCTTCATCGGCAAGCTGCTGATCCTCGACGCGGCCTATTCGACCGACCTCGTGGTCTGGGCCTGGGCGGCCATCCTCGGCTCCTCGCTTGTCGCGGTTGTTGGCTTTGCGCGGGCGGGCACCATCGTCTTCTGGAAGTCACGCCAGATCGCCGGAGAGATGCAGGACGATCCGCGCAGTGAGCAGGACAATGTCGACAGCAAGCCCGACTATCCGAGCGCGCCGCTGAAGGCACTGCCGCTCGTCGCGATCGGCGGATTGGTCGCGCTGATCGGCGTCCATACCGCTCTTGCCGGGCCGGCCACAGCGTTCTTCCGCGCCACGGCGCAGCAATTGCAGTCGCCGGAGCCCTACATCTCCGTCGTGCTCGACACGGAGGGCAAGGAGATCAAGGAAGGCGGCAACGCGCTCGGCTACAAGAAGGACGACCACAGCGGCGAGGAGGGCGCGCTTGCAGGCGAGGACGCAGCCGAGGAGCCCGCCGTTGAAGAGGGAGGCAACTGAGCATGGCAGAGTCGCAGGCACAGGACCGCCCCAAGCTGATGCGCCGGGTCTTTCCGCACCCGCTCCTGACGGTGCTGCTCATCGTCGTCTGGTGCGTCATCACCAATTCCGTCGCGCCGGGCACGATCGTCCTCGGAGTGATCCTTGGCATCCTGATCCCGTTCTTCACCTATCCCTACTGGCCGCATGTCCCGCGCGGGTTCCGGCCGTTCAAGATGGTGAGCTACCTCTTCCTCGTGATCTGGGACATCCTTGTCGCGAATGTCAGCGTCGCCTGGATCGTTCTGACCAAGCGCAATTCCGACATGCGCTCGACCTGGGTGGTGATCCCGCTGGATCTCAGAACCCCCGAGGCGATCACGCTGCTTGCGGGCACCATCACGCTGACGCCCGGCACGGTGTCCGCGGATCTGTCCGACGAGGGCCACTGCCTTCTGGTTCATGCGCTCGACGCGGACGACCCGAACGCTGTCAGAGACGAGATCAAGACCCGCTACGAGGCCCGGCTGAAGGAGATCTTCGAATATGAATCCTGAGAGTTTCTTCGAATGGTGCCTTCTTATCGCGATCGCCTCCGTCGCGGTGAGCCAGGTCCTTGCCATGGTGCGGCTGGTCAAGGGTCCCAATACCGGTGATCGGATCCTCGCGCTCGACACGATGGTCATAAACGCAATTGGCCTGATCGTGCTTTTGGGCGTTGCCGAAGGATCGGAGGTCTATTTCGAAGGCGCGCTGATCTTCGCGATGCTGGGTTTCGTCTCGACCGTCGCCTATGCGCGCTTCAAGCTGAGAGGGGACATCATCGAATGATAGCGATCCTCGAAATCGTCTCCGCCATCGCGCTCCTTGTCGGTGCGCTCTTCACGCTGGTCGGCTCCTACGGCCTTCTGAAGCTCGACGACCCGATGAAGCGACTGCACGCCCCGACAAAGGCCGGCACGCTTGGGATCGGGGCGCTGATCATGGCCTCGATCCTGCATTCCTTCACGACCGGTATCGATTCCGTGCACGAAATCCTGGTTATGGCGTTCCTGTTCGTCACGGCCCCGATCTCGGCGCATTTCGTCTCCAAGGTCCATCTCCATCGCGGCACCTGCGAGACGCCGCCTCCGCCACCCGAAGACAAGGTCTGGGCAACGCGAGGTCAGGCAGACGACGGCCCGCTCGCGCCGGACCAGGCCCAAAGCTGAGTTTGGCAGCCGGCCTGTGGCCGAAGGGAAACGCCTGGTCGTTTTGCGCGTCTTGCGGGTTTGCGTAAACGCAAGGGCTCGCTAAAGCTTGCAAAAAACAAGACAAGAACGAGCGAGCAGGTTTGATGCCTTTCAAGATCATGGACCGGCGCATGCCGGCATGTGCCGCCTTGTGCGCGCTGGCCCTTTCCGTTTTCGCCGCGAGCGCCAGCTCCGCACAGGAGCGCCTCCGGGTGGGTTACGGACGGCTCGTCATCAACGACTCCGCCGGCGAGCTGAAGGATCGTTGGCGGTCAGGCTCCATCGCGTCGAGCCGCGTCTGGGGCTATGGCTGGGACGGTCAGGCGCCGGCGCGGCCGGGTGAGCTTCTCGAGCTGCGACTGCACGGTCAGGTCATCGCGCCGTCGAGCCTGAAAGACTTCAATCCCGACGACCGGCTCTATGCCGGTGCGCTTTCCGCAGGTCTTCACACGCATTTCCAGCGCGGGCTTGCCGAGGTGTCTTTGGGAGGCGACCTCGTCGTGACCGGACCGCAGACCCGTCTGGACGAGCTTCAGACCGCGCTGCACGACCTGCTCAACATTCCCCGGCCAAGCGAGGATATCCTCGATGAGCAGATCGAAAACGGCTTTCACCCGACCCTTGTGGCCGAGGTGGGCAGCACGTTCGAGCTTGGCACCGTGGGCCGCGTGCGGCCCTTTACCGAACTCCGCTGGGGCGCCGAAACACTGGCGCGCGTCGGGTTCGACATGTCCTTCGGTGCCTTCGGCAAGGACGAGCTGATGGTGCGGGAGTCGGTGAGCGGCCAGCAATACCAGGTGATCAGCAAGGATCCGGTCGGCACGAGCTTCTTTCTGGGCGCGGATGTCGCGCAGGTCGAGTCCAGCGTCTACATGCCCGAGGATCGCGGGCCCGAACTTGAGCAGAACCGGCACCGACTGCGCGCTGGTGTGAACTGGCAGGGCAAGTCCTGGGGCGCGCAATACGGCGTCACCTATCTCAGCGAAGAATTCGAGGGACAACCGGAAGGGCAGTTCCTCGGCGGCGTTCGCATCAAGTACAATTTCTGATTGAATGGGCCCGAGGGCGGCGCCGCAGCGCTGTTGCTATTACGCAACCTCGGGCTTGAAAGATGCGAAGCCGGGCAGCGCTTCGGGAAGTTTCTCTTTGGGAAACAAAGTCTTTCCGCATAACCTTAAAGCAATAAAAAAAGACTGAGGCAGATTTGAGAATGGGAACGGGCTATCGAGGCACGTTCGTCATCTCTTGGTCGCAAACTGGTGTGGATGGGTTGGATGCGGCGCCGGTCGCGTCTCTCACTGTCGGATCGCAATGGATCTGGCGGGGTGAAACGGTGCGTGTGGACGGGCCGAATTCCGTACTTGAACTCGACCGGGCAGAGGATGACGTTCTGCTGCGCAGACGCGCGGCGCGTATGGTGCGCCGCCTTGTCGGTGCGGCGCTGGACACATCGCGCGAGCTTTCGGATGTCGAGGTCGATCACCCGCTGACGGACCAGAGCTTTGTCGTGACGGACGGCTTCTCGAGCTACACCGTCACGCTGATCGAGGTCGGCCGCGACGCGCCGCCGCTCTTGATGTTCCTCGACGAGGTGCCGCCGGCGCATAAAGATCTGTGGGTGGTTCACCATAACATCGACATGACGGCGCTCGATCCGCAGTCGCATCTCGGTTCGGGTGTCATCTGCTTCACCAAGGGCACGCGCATCGCCGCGGAGAACGGGGCGGTGCGGGTCGAGGATCTGCGCGAGGGCGACCGCGTCCAGACCAAGGATAATGGGCTGCAGGAGATCTGCTGGATCGGCAGCCGCCGCATGACCGGCGCGCGCCTCTTCGCGCTTCCGAAGCTGCGTCCTGTGCTGATCCGCGCGGGTGCGCTCGGCGTGGAGCGTCCCGACGACGCGCTTCTCGTCTCGCCGCAGCACCGGCTTCTCATCAAGGGGGCGAAGGCGCGGTCTCTGTTCAATTCCGACGAGGTTCTCGTCGCGGCATCCGATCTGATCGACGGGCAGAGCATCGTCGCGGACACGATGGCGAAAGAGGTGACCTATATTCACCTGCTCCTGCCGCAGCACGAGATCCTGTTTGCAAATGGCGTCGAATCCGAGAGCTTTCATCCGGGAGAGACGCAGCTCGACACGCTCGATCCGGGCGACAGGGCGCGGCTATCGCAGCTCATCCCGAGCGTGGAGCGCGCTCCGCAGAGCTATTCCGCGCCAGCGCGCCGTATGCTGACGCCTTCGGAGGCGGCGATCCTGACCCATCGCGCGGCCTGACCCAACAGGGCACCGGCTCGCACGTGTCGCGTTATTCGCGGATCTCGCGCGGGCCGACGCCCCAGAGTGCCGTCTTGGGTGCCCAGCCGCGATAGCCGCCGGCTTCAACCTCGCACCAGGCAGGCTCGCAGCTGCCGAGACGGGCGATCACGCCGAGGCTCAGTTCGGCATTGATCGGTGCGTCCTTCCGGGGGCGGGAGCGGATCATCAGCTTGTCCTGCTCGACGAGGACCGTCCGCACGCCCGACAGAAGTGCGTAATGCACCCAGCCGCCGGCGCCGTCGCGGTCGCGCACGCGCCGCCAATGTCCGAACTCCGCGGTGATCTCGAGAGGCATGTCGCGACGCACGTAGACCCAATCGATCCTGTGGCTGAGGGAGGGGCCGCGCCGCACATTGCCTTCGTCCGTCTTCAACGAGACGTAGCGGGGAAGCGGCAGATTGGTCACGGGGCCGCGCTCTTCGGCCGCCAAGGCTGCGATCGGCCCGACCGTCAGGACGGCGGCCAGAAAAAGACCCTTCAACGCTTTGATCATTCTCAGTGCTCGAGTTTTTCGGGCGGGGTTCTTGTGCCTCGTCCGGTCTTGCGACACTCTGCCTTGAAATGGCTGTTCGGAAAAGGTCGGGGAGGTCGGGCATGCCCTCAAAACGTCTGAGTGTTGTCGTCACGCGACGCCTGCCGGATGTCGTGGAAACACGTCTGTCCGAGCTGTTCGATGTCCGCCTGCGCGATGACGACACGCCGATGTCCAAAACGGAGCTGGCCGAGGCCATGCGCGAGGCGGATGTCCTCGTGCCGACGGTCACCGACCGGCTCGATGCGGGTCTGATCGGTCAGGCCGGTGAGCGGCTCAAGCTCATCGCGAATTACGGCGCGGGCGTCGATCACATCGATGTGGATACGGCCCGGTCGCGCGGTATCCTCGTGTCGAACACGCCAGGCGTTGTGACCGAGGACACCGCTGACATGACCCTGGCGCTGATGCTCGCCGCGACGCGGCGCATCCCCGAAGGCCTTGCCACGATGCAGTCGGACGGCTGGCAGGGCTGGGCACCGACCGCTTTTCTGGGCGGACGTCTCGGCGGACGCAGGCTTGGCATTCTCGGGATGGGGCGGATCGGGCAGGCGGTTGCCAAACGGGCGCGCGCCTTCGGTATGCAGATCCACTATCACAACCGCCGCCGGCTGCGCCCGGAGATGGAAGAGGCGCTCGAGGCGACCTACTGGGACAGCCTCGACCAGATGGTTGCGCGGATGGATATTCTGTCGATCAATTGCCCGCACACGCCTTCGACCTTTCACCTGATGAACGCCCGCCGCTTGAAGCTGATGAAGCCGGACGCGGTGGTGGTGAACACCTCGCGCGGCGAGGTGATCGACGAGAACGCGCTGGTGCGGATGCTGCGTGGCGGGGAACTGGCAGGAGCGGGGCTCGACGTCTACGAACACGGCAACGATGTGAACCCCGAACTGCGTAACCTGCCCAATGTTGTTCTCTTGCCGCATATGGGCTCTGCCACCCGCGAGGGGCGCGTCGAGATGGGCGAGAAAGTCATCATCAACGTGAAAACATTTGCGGACGGGCATCGCCCGCCCGACCAGGTCGTGCCCTCTATGCTCTGAGGCGGCGCGTGGTCTTCATTTCGTACATGCGGGCATCCGCTGTCTCGAGAAGGTCCGAATAGCGCGCCCCGTCGACCGGGGCCGATGCGGCGCCCATTGAGAACGTGATCGAGATTTCCCGAGGACCGACGAGCCCGGACGTCTCAGGACGTGGTATCGGCGCTTCGACGATGCTGCGAAGCCTGTCCATCAGGCGCGCCGCTTCGCGCGCGCCGCTTCCTGCGAACCAGATACCGAACTCGTCGCCGCCGAGCCTGCCGACAAGGTCATCGGTTCTGCCGAAGGAGCGAAGACGCGCGCCCAACGTGGCGAGGATGATATCGCCCGTCCGGTGTCCGTAGGTATCGTTGATCGACTTGAAGTCGTCGCAATCGAGAAACACGAAAGTGCCTGCGCGTTTGCGGGGGGCATGCAAGTAAGTGCGGCACAGGCGCGCGAATTCCTCCGAATTGAGCAGGCCGGTCAGCCGGTCGGTCGCGGCGAGATATGACAGGCGTCGCGCCTGTGCCTGAAGGTGCTGGCGCTCCGCCTCGATCACCGCCAGTTCTCGCGAGGCCTGCGCCCGCGATTCCGACGCGGCGAGAAGGCGTGCGCTCATGCTCTGCTCCGTGTCCTGTTTGAGGATGATGAGGCCCGCGGGAAGACCCGGAACGTCGTGCATCCGCCATCCGATCGCCTCGAGCCGCCCCGAGGGCGTCCGGATTTGCAGGGCGCAGGCAATGGAGGCCGAGGAGATCCGCCGCAGATCGGCGACGAATGTCGGGTCTTCGGAGAGGCGCGATCTGTGTTGCCCGGCCTGCCCGGTCACGAGGAAGGCGCGGCGACCCAGGCGATTGGTGTAAACGAGCGAGCCGCACAAGGTGAAGACGGCGATGGCCCGCGGCGCATGCGCGAAGACGGCCTCGAGCGATAACAGCGCCGCGGCGCGCTCAACCGAAGAATTCGTGCCCGTCATCGGACGTCTCGCGGCGAAGGGAAACCACGACGCGGCAACGGCCATGGCCCGTCGCGATCGCCTCGTCGATATGGACGCGGGCATAGCCGGTCGCATCCGATACGATCCGGCCGAACACGCTGGTCGTCATCATGCAAAGGGAGGGATGCCCGACGACCCGGTCCGCGAAGGGGCAGGCGGTGTTGATCAGCACCAGTTCGGTCGGGCTGATCGTCTCTATTCGGAAACGGCCCCCGATCCGCGCCTTGAGGTCGATGAGGATCGCGCCGATCGCTTCGATCTCTTGGGGGAGGGCGCCGTCGCTATCGACGTAAAGAGCGCCGATTGCGTCGCCCATATCCCCGCCGACGCGGGCGATGAAGGTCGATGCGTCCTCTATCCCGAGATAATTCTCGAGCGTTCCCGCCAGGTTGACGAGCGTATCGCAGAAGAAGTCCTCGCGCTTCAGATCGCAGGCTGCGCCCGTGGCAACGGATTGGTCGAGACTGTGGGACATCGATGGGCACCCTTCCTGAAGAAAGGGTGCCGCGCAAATCTAAACAAAAGGTTAACGGGTGTCCGGGTTTGATGAGCCGGAGCGCGCTTTCCCAGCGGCCCCGGCCCAACCCCGAGGCTCAGCTCACATCCTTGTAGCTGATCTCTCGCTGATCCGCGCCCGGTCCGGCCTTGTCGCGCCGCACGAGAAGGCGGTTCAGGGCGTTGATATAGGCCTTGGCCGAGGCGACGACGGTGTCGGTATCGGCCGATTGGCCGGTCGCGATCATGCCGTCCTCCTCGAGACGCACGCTCACCGTGGCCTGTGCGTCGGTGCCCTCGGTCACGGCGTGGACCTGGTAGAGCTGCAGACGCGCGGCGTTGGGGTGCAGCTCGCGCACGGCCTTGAAGGTCGCGTCCACGGGGCCGTCACCCTCGCAGGTGGCCGAGACCTCCTTGCCGTCGATCTCCATCTCGAGTTCGGCGCGCGCGGGCCCGCCGGTGCCGCAGGTCACGCTCATGTTCACGAGCTGCAGCCGGTCGGCATGACCGTCGGTGGTGGTGGCGGTGACGAGGGCGAGGATGTCCTCGTCGTAAACTTCCTTCTTGCGGTCGGCGAGATCCTTGAACCGCACGAAGAGATCCTTGAGCTGGTTGTCTCCGACCTCGACGCCCAGATCCTTCAGCTTCGCACGGAGCGCCGCGCGCCCCGAATGCTTGCCCATGACGAGATTGGTGGCGGCCAGGCCGACATCCTCGGGGCGCATGATCTCGAAGGTCTCGGCGTTCTTCAGCATCCCGTCCTGGTGGATGCCGCTTTCGTGGGCGAAGGCGTTCTTGCCGACGATGGCCTTGTTGAACTGCACGGGGAAGCCCGAGACGGTCGCGACGCGGCGCGAGATCTGCATGATCTTCCGCGTGTCGACGCCGGTATCGTAGGGCATGATGTCCCCGCGCGTCCGGAGCGCCATGACCACTTCCTCGAGCGCGGTGTTGCCCGCACGCTCGCCGAGCCCGTTGATCGTGCACTCGATCTGCCGCGCGCCGCCTTCGACCGCGGCCAGCGCGTTCGCCGTCGCCATGCCGAGATCGTTGTGGCAGTGCGTCGCGAAGACCACCTCGTCCGCGCCCGGCACCTCGGCGATCAGGCGGCGGATGAGATCGGCGCTCTCGCGCGGGGCGGTGTAGCCCACCGTGTCGGGGATGTTGATCGTCGTGGCCCCGGCGCTGATGGCGATCTCGACGACGCGCTTGAGGTAATCCCACTCGGTACGGGTCGCGTCCATCGGCGACCATTGCACGTTGTCGGTGAGGTTGCGCGCGTGGGTGACGGTCTCGTGGATGCGGTCGGCCATCTCGTCCATCGTCAGGTTCGGGATGGCGCGGTGCAGGGGCGAGGTGCCGATGAAGGTGTGGATGCGCGGGCGCTCGGCGTGCTTCACCGCCTCCCAGCAGCGGTCGATATCGGGCAATTGCGCGCGCGCCAGCCCGCAGATCACCGATTGCTTCGAGCGCTTGGCGATCTCGCTCACCGCCCGGAAATCGCCCTCGGAGGCGATCGGGAAGCCCGCCTCGATGATGTCGACGCCCATATCGTCGAGCATCTCCGCGATCTCGAGCTTCTCGTCATGGGTCATGGTCGCGCCGGGGCTCTGCTCGCCGTCGCGCAGGGTCGTGTCGAAGATCAACACGCGGTCTTTGTCTGTGGTGGTCATGGCATGTCTCGTGGGTTCGTGTCTGCTTAAGGCTTGGTCGGCGCGGATCCCTGTCTCCCCTGAGCGGTCGCGCCGGTCAAGGCACGCTCAGAGGCGGGTAAGCAGAAGAAGGAGGCCAAGCGCAGGTAGCGCGCCGAGGGGCGCGGTCGCTGCGGAGATATGGCCGGTCATGCTCATGGAGCGGAAGGTAACGGTCTGCGCGGCGGAAGGGAAGGGGGGATTTTGAGGGGGCCGGAGGCGGAGGTTCAGACAGGCTGGAGCGGATGGCGGGGAAGGGTCCAGGCTTGCCCTCGCGGTGCCGCGCTTTCGCTGCGAGCGCATTCGGCAGGTGACAGCCCAGAGCGGACACGGGGCGAGATTGCGCTATTCATCAGAGCCGACCTTCGCTGAGGGCCCGTTGAGTGACAGCTGTGCGGGACGTAGCTGCCATTCGTATTTGTTGGCAGGTCGAAGCCGCACGCGAAGGTATGGGTGTGGCCCACAACCTCTAACTGTCGGCTGCACCGCTTCCCGAAAGATGGTCGAGGATCGCCTTCGCCATATGCAAGTCTTGCAGCGAGATGCCCGAGCTATCGAATATTGTGATCTCGCTGGCATGCCCGCGCCCCAGCGCGTCACCGGATAGAACCGATCCAATGGCAGTCGGAGTTGCCTCAGGGCCCGCGTGCTGGAATTCTCCGATGCGCACTGACTGTTCCGGCAGGTCGCAGAAGAGTCTGGCGTCTCGAAAGATCTCGGTCGGTAGTTCCTGCTTGCCCTGGGAGTCCGACCCCATGGAGGAGATGTGCGTTCCCGGCTGGACCCAGGCCGCCTCGAAGAGAGGCGCGGTGGCCGTCGTTGCGGTGACAATGATATCGGCAGCACGGATCGCCGGTTCTGCCATCGCGGCCTCGACCGACAAGCCGGCGCTGCGCAACTTCTCTACGAAGGCTTCCGTGCGAGAGGCATCTCTGCCGACCACCAGCAGGCGAGAAAGCTCTCGGACGCGGGCGATGGCCTGCGCCTCAAAGGCGGCCTGATGGCCCGTTCCGAACAGGGTCAGAACCTCGGCATCTTGGCGCGCGAGAGCATCCGTTGCCACCGCATCCGCCGCGGCGGTGCGATAGCAGTTCACCGCCGATCCCTCGACCACAGCGCCGATGCGCCCCGTGGACTGATCGATCAGCAGGATGGTCGAAGCGTGCCGTGGCAAACCGCGTGCATCGTTCGTCGGGAAGTAGGCACCGACCTTCAGCCCAGCCAGATCTGCCCCAGACGCGGACTTGATGGTGAAGCGGTTCTGCGGGTCGCTGCCATGGGCGACTACCACCGGAAAGCTTGCGGCGCCCGGCGCGACGGCAGCGATGAAAGCTTCCCGAACGGCCTCGAAAGCGAGTTCGGGCGTGACGATGGCGGAGGACTCGGCCTCGGTGATCAAGATCATGTCGGTCGCCTTACCAGCCGCCGAAGCGGTGCCAAGTCTGCGTAGGGCCGCCGTCCACCGGCAGCACGTTGTAACGATCATGCTGCGCGGCGGTCGCGCAGGCGTGGTTCGGCAGGACGCGCAGGCGTGTCCCCACGGGCAAGTCCGGCACCGACCCGTCCGCGCCAGGGCGGAGCGAGACGATCCCGTGCTCCTGATTGGCGCTGCTCACGATCAGGTCGGGAAGAACATGGCCGTTCTCGTCGCAGACCAGGCCATAACCCTGATCCACGTCCTGCGCCGCCGTGCCGCGGTCGCGCGACAGGGCCATCCACCCGGCGTCGATCATGGTCCAGCCCTTGGCCGGCTGGTGTCCGATCACGGTCGTCAGCACGCTGAGCGCGATGTCGTCCACGGTGCAGACCTCGATCCCGGCCATCACGAGATCGAAGAACATGTAGACCCCGGCCCGCAGCTCCGTCACGCCGGTCAGATCGCGCGCGGCATGGGCAGTTGGCGTCGAACCTACACTCACGACCGGGCACGGCAGGCCCGCGTCACGCAGCGCCTCTGCTGCGGCGACGGCGGCCTCGCGCTCCAGTTCGGCGAAAGCGGCGTGGGCGGCGTCCCCCCGCACGCCATAGCTTTCGCCTGCATGAGTCATCACGCCGCGCAAGCACCCGACTGTGTTCAAGATGCGCCCGATCTGGATCAGCGCCGGATCATCCGGTCGAAGCCCGCCACGATGGCCGTCGCTTTCGATCTCTATCAGCGCAGGAACGGCCGCCCGCGCCACGGCCTGTGCCTGCGCCTCGCTGTCGAGGATCACCATCAGGTCGCAGCCGCGGGCGCGCAGCGCTTGCACGCGCTCCAGCTTCTGCGGGGCGATGCCGACGGCGTAGAGAATATCCGCGTGCCCTGCCTCGTGAAACACTTCGGCTTCCGCGAGGGTCGAGACGGTAATGGGACCGAGCGTCCCGCCGGTCAGGCGACGTGCGGCCTCGACGGATTTGGCCGTCTTCAGATGGGGGCGCAGCGAGACACCGAGGCTCTCTGCGCGCCCGGCCAGTCGTGCGATGTTCCGCATCATCCGCGCCTCGTCCAGCAGCAGCGCGGGTGTGGGCAGGGCATCCTGGTTCAACGGAGCGGGCTCTATCATCGGGTGAATCCTCCAGCATGGCCTGAGGTCTACCCTCGCAACCTTTCAGGGTATATTCACACGATCTGAAGCACGCATTAAGCTGCGCCTTAATGTTTGATGTCTCCGATCTCCGATTTCTTACGGCCCTCTCCGCAGCACCGAGCCTTGCGGCGGCGGCGCGCGGTCTGGGCGTGACGCCGCCCGCGGTTTCGCAACGGCTGGCGCTGCTGGAAGACCGTTTGCGATTGCGGCTCATCGAGCGCGGGCGGGGCCAGCTCAGGCTGACGGCCGAAGGGGCCTATCTCGTTGATCGGGCAAAGGACATCCTGGACGACGTGGAAAGCCTCGCGGACGAGATGGCTGCTCGGGCGGGTCGTATCGAGGGGCCGCTCCATGTCATTGCCCCCTTCGGCTTCGGGCGGCTGCGCGTCGCGCCGGTTCTCGCCCGCTTCGGCGACGAGAACCAGGAGCTGCGCCCGATGCTCAGCCTCAGCGAAGATCCTGTGGGCGCGATGAACGATGGGCTCTGGGATCTCCTGGTCCATGTCGGACGGTTGCCGGACCTGCGGACTACGCAGCGCAAGCTCGCGCCGAACCGTCGCCTGCTGGTGGCGTCGGCCGGCTACGCCAGGCGCTTCGGTCTTCCCCAGAGGCCGGAGGATGTAGCTGCCCACCGGGTCGGCGTGGTTCGCGAGAACCGGGCCGACGCCACGCTTTGGCCCCTGACGGGCCCGGAAGGCATCGAGATGAACCTGCGCGTGCAGCCGGTCTATGGCTGCAACGACGGCGAAGTCCTGCGCGCCTGGGCGCTGGAGGGCTTCGGTATCGTAGAGCGGTCCGAATGGAGCATTTCCGCCGATCTGCGCGCCGGCAGGCTGGTGCGCGTGTTGCCGGACTGGTCACTCCCAGACGCCGACATCGTGGCTTTGCTGAACCCCCGCGCGGTGCGCTCGCTTCGAATAGACAAGTTTGTCGAGCGGCTGGCGTCGGAGATCAGCGCGCCGCCGATGGCTTGACCGGCCGCACTTGGACAAGTCACCCGTCTCTCAGCTTTCTCCGTGAACGCCGTAGAAGGGCTCCGAGCAGCCATTCGTGCAGCGCTCCCGTGGTAGCGTGGTAGGATCGTCCTGCCGACATGATGTCGGTGTTGCGGAGGATGGGGCGGACCGGAGGATCCACCTTGCCCACCACAAACCTCCCTGCCATCCGCCTTCGGAGACCAGCCTGGAACAGAGGCCGCATCGTCGGCCAGAAACGACCGCTTCTGCCGAAAGATGTCTGGGCCATTCGCGTGCGCCTCGAGATCGCTAACCGAATTCGGGATCTCGCCCTCTTCAACACTGCCATCGACAGCAAACTGCGCGGGTGCGATCTCGTCAGTCTCAAGGTGGCGGACGTGTTTGCGGCCGGACAGGTCAAAGAGCGCACATCAATCAACCAGAGCAAGACCAGGCAACCCGTGCGGTTCGAGATCACCGAGG
Organism: Roseivivax halotolerans; assembly: GCF_900115815.1. Classification (GTDB taxonomy): domain Bacteria; phylum Pseudomonadota; class Alphaproteobacteria; order Rhodobacterales; family Rhodobacteraceae; genus Roseivivax; species Roseivivax halotolerans. The sequence goes on along the minus strand of NZ_FOXV01000012.1, from coordinate 5,209 downwards.
GCACACGCAGGTCGATCGCAGCGTGGCTTCAGGATCCGGCCATGATCGGTTCCGAGTATCTCTGGCCCGGGCGCTTTCACGAGCGTCTGCACATTTCAACGCGCCAGTATGCCCGGCTTGTGCGCGATTGGGTGACCTCGGTCGGCCTTGAGCCGAGTGCCTACGGGACCCATTCCATGCGGCGAACCAAGGTCGCACAGATCTACCGCAAGACAGGAAACCTGCGGGCGGTTCAGCTTTTGCTGGGTCATACCAAGATGGACAGCACTGTCCGCTACCTCGGCGTCGAGCTGGAGGATGCGCTGGCGATTTCCGAGGCGGTGGAAATGTAACAAGCTGGGCCGTCTTCACGGACGGCCCAGAGCCGTCATTCGCCGGTTGCCCTGCGAATGACGGCTTTCACCGTTTGTTCATGAAGTAACGGCGCAGCTCGCGTCAACTTGCCTGCGCCAAGGCCACCGCGTCGGAACCGGCCGGAAAGCGCAAGCGGTCCGTCTTGTCCTGAGCCGCAAGCCAGACCGCTTCGGCGACATCGCTTTCCGAAGTGGTCAGGGCCGGTGTCGCGAAGGCCGCGAAGATCGGCGCCGCGAAGTCGGCATAGGCTTCAGGAATCAAATCCGCGACATCGATGTCGGTGTTCTCGGCGAAACGCGTGGTCGGGGCGTAGCCGGGCTCAACCAGCTTGGCGCGGACGCCGAAAGCTCCGAGTTCGTGTGCGAGCGATCCGGTAAATCCCTCGATGGCCTGCTTGCTTGCCGTATAGGCCGCAGCGAGGGGCATCGGGGCCAATGTCACGCTGGAGGTGACGTTCACAATCACGCCCGATCCGCGTGACCGCATCCCCGGGATTGCCGCCCGAACCATGGCCATCGTGCCGAAGGTATTCGTTTCGAACACTTTTCGGACATGCGCCATCGGCGTTGCCTCGAAGGCCCCCACGACCCCGATTCCGGCGTTGTTGACCAAGGCATCAATCGGACCGGCGGCCTCGATCGCTGCCCGGATACTGTCAGGGTCGGTCACATCCAGCGACAGAAGCCGGAGCCGATCGGATGGCGCGAACAGCCCTTCGCGAGGTGAACGCATGGTGGCGATGACGGTCCAGCCTTTGGCATGGAAGTGGCGCGCTGTTGCAAGTCCGTAGCCCGAGGAGCAGCCGGTGATGAGGACGGTCTTCATGTCAGTCTCCTGTGTTTTGTGTTGACGAGACTGACATAGCGGCCAAAATCCGGACAATCATCGACTCAAAGTCCAATTTTAATTTGCGAAGGTCCAGGATGGCCGATCCTCTTGAGCAGATCATCCGCCTCTTGCGGCCGAAGGCCGTATTCTCAAAAGGGATTTCCGGAGCGGGGGAATGGGCCGTCCGCTACGCGCCCATGCGCCATCCCGGCTTCTGCGCGGTGACGCTTGGACGTTGCCTGCTCGCAGTGGAGGGGGAAGCGCCGATCCTGCTGGAGGAAGGCGATTTCGTTCTTCTGCCCGCGACCCCGGCCTTCACCATGTCGTCGCCCGACGCGACCGGACGCCGGGCCACCCCCGGGGACCTGCATCCGTCCGGGCAGGAGGTGCGCCACGGCAGGAAAGGCGTACCCGCCGATATGCGTCAGTTCGGCGGCTACTTCTCATTTGCTTCCCCGGACGCTGACCTGCTCGTGAAGCTGCTACCGCAGGTCATTCACATCCGCGGAACCGCGCGGTTGACGCAGCTTGTGCATCTGGTCGGCGACGAGGCCGGCCGAGACGACGTCGGGCGGGAGTTGATCCTGGAGCGGCTGGTCGAAATTCTGTTGATCGAGGGTCTGCGATCAGTGCCCGGTACTACGTCCGGGCCAAGCCTGTTGCGTGGGCTGTCGGATGACCGCGTTGTGACGGCGTTGCGTCTGATGCACGGCGATCTTAAGCGGAACTGGACCGCAAACCGCCTTGCGCGGGAGGTCGGAATGTCGCGCTCCGCCTTTTTCGACAGGTTCCTGAGGACCGTCGGCATGACGCCGATGGACTATCTTCTGGCCTGGCGCATGGCCGTCGCCAAGTCGCTGCTGCGGGAAGGAGCGTTGTCGATTGCCGACATCGCGGATCGGATCGGCTATGGATCGGCGAGCACGTTCAGCACGGCCTTCAGCCGCCACGTCGGTGAGCCTCCCGGCCGCTACATGCGGCGCGCGTTGGAAGTGGACACGATCGCGGAAGTCGGCGCTTCGTGATCGAGAAAGGGAATATCCCGCCGGCCTCCGAGACGCAGGCTGCGGGCCAAACTGATATCATGTTCGTCTGATCGCCGTCAGGGCACCCAATGCGTTTGCTCCCCCGTCACCGCAGTTCGCACATACCGCAGCGAACGACTGCTCCCCGCCCTGCCTCCCGGGTGACTGCGTGTGCGCAGCGTAAACCGAGCATGCGCAGCGAAGGTCCGGAAGGTCCCGCTCAGCAGACCTCCGACCTTTCGATTTCGCTGCACGATGTCATGGAGGGCCGGTTCGGGGAAGCCGCGGCGCAGCAAGGCCGAACATCTCGAAGGTCCGGAGTGGGCCGTCTTTGAAAACGGCCCGAGCCTTCAGATTTCTACTGGCTCAGGTATTGCCAAGGCGTCTTCAAGTTCGACGCCGAGGTAACGAACGGTGCTGTCCATTTTAGTGTGACCGAGAAAAAGCTGAACAGCGCGCAGGTTGCCAGTGTTGCGGTAGATCTGAGCCAGCTTGGTTCGGCGCATAGAATGGGTTCCATACGCACTCGGTTCCAGCCCGATCGATTTCACCCAATCCCGGACCAAGCGTGCGTATTGCCGGGTCGAGATGTGCAGCCGCTCGTGAAACCGTCCCGGCCAAAGGAACTCGGAACCGATCATCAACGGTTCGTCCATCCACCGCAGGAGTGATTTCCGCGTTCCCTCAGTGATCTCGAAGCGGACAGGTTTCTGTGTCTTGCTTTGAATAACCGAGGCGCGCTCTTTGACCTGACCGGCAGCGAAAACATCGGCGACCTTCAGCTTGATCAGATCGCAACCTCGCAGTTTGCTGTCGATGGCAGTGTTGAAGAGGGCGAGATCCCGAATTCGGTTAGCGATCTCGAGGCGCACGCGAATGGCCCAGACATCTTTCGGCAGAAGCGGTCGTTTCTGGCCGACGATGCGGCCTCTGTTCCAGGCTGGTCTCCGAAGGCGGATGGCAGGAAGGTTTGTGGTGGGCATGGTGGATCCTCCGGTCCGCCCCATCCTCCGCAACACCGACATCGTGTCGGCAGGGCGATCCTACCACGCTACCACGGGAGCGCTGCACGAATGGCTGCTCGGAGCCCAAACTGACCGCGTCGATCTTGGGTGCGCTCGCTGTTGCAGCATGGGCCAAGCCCATCGCGACCGGCCCGAAGCAGACCTTCGCATGAATACTGATTGTCTCGGCGGAGTTTACCCGATCCAGCCATTCGCCGAAGCTGCGAGATCGGAAGCGAGGCGCTCGCACGCAATCCCTTAGTCGTGGGATTGGAGTTCCGGACGCTGGATCGTCTCGAGATACCGCCAGATCGCCATCATGTCTTCGGGTACGGGGGTTCCGTTGCCTTCTTCTATCTCGACCACCAAGGTCGGACCCGGGACGAGATCCCGGAAGGCCGGCATGGCGTCGCCCCCCTCGTGCATCCGGGTCAGGACCTCGATGCTGGGGAACGTGCCGCTCCCGTCCATTGTCATGCGCGTCAGGCCCGGTGCGAGCCCGTCGCGGCCGTCCAAACCATGGAAGGCCGCGCAGGTCTGCTGAAACAGCTTGGCCCCGCGCGCAGTTATCGACAGCTCGAGGCCCGGGCTGCCTGTGGCCAAACCAGACTGGCCAGCATCATCGTCAAAGCCGATGTTCTTCCCTCCATGCGTGCCCCTCCAATTTATATCGTCGTTTCGATCCTTCCGGCGCAGCCCATCGCACGCTTTGACCCGGATCAACGCCATGTCGATGCAGGAAGGATAGGACTGAGCCGCATGACAGATGTCCCTGAGCCCTCGCCTGATCTGGACGCCGATCACGGCGCTGCGCCGTATCTTCGCGAGGCGGTGCTGGGCGCCATCGACGGAACGGTGACGGCGTTCGCCATCGTCGCCGGCGTGGCCGGCGCGGGGCTGCCCATCAGCGTGGTGCTGGCCCTCGGAACGGCCAACGTCGTCGCGGACGGGTTTTCGATGGCAGCGGGCATCTATGCGGGTGGGCGCGCAAACATGGAGGATGCCGCGCGGCGGCGTGCCTGGTTCACCGCGCTGGTGACGCGCGACCCCGACGCGGCGCGGACGCGCCTGTCACGCCTTCTGTCCGCGCGTGGCCTGACCGGAGACTCACTTGCCCAAGCGACGGAGGCCATCGAGCAAAGCCGATCAGCCTGGATCGGCCTTCTGGTTGACGGCACCGACGCGCCATCGACACCGACACCCGCCCGGGATGCGGTGGCCACCTTCCTGGCCTTCCTCTGCTGTGGTCTTCTGCCGCTCGTGCCATTCGCCGTGGGGGTGCCATATCCCTTCATGACCTCTGTTCTGGCGACAGCGGTTACGTTCGCTGGTATCGGCGTTCTCAAAAGCCGGTGGTCGCTGCGGCGGTGGTGGACCTCTGCGGCCGAAACAATTCTGATCGGGGGGACCGCTGCCCTGATCGCCTATGGCGTGGGGCGTTTTTTCGAGGGGTGAGGGCGGGCCTGGACGGCCCTCTCCCACCATTCGCTGTCGCTGTCACGCTGCTTTGCAAATCGCTCAAAGCAAACTGTTTTTTCACCTGCGTATCACGATCGCTCGGAAATCGTTTACGTTGGTCAGTGTTGGCCCGGTTGTTACAAGGTAGCCGAGTTGGTCGAACACCGTGAAACTGTCATGCATCTCGAGCGCCCTACTTGCATTGATGCCTTTGCGCGCCGCATCCCTTGCAAAGTCTGGACCTAAAATTGCCCCAGCCGCATCCTCTGTCCCGTCGATGCCGTCCGTGTCAGCGGCAACTGCGGAAATGTTTTTGTGGCCATTCAGCGCGAGCGCGAGAGACAGCAAAAACTCGGTGTTTCGTCCACCGCGACCGGGTTTCGTATCGCCGACTGTCACCGTCGTCTCTCCACCCGATATCAGCACGGCCGGCGGAGAAGCAGGTGTGCCGTGGCGCGCTACCGCCTTGGCAATCCCGGCCATCACGGTGCCCAGCTCGCGCGCCTCTCCCTCTAACGCATCCCCCAGAAGAACAGGCGC
>NZ_FOXV01000045.1 GCF_900115815.1 Roseivivax halotolerans | reverse complement strand
CCGCGCCTGCGCCCATTGCTCACGCCGCCGAATGATGGCACCCAAAAGGAGAACAGGCTCGACTTACGAGTGGCCCTGAAAAAAGGGGCAGGTCACCCGGACCGTGGTGCCTGAGGAATTTCCTCATGTCTGCAACGGTCCATGGTGTTGCGCCACCCCGATTTTTGTGGACCTTTTTGACCTCGAACACCGAGGGTGTCTTTGGGAAACCGAAACGCTCCTCGCCCCATCTATACGCGGCACGCAACGCTTTGAGGCAATTGTCTGCAGATCCAGTTTTCGAACCGAAAGAGTCGCGAATGTGGACGATTGCCGCTTTGGGTAAGTCTACATCAAGGGACCCCATACGATCGCCATCAGGATCCTTGATGTCGCATGCACGGCGAAGCAACGATCGATGTCCCTTCAGGGTCAGTGGCGACGGCTTGTGTTGTGGTTCGATATCGCTGTCCTCAACCCTCTCAGAAAGCCATTCAAGATATCCGTCGCAGAGGGCATCCAGCGTCCCTGTAATAGCTTTTTCTGGTTTCTTTTCTTCCAGCTTTCGTCCAGCGCGAGCCGCGAAATAGTGCTCATGAAACCCAGGCTCGCCCGGGCCCATAGGTATCGGAAGCTTACGGTTGCGATCTCCCTCAACGCGAACACGCCAACGAATTGTGCCTGCAGCAGTTCGATCTTTGAGCAGTCCTGGAAACCGATGCTTCATTTATTTTCTCCCCACTTCTTCGGTGATTTCGAACCGGCTCTGGTGTTTGAGTTTGCGTGGTTCATTTCGGCTTGCGCTCCGAACTCGACCCGCATCGAACCGTCCGGCTGAATATCCATCGACGAGACTGTCAGCCCCAAGTCCAGAGCGGCAGACAACGCGTTGGAAACAGACGCTTTTGTAAGTTTTGGTGACGGCAATTTTTCAGACCTGTCAACGGCGGAGTAATAACCGGCCACGTGGCGGCGCAAAACCAGGCCAGTGTCGGGGTGCTGAGCGCCATGGCGCGCGCGCTCCCCAAATAGC
>NZ_FOXV01000001.1 GCF_900115815.1 Roseivivax halotolerans | reverse complement strand
CGCCGCCGCCCCGTCTGGCGCCCCAACCGCGCCTCAGCGCCGCCGGTGAAGCGCTATCTACGGATACCTCTCCAAACCCGCAAGAAGAAAATTCGAGAAAATCCAATTTTTCTTCAGATTTCCGGTTTCAGTCTAGTTTTCAGTAAGTTGTGGGAAAATTCTGTCGCGGACCCTACGTCCGATCGCAAGGATCTTTCGCGGTACTCGCCGCGCTAACAGGGCAAGCCAGCGGAAGAGCGCAAGTTCAGCCGCGTGAGCGCGCAAATCCGGGAATCGAACGCACTTCGAGTCGCAAAGCGAGCAGTGCGACGACCACCAAAAGGTAGATCAGCGGTTCGATCTGCAGGCCCTTGCGGAGCATCACGAAGTGAATCGCACCGAGCAGCACCGCCGGATAGACGAGCCGATGCAGTTTGCGCCAACGCGGGCCGAGCCTGCGGACGGATAAAGCGTTCGATGTCAGCGCGAGCGGCAGGAGCAAAAGGAAACCCGCCATGCCCACGGTGATATAGGGGCGCTTCACGATATCGGCCCAGACGGCCGAAAGCGCCTGTACATCGAGGATCGCCCAAACGCTCAGGTGCAGCACCACGTAGAAGAAGGCGAGCAGGCCGAAGGCGCGCCGGAACTTCATGAAGTTCAGACCTGCATGACGCCGCAGAGGTGTGATGCAGAGACCGATGATCAGAAGCTGAAGCGCGATCTCGCCGTATTCATGCTCCAGCGCTTCTATTGGCTCGACGCCAAGTCCGCCGGTCAGCCCGAGATAGAAGAACCAGGGCGCGGGCAACGCGTAGACAAGGTAGACGGCCCAGGTCGGAATGCGCCGAGCCCAGCCATTTACCCTGTCGCGCCACGCCATCAGAAGTTCACCGACAGATCCATGCCTTCATAGAGCGCGGCGACCTCGTCTTCGTAACCGTTGAACATGAGCGTCGGTTTGCGCGGGCTGAAGAGCCCGCCGCCGATCTCGCGCTCGGTGGCTTGTGACCAGCGGGGATGATCCACGTTCGGGTTCACGTTCGAATAGAAGCCGTACTCGCGCGGATTGGCCTTGTTCCAGCTCGTCGGCGGCTCGCTGTCCGTGAGCGTGATCCGCACGATGCTCTTGATCGACTTGAACCCGTATTTCCACGGCACGACCAGCCGGATCGGTGCGCCATTCTGGTTTGGAATGTCCCGCCCATAAATGCCGGTCGCCATAATGGTGAGCGGATGGCGCGCCTCGTCGAGCCGCAGACCCTCCACATACGGCCATTCGAGAACCGGGCGCGAAACGCCCGGCATCTCTTCGGGACGCAGCAGCGTCTCGAATGCAACGTACCGTGCGCCGTCCTGAACGCCAGCCATGTCCAGAAGATCAGCCAGTTCGAAGCCGTTCCAGGGCACGACCATCGACCAGGCCTCCACGCAGCGGAAGCGGTAGATGCGCTCCTCGATGGTCATCTCGGACAGGATATCTTCGAAGTCGTAGGTGCCGGGACGCTCGACCATGCCATCGATCTCGATCGCCCAGGGCGATGTCGTCAGCTGACCGGCGAGGCGCGCCGGGTCGTCCTTGCCGGTGCCGAACTCGTAGTAATTGTTGTACTGGGTGATCTCCTCCCAGTCGTTCGGCTCAAGACCTTCCGCTTGCGCGCGCGCCCGCGTGGAGAAAAGGCCCCCCGCGACCGAGCCGGCAGCCAGGCCCGCGATGATCTGCCGGCGATTGAGGAAAATCGGCTCGGGCGTCGCGTCGGCCCGTGTGAAAGTGTTCGTCCAGCGATGCGCCATGAAACCTCCGGAAGTTTCGCCGATGCTACGCGCGGCCCGGCTTGAACGCCAAGCACAGCTGGCTCAACTTGCCGTGGTTTCGATGAAATCTTTCGCGTTTTCCGCGTCCCGAGTGACGCAGGGTAACGATGAGTTCATTGGAAAACCAAATGGGCCGTGGCTTAGTGAGCCGGGCCTTTCCGTCAAGCGCGGATCCCCGCCGTCTCTCCGCCCCGTGAGGTGATCTTTTTCGTGTCCGGCTACGTAGGTCAGCCAGATGCAGATCCTGCATCGGACACCAAAATAGGAGAGTTTGATGTTCCGCAGAACTTACCTCGCATTGACGTTGGCTGCTACCACGTCGCTCGGCACCGCGGCGTTCGCTCAGGACGAGATGAACATTGTTGAAACCGCGCAGGATGCGGGCAACTTCACCACGCTCCTCGCCGCAGCCGAGGCGGCGGGTCTTGTCGAGACGCTGACCGGAGAAGGCCCCTACACCGTCTTCGCGCCGACCGACGAAGCCTTCGAGGCACTGCCGGAAGGCACCGTCGACGAGCTGCTCATGGAAGAGAACCAGGATCAGCTGACCTCGATCCTCACCTACCATGTTGTCTCGGGTGCCGTGATGTCCGGTGATCTGTCCGACGGCATGGAAGCAGAAACCGTCGAAGGCAGCACTGTGACCGTCTCCATCGACGGCGACACCGTCATGGTGAACGACGCAACCGTCACCAGCGCCGACATCGAGGCATCGAACGGCGTGATCCATGTCATCGACTCGGTGCTGATGCCGTCCGAATGAGTTCAGGCGTCGGGGCGGCTTGTGGCCGCCCCGATCCGTTTGGCGCAACGTTCACGCGTCCGCGAGACGGACATGAAGTTATCGCGCCAACCCGACAATGCATTTTCACCTTAAAGAAAGAAGCAACAACGCCATCGCCGAGACGAGCATGGTTCCCGTCAGTACGTGCGCCCAAGAGCGGTTTAGTATTGGCGTTCCGCTTCCGCAGTTTGAGCATTCCGTCGCACCGAACCGGAGCCGGTGAGAACAATACGAGCATTTGAAAATACGTTTTGCCACAGCAACCCCTCACTGTGCAGCCGTTATGCAAATCGGCTATTGCGAATTTGCATAACATACATCGAATGATCGACGTTCGCGTGACAAAACGACCTTTGTTCAGTCGCGTTTGGCCATCTGCTCAAAATATAAATGAAGCGCACCCGCGAAATGAACTCTCGCGGGTGCGTGTGCGGTTACGTACCGCTTGGGCTGCATCGCATCCGTCTCAGTGCACGACGGCATCGTCCGGGCGCGGGCGATTCGAAGACGCCACCTTGTCCCCGATCACCAGTCCATCCGCACTCGCCGAGACCGGCAGGACGCTGCCATCGGTCACGTCGCCCGCGAGGATCATCTCGGCCAATGGATCCTGAAGAGCGCGTTGGATCACCCTCTTGAGTGGCCGCGCACCGAACACCGGATCATAGCCTTCGTCGGCCAGCCAATCCTTCGCGGCATCGTCCAGCTCGAGCGTGACCTTGCGGCTCGCAAGGCGGTTCAGGAGGCGCGCCAGCTGGATCTCTACGATGCCACCCATGTCCTCGCGCTTCAGGCGATCGAAGATGATCGTCTCATCGAGCCGGTTGAGGAATTCAGGACGGAAATGCGCGCGCACCGCGTCCATCACGTCCTGCTTGGCCTTGCCGCTGTCAGCACCTTCCGGCAACTGGCTGAGCGCCTGACTGCCAAGGTTCGACGTCAGTACGATGAGCGTCTGCTTGAAGTCGACGGTGCGGCCCTGACCATCGGTCAGCACACCGTCGTCGAGAACCTGCAGAAGCACGTTGAACACGTCCGGATGCGCCTTCTCCACCTCGTCGAAGAGCACGACCTGGTAAGGCTTGCGCCGGACTGCCTCGGTCAGAACGCCGCCCTCGTCGTAGCCCACATACCCCGGAGGCGCGCCAATGAGCCGGGCCACCGCGTGCTTCTCCATGAACTCCGACATGTCGATTCGCACCATCGCGCCGTCATCATCGAAGAGGAACTCGGCAACAGCCTTGGTCAGTTCGGTCTTGCCGACGCCGGTCGGCCCGAGGAACAGGAACGATCCCAAGGGGCGGTTCTCGTCGTTCAGACCCGCACGGGCGCGGCGCACGGCATTCGCCACGGCACGGACAGCCTGATCCTGTCCGATGACCCGCTTGTGCAGACCGTCTTCCATCCGCAGCAGCTTTTCGCGCTCCCCTTCCAGCATCCTGGAGGTCGGGATACCCGTCCAGCGCTCGACGACCTGGGCAATCTGCTCGGGGCGGACGGCCTCTTCGACCATCACGTCCTCTCCGGCATCCTCGGCCTGGTTCAGCTCTTTCTCGAGACCCGGGATCACGCCGTAGCTGAGCTCACCCGCCTTTGCGAGATCGCCGTTGCGCTTGGCGATCTCGAGATCGGCGCGCGCCCGGTCGAGCTGCTCCTTGAGCTCGCGTGACTTGCTGAGCTTGTCGCGTTCGGCTTGCCACTTGGCAGTCATCTCGGAGGCGCGTTCCTGCAGCTCGGCGAGATCCTTCTCGAGCTTGGTCAACCGATCCTTCGACGCGGCATCGTCTTCTTTCCGAAGCGCCTCCTGTTCGATCTGCATCTGCAGGATCTGCCGGTCGAGCGCGTCGAGCTCCTCTGGCTTGGAATCGACCGCCATTCGCAGCCGCGAGGCGGCTTCGTCCATCAGGTCGATCGCCTTGTCGGGCAGGAAACGGTCGGTGATGTAGCGGTGCGAAAGCTGCGCAGCCGAAACGAGTGCGGAGTCCGAGATCCTCACGCCGTGGTGCAGCTCGTATTTCTCCTTGATGCCCCGGAGGATGGAGATCGTATCCTCGACCGTAGGTTCATTCACCATGAGCGGCTGGAACCGCCGGGCAAGGGCCGCGTCCTTCTCGACATGCTTGCGGTACTCGTCGAGCGTGGTCGCACCGACACAATGCAGCTCACCCCGCGCCAGAGCAGGCTTCAGAAGGTTCGAGGCATCCATCGCGCCATCGGCTTTGCCGGCGCCGACCAGCGTGTGCATCTCGTCGATGAAGAGGATGATCTCTCCGGCTGCGGCCTCGATCTCTTTCAGGATGGCCTTCAGACGTTCCTCGAACTCTCCGCGATACTTCGCGCCAGCGATAAGCGCGCCCATGTCGAGCGCCATGAGACGCTTGTTCCGCAAGCTTTCGGGGACGTCACCATCGACGATCCGCAGGGCGAGGCCCTCGGCGATCGCGGTCTTGCCGACGCCGGGCTCACCGATGAGCACCGGGTTGTTCTTGGTGCGGCGGCTCAGAACCTGCATCGCGCGGCGGATTTCCTCGTCGCGACCGATGATCGGATCGATCTTGCCTTCCTCGGCCCGCGCGGTGAGGTCGAGCGCATATTTCTTAAGCGCATCATAGCCTTCTTCGGCATTGGCGCTGTCAGCGGTCCGACCCTTGCGGATGTCGTTGATCGCGGCATTGAGGTTCTGCGCGTTCACCGCACCCGCGTCCAATGCTTCTTTCGCAGGGCTTTTCACCATCGCAAGGGCGGTCAGCATCCGCTCGACCGGCACGAAGCTGTCGCCAGCCTTCTTGGCAAGCTTCTCGGCTTCGGCAAGAACCCGGCCAGTCGCGGCGTCGAGGTAAGTCTGGCCCGCATCACCCGAAACTTTCGGCACCTTGCCGAGCGCAAGATCAAGCGCTTGCCGGACGCGGTCCGGCGCGCCGCCGGCGCGGGAAATGAGATTGGACGCCAATCCCTGGTCGTCGTCGAGCAGGGCTTTCAGCAGATGCTCGGGTGCGATGCGCTGATGGCTTTCCCGCATCGCGATGGTCTGTGCGGCCTGAATGAAGCCGCGCGCACGTTCCGTGAACTTCTCTAGGTTCATGGGTCTCTCCTTGGTAAAGCGCTCCGACCGTTTCGATGCCCGTCATGCGGCACATCAATTTTTCGGAGCCTCAAGAGATAGATGGGGTCGGCTTCGGTTGGTGCAAGAATGCAACACGCAAAAAAGGGCGCCTCCGAAGAGACGCCCTTCAAGCTTTGCAGGAGCAGCGATCAGTTACTGCTATCCGACGATCCGTTGCCGCCTTCCGACGATCCATTGCCGCCTTCCGACGAGCCGCTGCCGCCTTGGCCGATGGACTCGCTGGCTTGGCGCAGCCGCTCGAACGCTTCGGCTGCCGCATTCGCAGCTTGCTCTGCGGCTTGCGCGGCCTGATCGGCAGCAGCCTGGATATCCGCGGCTGCTGCGCGCGCATCTTCCGCGGCGGCTTGCGCGGACCGGGCGGCCTGTGCCGCTTGCGTCGCGGTTTCGGTCAGCTCCTGGAGGTCTTCGTCGCTGAGGTCGGCTGCCATCGCGTTGCCGGTCTCCGAGCTCTCCTCGGAGGAGCCGTCAGAGCTCTGACCTTCGGAATCGCCCTCGGCGGAGGCCGTCTCGGACCCCTGCTGGGACTCATCCTCAGAGCCGCTTGCGGTCTCTTCAGAGGCAGCCTCGTCGCTCGAGCCTTCTCTGTCCGACGTCTCGCCTTCGGAAGAAGCCGCTTCACCTTCGCCCGAGCTTTGACCTTCGGCGGAAGCGGTCTCCGTCTCGGAGCCTTCACCACCGTCCGAAGCGCTTTCACTCGACGCATCGCCTTCGGAAGACTCGCCTTCGGTGCTTTCGCCACCTTCGCTGCCCGAGTCGCTTTCCCCCGACGCTGCGCCTTCGGCGGATGCGGTTTCAGTACCTGAGCCTTCAGCTTCGTCGCTGCTGCTTTCGGAACTCTCGCTGCCTTCCGAGGCAGACTCGCTTTCGCCGGAGGTGTCACCTTCGGAGGATGCGGCCTCGGAGTCCGAACCTTCGGAGCTTCCGCTCTCTTCGCTGGAAGACTGGCTGTTGGCCGCGGCCATCTCAGTGCCCGAAGCTTCGGTGTCACCGCCGCTCTCCGCGCTTTGGGCCGTGTCACCCTCGGACGCGCTTTCCTCGGAAGAGCTCCCCTCGTCAGACGAGGCAGTTTCCTCGGAGGAGCCGCTATCGGCAGATGCCGCCTCAGTCTCCGAAGCTTCGGAGCTGTCGGCTTCGGACGTGCTCTCGTTGGACGAGCCGGTCTCAGAGCTGCCGTCGGCTGCCTCGGCATCGGAGCCGTCCGCGCTGCTCGCGTCGGATGCGTTCTCTTCGGCTGCAGTTGCTTCACCAGAGCTGTCGGACGCTGCTGCTGCGTCAGATCCTTCAGAGTCGCTGCCGCCCTCGCTGCTTTCAGAGCCTTCCGCGGCCTCACCGGAGGCATCGCCCTCGGAAGCTGCGGTTTCAGTCTCAGAACCGGTCGCGTCTTCAGAAGCTGCACCGCTCTCACTGGAGCTCTCGCTGTCGGCAGATGCGGTTTCGGTCTCGGAGCCGTCCGACGCACTGGCGTCTTCGGAGCCTTCGGCGCTCGTATCGCTCTCGGAAGACGTTTCGCCTTCCGTGGATGCTGCCGCGCTGTCGGAGCCTTCCGCGTCGGAGCCTGCCGCATCACCTTCGGTGCTTGCTGTATCGCCCTCGGCACTCGCCGCGTCGTCTTCGGATTCGGATTCGGAAGCGCCATCGCTTTCGGCGGATGCAGTGTCCTCGCCAGATGCATCGGCGGACCCGCCGCTGTCGGTCTCGGCACCTTCCGCGGATGCGGCTTCGCCAGACGCCTCGCCGTCGGAGCTCCCGTCGGCCGCGCCGCCGCTCGAGTCGCCTTCGCCGCTCATGTCGGCGGAGGCCATCTGCGTTTCGTCAGCGCTTGCCGTTTCTTCGCCGCCGCCCTGGGTCAGGCCGAGCGTCAACGCGATACCAGCGGCGACAACGACACCCGCGCCGATGGTGATCGGTGCGACGCTCATCGGTTTCTTCGCAGGTGTTCCCTTGGGCTTGTTCTCTGCCGGACCGGTATCGGTCTTCCCTGCAGACTTGTCGTCAGCCATCCTCACACTCCCAATAACGAATTGTTGTGACCTAATGAATGGAACGAAGCCGGGTGGATTCCGTTCCCGATCCCCTTTAATCGGTCATAACTTAGTCCAGAGAGGTTCCTTGTCATGTCGGATGACCGTCTAATCGTTGCGCTCGATGTGCCGGATGCGCTCTCTGGGCTGAAACTGGCCGAAACGCTTGGCGATGCTGTCGGCTTCTACAAGATCGGCCTCGGGATGCTGACAGGCGGCGGATTGGCCCTGGCCAACGAGCTCAAGCAGGAGCACGGCAAGCGCGTCTTCCTTGACATGAAGCTGTTCGATATCGGCCAGACCGTCGAGAATGCCGTACGCGGCCTCGCGCAGTTCGACATCGACTTCCTGACCGTGCATGGCGATCCGCACGTGGTTCGCGCGGCGATGGAAGGCGCGTCAGGCACCAGGACGAAGATCCTCGCCGTGACCATCCTGACCTCGCTGGACCGGGGCGATCTCGATGAGTGCATGATGCAGAGCGGCGATATGTCAGCCCTCGTCGAAGAGCGGGCGGGCCGCGCGTTCGAGGCAGGGGCCGATGGCGTCATCGCGTCCCCGCAGGAGGCCGCGCGCATCCGTGGGCTCGGAGAGTCCGCCGGACGTCTCATCGTGACGCCCGGCGTCCGGCCCGACGGCGCAGCGCATGGCGACCAGAAACGAATCGCGACACCGGCCCGAGCCATCGCCGATGGAGCCGACCATATCGTGGTCGGCCGCCCGATCTGGCAGGCCTCAAATCCTCGGGGCGCCGCCGCTGACATCTTGCAAGAGATTGTCTGACAAGGGCTTTCTGGAACTATCCACAGGTTTTCCTCGTTATTGTGGCAAGAACAGCAACGAGGCAGACGACATGACACAGATTCCAGAATTGGGCGACGTGACCTACAACGCCGCCTCCCAATCCTTCGAAGCACTCGCAACCTGCGACACACAGACCGGCCAGATTAGACTGCCTGCCAGTTTCGAAGCGCCCCTCGACGCGCCGGAGCAGTTGGTCCGCCAGGGCCTTGTGGCCGATGCAACACGGAAGATGCAAAACGGCAGCGAACTACGGAGCCGCGTGGCGCACCCGATGGGTGACGGCAGCGACGAGAGCGAAGTCGCAAGCCTGTTCAGTTCGGCCAAAAGATTTATCGGAAATGCATGGAACAAAGCGGCCTGACCGCGAGTTTCGATCTTGTTCCCTTGGAGGTCTTTTCCCTGTCCCTTGACCTCCCCCTGCCGGAGCCGGCCCTTCCCCCGGCTCCGGCTTTTCTATGTCTGCCGCACGAGCCATTGAAGCGGCGCGGAGGATCGCTCATCTTGGCAGGGATCCATACAGCCCGAAGCTCCTGAAATGCCCGCCCTCTGCCGCGATTGCCTGACCGAGTTCGACGCGGGGCCACGCTGCCCGTCCTGCCGCTCGCGCCGGGTTGTGGCTCATGCGGAGCTGCGCGATCTTTCCATCGCGCATATGGATTGCGACGCCTTCTATGCCTCCGTCGAAAAGCGCGACAATCCGGAGCTGGCGGACAAGCCCGTCATCATCGGCGGTGGGCGCCGCGGGGTCGTCTCGACCGCCTGCTACGTCGCGCGGATCAAGGGGGTGCGGTCCGCCATGCCGATGTTCAAGGCGCTCGACCTCTGCCCCGACGCAATCGTCATCAAACCACGCATGCAGCTCTATGCAGAGATCAGCCAGCAGATCCGCGCGATGATGGAAGAGCTGACGCCTGCGGTCGAGCCCCTGTCGCTCGACGAAGCGTTCCTCGATCTGACCGGCACCGCGCGACTGCACGGCGCGCCGCCCGCGGTGATGCTCGCGCGGCTCGTTCGGCGGATGCGTGACGAGCTCGGCATCACCGGTTCGATCGGGCTCAGCCACAACAAGTTTCTCGCAAAGGTCGCGTCCGATCTCGACAAGCCGTTCGGCTTCGCGGTGATCGGCAAGGCGGAGACGCAAGCTTTTCTCCGGCCGAAGCCCGTCCGTCTGATCTGGGGCGTCGGCACCGCGACGCAGGAGGCGCTGGATCGCGCCGGCATACGCACTTTCGAGGATCTCTTGCGATGGGACGAGCGGGATCTGACGGCCCGATTCGGATCGATGGGCACGCGGCTTTTCCATCTCGCGCGCGGAGAGGACGCGAGACGTATCTCGGCCCGGAATCCCGTGAAGTCGATCTCCAATGAGACCACGTTCCACGAGGACACCGCCGATCCCGACCTTCTCGACGGACATCTCTGGCGTATGGCGGAAAAGGTGGCCGACCGCGCCAAGGCCAAGGATCTGGCGGGGCGTGTCGTCGTGTTGAAGCTCAAGCGCGCCGATTTCTCGCTCATCACGCGGCGGCATGCGTTGCGTGACGCGACACAGATCGCGGACCGGATCTATCGCGAAGCCCGCGCTTTGTTCGACAACGTCGAAGGCGCGCGGGCCTACCGGCTGTTGGGCGTCGGTCTGTCCGACCTCTGCAGCGCCGATGTGGCCGACCGCACGCCGGATCTTCTCGATCCCGAAGCTGCGAAACGCAGCGAGGCCGAACGCGCCACTGATCGCATCCGCGCGCGGTTCGGTCCAGACGCGATTCTCAAGGGGCGTGCGTTGCGCTGATCAGCGCGCGAAGAGCCGGTAATAAAGGCCCTCGGGCAGAATCTGTCCGACCTTGAACACCCAGGCGAAGGGGTTGGGGAAAGCCCGTGCGAAGTTGTCCGAGTTCAGATGCTCGAACACGATCCGCCCCGCGTCCTTCGGCTCCATGATCTGCGGCATCTTGAAATCGTTCTTTTCAGTGAGCCTCGTCTTGACGAAACCGGGGCTGAGGAGCTGCACCTTCACGTTCGTCTTGTGCAAATCCGCGTAGAGGCATTCGGCCAGCGACATGACGCCCGCTTTCGAGGACGTGTAGGCAAAGGAGCCCGGCAACCCGCGATACCCTGTCAATGAGCCGACAAGCGCGACATGGCCGTGATCGCGTTCGATCATGCGCGGGACGACATGTCCGAGAAACCGGACCGCACCGACGTAATTGACCTCCGCCATCGCGACGGCCTGCTCTGCGTTCCACTCGTCTGCACCAAACGGCCAGTAGACGCCGGCGCAGAAGATGACGCCATCGACATCGCCAACCTCCTCGACGGCCTTCGCGCAGGATTCGTCATCCGTCACATCGAGCGGCACGATCTTCGTGCGCCCGTCGAGGCGCTGGCTCAATTCCTCGAGCTTGTCCGTGCTTCTGGCCGAAAGAACGACCTCGGTGCCGACGCGGCTCAGCTGTTCTGCGATCGCGGAGCCAAGACCGGCGCTCGCGCCGACGATCCAATACCGTTTTCCGGTCCATTCCATCATGCAGGCTCCTTCCGACGCATCGTCGCCACGAGCTCGGCGACCTTAAAACCGTATTTGCGAAACTGGCTGCGATTGATGATGGTTCCGTCGGGCGTGAGATACATCCAATCGACCACATCAAGAACGTGACCGCCCGCATCGGGCGGCAATTTGATCCGATAAGACAGGCACACCGTAGGGCCCGATTGCACGCCGCTGCCCTCACCGATGAGATCGTCCGCATTGGCGGTGAACCGTCCATCCTCGCCGAGCTCGAGATGCCAGGCGCGGTCCTGCGTCTCCCCGCTGTCGTAGCGGAAATGTTCCGACATGATCGCCTTCGCGCCGTTCCAGACGATGTTGAAGTCCGCCGCGAACCGCGACACGACCCGGCCTGACGGGCCGTATATGACACCGTCGCAGAACATCTCTCCGCTCAGGTGCCGGGTCAGATCGAAGGTGGGTCCACCTTCTGCGTAATGTGCCGGACGCTGACCGAGGAACCCGATCCTGCGCCGAACAAACCATACTGCCATGAGCGCGACGAACGCGCCGATGATGAAGGACAGTGCCGCCATGTCCTCACTCTTCCAATTGGGTCGCCCAGAGGAGGGCGAGTGCGATAAGTTTCAAGAGACATGGGACGAACGCGTATAACAGGCTGAGGGTCCACAGCGCGTCAGAAGAATTCTCTTGTCCAGACTCGAAGCCCGACGCTTCGAGAAGCGGCAGGAGCGCTGCGGCCGCAAATGCCAGCGTGAATTTCTGAGCGAAGGACCAGAGGGAGAAACCCTCCGTCGCGTTGGGCGCGATCTTTTCCATCCGCTGCGCGAAGATCGCCGGAAGAAGCGTCAGGTCCGCGCCAAGCGTCGCACCCGAGGCGAGGCAGATCGCCGCGAAGGCCCAGACGTCGCCCTCACGCAAGAACAGCGCGAAAGAGAAGGCGATGATCGCCGCGACCATCGCGGCCATGAGCGTCCGCCGGCCACCGAACCTTTCGGCCGCACGGGACCAGAAGGTGACCGATGCTGCCGCGGCAAGGAAGAACAAGAGCAGGAGCGGCCCTTCCCAGCCCGGCGCATCGAGCCGCGCTTCCACGAAGAACAGGAACAGCGTCGACGTCACAGCGACCGGCGCGGCATTGGCCAAGGCTACGAGCAGCAGCTTGCGGGCCACAGGATCCGACAGGATCACCTTGAAGCCCGACGAGCCGACCGCGAGGCCGCCGCGCCACTCCGTCCTCATCAGGAGAACGGCAAGAAGGCAAAGCCCGGCAAAGACCAGAGAGAAGACCGCGAATTCAGGCAGCCCAGCCGCCGCGAAAGCCGTTGGCATGACCGATGCTGCGCAGATCCCAAGAAGCGCGCCCGTCTCTCGCCACCGCGCAAGCTTCAGGTGGCCCTTCTCGCCCAGATCCTCGGCCTTCGCCACGCCGCGCGCGTAGAAGGTGATCGTCATGAAAGAGAAGGCCGAGAACACCATCGTCAACGTGATCGCGAACCAGAGCGTCGGATGGACGGGCGGCGTCACGGCGAAAAGCCCGATCATGCCAGAGCCCATGATCGCCGCGGCCACGGCAACAGCCAGACCCCTGACACCTCTCAAGCGTTCGGCCAGCCACCCGAAGGCCGGATCCTGCACGAGATCCAGTAGCCGCAGCGCGAAAAGGATCGTGCCCAGCGTGCCCAGCCCGACTGCGTAGCTGTCGGCATAGAATTTCGGTGCGTGGATGTAGATCGGCAGCCCCGCCGCAGAGAGCGTCCCGGCAAAGACCGCATATCCCCAAAGATTGCGCGGCGCCTCGCTCATCGCGAGACGTCCTCGACCGGCGGTTCGGGACGCGGCCGATAGCGTGCGCCTTTCCACCAGAGCTTGAGCGCCTGCCAATGGATCAGCGCCAGAACCCGGCGAGAACCGAAGGGACGGCGCAGGAGCGCACGCAGGATCGAGCCATTCGTCATCGGCGCGCGTCGCCCCGTGAGCGTCGCGATCACGCCGCCACCGTCGCCGGTATCGAAATCGATCCAGATGCCGATCCGGTCCGGGCGGATGTCGAAGCGAAACTCGTAGCCGCCGCCGATGGGCTGGAAGGGCGAGACGTGGAAGATCTTGCGCGCGGTCAGACGGTCGCTGGCCGCGATCGGCGCACCGTCCTGCCGCTGCGCGAGATAGGAATGGCGATCGCCGAAGGTATTTGTGACCTCGGCGATCACGGCGACGAGCGCACCGCTCGCGTCATGCGCCAGCCAGAAGCTCACCGGGTTGAAGACATGGCCGAGCATGCGCGGCTGCGCCAGCAGCAGGATCTCGCCATCCGCGCGCACCTGGTATTGGCTCAGAACATCGCGCGCCCAGGCCGCGCCGCGTCCCTCTTTCGGAGGTCCGCCATGATCGAGATCGCGAAGCGACAGGATGTTCGGAGCATTCCGGGAAAAGAAGCGAGGCCCTTCGGTCTGCGCTTCGGCATCGAGGCAGACATAGTCGATACCGTAGCGAAAATCGTTCTTCGTTTCGCCTTTCCGGCCATGCCACGTATGGCCCTGGATATGCTCGACGCGGCTCATGCGGCCTCGGAAACCCGGTCTCGACGCTGGATCGCCTTGGCCACGTCGAGGGCGGAGGAGAGGCCGTCTTCGTGGAAGCCGTTCTTCATCCACGCCCCGCAGAACCAGGTATTGTTCCGGCCGTTCATCGCCGCCACGTCACCTTGCGCGGCCAGCGCCTCGAGGTCGTAGACGGGGTGCCTCAGAACCGTCTCGTCCCAGATCAGATCCTCGCGGATCGGGCGTGTCGTGTTCAGCGTGACGAAGCACAGATCGTCCTTCGGGATCGGCTGCAGCGAATTCATCCAATAGGTCAGGTCAATGGCGTTCATCGCTCCGGGCGCATCCTCTGTGTAGTTCCACGAGGACCAGACGCGCCGGTTCTTGGGCATGATGCCGGAATCGCCATGCAGCACGACGCGGTTCGGCTGGTAGCGGATCGCGCCGAGCGCGGCCTCCTCCTCGGGCGTGGCATCCGCCAGAAGCGCAAGCGTGTCGTCGGAATGAGTTGCGAAGACCACTTCGTCGAAGTGCTCCCATTCGCAGCCTTCCATACGCAGCTCCGCGCCGGTCTCACCCCGCCGAACGCCGGCCACGGGCGTGCCGAGTCGGATGTCGACATCTGCCCGACGCAAGGCGACCTCGAGGCGGCGCACATACTGGGCAGACCCGCCCGCGACCGTGTACCATTGATGCTGGCCGAACGTGCTCAGAAGTGCGTGGTTCTCGAAGAACCGCACGAGCGCGTGGGCGGGAAAGTCGAGGATCTTTTCGGTCGGCGTCGACCAGATCGCGCCCGAGAGCGGCAGAAGGTAATAGTCGCGGAACCACGGCCCGACGCGCAGCGCCTCCAGGAAATCCCCAAGGCTTTGCGAGCGATCATGCGCCGAGGAGGATGCGCGCGCATTGAAGCGGAAGATATCCCGGATCATCCGCAAGAACTGCGGGTTGGTCACGTTCTTGCGTTGCGCGAAGAGGGCGGAGAGCGACGCGAGCCCGTATTCCATGCGCCCGCCGCCAAGGGACGCACCAAAGCTCATGCTGGATTCGACCACCGGCACGTCGAGCCGCGCGAACATTTCCGCGAGATTGGGGTAATTGGCGTAGTTGAAGACGATGAAGCCTGTATCGACCGGCTGGTCGCCACGCTTTCCTGCGATGATCGTGCGCGCATGACCTCCGAGCCGCGGCTCGGCCTCGATCAGCGTGACACGATGCGTGCCAGACAGCGCTTCGGCAGCACCCAGACCGGAGATCCCCGAACCGATGATCGCGATCTTTTTCGGCTCGGCCGGTCGATATTCGAATGGCATTCGGGAACTTCTCCGGTGTTGTGCGTCTTATTGGGTTACGTGATGCACGGATCCGCGGATGAAAAAGATCCAGATCGCAAAAATTAGTGATCCGGGAGATGCCCCGCCCCGTAACCCGCTCATGATGGGTTATGTGGACGCCGCTCCCGCCGAAGTCGAGCCCGCTTTTCGGCAGCCGCCGAGAGCGAACGGCACGCGCGTGCTCCGCGCGCGCCCCGAGACCGGGCACAAAGTCGGCGCCGATGACTGGGTGGCCGAGATGCTCTTGATCCGTGACGACAGGTGCCAGACGTCCTTCGCAGCGATCTTTGGCCATTTCGCACCGCGCCTCAAAGCCTTCCTGATCCGTTCCGGTCTCACCCCTGCCGTTTCCGAAGATCTCGTGCAGGATGTCATGCAGACCGTGTGGCGGAAGGCAGACATGTTCGACCCCCGCCGCGCGAGCGTCGCGACCTGGCTCTTCACCATCGCACGTAACCGCCGGATCGATTTTCTCAGAAAACACGCGCGCCCCGAGCCCGAGGATTTACCCTGGGGCCCCGAGGCCGAACCCGATCAGGCCGAGGTGATCGGCCTCAAACAGGAAAGCGACGTGCTTCGCCAAGCGCTGCGCGATCTTCCCGAGAAGCAGCGCGTGCTCGTCGAGAAGGCCTATTTCGGGGATCTCACTCATACCGAGATCGCCGCCGAAACCGGCCTGCCCCTCGGCACGATCAAGTCCCGTATCCGTCTGGCGCTCGATCGGCTGCGTCATGCGATGTCCTCATGAGTGTCCCGATGATCCGTCACCACCTGCCAGACTCCCTCTTGATGGCATATTCCACGGGCACGCTGCCCGAAGCCTTCGACCTCGCCATTGCAACGCATCTGTCGCTCTGCGATGCCTGCCGCGCCGCTGCGGAAAGCTACGATGCACTCGGCGGTGCGCTTCTGGAAGAGACCGATGACAAGGTCGAGATGACATCGGGCGCATTCGATGCGTTGATGGCGCGCCTCGGCGAAAGTTCTGCCCCGGAACCCGCCACAAAGCGCCCGCGTGATCCGGTTTTGCCCGAACCCCTGGCCTCCTATGTCGGTGGCGAGCTCGAAGCGGCCCGCTGGCGTCCCGTCGGGCGCGGCGTCCGGCAGGCAATGATACCCCTCACCGACAAATCCGCCACCGCGCGCCTTCTGCATATCCCGGCCGGGACCGCCGTGCCGGATCACGGCCATCGCGGCACGGAAATCACGCTGGTTTTGCAAGGTGCCTTCACAGATGCGGACGGCACCTTCGCCCGCGGCGATGTCGAGGTCGCGACCGATGAGCTCGACCATATGCCCGTGGCCGACATCGCCGAGGATTGCATCTGCCTTGCCGTCACCGATGCGCCCTTGCAGTTCAAGGCGCTTCTGCCCCGGATCGCGCAGCCCTTCCTCGGGATCTGATTCCGCTCTTCATTCTTGGGTTGGCCCAAATACCGTGGGGTGAATTGGCAGCTTGCTGCCAAGAGGGGCCACGCCCCTGAAACGGCAAAGGCCCCGCAACGCGGGGCCTTTGGTCAAGATGACCCGCGCGCAGATGCGCGCGGGACCGCTGGATCAGGACGCCTTTTTCTTCTTGGGCGGCATCAGGTCTGTGATCGTTCCTTCGAACATCTCCGCGGCGAAGTTCACTGTTTCCGACAGCGTTGGGTGCGGGTGGATCGTGTGCCCGAGATCGACCGCATCGGCGCCCATCTCGATGGCCAGAGCCACTTCGGAGATGAGATCGCCCGCATTGGTCCCGACGATCGCCGCGCCGATCACGCGGTCATCCTCGGGATCGAAGAGAAGCTTGGTCATGCCCTCGGAGCGTCCGTTGGACAGAGACCGCCCTGACGCCGCCCAGGGGAACACGCCCTTCTCGACCTTGATGCCCTGCTCCTTCGCCTGCGTCTCGGTGAGGCCGCACCAGGCGACTTCGGGATCGGTATAGGCGACGGAGGGAATCACGCGGGCATCGAAGGCACGCTTTTCGCCCGAGGCGACCTCGGCCGCGACCTTGCCTTCGTGCACGGCCTTGTGCGCCAGCATCGGCTGGCCGACCACGTCGCCGATGGCGAAGATGTGGCTCTGGCCGGTGCGCTGGAACTCGTCCACGGCAATGAAGCCGCGCTCGTCCACCTTCACCCCGGCCTTCTCGGCGTCGATGAGCTTGCCGTTGGGCTTGCGCCCGACCGCGACCAGCACCTTGTCGAAGGTATCGGTGAAGCTCTCGCCCTTGTCGTCCTCGAACGTGACCTTGAGTCCTTTTTTCAGCGCCTCGACATTCGTCACCTTGGTCTTGAGATGGATGTTCTCGTAGCGGCCCTTGATCCGGGTCATCAGCGGCTTGACGAGATCCTTGTCCGCGCCGGGGATGATCTGGTCCATCAGTTCCACGACGGTGATCTGGCTGCCGAGCGCGTCATAGACACAGGCCATCTCGAGACCGATGATGCCGCCACCGAGGATCAGCATCCGCTTCGGAATGTCCTTGAGCTCCAGCGCGCCGGTGGAATCGATCACCCGGTCGTCGTCATGGGGAATGAAGGGCAGTTCCACAGGCTCCGAGCCTGCCGCGATGATGCATTGATCGAACGAGACGTTCGTCGTCCCGTCATCCCCCTCGACCGCGATCATGTTGGGGCCGGTGAACTTACCGAAGCCGCGCACGACCTCGACCTTTCGGCCCTTGGAGAGCCCCTCGAGTCCGCCTGTCAGCTGTTGCACGACGCCGTCCTTGAAGGACCGCAGCTCGTCGAGATCGATCTTGGGCTTGCCGAAGCTGACACCGTGGCTGCCCATCTCGTCCGCCTCGGTGATGACCTTGGCAACGTGCAAAAGAGCCTTGGAAGGAATGCAGCCCACGTTCAGGCAGACACCACCCAGCGAGGGATAGCGCTCGATCAGGATGACCTTCTTGCCGAGATCAGCGGCGCGGAACGCCGCACTGTAGCCGCCGGGGCCGGAGCCCAGCACCACGACTTCCGCGTGCTTGTCGCCTTGGCCCGAGGCAGAGCCGGCGGGTTCGACCTTTTCCGGCGCAGCGCGCGCATCCGCGCCCCGATCGCCATAGCCGCCGCCCTGCTGGCCGCCCTGGCCCTTGGCGTCGTCCGCTTTGTCTTCGGCCGCATCCGCGTCGGCGGCCTCGATCACCATGATCACGTCGCCTTCGGAGACGGTATCGCCCTCCGCCACCTTGATTTCCGTGATCTTGCCGGCATGCGAGGACGGCACTTCCATCGTCGCCTTGTCGCTTTCAAGCTCGATCAGCGGATCTTCCTTTTCGACGGTGTCCCCGACGCTCACCAGAACGGTGATGACGGGCACGTCGGAGAAGTCGCCTATATCGGGAACCTTGATATCCATGGGGTTCGGGCCTCTCGCTTACAGCATGATCCGGCGCGGATCGGCCAGAAGGTATTTCAGATGCGCGTTGAACCGCGCGGCGAGCGCACCGTCGATAGCCCGGTGATCGTAGGACAGCGACAGCGGCAGCATGTTGCGGGGCACGAATTGCTCCCCGTCCCAGACCGGCGCCATCTTGGAGCGTGACAGCCCCAGGATCGCCACTTCGGGCGCGTTGACGATCGGCGTGAAATCGGTGCCCCCGATCCCGCCGAGGGACGAGATCGTGAAGGTCGCGCCCTGCATCTGGTCGCCCTTGAGCTTGCCGTCGCGCGCTGCCGCGGACAGATCGCCAAGCTCCTTCGAGATCTCGACGATGCCCTTGCGGTCCGCATCCTTCAGAACCGGCACGACGAGGCCGTTCGGCGTGTCCGCCGCGAAGCCGATATTGTAGAAGTGCTTGCGGATCAGCTTGTCGCCGTCGGGATGGATCGAGGAGTTGAACTCCCAATGCTTTTTCAGCGCGCCGACGCTGGCCTTGATGATGAACGACAGAAGCGTGACGCGGTAGCCCTGCTCCTTCGCTTCGGTGTCGAGCTCCTTGCGGTATTTGTCGAGCTCGGTGATGTCGGCTTCTTCGTTGTTGGTCACATGCGGGATGTTGAGCCAGGAGCGGTGAAGCGCGGGGCCCGACAGCTTCTTGATCCGGGACATCTCCACATCCTCGACCGGGCCGAACTTGGAGAAGTCGACCGGCGGGATCGGCGGAATGCCCATTCCGCCCTGCGCCTGCGCGCCGCCCGATGCGGCGGGCGTGGAACGGGAGGCGAGCGCCTTCTCGACATCCTCGCGCAGAATCCGGCCCTTTCGGCCAGTGCCGTTCACCGATGCTAGGTCGATCTCGACCCGGCGGGCGAAGGCCCGGACGGAAGGCGAGGCATGAACCTTGCCGAAACCCTTGTCGGTCACGGGCGCGGGAGCCTCCGCCGCTTTCGGGGCTTCCTCGGCCTTGGGCTCCTCTTTCTTGGGTTCCTCCTTGGGCGCAGCCTTTTCTTCGGACCCGTTCGATCCCTCGTCCGAGCCGCCCGACGCTTCCTCGATGATGAGGATCACGTCGCCTTCGTTGACGTTGTCGCCTTCGGAGATCTTGATCTCCTTCACCGTGCCGCCATGCGAGGACGGCACTTCCATCGTCGCCTTGTCGCTTTCAAGCTCGATCAGCGGATCTTCCTCCGAGATCGTATCGCCCACGCTTACGAGAACCGTGATTACCGGCACATCGGAGAAATCGCCGATATCGGGAACTTTCACTTCGGTCGTCATGTCGTCTGTCTCCTCGTTCCGCGTGTCAGCTCAGGCGCGGGTTCGGCTTGCCGCCGTCGATGTTGTATTTGTCGAGCGCCTTCTGAAGGTCTTTCTCGCTCACCGCGCCGTCGCGGTAGAGATCGGCCATCGCGGCCGCCGCGATATGGTTGGCGTCGACCTCGAAGAAGCGGCGCAGGTTCTCGCGGCTGTCCGAGCGCCCGAACCCGTCGGTTCCAAGCACCGTGTAACGCTGGGGAACGAAAGCGCGGATCTGCTCGGCGAAGTTCTTCATGTAGTCCGTGGCCGCGATGACCGGGCCCTTCACGCCGTCGAGCAGTTGCGTGACATAAGGCACGCGCTCCTCGCCGAGCGGGTTCAGCCGGTTATGGCGCATCGCATCCTGACCGTCGCGCGCAAGCTCGTTGAACGAGGTCGCCGACCAGATGTCGGAGCTGACGCCGAAGTCTTCCTTCAGCATCTCCGCCGCTCGGATCGCCTGGATGAGGATCGTTCCGGAGCCCATGAGGTTCACGTGCTTCTTGCCCGGGCGCGAGGTCTTCTGCATCCGGTAAAGACCCTTGATGATCCCTTCTTCCGCGCCCGTCGGCATTTCGGGATGGGCGTAATTCTCGTTCATCAGGGTGATGTAGTAGTAGACATCCTCCTGGTCCGCGTACATGCGCTGGAGCCCGTTCTGCACGATCACCGCCACCTCGTAGGAGAAGGTCGGATCGTAGGAGATGCAGTTCGGAACGGTGCTGGCGAGGATGTGGCTGTGCCCGTCCTCGTGCTGGAGTCCCTCACCGTTGAGCGTGGTCCTGCCCGCCGTGCCGCCCAGCATGAAGCCCCGCGCACGGCTGTCGCCTGCGGCCCAGGCGAAGTCACCGATCCGCTGGAAGCCGAACATCGAGTAGAAGATGTAGAACGGGATCATCGGCACGCCGTGCGTGGAATAGGCGGTCGCCGCCGCGATCCAGTCGGACATGGCGCCGGCCTCGTTGATGCCTTCCTGAAGCACCTGGCCGTCCTTGCTCTCCTTGTAATAAGCCATCTGGTCGGCGTCTTGCGGCGTGTAGTTCTGCCCCAGGGGGTTGTAGATGCCGACGGACCGGAACAGCCCTTCCATCCCGAAAGTACGGCTCTCATCCGGCACGATGGGCACGACGTACTTGCCGATCTCCTTGTCGCGCAGGAGCGTCGTCATGATCCGCACGAAGGCCATCGTCGACGAGAATTCGCGGTCGCCCGATGACTGGAGTTCCTTCTTGAACTTGTCGAGACCGGGCACCTCGAGCTTCGGTGCGTCCGCGCTGCGCTTGGGGAACTCGCCGCCAAGTTCCTTGCGGCGATCAGCAAGGTAGCTCTTCTGCGCGTTGTTCAGCGTAACGAACGGCACCTTCTCGAGGTCGTTGTCCTCGATCGGAATGCGGAAGCGGTCGCGCATCGCTTTCAGCTGATCGACCTGCATCTTCTTGGACTGGTGGGCGATGTTCATGCCCTCGCCCGCCGTGCCCATGCCGTAGCCCTTCACGGTCTTCACGAGGATACAGGTCGGCTGCCCCTCGGTATGGGTCGCGCGGTGATAGGCGTTATACACCTTCTTGATGTCGTGCCCGCCCCGGCGCAGGCCCCAGATCTCGTCGTCGGTCCAGTCCTTCACAAGCTCGGCCGTCTCGGGATACTTGCCGAAGAAATGCTCGCGGATATAGGCACCGTCCTTCGATTTGAAGGTCTGGTAATCGCCGTCGATCGTCTCGTCCATGAGCTGGCGCAGCTTGCCGGAGGTGTCGCGCTCCAGAAGCTCGTCCCAGCCGCGGCCCCAGAGGAGCTTGAGCACCTGCCAGCCCGCGCCGCGGAAATTGCCCTCGAGTTCCTGCACGATCTTGGAATTGCCGCGCACCGGACCGTCGAGCCGCTGCAGGTTGCAGTTGATGACAAAGATCAGGTTGTCGAGGCCTTCCCGCGCCGCGATGGAGATCGCGCCGAGGCTTTCGGGCTCGTCCATCTCGCCATCACCAAGGAAGGCCCAGACCTTGCGGTCGCCCATGTCGATGAGGCCGCGATTGTGCAGGTATTTCATGAAGCGCGCCTGGTAGACCGCCATCATCGGCCCAAGCCCCATCGAGACGGTGGGGAACTGCCAGTAATCCGGCATCAGCCAGGGGTGGGGATAGGAGGACAGACCACCATCCACTTCGGAGCGGAAGGATTTCAGATCCTCCTCGGACAGACGCCCTTCCATGAAGGATCGCGCGTAGATGCCTGGGATCACGTGGCCCTGGAAGAAGACCAGATCGCCGCCATGCATCGTCGATTTCGCGCGCCAGAAATGGTTCAGGCCGACGTCGTAGAGCGCGGCCGAGGAGGCGAAGGAGGCGATATGACCGCCGATCCCGTCCTTCTCCTTGTTGGCGCGCACGACCGTCGCCATCGCGTTCCAGCGATTGATGGTCCGAATGCGCCACTCCATTTCCATATCGCCCGGAACATCGATCTCGTCATCGGGGGAGATGGTGTTCTGATACGGCGTGGTCGCCGTGAAGGGGAGGTTGGCGCCGGCGGCACGAGCTTGGCTGACGGCCTTGTCTAGGAGAAAATGCGCCCTGTTCGGGCCGTCGCGCTGGATGACGTCTTCGATCGCCTCCTGCCATTCCTTCGATTCGACAGGATCGATATCGTTCGGGGTATCTTTCATCTGGCATCTCCCTCATCGAGCGCGGCTGCGTCGTCATGGTTTCGCTTAACGCTAAGCGAAAAATTAATGTCGGACGCGATTTGACGCTGCGGCATAGTCAGCGCCGGATGTAGCATTGCAGAATTTTCATGGATACGCGGAGAGACGCAAGTTTGATATGCGTTCAGGGCATGCCGCTTTAGTTCATCGTTGAACAAAAACGCGCAATGACGCGGCTGCACGTCTCGCAAATCGCCATCCTCCCTGTCGCGCCGCCCTTGGGGCTGTTCGCGGATGCACCGAAAAACCTCGGTGCCCGATGATTGGTTCCGGATACATGGTGTCTCCGTTACCGCTCACTTCAAGAGAAGCGCACCACGGCCCGGACGATCTTGCAACCTTTTCAGGAGGATTCCGCCAATTTCCGGCGTTAGTGGCCGTCTTTCAGCTCGAGGACACGCGGCTCGGCGCTTTCGGCCAACTCCTCGAAGTCGAAATTGTCGAGCCGCTTCGCGCGCCGGCCCGCCTTGTCGGCCGAGATCTTGATTTCGGCAATGTCTTTCGAGGCCTGCCCGAAATGCCGGTCGAGGTTCTCGACCCGGGTGCCAAGGCGGTCGACATCGGTGTAAAGCAGCGAAAGCTCCTTGCGGATCGCCCCCGCCTGCTCGCGCATCCGCGCGTCCTTGAGGATGGCGCGCATCGTGTTCAGCGTCGCCATGCAGGTCGTGGGCGAGACGATCCAGACCCGCGCGGCAAAGCCTTCGCGGACGGTATCGGGGAAATTGGCGTGCAGCTCCGCGTAGACCGCTTCAGATGGCAGGAACATGATCGCGCCCTCGGCAGTCTCGCCTTCGATGATGTAGCGTTCGGCAATGTCGCGGATATGCTTTCGCACTGCCAGCCGCAGCGCTTGCGCCGCGCGCGTCGCTTGCTCCTGCGTCTCGGCGCGGCGGAGCGCCTCGTAGGCCTCCAGCGGGAATTTGGAGTCGATCGCGATCGGCCCCGGCGGGTTCGGCAGGTGGATCAGACAATCGGCGCGCTTGCCGTTCGAGAGCGTCGCCTGCAGCGTGTAGCTGTCCGAGGGCAGCGCCTTGCCGACGATATCGGTCAGCTGGATCTCTCCGAACGCTCCACGCGTCTGCTTGTTCGACAGGATGTCCTGCAAGGACAGAACGTCACCCGAGAGCTTGGTGATATTCTCCTGCGCCTTGTCGATGGTCGCGAGCCGTTCCTGCAATTGAGTGAGCGAGGACGCGGTCTTGGTCGCCTGTCCGTTCAGCACCTCGCCCATCTTCTCCTGCATGTCGGACATCGAGCGCGCCTGCTTGAGCTGACTATCGGCCAGACGGTCGGCCATCTGCCGCTGCACTTCTGCAAGCCGGCTCTCCATCGTCTGCAACACCTGCATCTGCGCGTGGCTCGCCGTTTCGGAGACGGTCTGCAAGCTGCCGGCAAGCTGGGTCTGCCCTTGCCCGAGTTGCTGCACGTCCTGTCCGAGACGCGAGAGATGCCGCGCCAGATCTTCGGTCACGCGCGCCGAGCGCCCGGCGCGACGGATCGCGAGCACCATCAGAAGCACGAGCAAAACGGCGACAGCAACCGCCGTGGCGATGCCGAGCGCGAGAGGGTCGCCCGTTTGCAGATCGGTGAGGAAAGTGTCCATCAGGCCCGTCCGAAGAGTTTTTCGATATCCGCGAGCCCCAGCTCGATATAGGTGGGCCGGCCGTGGTTGCATTGGCCCGAATGCGGCGTGGCTTCCATCTCCCGCAAAAGCGCGTTCATCTCTTCTGCGCGCATCCGGCGGCCCGAGCGGATCGAACCGTGACAGGCTACGCGACTCAGGATCGCTTCGAGCTTGTCCTGAACAAGACGCGAGCCGCCGCCTTCGGACAGCTCATCGAGCACGTCTCGGATCAGGGCCTCTGCATTGACCTCACCAAGGATCGCGGGCGTCTCGCGGATCGCGATGGCGCTGCCGCCGAATGGCTCGATCGTGAGGCCCATGCGCGCCAGGTCGTCCGCGGCCTCGAGGAGAAGCGCGCAATCGGAGGCGGAGAGATCCACCACTTCGGGGATCAGAAGCGCTTGCGCCGCGACGCCGCGTTCCGCCATCTGACGTTTGAGCTTTTCGTAGACGAGGCGCTCATGCGCGGCGTGTTGATCGACGATGACCATGCCGGTTTCAGTCTGAGCGATGATGTAATTCTCGTGGACCTGTCCGCGCGCCGCGCCGAGCGGCAGGACGGCGGGATCGGTTTCCGGCGTTTCGGGTGTGGTGTCTTCCACACGGCCGGACCAGGCGGTCTCCATTTCGGCAAAACCCGGGGCCTGAGCCGCCCGAGCCGAGGACAGCGCCTGCGGTGAGGGCCGGTCCATCTGGTAGACGCGCGGTCCGACGATTTCTGGCCGCATCGCACCGAGCGCAGCCCCCGCCACGGTCGAGGACGCCCGGTGTCCGGCTTCTGCCAAAGCATGTTTCAGCCCCGACACGACCAAGCCGCCCACGAGGCCGGGATCACGGAAGCGGACTTCGGATTTCGCCGGATGCACGTTCACGTCCACGCGCCGCGGATCGCAATCGATGAACAGCGCCACAGCGGGATGCCGGTCGCGCGACAGAAAGTCCGAATAGGCTCCGCGCAGTGCGCCGATCAGCAGCTTGTCTTTCACAGGACGGCCATTGACGAAGACATGTTGCGCCACGGCCGAGCCGCGCGAATAGGTCGGCAGCGCAGCGAGACCGGTCATCCGCGTGCCCTCGCGCTCGGCATCGACGCGGATCGCGTTCTCGGTGAAGTCGCGTCCCATGATCTGGGACAGCCGCCCGGTCAATGCTTCGAAAAGATCGCCAGTGACCGGATCGGCGCGGAAGGTCACGCGCCCGTCGCCGCCGCCCGAGACATCGCGCAGGGTGAACCCGACGGAGGGCTCTGCCATCGCAAGCCGGCGCACGACCTCGCCCACCGCCTGAGCCTCGGCCCGGTCGGTCCGCAGGAACTTCAGACGCGCGGGCGTGGCGAAGAAGAGATCGCGCAAGGTCACGATCGTGCCGGGTCGCAGCGCGGAAGGTCGCGCCGGCTCCGCGATGCCGCCAGAGACCGAGAGTTCGGCCCCGTCAGCCGCTTCCGCGCGGCTCTGGATCGTCAGCCGCCCCACCGCGCCGAGCGAAGGCAGCGCTTCGCCCCGGAACCCGAAGGAGCGGATGTCCAAGAGATCCGATCCGTCGATCTTCGAGGTGGCGTGCCGCGACAGCGCGAGCGGCAGCTCTTCGGGGGTCATCCCGCAGCCATCGTCACTGACCCGTATGAGGGTCTTGCCCCCATCCGCGATGTCGATCCCGATCCGGGTTGCGCCCGCATCAATGGCGTTCTCGACCAGTTCCTTGACCGCGGAAGCGGGGCGTTCCACAACTTCGCCCGCCGCGATCCGATTGATGGCCGCGTCGTCAAGCTGTCGGATTGTGGGCCGGATCTTGGGGCTGTGCGAGTTCATGACGCGATATCTAGCATGCCAGCCCGCGATTCTGAAATGACGATTTCAGCCTGCGCCAGAGGTTGCCAGAGGATCGGCCCGCGGGCCTTGCATCACCAATACATTCCATTATCTGAATACAAAAGCGAATGAGGACATGCCCGCAATGTTTACCAGAACATCCCCGTCGACAGGCCCCCGAAGCCCCGAGGTGACGGGATTCTATGACCAAGCGACCGGCTCCATCATGTACGTGGCAACAGATCCTGCGACGCGGAAAGCCGCGCTGATCGACGTGGTGCTGGATTTCGATCCCGCCTCGGCGCGACTGTCGACCGAAAGCGCGGACGAGGTGCTCGAATTCGTGGCGCGTGAAGGTCTCGAGGTCGAATGGATCCTCGACACGCATCCCCATGCCGATCACGTCATGGCGCAGGCCTATCTCAAGGAAAAGCTCGGAGCTCCGACCGCGATCGGGGAAAAGGTGCGCGAGATCGCCGTCCTTTGGCGAAAGATCTACAACATGCCGGACGCCTTCGATCCGGAGCGCGATTTCGACAGGCTTCTCGCGGATGGCGACAGCTTCCGGCTCGGGGATATTGACGTGCAGGTCATGCTCTCGCCCGGCCATACGCTCGGCTCGATCACCTATGTCATGGGCGATGCGGCCTTCGTGCATGACACGTTCATGCATGTAGATGCCGGAACGACGCGCGCCGATTTTCCGGGCGGCTCCTCGGCGGAGCTCTACCGCTCGCTGATGGCGATCCTCGATCTTCCCGAAGAGACGCGTCTCTTCGTCGGTCACGATTACCCGCCCGTCGGCGACCGCACAGACCCCGCGTGGGAGGCGAGTGTCGCCGAGCATCGCGCGCATAACAAGCACCTCGGCGGAGGCATCTCCGAAGCGGACTATCGCAAGATCCGCGACGAGCGCGACGCAACCCTCGGCCTGCCTGACCGGATGCTGTTTGCTTTGCAGATGAACCTGCGCGGCGGCCGCCTGCCGGAACCCGAAAGCGACGGCAGCGCTTACCTCAAGATCCCCGCGAACAAGTTCTGAAAGGATACCCGATGGACAGCGAGAAGATTGGCTCGGCCACGTTCGAGCGCTGGACGCCCGAGGAGGTCGCCACCGCACTCGAGGCCCGCGAGATCGTGCTGATCGACGTGCGGACACCTCAGGAATTCGGGCTTGAGCGGATCGAGGGTGCGCTGAATTTCCCGATGGCCTATTTCGATGCGACCGCGCTGCCGCCGCAACAAGGCCGCCGTCTCGTTCTGCATTGCGGCTCGGGTCTCAGGTCCGAGCGTATGGGGAAAATCGCCGTCGAAGCGGGATTTGATGTCATCGCCCATCTCGAAGGCGGCTTCCAGGCCTGGAAGGACGCGAAAAAGCCCTACATCGGCACGGATTTCGCGTCTGGCGAACCCAAGCGGATGAATGCCGGGAATTGATCAGCGAACCGGGTTCGGCACGTCCCGCCCGGCAGGTGCAGCGAGACTATGTCCGCCGCCTCGCAGACCGCGTCGATATCGTCCAGTCGCTCCGCCTTGAGCCCGTCAAGACGCTCGGGCGAGACCTCGGAGCGATTGTAGTAGACCACGTTCATGCCAAAACCTGCTTGCGCCCGCCGCGCGGTGGCGATCCCGATCCGGCCCATTCCGACAATACCGAGCGTCTTGCCCGTGAGCCGCGCGCCAACGAGCTGCGTCGGCTTCCAACCATGCCAGTCTCCCGCCCGCACCAGTCGCTCGCCTTCGCCCGCGCGGCGCGTGACCATCAGCATCAGCGTCATCGCCAGATCCGCCGTGCAATCGGTCAGCACGCCGGGTGTGTTGGTGACGGTGATCCCGGCCTCTTCTGCTGCGTCCACGTCGATATGATTGAAGCCGACCCCGAAATTCCCGATCAGCTTTGTCTTTGCGGCTTTGCTCAGAAGGTGGGCCGAGAACCTGTCTGTCACTGTTGGGCAGACCGCATCGAACCTGCCCAGCGCCTCTTGCAGATCATCTTGAGAGAGGGGCTCGTCAGTCTCGTTCAGCACGACATCGTAGTCGCGCCGGACGCGGGCCTCGCAGGCGTCAGGCCATTTGCGCGTGATGAGTATTCTCGGTTTCGCCATCTCGTCCTCCCGGGTCTGCCCCAGAGGTAGCGCCCATCGCGGGCTCGCAACCACCCCTTTCCGCACCCGTTGCCGCGAAAAGGAAACCCGTAGTCGCTTACAGACGCCATGAGCGCGCGGATTCGCGATTGTTCAGAACACGCAAGGGCGTCATCCCGCCCTGCATAGGCATGAAGCGCCCGCACGGGAGAGCGAGGGACAATGGCACCTAAGACCGATATCGAAATCGCCCGCGCGGCGAACAAGAAATACATCCAGGAAATCGGCGAAAAGCTCGGGATTCCCGGCGATGCGCTCCTGCCCTATGGCCATGACAAGGCCAAGGTCGGTCAGGACTTTATTAACAGCCTCGCGGGCAAGCCTGACGGCAAGCTGATCCTGGTGACCGCCATCAACCCGACCCCTGCGGGCGAGGGAAAGACCACGACGACCGTTGGCCTCGGCGACGGCCTGAACGCGATCGGCAAGAAGGCGGCGATCTGCATCCGCGAAGCCTCACTCGGGCCGAACTTCGGCATGAAAGGCGGCGCGGCAGGCGGCGGCTACGCACAGGTCGTGCCGATGGAGGACATGAACCTCCATTTTACCGGCGACTTCCACGCGATCACCTCCGCGCATAACCTGCTTTCGGCGATGATCGACAACCACATCTACTGGGGCAACGAGACCGAGATCGACATTCGCCGTGTCGTCTGGCGCCGCGTTCTCGACATGAACGACCGCGCTCTCCGCCAGATCACTGCCTCGCTCGGCGGTGTCGCGAACGGCTTCCCGCGCGAGGCAGGCTTCGACATCACCGTCGCCTCCGAGGTGATGGCGATCCTCTGCCTGGCCTCCGATCTCAAGGATCTCGAAACGCGCCTCGGCGCGATGATCGTCGCCTACCGCCGCGACAAGAGCCCCGTCTATTGCCGTGACATCGGTGCGGAAGGCGCGATGACCGTGCTCCTCAAGGACGCGATGCAGCCGAACCTCGTGCAAACGCTCGAGAACAACCCCGCCTTCGTGCATGGCGGCCCCTTCGCCAACATCGCGCACGGATGCAATTCGGTCATCGCGACCAAGACCGCGCTCAAGCTGGCGGACTACGTTGTGACGGAAGCCGGCTTCGGAGCCGACCTCGGTGCCGAGAAGTTCTTCGATATCAAGTGCCGCAAGGCGGGTCTCGCACCCTCCGCCGTGGTGCTCGTCGCGACGGTGCGCGCGATGAAGATGAACGGTGGCGTCGCCAAGGCCGACCTCGGAGCAGAGAACGTCGAGGCGGTGAAGTCCGGCTGCGCCAACCTCGGCCGCCATATCGAGAACGTCAAAAGCTTCGGCGTTCCGGTCGTGGTCGCGATCAACCACTTCGCGGGCGACAGCGATGCCGAGGTGCAGGCGGTGAAGGATTTCGTGGCCGAGCAGGGTTCCGAGGCGATCCTCGCCAAGCACTGGGCCGACGGCTCTGCAGGCGTCACCGAACTTGCCACGAAGGTCGCCGAGATCGCCGACAGCGGCGTGTCTGATTTCGCCCCGCTCTACGAAGACGAGGTGGGCCTTGCCGACAAGATCGAGACGGTCGCAACCCGCATCTACCGCGCCGACGGCGTGGTGATGGACGGCAAGATCCGCGCCCAGCTCAAGGAATGGGAAGATCAGGGCTACGGCAAGCTGCCGGTCTGCATGGCCAAGACGCAGTATTCTTTCTCGACCGACCCGACCCAGCGCGGCGCGCCGACAGGCTTCACGATCCCCGTCCGCGAAGTGCGCCTGTCCGCCGGCGCGGGCTTCATCGTCGCGATCTGCGGCGAGATCATGACGATGCCTGGCCTGCCCTCGGCACCTGCGGCGCAGAACATCCGCCTCAACGAAGCCGGCGAGATCGAAGGGCTGTTCTGAGACTGTTCATCGACAGGGGCGGGGTATATCCCCGCCCCGCGACGCCTTGGGCATGACCGGGAAAGGAACAAAATGAGCGCCACCATCATCGACGGCAAGGCCTTCGCCGCCGACATCCGCGAGAAGATCTCGGACCATGTGACGCGTCTGCGCGAGGAGAACGGGATCATCCCGGGCCTCGCCGTCGTCCTCGTGGGCGAGGATCCGGCCAGCGAGGTCTACGTCGCCGCCAAGCACAAGCAGACGACAGAGGTCGGAATGCGCTCGTTCAAGCATGCGCTGCCCGCCGACACCTCCGAGGCAGATCTCTTCGCACTGATCGACAAGCTGAACGCCGATCCAGAGGTACACGGAATTCTCTGCCAGTTCCCCGTGCCGGATCACCTCGACGAGCGTGCGATCGTCGCGCGAATCGATCCATCAAAGGACGTTGACGGGCTGAGCGTCGTAAATGCAGGGCTTCTGGCCAGTGGCGAGAAAGGCCTCGTCTCCTGCACGCCACTCGGCTGCCTGATGCTGCTGCGCGACCGCATTCCCAATCTCTCGGGTCTGGACGCGGTCGTGATCGGCCGCTCGAACCTGTTCGGCAAACCGATGGCCCAGCTCCTCCTGCGCGAGAACTGCACGGTGACCATCGCCCATTCCCGCACGAAGGATCTCGCCGAGACGGTCCGCCGCGCCGACATCGTCGTGGCCGCCGTCGGCCGCGCCGAGATGGTCAAGGCCGATTGGGTCAAATCCGGCGCGACGGTGATCGATGTCGGGATCACGCGCATCCCGCATCCTGACAAACCGGGCAAAACCAAGCTCCTTGGCGACGTCGCGTTCGACGAGGTCAGCGAGGTCGCGGGCGCGATCACCCCGGTTCCGGGCGGCGTCGGTCCGATGACCATCGCCTGCCTGCTGGCCAATACCCTGACAGCATGTTGCCGGGCCCATGACCTCGACGAGCCGGAAGGTCTGACGGTCTGACCTCCCCTCTTTGGGTTGGCGGAAATACCGCGGGAGCGCGAGGGCCGCGCCCTCGCCCGGACCGGGACCGGCTCAATGCCGGTTCCGGTCCGCCCCTGGCTAGCCCAGATCGAGCTTCATCGTCGCCATGCCGCCGCGCTCCGACAGGGTCTCGAACCCGGCCGAGCGATAGGCGTTGAGCGCGGGCAGGTTGTCCGTCTCGCATTTCAGCGTCACGGTCAGCGCCTCGAGGCTGCGCGCCGCCTCGATCACCAGTCCAGCCATCTGCTCTCCCGCGCCGCCCCGCGCCGCCGGCACGACGAACGCATAGGTCAGATGCCGGACCTCGGGTCCGATACCGACGCGCAGCGCGAAGAAGCCGACGTCGCTCCCGTCGGCATCGACGAGATAGAACGATTTGTCGTCCGGCTCGTTCAGCCATTTTTCCTGCCATTCCAGCGGGTCCAGCGGGAACTTCGCATTCGGATTGACGAGCGCCATCTCCTCGGCGCTGCCGATCATCTCGCCCAGGGTGACCACCTCGAAAGGGGCGTTCCGGCGCAGCCTCAGTCGGGGCATGCACTCTCCTCCGCATCGCGTTCGCGAAGGCGCCTAGCGCAAGTCTGCCGCAGCGTCCACCGCCACCGCCGTGCAAGGCGGTGTCGCGTATCTGCGGGTTGGCGGGGATTGCCCCTCGTCTCAAAAGCGGCTCGTGGTGCTCTCTCTCAGAGGCAAATGGGCCCATTAAAAGACTTACAGGATGCCGCCTACCCCGCATCGCAGGTCTGTCCTGCGGCACATTGCAGCGCTCGCCCGACTGTTATGGGAAAGGCGATTTGCCCGCATAGATATCATCCCGATCGCCGGGTGTTTGTTCCTCCCGTACCTCCCTGGCCAGCTTTGTGACAGGCCGCCCTGGACGAAAAGGATGTCGACGACGATGCAAAATGCGTTTCGAGCCTCGTTGGTCATGGCCACGCTTCTTGCTGCGTCGCCGGCGCTTGGGCATGTGAATTGGTTCGTCGATACGCCCGGCGACGTGGCG
Source organism: Roseivivax halotolerans (assembly GCF_900115815.1). Taxonomy (GTDB): domain Bacteria; phylum Pseudomonadota; class Alphaproteobacteria; order Rhodobacterales; family Rhodobacteraceae; genus Roseivivax; species Roseivivax halotolerans. The sequence continues at coordinate 523,708 of NZ_FOXV01000001.1, read as the reverse complement.
CCGAATTATGCCTTTACCGATCCCGCCTTTCTTGTCTGGTCGGCACTCGCCTTGGGGCTCATCCTCTTCGCGGTCTGGCTCGATTTGAAGCTGCCGGTTCTGAGGATCGTCGATAGCAAGACCCGGCATGATTTCATCGAAATCCTGCGCGTATTCACCGGAATGAGCTTTCTGCTCACTGCCTATGAGGGCGCTCTGCTTGCGCCGCATCACGTCATGGAAGGCCCTGTCTTTACCGCGCTTTTGTTCTTGCAGGCAGGGATCGGGATTCTCCTGATCGCCAATCGATGGCTCAAATGGACAGCGGTCCTGATGCTCCTGTTACACGCGGGCGTTCTGATCACCTGCGGGCTGCGCGCGGCACTGGAATATTCGATCTTTATCGGCATCGCGCTCTTCATCCTGTTCAACAACCTCAACAACCCCGAAAGGCGCGAGATTGCCAAGCTCTACTCGGTTGCCGCCTTGCGGATCTGGACCGGCATTTCGCTCGTGGCGCTCGCGATCGGGGAGAAGCTTGCGCCGTCGGCGCTCGGGCAGTCGTTTGTCGCCGCTTACGGGTGGAACTTCATGGAGGCGTTGGGCTTCACGGTGTTCACCGACCAGCTCTTCGTTCTGTCCGCAGGCATGATCGAAGCCGTGATCGGCGTCGTCTTGATCCTGGGCGTCACTGTTCGGCTCGCCGTTCTCGCCCTGTCGGTCATGATGGCGATCTCCAACGTGGTCTTCATTCGTCAAGGCGAGAACGAGGCGGCGCTGGTGGAGTTCATCGGGCACATGCCCATTATCGGCACAGCGCTCATCCTGCTTCTGCTCGGCTACGGGCAACGGTTGAAGATCACCCAGTTCCTCGGATGGGAGGCCGTCCCCTCCGCTCAGCCTGAAAAGCTCGCTGAGCCGTCCGTGATCAAAACGTGAGCGCGCGCAGTCAACGCGCGCTCCAAGCCGCCTCGTGACCCCGGTCCGGGAGAACTCGTAGTCTCCGGAATGACCGGTTATCCCAATTGCGACGCGCCCGTCGCCAGTGCCTTTTTCGGATCGAAGAATGGGCGCTCGACCACGTCTCCGCGGACCATCAAATTGTCGACCATCACCTGCACGTCGTTGCCGATACCGGCGTATGTCGCGCCGACCATCGCGAGAGCGATGTTTTTCTCAAGACGCGGCGAATAGACCGCCGAGGTGACATAGCCGATCCGTGCCGCGTCCTTGAGGATCGGCCAGAACACCGTATTCGGTCCGGGCAGCGGCGTCGTCTCCAGCACCAGTCCGATCTGCTGACGGGTCACCCCCGTCTCCTTGATCCGCTTGAGCGCCTCTTTGCCGATGAAATCGGCGTCGATATCGAGGTTCACCAGACGATCGAGGCCAAGCTCGAACGGGTTGGTCTGTGCGTTCATATCGGCATGGTAGGACAGCATACCCGCCTCGATCCGTCGGATCGTCGAGGTATGTCCCGGTTGCAGGCCATGATACTGACCCGCGGCCATGATCGTCTCCCAGAGCTCATCACCGCGTGTGCTGTCCTGCAGGTAAATCTCGTATCCAAGCTCGCTCGACCAGCCCGTCCGCGACACGACCACGGGTATCCCGTTGAGCTCGAGTTCACGCAGCCAGAAGTAACGCAGATCGAGGATCTCGTCTCCGAACAATGCCTGCATGATGCGCCCCGAGTTCGGACCCTGAAGCTGCAACGGCGAGACGTCGGGTTCGCGGATCGTCACGTCCATTCCGGAATTGACCGCCAGCCCCTGAGCCCAGAGAAGAATGTCGCTGTCAGCCAGCGAGAGCCAGAACCGGTCCTCGTTCAGTCTCAGGACGATCGGATCGTTCAGAATGCCGCCTTCGGCATCGGTGATCAGCACGTATTTGCACTGGCCGACCGCCATCTTGGACAGATCGCGAGGTGTGAGCATCTGCGTGAACCGCGCCGCGTCGGGTCCGGTGATCTCCACCTGACGCTCAACGCCGACGTCGCACAGGATCGCGGTGTTCACGAGGTTCCAGAAGTTCTGCTCCGGATCGCCGAAGTCCCGCGGGATATACATGTGATTGTAGACGGAAAAGTTCTGCGCGCCCCAGCGCACGGTGGCGTCGAAGAACGGCGATTTGCGGATTTGCGTGCCAAACCCGAAGCGGTTCGGCGTGATGGTCTGCGACAACAACATCGATGGACTCTCCTCTGTCCGGGTGATGCGGTGCCGCCCTTCTCTGACAGATCGAGGGCAAGCAGGGCTTGCGTCATCCGTGTGTGAGGGCTTGCAGCAACGCGCGCGACTGGTTCGCGCAGCGCCCAATCTGTGGGCCACGTGACCAAATACTCATCTCAAGTGCGACTTGATATGCGCTAGAACCGGCATCAAGCCTTTGGAGGCGACGTTTCCCAAGCGGCAGAGGCGCGACACTGCGCCTTCCAGACGATCCGCCCGAGTCTGCGCTTCTAGAAGGACCATTCAGAAACAGCCGCAACCATCGCCTTTGTTGCGCGTGACACCAGATACGTCTGCATGACCGCCTCTCGACTGACCGTTCTGATCACTCTTATCGCGCTCGCGCTTGGCGGCGTGTCGGTCTTGCAACTAGAGAGCGCGCGACGCTCGGTCGCGACCGAAGACGTCATGCTCGGGCGCACGCCCGCCACGATATATGAGCCATCAGGCGCGAGCGACATGCTTGTCGTCGTATCTCACGGCTTTGCAGGATCGCGCCAGATGATGGACGCCATTTCCCTGACACTGGCGAGGGAGGGTCATTCGGTGGTCGCGTTCGACTACATCGGTCACGGACGCCACGCGGAGGCGCTTTCGCCTGAAATCGGGAACGTGACCGGAACGACCGAAGATCTCGTCAGGCAGACACTCGAGGTCACGGCGCGCTCAAGGGCACGGACGGGGCTGAACCGGGTCGCGCTTGTCGGGCATTCGATGGCGACCGACGTCAACGTTCGCGCCGCGCAGCGAGATCCCTCGGTCGAGGCTGTTGTCGTGATCTCGATGTATTCCGAGGCAGTCACATCGTCGCATCCCGAACGCCTGTTGATCGTGTCGGGAATGTTCGAGGGACGGTTGCGCGATGTCGCACTGGAAACGGTCGCTCAGGTCGGCCGTGCCGAAGAAGGTTTCACCGCTCGGGACGGGAGCGTGTCGCGACGCGCTGTCGTTGCGCCTTTGGTTGGGCACGTGGGCGTCTTGTGGTCGACACGCACGCTGAACGAAGTGTCCGCGTGGCTCGGCAGGGCGACAGATGCCAAGTCGACGGGACCGTGGATTCTCGCGTTGCTTCTGTCGATCACGCTTCTCTGCAAGCCGATCGTATCCGTCTTGCCCAAGGCCAGGAGTCATACAGCGCAGGATCTGCGTCCTGCCATCATCGCGGCGTCTTTATCAGCGGTCCCTGCAAGTGGTCTGGCGATGACGGGCCTGCCACTGAACGGATTGGCTGCGTTCGGGGCGCTCGCGCTCAGCTTTGGAAGCTGGGGGGTCTTGGTGCTCCTGCTTCTGCAAGCCGATCTCCGTTTGGCCCTGCGCGATCTTGGTGGAGCGCTGGTGATGGTCGCCTGGGGACTTGGCGCCTTCGCGCTGGCGCTCGACCGCTACGGCGCCGCATTCGTTCCGGCCGGCCCGAGAGCGATCCTGTTCCTCGCTCTGCTGCCCGGCATGCTTCTCTTCGGACTGGCGGATCGCCACATGGTCCGCGGCCGCGGTTTGCTCGCACGGATCGGGCTGCGCGTGCCATTTTTATTGGCACTGGTGCTCGCGATGACGGTGCATCCGGCAGAGCTCGGGCTGACCTTTACCGTGCTTCCCGTGCTGGTCCTGTTCTGGGCAGTTTACGGCACGATGGCGAGGTGGGTCGAAGAGCGGTCAGGCCCCAATGGTGCCGGTTTGGGGTCTGGGATCGTTCTTGCCTGGGCCATCGCGGCCTCGACGCCCTTGTTCAACGCCTGATCCCAAGCTCTCGGCCCAAGCGGCGTTCGCAGCGAGTTAGAAACTGGCGTGGCCCTTGGCGCGCGCACGCTGAAGGATGCGCTGAAGCGTCCGCCGATGCATGCCAAGTCGCCGGGCGGCTTCGGAGACGTTGCCGTCCACCTCCTCGAAGATCCGGGCGATATGTGTCAGCCGAGCCTGCTCGGGCTCGACGATCGTATCGGGCAGACCCTTGGATGACGCCGGGTCTGCCAACAGCGCGTGAGCGATTTCATCTCCCGATGCGGGCTTGGCGAGGTAGTCGAATGCGCCGAGCTTGATCGCCGCAACCACTGTCGGCGTGTCGCCGTACCCTGTGAGAATGATCGATCGCGCATCGGGCCGCGCTTTCTTCAAAGCTTCGACGATGTCGAGACCGCTTCCATCCTGCAAGCGCAGATCGCAGACGGCGAAGGCAGGTTTTTCGGTCGAAGCGATGCGCCTTGCGTCCGAGCAGCTTTGCGTCACGGTGGGCACGAAGCCGCGTCTGGCAAGTGCCCGGCCAAGACGTTCCGAAAATTCAATGTCATCGTCGGCGATGAGGACCGCCATGTCGTCGGATTGATCGATATTTTCCATGGTGTTCAGCGACCGAATTGCGCTGCCTTCCGTAGCTTTTGGAGTGTGGAAGCTACGCGGTCGTGCAAGTTTCGGATCGGAATTAGCTCGATATAACACGGAATTGTCAGCAAGTCGCACACGCGGCCCAAGCCCTCACCACTGCCGGAGATGGACGCGTGGATGCGGCTATCAGCCGCCGATCTCGCGGGCGGGCAGGATCTGACCGGTGCAGGCGCCAAAGCCGACACGATAGCCTTTGCCCTGGGCGCCGCCGCGCAGCGTCAGCGTGTCACCGTCCTCGATGAAGCATCGGGTTTCGCCGGTATCGAGCGTGACCGGCTCCTTGCCGCCCCAGCTCATCTCGAGCAGAGAGCCGCGCGAGTGCGGCTCTGCACCCGAGATCGTGCCCGAGCCGAGCAAATCACCGACGCGCATCGGGCAACCGCTGCTGGTGTGGTGGGCCAGTTGCTGTGCGGCAGAGTAATAGAGTTCGTTGAGGTTTGTTTGCGAGAGCACCGTTTCCCGCCCGCCCTTGGGGGTCAGGCCAACCTCGAGCGCTATGTCGTAGAGCATGGGCGCAGGCTCGGCGAGGTAGGGCAGAAGCTCCCGTTCGCGCTCCGGGGTGGAGGCTCGAAAGGGCTCGAGCGCGGCGGCGGTCACGATCCAGGGCGAGATCGTGGTGGCGGTCGCCTTGGACTGGAACGGCCCCAGCGGCTGGTATTCCCAGGCCTGGATGTCGCGGGCGGACCAGTCGTTGAGAAGAACGTAGCCGAAGATGTTCTCGAAGGCCTGTTCGACCGAGATCGGACCTTCCGACGGCTGACCGACAATGGCGCCCATCTCCAGCTCGATGTCGAAACGCTGCGACGCAGCGAAGCGTGGCGCGGCGTCGTCCGGACCTTTCAGCTGGCCATGCGGCCGGATGATCGGAGTGCCAGAGACCACGACGGATGAGGCCCGGGCATTGTAGCCGATCGGGATATGCAGCCAGTTCGGCGGCAGCGCGTTCTCGGGCCCGCGGAACATCGAGCCGACGTTGAAGGCGTGGTTTCGGCTGGCATAGAAATCGGTGTATTCCGACACCCTGAACGGCATGTGCATCTGCACGGCTGCCTGATCGACCAAATAGCTGGGCAAAGGTTCGGCGCCCTCCGCCAAGAGCTCGGTCAGCCGGACGCGCAACTCTGCCCAGGCCTCGGGGCCAAGTTCCATGAAGTCGTTCCAGTAGGGCACGTCGAAGACCGGATGGCCTGCAGGCGTCACGAGGTCATCGCCCTCGGCGGCGCAGAGATCGAAGATCTTCTCGCCGATTGCGACCCCGCAGCGCGGCATGGTCCCGTCGCCGCTCGAAAAGACGCCGTAGGGCAGGTTGTTCAGCGGGAAGTCGGCTTCAGGTGCGTTGGCGCTCTCGACCCAGGAGCGAAGCAGATCGGTCATGTCGGTGCCTTCCAGTTGGCGTCGTGTTCGGGTCGCATCGAAGACCGGCAATTCGAGAAATTCATCGGCTTCGGAATTGCGCTCAATATAACAATCAGCCCGTTCGGCAGCGACAGCGGTGCCGATGGACGGGCTTTCATCGACTTCGTTCCCAGGCAATCCGCACACGCTTGGACGTGCCGGACCGCAAATAAGTGTAGAGCTTCATTTCCGGCCGGGAGTGCCGTCGAACTTCTTTTCAAGACTGTCCCAGCAGTCGATGTAGTCGTCCTGCAGTGGCGCCTCCTTGCCCGCGAACTCGGTCAGGTGCTGCGGGAAGCGCGTCTCGAACATGAAGGACATGGTGTTGTCGAGCTTGTCCGGCCCAAGATTGGCGTTCGACGCCTTCTCGAAGGCTTCGCGGTCCGGCCCGTGCGGCAGCATCATGTTGTGGAGGCTCATGCCGCCAGGGACGAAGCCCTGAGGCTTGGCATCATACTGGCCATAGATGTTGCCCATCAGCTCGGACATGACGTTCTTGTGGTACCAGGGCGGGCGGAAGGTGTTCTCGGCTACCATCCAGCGCTCGCGGAACAGCACGAAGTCGATGTTGGCCGTGCCCGGCACCGCCGAGGGCGCTGTCAGCACGGTGAAGATCGACGGATCTGGATGGTCGAAGAGGATCGCGCCGACCGGGCAATATGTCTTGAGGTCATATTTCATGGGTGCGTAATTGCCGTGCCATGCCACAACGTCGAGGGGGGAGTGCCCGATGTGGGTCTCGTGGAACTGGCCGCACCACTTGATGGTCAGGGTCGAGGGCACCTCGCGGTCCTCGAAGGCGGCCACCGGCGCCTTGAAGTCGCGCGGATTGGCCATGCAGTTCGCGCCGATCGGCCCTCGGCCGGGCAGCTCGAACTTCTGGCCGTAATTCTCGCAGACGAAGCCGCGGCAGGGGCCGTCCAGCACCTCGACCCGGTAGACGAGGCCGCGCGGCAGGATGGCGACCTCCTGCGGGGCGAGGTCGATGATGCCGAGCTCGGTCGCAAAGCGCAGGCGGCCTTCCTGCGGCACAACCAGCAATTCGCTGTCGGCGGAGTAGAAGTAGCTGTCGGTCATGCTCTCGGTGACGAGATACACATGCGCCGCCATGCCAACCTGCGTGTTCACGTCGCCGGCGGTGGTCATGGTTCGCATGCCCGTCAGCCAGGTCAGCCCGTCCTCATGCGGCACCGGATCCCAGCGGTACTGCCCAAGGCTGGTGACGCTCTCCGGCACATGCGGCGCGGTCTTCCAATAGGGCAGATCGATGCGCGTATAGCGGGACGAGTGCTTGACCGAGGGGCGGATACGATAGCACCACGTTCGCTCGGGGCGCACATCGGTAAAAGCGGTGCCGGAGAGCTGCTCGCCGTAAAGACCGTATTCGCATTTCTGGGGCGAGTTCATGCCCTGGGGCAAAGCGCCGGGCAGCGCCTCCGTTTCGAAATCGTTGCCGAAGCCGGGCATGTAGCCGGGCGTCGTCGTGCCACCGTCAGCTTGGATCGTGACGCCGGATTCGAACTTGGTCATGAGGCTTCTCCTGTGTTCTGGCCCGATGTGCGGGCGGCTTCGAGCGCAGCCGAAAGCGTCTCGCGGTCGCCAATGTGATTGGCGAGGATGAGGATCAGCCGCGCATTGAGAGCGTGGCTTTCCTCGGGCGTAAGACCCTCATGGGTGCCTAGAAGCTCCGCGTAGAACCCGTCGGGGTCTGGGATGTTCGGGGTGTCGTTCAGCATCTGTCAGTATCCCATGGCGCGGCGCATCGCGGCGCGGAGTGCTGTTTCGTCGAATTCCGGCCAGCGCCCTGCGACGTGCTGGTCAGGCCGGATCAGATAAAGCGCCGCAGACGCCGATGCGAGATAACGATCCCGGATTTCGGGTGTCGGCTCGACAGACAGGCGGGTGGCCTTCGCCCCGGCCTCCTCGAGGCTGTCGGGCGCGTCGCAGCCGATGGCCAGCAGGGTGAAACCGCCGCCGAGCGACTGGAGCAGGAAGCCATCGCCGAAGGGTGCGTCCGGGCAAGGGGCGCCGGGACGGCTTCGAGCCGGTCCGTCGAGCGCATCGGCGGTGTTCAGCGGCGAGCCGTCGTAGATGCAAGGCAGGCTGAGGCGCCCCGAATTGATCAGTGGCCGGGCGAAGGCGTGCTGCCGCGCAAGGTCGAGGACGGCGTTTCGGAACAGGCGGGAGACCTCCGTCTTCGGCGTCAGGAAATCGGTCGAACGGGACGAGTTGAGGATGTTTTCGTCGGCCGCCATCACCCGCTCGGCATCGTAGCTGTCGAGCAGCGCATCGGGCGCACCAGCCAGTACCGCCGCCAGCTTCCAGCCGAGGTTGTCGGCGTCCTGCACGCCCGAATTCGCGCCCCGCGCCCCGAAGGGCGAGACCTGGTGCGCGCTGTCGCCGGCGAAAACAACGCGGCCATGCCGGAACCGCTCCATCCGCCGGCACTGGAACGTGTAGATCGAGCACCAGTCCAGTTCATAGTCGGAATGGCCCAGCATCTTGTCGACGCGGGCGCGGATGTTCTCGGGCTTGAGTTCCTTTTCGCGGTCGATATCCCAGCCAAGCTGGAAGTCGATGCGCCAGATGTCGTCGGGCTGCTTGTGAAGAAGCGCGCTGTCGCCCGACTTGAACCACGGCTCGAACCAGAACCAGCGTTCGGTCGGGAAGTCGGCGGTCATCTTCACGTCGGCGATGAGGAAGTTGTCCTCGAAGACGCGGCCCTCGAAGCCTAGGCCGAGCATCGAGCGCACCGGCGAACGGGCACCGTCGCAGGCGATCAGGTAATCGGCGGCGATCCGGTAAGGGCCGTCAGGCGTCATCAGGTCGAGCGTCGCGCCGTCCTCCGTGACGGTCGCGGCATCGACGCGGTTTTTGCCCCGGACCTCGATCGGCGCTCCGCCTGCCTGCGCTCGCGCGATCGCCTCCATCGTGAATCGCTCGAAATGCGGCTGCTGAAGGTTGATGAAGGCCGGGTATTCATGCCCCGCCTCGGGCAGCAGGTCGAAGTCGAAGATCTCGTCGCGGTCGCGGAAGACACGGCCTTTCTGCCAGACAATGCCTTTGCCCACCATGTCCCGGCCGGCGCCAAGCCGGTCCATGATTTCGAGCGTTCGCTTGGCAAAACACAGCGCTCGCGAGCCGAGGCCGACGCCTTCGTGATCGTCGAGCACGACGACCGGCGTTCCGCGCAGCCCAAGATCGAGAGCAAGCGAGAGCCCCACCGGACCCGCGCCCACGATGACCGCCGGGTGCCGGATGGGCGCCTCGGCGTCCTGATCGGGCGACCGGGCATAGGGGTAGAGCCGGAACGCCAGCGGATAGCGGTCTTGCAGTGTCATTGGCCTCCTCCTCCCCAGTCGACCGTCAGGACTGTAGCTGTTCCCACATCGCGATGTCGCGCTCGGCGGTCCAGATCCGCGGCGTGTCGATCCCGCGCGCCTCGTCATAGGCGCGGGCCACGTTGAACGGCAGGCAGTGTTCGTAGATGGCGTAATCCTTGAACTTCGGATCGCAAACCTCGCGCACGGCGTCCCAGGCGTCCTTGAGGCTGCCGCCTTTCGCGGCGACCTGCTTGACCGGGCGATAGGTGCTTTCGACGAAATCGCGGGTGTTCTCGAGCGCGGCATCCACCATCTCGCGCCCAACCAGCGCGTCGCCGCGGCCCGGCGCGATGAACTGCGGGTCATAGGCCTTCACGTTGTCGAGCGTGCCGCCCCAATCCTCGTAATGCCCGTCACCGCAATAGCAGGCGGAGTGGTATTCGACGATATCGCCGGTAAACATGGTCTGCGCATCGGGCACCCAGATCACCGCGTCACCGGCGGTGTGGGCGCGGCCAATCTGCTTGATCTCGACCTTGCGGTTGCCAAGGTAGACGGTCATCTCGTCGCTGAAGGTCGTCGTCGGCCAGGTCAGGCCGGGGATGCTTTCATGCCCCTCGAAAAGGCGCGGAAAGCGCTGGAACTCGCTGTCCCAGTCTTCCTGTCCTCGCTCGACCACCATGGCGCGGGCGGTGTCCGACATGATGATCTGGCCCGCCCCGAAGGCCGAAGCCCCCAGCACGCGCACGGCGTGATAATGGGTCAGCACCACGTGGCTAATGGGTTTGTCCGTAACGCTGCGGACGCAGTCGATGACCTTGTTCGCGAGACGTGGGGTGGCCTGCGCCTCGACAATCATCACGCTGTCGTCGCCGATGATGACGCCGGAATTGGGATCGCCCTCGGCGGTGAACGCGTAAAGCCCCTCGCCGATCTCGGTGAAGGAGGTCTTCTTCTCCGTCATGTCCCCCTGGGATGCGAATGCCTTGGCCATATCGCAGCTCCTTCCTGAGCGTCATTGCACTCTTGCTGAACTCGTTTCGATTGCAACGATACGGTTATCGTTGCACCCATGGCTAAAGTCAATATTGTTGCGCCTGCAACGAATTTGGGACCAAGCATGCCGACGGACTTCCACCTGTCGACCTTCCTGCCTTACCGCCTCGCCGTTCTGTCCGAGCGGGTCAGCCGCCGCCTTTCGGTCGAATACGGGCGCAGTCATGATCTTTCGGTCGCCGAGTGGCGGGTCTTGGCGCATCTGTCTCGCTGCGGCGCGGTGTCGGTGCGCGAGATCCATGGCTGCGTGAACCTCGATAAGCCGCGCGTGAGCCGCGCCGTCAGCCGCCTCGAGGCACAGGGCCTTGTCAGCAAAGCCCCGGTCGACCTCGATGGCCGGCTGGTGGCTATCTCCCTGACGGAGAAGGGCCGCGCCATATTTGCCGATATCGTTCCCAAGGCCCATGCCGTCGAGCGGCGGCTTCTGGACGCGATCGCCCCCGAAGACCTCGCGACCGTCTTCCGCGTGATGGAACAATGGCACAGCGTGCTCGACGACGACCCGGATGCCAGGCCGCGCTCGCAAATGGACCTCGACGGGTTGACCGACGCAACACGCCGAGGCGCCTGAACCGCTCATCGGATCGCTTCCCGTCAGAAGAGCTTGGAAGGAAACTCCCGCTTTGACCGGCCCAGATTTCAGACGGCAAGTCAGGATTGAGAGGACGCGCCGGAATTAGGTTCCGGCGCAAAAACTCAGAAGTCCAAGTTCTCCACGCTCAGCGCGTTCTGCTGGATGAAATCCCGACGCGGCTCGACCACGTCGCCCATGAGCTTGGTGAAAAGGTCGTCCGCTTCGGCCATGTCGTCCACCGTTACCCGCAGAAGCGTGCGCGCGTCGGGATCGAGCGTCGTTTCCCAGAGCTGGTCGGGGTTCATCTCACCTAGGCCCTTGTAGCGCTGGAGCTGGTTCCCCTTCTCGCCCTCTTCGAGAATAGCGTTCAGCAGGTCGAGCGGGCCATAGATCATCTGCCGCCGCTCCTTGCGCTGGAGCGCTGCAGGCGCGCCGTAGACGGCCTGAAGGCTCTGAGTGAAGGAGCCCGTGCGCCGCGCCTCGCCCGAGCGCAGCATCGTGCCGTCGAGGGTACGGACTTCCTCAACACCCCGCAGGATTCGCGCCAGGCGGATGCCGCGATCCTGGGTGATCCGGCCCTGCCAGCCGCGCTCGTATTCGAGCGCGATGAGATCGAGCCGTTCGGCCACACGGTTCGCGACGCCTTGCAGGTCCTGGTCGACGGCGCCGGGCACGAAGGCACCGGCGATGGCCGCCTGTTCGAGAATGCGGCGCGGGTAATGCGTCGGGAAGGCCTCGAGCACGCGCTTGAGCTGCCGGGCTTCCTCGACCACGCGCACGAGGTCCTGGCCAGTGATTTCCTCGCCATTGCCCTGCTGCAGGATCGCGCCTTCCGTGCCCATCTGGATCAGGTAATCCTCGAGAGCCGGCGTATCCTTGAGGTAGACCTCCGACTTGCCGCGCGACACTTTGTAGAGCGGCGGCTGCGCGATGTAGAGGTATCCGCCGTCGATGAGTTCGGGCATCTGGCGGTAGAAGAACGTCAACAGAAGCGTGCGGATATGCGCGCCGTCGACGTCGGCGTCAGTCATCAGGACGATCTTGTGATAGCGCAGTTTCGAGATGTTGAACTCGTCGCGGCCGATCCCGGTGCCGAGCGCCATGACGAGATTGCCGATCTCCTGGCTTGATAGCATCCGGTCGAAGCGCGCGCGCTCGACGTTCAGGATTTTGCCCTTGAGCGGCAGGATCGCCTGCGTGCCCCGATCGCGGCCGGTCTGAGCCGAGCCACCTGCGCTATCGCCCTCGACGATGAACAGCTCGGTCTTGGACGGATCCTTCTCGGAGCAATCCTTGAGCTTACCGGCGAGGTAATTCACGTCCATCGCGGTCTTGCGGCGTGTAAGCTCCCGCGCTTTGCGCGCCGCCTCGCGGGCGAGCGCGGCCTCGACGATCTTGCCGACGACCATACGCGCCTCGTTGGGGTTCTCCTCGAACCATTCCGAGAGCTTCTCGTTCATCATGCTCTCGACCGCTGGGCGTACCTCGGAGGAGACCAGCTTGTCTTTGGTCTGGGACGAGAATTTTGGGTCCGGCACCTTTACCGACAGAACGCAGGTCAGACCTTCGCGGGCGTCGTCGCCGGTGAAGCTGACCTTCTCCTTCTTGGCGATCCCGCTATCCGTCGCATAGCGCGTCAGCGTTCGCGTCAGGGCGCCACGGAAACCGGCCATATGGGTGCCGCCATCACGCTGCGGAATGTTGTTGGTGAAGGGCAGCACCGTCTCGTGGTAGCTGTCGTTCCACCACATCGCGATCTCGACGCCGATCCCGTCCCGCTCGCCGGTCATGTAGATCGGCTCCGGCATCATCGGCTGCTTGGAGCGGTCGAGATACTTCACGAACTCCTTCACACCGCCTTCGTAGAAAAGCTCCGATTTCAGGGGCTCGGCGGGGCGCTCGTCTTCCAGAAGGATACGGACGCCGGAATTGAGGAAGGCGAGCTCGCGCAGGCGCTTTTCGAGAACGTGGAAATCGTAGTCGAGGTTCGAAAACGTCGTCAGCGATGCGAGGAACCGCACCTCGGTGCCCTGCTGCCCGTTCGCATCACCGACATCCCTCAGATGCTCGACGGTCTCGCCGCGCTCGAACCGCGCAACGTGCTCGCGCCCGTTCCGCCAGATGCGCAGCTCAAGCCAATCGGACAGCGCGTTCACGACCGAGACGCCGACGCCATGCAGACCGCCCGAAACCTTGTAGGAATTCTGGTCGAACTTCCCGCCCGCGTGAAGCTGGGTCATGATGACCTCGGCGGCAGAGACGCCCTCTTCCTCGTGGATATCGACCGGGATGCCGCGCCCGTTATCGGCGACGGAGACGCTGGAATCCGCATGGATCTTCACGCGCACATGTGTCGCGTGGCCGGCCAATGCCTCGTCGATCCCGTTATCCACGACCTCGTAGACCATGTGATGCAGGCCGGAGCCGTCATCGGTATCGCCAATATACATGCCGGGCCGCTTGCGCACGGCTTCCAAGCCTTTGAGAACCTTGATGGATCCCGCGCCATATTCTTCGGGAGCGCCTGCGTTCTCTGCCATGGAATTTATCCTCGTTATTGCCTCGAGATTTATAAGGTTTCCGGGCAGGGATGTCACGGTCCAGACACCATATTTTGTGGGGCTTCGCGGCATTCGCCGCGACAGGCCGGGTCAGGTGAAGGGGATCAGGAAACCGACGCCGATCAGAAGGCAGCCCGCGACGATATTCGTCCGCCGGACGGCTTCCGGACTGGACAGAAGCCGCTTCACCCGGTCGATGGACAGCGCCAGCATCAGGTTCCCGAACAGAGGAACTGCGGCAGAGATGAGCGAGATCACCGCCATGTCGGCCCAGGTCACGCGGCTGACATCGAAGAAGCCCGGCAGCATGCCCATGTAGAACAGGATCGCCTTCGGGTTGCCGATGATGACAGCAAGGCCCGCGAGGAATCCGGCCCACATGCCGGGGCGCGTGAGGCGGCTGTCGCGCGACAGATCGGCATTGGCATTCTTGAGGATCAGCGCGCCCATGATCAGGAAGGTCGCCGCCGCGATCCAGCGCAGCGCGTCGATGAACCCGCCATAGACCGAGACGATCCAGGAGACGCCGAGAATCGCGAGGAAAGGCCAGAGGACATCGCCCACGACGACACCCAGGGCCAGCGGCCAGGCGGCGTTGAACCCACCTGAGAGCGCACGCGCGACCAGCGCCACCCAGACCGGACCGGGCGTCAGGAACAGGATCAGGAGCGCGCCGGAATAAAGAAGAAGATCGGAGGCAGTGAGCGTCACGGTGCGTCTTTCTGTATCGTACGGCTCTCGCCGCTGTCGTCGGTGACTTCCACGTATTGCGCCTTGTCTCCGAGCTCCTCGAAGAGCTCGGCCCCTGTGCCTGTCATCCAGGCCTGCGCGCCCAACGCCGTCACCTCGGCATAAAGCGCCGCGCGGCGGTCCGCGTCCAGATGCGCTGCCACCTCATCGAGAAGAAGGATGGGGGGCGCGCCGAAATCGGCCGAGATCGCACGCGCATTGGACAAGATCAGCGAGATCAAGAGCGCTTTCTGCTCGCCCGTGGAGCAATCCGAGGCCGGAACACCCTTTGCCGCATAGGTGCCCAGAAGGTCGGCGCGGTGCGGGCCGACGAGCGTGCGACCGGCCATGAGGTCACGCGGGCGGCTTTCGGCAAGAGCCGTGGCGAAGGCGCCTTCACCCTCGGGCGCGGGCTCTTCGGCATTGGTCAGCACCAGATCGGCTGCGGGGAACGCGGTTTCCGCGCCCTCTTGCGCCGCTGCGATCCTGGACAGGGCGGCATGTCGGTTCGCATCGATCACCGCGCCCGTGCGCGCCATCTGCGCCTCGAGCGCGCGATACCAATGCGCGTCGCGCACCTGATCCTTCAGGAGCCGGTTGCGGTCGCGCATGGCCTTTTCGTAGTCAAGGCTCGCCTCGGCATGATCGGGAAAGAAGCTCAGCGTCATCCGGTCGAGAAACCGGCGTCGCCCTTCGGCCCCTTCGATCCAGAGTCTGTCCATCGACGGCACGAGCCAGAGAACCCGCGCCATGCGTCCGAGCATCGTCTGTGGCTGCGGCTTCTCGTCGATCCGAACCTGGCGGGGCTGGCCGTTCTCAGACAAAAACGCAATCTCGTTCCGCCCGCCCGGGCCGTTCAGAAGCCCTTCTATCTTCCAGCCGATGGCCTCGGGACGGCGGGTCATCGTCTCGGCCGAGGCGCGCCTCATCCCACGGCCGGGCGAGAACAGGGATACGGCTTCGAGCAGGTTCGTCTTGCCCGCCCCGTTCGGCCCGTAGATTGCCACCGGCCGCGCATCGACGCGCAGCGCCGCGCGCCTGTGGGAGCGGAAGTGCGAAAGCGTCAGGGTTTCGAGCGCGAGAGCCATGAGCCAGACCTAACCAAGCAATGCGATGCCTGCCACACGCAAAAAAGCCCCGCATCGCGGGGCCCTTTCACGTTGCGTGAGGTGCTGCATCACACCCGCATCGGCATCACGACGTAGACTGCACTTTCGTCAGAGCCTTCGCGCATCAGCGTCGGATCACCCGACGAGTTGAACATGAAGACCGCGTTCTCGCGATCGACCTGGCTCGCGATTTCCAGAAGGTATTTCGCGTTGAAGCCGATCTCTAGCCGCTCGTCGCCATACGCCACAGCGAGCTCTTCCTCGGCAGCCCCGCTATCGGGCGCGTTCACCGAGAGGATCAGACGATCCTCGTCGAGCTGGAGTTTCACCGCGCGAGACCGCTCCGAAGACACGGTCGAGACGCGGTCCACCGCACGGGCGAATTCGGATGCATCGACTTCGAGACGACGGGTGTTGTTCTGCGGAATGACGCGGGTGTAATCGGGGAATGTCCCGTCGATCACCTTCGACGTCAGCGTGATTTCCGGCGTGGCAAAGCGCACCTTGGTCTCTGAAACAGAGACGGCGATGTCCATATCGTCGTCATCGAGAAGTTTGCGGAGCTCGCCGACGGTTTTGCGCGGCACGATGACGCCCGGCATCTCTTCGGCGCCCGAGGGAAGCGCGGAATCGATCCGCGCAAGGCGGTGCCCGTCGGTCGCGACGCAGCGCAGACTGCGCCCATCGGCAGTCTCGGCCACGTGCATGTAGACGCCGTTCAGGTAGTAGCGCGTTTCTTCCGTCGAGATCGCGAATTTCGACTTGTCGAAGAGCCGGCGCAACACCTGTGCCTTCACGCTGAAATTGGCCGAATACTCAGAAGACGCCATTACCGGGAAGTCCTCTTTCGGCAGCGTCGCCAGCGAGAAGTTGGAACGCCCGGCCTCGACGGTGAGGCGACCCGCTGCCCCGTCTTCGCTGAGCGTGACCAGTGCGCCGTCGGGCAGCTTGCGGACGATCTCGTGCAGGGTGACCGCCGACACGGTCGTGGCGCCAGCGCGCTCGACCTGCGCGGCGTCCTTGTCCACGACCTCGATATCGAGATCCGTGGCACGGAAGTACACCGTGTCGCCTTCCGCCTCGATCAAAACGTTTGCGAGGATCGGGATCGTGTTGCGTCGCTCAACGACCGATTGCGCCCGGCTGACCGCCTTGAGCAGCGCTGCGCGCTCCATGCTGAATTTCATGACCTATCCCTCCGAGACTCGCCAAGCGGCCTCGGGCTGGGCCCGACACCGTTGGTTTTCCCGTTTTGTCCGACGTCTACGTCAGAGCGTCAAGGCCGGTGCGCGTGGCACGCACCGGACGCTGGCGATTGTGGTGGTGCGGACTCATTCCTCAAGCGCGCAGCGCAGCAGTTCCACGTCTTCCGCGATCTGCGCGTCGCTCAGCATCAAATCCTCGACGCGCTTGACGCCATGAAGAACGGTCGTGTGGTCCCGCCCCCCGAAACGACGGCCGATTTCCGGGAAGGAGCGGGCCGTCAGTTGCTTGCACAAATACATTGCGATCTGACGCGGACGGGCGAAATTGCGCACGCGCTTCGGACCGATCAGGTCGGACAGTCGGATGTGGTAATGCTCGGCCACCTTTCGCTGGATCTCGTCGATGCTGATCTTGCGCTCGGAGGCGCGGATCACGTCGGTCAGGCATTCCTGCGCCATCGAGATGTCGACGGTCTTGCCGACGAGGGATGCGAAGGCGAAGAGGCGGTTGAGTGCGCCTTCTAGTACCCGCACATTCGTCGAGATGCGATGCGCGAGGAAGGCGAACACGCCTTCATCGACCTCAACATCCGGGTAGTGTTTACGGTTTTTCTCGAACTTCGACTGAAGAATGCCGAGGCGGAGCTCGTAATCGGTCGGGTGCACATCCACGACGAGGCCCGATTGCAGCCGCGAGACGATGCGGTTCTCGAGCGACTTGATATCGTTGGGCGCGCGATCGGCGGAGATTATGATCTGCTTGTTCTGGTCCACCAGCGCGTTGAACGTGTGGAAGAACTCCTCCTGCGTCGAATCCTTGCCCGCGATGAACTGCACGTCATCCACCATCAGAACGTCTACGGAGCGAAAGAGGGACTTGAAGTCCATCATCCGCCGGTCGCGCAGCGCCTGGACGAAGCGGTACATGAACTGCTCGGCGGACAGATACAGCACGTTGAGCTCGGGAT
Organism: Roseivivax halotolerans; assembly: GCF_900115815.1. Lineage (GTDB taxonomy): Bacteria > Pseudomonadota > Alphaproteobacteria > Rhodobacterales > Rhodobacteraceae > Roseivivax > Roseivivax halotolerans. The sequence goes on along the minus strand of NZ_FOXV01000001.1, from coordinate 506,199 downwards.
TGCGGGCGCGCAGCTCCCAGGCGATGGCGTGCATCAGGTGCGTTTTACCGAGGCCGACGCCGCCATGCAGGAAGAGCGGGTTGAAGGTCACGGCTCCGCCTTCGGCTACGCGGCGCGCGGCGGCATGGGCCAGCTCGTTGGGCTTGCCGACAACGAAGGTGTTGAAGGTGAAGTTCTCATCGAGCGGACCGTCGGGAACGATGTCCGAGACAGGGGACGGTGCCTTGGCCGGACGCGGCTGGCTGTGGGATGTCGGCTGATTGGCCGGACGCGACGCCGTGTCGACGCGGAACTGCACGCGGCGCACACCGGGCTCGACCGTAGAGATCCGCGCCAGGATCGCATCGCCAAAATTCTGGGACACGTAGCTGCCGAAGAAGTTCGTGGGCGCCTGAAGCACCGCGACCTCGCCTTCGCAGCCGTTGAATTTCAGTGGTTTGATCCACGTCTTGTAGTTGTTCTCGCCCAGAGTCCTTGCCAGATCATCCTGCAACGCGCCCCATTGTTCCTGTGTCATTCCGTGTCTGTCCCCGGCTTTTCCTCGTTCGACGTGGCCCGATCCACGCCACGGTCCCGACAGCTTTGACAAAAGATACCCACCCCGGCAGCCAAGGCTGCGGGCTTGTAGTGACGGTGCACACGCAAGACATACCGGTCCCAACGCCGGAATGGCCGTGCGGGCACACCAAAGGTGTATCTTGGACAAGGCAGGGGCATGAAATGCCCCACGCTGAACCGATGGCAGTCGGCTCCGAGCCGCAAGAGGCTGGTTCGTCGTTACCGTCGAACGCGCCGTCTGCGGACCTGTCCCCCCAAGCGATCGTGACTCGCAGGACTGAAATTAGACGCCGGGCGCAGGGGCCGACAACTGTTCTTACAGCTTGACTCAGAGATTCCCGGAAAAGAATCTCTGCGCCGCGCAGAAAAGCCACATACGAAAAAAAGACGCCAAATAATGGCGTCTTTTCAGGACCTTGGCCGAAACGGCCAGCTAAGCCTTTGATTTTACGAGAGGGCCTTCACGCGCGACGTGAGGCGCGAGATTTTGCGGGCCGCGGTGTTCTTGTGAAAGACGCCTTTGGTGACGCCGCGCATCACTTCGGGCTGGGCTGCGCGAAGGGCGGCCTGCGCGTCATCCTTGTTGCCCGAGGCGATCGCCTCTTCGACTTTGCGAAGGTAGGTGCGGATGCGCGAACGACGGGCCTTGTTCACGGCATAGCGGCGCTCGTTCTGACGCGCGCGCTTCTTGGACTGGGGCGTATTCGCCATGATGATCGACCTTTGAGTTCGAGTTCCAGAATGTCTTGCGCTTATATGACGCCGCACCCGGGCCTCTCGACCGGATCGATTCTTGCCAAAGCGGGCATCACGCGCATGTAAGCCGCTCCGATACGGTAAAAGGCCAAGCCTGGCAACCCGTATCGGCGGGATGCGTTACTTGTCGCGGAACTGAGCTGTCCGCTTTTCCTGAAAGGCCGCCATGCCCTCCTTCTGATCTTCGGTGCTGAAGAGCGAATGGAACAGCCGCTTCTCGAAGAGGATGCCCTCGGCTAGCGTGGTCTCGTAGGCGCGGTTCACGGCTTCCTTTGCCGCCATCGTGGAGAGGGTCGATTTCTCCGCGATCTTGCCGGCTGCGTTCATAGCCTCTTCCATCAGGCTTTTCGCGGGCACGACGCGGCTGACGAGGCCCGACCGTTCCGCCTCTTCGGCATCCATGAAGCGGCCGGTGAGGTGCATGTCCATCGACTTCGACTTGCCGACAAAGCGGGTGAGCCGCTGCGTGCCGCCGATTCCGGCGATGACGCCAAGGTTAATCTCAGGCTGACCAAATTTCGCGTTGTCGCCCGCGATAATGAAGTCGCACATCATGGCAAGCTCGCACCCGCCACCCAGCGCGTAACCGGCGACTGCCGCGATGATTGGCTTGCGTACCTTTTGCACCGCCTCGTGCTCACTGCCGAAGAAGTCGGTCAGGTACATTTCCACGAAGCTCTTTTCCGACATCTCCTTGATGTCGGCACCGGCCGCGAAGGCCTTTTGCGAGCCCGTCAGAACGATGGCCCGCACCTTGTCGTTGCGGTCGGCATCGGTCAGCGCACTCGCCAGCTCTTTCAGAAGCTGCGAGTTCAGCGCGTTCAGGGCATCGGGGCGATTGAGTTTGATGGTGCAGACGTGGTCTTCGATCTCGACGATAATCGTCTCGTAGGCCATGCGGACGGCGCTCCGTTGGTTCCACTCAGACCATCGTGGTTATCACGTCCCCGCCCCGGATCAAGTTATCTTTGGCAGGCCGTGCAATAGAAGGACGATCGCCCTGCCTGCACGATGCGCCGCACCTTGCCGTTGCAGCCGTCGCGGCGGCAGGGCGCGCCCTCTCGGCCATAGACATCGAAACTGTGCTGAAAATAGCCAAGCTCACCATCCGCGCGCCGGTAGTCACGGAGCGAGGAGCCCCCGGCCGCGATCGCATCCTCAAGCGTGGCGCGGATCACCGGCACCAGGCTCGCCACCCGCGTTCTGCCAATCTTTCCAGCCTTCCGCACCGGGTGAATGCCCGCCCGGAAGAGTGCCTCGCACACATATATATTTCCGAGCCCTGCAACGATCTTCTGGTCGAGCAGCGCGGATTTTATCGGCGTCATCCGACCGCGCAGCGCTGCAATCAGGTGGTCTTCGTGGAAAGCATTTCCCAAGGGCTCCGGCCCGATTGCAGACAGCAGCGGATGGCCCTCCGCAGTCGCAGTCTCGAACAGGTCCATCGCGCCGAAGCGCCGCGGGTCATTGAAGATGATCCGCGCCCCGTTTTGCATGTGGAAGACGACATGGTCGTGTTTTTCGGGCGCAGGATGGTCGTGCACGAATTGCCCCAGTGGATCGCCGGAAATCAGGATGCGCCCCGACATGCCGAGATGCATGAGCAGCGTTTCGCCGCCCGAAAGATCGGCGAGGATGTATTTCGACCGGCGCCGCAAGCGTTCGACGCGCTGCCCGGTCAGACGCTCCGCCATCCGGTCCGGAAAGGGCCATCGCAAGTCGGGACGGTTCACGTCGGCTCGCGCGATGACATGACCTTCCATTGCCGGCAGGAGGCCGCGGCGCACGGTTTCGACTTCTGGAAGTTCTGGCATTCTGGATCGCTCGGGCTCTCAGGTCTGGCCGCGTTCATATAGGCCCCGCGACAGCCAGCGAAAGACCAGAGAGGGCTTGCGCGGATTTGACTGTTTGTCCCGGCACCGCCATCTGTGTAACCCGGATTTCAAGCGACACCCTGAGGCGGAGACCCAGATGGCAGACGAGCCCGAGAAAAAGGCGCATTTCGGTTTCTCCGAAGTGGCCGAGACCGAGAAGGCCGGTCTCGTGCAGGGGGTCTTCCAGTCGGTCGCATCGAAATACGATGTGATGAATGACGCGATGAGCCTCGGCATCCACCGCCTCTGGAAAGATGCGATGATGGATTGGCTCGCGCCGCGCCCTGACCAACGGCTTCTCGATGTCGCGGGCGGAACCGGTGACATCTCCTTCCGGTTTCTGAAACGGGCGGGTCGCGGTCATGCCACGGTGCTCGACCTGACCGAGCCGATGCTCGTCGCGGGACGGCAACGGGCCGAAGCGGCCGAGATGGCAGAGAGCCTCGACTGGGTCGTTGGCGACGCGATGTCCCTGCCCTTCCCTGCGTCCAGCTTCGATGTCTACACGATCTCCTTCGGTATTCGGAACGTGACGCGGCCCGAAGTGGCGCTGCGCGAAGCGCACCGCGTGCTGAAACCGGGTGGCCGACTGATGGTGCTCGAATTCTCGCGCATTCCGCAGCCGGGTCTTCAGAAGCTCTATGACCTCTATTCCTTCAACGCGATTCCCGCGATGGGACAGGCGATTGCCGGTGATCGCGACAGCTATCGATATCTTGTGGAATCGATTCGGCGGTTCCCCGACCAGGAGACCTTCCTCGAGATGGTACGCGAGGCCGGATTCGAGAATGCCAGCTATCGCAACCTGAGTCTCGGAATTGCTTGCCTGCATTCCGGCTGGAAGATTTGAATAGATGCGCGGACCTCTGAACCTCTGGCGGCTGATCCGTACCGGCGCGACGTTCGAACGATCGGGCGCGATGCCTGTCGTTCTCGACGCGGTCGATGCCCCGCGCTCCATCCGTGTCGCGGCCCGGATCATCGGCCGACCCTTCGCCTTTCTCGGATATGAAGGCGATCCGAACATGCCGCCGGTCACCCGCGCGCTCACGGCGCTGGGCCCGGCCTACATCAAGTTCGGTCAGATTCTCTCGACCCGGCCGGATGTCGTTGGCGAGGAGCTCGCCGCGCAATTGCGCGTCCTACAGGACAAGTTGCCGCCGTTCTCCAAAGACGAAGCCCGCGATGCGATCGAGGCCGATCTCGACGTGTCGTTAGACGGCATTTTCGCAAGCTTCTCGGAGCCCGTGGCTGCGGCCTCCATCGCGCAGGTGCACAAGGCGACGCTGGCCGAGACTGGCGAAACCGTTGCGGTCAAGGTCTTGCGTCCTGGCGTCGAGCGTGCGTTCCGGCGTGATATCGACGCATTCTACTTCTCGGCGCGCGTTATCGAATTGCTTCTGCCCTCCACGCGCCGACTCAAGCCTGTCGATGTGATTGCGCATTTCGAAGGCGTCGTGATGGGAGAGCTGGACCTGAGGCTCGAAGCCGCCTCGGCGTCCGAATTCGCGGCGAATACGGAGCAGGATGACGGATTTCGCGTTCCTGACGTGAAATGGTTCCTGTCGGGCCGGCGCGTGATGACGCTCGGCTGGGCCGAAGGTGCGTCGATGGGCGATAACGCGGCGCTCGACGCAGCTGGGATCGACCGGATCGCCCTGTCGGAGCGCGTGATCCAATTGTTTCTGAGCCACGCACTGAGAGACGGTTTCTTTCACGGCGACATGCACCAGGGAAATCTCAAGGTCGCGGCAGACGGGACGATCATAGCCTACGATTTCGGTATCATGGGCCATATCGACGCGTATACGCGCCGCGTCTATGCCGAGATTCTCTACGGGTTCATTCGTCGCGACTACAAACGCGTGGCCGAGGTTCATTTCGAGGCGGGCTACGTCCCGGCTGACCGCGATGTCGACGAGTTCGCGCGGGCTTTGCGCGCTGTCGGGGAGCCGATTTTCGGCATGGATGCCACGCGCATCTCGATGGCACGCCTTCTCGCTTACCTCTTCGAGGTGACGGAGCGGTTCGGCATGGAAACCCGCACCGAGCTCATTCTTCTTCAGAGGACGATGGTCGTTGTCGAAGGCGTGGCGCGATCCCTCAACCCGAAGATGAACATCTGGCACGCGGCCCAGCCCGTGGTCGAGGAATACATCAAGAACTCCATCGGGCCGCGCGCCGTTCTTTCCGATCTTCAAGAGACTGCAAAGGTTCTTGCCCGTTTTGGACCACGTCTGCCCGATCTTGTGGAAAGCCTGCTGATCCAGCAATCCCGTAGTCAACCTGCCCCGCATTCCAGTGGCAAGCTGGCGAAGCTTGGCTGGGCAGTGGCGGGTTGTGCCGGCGGTCTGGCGGCGTCTCTTCTCGCCATCGTATTGATCGCCTGAGATCACAAAGCTCGGCCGCATCACTCGGTTATCCGCATCTCCTCGACGGATGCCGCAGCTACCTCGGAACCGCCAGCCAGTTCCAAAGTCACGTCCCCAGCCTTGCCGTGCACGCTCGTGACGCTGGCATATGCCTGTGCTGCGCCGGTATCGAGCAATTGCCCGCCACTGAAACTCTCGACCTCGAATGTGTAGTACCCGCTTGGGATGTTGGCGGAATTCGCGCTTGTCGGCCACTCGATGGAGTGCATCGGGATCGAAAGGGCAACGATGTCGACGATCTCGCTCTGCTCATTGCGTACGGTGAGCTGAGCGGAGGTCGCATTCGGCGCGGGTCTCGGCTGTACCAAGATCGGATCGCCTTCATAGAAAACCGGTCCGGAAACGAGAACTTCGCTTCCAATCCAGTCCCCCATATCGAGACCCGCAGCGCCGCCCGATTGTGCCGTCAATACTCGCAGAAGATCGTTTGTCATGACCTGCTGTTCCACCGTAGCGAAACTTGCGAGCTGCGCTGCATAGTCGGAGGAATCGATTGGATTAAGCGGATCCTGGTTTTCCGCCTGCGTGACAAGCATCTTCAGAAAGGTTTGAAAGTCCGACGACAAAACACCTGAGTCACCGGACGCGGGAAGCGTCGTTGCTACCCCTGCAGACGCTGCTGATATCTCGCTGACATACATGAAACCGTTAGATCCTTATATCGATACCGTTCTCTGCACTACCTAGTTCCTGGTCGGGCTGCTCTTCCAGCCTTACTCCCCGGCTGCGATGTCTTTGGTCCGTCTTTTGCGGGCTTGGCGCGTTCTGAGATCTGTCGCCCATCGCTTCACCAAAACGGAACTCCGACACACCGATGCCAGACTGCATCAAATACCTTTCCAAAGTCTCAATATTCCGAGACAAAAGAGAGAGCGTCTCCGGTCGGTCTGCGCTAACGGATACGATCTGTCCAAGGGGACCATCAAGAAGATGCAACCTCACTGATCCAAGCTCTTCCGGATTCAATGATATTTCTAGATCTTGACCTGTTCTAGATACCGAAACAATCTCGAAGCTTTGGCTGGGATTTAGCTTAGCTATCGCTTCCAAATTTTCTTTTTGAAACGTTGGCACGATATTGTAATTTGCTGCACCAAATAGGGCCTCGGATTTTTGTGAGGCCGCAGTCTCCTCTAAGCAATCCATACTTCGATCAATTATCGAAAGCTTTAACACATTCTCGTCTTCCACTTCTAAGCTAGCTGTTTGCTTTAAGACTACACCGCTTACTTCTCGAGATACTTCGCGTTCATGTTTGTGAGATTTGACGTTCCCAAATTGATTATTGGCACTTTTTTGGAAATAGATTTTATTTATTCTTTCTGTAGCTTGCTTTCTGCTGTTTCCAGCCTCCCATTTGGATTGGTCACCAGATAAAGACTCGTGTGTATATACAAACTTCATTTCATATGAATTTGTCTGCGCTGAGGGAGAACCTTCAGTCAATGGCTTGATATTCTTTCTACCCATTAATTCAGTAAGATGCTTAGCGAGAAGCAATTTTATATGTTCATCTATGTATTTCGTCGTTTCGCCAGCCCTAACTTGAGGACCATCTATTCTCCCAAGGCCTTGCTCTATTGACTTCTCCGCTGGCTCAGGAATTAAAATTATCTTCTCCAAATCGTTGAGCTTTCCAGCCTGATTTTTCAAGGAATATCTATACTCATCACTGACTAAACTTTTTGTTCGATCCAAAATCTGATCTCGCGTAATTCTTTGTAGATCTCTTTCAGATAGAACTTCACCTCGGGTATGGTCGGAACCCGTCATCAGAAAACTTGGTTGTTGAGCATTGATTTCAGAAACCTCTAGAACCCCTGCTCCAACCTCTACTATGCATTCTAAGTGAGTGTGATATTCTTTGTTTAATGTGTCAGGCGATTCATCAACAAAATCCAGAGGAGAAAGATTCCCAGGATATGTTTCCTTAATTAAAATATGTCTGAAAGGACGTCCTGAGCTTTGTATGCTTTTATTATTTAGGTTTCCATCAAAAGTAGGATCATCATCAAGCTCAACCATTGCGTTTCTATGAGCTTCCGGGCAATACTTATTGTGCAAATTTACCTGACTTGGGTCGCTGTCAGCCACTACAACACAATTAAAATATCTCACCTGCGCCTCATCTAGAAAGATATAATTTCCAAGTGGATTATCATTAGACAGTTCTGCAATATCCGAAAAAACTATAAATTCACGACCTAGGGCTTCATGACAAACTGAACCTACCGAATTTTCAACAGATGATATATGGCTGGATATTGCCTCCTCTGATAGCTTACAAATTTTCAAATCTTTATCTATATGATACTTGTGCTCGTTAAAAACATTTTTATTTAAATCACCGAGCACTAAATCGAAAGAATAGCCCACTTTACAATTGGAAAAATTCTTGGAAAAAGCTTGACCTTCAACCTTATCAGGGATTTGGAGAACCGTTGTTACTTTGTGTGAGAAAAGGTCCATAGCTTCAAGATCTCTTTAAAAAACTACACGAACGCCTTTAAGCCTCAGAAGCAAACAGACCGTTAAACTGTGCAAAGCGCCGCCGCCTTCACTCTATTGTTCAGAATGCGTCAAATCACGGTCTCACTTAAATGATTCCTTAAGAGTCGCCTTGTATCCCTGGAGCACGCCAAAAAGCGCCACATTTTCGAATGTGAAAAGTCAGAATGGCTAAAATTTGAAACCAGATACGATGAAAATCGTCAATGAGGATAAATACTCATGTCTAGCATTCTGACGAATAACGGCGCCATGGTGGCGCTGCAGACGCTAAAGTCTATCAACCGCGATCTCGCCGATACGCAAAGCCAAATCTCAACCGGGAAATCGGTTGCTAATTCCCGCGATAATGCGACCGTCTGGATGACCTTCGCGTTGGACGAATATGCCCGCTGCGTCTGGATCAGCTGGGTCAGCTCCGCGGCGACATCGGTCGTGGATTCCTCCCGGGCGAAGGCGACTATGTCACCGGTCGGCCCGTCCGCCGCATCCCAAAGGAAAAAACTGCCGCTTTCGAAGGACGGTGCGTAGACCTGATTGTCGAGCGGCGTGAGACCGTTGGGGTTCGGTACATCGACGAGCGGCACCTGATAGATCGTTCGCGTGATACCGGTGTCGAAATAGGCATGGACCATGCCGTTTTCATCGATCTCGACCGAGGTCATGTTTCCGACAGGGGAGCCGTCCTTCGAGATATTGAGGGGCGCGAAACTATCGGAGAGTTGGGTGATGCCGTTGCTTGCGCCGATTTCACCGACGGTGATCTCTATCGGGCCACCGACGACATTGACCGTCATCGATCCGGTCGCGGGATCGTACGCACCGCCCGAGATCGTCGTCACGGAGGCCAATGTCCCGCCGCTCGACCGCGAGTCGTCGAAGGTCATCTCGTATTCACCGATGATCGTGCCGGGATTGGCGCTGTCCTCGATCACCATGTTCCAGGTATTGGACGCGCCCGATGCCGGAATGGTCGGCGTGAAGGTCACCTCGATGTTCTCTGACACGCCGAGATTGTCGTAATATTCCACGGACAGCGTCAGCGCATCGCCAGAGGCGGTTGCCAAGGTTTCTGTCGCCGGCAAGTTCAGGCCGAGCGTGATCCGCGTTGTCGGCTCTCCGGAGAACTGGTTGACGTTGATCTGCACCGGCTCGAGCCCGTCCGATGTATCGCGCGGGTACGTGCCGATCGTCCCGTCCGGGTTCGCAGGCCAGCCCAGAAGCATCAAGCCCGTGCTGGTAACGAGATAACCGTTCTCGTCGGTCGTGAACGAGCCCGTCGTCGTCAACAGCATCTGCGGGTCGCCATTGCCCGCCTGGACATCACTGCTTTCCGCGACAGGCAGGAAGCCCCGGCCGCGTACGGCAAGGTCCGTTGCGTTCGACGTGGTGACAAGCGAGCCGTTTTGATCGATCTCATAGGAGGTCGAGGTCCGCACGCCGCCGGCTGTGTAGCCGCCGCCCGCACTCGACATAACGATGGAATGGAAGTCGGTCTTGGCCTGCTTGTAACCGAAGGTCTCGGAATTCGCGATGTTGTCGGAGATCGTGCCAAGCTGACTGGCATTGGCGGCAAGTCCGGCGACACCGGCGTTGAGTGAAGAGGAAATCGTCATCGGCGCGCCCTTTTGCTGCTCGGATGACTGCTTCCTATCGCACGGCGGCTTAATGCCTCCCTAATTCCTAAAATGCTCAGTTTCCTGCGCGCGCCTATCGCAGGAAGATGATCTCAAGCCGGTTGTTGCGGGCATGGGTCGGTGCGGTCACGTCAGCCTTGCTATCCGCATGGGCAACGACCCGCTGCACACGGCGCGTGGATAGCCCCGATGAGATCAATATTTCTCGTGCGACCCGCACGCGACCTTCGGTTTCGTCCCACACGGGATCCTTCGCTACAACGATCGGCACGCGGCGAACATGCGCGGCGATGGCGAGGTCATTGTCGGCTAGACCGGCAAGCTCGCCCATCAGTGTCAGCAGGGTTTCGACGGTGGCAGTGGGCTCGGCCAATCCGGTGAAGAGGGGCGCGTCGGGCAGGTCCGAAAGGGTAAGCACGAGGCCTTCGTCGGTTACGCGGGTCGCCAGATGCGCCATCAGGGCATTGCCATTCGCGCTCTCGACCACGCGTTCGAGAAAGACCCGTTCTATATCGGCGAGCGTCGCGTCCATCTCGGCGTCTTGGCCTGCATCCTGCGAGACATCGTCACGGCTTATCCGGGATTCGGGCATGAAGCTGGTCGCGCCCGTTCCGTTCTGCGGCAGCGCATCCTGCGCGAAAACGGACTCGCCCTGCATGGTGCCCGAGCCACCGCCCGAAACGCGGCTGATCGAGATCGTGGGCGCGAAGTAATCCGCGAGCCCCTTGCGCTGTTTTTCAGTCGTGGCGTTCAGAAGCCACATCAGCATGAAAAATGCCATCATCGCCGTGACGAAATCGGCGTAGGCGACCTTCCAGGCACCGCCATGGTGGCCACCGCCGGCGACCACCTTCTTGCGTTTGATAATGACCGGCGCAGCATTGCTGCCCGAGGCACCTTTCGGCATCTCACCACACTCCTACTCACCCGAGATGAGGATGCCGCGCCAAGTCTTGACGATGCGTTATCGGCAGCCTTGCGAGTGGTTCGGATTTGGCTCGATTTTGGCGCAGTCGCGTCAGCGTTCCAGCGATTGCAGATAGCGATATATCGCCGGCGCGCCGCTCTCGATCCGGAAGGCCATGCGGGCCCTGGCGGAAGGATCGCCCAGCCATTCCTGCAGAAAGAGGTTTGGATTTCGCATATAGGCGGTGAAATTCGGCTCCGACCAGACCAGACCTCGCCCGCGCGCCTCTTGCATGGAGCTTGAGTAATTGAACCCCGGCTTGCCCGCGACGGTGCGCCCCACGACACCGTAGAGATCCGGACCGGCACGCCCGCCCTGAACAAGCACGGTGCCGTCCGGCGCGGTGACGCTGTGACACGCTGCACAAGGCTCAAACAGGCGTGCCCCATCCTGTGACTTGACGGGCGTGGCGAGGCACACAACCGCTCCGATGATGAAATGTCTGAACGTCATGAAATGGCACCGAGATCGTCTCGGATCACCATAAACCGTCAGACATGCCAAGGCATCTACAAGAAAGACACAGTTACGCGACTGCGTGGGCGATCGCGCAGCGCTTCCAAAGAGTCGAGAGCGCCTGTACGAGCCGTTCGATATCCTCGTCGGAATGCAGCGGGCCCGGCGTGAAGCGCAGCCGCTCCGTGCCTTTCGGGACGGTCGGATAATTGATCGGCTGAACATAGATCCCGAAGTCCTGCATCAGGATATCGGCGAGCTGCCGGCACTTCACCGGATCCTTGATCATCACCGGGATGATGTGGCTCGGATTCGGCAGATGCGGAATGCCCAAGGCGTCGAGACGGCGGCGGAGTTTGGCGACCTGCTGGCGCTGGCGCGCGCGTTCGATTCCGCTTTCCTTCAGATGCGCGATGGAGGTGCGCGCCGCCGCGGCCACGGCTGGCGGCAGGGCGGTCGTGAAGATGAACCCGGACGCAAAGGAGCGGATGAAATCGCAAAGCGCCACCGAGCCGGTGATATAGCCACCGACCACACCGTAGGCCTTTCCGAGCGTCCCTTCGATCAGCGTGATGCGGTGCGCGAGACCGAGTTCCTCAGAAACGCCACCGCCGCGCTGGCCGTACATGCCGACCGCATGGACCTCGTCGAGATAGGTCATCGCGCCGTGCTTTTCGGCGACCTCGATGATCTCTTCCATCGGGCAGATATCGCCGTCCATCGAATAGACCGACTCGAAGGCGACGATCTTGGTCGCGTTCGAGGGAAGCGCGGCAAGCTTGCGGTCGAGATCTTCGGGATCGTTGTGCTTCCAGATCACCTTGTCGGCCTTCGAATGGCGAATTCCCTCGATCATCGAGGCGTGGTTCTTCTCGTCTGACAGGATCACCGCGTCAGGAAGCTTCGAGCCCAGCGTCGAAAGCGCCGCCCAGTTCGAAACGTAGCCCGAGGTGAAGAGCAGCGCCGCGTCCTTTCCGTGCAAATCCGCGAGCTCTGCTTCGAGAAGGCGATGCTGGTGGGTATTGCCGGAGATGTTGCGCGTCCCGCCCGCGCCGCAGCCATGCGCGGCGATAGCGTCCTGCATGGCCGTCATCACCTTCGGATGCTGGCCCATGCCTAGATAGTCGTTGGAGCACCAGACCGTCACCTCGTCGGGCGCGTCTTCATCGAAGCTCCGCGCTTTGGGGAAGGCCCCGCACTTCCGTTCGAGCTCTGCGAAGATGCGGTAGTTTCCATCGGCGCGCAGGCTGTCGAGCTCGGCATCGAAAAGGGCGTCAAAGTCCATGGGCGTCCTCCCTCGGTTCGGTCGCGGTTTTGGGCGCGGGCAGAGCCCAGCGCCAGAGCTTCTCGTCGGGCAGCGGCAGCACCATGAACCAGTGTTCAAGGAGGGCCAGCGCGGTCAGCGCGGCGACAAGCGAGAATCCGGCCGCCTCAGCAGGCGATCCGGCAGAAAAGAGACGTTCCAGCCAGCAAGCCACCGCAAAGGACAGCCCCGTCACAGAGATCGGGAACAATGCGTTCATCGGCGCGATGCGGAAATGGCTCGGAAGATGAGCAAGCTGTGCGGGCAGGAATTCGACGTTGATTTTCGGCACGCCGAGAAAGAGATTCAGCTTGGCGGAGAGCCGCGCGAAGAAAAGAACGGCGAACGTCCAGAAGGCGACCGAATTCGCAGCGCTCTGCGCGTGCAGGCCAAGCACGATCAGCGCAGCGACAAGCGCCATTTCGTGATAGGCGATCGTGCCCCAGGCGCGCAGGAAACGCTCCCATCCCGGCCGGCCTTTCGGGCAGACATGCAGGTTCGGCCCCGTCACGATACCGGTCAGGAAGGCGAGCTCGATCCATCCCCAAAGGGCGATGGCGCCGAGAAAGCCGAAATAGACACCGGCGAGATCGTCGACGGCGCTGGCCCGGTGGACGGCAAAGACCGCCAGCGCGAGGAGCGGCGCGGTACCTAGCGTCAGCGCCAGCCGGGCGACCGGGCTCTGTGCCTTACGGACGGCGAGAAGGATCGCCCCGGTGGAGAACCACCAGACGAAGAGCGCGAACAGCGCGGCGATCCAGCTTTCCGAGGTCAACAGATCCGCTCCATGCCATCAAACGGGTCTTGCCCGGGGCGCAGGGCGCCCTCGGGATCGAGATATGTGGCGGCGTCGATCAATACGCCGGCTCCAGCCGTGTGCTCTCGGGCACCCGATGCTTCACCGCCGGGATCGTATAGAGACTGACGAAGCAGAAGGCCGCCTTTGCTGAGTTGGCCCATTCCTTCAGCTTGCCACCGGCGCCGCCCTGCTTCTTGCCTTCGGCAATCGCGACATTCGCGCGGTGTAGGCGTTCGAGCGTCGGCTGCCAGCGCGGATGCTCGATATCGAGCGTGATCGGGAAGATCTGTTCGGTAAGCTTCGACGTCTTGGTGAAGACTTCATGCGCGTACCAGTCCGGGTCGACGCCAAGAGCGTCATGGAAGGCCGGACGCTGATGATCGCGGACATACATCGTCGCATAGACCGCCGTCAGGAAGAACTTGATCCAGAGCACGTTCTTGCCCTGCGTCAGCTTCGGGTCGGTCTTCATCAGAAGCGCGAAGGCTTCGCCATGCCGGAACTCGTCGCCACACCATTCCTCGAACCATTTGAAGATCGGGTGGAAGCGATGCTCGGGATGTTTCTCGAGATGGCGGAAGATGGTGATGTACCGCGCGTAGCCGATCTTTTCGGAGAGGTAGGTCGCGTAGTAGATGAATTTCGGCTGAAAGAAGGTGTACTTCTTCTTCTGGGTCAGAAAACCGAGATTCACCGCGACACCTGCCTCGCGCAGCGCGTCATTGATAAAGCCCGCATGCCGCGCCTCGTCGCGCGCCATGAGCTGGAACAGCTGAACGATATCGCCGTTCTTGCCGCGCCGCTTCATCTCCTTGTAGAGAACGCAGCCCGAGAACTCGGCGGTGCAGGAGGAGATCAGGAAGTCGATGAATTCCTTCTTGAGCTCAGGCTCCATGCCGTCCCAGTCGACATGGTCCCAGTCCTCGTTCTTCTTGAAGTGACCCTTGTTGGGATCTGCTTCCATCTCCGCGATGAGCGCGTCCCAATCCCGGCGCACCGGGGTGACGTCGATCGCATCGAGCTGATCGAAATCGGTGGTGTAAAAGCGCGGCGTCAGAAGCGTGTTCTGCATCGCGACATCGGTAGCCGCCTTGCTGTCCATGCGGGACTGTTCCTGCTGAACAGCGAGGCTCTCATCGACATTGGTGATGTCGGCGGTATGCGGTGTCTGAACGTTCATAGCCGCACCTCCTCGGAGAAGGAGAATTCGCAGAGCTCCATCACCTCGATATCGCCCGTAAGACGCGTCCAGAGCTGTTCGAGCTTCGAAGCTCGGACAATGATCGCTTCGCGGTCTTCGCTGACGATTTCACCGAAAGGAGCCATGATCTCGGGCCCCTGAACGGTCACTTCGTCACCGGGATGGATGACGGCTCCGTTGTTGAACCGCACATGTGCGTGCAGGCTTTCGAATTTGTGGCTGATCTCGACGGTGCATGGCGCCCGTTCGATATCGCGTGTCAGAAGTCCCATGTTTCGGCTCCCTTTGTCCGAGTTAGTCACGCAGCAACGTGGCGAAGGCTGCTGCGTTATCTGCGCCGAACCCCATCAGGTCGGCGCGCCAATCGGTCGACGGATCGAAGATCGCCAACCGGCCGTTCTCGTAGGCGACGAGCCGAACAGGCCCATCCGTTGCGACGCGGGCATTGATGCGCTCGCGTTCGAGGACCCTATAGACGCCGGCGATGAAGCCGCCCTCGTCAGGCCCGTATTCAGCGACGAGTGCTCCCTCGGCGTCACGCACCTGCGCGGCACCGGACAGCTCGCCCTTGAGATAGAGAATACGTTCCTCGGCGACCGGGCTTTCCGGCGGCGTCGCCTCGAGGGGGCGACCCGTCCAGACCCAAAACGCCGTCAGCGCGAGTACGACCGCAACGAGGGCCGACATCGCGCGGACGAGGGCGACAGGCACGAGGTCCGGCTCTTCGTGGCGGTAACGCGGTGCGGTTCGACTGGACATGGTCTCCTCCTATTCCGCGGCGACGGCTGCGGCAGCCGGGTCGGGCTGGCGCGCAAGGCGCGGCTCGGTGATCCGGGTCTGGGCGGCCTCGCCGATCAGACGCGCGACCGTCTCGGCATCTGGAATGCAGCGCAAGGCGGGACGGGTCGGGTTCATTTTCCAGGGCCGGACATGCGGCCAGCAGACAAGGTAGGAAAGGCGCGTTTCACCTAGCGTGGTGAACGAGATCGTACCCGTCCCGTCCTTGCGCCGCGCAAGATCGGCAGACCCGATCTGCGTGTACGGCAAGTTCAGCGTCACTGTCAGTGCCGCGCCGATCCGCATCGCAACCCGGCGGTTGGTGACGGTGTAGACCGTGGCCCGCGCCTGGACGAGCGCGATCAGCCACAGCAGCGTCAGGGTGATGCCACCAAGGATCAGAAACGGCATCGCCGATCCAAAGGCCTCGCCGAACGGCACCAGATCACTCACTGCGATGAACCGCCAGAGCGCAAGCACGAGGAAGTAGCCAGCCACCCAAGGCAGGCTCAACGCCTCCTTGGCGAGCGCCCAGGTGTTCGGGCGACCCTGCCAGAGAATGTGCTCCCCTTGCGGGGGACGCTCCGGCAGACCGTTGACCGGCTCTGTTGCGAAATCATCGTGTGACATCTGGTGCCTCCCTTTCCCTGTCCCGAAGCGCCGCTCAGAGCTGCGGATCGAGCCGCGCCTTTGACGCGTAGAGGACACCGCCGCCGTAATAGGCAGAGATCTTGTCCTCTTCGAGCTTTGTCACGACATCGGGCTTCGCCGTCTTCGGCACCCCTGCGAAATGCTCGCCGAAGAGCGTCTTCACATCGACGGTGTTCCGCCAGATCCGGCAGAGCGTCATCGGGACGAGCCGTGTTCCGGCGCCGCCCTCAAGCTCGATCTCGAGATAACGGACGAGCTGCTCCGGCTCATCGACCCACATGTCCGAGACCATGCCGACGATCTTCTTGTCACCGGCGCGTACCGGAAGACCGCGAGGATCGTTGCCGGCAGCCACGGTGAAGTGCGCGTCTCCCTTCATCGGAACGATCTTGGGATTGCCGTGACCGTCAAGTTCCGGCTCGTCACGACGGTTTGCCCAAGCTGCGGGGCCGACCCCCTGTTCAAGCGGATTGCCGGTCGGATCGTAAGGGAACCCCCCGGAAGCGAACTCACGTGTGAGATTGCCGTGGAAATCGTCGCGATCAGCAGGCTGACCCGAGGGGACAGTCAACGTGCCGCGTCCATGCGGCAGGACGAAGGTCTTGTCCGCCGGATTGGGCCAGACAGAACCGGCATCGGCCTGGCTGCCGTCTTCATCGACAAGCGGATAGCCTTCGCGCTGGTTCTCACGCTGAATCCAGATCACGAGACCGACGAAGAAGATGAAGAAGAGCCACAGCGAGAGACTCGCCAGGTCGAGGTTACCGAATGGATAGTCGTTGATCATGGCTTGGATCCTCCATCATGATGCTCAGGTCGGGAAATCGGCGAGACCGAACTTCGCCGGGCCGACATTCGGCCGCCGCATCCGCGTCACGAGCGGACCGAGAACCGCCAGCGTCACGAAGAGAAGACCGATTTCGAGGTGGTAGACGACGGAATATCCCGTCGCGGTGGATGCGAGGGCCGGGCCGAGATCGCCCGCCATCGCGTGAATGTTGACCCAGTCCCGCAGGCCGCCGCCGACCGCCGTCGACAGGCCCGCCGCCGTCGCCTGCGCCGCGCCCCACGCGCCAAGCGCGAGCCCGCGTCCCGCAACCCCTTCGGCCGGCATGGTCATCGCCGCCATGAGCGTGGACACGGCGAAGTAGCCGCCGCCAAGGCCGATAAGGCCGGCCCCTGCAAAGAAAAGTGCGGAGGAATTCATAGGCGCGGCGAAGATCACGACCGAGAACGCCATCACGCCGATCAGGACACCCACGGCGGACATGCGATAGGGATTGCCGTTCCGCGCCAGGATACGGCCAGCCAAAGCAAAGCCGACGAGCGCACCCGCCGCCCACATAGCTGTGAGAAGCGTCGTGGTGGACACCGACAGCCCCAGGATCTCGCCGCCGTAGGGCTCGAGCAACACGTCCTGCATGTTGAAGCCCATCGTGCCGACAAAAACCACGGCCAAGAGCCGCCCGGCGACACCCCCTTTGGCAAAATCCGCCCACGCGTCGCGGAAGCTCGGACGCGGTTCGGCGCGCTCTGCCGCAGACATCGGGCGCACTTTCTCCTGCTTCCAGAGCGCGACGAGGTTGAGCGCAAGGCCCACCACCGCCGCGCCTTGCACGACGCGAATGAGCTTGAGCGGCGTGAAGTCCCGCAAGAGCCAGCCGATCACGATGGCCGAGATCCCCATGCCAACGAGGAACATCACGTAGAGAAGCGCGACGACGCGTGGGCGCGTCTCTTCGGTGGCGCGATCCGCGGCGAGGGCAAGGCCCGCGGTCTGCGTCATGTGCAGTCCGAGACCCGTCATCAGGAAGGCGAGCGCGGCCAGCACCTCTCCGGCGAAGGGCACCTCGTGCACCACGTCGCCGCCCAACACCAAAAGCGCGAAGGGCATGACCGCAAGCCCGCCCATCTGCCAGAGTGAGCCGAACCACAGATAAGGCACCCTCTTCCAGCCAAGGGCGGAGCGGTGGGTGTCGGATCGGAAGCCCAGCAATGCACGGAACGGCGCGATCAGAACCGGCAGCGCGATCATCACCGCGACGATGGTCGCCGGCACTGAAAGCTCGACGATCATCACGCGGTTGAGCGTACCAAGAAGCATGACCGTCGCCATGCCGACCGACACCTGGAAGAGCGACAGCCGCAGAAGCTGCGACAGCGGCAGATGCTCCGACGCCGCATCGGCGAAGGGCAGAAAGCGCTGTGTCAGCTTTATGAGGCGCGGCTGGCTCATGCAGCGACCTCAAATGCGTGGCTGATGTAGAAGCCGACCGACACTCGGCCGAGGTCACGCCCGCCATGCCGCCGGACGATCCCTCCGGGCGCATGGGGCACCATCACCGGCGAGCGGTCCGATCGCGGAAAGAGCTTTCCGGCCTGCCACATCGCCATGAGGAGCGGGGTGCGCGGCGCGACTGTGAAGACCACCTGGTCCGCCCGCGATTTCAGACTGCTCAGAGCGAGGTCGAGATCGCCTTGTGTATAGTAGATCAGGCTGTCCATCGCGACCACGTGATCGAACTGCCCGAGCCCCGCATCGAGCATGTCGCTCGCGCGAAACTCGACTCGATCCGCAAGGTGCTCTGGCATCCGGCGCGCAGCGATCTTCAAAAGCTCCGGCGAGATATCGACAGCGGTGACCTGCGCCCCACGCTTGGCGAGCTCGAGGCTCATCTGCCCTGCCCCGCATCCGGCATCGAGCACGCGCGCGCCGCTCAGATCCGTTGGCAATGCGGACAGCAGTGTCTCCCGCATTTCGTCCCGGCCTTTACGCACGGTTTCGCGAATACGGCTGACCGGCGCATCAGAGGTCAGCGCCTCCCAGGTGCGAGTGGCGGTGCGGTCGAAATAAGTCTCGACGCGGGCGCGGGTCAGCTCGTAGCTCATCAGTCGAACCCCAAAAGTTCAAAGATGTCGCGGTCGGGCAGTGGCTGCGGTGCGAGCGGCTCTGTTCCAGCCCAAAGCGTCCGCGCGAGCGAGAGATATTCTTCCCGGGCGAGAATGATGTCCGCCTCGTCAGGCATCTCGAACAGCGTCTTTTTCTTGAGCCGCGAGCGCCGGATGGCATCGAAGTCGGGCATGTGCGCGATGCGCTTGAAGCCGACCGTATCGCAGAAACGATCGACCTCGTTGGTCTCTTTCGAGCGGTTTGCAACGCAGCCCGCGAGCCGCACCTTGTAATTGTTCGACTTTGCCTGAACCGCCGCGATGATGCGGTTCATGGCATAGATGGAGTCGAAATCGTTGGCGGTGACGATCACCGCGCGGTCCGCGTGTTGCAGAGGCGCGGCAAAGCCGCCGCAGACGACATCGCCGAGAACGTCGAAGATCACCACGTCGGTATCGTCGAGCATGTGATGCTGTTTGAGCAGCTTCACGGTCTGGCCGACAACATAGCCGCCACAGCCCGTACCAGCCGGCGGGCCACCGGCTTCGATACACTGCACACCGCCCCAACCCTCGGTCACGAAATCCTCGGGACGCAGCTCTTCGGCGTGGAAATCAACGTCCTTGAGGATGTCGATCACCGTGGGCTGGAGCCGCCCGGTCAGCGTGAAGGTCGAATCGTGCTTGGGATCGCAGCCGATCTGCAGAACGCGCTTGCCCATGGAGGCGAAGGCCGCAGACAGGTTCGACGAGGTCGTCGACTTGCCGATGCCGCCTTTGCCGTAAACCGAAAAGACCTGCGCACCCTCGATCTTCATGGAGGGATCCTGGTGCACCTGCACCGATCCTTCTCCGTCCTGGCCGCGGATCACCGGCGGCGCCTTGACTTGACGCGCCTCCAGCCCTGCGGCCTCGCGCAGTGCGGCGCGATGGCTGGGCGGTTGCTTGTCGAGCGGGCTCATATGGTCCTCCTGACGGCAGGGGCGTTGCGCCCTGCTTCTTCTGAGCGGGATAGCGCATGCGGCGTGACCGCCTTGCGCTGCGTGATCGTGGTGAAACAGGGTCTCATTCTGCGGCTACCCCTTCCATCCGGTCTTCGAGGCTCTCTGCCGCCTCTTCCAAAGCGGCGAGCGTTTCCGCATCGGGCTGCCAATAAGCGCGGTCATGCGCCTCGAGGAGCCGGTTCGCCATGCGGCTCGATGCGGTCGGGTTAAGCTCTGCCAGGCGTGCGCGCATGTCAGGATCGAGCACGAAGGTCTCGGACAGGCGCTGGTAGACCCAAGGTTCGACCGATCCGGTCGTCGCCGACCAACCGAGCGTATTCGTCACCTGCGCCTCGATCTGCCGCACGCCCTGCGCGCCGTGCTTGAGCATCCCCTCGAACCATTTGGGGTTGAGCGAGCGCGACCGCGTCTCCAGCGCAACCTGGTCCGCCAGCGTCCGCACCTTGCCGGAGCCGCGCGTCTGATCGGAGATATAGACGGCTGCCTCCTGTCCGCGCGCACGCTTCACCGCGCGGGAAATGCCGCCGAGCGTGTCGAAGTAGTGGTCAACCGTGGTCACGCCCAGTTCGACGGATTCGAGGTTCTGGTAAGCCACTTCCACGCGCGACAGGGTCGCTTTCAGAAGCTCTGGGTTGGCCGCCGCCTTTCCGTTCGGCCCGTAGGCGAAGCTCTTGCGGGACTGGTAGGCGTCGGCAAGCTCGTCCTCGTTTCCGAAGGCGGAGCTTTCCACGAGCTGATTGACGTTCGACCCATAGGCCCCTTCCGCGTTCGAGAAGACGCGCAGCGCGGCCGTTCCCATGTCGCAGCCATGCTCTTCCATGTAGGCCAGCGCGTGGGCGCGAATGAAATTCATCTCAAGCGGCTCGTCCGCCTCGGCGCATTTCAGGGCAGCTTCGGCAAGCATCCGGGTCTGCAAGGGCAGAAGGTCGCGGAAAATGCCCGAAAGCGTCATCATCACGTCGATGCGCGGGCGGCCCAGCTCCTCGAGCGGGATCAGATCTGCGCCCGAGATCCGCCCGAACGCATCCATGCGCGGCACAGCCCCCATCAGGGCCAGTGCCTGCGCCAGGGGCGCGCCGTCCGACTTGATGTTGTCGGAGCCCCAGAGCACTAGCGCGACAGAGCGCGGCAGGCTCTCATGCGTCTGAAGAAGCAGCTCCGCCTGCGCTTTGCCATCGCGGCAGGCAAAGGCCGTGGGCATGCGGAACGGATCGAAGGCGTGGATGTTGCGGCCCGTGGGCAGGATCTCGGGGCTGCGGATGAGATCGCCACCCGGCACCGGCGCGACATAGCGCGCCTCGAGCGCTGCCATGAGGCCGTCCATCTCACCCGATCCGCTCAGCGCCGCATCGGCCTGCGCACGCATCTCTGCGCCCGCATCTGGGAGGAGGTCCAGATAGTCTGCGCGCGTCTTGTCTGACAGGGTTTGACCGACGATGTGCAGACCTTCGGGGATCAGGGCCTCTTCTGTCTCGAGAAGCGCGAGCCACAGCGCCTCCGGGTCGCGGCCACCCATGTCGACGGCCTGCGCCTCTTCCGCGATCAGCGTTTCAAGCTCGGCCCGGCGCGGATCGTTCCCCGCCATCGACCGCCAGCGCGACAGGCTTTCCTTCAGCGCCTGAAGCCCCTTGTAGAGCCCCGATTGCGCGAGAGGCGGTGTCAGATGTGTCACCGTCACGGCCCCGGAACGCCGTTTTGCGAGTGTCGCCTCTGACGGGTTGTTGGCGGCGTAAAGATAGACGTTCGGCATCTCGCCAATCAGCCGATCCGGCCAGTCGCGCGCGCCGAGACCCGCCTGCTTGCCCGGCATGAACTCGAGCGCGCCGTGCATTCCGAAATGCAAGAGCGCGTCGGCCTGATACGTGTTCCGCAACCACAGATAGAAGGTCGCAAAGGCATGGGTCGGGGCGAAGCCGCCTTCGAACAGAAGACGCATCGGGTCGCCTTCCCAGCCGAAAGCGGGCTGCAGGCCGACGAAGACGTTGCCGAAATGCTGGCCGAGGACGAAGACGCCGCGCCCATCCGACTGGATACGACCCGGCGCCGGGCCCCAGACGGCCTCGATCGCCTTCAGCGGCGGTGTCTGCCGCACGATCGTATCGGCATCGACATGGGCGGCGACATTGGCCTCTTGCCCGTATTGCGTCGCGTTGCCTTCAAGAACGGCGGCGCGGAGTTCCGCCACCGTCTGAGGCGGGGTCAGATCGTAGCCGCGCGCTTTCATGGCGTGGAGCACGTTGAAGAGGCTCTGGAAAACGTCGAGATGCGCTGCCGTCCCTGCCGCGCCGGCATTGGGCGGAAAACCGAACAGGACGATGCCGATCTTCGTGTCGGCGCGTGCCTTCCGCTTGAGACGCGCGAGGCGCAACACTTTCTCCGTGAGGCTCTCTATCCGTTCGGGGCAAGGGGCCATCGCCTTGGCCGTCGCGCCCGGACGGCAGCGATGCGCGCAACCATCACAGCCGCCATCCCCGTGGCGGCCGCCGAACACCGTCGGGCAGGTCGCGCCGTCAAGCTCTGGCAGCGCGATCAGCATCGTTGTTTCGATCGGACCGAGACCCTGGCTCGCCTCCGCCCATTGGCCGAGCGTCTGGAACTCCAGCGGATGCGCCGCGACATAAGGCACGTCCAGCGACTTCAGGAGAGAAACTGCCGCGTCACTGTCATTGTAGGCCGGTCCGCCGACCAGGCTGAACCCAGTGAGCGATACCAGCGCGTCGATCCGCGCGCCGGTCTCGTCCTTGAAGTACGCGTCGATCGCCGGGCGACCGTCAAGGCCACCGGCAAAGGCGGGGAGAACACGGATGCCCTTTTCTTCGAACGTGCGGATCACCGCGTCGTAATGCCCGGTGTCCCCGGCGAGGACGTAGGAGCGCATGAGCAAGAGCCCGACAGTCGCCACGGGATTGGCGGGGCCCCGCAAATCGCTCTCGTCCTCGGTGATCCGTTCCGGCAGATCGGGGTGATACAGACCCGTTTCAGGATATTCGAGCGGCTCGGGCGCAACGCCGCCCCGCATCTCTTCCGGCCCGGCATAGCGGGACAAAAGATACCGGATCATCGCTTCGAAGTTGTCGTCAGACCCGCCCAGCCAATATTGCATGATCAGGAACCAGGACCGCAGATCCTGCGCCTTGCCGGGAATGAGCTTGAGGATGCGTGGAAGACGCCGCAGCATCTTCATCTTTTTCTCGCCATCCTCCGAGGACGGCTTGGACGAGCCGCGCAGCCGCTTCATCAGCCGCATCATGGAGCTTTGCGGCGCCGACATGTCGAGCCGTCCAAGCTTGGTAAGCTTGACGATCTCCGCATCGGCGATCACGCCGACGAAACCATCGACGCGGGCACGCGCGGCCTGCAAATCGGGCAGGATCGGCTTGATGTGTTCCTCGAGGAACAGAAGGTTTACCACGACCATGTCGGCATTCGCGAGCGCGCGCTTGGTAAGCTCCAATGCCTCGGGGTTCTCGGCCCATTCCGCCGCAGCATGCACACTGACATCAAGACCCGGAAAGTCGCCCGCAAGTCGCAGCTTCGCGCGTTCGACCGGACCCGCCGCATGGGCGTCCAGCGTCACGATGACGATGCGGTAACCGCGGGTATGGGTCACGTCATCGCGCATAATGGGCCTTCGCCTCATACAGGGTCTCAACGCTGATTTCGCGTGTGCCGCGCTCGGCGGCGAAGGTCTCGGTGTTGCGCTTGGCCTTGCCGCGCACGAAGAACGGGATCTTCTTGAGCTCTTTCTCGGCGGCGGGCAGCCAGACCACCTCGACGCTGCCCGGCATCTGCGGCTCTTCGTTTTCGATCCGAGGCTTGGCCTTGCCGCCGTGATGCGAGGGGCCGGCCTCGTCATGAAACTCGAAATCCTCGCGGAACATTGTCAGAAGATGCTCTTCGAGGCCCATCACCAGCGGATGCACCCATGTGTCGAAGATCACGTTCGCGCCTTCGATCCCCATCTGCGGGGAATAACGAGCGGGGAAATCCTGAACGTGAACAGGGGCCGAGATGACCGCGCAAGGAATGCCGAGGCGCTTTCCGATATGCCGCTCCATCTGCGTGCCAAGGATCAGCTCGGGGGCGACGGTCTCGATCGCGGCCTCCACCTCGAGGTAATCGTCGGTGATGAGCGGCTCGACGCCGTAATCGCGGGCCAGTGCCCGGATCGGACGCGCCATCTCGCGGTTGTAGCAGCCAAGCCCGGCTACTTCGAACCCCATCTCATCGCGCGCGATCCGGGCAGCGGAGGCGACATGGGTGCCGTCACCGAAGATGAAGACCCGCTTGCCGGTCAGGTAGGTCGAGTCGACAGAGGCCGAGTACCAGGGCAGACGCAACCGCTCGCTGTCGATTTTCGGCTCTACTCCGGCAAGTTTCGCGACTTCCTCAATGAAATCGCGGGTCGCGCCGACGCCAATCGGCACGGTCTTGGTGAAAGGCTGGCCGAGCTCGCGCTCCATCCAGCGGCACGCGCTCTCGCCCGTTTCGGGATACATCAGGACATTGAAATGCGCCGCGCCGAGATCGGTCAGATCTCCAGGCGTCGCGCCATAAGGTGCACAGACATTGACGCTTATGCCCATCTCTTCCAGCAGGGCCGTGACCTCAGTGATATCGTCGCGATGCCGGAAGCCCAGCGCCGTCGGCCCGATCAGGTTCGCGGTCGGGCGCGCCGTGCGGTCCATCGGACGGGCGAGCGCGCGCACGACTTGGAAGAAGGTCTCGTCCGCGCCGAAATTCTCTTTGCGCTGATACGAAGGCAACTCGAGCGGCACGACAGGGATCGGCAGGCCCAGCGTTTCCGACATTCCCCCGGGATCATCCTGGATGAGTTCGGCCGTGCAGGAAGACCCAACTATCAGCGCCTGCGGCTGGAACCGGTCATAGGCTTCGAGGCAGGCTGTCTTGAAGAGTTGCGCTGTATCAGAGCCGAGGTCGCGCGCCTGGAACGTCGTGTAGGTCACCGGCGGACGGTGATTGCGCCGCTCGATCATCGTGAACAGAAGATCCGCATACGTATCGCCCTGAGGGGCGTGCAGCACGTAGTGCAGACCCTTCATCGCCGTCGCAACGCGCATCGCACCGACATGTGGCGGGCCTTCATATGTCCAGACGGTCAGCTTCACGTGTCCGCCTCCTCGAAGGCCAGCGCGCGGCTCCGGCGCAACGGGCGCGCGAAAAGCGACGCGAGGTCAGCGGCCTGTTCATAGAAATGCACGGGCGTGAATACGAGCTCGATGGCCCATTTCGTCGCCAGTCCTTCGGCTTCGAGCGGATTTGCGAGGCCAAGTCCGCACACCGTGAGGTCCGGACGGTCCTCGCGGACCCGCGCGAGTTGCTTGTCGACGTCCTGACCTTCGGAGAGGCGCGGCCCCTCCGGCAGAAGATCCAGTTCCGGCCCCATGATCTCGCGGTGCAGGAAGGGCGTGCCGACTTCGACCGGCTCCATTCCGCATTCGCGCGCCAAAAATCGAGCCAGCGGAATTTCAAGCTGGCTGTCGGGGAAGAAGAAGACACGCTTGCCCCAAAGCGGCTCGGCCACCTTGCGGACAGCCTCTCGCGCACGGGCGCGCGGGCTTTCGGTCACGCGAGCCACGACCTCGGGGCCGATCCCGAATTCGGCGGCGATAGCCTCGAGAAAACGCGTGGTGCCCTCTTCCCCGAACGGCATGGGCGCGGGAATATGCCGGGCACCGCGGCGGGTCAGTTCGGCGTGGGTATCGCCAAGGAACGGCTGCGTCAGCGCGAAGACCGTGTTGGGGCCGATGCCGTATTCGCTGTCCTTGGTCTGCGCTGGCAGAACCCGCACCGGGCCGACACCGATGGCGTCGAGCAGCGACAGAGCCTGTTCCTCGACCACGTCAGGCAGCGCACCGACCAGAAGAAGCTCGCGCGCCTCGGTTTTCGGCAGGACCGGCACCATCGCCGCAAGGCACGCATCCTCGCCTTGCGTGAAGGTCGTCTCGATGCCCGAGCCCGAATAGTTGAGCACCCGAACCCGCGGAGCATGGGCGGCTGACAGTCGCTCTGCCGCCTTGGCGAGATCGAGCTTGATGACCTCGGAGGGGCAGGAGCCGACAAGAAAGAGCTGGCGGATATCGGGACGCCGCGCGAGCAGCTCGTGCACGACGCGGTCGAGCTCCTCCTGCGCGTCCGCAAGACCGGCCAGGTCGGTTTCCTCCAGGATCGCGGTCGCAAAGCGCGGCTCGGCGAAGATCATGACACCGGCGGCCGACTGAAGAAGATGCGCGCAGGTGCGGCTGCCCACAACCAGGAAGAAGGCGTCCTGCATCTTGCGGTGCAGCCAGACGATCCCGGTCAGACCGCAAAATACTTCGTGCTGGCCGCGCTCTTTCAGAACGGGCGTGTTGCGGCAGCCGGTGGCGGGAGGGGGCGCGAAGCGATCGGTCATGCCCGTGCCTCCTCATCCTTGCGCGCACGGCGCAGCTTGGCGAGGAACTGGACCGCGTTCAGCACGTAGATCGCATAGGCCAGGAGCGCGACGGTCATCTGCGCCTCCGGGGCCAGCGACCCAGTGAAAAGCGCCCAGAGGTAGTAGGTGTGAAGCGCGATGACCGCGAAAGAGACCACATCCTCCCAGAAGAAGGCAGGTGCGAAGAGGTACTGGCCGAACACGACCTTCTCCCAAATCGCGCCGGTCACCATGATAACGTAGAGGATCAACGTTTTCGCAAGGATTGAATAGGTGGCCGCTTCGTAGCCCGTGCCCGTGGCGAGGTAGCGCAACACGAGGCCCAGCGAGATCAGAAAGACCAGGAACTGCACCGGCGCGAGAATACCTTGCACCAGCGTCCAGCGCGTGGCGTCACGCCGTGCGCGCTGGGCAGGCGTGTAGAGCGCGGCGGCGCTCTGGGGGAACTCCGACGATGCCGAGACGGTCATGGGCGATTCCAGATGGCTCATACCGCCAGCGTATCTGTCAGAGCCAAAAAGTGTCAATTCAAACTTACAGTCGAAGTTCGGAACCCTGGCGGCTCCCCGCGAATTGTCAGCTTCAAGCGACATTCAAGCTCGTGATCCAGACAGATCCTCGGATTTCGGCTGGTCTGGCGCCGCGATCTACGTCTGTATGTCAGTTTCATTTGACAACAGGCCGACCGCGCCCTCACACTTGAATAGTTGGTATTCTCCAGCGCCAAGCGATTGTCCGAGTGACTATGTCCGACTTCCTGACAAGCCCGACCACTTCCCCAGAGGATCGACCCGACGTCTCGGCCCTGGCGGGGAGCGTGGTTTCGATGCTGCGCGATTCAAACCGCTTTCGTGGCGAACGTCGTATTCTTGAAGTGGCTGAGATGCTCGAACGTCGCGTCCTTCAAAAAGGCATGTTTTCTTCGGAGGACACGGTTGCGGAAGCATTGCTCATGGGCTTGAACCGTGACGATATCGTTGACCGGTGCATCCCGATTGCCGCGCGCAGCCTCGGTGCCGCCTGGTGCGAGGACGATCTGAGCTTCGCGGATGTCACGATCGGATCGGCGCGGCTTCAGGGTCTTCTATCGGTCCTCGCCCCGCCCCTTCACAACGAAAACAACGATATTCGCAATCCGTCGCTGCTGCTGGTGATCCCGGAAGGCGACACGCACACCCTCGGGCCGCACGTGGTCGGGGCGCAGCTGCGCCGTCGCGCTGCATCCGTTCAGATGCTGTTCGCACCGAGCACTGACATGCTTGGTGACGCACTGCGCGCCGATCCTTACGATGGCGTGTTGTTTTCCTGTTCGCGGCCGCAGACGCTAAGTGGCATTGGCAAAATGATTTCTTCACTTAAGCACTCGCTTCCCGTGGCGCCGCCGACTATCTTGGGTGGGTTGGTGCTCGATCTCGTCCCGAACCCGAACGAACTCGCCGGTGCCGACCTGGCAACGAATGACGCTGTCGAAGCGTTGAGGTATTGCTTGATTAGATTAAACGCTGGGTACGGATCGAAAAAATGCCGGGAGACAGGGCCAAGGATATGAGAGCGCTACCCGATGGGGTTGCGAATCGGTCCTACATAGACGGTCTCCTTTCGGCGGCGTGCGACCTTGCAGTCTGCATTGACAGCAATGGCATCGTGACGAGCGTCGCGGGGGCACCCCTTGGTAGTTCCCTTCAGCACTGGATCGGCTCACCGATCAGCGACGTACTCACGGTCGAAAGCCGCCCGAAACTCGACGCGGCTCTTGAGACATTCCGCAAGACCGGACAGATCCGGCGGCCGGTCGAGCTTAACCATGAAGATGGAAAGACCTGGGAATTTCCTGTCCGCTACGATGTGTATCCGGGCCTGCAGGAAGGAGAGACCCTGCTGCTAGGTCGCGATCTCAGCCTCGTGGCGGAGACGCAGGCGCAGCTTGTTCAAGCGCAGATGTCGCTCGAGCAGGGATACGAAGCGCGGCGCGAATTCGACGCCCGGTATCGTCTTCTCTTGCGGACGGTCGCGGACCCGGTGGTCTTCGTTTCCGTGAGTGACGGACGCATTAAGGATCTGAACGATCCGGCAGCCACTCTCCTCGGCTCGTCGCGGGAAGACTTGGTTGGCGCGATCTTCGCCAACGAGTTCACCAATCGCGGCCGCGAGGAATTCGTGGAAATGCTCGTGAATGCGGCAATTTCCGAGAACGCGGACGACCTCGTCGCAGAGACGCGGCGAGACCAGTCCGAAATCAGCTTCGAGCCGCAGGTTTTCAGGGCTTCGGGTGAACGCGTTCTGATCCTGAGGCTTGGCCGCCACGGCGGGTCGGCGACTGCCGGTGACGGGGCTCAAGCGGTCAGGGGCGATCTCGGCGGGCTTTTTGCCAATGCCGCGGATGCGATGGTCATCACCTCTGCAACCGGCACGATCCAGAGCGCGAATGACGCCTTCCTTGAGATGGTCGACGCTGCTCATTTCACGGACGTAAAGGGCCGGAAGCTTGGCGAGTTTCTCAGCCGCGGGCAGGTCGATCTGAACGTGCTGATCGAGAACGCCCGTCGGGCGGGCAAGATGCGCTTCTACTCAACCAAAGCGATCAACGAATATGGCGCCGAGACATCGGTGGAGATGTCGGCAACCTTGATCTCCAAGGATCCGGACGCTCAGATCGGTTTCGTCATTCGCGACACCAGCCGCATCGAGTCGATGCGCCGCACGCAGATGCACGCCTCAGAGGAATCGAGCCGCAACGTGATGGAACTCGTCGGCTCCGCCACTCTGAAAGAGATCGTCGCCGAAACGACTGACGTTGTCGAGAAAATGTGTATCGAAACGGCAGTCAATCTGACGCGCAATAATCGCGTGGCCGCCGCCGAGATGCTCGGTCTGTCGCGGCAATCGCTTTACGTGAAGCTGCGTAAGTACGATCTTCTGAGCCGGGACGGGTCCGACAAGGACTAGGACCGGGCTATGCCCCGTCTGAACCGACACCTCCGCACCTGACCTCTTGCGCCGACTCGTTCTGTCGTGTCTAACTGACGTATGAGTGTCAGCCTAAGTTTACAGCCTCGACGCTATCCCGAACCGGCGGCCCTTCTGAGGCTCATCAAGCCGGTTACATGGTTTCCGCCGATGTGGGCCTATCTTTGCGGTGCGGTTTCTTCAGGAGTCGCGCTCTGGTCCGAACCCTTTCTCGTCGTTCTCGGCATCGTTTTGGCTGGTCCCATCGTCTGCGGCATGAGCCAGGCCGCCAACGATTGGTGCGACAGACATGTTGATGCGATCAACGAGCCGGACCGACCGATCCCGTCAGGCCGAGTGCCCGGCCGCTGGGGTTTATGGGTCGCGCTTGCCATGTCCGCCCTGTCGCTCGGAGTCGGCGCGCTACTTGGCCTCTGGGGCTTTCTCGCCACGTGCGCCGGTGTCGCCGCCGCATGGGCCTACTCCGCCGAGCCGTTGCGACTGAAGCGGTCGGGCTGGTGGGGTCCAGGTCTCGTCGGCTTGTCTTATGAAACGCTTCCCTGGTTCACCGGCGCGGCAATACTCGCGCAGGGCTTGCCAAGCGGGCCGGTGATCCTCGTTGCACTCCTGTACGGTATCGGCGCGCACGGGATCATGACGCTCAATGATTTCAAGGCGCTCGAAGGCGACCGCCAGACCGGCGTCAATTCCCTGCCCGTCATCCTTGGACCCGAACGGGCAGCACGCGTCGCCTGTTGGGCAATGATCGTGCCACAACTCGGCGTGATCGCTGTGCTGCTTTCGCTCAGCGCCGCCTGGCACGCGGGAGCGGTGGGCGTTGTCATCCTGGCGCAGCTGGCTGCGATGCGTGTCTTGCTGCGCGATCCCAAAGGCAAGGCCCCGTGGTACAACGGCACAGGCATCGTCCTTTACGTCTCCGGCATGATGATCTCGGCCTTTGCATTGGCCGGGACGGGAGCGACCCCATGACCCTTTCCTGGCTTTCCATCGTCCGGCTTGGACTCGTTCAGATGTGTCTCGGCGCCATCGTGGTCCTGACGACATCGACCCTGAATCGCCTCATGGTGGTTGAGCTGGCGCTGCCGGCCGTGCTGCCCGGCCTGCTTGTCGCCCTGCATTACGGCATCCAGATTACCCGTCCATCCTGGGGATTCCTGTCGGATACCGGCGGTCATCGAACCTTTTGGATCGTCAGCGGCATGATCGCTCTGGCGCTTGGCGGATGGGGCGCTGCGGCGAGCGTTGTGCTGCTGGAGACCTCATTCGCGCTCGGTCTTTCGGTCGCAATCCTGTCTTATGCGTTGATCGGCCTCGGTGTCGGCGCATCCGGCACATCGCTTCTGGCACTTCTCGCGACCGCGACGGCGCCGACGCGCCGGGCCGCCGCAGCGACGATCACCTGGCTTATGATGATCTTCGGCATCGCGATGACAGCAGGCGTCGTGGGCAGCTTGCTGGACCCCTACTCCGCCTCGCGCCTTCTGACCATCGTCGCCATCGTCGGTGGGGTTGCGGTCCTCCTGACGTTGCTCGCGACATGGCGCGTCGAGGCAAATGTCGTCGCACGGACGGAGCCTGATCCGATGCCCTTCCGCGAAGGTCTGGCCGAGATATGGGCAGAGCCCAAGGCCCGCGCCTTCACGCTGTTCGTGTTCCTGTCCATGACCGCTTATTTCATGCAGGAGCTCATTCTTGAACCTTACGCTGGTCTCGTCTTCAACTTCACGCCGGGACAGTCGACACAGCTTTCGGGCGCGCAGAATGGCGGCGTTTTTCTCGGCATGGTCGCAGTCGGCGTGATCGCTACGGGTTTTCGCCGCGGAAGCTTGCGCGCATGGGTGATCGCGGGATGCGGCGGATCTGCCGCGGCGCTGACGTCCATTGCTCTTCTGGGTCAGGCCGGGCCGACTGCGCCGCTTTTGCCTGCGGTCATCGCCCTTGGATTTTTCAACGGCATGTTCGCGGTCGCCGCCATCGGCTCCATGATGAAGCTGGCCGGAGAGGGCCGTGAAGCGCGAGAAGGCACACGCATGGGCCTTTGGGGCGCGGCGCAAGCCATTGCCGCAGGATTTGGCGGTCTTCTGGGTGCGGCCCTGGCCGATATTGCCCGTCAGTTCACCGCCGATGCCAGTGCATTCGGCTCTGTTTTCCTGTTCGAAGCTGCCCTGTTCCTCTCCGCTGCCTGGATGGCGCGACGGGTCATGGCATCCGATCCGCCTCTGGCGTCCCTGCAACCGGGAGAATGAACCATGGTCTATGATGTTGTCGTCGTCGGAGGAGGCCCATCAGGAGCAACCGCCGCCCATGATCTTGCGCTGAGCGGGCACAAGGTCGCCCTCCTCGACCGGGAGGGGCGCATCAAGCCCTGTGGCGGCGCGATACCGCCGCGCCTCATGCAGGATTTCGATATCGGCGAAGAGCAGCTTCTGACGAAGATCACCACCGCGCGAATGATCTCTCCGACCGGTCGCCATGTCGATATTCCGGTGGAGAACGGGTTCGTTGGCATGGTGGACCGCAAGGATTTCGACCCCTGGCTGCGTGACCGCGCGGTCGCGGCCGGGGCCGAGCGGTTCACCGGGACATTTCTCAGGATCGACCGCAGCCGCGGTTGGCCGCGGGTCGTCTATCGCGACAAGGCAAGCGGCGAAGAGAGCCAGATCGTCACCCGGCTGGTCATCGGGGCGGATGGCGCAAAGAGTCGTGTCGCGCGCGGCGAGGTTCCCGGCGCGGACCGCATACCGCTCGTCTTCGCCTATCACGAGATCATCTCTGCCCCGATGACGTCGGATCATTACGATCCGGAGCGCTGCGACGTGATCTATGACGGGCGCATCTCCCCCGATTTCTACGGTTGGGTGTTTCCGCATGGCGATACCGTCTCTGTGGGCATGGGCTCCGAAGACGCGAACGTGAATCTCAAGCAGGCAACGGCGGATCTGCGCCTGTCTTCGCATCTGGCCCAATGCGAAACCCTCCGTCGCGAAGGCGCGCCGATCCCTCTGAAACCACTCGAGCGGTGGGACAACGGTAAGGATCTCATTCTGGCGGGCGATGCCGCTGGCGTGGTCGCGCCGTCGTCGGGCGAGGGGATCTACTACGCCATGACGGGCGGGCGGGTCGCCGCGAGCGCGGCCTCGGCCTTCCTGCTGAGCGGCAAACCGAGCGCGCTGAAACTCGCGCGGAAGCTCTTCATGCGGGAACACAAGACCGTTTTCCGCGTGCTGGCCTCCATGCAGAACGCGTATTATCGATCCGACTCGCGCCGGGAGCGCTTTGTCTCGCTTTGTCACGATATCGACGTGCAGCGATTGACCTTCGAGGCCTACATGAACAAGAAGCTCGTGAAGGCGCGGCCGATGGCGCATCTGAAGATCGGCTTCAAGAATCTGCGCCATCTAACCGGATTGGTCCCGGAGACGCATGTATGACGCTTATGATCCCCGCATGGCAGGATGGAGAGCTGGTGCCGGTCGAAAAGCTCGAGGTTCACGAGCGCGGTCTCAAGCACAAGGCGATCTCGGTTTTCGTGATGCGGGGCGACGAGGTGCTTTTGCAGCGTCGGGCAATGGGGAAATATCACACGCCAGGGCTGTGGGCGAACACGTGCTGCACGCATCCGCATTGGGATGAAGATCCTGCCGAGACAGCGGCGCGGCGTCTCGACGAAGAGCTGGGGATCTCCGGCCTCACGCTGAGCTACCGTGACCGGATCGAATATCGAGCCGATGTCGGCGATGGGCTCATCGAGCACGAGGTGGTCGATCTTTTCACCGCCGAGGCCTCACGGGACATGAAAATCGACCCTGATCCTGCGGAAGTCATGGATACAGCCTGGGTGCCGCTATCTGCGCTTCGCACCTGGATCAACGAGGCGCCGGGCGAGTTCACGCCCTGGCTCCGGATCTACCTGAGCGAACACGCCGAGCGGATCTTCGAGACCGCCTGAAGGCTCAAGCCCTGAGCGGCACCACCTTTGTCTCGCGACCGAGCGCCTGCATCGCGCTTTTCGCCAGATCGGCGGCAGTCAGGCCGGCCTCTTCGTACATCTCGGCTGGGCTCGCCTGGTCGATGAACCGGTCGGGCAGCGTCAGCGTGCGGATCGCGAGGCCCTTGTCGAACGCGCCCGACGCGGCCAGCGCATGCAGCACTTGCGCGCCAAACCCGCCTCGAGCGCCCTGCTCCACGGTCAGAAGCGCGCCGTGATGGCGGGCGAGCTGGTGGATGAGATCGAGGTCGAGGGGCTTGGCGAAGCGGGCATCCGCGATGGTCGCCGAGACGCCCTGCGACGCCAGAAGCGCCGTCGCTTCGCGCACGACGCCGAGATGTGCGCCGAATGAAAGAAAGGCGACGTCAGAGCCTTCCTCGACCACACGGCCTTTCCCGATCTCGAATGGTTGAGGCATCTCTGGAAGTGCCACGCCAACACCATTGCCGCGAGGATAGCGGAAGGCGATAGGGCCACTGTCATGGACGCGCGCCGTTTCAACCATGTGGACAAGCTCGGCTTCGTCGCTCGCCGCCATGACGGTCATATTCGGCAACGCGCTGAGGTAGCCGATATCGAAGGCTCCGGCATGGGTCGCACCGTCCGCGCCCACGAGACCGGCCCGATCAATCGCGAAGCGGACAGGCAGGTTCTGCAGCGCCACGTCGTGCACGATCTGATCGTAGCCTCGTTGCAGGAAGGTGGAATAGATCGCCGCGAACGGCTTGAGACCGGAAGCGGCCATGCCCGCGGCGAAGGTGACGCCGTGCTGCTCTGCAATGCCGACATCGAAGACGCGGTTCGGGTAGCGCTCCGCCATGATGTTGACGCCGGTGCCGGAGGGCATCGCAGCCGTGATGGCCACGACATCGGGATCGCGCGCCGCCGCATCTGCCAATGCCTGGCCGAAGACCTTGGTGTAAGCTGGGGCAGTGGGCTTGGATTTTGCCTGTTCGCCTGTAACAGGGTCGAATTTCGACACGCCATGCCCGCAATCGGCGGCTTTCTCGGCGGGGGCATACCCCTTGCCCTTGACCGTGCAGCAATGAATGAGTACCGGCCCCGTCGCCCGCGCCTTCGCGGAGCGCAGGACGCTGAGAAGCTGGCCCATATCATGCCCGTCGATGGGACCGACATAGTCGAAACCCAGTGCCTCGAAGAGCGAGCCCGTCTCGCCCCCCTGCCCCGTCACGATCTGGCGGGCGCGGCGCGCGCCGTCGCGCATCGGCCCCGGCAAGGCGCTCTCGAAGCCCTCTGCCAGCGCGCGCATCTTCTGGAACGGTTCCTGAGCGTAGAGCGAGGATAGGTAGGCAGACATCGCACCAACCGGCGGCGCAATGGACATCTCGTTGTCATTCAGGATCACGAAAAGCCGGCGCCCCTCCGCCCCGGCATTGTTCAGCGCCTCGTAAGCCATGCCGGCGGAAATCGCGCCGTCACCGATCACCGCGATCGCATCGCCCGTGGGCTTGCCCATGTCGCGACCGATGGTGAAGCCGAGCGCGGCGGAGATCGACGTGGAGCTGTGGGCCGCGCCGAACGGATCGTATTCGCTTTCCGAGCGCTTGGTGAACCCCGACAGGCCGTCCTTCTGGCGCAAGGTACGAATGCGGTCGCGCCGCCCGGTGAGCACCTTGTGCGGGTAGCATTGATGGCCGACATCGAAGATGAGCTTGTCGGAGGGCGTGTTGAACACGGCATGAATGGCCACCGTCAATTCGACCACGCCGAGCGACGATCCAAGATGGCCGCCTGTCTCGGAGACGGCGGAGACCACCTCGGCGCGCACTTCCTGCGACAGTTTCGCGAGCGTGCGCCCGTCCATCTGGCGCAGATCCGCAGGTCCGGCGATATGGTCGAGAATGGGGGTGTCGGGTCGTGTCATGGCAGCTCCTCCCGAAGAAAAAGCGCCGCGCCTTGCAAAACGTGGGTTCTGTCCGGCGCGGCGCCAGCTCCTGTAGCCAACAGGAAGGGAACCGAGGGCTGGGCCCTCGTTATCCGCTCGTCCAGGGAAAGTCAGACGAGCGGACCTGGCGGCGGGGCCCGGCCAGGATCACCCCGGCCGGACCCGCGCATCTCATTCGTAGCTATATTCACCCGAAGTCGTTGCCAGTTCGGGCCAATCCGCAATCACGTTCAGACCCTGAAGCGGCTGCTGGTAGCCCTTGTGGCAGGTCTTGCACGCTGCCTTCGGCGCGTCGCCATAGACTGGACCGAGACGATTTTCGGGATACTCGCCCTCGAGCGGGACAAGGTAGTCCTGGTTCATCTCCTTCACCATCGCGATGCCGAGCGACTCTGTTGCCCATTGCGGCGTCACCTGCGTGCCGTCGTAGAAGGCGCGCGTGTTGTGGCAGAACGTGCAGTTCACGCCGAGCGAGTTGGAGACGTAGTTCATCAGCGAGTAGGTCCGCTCCGCATCCTGCCACGTTGCGGTGTTCGGATCCGTCGGATCGCTGTCCACGTGGCTTGCGAAGTCGTGCACGCCGATCGGCTCGTCCTCGAGAAGATACGTCTCGAGAGCATCAGACGGCAGCGAGGTATATTGCGATTGCATGGTGACGCGGTTCTGCACCGCGGCCCAGCCTTCGGCGGCCTCGTTGACGGGGGTGATCCTGAACCAGATATCCGACGGCACGTTCTCCCCGCGGTGGCAGGTGTAGCAGTTCACACCGACCTCCTGGTTGGCGTTCACGTGGCCAGCCCAGCCTTCGTTGAGGTTCTGGGTCATCTGGATCATGCGCCGCGCGACCTTCATCGTGTAAAGCTCGTCATTGGCGTAGTTGCCGTCCGCCGCGCCGACATGGCAGTAGGCGCAGCCCTGCTCGGGCGAGACCCATTGCGTCATCGCCAGCATGATGCGGTTGAAGTTGTCCTCGGTCACGTTGCCGAGGACCTGGACGTTCTCATAGACCTCAGAGGCGAGCCGGTCCCCGTCCTCGGGAACATAGGGCTCTTCGGTGTAGTAGGCCGCCAGGGTCGGATCCTCGTTCTCGATCTCGGACACGAACTCCGTCTGGACCATCCCGGTGCCTCGCGGACCCGTCTGCAACGACTTGGTTGCGAAGGGCTGACCGACGACGACCACGAAGGCCGCCACGATCACCGCTACTCCAAGCACTCCCACCAGGATCGCCGGACCGTAGATGTCGGTCGGGTTGTCCTTATTCCAGTTCTTGAACCAGGGTAGCATCTCACTCACCTCCGCCGATGAAGGACTGATAGGTCTGGCCGTAAGCTTCGTAGCCGTAGCTGCCGTCATAGGCCGGCGCGAAGTGATGCTCCTGTGCCCAGATGAACCAGTTGTCGACGACGGTGCCGGTCAAGAGGATGCCGATGCCGCCGGTTATCGGAGTCAGTACCGCGAACCACCAGGCCCAACGATGGATGCCCTCCATCGTTGCGTTGAAGCCCATCGTCCAGCGCCAGAAGAGCGCAGCGCGTTCGGTGGCCGTACCCCGATCGACGATCTGCTCGAGTTCCCGGTCACCGCCGTAGCGTGTGACCGCGAGGATCGTGCCGCCATGCATGGCGAAGAGAAGCACCGAACCGTAGAGGAACACGATCGAGAGACAGTGAAACGGGTTGTAGTAGAGGTTGCCGTACCGGATCGAGAACGCTGTCGTCCAATCGAGGTGCGGGAAGATGCCGTAAGGCACCGCCTCGGACCACGACCCCATCAGGATCGGCCGGAAAAGGCCGAGAACGAGGAACAGCCAGATCGCCGATCCGAAGGCCCAGAAGACATGCTTGCCCATCTTCTGTTCCTTGGCCAGAAGCCAGGAGCGCGCCCACCAGCTCATCACCGAGATGAGAAGGAAGAAGCTCGCGATGATGTACCAGCCACCGTCATAGAGCGGCGGAATGGTCAGACCGTATTCCGGGCTTGGCGGCTCGAGTGCAAGCCAGAAGCCCTGCCGGATGAATTCCGGGATCGACCAGTCCACCTGGGCCAGCATGTTGAGCCCGATGATGTTCAGGGCCAGAATGCCGGTGAAGAGGGACACGAGCCCTGTCCAGCCGAGGTAGATCGGACCGATCTGCGCGTTTCCGAGAAAGCCTGCGAGGGTGGAGAAGAACGGGTTCTTGGTCCGCTCCTCCATCATCCGGCCGTTGTCGTTCATCCCCATCTCGGGGGTCCCTTGGACCTGCACCTGGGTGAAGATGTTCTGATACTCAATCATTGGCATGTTTCATCCTCCCTCAGAGCTGGCCCCAGATCGGCAGTTCGAGCCACCAGTTCCACCATTCCGGCCAGCCTTTGGTCCAAACGGGCCCGGAGATGATGATGCAGATCGCCGACCAGAACCCCGCGTTGATCGCCAGCAGCCAGCCAAGACGGTGAATGCCGAGCGTACCGACCGAGTAGCCGATGAAATCCCGGAAGAACGTGTCTTCGTGATCGGGCGTCTTCATGTCCTCGCCCTTCTCGGGGTTCGCCGCCGAGAGGATCAGGCCGCCATGCAGCGCCAAGGCGAGCGTGGTGGTGAAGAACAGCGTCACCGCGAGCATGTGCGCCGGGTTGTAGTGGAAGTGCAGGTAGGCGTAGCCCGTGTTCGAGACCCAATCGAGGTGGCTGAAGATGCCGTAGGGAAACGCATGACCCCAGGCTCCAAGCAGAACCGGACGGAAAATCTCGAGCGTTACATAGGCGAAGATCGCGAAGCCGAAGGCGATCGGAACATGGTAGCCGATGCCAAGCTTGCGACAGATCTCGACCTCGCGCAGCGCCCAGGAGATGAAAGCCCCGGTCGCACAGATGGTGATGATCTGCCAAAGCCCGCCTTCCATGAGCGGCGCGGCGCCCAGACCGTAGCTGAGGTCGGGCGGCTCGATGTTGATTAGCCAGGGGTTGAACGTGCCCTGATGTGCGGCGCCCCACAGGATCAAGATTGTCCCTAGAAGCGAGAAAAAGGCGGTCGTGACGCCGAAGAAGCCCA
This sequence comes from Roseivivax halotolerans, assembly GCF_900115815.1. Taxonomy (GTDB): domain Bacteria; phylum Pseudomonadota; class Alphaproteobacteria; order Rhodobacterales; family Rhodobacteraceae; genus Roseivivax; species Roseivivax halotolerans. The sequence continues at coordinate 468,056 of NZ_FOXV01000001.1, read as the reverse complement.
CGTAGAAAGGGCCCACCCAGAAGTCGAACAGATCGCCGCCGATCAGCGTCCCTCCGCGGACGCGATACTTCTTTTCGAAGCTGAGCATTGCCATCGTCTTGGTCTCCGCTAGTGGCGGCATCGTCCGACCCGTCGGGGGCGTGTGCCGTCGATACCGTGTCTTGTTTGCCGTGGGCGGACGGGCGTCAGAGGCCGGTGCCCGCCCACAGCTTTGTCTTTGTCACCTTCTGGCGGCACGCGGAGCCCGCGCACCACGCAGGCTCACTCGGAAGCGCCCGCGGCAGCTGCAGTTTCGAACCAGTTGATGCCGTTCGAGAGAACGACCAAGTGGATCATCGCTGCGAGCAGGAAGAGGAAGACACCCTGGGCCACGAAGACGCGGCGGGGGTCGAAGATGAGCCAAATCTTATAGAATTTTGCCATGCTTCAGCCCTCCTCAGAACCACGGACGCCAGATGAAGGTCGCCAAATGTGCGACCACGGCAACCGCCGAGAACAGCCAGAGGCCGCTCATGTAGACGGAATGCAGTTCCTGCGCCTGCTCGTCGGTGAGACCTGTGAACGACAGGTCGGTATTATCAGCCATTAACTTTCCTCCGGAACGTCACGCTGACGCCGTGACACCCTCACGGCCGGGTCCCCTCGGAGTAGACTCCGCTGGGCCTGTCCGCCCCGACGAGCGAGGCGGCCAGTCTCGGTACGGCCCTCTCAGGCCGAAAAGATGAGCGGCGTGATCCGGTCCGCTTCGGCCCAGGCCCGGGCCAGCGGCCCGTGCAGGTTGAGCGTCTGCTTCTGGAACACGTCGAGCAGCCAGAACGCCGTCGCGAAAGGGATCGCGAGAACGAAGATCAAGCTGAAATAGAGAAGGAATTCCGTTCCGCGCTTCGAGCGCGCCCGAGGCGGGTTCGAGGTGAAGTCGGTCATGGATTGATACCTCCTGTGGATGGATCGAGGGCCTGAACCGTTTCGAGAACGACACGGTCGGACCCCTTGCGGAGCGCTTCTGCCTCTGCGGCGTCGCGCAACGTCTTGGCTGCGGAAATTCGGGTGAGCACCGGGTGCGACGCGACGATGCGGTCAAGCTCGGCCTGCGCGTCGGGATCCCAGGGAAAGTCGCGTCTGAGGGGCGTGGGCGTCGCCTCGCCCGCATCCATCGCCGCGCCCAGCGGCAGGATGTGGAAGAGCGCGTCGAAGAGCCCGTTGCAAATCTCCTGCAAAAGATACGCGGCTCCCGCATATCCCATGAAGGGTGTGCCGGTATGCCTGCGGATTGCGGCACCGGGGAAGCTTGCCGGGATGAAGGCCGGCTTCGGTCCGTGCCCAGAGCTCATTTCGGCGAGGTACATCTTCTCATTAATCGAACCGAGCACGACGATGGGTCGCGCGCCATGCAGTGTGTCCCGCACGTGGTCGTTGTCAGTCTTTGACCCGGCCTTCCGCTCCACCGCGAGCGCGCAGGGCAAACCCAGATCGCCTTCGAGGTAATTGCGGATACCGCGTGTATAGGTCTCGTTCGCGACGATCGCGAAATTCGCTGTCGCAAAGAAATCCTGAGTGACCGAACGCCAAAGATCCCAGACCGGCTTCAGCGTCGAATGCTTTTCGCGCTCGATGAATGGCTCGGGATCGAGGCCCAGCATCTCGCCGAGTTTACGCAGGAACAGGGTCGTCGATTCCATCCCGATCGGCGCTTGCAGGTAAGGCTTGTCGAGTACCTCGGCGAGGCCGCGACCAAACTCGCGATACATCACGACATTGGCGTCGGCGTTCACGAGGTTCCGCATCTCGGCCAGGTGCGCGCCCAAAGGCATCACCATGTTCACGTCGGCGCCGATCCCTTCGATGAGACGCCGGATTTCCGCGAGGTCGGAGGGCATGTTGAACGTGCCGTACATTGGCCCGAGGATGTTCACGCGAGGTTTTGCGCCGTCCTCGCGTTTCTTTTCGGGCGGCATCCGGCCCTTGGTCATGCCGAATTCGGTGAAGAGCCACGTCATCGCGCGGTCGGCGGCCTGCCACTGATCTTCGTCGATCGTGCGTGGCAGGAACCGCTGAATATTGGTGCCTTGCGGTGTCACGCCGCCACCGATCATCTCGGCGATGGACCCGGTGACGACGACGGCCGGCAGCGCCGGATCGAGCACCTTCCAGGCGCGCTCCATCGCTTCCTCGGTCCCGCGGCCCATCTCTTCCTCGCCAAGCCCGGTCACCACGATGGGCAATTCGTGCGGCGGCAGCGCGTCGGTGTAGTGCAAGACGGACGTCACCGGCAGGTTCTCGCAACCCACCGGGCCGTCGATCACCACCTGCAAACCCTTCACGGCGCAGAAGGCATAGACGGCACCCCAGTAGCCGCCAGCGCGGTCGTGGTCCTGGATCAACATGCCAAGCCCCCCGGAGTTATGCCGAAACAGAGCCTCATATCATACGCTCCGCTTCGGCGCGCTTGGCAGCCTTGTCGAGTTTCTTCTGCTGCTGCGCCCGGAAGTCGGGACGCAGGTTCGGCGCGCCCTCCCAGACACCGGCTGTGTCGCCGTTGCCGACGCCTTCGAAGAATTCTTTCATCCGGTCCATCCGGCCTTTGCCTGCAATCGCGGCATTGACCACTTCGGCCAGGGATCCGGCACCGGCCACGCCCATGAGCGGGCGCGCAGAGATCAGGTTCGTGTAATAAAGACCGGGCACGCCCAACTCCTTCGCCTTCTGGACGACGGGCGTCGTGCCGATGGCGAGGTCCGGCTTGTGTTTGTCCATCGCGGCAAGATCGTCTTCGAGCGACGCGCGGTACTTGACCTGGCATCCATGCGCTTCGAGCCATTCGGCATCGGCTTTTGAGAACCGCGTCTTGGGACAGGCGGTGCCGACATAAGGCACATCAGCGCCGCTCTCGATCAGAAGGCGCGCCACCAGAAGCTCGGAGCCTTCATAGCCCGACAGGGTGATCTTGCCGTTCACCGGGTTGGCCTTGAGCGCGGCTTCGATAGCCGGAAGCGCGGCATCTTTCGCGGCGTCGATCTTGTCCTGCGGAATCTCGAACGTCGCGCCCACAGCCTCGAGCCACGCTTCGGTTCCGTCGCGGCCCACGGGTGCTGAGCCGAGAACGGGACGTCCCGCTGTCTCGAATTCGCGGATTGCAGCGGTGTAGAACGGATGGATTGCGGCGACCGCGGTGCAGTCGAGCGCAGAATACAGCTCCCGCCACTCTCGGCAGGGCACGACTGGCCCGGCGGCGATGCCCATGGGCGCAAGCAGCGCACCGATGGACATCGGGTCTGCCGGGAACATCTCACCCAGAAGGGTCAGCGTCGGGCGATCCGTCACGCGTGCCTCGGGGGCCGGGACCGGTCCAGCGGCCACTTCCTCGCGGGCATACGCCAGCATCGCACCGGCAAGGACGTCCTTTGCTTCGGCATGCGTCGGAATTCCGAAGCCCGGCACGTCGATCCCGACGATCCGCACACCGTTTATCTCTTTCGGCAGAAGGCGGAGCGGGACACCCGAGGCAGTTGGAACGCACAGGTTCGTCACGACGATCGCGTCGAACTTGTCCGGATCGGCCATCTCGTGAACGGAGTCGCGGATATCTTCGAAGAGCTTGCCGGTGACCAGCGTCTCCGAGGAGAACGGCACGTAACCGACCGAACGCCGAGCGCCGTAGAAATGCGAGACGAAGGTCAGCCCGTAAACGCAGCAGGCCGATCCCGACAGAACGGTCGCAACCCGCTTCATACGGAGCCCGACGCGCAGAGAGCCGAAAGCCGGACACATGCTTTGCGGCTTGTCGTGCGGCCCTTGCGGATAATCCTCGGCGTACCGGTCGAGCACCTCGGATGCGCCGGCCTCGCGGGCCGCGCGTTCCAGCTCGGCCCCCGAATGGCAGCCCATCCCCTCTGCAGGGGCGGTTCCGTTGGCGTTATGTTCGGTCTCGTCGGTCAAGGCGACCCCTGTCTCTTCGGTATCAATGGCGCCGGACGTGCGGCTTTGGCTCAGGCTTCGTCGTAGATCACTTCGAGGCTCTTCTTCGGCGCGGCATACTGGCCGCGCATGTCGTCATCGGTCGCGGGCTCGAGCACGACACCCGCACCGACATCCGATCCGTCGAAGAGGTTCAGAAGGCCGTCCTGGTCGAGCGGGGTCGGCCGCACGGGCGGTGCATCCGAGACCTGCTCTGCGAGGCCTGCAAAGAGGCTGCCCCACTGGGATTTGGAGGATCCGACGATCTGATAGTTCGCAGATTTCTTTCGCAGATCGTCGTCCTGCGGGATTGCCGCGAGAACAGGAATGCCTGCGGCCTCCGCGAAGGCTTGCGCCTCGCCCGACCCGTCGTCCTTATTGATCACGAGTCCCGCCACACCGACATTGCCGCCGAGCTTGCGGAAGTATTCGACCGCGGAGCAGACGTTGTTCGCAACATAAAGGGATTGCAGGTCGTTCGAGCCGACGAGGATCACCTTCTGCGCCATGTCGCGGGCGATCGGCAGGCCGAAGCCTCCGCATACGACGTCGCCGAGGAAATCGAGAAGGACGTAGTCAAAGTCCCAATCATGAAAGCCCAGCTTTTCGAGCAGCTCGAAGCCGTGGATGATGCCACGTCCTCCGCAGCCGCGACCGACCTCGGGTCCGCCGAGCTCCATCGCGAAAACGCCGCCCGACTTGAAGCAGACATCCCCGATGGCGACTTCCTCACCGGCGAGCTTCTTCTTGGTCGAGGTCTCGATGATCGTCGGGCACGCCTTGCCCCCGAACAGGAGCGACGTTGTATCGGACTTGGGATCGCAGCCGATCAGAAGCACCCGCTTTCCCTGCTCGGCCATCATGTGGCTGAGATTGGCGAGCGTGAAGGACTTGCCGATGCCGCCCTTGCCGTAGATCGCGATGATCTGCGTCTTGCTCTTGGGCTCCTCGGTCACGATGTCGGCGAGATCCTCGTGCGCCTCGTCGCGCAGTCGCTGGTCGAAGTCCTTAAGGTTAGGGACGTCGTCCTTCATGCGGCTTCCTTCCAATCAATGATCATTTTCAGGCAGGTCGGATCGTCGAACGCGGTCTCGTAAGCCGCGGCGACGTCCGACCGGCTTGAGCGGTGCGTCACCAGCCCGTCGAGCGAGAGAGCCCCGGTTTCGATCAGGCTGCGTGTGGCGAACAGGTCGTCGCGCGTCCATTCGGCGGCGACGCGGAACCGGGCTTCCTTCATGAAGGCCGGCGGAAAGGCGAAAGAGAGCGGCTGTGCGTAGAAGCCCGCGAGCACGATCTCCCCGCCCTTGACGATGCGGCCCACGAGATCGTTCAGGATCGCGCCATTGCCCGAAGCGTCGTAGATGCTTGCGTAGTTGCGGCGCGGATCGTCTTCCGGGCGCACGACCTCGTAGCCTTCGGCACCGCCCATCCGAGCAGGATCGATTTCCCACACGGTCGGGGTTTTGCCGCCTGCTGCCACGGTCAGGCGCGCCAGGAGCCGGCCGAGAACGCCGTGGCCGACGATGAGTTCCGGCAGATCGCAGCGATATCCGGCAAGTGCATGGCGTGCCGTTGCGGCCAGCGCAAGAAGCGCGCCAGTCTCGCCCATACCGGCATCAAGCCGGGTCACGCGATCGCTTGGGGTGACAAGGCGCGTCGCGGCGCCACCGAAGAGGCCGTGCGCATCTTCAAAGCAGGATGCGCCCGGTACGAAGACGATTTCGCCGACTCGGTATCCGGTATTGCCGCCGGCTTCGACCACCTCACCCATCGCCTCGTAGCCAGGGACGAGCGGGTAGCCCATGCCAGGGAACGGAGGCATCTCGCCGGTATAGAAAAGCTTCTCGGTGCCGGTGGAAATGCCGGAATGGCGGATGTCGACCACCAGATCACCCGGACCGGGAGGAACCAGCGACACGTCGGACAGGCCGAGTGTTCTGGGACTGTCGAGCAGTACAGCTTTTGTCTGCATGTCGCGCCTCCCTGTTCCTAATAGACGGGGCATCGCGGCAGACGCCCCGGCGTCTATCTGTCAGACGACTCTGACACCTTTCATGTCAGACTAAAGATACAGCAGAAAGTGTCAACTGTAATAGACAGTTTTGGCATTTCAAGCCGGTTTCCACGCTGTGACGACCGCTGTCACATAGGGACGTATGGGCCTGTGAGCGGTGATTCCCGCAAAACCGGCTTCTGTCAGAAGCGTGATGATTCGCTCCGCACTGCGGGCGCGCCCGGTCTGCATGGCCATCGTGTAGAATGCGAAATAGACATCGCCGTGCCGGTCCGGTCTCTGCCCGCCCGACATCGGTTCGGAGACGAGCAGCTGCCCGCCAGGCGGCAGCGCATCGAATGCCTTGGCGAGCAGATCGCGCACCGTCGCATCTTCATGGTCATAGAGCACGCGCACGAGAGACATCGTATCGAACCCCTCGGGCAGCGGGTCGGATCGAAAGGAGCCCGCGATGAACTCGATGCCGTCCGATTGCGGCGCATCGGCAATGACTTCGGGAAGGTCGAACACACCTATCTCGAGTTTGCTACGACGCTCGCGAACGGCCCGCGCAAAAGCTCCGTGGCCTCCACCAATGTCCAGAAGCCGCTTTTGCCCCTTCAGAGAGACCGTCGCCAGGGTATCTTCGGCGACGAGCGCCTGGCTGTCGGACATCAGCGTGGAGTAATAGCGCGCGCTGGCCGCATCGCCGCCCGCACCTCCGAAAACATAGGGCCAGAACCTTGCCAGTTCCGTATCGACCTCCCCTCGCAACAGCGCGACCGGATCGGACATGTCGCGATAGAACGCGTCGTGATGACGGATCATCCCCTCGAGTCCCGGAACGCCGGTAAGCGCCGCGCCCCGTGTCGTGATACGAAAGGTGTCGCGCTTCCGGTCGAGAAGGCCCAGCGCCGCCGCGGCCTGCAAAAGGATCTCCGTCCGACCGAGGGGCACATTGATCCGGCGGGACAGTTCGGACGCAACCAAGGGACCTTCCATCGCGTGGTGAAGGATCTCAAGCTCGACGACCGCCCGAAGCACCTGGCTCGCAACGAAACCCTGAACGAGATCGAAGAGCGCCGCACCTTCCTGACGCACATGGCCTCGAACGCCCGGAATTCGCGCCGCCCATAGCTGAAAGCCGGGCTTCGCCGCCAATCTCGCCAAGCGGGTACGAAGATCCGGCCCGCCTTTGCGGCGCACGGGGTCTTCGGCCGTGGCAGTCATTGTGTCAGACCCGCACCGGGTTCAGGCCGGGTGTCAGGCGTTCGGCCTGCATCCGCACCATATGCGCCAGGGATGCCTCGCCGGGACAAGACGGGATGGAGGCAATCGCGCCGGATAGAATGTCGCCAAGACGGCGCACCGCACCGTCGACGCCCAATTCGCGAACCGCGTTCGGACGGTTGTGCAGCTCATCCTGATGTGCGGGCTTGCCGAGGCTCGCCTCGCTACCAAGCGCGTCCCGCAGATCGTCGGCAACCTGGAAGGCCGCCCCGATCCGGGCGCCAAGCTCGTACCACGGCTCGGCCTCCTGCCCAGCTGCAAGCGCGCCCATCTGCGTCGCAGCGATGAAGAGCGCGCCCGTTTTGGAGAGGTGGTAAGCGTCGAGGTCGATCTCGGGTTCGCTCTCCCACCCCTGCCCGGCACAAATGCCGTGTGGCATCCCCGTCCGGCGGGCGAGCGCGGTCACAAGCGGCGCTACCCGGTCCGGCGCTTTAGGTGCGACGCGGGCGAGCGTTTCGAACGCCATCACGATGAGCGAATCGCCGGTAAGGACCGCGAGCGGTTCGGAATAAGCCTTGTGGACCGTGGGCTTGCCACGCCGGAGATCCGCATCGTCAAAACACGGCAGATCGTCATGAACGAGGCTGGCACAGTGAATGAGTTCGAGGGCGGTTGCAGCAGCATCCGTGGCGGCTGGCTGATCGTCCCCGCAAGCGAGCGCCACGGAGACAAGGATCGTCGGCCGGATCCGGGCGCCGCCCGGCGTGCAGGCATAAACCAAGGCCTCGGAGAGCTGCCGGGGGGCGGCAAGCCCGCCCTGCCCCCGCGCCAATGTCGCCATGATCGCGGTGTCGATCCGTTGGTGGATGTCCATGTTGCGGGCGCTCCTTCCGGCGATCTGACGATCACGATTTACACCTTACTGTAAACCACACTGGACACATTCATGGATCGAGTCAACAATTCCACCTGTGATGCCTTCATCCGACAAATGTGCCTCACGCCGCTCTGATCCGATTGTCGTGATCGGTGCCGGTGTAGGTGGACTGTCCGCCGCGTTGTCCCTCGCAGCGGCGGGTGAGCGTGTGCTCGTTCTCGAAAAGGAAGCGCAGCCCGGCGGCAAGATGCGTCAGGTCGACGGAGTCGATGCTGGGCCGACCGTTCTGACACTTGCCTGGGTGTTCGAGGAGATCTTCGCCAAAGCAGGAACACGTCTGTCGGATCATGTGAGGCTGACGCGGCAAGAGGTTCTCGCGCGGCATTTCTGGCGCGATGGTACTGTCCTCGACCTATTCGCCGATCCAGACAAAAGCGCGCAAGCAATCCGGGAGACGTCCGGCGATCAGGGCGCGCGTGAATTCCGCGCATTCTCTGACCGTGCGCGCCGTCTGTTCGATGCGTTTCTCGGTCCAATGATGCTGACGCCCAGGCCAAGCTTGCCGCGCCTGGTCTCGACCGTTCTGGCTCAGCCGCGCCTCATGCGCGACATGGGATTGGGCCGGAGCCTTGAGGGCCTTCTGCGGAACAGTTTTACCGACCCGCGCCTGCGGCAACTCTTCGGACGTTACGCAACCTATGTCGGCGGCGATCCAAGCAAGACCCCGGCGCTTTACGCTCTTATCTGGCACGCGGAAGAGCAAGGCGTCTGGGCGGTCGACGGTGGATTGTCGGCCCTGGCAGCGGCAATGTCCCGTCAGATCGAGGCGTGCGGTGGAGAGATCCGATATGACGCGACTGTCGCTGAAATAGAGACTGACGGGCACGCTGCCTCCGGTGTGCGATTGCATGACGACTCGCGTATCAAGGCATCCCGCGTCATCTTCAACGGAGATCCCCGCGCGCTCGCGGTTGGTGCGCTGGGCAATTCCGTCCGCTCCGCGGTCGGGCGGCTGGCCGAAAAACCACGCTCCCTTTCGGCGCGTGTCTGGGCATTCTCGGCTAAAGTCGAGGGTCCGCCAATCTGCCATCACAACGTGTTCTTTCGCAGCGATCCTGGTCCGGAATTCGCCGATATCGCCTCCGGGCGCGCAACCTTCGATCCAACTCTCTACGTTTGTGCCGAGGATCGTGGCGGGACTCTTCCACCGCCGGCACGCGAGCGCTTCGAAATCATCATCAACGCGCCTCCGCTTTCATCCCAGCCTCCTGATACAGAGGATTTTGCCCAATGTCTGACACGGACATTCGAAACGCTTCGGGCTTTCGACGTGAGCTTCGATCGAGCGCCGCCGGCCAGCGCGCTCACGACCCAAGCGGAGTTCGAGACCTTGTTTCCCGCGAGCCTCGGTTCGCTCTACGGGCAGAGCCCACACGGGTTCACATCGGCGCTGTCCCGGCCGACAGCCCGCAGCCGGATACCGGGGCTTTATCTCTGCGGGGGCGGGGTCCATCCGGGGCCGGGCGTTCCAATGGCAGCACTTTCCGGGACGCACGCGGCCGGGGCGATCATGCAGGACCAAACTTCAACATCGCGGTCCCACCCAATGGCTATGCGTGGTGGTACGTCGACGGGATCAGCGCGGACGGGCAACGTGCCATCTCGGTCATCGCCTTCATAGGATCGGTTTTTTCACCTTGGTACCGATGGTCCGGTCGGCGCGATCCCGAAAATCATGTCTGCATGAATGTTGCGACCTACGGACCCGGCGGACGGTTCACAATGACAGATCGCGGACGCAGCGCTCTGCGTCAGACCAAGGATATGCTCCGCATCGGTCCGTCCAAGATGGGCTGGAACGGAAAGCATCTCGTCGTGGAGATCGACGAAATCACGGCGCCACCGCAATTCGCCCGAGTGCGTGGCACGGTCCGGCTCACACCCAGTGCGATCACCGATCAGGAATTGCCATTGACCGAAGACGGTGCCCATGTCTGGCGACCCTTCGCGCCGATCGCGCAGATCGAGGTCGATATGGAAGCCCCGGGTTGGCAGTGGGCAGGGCATGGATATTTTGATGCCAATTTCGGAATTCGGTCGCTAGAGGAAGATTTCTCCTACTGGACATGGGGTCGGTATCCCACGCGGGATGGGACAACGTGTTTTTACGATGCTGTGCGTCGGGACGGGAGCACATTGGCGCAGGCCGCGAGATTTGACGCCTCTGGCGATGTGTCGGACATTGAACCACCTCCCCGCCGGAAGATCGGCAAGTCACTGTGGCAAGTGAAGCGCGAGACGCGCGGCGATGACGCCTCGCATCCGAAACAGATCATGAACATGCTGGACGCGCCGTTTTATTCCCGCTCGGTCATGAAAACGCGGCTAGATGCGGAGGACGTGATAGGCGTGCATGAGGCGCTCGATCTCAGACGCTTTTCCAAGCCGTGGCTCAAGCCGATGATCGCTTTGCGGGTGCCGCGCCGTCCGGGTTGGCGTTTCGACAGCGATCAATCAGCGTGATTGCACCGGCGGGTTCGCGGCGACATCGGGATTGCGGCGCCAGACCGACAGGTTCAGGGCACCCGCGACGCTGACCCATAGCAGATACGGGATAAAGAGCAGTCCCGCGATCCAATCGACGCCCCAGAATACGTAGACCGACGCGGCGACCGACAGCCAGAGCAGCGATAAGACAAGCATCCCGCCCCGAATTCGCTTCAGGCCGAAGAAGACAGGTGTCCAGAGGCCGTTCAGCGCGATCTGTAGCGCCCAAAGCGCCATCGCCATTCCGTTTCCGTCGGACAGGGCAAGCCGCGCACCGGCAATCGACAGGAAAATGTAAAGCGTCGTCCAGACAACCGGAAAAGCCCAGTCGGGCGGCGTCCAAGTCGGCTTGTCGAGATCCCGATACCACGGGCCTGGCGGGAAGATTGCGCCGGTCGTACCAGCCGCAAAGCAGGCACCGAGAAAGATGAGGAACAGGATCCAGAACATTCGCGTCAGTTAGGACGCGCGGTCCCCGCAATCAAGGCTGCCTGACGCGCCCTATCGTTTTCAGCGAGATCCGAGAGAGTCGCGAAGAGCTGATCCGACCGGGACCATACGTGACTGCGCCGCGCTGCGGCCTCCACCAGAAAGCGTGTCTCGTCGAGAGGGCGCGCGAACAGGACCGGCGAACGGGGAGAGACCGACGACAAAAGTGTGCGGCCCGCGGACAAGCACAGCCACGCCGACTTCTGCGCGCGTGTCGTGCGTGCGCGTGTCGAGATACTGTCGAAGCCCGTGCTCGCGAGCCGGCCCCCGATACCGTCATAGATATGACGTGCCGCGAAGATGCCGGCGCGGCAATCGAGCGGGAGAACACCAATACCTGCTTCAGCCCGGTGATAGAGGCGCGTGGCCTCGGCCAAAAGCCGCTTCACTATGCGGCGGGTGCCCGCGTTGGCATCGGGGTTGGAAAGAAAAAGTTCCGGGTCGATGCCTTGCGCGGTGAGCCAGTCCGTCGGCAGATACAGCCGCCCGGCCCGTGCATCTTCACCCACATCCCGCGAGATATTCGTGAGCTGCATCGCAACGCCCAAATCCGCAGCACGCGCCAGCGCGTGTGGGTCGCGGACGCGCATGAGCACGCACATCATCACGCCAACGGTCGCGGCGACACGGGCGGAATAGGCTCGTAGATCAGACAGGGTCGCGTAGCGCCGGCCCGTCGCATCCCAGCCCAGACCTTCGAGCAGCGCCTCGGGAACGGCACGCGGCATGTCGAAATCCTCGACCACCGCGGCGAAAGCCCGGTCGGGCGCGGCATTTTCCGGGCGGCCGGCATAGACGCGATCCAGCCGATCGCGCAGCCGCAAGACCGCATCGGCCTTGTGCTCATTCAGGTCGACCGCGTCGTCCGCAAGTCTGCAGAAGGCATAGAGTGCGAGTGCCGGGTCACGCACGCGGGACGGCAGAAGCCGGGACGCTGCATGAAATGAAAGCGAACCATGCCGTATGGCTTCGCGGCAGGCGGCCATGTCACGCTCTGCTATCACCTCGGCACCTCGTGCGGCATCGGCACCAACTGCTCCAGCACCTCTGCAGAGGACATCACGCCAGGCAGCCCCGCGCCCGGATGCGTCCCCGCCCCGACGAGGAACAGGTTCTCGGCCTCCTCGCTGATATTGTGCGGGCGGAACCAGGCGCTTTGCAGGATGCGTGGCTCGATCGAGAAGCCCGTGCCGAAAGGCGCATTATAGCGGTCCTTGAAATCGACTGGCGTCAGGATTTCTTCAGGTCCGAGATGTTCGGACAATCCGGGAAGAAGCTGTGCCTCGAGAACGTCCAGCATCTTTTTGCGATAGCGGTCCCGCTCGACAGTCCAATCGACACCGTTGTCGTGACCAAGGTGCGGCACCGGAGAAAGGACGTAAAACGTGTCGTCGCCTTCTGGTGCGGCACTCGGATCGGTCGCACTCGGCCGATGCACGTAAAGCGACATGTCATCAGAGAGTTTACCGTTCAGGAAGATATCTTGCACGAGACCCTTGTATCGCGGCCCGTTAAGGATCGTGTGGTGGCCGACATCGCGCCACGTTCCGCGCGTACCCTTGGTGCCGAAATACCAGACGAACAGACCCATTGACCAGCGCGAGCGATCAAGCTTGGAATCGGTCCAGCGCTTGCGGGGGCGGTTTCGCAAAAGGTGGGAATAGGTCCAGCCGGCATCCGCATTCGAGACGACGAGATCGGCAGAGACGATCTCGCCACCCGCAAGCCGCACTCCTGAGGCACGATCACCTTTGAAGAGGATCTCGTCCACTTCCTGGCCCATACGCACGATGCCGCCTTGCGAATGGATGATCTCGGCCATGACCCGCGCGATTTCGGCCACGCCGCCCATCGCGTAATGCACGCCGAATTCCTTTTCGAGATGGCTGACGAGAATATACATCGAGGTGACGTTGAACGGATCGCCGCCGATAAAGAGCGGGTGGAAGGAAAGCGCCATGCGCAACCGCTCATCCTTCACCCGGCGCGCGGCATGGGCGTAAACGGATCGGTCGGCGCGCATCCGGGCAAAGGTCGGAAGAACGGCGACAAGGTCGCGAAAGCGATGCAGCGACCGGCGTCCGAGGTCTTCGAACCCGAACCAGTATCGCGCCGCGCTGTCGGACAGGAACTTGTAGTATCCATCGACATCGGAGGGCGACAGGCGACGGATTTCCTCGACCATGCGGTCGGTATCCCCGGATGCCGAAAAGTGCGATCCATCAGGCCAACGGATTTCGTAAAATGGATCGAGCGAACGCAGGTCGATATCGTCGTCGAACTTGCGGCCACATGCAGCCCAAAGCGCGCGAAAGACCTGCGGCACGGTCACGATGGTCGGTCCCAGATCGAAGCGATGCCCGTCTTTCCAAATCGCGGAGCCGCGTCCGCCCGGCACATCGAGCTTGTCGAACACGCTCAGCCTGTAGCCCATCGCACCAAGCCGCATCGCCGAGGCCAGCCCGCCAAGGCCGGCGCCGATGACAACCGCGTGCGGGGCATTCGTCAGTCGCGCCGCGGTAGCGAGGGTCGGATCGATCCGTGTCATGAATGCAGACTATAGGTGTAAACTTTAGCTGACAATACAAACCGTCAGAGGTGGCGAGCTGCCGAAGATCTTTCCTATCCGTGCAAACTGTGTCAGGCTGAGTTTACAGTCATGGAATCCACGATGCAGTGCGTCAGCCTTTCCCTGTTCCGTTTCGACGGCGTCGCGGCCCGGTCCTGGGCTTTTGCGATGATGGGTGCCGCACGTCCGTCCATGGCCCGCGTCCCGGGGCTGAGGTTCTGGAAGCTCTGCGGATCCGGTACTGGCGAGGGCTTCACCCCGTTTCCCAATACCGCCGTTTACGCCGTGCTTGGCGCTTTCGAGAGCGATTCGGCAGCGCGAGAGGCGACGAAGACGGCACGGGCCTGGCGGCTCTTCCGTTCACGCGCCAGCGAAGATTGGACTCTGTTCCTTCGACCGATTTCCGCCCGTGGTGCCTGGTCCGGCGAGGCTCCGTTCCGCATCGCAGAAGATAGCGGTGACGGGCCCATCGCTGCGCTCACCCGCGCCACGATCAAACCATCGGTCGCGGCGCGGTTCTGGCAGCGCGTTCCGGATATCAGCGAAGTGATCGGTTCAGATCCCAACGTCCTGTTCAAGATCGGGATCGGCGAGGTGCCGCTTTTGCATCAGATCACGTTCTCGGTCTGGCCGGACGCGGAGAGTATGGCACAATTCGCGCGAAACGGTGGACCGCATTCCGACGCAATCAGGGCCGTGCGGACCGGTGCGTGGTTTCGCGAAGAACTTTATGCGAGGTTTCGTATCGTCGGAGAGATGGGTCGTTGGCCCGGTATCGACGCCCGGCTCGCACCTGATCCAGCCCCCTTGGAGGCCACCATATGAGATACGCATTCCCATTCTCGGCCATTGTCGGTCAGCATCGCATGAAACAGGCGATGATCCTGACGGCGGTCGATCCGGGCATCGGCGGTGTCCTCGTCTTCGGGGATCGCGGCACAGGAAAATCGACGGCCGTACGTGCACTGGCAGCGCTTCTTCCGCCAATTCAAGCAGTCGAAGGAAGTGCGACGAACGCAGAATCGCCCGAGGATGTGGCCGAGTGGGACCGCATGGCAGGAACCGAGATGGTGGATAAGCCGACCCCGGTCATCGATCTGCCCCTCGGGGCGACCGAGGATCGTGTCGTCGGCGCGCTCGATATCGAGCGGGCGATCACCCACGGCGAAAAGGCCTTCGAGCCCGGCCTCCTTGCTCGTGCCAACCGCGGGTATCTCTATATCGACGAGGTTAATCTTTTGGAGGACCACATCGTCGATCTTCTGTTGGACGTGGCACAGTCGGGCGAAAACGTCATCGAGCGTGAAGGCTTGTCCGTGCGCCACGACGCGCGTTTCGTCTTCGTCGGCTCCGGCAATCCTGAGGAGGGAGAGCTCAGGCCACAGCTTCTGGATCGGTTCGGTCTCTCGGTCGAAGTGCGCTCGCCCTCCGATATCGAAGAGCGGATCGAGGTCATCAGGCGGCGCGCCGCGTTTGAAAGCAATCCCGAAGCGTTCGTCTCGAAATGGGCTGGGGACGATGCTGCAATCCGCGACGATATTCTCCGCGCTCGGAAAGCTCTGGGCGATGTCGAAACCGGAACGCCTGCCTTGCGCGACTGTGCCGAATTGTGTCTGGCGCTGGGTTCTGACGGTCTCAGAGGGGAGCTGACGCTTCTGCGGACCGCCCGAGCACTTGCAGCCCTCGAAGACGATGGCGAGGTGACACGGAAGCATCTTCGGGACGTCGCGCCGATGGCTCTATCGCATCGCCTGCGGCGCGATCCTCTGGACGAAGCTGGCTCCACGGCACGGGTTGAACGGTTATTGCACGACGTTCTGGCATGAAGCAGGACCGCACCGAGGCATGGATCGCCGGACATCTGGCGCTGTCCCTCCTTGCGGTCGACCCGGCGGGACTCGGCGGGTTGCGGTTGCGTGCGCGCGCCTCGCCTGTGCGAGATGCGTTTCTGGATGCAGCGCCCGACATGCTGCGACCGTTTTTGCGTATCACACCGGCCATGGCCGACGAGGCGTTGTTCGGCGGGACCGATATCGCCGAAAGCCTCTCGCAAGGGCGATTGGTGGTGAGGAAGGGTGTGATTGCACAATCCGGCACGCGCCTTGTGACCATGTCCGAAAGGCTCTCGCGCGGACGGGCGACTCGTTTGGCGCAGGTGATGGATGCGCGCCCGTCCGACGCGACGCTTCTTCTTGACGAAGGGATCGACGGCGAGGCTGCGCCAATGGCGCTCTGCGATCGACTTGCGTTCGAGATCGACCTCGATGGCGTCAGAACGGTGGATCTGGGCGAGCTTGCCCTTGGAGCCGCCGATATTTCTGCGGCGCGCGAACGCCTCGAGAAGATTACGCTGCCGGACGAGACGCTGACAGACCTCGTCGTGACCGCCGCGCGCTACGGGATCGCATCGCTGCGTGCGCCACTTTTTGCCTTGGCCGCCGCACGGGCGCATGCGGCTCTGTATCGGCGGAACTCCGTGATGGAGGATGATCTGATCGCCGCAGTTCAGCTCGTCTACGCACATCGCGCCACGATGATGCCGGAGGACGACTTCGAAACGGACACCCCCGAGGAGGATCCGGCCACGCCCGAAGAGCAGGACGAAAGCGACAGCCGCGAGACTGGCATCCCCGACGACTTGTTGATCGATGCTGTGCGCGCGGTTCTTCCAGAGGGGGCGCTTTCCGCACTGAGCGGGCAGGGCGCACAAAGGTCTGGCCAGGGCGCAGGCGGCGCAGGATATCGCCGCAAGGGCAACCGGCGTGGTCGGCCGCTTCCATCGATTGCGGGAATGCCCTCGTCAGACAGCCGGCTCGATCTCGTGGCAACGCTTCGAGCAGCCGCGCCATGGCAGAAGATGCGCCGGGCAGCAGAGCCGGAACGATCCGGCCTGATCCTGAGTCGGTCCGATTTCCGGGTAAAGCGATACGAGGAACGTTCGGACCGGCTCATCATCTTCGTTGTCGATGCCTCGGGATCTTCCGCGATGACCCGGTTGGCTGAAGCAAAGGGCGCGGTCGAGACCCTGTTGGCAAACGCATATGCGAGTCGCGATCACGTCGCGCTCGTCTCGTTTCGCGGAAGGGATGCCCAGCTTCTCCTGCCCCCGACCCGGTCTCTGGTCCAGGCGAAACGGGCGCTCGGCGGTTTGCCGGGCGGGGGCGGAACGCCCCTGGCATCAGGCCTCAAGGTCGCGGCCGACGTGGCTGAACGTGCGCGAGGGCAGGGGCTCTCGCCGTCAATCGCGGTGATGACGGACGGGCGAGCAAATATCGGTCTCGAGGGCGAGGGCCGGAAGGCGGCGATGACCGATGCGGCACTGATGGCTCGGAGGATCGCAGCTATGGCGCTGCCTGCACTCGTGCTCGACACAAATACGCGTGCGAAATCGGACTTGTCGGACCTCGCGCGGCAGATGGGTGCGACCTACATGCCGCTCCCGCGGGCGGATTCCGCAAGTATCTCGAAATCCGTGACAGATGCGCTCCGATCCTGAACTGCCTGCAGATTGGCCGCTTCGCCACGCGTCACGTTTCGTCCGGTCACGCCCACATGCCTGGCATGTTCAAGACGTGGGCGATGGGCCAACTTTGTTGTTCCTGCATGGCGCAGGCGGATCGACCCACACTTGGCGCGACGTTCTTCCTGCGCTCAAGACGCATCGCGGCATCGCGATCGATTTGCCGGGACACGGGTTCACGAGGCTTGGCGCGCGGCAGAGATCATCACTCGAATGCATGGCGGAAGATATCGCGCAGCTCGCTGCGAAGGAGGGATGGGACATCCGGGGGATCGTCGGCCATTCCGCAGGCGGCGCGGTCGCGCTGCGTTTGTCGACAAAGCTGCCGGGCACGCCACCCGTCGTCGCGATTAACCCCGCGCTTCAACCGTTCGATGGTGTAGCAGGGCTGCTGTTTCCAATGGCGGCGCGCACGATTGCGACTATGCCATTCGCTGTCGATATCATTCGCAGGACCCTTGTCGCACCTGAGCGCGCACGGCAACTTCTGGCTGGAACAGGCTCTAAAATCGACGCGAAGGGCGTTGCGCTGTATGCCCGTCTTCTCCGCGAGAGAAGCCATGTCGAAGGTGCGCTTCTGATGATGGCGCAATGGTCCTTGGACGGGCTTCTGGCGGATCTGCCGAAACTGGAAACGCGAGCTCTGCTTCTGACCGGCGCAAATGATCGCACGGTTCCGCCCATAAGCGCGGTGCAAGCGGCGGCCAGGATGCGGGACGCACAGGTCGAAAGCCTCGACGGTCTCGGGCATCTCGCAAACGAGGAAGCCCCGGAGGACGTAGCTCGGCGGATCGAAGCGTTTCTGAGCGATCCCGCTTGAAGCCGGCGCATCCTTACCGCATGTGATCATTCATGTCTCTGGTTTCATTCCTGCGCGGGAACGCGCCCTGGCTCGCGGCAGGCGCGATGCTCACCTTCCTGTCGAGTTTCGGGCAGACATTCTTCATTTCGATCTTCGCCGGCGATATCCGGGAGGCGTTCGATCTGAGCCACTCGAGCTGGGGCGCGATCTATGCCGCCGGTACGACAGCTTCCGCAGTGGCGATGGTCTGGGCCGGGGGTCTGACGGACAGGTTCAGAAGCCGGGCGCTCGGCGCGGCCATCCTCGTTGCGCTGGCGGCCTCGTGCCTCTTCATGGCGGTAAACACCGCTGCTGCGCTGCTGCCATTCGCGATTTTCGCGCTGAGATTCGCTGGGCAGGGTATGACGTCGCATATCGCGATGGCGGCGATGTCTCGTTGGTTCATAGCCACGCGGGGGCGGGCACTCAGCATAGCCGGTCTCGGCGTTACTGTCGGAAATGCGCTGCTGCCGATCGCGTTCGTTGCACTTATGGCGGTGTTCGATTGGAGAGCACTGTGGATGATCGCGGCAGCCATCGCGCTTTTGGGCGTGCCGCTGCTGCTGACGTTGCTGCGGACGGAACGCACGCCGCAATCCTTCGCGGCAGAAAGCGCCGGGGCATTCGGAATGGGTGCCCGGCATTGGACGCGGCTCGAAGCGCTCCGTCATCCGCTGTTCTGGTTGATGGTTCCCGCGCTGCTGGGCCCGCCGGCATGGGGCACTGCGTTCTTTTTCCAACAGGTACATTATGCGGAGGTCAAAGACTGGCCGCTCATCGCGATTGTTTCGTGGCTGCCCCTTTTTACCGCGGTGACCGTGGGCGCGATGCTCGCCTCTGGGTGGGCGATCGACCGCTTCGGCGTCGCGAAGGTGTATCCGACGGCGCTCTTGCCCTCCGTTGCGGCCTTCTTCGTCTTTGCAACCGCCGCCGACCCGCTTCACGTTGGCCTCGGGCTTGTCCTTCTCGGCATGACGCAAGGAGCCCAATCGACACTTCCGGCCGCATTCTGGGCGGAATTCTACGGAACGCGGCATATCGGGGCGATCAAGGCAATGGGTGCCGCCGTGATGGTTTTCGGCACTGCGATCGGACCGGGCGTCACAGGCTATCTGATCGATTTGGGCGTCGGCATCGAGACCCAATATCTTGCAATGGCGGTCTATTTCCTCGGCGCGACGGGAATCATGATCCTCGGTCTTGCACGGTTCCGGACGGAAACTCCGAGCTCAGCGGAGACGGCGTAGGTAGACGTAGTATGCGCCGCCGCCGCCATGGCGGATATGGGCCTCGCTGATCTGGAGCACGGCCGTCACCAGAGGCGGCATCCGTAGCCATTGCGGCACCTGCGTTTTTAGAACGCCGCGACGGCGCGGCGCCGGATCGTAAGGATCTTCCCGTTGGCCCTTACCGGTTATCACGAGAACGAGGCGGTGCCCGCGCGCCTGGGACGCGAAAATGAAGCGCGTAAGCGCGGGATGCGCCCGGTCGAGAGTCATGCCATGCAAGTCGAGCCGGGCATCGGGTTTGAGCTTGCCGCGCTTCATCCGCGTGAAGGCCTTGGAATCCATCTGTACCGGGTCGCGGTCGAGGCGCGATGTCGTTGTGTCGGGCGGACTCCAGGTCTGGGGCGACCCACTCCCTTTCTGGCCGATTTGAAAATCGGGCAGGGGAGAAGGGCTGGTCTGCGCCGGAGGCGCGCGCCTCGGCTTAGGGGTGTCGTCCTTGCGGGCGAATTTACCTTGCGTGTCGAGCCGATTGGCGGACCGCGCCACCTTTCCCCAAAGCTCGAGCTCTTCAGGCCGGACCTTCCGTCGGCTCATAAAGTCGGATCCGGCAAAAGCGCATAAGCGCGCTGGATCGGCAAGAGCACGAACATCCGGCCAGGATCCTTGAGACTACCGGCCCACTGGCCCGCCTCGGCGCCGGTCCCCGCGAAGATGTCCGCGCGCTGCGCGCCCTTTATCGCCGATCCGGTATCTTGGGCGACCATCAGGCGGCGCATGACATCGCGCCCGTCCTTCTCGATCCAGACCGGCGCGCCAAGCGGGGTATAGGCCGGGTCCACCGCGATGCTGCGCATGGGCGTGATGGAGCGGTTCATCGCGCCGAGCGGCCCTTTGTCCGCGGGGACTTCGCTGACTTCCCGAAAAAAGACGTAGGATGGGTTGTGCAGAAGCAGTTCTTCGCCTTGGAGAGGATTCTCGCGAACCCACTTCTTGATGCGGTCGGCGGAGACCTCATGCTCGGAAAAGGTTCCGCGGCGGATCAGTTCGAGACCGATGGACCGGTATTCGTGACCATTCGCACCGCCATAGCCGACCCGGATCGTGCGTCCATCTTGCAGACGGATGCGGCCTGACCCCTGTACCTGCAGGAAGAACAACTCCACCGGATCGTCGACCCACGCGATCTCCAATCCGCGCCCGGTCATGGCATCACCGGTCAGGATATCGCGGCGCGTGAGCCAGGGCCGGGTTTCCTCGGCTTCGCGCGGCATACGATAAAGGGGCCACCGAAACCGGGGAGACGGCCGCGTAGAGCCATCGAGTTCGGGTTCGAAATAGCCGGTGAACAGCGCCTCATCCGAGCCATGTGTGATCCGAACGGGTCGGAAGAAGAGCTCGAAGAAGGCGCGTGGATCGGGATTGTCGCCGGCTGCGCGGCAAAGCGCACGCCAATCGGGATCGTCGAGATCCCGGCAGGTCTCGCGGAACGTTTGGAGTGCGCTCGCATGATCATCATTCTCCCACCCGTCAAGATCAGAGAATTCCATGATGTCGTAGGTCGGCCCCGCCTCCTCGGCAGAGCCTTTACCGGGAAGCGGGCCGGCCATGACGAGCGCGATCGCGGCCAGCGTCCGGATCATTCGCCCGTGGCGACGAGCTGCCAGTTGGGGTCGTCGCTGCCCATCACGCGTGCAAACGTCCAGACGTCGCGCTGCCTTTTGATCTTGGATGGGCTGCCTTCGACCAAGGTGCCCTCCTGATCGTAGACTGCGAAGGTCAGCTCGCCGATATAGCGCACGGTCAATTCGGCCTCTCGGGTATCGGGATCGAAGGTCGCTTCCTCGAGCGCGGTTTCACGGACGCCGACGAACTCGGCCTCGACGGTCAGTCCTTGCTCTTCCCGCGCGCCGACGCCTTGAGCGAAGCTTTCGAAAACCTCGTCGGACAGGAACGGCTTGAGATCATCGATCTTGCCGGTCTCGTAGCCCATGAGGATCATCTCGTAGGCGCCACGCGCACCGCCCAGGAACTCACCGACGGAAAAGCTCGGCTCGAGCCGTTTCATCTCTGTCAGAGCCTTGGCGCTTTCAGACCCTTCCGGCACATGATCGACGATATCGGGATCGGGCCCGCCCTCGATCACCTCGAAATCGCGGCGGTCGTTTTGGGGTGCGGACTTGCGCTCCGATGCCGGCCGTTCAAACCCCTCGCGGGTGCCGAGCACGTTCTTCAACCGCAGGATCAGGAACAGCGCGATGCCTGCAAGGACGAGGAGCTGAAGAATAGGCGAATTCATGTGACCTCACGGGTAAGATGTAGAACCGTTCAAGTTCCGTTCCTATGTAGGCAGTGGACGTCTTCAAGTCCACCAATCCGGGACGGTCCCCGGGGAAAGGTTTTTGTGATGTGGCTCCTGATTGCCTTCATTGCGGTTCCGCTGATCGAAATCGCGCTGTTCATTCAGGTCGGAGGGCTGATCGGTTTGTGGCCAACGCTGCTTATCGTCGTGCTGACCGCGATGCTGGGCACGTATCTTGTGCGCTCTCAAGGGGCGTCGGCGCTCGCGGACCTACGCGGCTCGTTCAACGATTTGCGCGATCCGACCGAGCCCTTGGCGCATGGCGCGATGATTCTTCTTGCCGGGGCGCTCCTCTTGACGCCGGGTTTCTTCACCGACGCGTTCGGTTTCGCATTGCTGACGCCGCCCTTCCGCAAGGCTGCGATTGAATATGCGAGGAAACACGTGAAGGTGCAGCGCTTTGAAATGGGGGGAGGGCGGCCCGGCCCGGACCCGCGGGATCCGCGCGCCAGGCGGCCGCAGCAGGGGGACGACGTGATCGAAGGGGAATATTCCGAGGTCGATCCGTCGAAGCGTCCGACCCATCCCGGTTCGTCCGGATGGACCAAGCATTGAGCTAGACCTCGCGGCTTGGTAGGTCGTGACGCGATACAATGATCGTCATGCGAAAGGACATTGCCGATGAGCGATGCGTCAACCAACGAAGGAACAGGCAACGGCGCCGCGCAGCCGCCGGCCCAGCCGAAGATGAACGTGCTCGCCCAGTACATTCGCGATATGTCGTTCGAGAACGTGCTGGCCCAGAAGGGCGCGACCGGAGAAACGCAGCCGGATATCCAGGTTCAGGTCAACCTTGATGCGCGCAAGCGGCAGACCGAGAACCAGTACGAAGTTCTGATGAAGCTCAACATCACGAACAAGTCCAAGGCGACCGGCGATACGCTGTTCCTGCTGGAGCTCGACTATGCTGGCGTATTCCAAGTCGAAAATGTTCCCGACGACCAGCTGCACCCGTTTCTTTTGATCGAATGCCCACGCATGCTTTTCCCGTTCGCGCGCCGGATCGTCGCGGACGTGACGCGGGACGGGGGCTTTCCGCCGCTGAATCTCGAAACGATCGATTTTATCGCGCTCTACCGCGCGGAAATCCAGCGGCGCCAGCAGGCACAGGCATCGCAGCCAGCCGAAGGTCAGGCGTAATCGTCAGCTGCGGTTCCAGAGGGCATTTTCGCCCAGTGTTTCAAGGAAGGCGGCATGTGCCGCCTTTTCTTTGTCCGTGATCCGGGGCGGCAAGGGATCCGGCCGGCGATAGGGCCGCCAATCAGCTTCGGCGGCGACAGAGGGGCCCGATCCCTGTCCGGCGGTGAGGCCGAAATCAGGCTGCTTGCCGCCGATCAGTTCAAGATAGACTTCCGCCAGAATTTCGCTGTCGAGCAGCGCGCCGTGCAAGGTACGGGAGGCATTGTCGATTCCAAAGCGCCGGCAAAGCGCGTCGAGGGAAGCCGGGCTGCCGGGAAATTTTCGCCGCGCGATGTCGAGCGTGTCGATCGCCTGGTCCCACGGCAGTTTCGGCCGATTGACCCAGCCAAGCTCCGCATTGAGAAATTTCATATCGAACGCGGCGTTGTGAATGACGAGCTTCGCATCGCCCACGAAGGCGAGGAAATCATCCGCGATCTTGGCGAAGACCGGTTTATCACGAAGGAAGTCGTCGCCGAGGCCGTGAACCTCGAACGCTTCCTGCGGCATGCCACGTTCGGGATTGATGTATTGATGATAGGTTCGGCCGGTCGCGACGTGGTTCCAAAGCTCCACCGCGCCGATCTCGACGATACGATCACCAGATTGCGGGTCAAAGCCGGTGGTCTCGGTATCAAGGACGATTTCGCGCATGGTCAGAGCCGTTTTTCTATCTCGGTGAGGACAGTTTGCACGTCCTGTCGCGCGGTCTCAAGATCGTGGGTTCGGATCGTGAAGTCGGCACGATCTAGCTTGTCCTCGATCGGCATCTGCTTGGCGAGTATCGCCTCAAAATCCGCGTCGTTCATCGTGCCGCGCTCCAGGACACGGCGTCTTTGAGTTTCACGTGAAACATACACGCAAGCCGTCGCATCCATCTCGGCTTGGCTGCCAGTCTCGAAAAGGAGCGGGATGTCGAAAACGGCGATGCGGGCATCTGTTCTGCGCGTGAAGTTTTCCCGATCCTGACGCACCAAGGGATGCACGATGCTCTCAATCCGGCCGAGAGCGGACGGATCCTCGGCGATGATCGAGCGCAAGGCCGTTCGGGAGACCTCTCCATCCTCTATCGCTTTCGGAAAAGCGGATGACATCGCCTCCACCGCTGCGCCGTTTTTGGCATAAAGTCGGTGGACGGCTGCATCCGCGTCCCAAATTGCGCATCCCGCCTCAGCGAAAAGGCCAGCCGTCGTCGTCTTGCCCATACCAATGGAGCCTGTCAGTCCAAGTTTGAACGTCATCGCAGGACAGCCGCGCGCGTTGCTTCATCGACTTCGGGGCGATGCCCGAACCAACGCTCGAAGCCGGGCACGGCCTGATGCAGAAGCATGCCCAGACCGTCGACTGTCTGGCATCCCATTTCGGAGGCGACGCGCAGAAGCCGGGTTTCGAGAGGAGCGTAAACGAGATCGGTCACGAGCGATTTTGTGTTCAGACCATCGAGAGGCACGCGCAGTTCTGGGTGACCGACCATACCAAGCGAGGTCGTGTTCACCACGGTCGCCGCATCGTCGAGCACGTTGCCAGCCCGGACCCAGTCAACGACCCGGACGCGGGTACCCAGGTCTTGAGCAAGCACTTCTGCGCGGTGGCGGGTCCGGTTGGTCAGGACGATCTCTGGCACGCCCGCATCGAGGAGCGAAGCGAGAACGGCTCGCGCCGCGCCACCGGCGCCAAAGACGACGGCCGGGCCGGCTTGCGGCACCCATCCATCCGCATTCTGCCGCAGGTTCTCAAGAAAGCCATATCCATCTGTGTTATCGGCATGGATGCGGCCATCTTTCCGAAAGATAAGGGTGTTTGCGGCTCCGATCAGGGCGGCGCGATCTGTCACGAGATCGGCAAGATCCAGAACCTTTTCCTTGTAGGGGATAGTCACATTCAAACCCACGAACCCAAGCTGGGGCAGGAGTTTCAACGTGTCAGCCAGCTTGTCTGACGGCACATCCATCGGAATGTAATGGCCCTGAATACCGTACTTGCGAAGCCAATGGCCGTGCAGCCGCGGAGAGCGCGAATGCGCGATCGGCGAGCCTATAACGCCGGCCAGGGGAATGCGCTGTGCGGTCATCCGGGCAGGTCTCCTCTGAGCGTAAGGTAGTTCAGGAGTTCGAGAAGAGGCAGACCCAAAACCGAAAAGTAATCGCCCTGCACCTGCGCGAAGAGCCGTGCGCCTTCTTCCTCGAGCTTGTAGCAGCCGACCGAGTCGCGGGCGCTGTCCCAGTTTCGCTCAAGATACTCGTCGAGATACGCATCTGAAAAGTTTCGCATCGTCATGCGTACTTGACCGATATGACGCCAGACAGGCTCACCCGCGTCATAGAGAACCGCAGCGGAGAGGAGCATGTGGGTTTTCCCGCGAAGCTCCATGAGTTGCGAGCGCGCCTCATCGCGGGTCTGTGGCTTGCCGAATATCGTGTTCGCGTGGGTGAGAACCTGATCGCACCCCAGAACAAGCGCGTCCGGCTCCTTATCCGAAGCTTTCCGGGCTTTCATCTCGGCCAGCGTGTCGGCGACATCGCGCGCCGGGGCCACTTCCGCTGCGAGGCTTTCCCGGATCGCATCTTCATCAAGCCGCGCGGGCACGATTCGATGGGTCACACGCGCCTGGTGCAGCAACCGGGATCGAATTTCGGAGGCAGAGGCCAGAACGAGGTCACGATGCATGTGGATAACCGTCTGAAAGAGACATGTATCTTCGTGCGGATCCTTCTGTTCAAAAAGTACTTCTTGTTCAAGCCGGGGATGAATTCAAAGGTTCTTGTGATCCTTCAGGCCTGTCATGCCTGTTGGGGGCAGGATAAGTCGGTCTCAGGTCATGCTTGTGAAAGAAACGTTTAGTGCACGGGTTTATCCACAATACTCCATACGTAGATCCCCTTTAAGCCTATGTTATCATTATAAATATTCTTCTTCTTTCCAACTTTCTCTACTTCTCCAATGTTTTGTACCATCAGCTTGATCACGTGGATATTGGGTGGGTAAGCCAAGTATCCCCAGCTAGATGCGATGCCTTCATCAAACTTCATCTTTTCTTAATACCTTATTATATTTGTGCTGATCATGAGCCCAGCCAATCTCTCGGCAGATTGACACGGACAGCGTCCGGGACTAGCAGGGTCTCTGACCGGTCCCGGTCAGGACTTCCCATGATCTATCTTAAGGAATGCTGTGGCGCTTACCGCCACGCATCGCTGTCTGCATGAACCTTGAAAAACTCAACCTGTCCGATCTCAAGGCACAATCGCCGAAGGATCTTCTTGCGCTCGCCGAAGAGCTTGAGATCGAGAACGCGTCGACGATGCGTAAGGGCGAGATGATGTTCCAGATCCTGCGAGAGCGGGCTGATGAAGGCTGGGATATCTACGGCGATGGCGTGCTTGAAGTGCTCCAAGACGGGTTTGGCTTCCTTCGGTCGCCTGAGGCGAATTATCTTCCGGGCCCGGACGACATCTATGTGTCGCCGGATATGATCCGTAAATTCTCGCTCAGGACGGGAGATACGATCGAGGGCCAGATCAAGGCGCCTGAGGATAACGAGCGCTATTTCGCGCTGATGGATGTCACGCAAATCAATTTCGAACTGCCCGAGCGCGCGCGTCACAAGATTGCCTTCGACAACCTCACGCCGCTTTATCCGGATGAGCGGTTACAAATGGAGATCGAGGATCCGACCATCAAGGACCGTTCTGCCCGGATCATCGATCTCGTCGCCCCGATCGGAAAAGGGCAGCGCTCCCTGATCGTTGCGCCTCCAAGGACGGGTAAGACCGTTCTGATGCAGAATATCGCGAGTTCTATCGAGAAGAATCATCCCGAGTGCTACCTGATCGTCCTTCTGATCGATGAGCGGCCGGAAGAGGTCACGGATATGCAGCGCTCCGTGAAGGGCGAGGTCATCTCCTCCACCTTTGACGAACCGGCGACGCGTCACGTAGCGGTCAGCGAAATGGTCATCGAGAAAGCCAAGCGCCTTGTCGAACACAAGCGCGACGTCGTCATACTTCTCGATTCGATTACGCGTCTGGGCCGGGCCTTCAACACGGTCGTTCCGTCTTCGGGGAAAGTCTTGACCGGTGGCGTTGATGCCAATGCCCTCCAACGGCCGAAGCGTTTTTTCGGCGCGGCGCGAAATATCGAGGAAGGCGGATCCCTGACCATTATCTCGACCGCGCTGATCGATACGGGCAGCAGGATGGACGAAGTGATCTTTGAAGAATTCAAGGGGACGGGCAACTCGGAGATCGTTCTCGACAGGAAGATCGCAGATAAACGCGTCTTCCCGGCCATCGATATTCTGAAGTCCGGTACTCGGAAGGAAGAGCTCTTGGTCGACAAGGGCGATCTTCAGAAAACCTTCGTACTTCGCCGGATCCTCAACCCGATGGGGACGACGGACGCGATCGAATTCCTTCTGTCCAAGTTGAAGCAGACCAAGACGAATTCCGAGTTCTTCGATTCGATGAATACCTAATCACGAGGCGGGCAGTCATGATGGATACGATCTTCGCCCTCGCAACGGGCGAGGGGAAATCTGGACTGGCGGTTGTACGTATATCCGGGACTTCGGCATGGTCCGCGGTAACAGCGTTGGGGGTTGATTTACCGGCGCCCAGGAAAACTGCGCTTCGAAAGATCCTGGATTCCGAAGGAGGCGTTCTCGATGAGGCGCTGGTCCTTCTGTTCGAGGACGGTAAAAGCTTCACGGGCGAGCGTGTCGCCGAGCTTCATCTTCACGGATCCATCGCGATTGTCCGCGCTGTTCTCGCCGAGCTCGGCAAGCTGCCGGAGCTTCGGCTCGCGGAGCCGGGCGAATTTACCCGGCGCGCCTTGGAGAACGGACGTCTCGATCTTGTGCAGGTCGAAGCGCTGTCTGATCTTATCGAAAGCGAGACCGAGGGACAGCGGCGCCAGGCATTGCGCGTGTTTGAAGGCGCCTTTGGCGAAAAGGTGGGTCAATGGCGCGTGAATTTAATCCGGGCGGCATCGCTTCTCGAGGCTGTCATCGACTTCGCTGATGAAGAGGTGCCGGAAGATGTGTCCGACGAGGTTTCCGACCTCATTGGGCGCGTCTCGAAAGAAATTGGCGAGGAGTTGGAAAAGAGCGGCGCGGCAGAGCGGCTGCGGCTCGGTTTTGACGTCGCCATCATTGGTGCGCCAAATGTGGGTAAATCGACGTTGCTGAACGCCCTTGCGGGTCGGGATGCGGCGATCACTTCGCATATAGCCGGGACGACCCGCGACGTGATCGAGGTGAGGATGGATCTTGGCGGTCTGCCGGTGACATTGATCGACACTGCCGGTGTCAGGGAAACCGAGGACGAGGTCGAAGCGCTCGGCGTTGCGCGTGCGTTGGAACGTGGCGATAGAGCGGACCTTCGGATCTTTTTGTCCGATACCGGCACGTTTCCCGATGTACCGCGTCGCGATAGTGATCTCGTCTTCGCCACCAAGGGCGACCTCTCGAAAGATCCTACGGCGATATCGGCGCTTAACGGGCACGGGGTGGACCGCGTTGTCACTGCAATCCAGGACAGGCTGAAAGAAAGAAGCACAGATGGGGGCTTGGTGACCCGGGAACGGCATCGGATGGCGCTTGAGCGCGCGACGGTGTTGCTCGAAAATTCTGCAAGGTTTCTGAACATTGGTACTGACCAGTACGACCTTGCAGCGGAAGAATTACGCTCAGCTATCCGAGAGCTTGAAATTCTCATTGGTCAAGTTGATGTGGAGGCTGTACTTGATGAAGTCTTCGCGAACTTCTGTCTCGGAAAGTAGGAGTGTTTCACGTGAAACATCGAGATGCGGATGTGATAGTCATCGGCGCGGGTCATGCAGGTGCGGAAGCAGCGCATGCGTCTGCACGGGCTGGCGCGCACACTCTTTTGATTACGATGCGGGAAAACGACATCGGGGTGATGTCTTGCAATCCTGCGATCGGTGGTCTGGGTAAGGGACATCTCGTCCGTGAGATAGACGCGCTCGATGGTGTGATGGCTCGCGTGGCGGACAACGCCGGAATCCAATTCCGTCTCCTGAACCGCCGCAAGGGGCCGGCCGTTCAGGGTCCGCGCGCCCAAGCGGACCGGGCGCTCTACCGTACATACATGAAATCCGAACTCGCGAAGCAGCCGGATCTCGATCTTATCTTCGCGGAGGTCGTCGACCTTGTCGTAGAGAATGGAGCCGTGTGTGGTGTGGAATTAGCCGATGGGCGTATTCTGCGGTCGGGTTCAGTTGTATTGACGACTGGCACCTTCCTTCGCGGCACTGTGCATATTGGCGATGTATCCTACAGTGCTGGCAGGATGGGCGATCAGGCCAGCACTAAACTTGCTGAACGAATGGACGGCTTCGAACTCCCTCTCGGTCGTCTCAAGACGGGTACCCCGCCTCGGTTGAACGGAGCAACGATCGATTGGGACAGGCTCGAACAGCAGCCGGGCGATGATGAGCCGGTAATGTTTTCGTTCCTTTCGCAAAAACCGAAGGCGAGGCAGATCGCTTGTGGCATCACGCATACCAACAGAAAAACGCACGAGATCATCCGGGCCAACCTGAACAAATCGGCGATGTATGGCGGACATATTGACGGTGTCGGCCCGCGATACTGCCCGTCGATCGAGGACAAAGTTGTTCGTTTTCCCGAGAAGGACTCGCACCAGATCTTCCTTGAGCCGGAATGTCTGAATGACACCACGGTCTATCCCAACGGAATTTCGACCTCGTTGCCCGCAGATATCCAGGCTGATTACATTCATAGCATCGTGGGTCTTGAGAGTGCTGAAATTCTGCAGCCAGGCTATGCAATTGAATACGACTACGTCGATCCACGGGCCTTGACCCTTTCTTTGGCTGTGAAGGATGTTCCCGGTCTCTTTCTCGCTGGGCAGATCAACGGAACAACCGGGTACGAAGAGGCCGCCGCTCAAGGTCTGGTTGCCGGTCTGAATGCTGCCCGGACGTCGCGTGCGGAACCGCATGTCACCTTCTCGCGCACCGATAGCTATATCGGTGTGATGATTGATGATTTGACGTCACGCGGTGTGATGGAGCCTTACCGCATGTTTACGTCGCGCGCAGAGTTCAGGCTGTTCCTCCGTGCCGACAATGCGGACCAGCGCCTGACGCCGAAAGGCGTAGAATGGGGTTTGGTCGGTAGAGAGCGGCGTGAGGTTTTCGAGGACAAGTCGAGACGCCTCGCGAGTGCCACATCGCGCCTGAAGACCCATTCTCTGCGGCCGTCTGAGTTGAGGGACAACGGTGTGGCTGCAGGAAAAGATGGACATAAAAGAGACGCTTTCGAGCTCCTTGCCTTTCCAGAGGTCAATTTCGACACTCTAATCAACGTCGCGCCTGAGCTATCTGACATTGATGCCGAGTGTCGCGCCCAGCTTGAACGTGAGGCGCTTTATGCGAATTATATAAAAAGGCAGGAACGTGATGTTGCGGCTATGAAGAAGGATGAAGACGCACTCATCCCGGTAGATTTCAACTTTGGAAGCCTCGACGGATTGTCGAATGAATTGAAGGCCAAGCTCTCGGCGGCGCGTCCAGCCAGCTTGGGTCAGGCAAGCCGAATCGAGGGGGTGACGCCGGCGGCTCTCGGCTTAATTCTTGCCAAGCTGAGACAGGCTCAACGCGTAAAAACGGCATGAGCGCGTTTGCGAGTGTCGGCGATGTTTCACGTGAAACATTGCAAGAGCTAGAGCGCTTCGAGGCGCTTTCGAAAAAATGGACACAGCGTATCAATCTCATTTCCAAGAGCTCTGAAGCTCATATCTGGGAACGTCACATCCTCGATTCCCTTCAGCTTGTCCCGTGTCTTCCAAGCGAGGGTCGTTGGCTCGATATCGGAAGTGGCGGCGGCTATCCCGCTATTGTCTTGGCGATCGCAGCGAAGACGCACGTCCCGAAATTGCGCTTCGTCCTCGTTGAAAGTGATCATCGAAAAGCAGCTTTTCTGAGAACCGCAATCCGTGAGCACGGGCTCAACGCGCAGGTGAAAGCTTCTCGCATCGAAGCGCTCGAACCTCAAAGTGCTGACACCGTGAGCGCACGCGCATTGGCAAGCATTTCATCTCTTCTCGACTATGCCGCGCCCCACCTTTCAAATGCGGGCAAGATGGTGTTTCCCAAAGGTGCCAACTGGCAAAAAGAGATCGAAGAAGCGTCCCAGACGTGGTCATTCACCTACGAGGCCGTTACAAGCAAGACAGACCCCTCATCCGCCATCGTCATCATCGGAGATGCTCGTCGTGTCTGATCTCACGCGCCCGAAAAGCCCCAAGATCATAGCTATCGCCAACCAGAAAGGCGGGGTCGGAAAAACGACGACAACCATCAATCTCGGCGCCGCGCTGGCAGAGCAGGGCCAGCGGATTCTGGTCGTGGACCTCGACCCCCAAGGCAATGCGTCGACCGGCCTGGGTATCGAACCGACGGATCGTGAATATACGAGCTACGAGCTCCTGCTCGATGATATCCCACTGGAAGAGGTGGTGCAGACCACCGAGATCGAAAACCTGTCGCTCATCCCCGCAACGGTGGACCTCAGTTCCGCAGACATCGAGCTTATCTCCAATGAGAAAAGAAGCTTTCTGCTGCATGATGCCCTGCGACAGAAAGATATCGATCAATTCGGCTTCGACCTCATTTTGATCGACTGTCCGCCATCCCTGAACCTTTTGACAGTCAACGCCATGGTTGCCTCTCATTCCGTGCTCGTGCCGCTCCAGAGCGAATTCTTCGCACTGGAAGGTTTGTCGCAGCTGATGATGACGATTCGTGAAGTCCGCCAAAGTGCAAATCCGAACCTGCGCATCGAAGGAATCGTGCTGACGATGTACGACGCGCGGAACAATCTATCGCAGCAAGTCGAAGACGATGCGCGCAGCAATCTCGGCGAACTCGTATTTCGTACAGTCATTCCTCGCAACGTCCGGGTCAGTGAAGCCCCGTCCTATGCGATGCCGGTCCTGACCTATGACAGCCAGTCTAAAGGCGCAGCCGCCTACCGCGCCTTGGCGCGCGAGCTGATGTCCACCAAGAAAAGAAACGCGGCCTGAGGAGAGCTCGCATGGCAGAGAAACGCGAAAAACGGGGCCTGGGTCGCGGTCTGTCCGCTCTGATGGCGGATGTCGAACCCCAGTCCGTGGCGGGCCCGCAGGAATCCCCTTCTCCTCGCCAACCGGACCGCCTGATCCCGATAGAGCAAATCGAGCCCAATCCCGAGCAGCCACGTCGATCCTTCACCGATGAGCAGCTGCAGGAGCTTGCCAATTCGATTCGTTCGAAGGGCATTATTCAACCGATCATCGTCCGTGAGAAAAACGACGCGCCGGGTCGCTACGAAATCGTTGCTGGCGAGCGGCGGTGGCGAGCGGCTCAGATTGCCAAGCTTCACGAGATGCCGGTTCTAATTCGCGAGCTGAACGACACTGAAGTTCTCGAAATCGCGATCATCGAGAACATCCAGCGCGCAGATCTCAATGCGATCGAAGAGGCGGCCGGCTATCGTCAGCTGATGTTCAAGTTCGGCCATACTCAGGAGCAATTGGCCGAGGCACTTGGGAAAAGCCGAAGCCACATTGCAAACCTGATGCGGCTTTTGAACCTGCCCGAGGATGTTCAGTCCTTCGTGTCCGAGGGCAAGTTGTCAGCCGGGCACGCGCGCGCCCTGATTACGGCGAATGATCCGTCGGGACTCGCACGCACCATCATATCCAAAGGCCTCTCGGTGCGCGCAGCTGAAGCGCTTGCGAAGGAAGACGAGACGCGAACGACGCGTCGCAAGACGCGATCCGATGATATGGGCTTCGAGAAGGATGCCGATACGCGCGCGCTTGAAGGTGATCTCGCGGCGGCGCTCGGTATGAAGGTCGCGATCGACCATAAGCCTGGGGCGGAAGCGGGTCGGCTTACGATTTCTTACGACACTCTCGAGCAGCTTGACGCGCTCTGCGCAATCCTCAGCCAGTCTCGGTGACCTGGTCCGGGACAAGCTCCGCGAGGACGGAATTCAGAAGGAGCTGACCGCTATCGGTCACTCCGATCCTTTGACCGCTTTGCCAAAGAAGCCCGGCATCTTTCAGTGGCGTGCACAATTCGGGAGTAGCGATCTGCGGATCAAATTTGTGCAAACGATCCATATCTATACCTTCTTGGATCCTCAGACCCAACATAAGGTATTCGAGAGCTTGATCCCAGCCCGATAGGCGGTCCAAAACTCGTGTTCCGTCTCCTCGCTCTACGGCGTCCAGCCAAGCTCCGGGATTGCGCCAGGCCTCAGTCGCATACCGTGTGCCATTGAGCGTCAGCCGGCCATGCGCTCCGGGACCGACCCCGATGTAGTCTCCATAGCGCCAATAGACGAGGTTATGACGCGATTCTCCGCCTGGAACTGCATGGTTCGAGACTTCGTAGCGTTTCAACCCATGCGCCGTGCAAATCTCATCGGTCGCGTCGAACATGTCCGCCGCTCTGTCGTCATCGGGCAAGCCCTGCAGTGCGCCGCGCCTCTGCCGCTCCCAGAACGCCGTGCCGCGTTCGATGGTCAGTTGATAGAGCGACACATGATCTCCGGCAAGATCCATGGCGCGTCGCAGCTCATTCCGCCAGTCATCAAGGCTCTGATCCTGCCGCGCATAGATGAGATCAAAGCTCACACGTTCGAACACCTCTCTTGCAGTGCCCAACGCCCTCAAGGACTCGTCGACGGAATGCAGCCGCCCCAGCCGCGCGAGATCTCGGTCGTTGAGAGCTTGAATCCCCATCGACACGCGATTGACGCCTGCAGATCGAAAATCCGAAAAGCGCGCGGCTTCTACCGATCGAGGGTTTGCCTCCAGAGTGATCTCGATGTCCGGCATCGGCTGCCAGAAGCCGGTCGCGGTGTCGATAATATCTGCGACAAGGCCGGGATCCATCAAGCTCGGCGTGCCGCCTCCGAAGAAGATCGAGTTCAGCCTGCGCGGCCCGACCGCTTCAAAGCACCGGTGCAACTCAGCTATAAATGCGGCACGCCACCGTTCTATATCGACGCTGCGGGTAACGTGGGAATTGAAATCGCAATACGGGCACTTGGCCTCACAGAACGGCCAGTGGACATAGAGCCCGAAACCGCCTGTCTCCCAGTTCTCAGCCAAAACACCCGTCCAGGAACTTGCGCATCGCATCCGCGCGATGGCTGATCTCGTTCTTTTTCCAGCGATCCATCTCGCCGAACGTCACATCAAAACCTGTCGGCTGAAAAATCGGATCGTATCCATGACCTTGGTCTCCCCGCATTGGCCAGACCACCTGGCCCTCCATCACTCCGGGAAAAACTTCGTCATGACCGTCCGGCCACGCCAGAACCAGCGTGCAGCAGAAACGCGCTGTCCAAGGTTGAGGGGCAGCACCCTTGACAAGAAGCTCATGGGCTCGCGTCATCGCCTTCACGAAGTCGCGTCCATTCTCAGTTTCAGCCCAATCGGCAGTATAGACACCGGGCGCACCGTCCAGCGCGTCGATCTCGATGCCGGAATCATCGGAAAGCGCCGGCAGACCAGTGGCCTGTGCGGCGGCATGGGCCTTGATCCGGGCGTTCTCGACAAAGGTGGTGCCGGTTTCCTCCGGCTCCGGGAGGTCAAGCTCCGCAGCACCGACCACGGTCACGCCACGCGGGTTCAGCAGCGCGGCAATCTCTTCAAGCTTGCCGGCGTTATGAGTTGCTACGAGAAGTCGATCTCCTTCGAACGCCCGGCTCATCCGGTGGCCTTGAGCTGCGCGTCCACCAGGTCGCGAACCCCATGTTCGGCCAAATCGAGCAGCGCGCTCATCTGGTCACGCGAGAAAACCGCACCCTCTGCCGACATCTGCACCTCGATCAGTTGACCGTCGCCGCGCATGATGAAGTTTCCGTCGACCCCGGCTTCGCTGTCTTCGGGGTAATCGAGATCCAGGACCGGCTGACCTGCATAGATACCGCAGCTGACCGCGGCCACGGGCGAGACGAGCGGATCAGACACGATGTCACCTGCTTTCATCAATTTCGCCACGGCAAGCTTCAGCGCGACCCAGCCCCCCGTGATGGATGCACAACGCGTTCCGCCATCCGCTTGGATCACGTCGCAATCCACGGTGATCTGCCGTTCGCCCATCGCAACACGATCCACACCGGCGCGCAGCGAGCGACCGATCAGGCGCTGGATCTCGACAGTCCGACCACCCTGTTTTCCGCTTGTCGCTTCCCGGCGCATGCGGCTCGAGGTGGACCGTGGCAACATCCCGTATTCGGCCGTGACCCAACCAAGGCCCGAACCCTTGATGAAGGGCGGCACACGATCCTCGATGCTTGCCGTGCACAGCACATGCGTGTCGCCGATCCGGATCATGCAGGATCCTTCAGCGTGTTTCGTGACATCGGTCTCGATTGAAACCGCGCGCATTTCATTTAGGTTTCTGCCAGATGGACGCATGAGAGGTCTCCTTCATTCGCGCTAGGGCATACAGAGACAAAGCCCGGGCCAGCAACCCCATGTACCTCCGTCATCACGTCGTTTTTTGTCGGGACCGGATCTCACTGAATATGCAGGACGACACAAACTTATTCAGCCAGCTCAACGATCGCTCGCGGGAGGTCTTCCGGCAGGTCGTCGAGGGCTATCTTGAAAGCGGTGAACCCGTAGGATCGCGGACCCTCACGCGCACACTCTCCGAAAAGGTCTCCGCCGCGACGATTCGGAACGTGATGAACGATCTTGAATATCTAGGCCTCCTCGATTCACCGCATGTCAGTGCCGGTCGGGTCCCGACCCAGATGGGCCTTCGCATGTTCGTCGATGGTTTGTTGGAGGTCCGTGACCTCGATACAAATGACCGAAGCCGGATCGACGCGACGCTCGGCACGAATACTGACGATGTCGGCAATCTTCTCGATCGTGTGGGCTCGGCCCTTTCCGGCGTCACGCGAGGGGCCTCTCTCGTTCTGACTCCGAAGCACGAGGCTCCGATCCGGCATATCGAGTTCGTATCTCTCGCGCCGACACGTGCCCTCGTCGTGCTGGTCTTCGATGATGGTCAGGTGGAGAACCGCGTCTTCACGCCGCCGCCAGGCATGACGCCATCGGCGATGCGCGAGGCCGCGAATTTCCTCAACGCCATCGTGGAGGGGCGAACCCTGTCCGATATGCGCCGCGACGTGGCCAAGGACATCTCGGCCCGCCGTCAGGAAATCGATTCGCTCGCGCATGAGATGGTCGAATCAGGCCTTGCCGTCTGGGCCGAGGAAAGCGACCGTTCCGAACGGCTCATCGTGCGTGGACGCGCGAATCTCCTAGGCGAGGACGTGCCGGACGAGGATCTCGAACGCATTCGTTCGCTCTTTGACGATCTCGAACGAAAGCGCGATATCGCCGAGTTCCTCGAATTGACCGAAGATGGCGAAGGCGTACGTATTTTCATTGGTTCGGAGAACAAACTTTTCTCGCTTTCGGGTTCCTCTCTGGTCGTGTCTCCATATATGAACTCGGATCGCAAGATAATCGGCGCGGTGGGCGTCATTGGTCCCACGCGTCTAAACTACGGTCGGATCGTTCCGATCGTCGACTACACCGCACAGCTGGTCGGCAAGCTGCTGTCCGACCGGAAATGAGGACAACGATGGCAGACCCCAAAGACGACGATTTCCTCGACGACCTTGATGCGCTCGAAGCAGAGGCCGAGGCAGAGGAAGAGGCATTCGAAACCGCCGAACCGACCGAGGCGGACCGCATCGCCGAGCTGGAGGCAGAGCGGGACGAGTACCGCGACAAATTCATGCGCGCACTCGCCGATGCCGAAAACGCCCGGAAGCGGTCGGATCGTGACCGGCGCGAAGCGGAGCAGTATGGCTCCACGCGCCTCGCCCGCGATCTGTTGCCGGTCTATGACAATCTTCAGCGTGCCTTGGCCGCTGCAAACGAAGAGCAGAAGCAGATTTCCGCGGCGCTTCTCGAAGGCGTAGAGCTGACGCTCAAAGAATTGCTGTCCGTCTTCAAGAAGCACGGGATCGAAGTCATCACTCCCGCCGTGGGGGATCGGTTCGATCCAAAAATCCACGAAGCGATGTTCGAAGCGCCGCTGCCGGAAACGAAGGCTGGCGATATTATCCAGGTCTCCGCCGAAGGATTCATGCTCTACGACCGACTGCTTCGGCCCGCCCAGGTCGGTGTGAGCTCCAATCCGGGCTGATCAGTCTTTGTTTCCGAGAAGCGCGCGAAGTTCATAGAGCGCCTCGAGCGCTTCCTTCGGTGACATCTCATCGGGGTTCAGTCCCGAAAGCCGCGCCTCAACCTCGGATGGCGCGGCTTTTGTTTTCCTGGGTTCCGCTTCTGCGGTGACCACGGAAAAGAGCGGCAGATCGTCGATAAGGGCTTTGGGCGTCGTCTTCTCCCGCTCGCCCTTTTCGAGTGCCTCGAGGACTGACTTCGCGCGCGCCACAACGGATTTCGGCAATCCGGCAAGCTGAGCGACCTGAACGCCATAAGATCGATCCGCGGCACCGGGACGGACCTCGTGCAAGAAGACGACCTCACCATCCCATTCCTTTACGGCAACGGTCGCATTGCTGACACCGTCTAGCTTCCCACCCAGAACCGTCAATTCATGGTAGTGCGTCGCGAAAAGCCCGCGGACCCGGTTGACCTCTGCCAGATGTTCGAGCGTCGCCCAGGCAATCGACAGCCCGTCATATGTCGCTGTGCCGCGCCCGATCTCGTCCAGAATGACCAGCGCGTGGCTGTCGGCCTGGTTCAGGATGGCCGCCGTCTCGACCATCTCCACCATGAAGGTGGACCGTCCCCGCGCCAGATCGTCAGAGGCGCCGACCCGGCTGAAGATCTGGCTCACAAGTCCCAGATGCGCGGTATTTGCCGGCACAAAGCTTCCCATCTGCGCCAGAATGGCAATCAGCGCGTTCTGCCTCAGATAGGTCGACTTACCTGCCATGTTGGGACCAGTAAGCAGCTCCAACGCCGGGCCGTCTTTCTCTGGGGACAGCGTGCAATCGTTTGGAACGAAGCCGCTCGCGCCCTGTGACCTCAGTGCGCGCTCAACCACGGGATGACGCCCTTGTTCCACGTGAAACGCGCGGCTCTCATCAACGCGCGGCCGTGTCCAATCTTCGCCCGAGGCAAGATCGGCGAGCGAGGTCGCAAGATCGCATTCAGCGAGGGCAGCACTCACCTCCCCCAACAACCCAGCTTCATCCAGAACTTGCGACTTCAGGCTATCATAGAGCCGTTTTTCCAGCTCGAGCGCCCGGCCACCGGCGTTCAGGATGCGAGTTTCCAGCTCTGACAACTCGACAGTCGTGAACCGCACCTGGTTCGCCGTTGTCTGCCTGTGGATGAAGGTCTCGGAATGCGGCGGGGCCATCATTTTTGATGCGTGCGCCGCCGTTGTCTCGATGAAGTAGCCAAGAACGTTGTTGTGCTTGATCTTGAGCGATCCGATGCCCGTCTCATTCGCATAGCGCGCCTGAAGCCCCGCGATGACGCTCCGACCCTCGTCTCTCAGCGTCCGCGCCTCGTCGAGCTCGGGATCGAAGCCGTCCGCGACGAAACCTCCGTCTCGCGCAAGGAGTGGGGGCTCGGCAACCAACGCCTCCTCGAGGGATTGCAGAAGCGATGTCTCCACGGCCAGTGCCGCAACCGCGTCCCGCACGAGGTCAGGCAAGTCGTTCGATGGAAGCCCGGCGGCGATATCCTGAGCCTGTCCCAGCGCCGCACGAACAGCCGCCAGGTCTCGCGGACCGCCCCGATCGAGTGCCAGGCGCGACAGAGCGCGGTCGATATCGGGCACCTTTCGAAGTGCATCGCGCAGAAACAGAGACACATCCCGATTTGACAGCGCCCAGTCGATGGCATCGTGTCGTGCGATGATCTGGGCAAGGTCGCGTGATGGGGCCGAGAGCCGGCGCTCCAAAAGCCGCGCACCACCTGCCGTTACAGTCCGGTCGATCACCGACAGCAGTGATCCGGCCCGCGTTCCATCGGCGCCCCGTGTCAGTTCCAGATTCCTCCGCGTCGCCGCATCGATCTGTAGAAGCCTCGAGGCGCTATCTTGGCGCGGCGGCCGAAGCAGCGGTAATTTTCCCTTCTGGGTGATATCGAGATAATCCACGATCGCACCCAGCGCCGAGACCTCCGAGCGGTGGAAATTGCCAAAGGGCTCGAGCGACGCGACCCCGAACAGGCGCAACAATCGCGCCTCTGCGGAGCTCGAGTCGAAGGAGCCGCGGGAAAGCGGCGTCGGCTCGATCCCCATATCTTCGAAAACCGGCCGCAGCCTGTCCTCGCTGCCTTCCGAGACCAGGACTTCGGCTGGCGACAGGCGCGCGAGTTCTGCTCCGATCCGCGCTTCGGCCAAAGGCATCACGTGCAGAACGCCGGTGGAGATATCCGTCCAGGCCAATGCAAACTCGTCTCTAACCTGGCTCAAAGCCGCCAGAAAATTGTGGCGGCGAGCTTCGAGGAGGCTCTCCTCCGTCAGGGTGCCG
Organism: Roseivivax halotolerans; assembly: GCF_900115815.1. Taxonomy (GTDB): domain Bacteria; phylum Pseudomonadota; class Alphaproteobacteria; order Rhodobacterales; family Rhodobacteraceae; genus Roseivivax; species Roseivivax halotolerans. Next base: position 428,747 of record NZ_FOXV01000001.1, on the reverse strand, counting down.
GGGGTGACGAGGCGCACCACATCCCGCTTCACGACTGACTTGGCTCCGCGTTTCTTCGCCTCCGCCGGGCTTTCAAGCTGCTCGCAGACCGCAACCCGAAACCCCTTTCGGATCAGTGTCAGCAGGTAACTTTCCGCGGCATGAACCGGCACGCCGCACATCGGGATATCCTCTCCCGAATGCTTGCCCCGCTTCGTCAGCGCGATATCCAGCGCTTCGGCGGCCGCCGCGGCATCGTCGAAGAAGAGCTCGTAGAAATCGCCCATGCGATAGAAGAGAAGCGCGTTCGGATACCGCCCCTTGATCTCGAGATATTGCGCCATCATCGGCGTAGCTGCGGTCATGAAGCCCCCGTATTCATTGCTTCGCGAACCTATCCATGCCCTGCTTTTAGGAAAAGACGAAAGCCGTCATTCGGGGCCGATAGCGCTATCTCGGTTGAGGGGCCACGTCGCGTCCGATAAGCCCGTCCGGACGGCAAGGAGGCAGGATCATGGCACGGCAGAAATACACCCGCGAAGAGGCGCTTGCCTTCCACCTGGAGCCGACACCCGGAAAATGGGAAGTGCAGGCCACCGTGCCGATGACGACACAGCGCGATCTGTCGCTCGCCTACTCGCCCGGCGTGGCCGTTCCTTGTGAGGAGATCGCCCAGAACCCGGAGCTTGCCTACGATTACACGAACAAGGGCAACCTTGTCGCCGTGATCTCGAACGGCACCGCGGTTCTCGGTCTTGGCAATCTCGGTGCACTCGGCTCGAAGCCGGTGATGGAAGGCAAGTCAGTGCTCTTCAAGCGTTTCGCGGACGTTAACTCGATCGACATCGAACTCGATACCGAAGATCCGGACGCGTTCTGCAACGCCGTCAAGCTGATGGGTCCGACATTCGGCGGGATCAATCTCGAGGATATCAAGGCGCCCGAATGCTTCATCATCGAGCAGCGCCTCAAGGAAGAGATGGACATCCCCGTCTTCCATGACGACCAGCACGGCACCGCCGTGATCTGCGCGGCGGGTCTCATCAATGCGCTGCACATCTCCGGCAAGAAGATCGAAGATGTGAAGATCGTGCTGAACGGGGCAGGGGCCGCCGGGATCGCCTGTATCGAGCTTCTCAAGAGCATGGGTGCGCGCCACGAGAACTGCATCGTCTGCGACACCAAAGGCGTGATCTACCAGGGCCGAACCGAGGGCATGAACCAGTGGAAATCGGCTCATGCGATCGCGACGGAGCTGCGCAGTCTCGAAGACGCGATGAAGGGCGCGGATGTTTTCCTCGGCGTGTCGGTGAAGGGGGCCGTGACGCCCGAGATGGTCGAAAGCATGGGCGACAACCCGGTCATCTTCGCGATGGCCAATCCCGATCCGGAGATTACGCCGGAAGAGGCGCATGAGGTCCGCGTCGACGCCATCGTTGCGACAGGCCGCAGCGACTATCCCAACCAGGTCAACAACGTCCTCGGCTTTCCCTATCTCTTCCGCGGCGCACTCGACATCAATGCGCGGGCGATCAACGACGAGATGAAGATCGCCTGTGCGGAAGCGCTTGCCGCGCTCGCTCGGGAGGACGTGCCCGACGAGGTCGCGATGGCCTATGGAAAGAACCTCACGTTCGGTCGTGACTACATCATCCCGACGCCGTTCGATCCGCGTCTGATTTACCGCATTCCGCCCGCCGTGGCGAAAGCGGGGATGGATACCGGCGCAGCGCGGCGGCCGATCGTCGACATGGATGCTTACGAGATCTCGCTGAAGACGCGGCTTGATCCCACCGCGTCGATCCTCCGGGGCATCTCGGCACGCGCGCGGGCGGCACAGGCGCGCATGATATTTGCAGAAGGTGACGACCCCCGCGTACTGCGCGCGGCGGTCACCTATCAGCGTTCGGGCTTCGGCACAGCGCTCGTGGTCGGGCGTGAGGCCGATGTGAAAGCCAAGCTCGAAGCTGCGGGCCTGGGCGATGCGGTGCGGGAGATCGAGGTCGTCAATGCAGCCAACACGTCGCATCTCGAGACCTACAAGGATTTCCTGTACCAGCGGAACCAGCGCAGCGGCATGGACCGCCAGGACGTTCACCGGCTTGCTGCTCGCGACCGGCACGTCTTCGCCGCGCTGATGCTGGCGCATGGTCATGGCGATGGCCTCGTCACCGGGGCCACGCGCAAATCGGCGCATGTGATGGAGCGGATCAACACTGTCTTCAACGCACAGGCGAAGGACGGCGCGGCAGGGATCACCGCGCTCATCCACAAGGGCCGGATCGTTCTGATCGGCGACACGCTCGTTCATGAATGGCCGAGCGAGGAGGATCTTGCCGATATCGCTGAGCGCGCGGCTGGAATCGCCCGGCATCTCGGGCTCGAACCCCGCGTCGCCTTCGTCTCGTTCTCGACTTTCGGCTACCCGGTGTCCGAGCGTGCCGAGAAGATGCACGTTGCACCGCGTGTTCTTGACCGGCGCAACGTGGATTTCGAGTATGAAGGTGAAATGACGGTGGATGTGGCGCTGAACCCCAAGACCCAGACCAATTATCCGTTTCAACGCCTGACGGGCCCTGCAAATATCCTCGTTGTCCCGGCACGCCATTCCGCGTCGATCTCCACCAAGCTCATGCAGGAAATGGCTGGCGCGACGGTCATCGGTCCGATCTTGGCAGGTGTCGACAAGTCGATCCAGATCTGTTCGTCCGCCTCGACGGCGAACGACATTCTGAACATGGCTGTGCTTGCGGCCTGCAAGGTCGGCTAGGCTATCGGATAATCGGAGGAGGCCGGTATGGCGATCTGGAATCTCGGCTCCATCAATGCCGATCTCGTCTATCGCGTGCCTCATCTGCCCGCACCCGGAGAGACGCTCGCCTCTTTGGAAATGTCGCGCGGTCTTGGTGGCAAAGGCGCCAACATGTCGGTCGCAATTGCACGGGCAGGGGCCCAGGTGCGCCACCTCGGGGCGGTCGGTCCCGATGGCGGCTGGATGATCGAGCGGCTTCTCGAATACGGAGTCGACACGCGGCTTATCGAGAGGCGCAGCGAGCCTTCGGGTCACGCGATCATTGCCGTAGACGACGCCGGTGAGAACCAGATCATTCTCTATCCCGGCGCGAACCGCGCGATTTCGGAACTTGCGTTGGCCGAGCAACTCTCTGCTGCGCGTTCGTCGGACATCTTCCTGTTCCAGAACGAAACCAATGCCCAGATCACCGGCGCGACGCTGGCTTCGCAGCGGGGCTTGCAAGTGGCTTACGCCGCCGCGCCGTTCGATCCGGAGGCGGTGAAAGCCGCGTTGCCGCTTCTTGATCTCCTGATCCTCAACGACGTCGAGGCGGCGCAGCTCGCCGAGGCGACAGGGCTCGAGCCTCGAGCGCTGCCGATCCGTGATGTGGTGGTCACGAGGGGCGTAAAAGGCGCGACATGGTACGAGACGGATAGCGGAAGCGCGACGGACATCGCGGCAATCCCGTCGAACGCCGTCGATACAACCGGTGCTGGTGACACGTTCACCGGATTTCTGCTGGCTGGTCTCGACCGAGGTAAGCCGATGCGGCAGGCGCTCGACCTAGCCGCCAAGGCGGCTGCGATCATGGTCACGCGCGTGGGGACTGCCGATGCGATCCCCGATCTGAAAGACATCGAGGACCGCTTCGGGCCGGGCCATTAACCACCGACGAAGGGCGCATCCGCACCCCAGACTTCGCGCACGCGTTCATCTCTGCGGCAGCCGTCCCGATAGCGCTCATAAGCGTCGGAACGGTCGATATATCCGAACCGTGTGAGCGTTCTTTCGGAGCTCTTGTAGTAGTCCTGGTGATAGTCTTCCGCCTCGTAGAACGTGCTCGCATCGAGGATCGGCACGACCACCTCACGGCCGAGCTCCTGTTCGGCGCGGCGCTTTGCGGCTTCGGCATCGGCGCGTTCCTCTGCGTCATCCACAAAGATCGCCGGGCGATAGGATTCGCCGCGATCACAGAACTGCCCGCCATCATCGAACGGGTCGATGGAGCGGAAGAAAAGATCGTAAAGCTGCGGGCGGCTGACCTGATCGGCGTCATACATGATTTCTGCCGCTTCATAATGGCCGGTTCCGCCTGCAACGACCTGCTTATAGGTCGGGTTCTCTACGTTACCGCCGGTATATCCCGAAACCACTTCGGACACGCCCTGGACCTTCTCGAAATCGGCTTCAACGCACCAGAAACATCCTCCTGCCACCGTGATCTCGGCGGCCTGCACGGCAGGCGCCGCAAGGCAGGCTGCAAGCACGAGAGAGAGCGGTTTCGCTTTATGGATCATGTCATCCTCCTGTTCTTTACTCCAACATGGAACGATGATCCGTCCCTTCAAAATCCTGAATGGCGCAGTCACCGAGATATGATGCCGCGGCATTGGTCATCCGATGGGCCATGTCGGGCTTCCCAAGCGGGATTGCGCCGCTTAGGGAGGATACAGACGAATTTGAGAGGCTCTCATGACTCGTATTCTGGTTACCGGCAGCGCCGGCTTCATCGGGTTCCACCTTTGCCGCCTGTTGCTGAAAGAGGGTCACACGGTACGCGGCTTCGACGGGATGACGGATTATTACGACGTGCGTTTGAAGGAGCGGCGCCACGCGCATCTGCACCAGATGCCCGGTTTTTCCGCGACCGAGGGAATGCTCGAGGATCAGGAGGCGTTCGACAGGACGGCTGACGATTTCGAGCCCGAGGTCATCGTCCATCTCGCCGCTCAGGCGGGCGTGCGTTACTCGCTCGAAAATCCGAAAGCCTATCTCAGCTCCAATGTCATGGGGACGTTCTCGGTGATGGAGGCGGCGCGGCGACACAAGGTGCAGCACCTCCTCATGGCCTCAACCTCGTCGGTTTATGGCGCGAACGAAGAAATGCCCTTCGCCGAAACCGACAAGGCCGATACCCAGCTTACGATCTACGCCGCGACGAAGAAGGCGAACGAGAGCATGGGCCATGCTTGGGCGCATATTCACCGCATTCCGACGACCATGTTCCGGTTCTTCACTGTCTATGGGCCTTGGGGGCGGCCGGATCTTGCGCTTTACAAGTTCGTGGACGCAATCCTCGATGGGCGACCGATCGACGTCTACAATCACGGCGAGATGTATCGCGACTTCACATATATCGACGACCTGGTGCGGGGCATCCGTCTTCTGATGGATGCGATCCCGGGTGGAGAGTACAGCCGCGTGGAAGGCGATACGCTCAGCCCGGCCGCGCCGTTCCGGGTTGTGAATATCGGTAATTCCGACAAGGTGAAGCTCATGGATTTCATCGCCGGTATCGAGGACTCCCTCGGAACACAGGCCGAAATGAACATGATGGAGATGCAAACTGGCGATGTTCCCGCCACATGGGCGGATGCGACGCTCTTGCAGAACCTTACCGGCTACCGACCCCAGACCGATTTCCGCGACGGAATTGCCCGCTTCGTGGAGTGGTATCGCGATTATTCTGGGAAGTAAGCGATCCGAAACTGGTGCCGGTGATAGGACTCGAACCTACGACCCCATCATTACGAATGACGTGCTCTACCAGCTGAGCTACACCGGCCCAATTTCCGTGCGCGGGCATTAGCACCGCCTCCCGAGGATGGGAAGGGGTCAGGATGCCTTTTCGCGCGGCTCCTCGGTATTTTCTTCGGGAGCCTGTTCCGCGTCTTCCGGGGTCTCAGATACACCCGATGACTCTTCTGTTTCGGGCGTCGCGGGCGCTGTCTCCGTTTCCACATCGTCCGCGGGATCGACTACCGCGATATCCGCTTCGGGCAGCGCTGAGGGACCGACCAGAAGTGGCAGCATCTCGGCACCGGCGGGCAGGGTAACATCTGTGCGCGGCGGGGTTTTCCAGCTCAGCGTATCGAAGGCGCCGCAATTGTTGCAGATCGCCGACCACTCGGTCTGGATGTTGTTACAGCTCTCGCATACCCATTGCGGACCACGCGGCGCGGTCAGCGCCTTGGCAAGCCAGCCGCGCACAATTGCATCGTCCGATCCTTCACCACGCTCGATCGCGGCCATGATCGTCAGAACGCGCGCATCGGGCGAGGTTTCCCACAGATCACCGAGCGACCGGCGCGCACCGGGGAAGTCCTCGGCGGCAAGGTGCAGTTCCGCGAGCAGCAGCTTCGTTTCACGGTGATCAGAGTTGAGCGACGTCAGCGTCCGGAATCGGCGCAGACGCTCTGTCGGGCTTTCGGCTGGCTCGATCTCCGCAAATGCTGCGGCAAGATCGGGGTGAGGCTGCGCGAGCCAGGTCTTCTTGAGAAGGCGGGTCGCGTTCTTTTTGCGACCGTCCGCGATGAAGCCGCGCGCGGCCATCGCGGCCGCCGGCACGAGGTCGGGTGAGGACTTGTTCGCGTTGATCGCCGCCTCGCGCGCTTCGATGTCCTTGCCGTCGTCGAGGATGTCCTTGGCCTCGGAGAGTGCCAGAACCGCGTCGCGCCGTTTGTGGAGGTCGCGCGGAATATTCCCGTGCTTGAGTTTGGCCGCCAGCGTCTTGCGGGCCCCTGACCAATCGTTTTCCTGCGCCTGCAAACGCAGCAGCGTGTCCTGGACCTCCTCGTGCTTTGGTTTGATCGCGAAGGCGCGTTCTGCAAGTTTGAGCGCGGTTTCCGTATCTCCCTGCGCGAGACGCTGCTTCATGATCCCGCGTACGCCCACGAAGCGGGTCTTTTCATTCTGGAGAAGGCGCTTATAGACTTCCTCTGCTTTCTTGCGGTCGCCCATCTGTTCTGCGGCCTGAGCCTGCAGAAGATCGGTCAGCTCCGGCTTGTGCAGATAGCGCTCGGCCTTCTGGGCCTTGGCCATCGCAACCCGGCCTTCACCGGAGGCTAGCGCGGTCAGACCGTCGCCCAGCGCCTGGTAGCCTTTGCGCTCGCGGTTGCGATCGAAATAGCGCGAGATCGCCGTCTCGTCGCCGTTGATGAATCGCAGAAGTGCCACGAGAAAAGAGGCGATTTTCAGCACGACCCAAACAGCGACGAACAGCAGAACAGCGGCAATCACCGATTGCAGCGCACCAAAGGTAAATTCCATGCCGGCAACCGTGACACGGACGCCGCCTTCGGCTTCCATCAGGTAGCTTGCGCCAAGGGTCAGCGCCGCGACGATGGCGACGAAGAAGACGATCTTGATGAGTGACCAGAGCATGAAGCGACCCTTATTGCGAATTCAGTTGCGCGGCGAGGTCTTCCGTCGCCGCAAGTGCCTCGATCCGCGCATTGGCGCGCGTCACCCAGCCCGACATGGCGTCGGCCGCGGGTTCGGGAAGAGAGGAAAGCTCGCTTAGTGCGGCGTCGAGCGCGCCACTCTGCAATTCAGCCTCGGCGCGTGACAGGATCGCATCGGCGCTCGATCCATCACGCGGCGTGACCGAACGGGCACCAAGTTGTTCGGCCAGGAAACCGGACAAGCGATTGCCGGAGGATTCGCCGCTTCCGCTGGCGCGAGCGGCGGCAAGTGCATCCCGCGCTGCATCCGGGAAGCTGTCTTGCAGCGCGCCGAGGCTTGCAACCCCGTCCTCCGCCTGGCTCGTCAATGCCTCTGGCACCTCGACCAGCTCTGAATCTAGCAGGGGCACGAGCGCTTCGGCGAAGGGCCGGCCCGCGTCGACCTCTGCGGTCAGATTCGACAGCGCCGCGTTGACGTCGGCGCGGCTCGCCTGGGCTGCCGCCGCGCGCTCGGCCTCGACGGCTTGTTGCGCGAGTTCCTCGACCTCCTGCCGCATGCGGGCCAGCTCGGCCTCGAAGGCCGAGACGGCTTCAGGTGCAGCCGACTGGACGGGCGCAGCTTCGACGGCGCTGACGCGATCGGCGAGTTCTGAGACCGTTTTTCCCAGATCGGCGGTCCGCGTGGTCAGATCGGCAATCGCCGTTTCGATCGAACTAAGGTCGATATCGGCGAGTCCTGTTTCTATCCCGTCGATCCGCCCGCCAAGCGCGTCTAGCCCGGCCTGCTGGCTTTGAAGATTGGAGCTTTGTTCTTCAAGCGCGGACCGCGTTTCGTTTGCGAACTCGTCGTTGCTGCCGAACAGATCGCCACCGACATACTGAGACAGAAGAAAACCTGCGATCGCAGCCAGGATACCTCCGAGGAATGTCGGAACGAAGCCGGCTTTCCGTTCGATCACCTTTTCATGCACGACGGGTGCCGCGGCGCCCGCCACCGGCGGTTCCGTGAGGTCGGGCGCGCCATCGGCGATTGCGGACCCATCGTCATTGCTGTCGGTTCGATCGGCTGCCTGGCTGTCATCCCCGGTATCTGATCCGTCGAGCGTAGGTTCGGGATCGCTGACTGTCAGGGCAGGCGCTTCGGCGATTTCGTCGTCGGCGGTTGGGCTCGGCTCGCTGTCGTTGAGCGTGCCGCTGACGCTATCCTCGACCGTATCGTCGAGCTTGTCCGGTTCTGTCGCCCTGATTGTATCGCTGTCGTCTGTCGCCGCGATCGTATCGGTTTGGTCCGTTGCCTGAAGGCTGTCATCGGCTGGACTGACGGTCTGGGGCTGGTCGGACGCGGAGCCGGTCGCTTCGTCGTCTTTTTCCGGCTGGCCCTTGGGCTTTCTGGATTTCGCCAACTGTCCCTACCTTTCGAATCTTTCACTGCACTGTGCGCGTACATGTCAAGCCGACCTTACTTACCTCCCCCTCGGCTCTCAAGCTCTTGCGCCCGAGACAAAAGTTCGGCGACCGCGCGACGCATTGCTGGCACGCTTGGTTCGTCGGAAACCATCAGAGCCTTCGTGTCGAGCTTCCGCAACGGATCGGCGACGGCATCGCTCATTGCAGCGAGGTAAAGCGGACAGGTCATGGGACCAGACGCAGCGAACAATTCAGCCGTCCGCGGTGAAAAGAGCGGGGCGACCACGGGCTGACTCCCCGACAGGGCCTTCTGCGCCTCTGTGCTCATATCTTTCGCGACCTGATCGTAAAGCACGGCTTCATCTGTCTCTATTCCAGCCAAAGTCAGGCGACGTGCGACATCCCCGCGACCGTGCCGGCCGCGCAGATGCAGCAACGGACCTTCGGTCTGGAGTGCCAGGATCTCCGCGATCAGACGTTCTGCATCACCATCGCCGGTCACGGGGTGAAACCCTGCCTGCCGCGCGGCCTGGGCTGTTGCAGTGCCGACCGCGAAACAAACGGACCGATGCGGACCGCCCGCGCGACGATAGGCTTCGACCCCATGTGCAGAGGTGAAGATCAGGCCGCGATATGCCTGCATCTTGGGCAGACGTCCGGCATAGACGATCTCGATCAAGGGGCTGATAATGCTGGTCCCGGCACGAATCCGCGCGTCGGACAACGCCTTGAGAAGCCCGCGCGAAGCGCGGTCAGGGCGGGTCAGTAGCAGGATAGGATCGGGCATGTGCATCGCCGATATTGTCGCTCGGCCTTGTTTGGTGCTACCCCGCCAAGCGCAGTTTCGCAATGGAGACGTCATGGCCCGTCCGCCGCTCATCCTCGGGCTCGAAAGCAGTTGCGACGATACCGCCGCCGCACTCGTGCGCGGGCGCGAGGTCTTGTCGAACGTGGTGATGGGCCAGGCAGAGCTGCACGCGACGTTCGGCGGCGTCGTTCCGGAAATCGCGGCGCGCGCCCATGCGGAGAAGCTCGATCTGGCCGTTCAGGCAGCCTTGAGGGAGGCACAGGTGAAACTGGCGGATATCGATGCCGTCGCGGTCACCGCTGGCCCCGGTCTAATCGGCGGAGTGCTTTCGGGCGTGATGTGCGCGAAAGGCATTGCCGCCGGGGCGCGAAAACCGCTGATCGGTGTGAACCATCTTGCGGGCCATGCCCTGACAGCCCGGCTCACCGACGGTCTGCCGTATCCTTACCTGATGCTGCTGATCTCCGGGGGACATTGCCAATACCTTATCGCGCGCGGCCCCGGAGAGTTCCGCCGTCTCGGCGGCACGATCGACGATGCGCCGGGCGAAGCCTTTGACAAGACGGCGCGTCTTCTCGGCTTGCCCCAGCCGGGTGGCCCGTCGGTCGAGGCAGCGGCACGATCCGGCGATCCGTCGCGCTTTTCCTTTCCGAGGCCCCTTTTGGACCGTCCTGGCTGCGATCTCAGCTTTTCGGGGTTGAAGACGGCGCTCTTGCGAGAGCGCGACAAGCTCGTAGACCGGCAGGGCGGGCTGACCGAGACTGATCGCGCCGATCTATGCGCGGGATTCCAGGCCGCGATCCGCGACGTTCTGACTGAAAAGACGCGGCGAGCGCTTGCGCTCTACGCTGAGGAGGAACCGGAACTGCCCGCATTCGCGATTGCCGGCGGCGTGGCTGCAAACACCGCGATCCGTACAGAGCTGGAGACACTTTGTGCATCCAAGGATATCCGTTTTACCGCGCCGCCCCTGTCGCTCTGTACCGACAATGCTGCCATGATCGCTTATGCCGGAGGCGAACTTTTCGCCCAGGGCGCATGCGATGACATGGGCCTTGCCGCGCGTCCTCGCTGGCCGCTCGACAGTACGGCGGCGCCGCTCGTTGGCGGGGGCAGGAAAGGCGCGAAAGCGTAACACAACAAGGAGACAGACATGCTCATCGCCCTGATCGCCCGCGACAAGCCCGGCGCGCTCGAGATCCGCAAAGCGAACCGTGAGGCGCATCTGGCCTATATCGAGGATACGGGCGTTGTCGCTCAAGCGGGCCCGCTTATCGTCGACGGTGAGATGGCCGGGTCGCTTGTCATTCTGGACGTGGACGATCTTCAGGCTGCCGAGCGCTGGGCGGAGCAGGATCCCTATGCCAAGGCGGGGCTCTTCGGCTCGGTCGAACTCATAGAGTGGAAGAAGGTGATCGGGTGATGCGCTATTGGCTCTTCAAATCCGAACCCTCGACATGGTCCTGGGACGATCAGGTCGCGAAAGGTGATCCCGGCGAGGAGTGGGACGGCGTTCGAAATTATCAGGCGCGCAATTTCATGCGCGAGATGGCGGTCGGTGATCGGGGCTTCTTCTATCATTCGCAGAAAGAAAAAGCGGTTGTCGGAATCGTCGAGGTCATCGCCGAGGCTCACCATGATTCCACGACCGACGATGCGCGATGGGAATGCGTGGACATCAAGGCGGTCGCACCTCTGCCGAGAGCGATAACCCTGGACACAATCAAGGCCGAAGAGGGTCTGTCGGATATGGTGCTGTTGAAGAATTCCCGCCTGTCGGTTCAGCCGGTCCGCGCAGAGGAGTTCGAGCGTATTTGCGAGATGGCTGGCTATTCCGAGTAATCGCCGGATCCGACGCAGACCATCGGATCCGGCCTCACCCTCGGCGCTCCCACACGCTTACGGAAGATCGGACGGACCGTTCTGGTCATTTCGAGCCGAAGAGATAGCAGAACTGGGCCTTTGCGACAAAAGCCAAATACTTCAAAAGCTATGGACCTAGTGTGACCCGCGACCAGAAATGATCGCGGGCGACCGTAGGGTTTCGGACGATCAGGCGTACTTGGCCTCTTTTCCGAAATGCTTGGTCAGCATGTAGTAAACGACCGCGCGGTACTTGTTCCGCTCCGAGCGGCCATAGGTCTCGATTACCGAGTTTATCGCGGGCATCAGGTCACCGTCATCAGGCAACCCAAGTTTCTTCATCAAGAAGTTTCGCTTGATGGTCTCCAGCTCTTCAGGATCCGACCCGGCCACCGTCGAGGCATCGTCGTTGTAGATCGCCGGTCCGCAGCCGATCGTGACCTTCCTGAGAAGATCCATGTCAGGCTGCATGCCGCACTTGTTCCTGAGGTCATCGGCGTATTTGGCGATCAACTCGTCGCGTTTACCCATTTTTCTGTCCCAACTTGTTCCCGTTCGGGACGTCTAGGAGCGCCCCGCGAAAAGGGTATGCGGGCCCGTAAACAATTCTCAAGAAAAAACGCCCCGTGGCGAACCACGGGGCGCAATCTGGAAGACTGATCCAAGAACTTAGTTGTTCTGAGTGTCTTCACCTTCGGTTTCTGAGTCCATCTCGGTGTCCATGCCACCGGTTTCGGTCTCGGACGAAGCGCCGTCTTCCATTTCCGTTCCGTCAGCAGAGCCCCCGCTCATGCTGTCCGAACCGGTGCTGCCGGAATCCGCAGCATCGCCAGCTTGCGACGCACCGGTGTCAGCGCCCATGTTGCTCTCTTCGCCGGTCATGTCGCTTTCCATGACCTCGGACAGCAGCATGTCATCGGGCAGGCCCTCGACACCGCTTTCATCGAATTCAGGGCGCTCCTTCAGTTCGTCTGCCGTTGCGGCGAGCGTGAGCACCTGCTCTTCGGCGTTGAATTCGAAAGTGTCGAGCGGCAGCGCGACCGTGTATTCGCCAAGGCCGAGGAAGCCGCCGATGCCGATCACGGCCTCGATGCCATCCGTACCTTCGATGAGATAGTCGATTTCACCAATGCCATCGCCCTCGGTGCTTTGTACCGGCAGACCGATCACTTCGCCGACGGTCATCTCTTCCAGCGTCTGCGGCTGCATATCCTCTTCAGCCGTCATCTCGCTGTCGGCAGTGCCGTCAGACATTTCGGTATCGCCAGAAGTCGCTGCATCGCCGCTTTCCGACATGCCGCTTTCGGACGAGCCGCTCTCCATCGAGCCGGAATCTTCCATCTGTTCGGTTTGCGCGCCGTCCTCGGTTTGCGAGGTGTCGTCCTGTGCGTAGGCTGCGCCACCGGCGAACAATGCGGCGGTTGCCGCGCTCATCATGAGATGCTTCAGGGTCATTGCTTTCGTGCCTCCTTGGTCACGGTTGCTATGCCCAAAGAACCACGCTGCCCCGTCCCGGGTTTCGGGCGGGGCAGCGTGTGACTCGCAAGATTGCGCGGCGCGCCGCCTATGAGGAGGCAGGTTCCCGCTTAACCCTTACGTCAGTACCGGTAATGCTCGGGCTTGAAGGGGCCTTCCGGGGTCACGCCGATATAGGCGGCCTGGTCGTTATCCAGCTTGGTCAGCTTCACGCCGATCCGGTCGAGATGCAGACGCGCGACCTTTTCGTCGAGATGCTTGGGCAGGATGTAGACCTTGTTCTCGTACTGATCGCCGTTCTTCCAAAGCTCGATCTGCGCCAGCACCTGGTTGGTGAAGGAGGCGGACATCACGAAGGACGGATGGCCCGTGGCATTGCCAAGGTTCAGAAGGCGTCCTTCGGACAGAAGGATGATGCGGCTGCCCGAGGGCATCTCGATCATGTCCACCTGGTCCTTGATGTTGGTCCATTTGTGGTTCTTCAGGCTGGCAACCTGGATCTCGTTGTCGAAGTGGCCGATATTTCCGACGATCGCCATGTCCTTCATCTCGCGCATATGCTCGATGCGGATAACGTCCTTGTTGCCGGTCGTGGTGATGAAGATGTCGGCACTGTCCACGACATCCTCGAGCAGCACGACCTCGAACCCGTCCATCGCCGCCTGCAGCGCGCAGATCGGATCGACCTCCGTCACCTTCACGCGCGCGCCCGCGCCGCGCAGGGAGGCGGCCGAGCCCTTGCCCACGTCGCCATAGCCGCAGACGACCGCGACCTTGCCGGCCATCATCGTGTCTGTGGCGCGCCGGATGCCGTCGACGAGGCTTTCCTTGCAGCCGTACTTGTTGTCGAATTTCGACTTGGTCACGCTGTCATTGACGTTGATCGCGGGGAAGGGCAGGCCATCCTCCCGCATCAGCTGATAAAGGCGGTTCACACCGGTCGTCGTCTCTTCGGACACGCCCTTGATCTGCGCCTTCACCTTGGTGAACCAGCCGGGGCTTTCTTCCATGCGCTTCTTGATCTGCGCCTTGACGACCTCTTCTTCCTCGGAAGCGGGGACGGGGATGATCTCCTCGCCCGCCTCGGCACGTGCGCCCAGAAGAACATAGAGCGTCGCATCGCCGCCATCGTCGAGGATCATGTTCGGCCCGTCCTCGAACTGGAAGGACTTGTCGAGATAATCCCAATGCTCTTCCAGCGTCTGGCCCTTGATCGCGAAGACGGGCGTGCCGCCTTCGGCAATGGCCGCCGCGGCGTGATCCTGGGTGGAGAAGATGTTGCAGGACGCCCAGCGCACATCCGCGCCGAGCGCGGTCAGCGTCTCGATCAGGACGGCGGTCTGGATCGTCATGTGCAGCGAGCCCACGATCCGCGCGCCTTTGAGCGGCTGCTCGGCGCCGAATTCCTCGCGGCAGGCCATAAGGCCCGGCATTTCCGTCTCCGCGATATCCAGCTCCTTGCGCCCGTAAGCGGCAAGCGAGATGTCCTTGACGATGTAATCCTTGGCCATGGGGCCCTCCGTTCGGCAATCCGATATTTGCGCTTCGGTTAGCATCACGGTGGCTAACCGGCAACGCGCATTGCGCGGGCCGGGACCATATGCCATCGGAAAGCGCGACGGATTTGAACGAAACGGATGCACGGACATGGCCAAGCAGCCGCGCGCGTGGCAACGGATGCTCTCGGGGCGCAGGCTCGACCTCCTCGATCCGACGCCAGTCGATATCGAGATCGAGGACATTGCCCACGGTCTTGCCTTCGTTGCGCGCTGGAACGGGCAAACGCGTGGTGATTGGCCCTATTCGGTTGCCGAGCATTCGCTTCTCGTGGAGACCTTGTTCTCCCGGCTTTGCCCAAGGGCGAGCGCGGCGGATCGACTGACCGCGCTTTTGCACGATGCGCCCGAATACGTGATCGGGGACATGATCTCGCCCGTGAAAGCCGCGGTCGGACCTGAATACGGCAAACTCGATGACAGGCTTTCAGCGGCGATCCACATTCGCTTCGGTCTGCCCGCGTTGACGGCGAAGACGCTGAAGCGACAGATCAAGAAGGCGGACACCGTCTCGGCCTGGATGGAGGCGACCGAGATCGCGGGCTTTTCGAAAGACGAGGCCGATCGTTTCTTCGGTCATCCGTCAGCCGAAATCCGCGAGGGACTGACGATCGGGCCGCGTCCCCCGGTGGAGGTGCGTGAAGAATTCACGCGCCGCCACGCAGAATTGCTGGGCCAGCTATAGAACGGGAACTGCGCGCCCCCGAGCGCGCGTGCGGAGGAACAGCGTGCCGATGATCGCGATGTTCATCGCGTTCCAGGCGATCCCGTTCCAGAATGCGAGCGCGTAGGATCCGGTCTGGTCGTAGATCCAACCGGACAGCCAACCGCCGAAGGCCATGCCGATCAGCGTCATCAGGATCACAAAGCCGGTGCGGCTGCCTGCCTCGCGCGCGGGCAGGTATTCCCGGACGATCACCGCATAGCTCGGCACGATACCGCCTTGCGACAGTCCGAAGATGAGGCTGACAGCGTAAAGCGAGACCAGCCCGCCTGCAGGCAGGTAGAGAACAAGCGCGATGCATTGCAGGACCGATCCCAGGAGGAGCGTCCGCACCCCTCCGATACGGTCGGCTATCACGCCAGAAAGCACGCGCGAGGCAACGCCGCCCAGAAGCATGAGCGACAGCATTTCGCGTCCCACCGCAGCGCCGAACCCCATGTCGACGCAGAGCGCCACGATGTGAACCTGCGGCATTGCCATCGCCACACAGCAGCCGATCCCGGCAATGCCCAGCGCCCATTGCAGCTGACGAGGCGAAAGGCCGGTCTGTCCGGCGCGCGCCGCCGCCTGCGCCTCGGAGACTGCGATCGCGCCCGCATCGACGCGGGTGCGTAGTGCGAAACTGATCGGAACGAGAATGACGACCGAGACGAGCGCCAGTGCGGAATAATCCCACCGCCACCCCGCGCCGCCGCCGACCCAGTCGAGCGCGACGGGCCAGACAGCGCCAGCCAGGTAGTTTCCCGATGCCGCAATCGCGACGGCAAGCCCGCGTTGCTTCAGGAACCATTGCGAGATATCGGCGATGAGCGGCGCGAAACAGGCGCCGGTGCCGAAGCCGATGACGAGTTGCCAGAGGCTCAGCACCATGACGCTCGGGCTTTGGGCCGCCGCGAAATAGGCGAGGCCCAGCCCCACGCCGACAACGGCCAGCACGCGCGCCATGCCGTGCCGGTCCACCAAGCGGCCGATCAGGAAGTTCCCCGCGCCGAAGCCGAGCATGGTCGCAGCATAGGGCAGGGAGGCCATCGCGCGGCTCGCCTCGAAATCCGCGGCGATGCCCGGAAGGGCCGAAATTACCGCCCACATGCCGACATTGCCCGTGACCGCCGCGACAAGCGTCACAAGGAGGCGTGTCCAGCTGCGCCGGGAGTCGAGATCCGCATGTCCGCTCATGGAGCGAGGAATATCCCAGCGCCTTTCATCGCAACAGTGTATAATTGTACCGCTTTTCTTTCCCTGCCCGCCGGGCCATCTTCCTGTGACATACCGCTACCCTTCAGGCTGCTTGAAACAATACGATCCATGATCCGCCTTGATGCCCGCGACATAGAAATCCTGCGTGTTCTTTCGGCGGAAGGCCGGATTACCAAGACCGAACTTGCAGAGCGTGTCGGTCTTTCGCCCACGCCTGCATGGGAACGTCTCAAGAAGCTCGAGAAGGCCGGTGTCATCGAAGGCTATGGCACCCGGATCGCGTACAAGGCCTTCGGTCCGCACGTGACCGTCTTCGTCGCCTGCGAGCTTGCCGGTCACCGGGTAGACGATTTCCGCATCTTCGAGGAAGCGCTTCAATCCTATGAAGAGATCACCTGGGCCTGGGCGCTCGGCGGCGGGTTCGACTATCTTATCCAGGTCGTGACCCGAGATATCGACAGCTATCAGCGGCTCATCGACCGGATGCTCGCCGATCGGGTCGGGCTCGCGCGCTATTACACGTACATCGTGACGAAGCCGATCAAGGCCACATACGGTCTGCCGTTCGGTCTTCTCGGAGACGGCTGACAGGCGCTGGCAGAGGAATCCTCTGCCGTTCGGCGCTCTGCCAGCAGAACCTCCTGCAAGCTGCGTCAACTTTGGTCCCCTCCTCTGGACGTGGGAGGATATGTCTCGGGTATCACAGAGTTTCCGCTCAGGAGGTCCCGATGACCGTGCACCGCACCATTCCGAAATCGCCGCTCACCGCGCTCAAGGATGCGCGGCTCGTCCGTAATTTTTCCTATGTGGACGGCAAATGGCGCAGCGCCGATTCAGGCGAGGCCATCGCCGTCACCAATCCGGCCGATGGCGAGTGGCTGGGCGAGGTCGCGTCGCTATCGGGCAAGGAGGCAAAAGGCGCGGTCGATGCGGCCCACGCCGCCTTCGACATCTGGGCTGACACACTGCCGCAGGAACGTGCGCGCCTGCTGCGTCGCTGGTACGAGCTGATGATGGAGCACCAGGAAGATCTGGCGCTTCTTATGACGCTCGAGCAGGGCAAGCCCTATTCCGAGGCGCTGGGCGAGATCGCCTATGCGGCAGACTTCGTGGAATTCTACGCCGAGGAAACCCGCCGCCCAAACATCGAGGGTGTGACCTCCCATCTGCCCGACGCCGAGGTCGAGCTCTGGCGCGAGCCGATGGGGGTCGCCGCGCTCATCACGCCGTGGAACTTCCCCTCCGCCATGCTGACGCGCAAGGCGGCGGCTGCTCTCGCCGCGGGCTGCACGGTTGTCGCGCATCCGTCGAAGGAGACGCCGTTCTCCGCGCTGGCGCTTGCAGAGCTTGCCGAACGCGCGGGCTTCCCGGCGGGTGTCTTCAACGTCGTCACCGGCGAAGCGCCGACCATCGTCGAGCCATGGACGCAGGATCCGCGCGTCCGTGTTCTGTCTTTCACCGGCTCGACCGAGATCGGTCGCCTTCTCTACAAGCAGTGCTCCGGCACAGTGAAGTCGCTCATCATGGAGCTTGGCGGCCATGCGCCCGTCATCGTCTTCAAGGGCGCAAATCTCGAACAAGCCGTTACAGAGACGATCAAGGCGAAATTCGCGACCTCCGGTCAGGATTGCCTCGGCGCCAACCGCATCTTTGTGGAGCGGCCGATCTATGATGCCTTCGTGGAGAAATTCACTGAAGCAACGCAGGCGTTGCGCGTCGCCAAGGGTCTCGACGATGCCGATATCGGCCCCTTGATGAACGAAAAGGCCGTCGAGAAGCAGGAGGCACATGTTTCGGACGCGCTCGCAAAGGGTGCAGTGCTGAAATGTGGCGGCAAGCGGCTCGATGATCTGGGACCTCTCTTCTACGAGCCTACAGTTCTGTCCGACGTGCCCGCTGATGCCGATATTCTCAGTGAAGAGACTTTCGGCCCCGTCGCGGCGCTCTTGCCGTTTGATACCGAGGAAGAAGTCGTCGCGCGCGCCAATGACACCGAATACGGGCTGGTCGCGTACGTTCACAGCCAGGATCCGCGCCGGATTTACCGGGTCAGCAGAAAACTCCAGTTCGGCATGGTCGCGGTGAACCGCACGAAGGTCACGGGCGCGCCCATTCCCTTTGGCGGCATGAAACAGTCCGGTCTCGGCCGCGAAGGGGCAAGACAGGGCTTGGAAGCTTTCACCGAGATCAAATACGTCTGTCGCGATTGGGCGTGAGACCCAAGCGGAGCCAAGTGCAAGAAAGGATGAGTATCCGATGCTGAAGAACGACATGCTCGAGCAGTGGGACCGGGAGAATTTCTTCCATCCCTCCACCCATCTGGCCGAGTTCGCCCGCGGCAACGCCCCCCACCGCGTCATTACCGGCGGTCAGGGCTGCCATATCGAGGATCGCGAAGGTCATCGCCTTCTCGATGCCTTTGCGGGGCTGTACTGCGTGAACGTGGGCTATGGCCGTCAGGACATCGCCGACGCCATTGCCGAGCAGGCGAAGGAACTGGCCTATTACCATGCCTATGTCGGGCACGGCACCGAGGCGTCGATCACGCTGTCGAAGATGATCCTCGACCGCGCGCCCGACCATATGTCCAAGGTCTATTTCGGCCTGTCGGGATCGGATGCGAACGAGACCAACATCAAGCTCGTCTGGTACTACAACAACATCCTCGGCCGCCCCGAGAAGAAGAAGATCATCTCGCGCTGGCGCGGGTATCACGGCTCTGGCCTGATGACCGGCTCGCTGACGGGACTCGAGCTTTTCCACAAGAAGTTCGATTTGCCGCTCGCGCAGGTGATCCATACCGAGGCGCCTTACTATTACCGCCGCCCCGATCTTGCGATGAGCGAAGAGCAGTTCACCGCGCATTGCGTCTCAGAACTCGAGGCGCTGATCGAGCGCGAGGGCGCGGACACGATCGCGGCGTTCATCGGTGAACCCGTGCTTGGCACCGGGGGCATCGTGCCGCCGCCGGCAGGCTACTGGGAAGCGATTCAAGAGGTTCTGGCGAAGCACGATATCCTCCTGATCGCGGACGAGGTCGTGACCGGCTTCGGGCGGCTCGGTAGCATGTTCGGCTCGATGCATTATGATCTGAAGCCCGACCTCATCACCATCGCGAAGGGTCTGACCTCTGCCTATGCGCCGCTGTCGGGCTCCATCGTTTCTGACAAGATGTGGAAAGTGCTTGAGCAGGGGACCGACGAGAACGGGCCCATCGGGCATGGCTGGACTTATTCCGCCCACCCGATCGGGGCCGCGGCCGGTGTCGCCAACCTCAAGCTGATCGACGAGCTGGATCTCGTGACGAATGCGGGCCGTAACGGTGCATACTTTAACAAGGTGATGCGCGACGCGGTCGGCGAGCACGCGAATGTCGGCGAAGTGCGCGGCGAGGGGATGCTCTGCGCGGTGGAATTCGTTGAGGACAAGGACAGCCGGACATTCTTCGATGCGAGCCGCAAGGTTGGCCCGTCCATCGCGGCGGCGCTTCTGGAAGAGGGCATCATCGCCCGCGCGATGCCGCAGGGCGATATCATCGGCTACGCGCCGCCCTTCTGCCTGACCGAAGCGGAGGCGGACGAGATCGCCGGGAAGTCGGCTAAGGCTGTCGCGAAGGTGCTCGGCTAAAACCTGAAGTCAAAAGTCAAAGAGGCGGCGGATTTATTCCGCCGCCTTTTCCTTTAGCGCGATCTGGGCATCGCGCATGAAACTCTCGATCTGATCGACTTGCGGCTCGTCGAGTTTCAAACCGAGCTTGGTGCGTCGCCAGATGACGTCTTCGGCAGTCTCGGCATATTCCTTTTCGATGAGCCAGAGGACTTCGGCTTCGGTAAGCGTTGCGCCGAAGGATGCGCCGAGATCTTCCTCGGACTTTGCGTCACCCAGGATCGCCCAGGCCTCGTTGCCGTAATGGCGGATCATTCGCTCCGCCCATTTTGGCCCGAGGAAGGGGTAATCCGTCTCGAGCTGGTCGATCCGGCCGCGTGTCTCCACGACTTTGAAATCCCCGCCGGGCAGCGTTGCACCCGCCGTCCAGGCGCTTGTCGCCTGCGGAAAGTACGGCACGATCTTCTCGAGCGCATGTTCGGCGAGCCGCCGATAGGTGGTGATCTTGCCACCGAAGATGTTGAGCAGCGGCGCGCCGCCGGCCTCATCGATCTTGAGCGTGTAATCCCGCGTGGCAGCCGTCGCGCTCTTCGCGCCGTCGTCGTAAAGCGGGCGCACGCCCGAATAGGTCCAGACGATATCGTCGCGCGTCACCGGCTTCTCGAAATATTCCGAGGCGAAGTTGCAGAGATAATCCATCTCTTCCTCGGTGCATTCCGGCTTCTTGTCGGGATCGTCCTGTTCGCTGTCCGTCGTGCCGATCAGCGTGAAGTCCTGCTCATAGGGAATCGCGAAGATGATCCGGCCGTCACGGCCTTGGAAGAAGTAGCATTTCTCATGATCGTAGAGCTTGTGCGTGACGATATGGCTCCCGCGCACGAGCCGGACACCATCGGTCGAGTTGGAGCGCACCTTCGTGCGGATCACATCGCCGACCCAAGGGCCGCCGGCATTGACGAGCATCTTCGCACGGATCGTCCGCTCCGAGCCGGAGCGCTGGTTCATGACCTTGATCTGCCAGTGATCGCCGATACGTTCGGCTTCCGTAACCTTGGTCCGCGTCAGAATATCGGCCCCTCGCGCCTGCGCATCGCGCGCGTTCAGGACGACAAGGCGCGAATCCTGGACCCAGGCATCTGAATATTCATAAGCGTGGCTGAAACGATCCTTGAGCGGCTTGCCCTCGATCGAGCGGTCGAGGTCGATCGTTTTCGTGCCGGGAAGGATCTCTCGTCCGCCAAGATTGTCGTACATCAGAAGGCCGAGCCGGATGAGCCAGCCTGGACGCCGGCCCTTCATCCAGGGCATCACGGTGTTTAGCAGCCGCGACGTCGGGGTCGAATTGTCGAAGCGCATGTCGCGGTGGAACGGCAAGACGAAGCGCATGGGCCAGGAGATATGCGGCATGGCCTTGAGCAGGGTCTCACGCTCGATCAGGCTCTCCCGCACAAGACGAACCTCGAAGTATTCGAGATAGCGCAAGCCGCCATGAAAAAGCTTGGTCGAGGCCGACGACGTTGCCGAGGCCAGATCGTTCATCTCGGCCAGTGCGACCGAGAGGCCGCGCCCGGCCGCATCCCGCGCTATGCCGCAGCCGTTGATCCCTCCGCCGATGACAAACAGGTCGTAATCCGCCGCCGCGTCGCTTCGATCGTCCATGGGTATCCCCCGGTCTGACCTTGTTGCTTTCTAGGTGGTAGGAAACCTAGGGCCGGAATCCTAGGGGCAAACCGGGAGCGTTCCGCTCGGTGGGCATGTGCTTGCCGGGACGCGACCAAAAATCGATCATCCGCCGCTGTGCCCGGCTCTAGAAATAGGATCGAACAAGGCTGCCCGATAGAAGGGCCCAGCCATCGGCCACGACGAAGAAGGCGAGTTTGAACGGAAGCGACACGATTGCCGGCGGCACCATCATCATGCCCATCGACATCAGGATCGCGGCGACGACGAGATCGATGATCAGGAACGGCATGAAGATCAGGAAGCCGATCTGGAAGGCGCGCGCGATCTCGGACAGCATGAAGCTCGGGATCAGCACGGATAGCGGTGCCGTCTCGGCCAGCTCCGTGCCGGACGTATCGGGGCGCAGGTCAGCCATGGCGCGAAACGTTTCCGGGTCGACGCGGGCGGACATAAAGGTGCGGAATGGCCCGAGTGCGGCGTCGAGTGCGGGCCCGATCTCCAGTTCTTCGTCAAGAAACGGAGCAATCCCGGCGCCGTACGCGTGTGTGAAGACCGGCTCCATGACGAAATAAGTCAGAAAGAGCGCCAGGCTGACCAGAAGCATGTTCGGCGGCGATTGTTGCAAGCCGATCGCCTGGCGCAGGATCGCGAAGACAGTCACGAGAAACGGAAAACAGGTGATCATGATCGCGATTCCGGGCGCGAGGCTGAGTAGCGTGATCAAGGCGATCAGCTGGAGGCTTGTGGCCGTAAGCGAGCCTCCCTCGCCAAGATCTATCGCGATCCCTTGCGCGGCAGCGGGGCTCGGCAGAAGGAAGAGCATCCCAAGGACCACGGAAAGTCCGGGGAGACATGCGGTCACTCCGTAACCGGCAGCACTCCTTTTCCCGGCTGCTTTCTGACTTGCCTTTGTCATGGCGCAGACGTTCCCAGATCTGCGATCTCGGTCAGACGGACCGACAAGCGCGGATCGCCGCTCTCCTCGCTGACTTCGAGCAGACCGAAGCCGATCGACCGATCACCGATGAAGAGCTCCACCGGGTCGTCGAGAGCTTTGTCGAGCGTCAGGATGGAGCCGACGTCGAGCCCCAATAATTCCTGGATGGACGGGCTTGCCCTGCCGACGGCGACAGTCACTTCGATCGGAACCTGCGTGAAGGATGTCATACGCGACGATGCTGGGCTTTGAGGATCCTCGCCACCGGGGTTTTGAGCTTCAGCCATTCACGGCCCTCCGTGTGTCAGAGCAGAAACCGGCGATGGCTGTCCGGATCTCTTCTGCGATTTCGCTGAGATCGAGCCGTTCTTCGACGGTTTCCGAAAAGCGAATGTCGGCTTGTCCGGCAGCAAGCGATCCGTCGGCGACAACCTCGACCGGAAAATCGGTGATATTGTCCGCGAGCGGCTCCACGAGGCTTAACTCGGTCGGACTGACAGCGACGCGAACGTTGAGATTGCCGATCTCCGCTGCGACTTCGCCCATCCGTGCGGCGACGTGCGCGCCGAGCGTTCCTTGCAAAGCTGCAGGAAGGATCGCGCCCACAATCTCGTCGAGGAGGGGCGTCATCGCGGCCAGGATATGGCTGTAGGCTTCGTGATAGGTGAACGACAGATCCTGCAAATTCTGTGCGAAATCGCTTTTGATACGCGTGTTCTCTTCTTCCATCGTGCGAACCGCGTCATCCCATCCCGACCGATACCCCTGGTCGAAATTGGCAAGATCGCGTTTCTCCAACTCATCGGGCGGTAATCGCGGTGTCGTGGTGTCCGCCAGACCAGGGGCCGGGCTAGCAAAATCCGGGAAGAAGGCGCTTAAATCAGGCATCATGCATGTTCCTCCGGCTCATCGAGCCAGCTTCGCAGGATTTCGACCGCTTCTTCCTTGCGGTCCTCGATCATGCCGCGAAGCCGGTCGACCGGGTCTTCCCGGCTGAGATCCTCGAGACCGGCAAAGCCCTTCGCTCCGAGGCCGGAGCCGCTCATGGGCTGGAAACCGTCGCCCATATCGATTTCGCCATCCACCGGAACCAGTGGTTCGGCCTCTGCCAAAAGCGATGCTGGTGTGGGCGGGCTGCTGTCTGGTGCGGGCAGAGCGGCTGCGACCTGTGCGCCTTTGAGGATCGGACGAACCACGAAAAGGCCCAGCACCAGCGCAACAAGCGCCACGACCGCCATTTGAAGGATCCGTGTCAGATCGAGAGGTATCGGAGATATCCATCCCGGCGCTGTCGCCTCGGTGCCAAGCCCTTCGGGCGCGTCGAAGGGTAGGGAGCGGATGGTAATCTCGTCGCCTCTCGCTTCGTCGTAGCCGACCGCCGATGCCACCAGCGCGCGAAGTGCTTCCTGCTCGCTATCCGGCATAGGTGTGAAGACATCGCCCTCCGCACCCGTCTCTATCGTGCCGTTAACCAGCACCGCCACGGTCAGACGCCGGATCGCGCCCGGCGTCCGGGTCACTTCCCGCAAGGTTTCCGAGACCTCGTAATTGACCCGTTCCCGGGTCGAGCTTTCCTGGCTGCTGGACCCCTCTCCCCCTGTGCCGTCGCCGTCGGGAAGGTTGGACGCGACCGTGACGCCATTGCCTGGCCCATCCTTGGACTGGCCTTCACGCTCCTCGGTGTCCGAGGAGATGATTGCGCGGCCATCTGGGTCGATGCGGCGTTCGCGGATCGATTCGCTTTCGGTGATCGTATCGACACTGATCGCGACGACAGCATTTCCCGGCCCCACCCGAGCATCGACGATCCGCTGAACCCGCTCTCGCAACGCATCCGCGCGGTCCTCGGCAGACGCCACCATGTCGCCCGCTTCGCCATTCAAAAGCCCAACCTGGCTGTCGATCACCGCAACATCTTCCGGAGAGAGTCCCGGCACCGCGGAGGCGACGAGGTATCGGATGGCGCGCGCCTGCTCTGGGGGAAGGGGGCCTGACGTCCCGGTGACGGACACCGAGGCCGACGCATTTACGCGGCGTTGGAACGGGTTCGCTGACGCATTCGCAATATGGACACGCGTCGCCGCAACAAGTGGGTTCGCCGCAATCGTCCGGGCAAGTTCCCCCTCTTTCGCGCGCCAGTAGGCAGCGTCGAACATCTGTGACGTCGTTCCGAACCCCGTGAGCGAATCGAGAAGCTCGTAGCCCTGTGCACCGTTGGCGGGCAGCCCCTCGCCGGCCAGCGTCAGGCGCAGGGCGTCGCGCTCGGCACGGGGTACGAGGATTGCGCCACCGCGCACCTCGTAGGGCATACCTTGCGCCTCGATCGCCGCGATAACGTCACCGGCGGCCTGAGGTTCCAAGCCCGCGTAAAGCAAGACCATATCTGGCCGCGAGGCCATGCGTCCAAGGATCAGAACAGCGACGAACATCGCGGCCGCTGATGCCACGACCACGATTCGCCTTTGAGCCGATAGCCCGCTCCACAATGCCAATATCTGCGCCAATGCGGCCTCCACCTGCCGAACAACTTCTTTGCTCGGAAGACAGTTTTGGCTCGTTCGCATTAACAGCCGGTTAGCTCCTTCGCGATTATCTGGTCCGGCGAGTCGAAAAGGATCAACGATGAGTGAAGCAAGCGCACCGGAAGAAGCGTCGGGTCCCGAAACCGCGTCCGGCAAAAGCCGAAAGCCGCTCCTCATCGGCCTGGTTTTGGCCCTCTTAGGCGGGGGCGCGGGCTATTTCGCGGTCAGTTCGGGAATGCTTGGCCCCGAGGCCGTGGAGGCTGGCCATCAATCAGATGAGACACATGCGGAAAGCGCGGTTCCGCCGATGTACGAAGAGGATGGCACGTCGGATGTGCGTTTCGTCGAGTTGCCGCAGCTCGTTGTCTCTCTTGGCCCGGATGCGACGGCGCGGCATCTTCGCTTTACCGCCGCGATTGAGACAAACACAGCGTCAGAGGCCGAGGTGGCGCAGCTGCAGCCGCGGATCCTCGATGTGATGAACGGCTATCTCCGTGCGCTGGAGCCAGCGGATATAGAAGAGCCGGGCGGGCTGTTTCTGATCCGCGGGCAACTGACGCGGCGGCTGCAGCTTGTCTTGGGTGAAGATCGTATGCGCGATCTTCTGGTTCTGGAATTTGTGCTGAACTGAGGGCGCGGGATGCAGTTTCTGTCGGATATCTTTCTCGCAGCGGGTGCCTTGGGCGCTGCGCTTTATTGCGTTGTTCTTTCGCGTCGATTGCGGGCGTTCAACGATCTCGAAGGCGGAATGGGCGGTGCTGTCGCCATATTGTCCGCACAGGTCGAGGACCTTCGGAAAACGCTGGGCGCGGCACAGAACTCCGCCGGTGCATCGACCGAGTCCCTGACGGCCCTGACGAGCCGGGCGGAGGATGTCGCCCGCAGGTTGGAGCTGTTGGTCGCATCGATGCATGATCTTCCAGAGCCACATACGACATCCGCTCCCGAAGGGCCCGGTATCGCCGCGCCGGTATTCTCCCATCGCGCCCGGCAGGAGAACGCGGGATGAGCGCCCTCGTGTTGCGCGGTCGGTCAGGTTTTCCTCGGGTCGGGACGCTGACCCTCATCGGTGCGTTCTTCGTTCTGTCGGCCGTGCTTCGGCTCGGCCTCGGTGCAGATGTCGTGCTGGCTCTGCCGGACGTTGATATTGCCAGTTCGGACGCATCTGCCGAGTCCGTAGAGGCGGCACCGGAAAATCCTGCAACGCTGCTCGAGGCGCTTCAGGCACGCGAGGCGCGGCTGAAATCCCGTGAGGAGGCGATCCTGGTCCGCGAGAAAGCCCTTAAGATCGCCGACGACGAAATCGCCGAAAAGCTTGCCGAGCTTGTTGCTGCGGAGGAACGTCTGCGCGCGACGCTCGACCTTGCGCGCGGTGCAGCCGAGGCTGATGTTGCACAGCTGACCGAGGTGTATTCCCGGATGAAGCCGAAAGATGCAGCCATCCTATTCGAAGAGATGTCACCTGAATTCGCGGCAGGTTTCCTTGCCCGGATGAAACCGGATATCGCCGCATCGGTTTTGGCCGGTCTCACTCCGAAACGGGCTTACGCGATCTCGGCGCTTCTGGCTGCGCGTCATTCGGATGTACCGCGGGCAAGTGATACTGAGGAAATTGAGTAGGAAAATTGAATATTATCAATTATTTGAGAAAAAATCTCATGAATCTGGAAGATTCTCGAAACTGCAAGAAGCTCAAGCTCGTGGCTGAGATTGTATGGCACGTCTGGACTTGCCAGACCCGTCCATCGAGCAGTGAACGAGTTCACGTTCGTCGCGCTCTCGTGCAAATCGCGTGGCGAACGTGCCGGGCCGTCCCGTCTTGCGGAACCCCTGATACGGGATGGGGCGGCCCCCAACCCTTCAGTCTTCGAGAGCCTTCAATGTTGTCTCGCAGCGAGAACCTGCGAAGCATCGATCCAGCACCTCGCTGAAAATCTTTGGCGCCCCTTGCGCTCGTTCGAATAATGTCATTGAGGATCGAAGCTTCATCGCATCGACTTTGCCAAAGATCTCATTTGGCGGCGCGTCCTGAACCAGCACGAGCCGCGCCACCTCTTCGAGCCTTCCGCGCAGGACCGGATCATCCAAGTAGGATTGAGCCTCGGCAAGATCGCGCAGACCATAATGCCGCGCACGATCCGAGCGGCCAAGACAGGCAAGCTGCGGTACGATCCACCAGATCCAGTGCGACGTCTTGCGTCCCGAGGCCAGTTCTGCACGCGCGCGCGGCCAATCCTCTTCCTGCCGCGCGTGGAATTCAGCGAGCGTCGCCATCAAGTCAGCCCTTCAGGCGGCGATCCCGAGCGGCCAGAAGCTTCAGGCGCAGTGCGTTGAGCTGAATGAAGCCGGCGGCATCCTTTTGATCGTAGGCCCCTGCATCGTCTTCGAAGGTTACATGTGCCTCTGAATAGAGCGAATGCTCGGACCAGCGTCCGACCGTGCGCGCGAGACCCTTGTACAGCTTAAGGCGAACGGTGCCGGTGACATGCGCCTGGCTGCGATCAATCGCCGCCTGCAACATCTCCCGCTCCGGCGAAAACCAGAAACCGTTGTAGATCAACTCGGCGTAACGCGGCATGAGTTCATCTTTGAGGTGCGCCGCGCCGCGGTCGAGCGTGATCTGCTCGATCCCGCGATGTGCCTCCAGCATGATCGTTCCGCCGGGCGTCTCGTAGATGCCGCGTGACTTCATCCCGACGAACCGCCCCTCGACCAGGTCGAGACGGCCGATACCGTGCACCCGACCATATTCGTTGAGCGCGGTCAGCAACGTCGCAGGCGACATCGCCTCGCCGTTGATCGCGACCGGATCGCCCTTTTCGAACGTGATCTCGATGAACTCGGGCTGATCCGGCGCATCTTCGGGGTTCACCGTGCGCTGGTAGACATAATCGGGTGCATCATCGGCGGGATCCTCGAGAACCTTCCCCTCGGAGGAGGTGTGCAGAAGGTTCGCATCGACCGAGAACGGGGCCTCGCCACGCTTGTCCTTCGCGATCGGGATCTGGTTCTTCTCGGCGAAGTCCAGAAGCTTCGTGCGGGACGTCAGATCCCAAAGCCGCCAAGGCGCGATCACCTTGATGTCCGGATTGAGCGCGTAGGCCGCAAGCTCGAACCGCACCTGGTCATTGCCCTTCCCGGTTGCGCCATGCGCCACTGCATCCGCGCCGGTCTCGGCAGCGATCTCGACCAGCCGCTTGGAGATGAGCGGCCGCGCGATGGACGTTCCCAAGAGGTAAAGCCCTTCGTAGAGCGCGTTGGCGCGGAACATCGGAAAGACGAAATCACGAACGAACTCTTCGCGAACGTCCTCAATGTAGATGTTCTCGGGCTTGATGCCGAGCATCTCGGCCTTCTCGCGCGCCGGATCCAGCTCTTCGCCCTGTCCGAGATCCGCCGTGAACGTCACGACCTCGCAGCCATATTCGGTCTGCAGCCATTTCAGGATAATCGACGTGTCGAGACCCCCGGAATAGGCCAGAACGACTTTCTTGGGCGCGGACATGGGCAGGACCTCCTGATGCGATGCTGGCGCGGCGCTTAGCCGGTTTCGACTGCGCGGGCAAGGTTCCGGCCTATGCCGTGCCGCATGTCCGTGCTAGCTCATGCAAAATTTTGCGGCAGAAGGATTAGGGGCATGAAAGCCTGGGAGATATTTTCGCATTCGGTGCGGCTCGTCTGGCGCAACCGGCGGGATGCGCTTCGCATTTCGGTTGCGCTTTACGCGATCTACGCTCTCGTGCAGCTGGTGTTTCTGGAGGACCAATCTGCCAGTCCCGACGAAGCTCTCCAAATGATGGAGCCCGGGCAAGCCGGGACGCTCTTCCTTGTCGCGATCCTTCAGGTCGTTGTCACCCTTTGGATCGCGGTCTCTTGGCATCGCTTTGTTCTTCTCGAGGAATACCCCTCCGGCTGGTTGCCCAATTTCCACGGCGGTTCGATGCTGAAATACTTCGGCTATTCGCTGGTGATCGGCATCGGGGTCGGCCTTGCGATCGGCGTTCCGGTCACGATCGCGGCCGCCATCGCGCCGCCGCTTGCCGCGATCGTGGGCCTTGCCGGCCTCTTTGGTGCCATTGTTCTCGGGTTCCGGCTGGCATCGGTCTTACCCGCCGTCGCGACGGGAAAGTCGCTATCTTTCGGCGAAGCCTGGTCCGCGACTAAGGGCGCAACCGGAACCGCGCTGGGCGTTGCCGCCATTGGTGTTGTCGCCGCGCTTCTCGTGCAGATTCCGGCGGCGATCGTGATGGCCGTGTCCTCCCTTCTCGGCACGCTCGTTTTCGTGGTCATCAACTGGTTCGTGACCATGGTGTCAGTCTCCGTGCTGACGACGATCTACGGCCATTTCATCGAAGGCCGTCCTATCGACTGAACGCTTGCCAGCGCCTTGGGCATCGGCCACAGATCGGACATGACCGATTTCAAGACGATCGCCCGGGCCGCCGCGGCGGAGATGCGGGCCGTCTTCGCTGAGACGCCACTGTCACGCAACGCGCATCTGTCCGACCTGTACGGCGCGGATATATGGCTCAAACGCGAAGATCTGAGCCCGGTGCGATCCTACAAGCTGCGCGGGGCCTTCAATGCCATGCGTAAACGGCCGGAACAGGACCTTTTCGTTGCGGCCTCTGCAGGGAACCACGCTCAGGGTGTCGCCTTCATGTGCCGGCATTTCGGTAAGACCGGCGTGATCTTCATGCCGGTCACGACCCCGCAACAAAAGATCCAGAAGACGCGGATGTTCGGTGGCGATGCCATCGAGATTCGCATGATTGGAGACTACTTCGACGATTGCCTTCAGGCCGCGCAGGAGTTCTGCGCCGAGGCGGGCGGGCATTTCCTGTCACCCTTCGACGACGAGGACGTCATCGAAGGGCAGGCAACCGTCGCGGTGGAAATCGAGGAAGAGCTGGGCCAGGCCCCGGATCATATCGTCGTTCCGGTCGGCGGGGGTGGCCTCTCGGCGGGCATGCTGACGTATTTCGGCAACGGCCCCGCCTGGACCTTCGTCGAGCCAGCCGGCGGCGCGTGTCTGCACGCCGCCTTGCGCGCCGGAGAGCCCGTCCGACTGCCATCTGTAAACACCTTCGCGGACGGGGCTGCCGTCGCCAAGATCGGAGAGCGGACCTTCGAGCGCCTGAAGAGTGTGGGTCTTGCGAATACGCTGACCATTCCGGAGGACCGGCTCTGCACCACTATCCTCGAGATGCTGAACGTGGAAGGCATCGTCCTTGAACCTGCAGGGGCGCTTGCCATCGATGCGCTCAAGGATCTCGGCGGTTCGATCCGGGGCAAGACGGTTGTCTGCATGACGACTGGCGGCAATTTCGACTTCGAGCGTTTGCCCGAGGTGAAGGAGCGCGCGCAAAGGTTCTCGGGCATCAAGAAGTACTTCATTCTCCGCCTGCCGCAGCGTCCTGGCGCGCTCAAGGATTTCCTGACGGCGCTTGGGCCTGACGATGATATCGCGCGGTTCGAATATCTGAAGAAATCCGCGCGAAATTTCGGCTCTGTCCTCATCGGGATCGAAACGACGGATGCGCGAAATTTCGACCGCCTTTTCGCGGATCTCGATGCGCGCGGCTTCGTGTACCAGGACATCACCGAGGACGAGATCCTCGCGCAATTCCTGATCTGATGCGGATATCGGGTCGCATCGCGCTGGTCACCGGGGCCGGACAGGGGATCGGGCGCGCCATGGTCAAGGCGCTGACGGCTGAAGGCGCGCTGGTCATCGCTCTCGATCGGGATGAGACCGCCGCGCGGCGCGTCGCCGAAGAGACAGGCGGCCACGCGATTACGGCCGACGTCACCGACCCGGAGGCTTTTGGAAAAGCGCTGGATGCTGCGATCGGCTGGCGGGGTCGCATCGATATCCTTGTGTCCAATGCCGGCATGGCAACGGGAGAGCCGGATGGGGCGACCTCGGCAAGCGACGCGCATTGGCAGAAAAGTTTCGATCTGCACGTCATGGCGCATCTGCGCGCGGCACGGCGGCTCTTGCCTGACATGATTGCGCGTGAGGAGGGGGCGATCGTCAATGTTGCATCAGCCGCTGGCTTGCTGTCCCAGATCGGCGATGCGGCCTATTCGGCGAGCAAGCACGCAGCGGTCAGCCTCGCGCAATCGCTCGCCATCGATCACGGCGGCCAAGGGATTCAGGTCTCCGTCGTTTGCCCGCTTTATGTCGCCACGCCCCTTCTTGGATATGCGGAAGGCGAGAGTGGAGCCCACGATCGCATCCTGCCCGTTGAGGCGGTTGCAGATTCGCTGATTGCAGGGCTGAGAGAGGGTCGGTTCCTGATCTTGCCTCACGAGGAGGCCGGTCTCTTCTTTCGCAAACGCGCGGAGGATATGGAGTCTTGGATCAAGGGCATGCGCGCCTTGCGGGCACGGGTCACGGAAGATGGCGAAAGCGATATCAAGCACCTTCATCGCCGGATTTGAGATAAGGCACGAGCGCGCCTTTGGAGGTGGAGTAGAGCCGATTTAGCGCGTTTATGTCCTCCGCGGATGCATCCTTTGCCTCGATGCGTGAACAGAGTTGAGCGAAATCGCGGAACCCCAAATTGAGGGCCAGTCCCTTCACCAAATGAAACTGCGCCACGGCGTCAGCGCGCGCTGGATCAATCGTCCCGAGCGCGCTTTCCAGATCGGCCATGAATAGCGCCGCAACCTCTGCGAAGCATTCCGAGCCGAGCTCCGCCTGCAGTTCCGAAATTCGCTTCGTGTCGATCATGTCCCGAAGCTTCGACGCGGGGTGTGTACAAAGAATGAATCCAAGCTTTTGAATAGATTGATTTGTCGATTTCAGGTCTTCTTAAGCGAGGGCATCCACGCTTCCGCTCATTCCGATGTGACCGAAGCGATGCCGTGACCCTCCCAACCGCCCTGTCTGCTCCAGAGACCGATCAGGCTCAGCTTCCGGTTCGCTATATTCTGGTGGTCGATGACAGCGCGGCGCATCGGGCGCTGCTGTCGCGGCTTCTGCGCTCCTGGGGTTTCGACGTGACAGAGGCGGCAACGGGGCAAGATGCACTTGCCGTCTGCGCGCTGCGTCTACCGGACCTCGTTCTGTCGGACTGGATGATGCCGGGGATGGACGGGCTCGGTCTCTGCCGCGCCTTTCATTCGATAAGGGGCGAGGCGTTCTCGTATTTTATTCTTCTCAGCGCCAAAAGCGACGGGGCGGAGGTCGCACAGGGGTTGGATGCGGGGGCGGACGACTTTCTCACAAAACCCGTCAACGCGCAGGAATTGCGGGCGCGTATCACGGCTGCCGGTCGTATCATCCGCATGCAACGGGAACTTGCCGCGAAGAACAAGGTGATCGGCGCGACGCTTGCCGAATTGCAGAGCGCCTATGCCACAATAGATCGGGATCTTCAGCATGCGCGGCGGATCCAGGAGTCGTTGGTGCCCCAGCGCGTGCAGGATTTCGGACGCGGGCGCGTCAGCTTTCTGCTGCATTCCTGCGGCCATGTCGGAGGCGATCTTGTCGGCGCCTTCGAGGCCGGGCGTAACACGATCGGATTCTACGGTATCGATGTCTCCGGCCATGGCATCGCGGCATCTATGGTGGCAGCGCGCGTGGCCGGCTACCTGAGCGACCGGCATCCTGAACAGAACCTCGCACTCGAGCATCGTTTCGGTCGGTTCTTCGCCTTGCGTCCACCCGAAGACGTGACGCGCCGACTGAACGACCGTCTTTCGGCCGATCCCGGAGTCGAGGAATATCTCACCATGCTTTACGCCCGTGCCGACCTCGATCGCGGAGAGGTGTGTCTGGTGCAGGCCGGCCACCCACGGCCGCTCCTGATCCGCGCATCGGGAGAGCTGTGCTTTCTGGGGAATGGCGGCTTGCCGATCGGGCTTCTCGCCTCGGTTCACCATGATCGCCTGACCATCCGCATGGAGCCGGGGGATAGCCTTCTGATCTATTCCGACGGGTTCATCGAGGCCGAACTTGCCTCGGGTTGTCTTCTTGGCGAGGCGGGTCTGCGCCATCTCGTGGAGCTTGGTTTGCCAGGACAAAGAGGCTCTGAATTCCTCGACGATCTCTTCTGGCGGCTGACGGAGGAGGCAGTATCGGGTGACGGCATGCCGGACGATGTCTCGGCGGCGCTTTTCGAATACGTCGGGTGATGTCAGGCCTAGAAAAGTGCACGCTCCAGGAAATGCCGATCACCGGGATTGCCGAGCGCCTCGGCGGCAACGGCCATATCCATCCAAACGGCATCGTGGCCGGGCTCCGTCGGGTGCGACAAGGCATAAACGGGGCGCGCGATGTAGACGATACAAAGCTTCTCCGCCCAAAGCTCATATTCGGGCATGAAGGTGAAACGGCGAAACGCACCGAGCCTGACGGGAGATGCGATCTTCCAGCCGGTCTCCTCGAAGACCTCCCGGTGCAGCGCCTGCAAGGGCGATTCGCCCGGATCGATGCCCCCGCCCGGAAGTTGAAACTCCGGCTGCGGCTCTTCCTGGTGCGTCAGCAGGACGGACTTGCCTTGCGGCAGGATCGCGTAAGCGCCACGCCGCATCCGGTAGCTGCGACAGGTCTCTGGCGGGTCTCCGAAGCGTCGCGTCATCGTCCTTTGCCTCCACGGCCGTTCGGCACCCCCTTGGACGTGAGGTCACCGCTCTTATATAGAGCCCTCATTGCCACCACCCGGCCAGCAAGGAAACCCCATGACCCTCGGACCCAAGATCGCCTGGGACGACAACGTTCTGCCCTTTCAGCTTGATCGTTCGGACATCCGCGGCCGCGTCGCGCGGCTCGACGGCGTGCTGGACGGTATCCTGAAGCAGCACGATTATCCCCCGGCCGTCGAGGCGCTGGTTGCGGAGATGGCGCTTTTGACCGCCCTGATCGGTCAGACCATCAAGCTGCGTTGGAAACTGTCGTTGCAGGTCCAGTCCAAGGGTCCGGTTCGAATGATCGCGACTGACTTCTACGCACCCGAGAAAGAGGGCGAGCCCGCCCGCATCAGAGCCTATGCCAGCTTTGACCGCGACCGCATCACCGATGGGCGTCCGATGGACCAGGTGGGCGAGGGGTATTTCGCGATCCTGATGGACCAGGGGAAGGGTATGCAGCCCTACCAGGGGATCACGCCGCTTGTGACCTCGTCGCTTTCAGATGCGGCGGAGGGCTATTTCGCGCAGTCCGAGCAATTGCCAACCCGCTTCCAGCTCTCTTTCGGGCGGTCGACCGAAAAGGGCGGTCAGGAGCATTGGCGCGCGGGCGGTGTGATGCTCCAGCACATGCCCAAGCAGAGCCCGCATGTGCAGGGCGGCGGCACTGGCGAGGGCGGTCTCCTGCAAGCCGACGATATCCTTTCCGAAGACGAGGGCGAGGATTGGCGCCGTGCCAACTTACACCTCGACACGGTCGAGGACATGGAACTGATCGGCCCGAATCTGCCGCCGACCGAACTGCTGGTCCGGCTTTTCCATGAAGAATCGCCGCGCGTCTTCGACAGTCTCCCGGTGCGCTTCGGCTGCACTTGTTCGGAGGATCGCGTGCGGCAATCGCTGTCGATCTACTCGGCCAAGGACATCGAGAAGATGACCACCGAAGAGGGCATCGTGACCGCCGATTGCCAGTTCTGCGGCGCGCATTACGAGCTGGACCCAAAGACCGTCGGCTTCGAGGCAGAGGATGCCGGAAAGTAACGACATGACCCGCCTTCGCCGCGCGCTCGCGGTGGAGGCGCGGCCCTCTTCCGATTTCGATCTGAATACCGGGGTCGCGCAGCCTGAGACCCGCAAGCTGCGACCTGCCGGGGTGCTGGTTCCGCTGATCGAAGTTGAGTGTGGCTGGCGTCTCGTTTTGACGAAACGCTCCTCCGCGCTCAAGCACCATCCCGGTCAGATCGCCTTTCCGGGCGGCAAGGTCGATCCCGAGGATTCGGGGCCCCAGGCGGCGGCCTTGCGTGAGGCCCATGAGGAGATCGGGCTCGAGCCAAGCTCGGTCGAGATACTGGGCGAGCTGCCGCCGCACGAGACAGTGACGGGCTTTGTCATGTCGCCTTTCGTGGGCCGTATCGTGACGCCGTTCGATCCGCGCGCCGAGCCGGGCGAGGTTGCGGAAATCCTCACGGTGCCGCTCGACCATATTACAGATCCGGCCCGCTATTCTGTTCAGGCACGGCGATGGCGCGGGCAAAGGCGGCACTATTACACCGTGCCTTTCGGTCCCTATTACATCTGGGGTGCGACCGCGCGCATCCTGCGCGGCCTTGCCGAACGGATGGCGCCATGATCGTGGTGAAGGGGACGTGGCTGTCCGAGCCCCGAGCTCAGGCAGTGTTTCACGCACTCGAAACCGCTGGTCATCGCGCATTCGCGGTTGGCGGATGCGTCAGGAATGCGCTTCTCGGCGCGCCGGTCGAGGATCTCGATATCGCGACTGATGCGCTTCCCGACGAGACGATTGCCGCGGTGGAATCTGCCGGTCTGAAAGCGGTGCCCACTGGCAAGGAGCATGGGACGATCACAGTCGTCTCGGACGGCGAAGGCTACGAAGTTACGACGTTTCGCGCTGATATGGAGACGGATGGCCGCCGCGCGACGGTCCGTTTCTCGCAGGATCTCACAGAGGATGCTCGCCGGCGCGACTTCACGATCAATGCGCTTTACGCTGACAAGTCAGGCCGTGTGACCGCTCCGCTCGGCTCGGAACAACTTGAGGATCTATCTGCAAGGCGCGTCCGGTTTATCGGGCGGGCTGAGGATCGCATTCGCGAAGATTACCTGCGGATCCTGCGGTATTTCCGGTTTTCGGCCTGGTATGGCGATCCTGAGGCGGGTTTCGATCCCGATGAGCTGGCGGCGATCGCTGAATGCCTAGACGGATTAGAGATCCTTTCGCGCGAAAGGGTCGGGGCCGAGACGAAGAAACTTCTCACCGCGCAAGATCCCGCGCGCGCGGTTGCCGCGATGGCTCAGGTGGGTGTGCTGACGCGTGTTTTGCCCGGCGCGGATCCGCGCGCGCTTGGTCCGCTCGTAGACCTCGAGGAAGCGGCAGGTATCCGCCCCGATCCACTGCGCCGGCTCGTTGCGATGGGCGTGTCGCAGGATCCGGGCTTGAGGCTTTCGAAAAAGGAAGTGCGGCAGATCGAGACGCTCGTCGCCGCTATCGCAGATGGAGGCAACAACGCGGCACTGGGATATAAATACGGCTCTGATACTGCCAAAGACGCGCTGCTTGTCCGCCATGCGTCGCTTGAGACGCCGCTTGGTCCCGAAGCGCTGAACGCTATCGATCGCGGTGCACAGATGGTTTTTCCCATCAACGCGGCAGACCTCATGCCTGGCCTTTCAGGCGCAGCTCTGGGAGAGACACTGAGCGCGCTCGAGGCTGAATGGATAGCGTCGGATTTCAGCCTGACCCGCGAGGATCTGCTCGACCGTGCAAAGCGCGCGTGACTTTCCCGGCGGGGCAGGGTAATCCCTCTTCGAAACACGGAGATTGCCTATGGATCGCGAGAAGACACCTATCAGCCGAAACTGACAGGCCCCTTCCGCGCGCGCGGGACCGGTCTATGGGCCGGCCCATTATCCATGACACTATTTCCACAAGGCATCTCCGCCCATGTTCCGTTTCTTCGAAAATCTCGTCGACCCCTATCAATCCTATACCGAAGCCGATGAGCCGCCTCGGAAGCTCTGGCCGTTTTTATGGACCTATACCGCGCCGTTCCGCGGTATCTTCGTCATCGCCGCGGTCCTGTCCGTCATCGTGGCGGGAGTTGAGCTGGTGCTTATCTGGGCGATGGGCTGGGTCGTGGACATTCTTGCCAAGGGTCCGGCCGCCGTCTGGGAGGAGCATGGCGTCGCGCTGATCGCGCTTGCGGTCTTCATCCTCATCCTGCGCCCCCTGTTCCAGGCGCTTGATGTCCTGATCCTGAACAACGCGATGATGCCGCAGCTCGCAACCGTCGTGCGTTGGCGCGCGCATCGCCATGTCATGCGGCAATCCGTGGGCTGGTTCGAGAACGACTTCGCGGGGCGGATCGCGAACCGGATCATGCAGACGCCGTCGGCCGCGAACGAGGCGATGTTCCAGATCTTCGACGCACTCACCTATGCGCTGGCCTATGTGCTGGGCTCTCTCGTGCTTCTCGGGGTTGCGGATCCCTGGCTGATGGTGCCGCTCGCGCTTTGGCTCGGGCTCTACGCGGCCCTGATGACCTGGGTCGTGCGCAAGATCCGTGTCGCGTCGCGGAACTCCTCCAATGCGCGCTCGCAGCTTACGGGTCGGATTGTCGATAGCTATACCAATATCCACTCGATCAAGATGTTTGCCCATCATGGCCGCGAACTCGAATATGGGCGCGAGGCGATCGAACATGCCCGCTCCACGTTCCAGAAGGAAATGCGGCTCTATACCATCATGGATGTGGCGCTGGCGGTCTTGAACGGGCTCTTGATCGTCGCGGTCACGGGGCTCGCGCTCTGGTCCTGGGGTCTCGGGCTTGCGACCGTTGGGACAGTGGCGGCCGCCACCGCGCTGACGCTCCGGATCAACGCGATGACCGGCTGGATCATGTGGGCGCTCACCAACTTCTTTCAGCAGCTCGGCATCGTGCAGGAAGGGATGGAAACCATCGCCCAACCGGTCACCCTGACGGATCGCGCCGATGCCGGCCCGCTCAAGCTTCGCGAAGGCGCAATCGACCTTGAAGGCGTGACGCATCATTACGGTCGCGGCCAGGGCGGGCTCGATTCCATCGATCTGAAGATTGCGCCGGGCGAAAAAGTCGGCCTTGTCGGTCGGTCCGGTGCGGGCAAGTCGACGCTCGTCAAGCTCCTGATGCGGTTCTACGACATCGAAGGCGGACGCATTCTCGTCGATGGGCAGGATATCTCGCAGGTGACGCAAGAAAGTCTGCGCGCCCGGATCGGGATGGTTCAGCAGGATTCGGCCCTGCTGCATCGGTCTGTCCGCGACAACATCCTTTACGGTCGCCCCGATGCGAGCGAGGCCGATATGATCGCCGCGGCGCGCCAGGCGCAGGCGCACGACTTCATTCTCGACCTCGAGGATTCAAACGGGCGGTGCGGATACGAGGCGCATGTCGGCGAGCGCGGCGTGAAGCTCTCGGGCGGACAACGTCAGCGGATCGCACTGGCGCGGGTCATCCTGAAGGACGCTCCGATCCTCATTCTGGACGAGGCGACCTCCGCGCTCGACAGCGAGGTGGAGGCCGCGATCCAAGATACGCTCTACGGCATGATGGAAGGTAAAACTGTCATCGCCATCGCGCACCGTCTGTCGACAATCGCGCATATGGATCGCATTCTCGTGATGGATGCGGGCCGCATCGTGGAACAGGGAAACCATGCCGGGCTTTTGGAACGCGGAGGCCTATATGCAGGGTTCTGGTCCCGTCAGTCCGGCGGGTTCCTCAGTTTTGACGATGCAAGCGACGACAACGAGGCCGCCGAGTGACCGAATCGACAGACGCGCAAAGCTGGTGGCAGCGCCCGAGCCAGTGGATCGATCCTTTTCGCCGTGCATCGAGCCCGCCTCCGCAGACGCTTCTGGCGTTCTTTCGCTGGAATCTTGACGGGGCGTGGCCGATCCTCGGCATCGCCGCTCTGTTCTCGATCTGCGCGGGTGTTGTGGAAGTCATGGCCGCGCTCATCCTCGGCCAGGTTGTCGACGCCGCGCTCGAAGCGGAGGCGGGATCGGTTTTTACCGACCAGTCGGGCGTTCTTATCGGCGCGCTTTTGTTCTTCGTGCTGGCACGTCCTGCGATCATGGGTATCTCGACGTTCTTTCAGTCGATCGTGGTGCAGCCGAACGTTTTGAATCTCGTTCTGTCGCGGCTGCATCGCCACACGATCGGGCAGGCGGTCACTTTTTTCGACAACGATTTCGCAGGCCGCATCAGCCAGAAGGAGATGCAGACCTCGCGCGCGTTGACGGACGTGGTGATCGAGATGATCCACACCGTTCTCTTCGCGGTGGCCTCGGTCGTAGGCGCGATCTTCCTGCTCGGCACGGTCGACTGGCGCATCGCGGCGGGGCTGCTGATCTGGATGGTGGTCTACGGTCTATTCATCCGGTCGTTCATGCCGCGCATCCGCACCCGGTCCAAAGCGCGGGCGGCCGCTCGGGCGATGGTAACTGGGCAGGTCGTCGACACGGTCACGAACATCAAGACCGTGAAGCTTTTTGCACATGCCGATCACGAGGACCGCGCGGCGCTGGGCGCGATGAGCGAATACCGTAACCGCGCGCTTGAATTCGGGCGGGTTTCGGTCACGTTCCGCTTCTGGTTGATGACGTTGGCGGGGCTGCTGCCGGTGCTCCTAGTAGGCGGTGCGCTGCTCTACTGGAGCCGTGGGCTTGTCTCGGCGGGCGACATCACCGCGACCGGTGCCGTGTCGCTGCGACTGGCACAGATGACCGGCTGGGTCAGCTTCACGCTGATGGCGCTCTACTCCAATCTCGGCGAGGTCGAGGACGGGATGCGCACGCTCTCGCCCAGGCACACGCTGACCGATGCGCCGGATGCGGGCGAGCTCGCCGTCGAGGACGGGCGCGTGACGCTCGACAATCTGACGTTCCGCTATGGTCGCGAGGGAGGCGGCATCGACGGGATCTCGCTCGATGTCGCGCCGGGTGAGAAGCTGGGTATCGTCGGAGCCTCCGGTGCGGGCAAGTCGACGCTCGTGGCGCTGCTCTTGCGTCTCTATGACGCCGAGGACGGGCGCATTCTGATCGACGGTCAGGACATCGGGAAAGTCACGCAGGAAAGCCTCCGCCGCAAGATCGGGATGGTCACGCAAGAGACCGCGATGTTCAATCGCTCGGCGCTCGACAACATCCGCTACGGCCGGCCGGACGCAACCTTCGACGAGGTCGTCGAAGCGGCCAAGAAAGCCGAGTCGCACGAGTTCATCGAGGACATGGAAGACCACAAAGGCCGCCGCGGCTACGAGGCACATCTCGGCGAGCGCGGGGTCAAGCTTTCGGGCGGTCAACGGCAGCGCATCGCGCTGGCCCGCGCGATCCTGAAGGACGCACCCATCCTGGTGCTGGACGAGGCGACATCGGCTCTGGATTCCGAGGTCGAAGCCTCGATCCAGGACGCATTGCACCGGGTGATGGAAGGCAAGACCGTGCTCGCCATCGCGCACCGCTTGTCGACTATATCGGACATGGACCGCATCGTCGTGCTTGACGAAGGGCGCATCGCCGAGGAAGGCACCCATTCCAGTCTCTTGGCCAAGGGCGGGCTCTATGCGCGCTACTGGGACCGTCAATCGGGCGGGTTCGAAGCGCGCGAGGCCGCCGAGTAGGTCTCGACCTCGGCGCGATTTCCCGGCATGAGGCCGGGCATGGAAACTCTTGTGATCGAACGCCTCGGCCATCTCGGTGACGGCATCGCGCCGGGCCCCGTCTTCGTGCCCGGTGCGCTTCCCGGAGAAGAGATCGCCGGTGAGATCCAAGACGGCGTCGTCGCTGCTCCGAAGATCGTCACGCCATCGCCTTTGCGCGTCGCACCGCCCTGTCCGCATGCCAAGCGCTGCGGCGGGTGCCAGCTGCAACATGCCGGGGAAAATTTCGTCGAGGAGTGGAAAGTGGACGTTGTGCGGCAGGCTCTCACCGCACAAGGGATTGATGCGCCGTTCCGTCCTATCCTGACGTCGCCCCCGCAAAGCCGCCGGCGCGCGACGTTCTCTGCGCGGCGCACGAAAAAGGGCGCGCTCGCCGGATTTCACGTGAAACGGTCGGACGTGATCGTGCCAGTGCCGGAATGCCTGGTCGTGCATCCCGATCTCGCCGCCGCGCTCCCGCTGGTCGAAGAGCTCGCGATCTTCGGTGGTAGCCGCAAGGGCGAGCTCTCCGTGCTTGTCACGCGCACCGAAAGCGGGCTCGACGTGACGGTGAGGGACGGCAAACCCATCGATGCCGTATCGCGGGCAGAGCTTGCGGACATCGCCCGCGCGCATGACCTCGCGCGGCTGAGCTGGGGTGCGGACGAAACGCTGGAGCGTCGTCCACCGATCGTTATCTTCGGCAAGGCGCGCGTCACACCGCCGCCGGGCGCGTTCCTTCAGGCGACGCCCGAGGGGCAGGCAGCGCTGACGGATGCCGTTCTGGAGATCGCCGCAGGAGCCAAGAAAGGCGTCGACCTGTTCGCTGGATGTGGCACCTTCGCTCTCCCACTTGCAAAGGACACCGCGATGCATGCCGTCGAAGGCGATCCTGCAATGAGCGCTGCGGCCGATCGCGCCTGGCGGCATACTCAGGGATTGCGGTCGCTCACCACGGAAACACGCGATCTTTTCCGCAACCCGCTTCTGGCACAAGACCTCGCCGCCTACGATTTCGCCGTGATAGACCCGCCGCGCGCCGGGGCCGAAGCGCAAATCCGCGAGATCGCGGAGGCCCGTGTGCCCGTCATCGCCCATGTCTCCTGCAACCCGGTGACCTTCGCGCGGGATGCTGCCAAATTGATCGAGGCGGGGTATCATCTCGACTGGGTGCAGGTGGTGGATCAATTCCGCTGGTCCACCCATATCGAGCTCGTCGCCGCCTTCAGACTGGACAAGAAAAAATGACCTTGCGCGCCCGCCTCGCTGACATTCTCGACCGGGACATCACGCGGAACACGATCACCGCTGTCATCATCTTCAACGCGATCCTTCTGGGGCTCGAGA
Source organism: Roseivivax halotolerans (assembly GCF_900115815.1). Classification (GTDB taxonomy): domain Bacteria; phylum Pseudomonadota; class Alphaproteobacteria; order Rhodobacterales; family Rhodobacteraceae; genus Roseivivax; species Roseivivax halotolerans. The sequence goes on along the minus strand of NZ_FOXV01000001.1, from coordinate 387,109 downwards.
CGTCGGATCGCGCGATGGCCGTCGCGGGCACGCTGATCTTCGCGCTCGATCAGGCATGCCTTGCGATCTTCGTGGCCGAGCTGTCCGCCAAGATCTTCGTGCAGCGCAAAGCCTTCTTCCGCGATGGCTGGAACATCTTCGATTTCGTCATCGTCGGCGCGGCACTGGTTCCGGGCTCCCAGACGGTCTCGGTGCTGCGTGCGCTTCGGATATTGCGGGTTCTGCGGGTCGTGTCGGTCATGCCGCGTCTGCGCCGCGTGGTGGAGGGGTTCCTGACCGCACTGCCGGGCATGGCCTCGGTGTTCCTCCTGATGGCGCTCATTTTCTATATCGGCGCGGTCATGGCGACGAAGCTGTTCGGCGATGCGTTTCCCGAATGGTTTGGTTCACTTGGGCACTCTGCCTATTCGCTCTTCCAGATCATGACGCTCGAGAGCTGGTCGATGGGGATCGTGCGCCCGGTGATGGAAGTGTATCCCTATGCATGGGTCTTCTTCGTGCCCTTCATCCTCGTGACGACCTTTGCCGTGGTGAACCTCGTGGTCGGCCTCATCGTGAATTCGATGCAGGACGCCCATGCCGAAGAGGCGAACGCCGCCACGGACAGCTATCGCGATCAGGTCCTTGCCCGGCTCGAAGCGATCGAAAAGAGGCTGGAGGCCAAGGACTCACCTCCGCGTGACCGCATGTGAAAGCCATCTAGGCCGAAAGCTCGAAACAGGGTATCTTTCGCGAAAAAGCGAGAGCAGGACAGTGAACATCATCAGGATAACCATGCTGTGCCTTTTGGCCCTCGGGCTTTCGGCATGTGGCAGCAAGTTCAGAACCTATAACGGACCGGAGGTCACGCAGGTCATCGTCGACAAGAGCGATCGGCGCATGTACCTGCTGCACCACAGCGAGGTCCTGAAAAGCTACGATATCGGGCTCGGTTTCGCGCCCGAGGGGCACAAGCAGTTCGAAGGCGACGGCAAGACGCCGGAAGGCCTCTACTTCATCGACAGGCGCAATCCGAACTCCAAGTTCCACCTGTCGATCGGGATAGACTACCCCAACGAGCGCGATATCGCGGAGGCGCTCGCGATGGGCAAAAGCCCGGGCGGAGACATCTTCATTCATGGCGGCCCGCCCAAGGGCTCGAAAGCAGATCCGCGTTCCGATTGGACCTGGGGCTGCATCGCGGTCACGAACCGCGAGATGGAGCATATCTACGCGATGGTCGATGACGGCACGCCAATCTTGATCCAGCCGTGAGCGAATGACGTACCGCACGTGAAAAAGGGCCCCGCGGGGCCCTTTGTCGTTGAGAGCTGCAGCGCAGCGGCTCAGTCCAGAGCGGTGTAGGCCATGCCCTTCGAGCTCAGGACCGGCTGCTGACCGCCCGATGACGGTGCGCCAGTGTTCAGGGTCCACCAGATCTTCCCGTTGTTCTCCTGGAACCATGCAAACCCCATTTCGCGTGCGTCGGGCGCCATAATCACGCCGCGCGTCGCAGGGTCTTCCATCCAGGCGGCAAGGGTTTGCAGCTCGGTTTCGTAAGTTTCCGAGATGACCTCGCCCTTCAACTCGCCCGTGTAGCCGACGCGGCGGACGCGATCGACCGGCGAGGACCCATCGGACCCGAAATGCCACGGCCGGTTCTGGACCGACATGTCGCGCGCGTGGGTCGCGGCGGCCGCGGTCAGCTGAGAGTTGTATTGCAGCGCGGGATGTCCCGCTTCCGCACGCAGCGCATTGACCGAGTCCAGCATGCGGATTTCGATACGGCTCTCATCGCCGAAACCGATTCGGTAAACCGACGGCAAAGGCAGGCCATCGGGCCCCAATTGCGGCTCGGACGGTGGTGGTGTGGTCGCACAACCCGCCAGAACGACGGCCAGAGCGGCGAAAATTAGCGAAACCCGGAACATGGCGTCTGTCCTGTTCTATTCATTTTATCTGAATTGCCTTATCTTTTCGTGCGTTGCTGTTCAAACCCACATCGGCGTGACTGTGCCGACCCACGCGGGTTTGATTTGCGACTGAGGCATCCACGCCATATCCGCTACTTGGATGTCGCTCGTGACGGAGATGAGACGATGACGAAAAAGAACATGCCCAAAATCAACCGCCGTGCCTTCCTGGCCGGCACCGCAGCGACCGCATTCGCAGCCCCCGCTTTTGCACAAAGCGTCACGGGGTCCGGAACAACTGAAGTCGAGCGTGACCTTTCGAGTGCCGTGCGCCGCAACACGTCGAGCTTCCGCACCCTCGACTGGCAGCCCTATTTCTCGAACCTGAACAACGGCGCGATCCTCGTGGATATCCAGAGCCGCGCACTGCATTACTGGTCCGAGGATCGGTCGATCTACAAGCTCTACCCGACTTCGGTGCCGCTGACCGAGGATCTGACGCGCCGCGGCCGCACCAGCGTTACGCTGAAAGATCCCGAGCCCGATTGGCGTCCGACGCCGTCGATGAAGGAGCGTAATCCCGAATGGCCGGACTACGTGCCGCCGGGCCCCGACAACCCGCTGGGAACCCGCGCACTGCACCTCAGCTGGACGTATTACCGGATCCACGGAACGCACGATACGCGCAAGATCGGGCGCCGATCGTCGAATGGCTGCATCGGTCTGTACAACGAGCATATCGAGGAACTTTACCAGCTGGCGAATGTAGGCACGCAGGTGTTGCTTATTTGACGACATATCGGCGAGAGGCCTGTTCTGGTGGCTAACTTGCATTTGCAAATGCAAAAGGAAGCTGCTTAGAACAGGTTACGAGGTTAAGTCTTGGGCGCCTGTGCGGGTTCTTTCCGTTCAGGCAATTATCTGGAGGATAATGATGAAAAAACTCGCTCTCGCCGCCGCTATCGCCGCTGCCGGTACGTCCGCAATGGCTGGCTCCTATGCAAAAGACGACGTCATGATGGAACCCGTCGTTGTCGTCGAAGAAACCGAACAGCAGTCGTCCTCGGCAGCGATCATCGTTCCGCTGATCCTGCTCGCGCTCGTCGCAGCTGCAGTTTCCGCAGACTGATTTCGGTTCATCCGAACCAGCGAAAAAGGCGGTGCCGAGGCACCGCCTTTTTTGTGTCGTGCCTGTCCGCGCCGGTTAGGCTGAGACGGTGTGCGGCTCAGTCATCCATCCAGCCAGATTTTCTTCGATCACTGAGCACAGCGCCTTGATATGCGCGTCGTCGTCGTTGAGGCAGGGAATATAGGTGAAATGTTCGCCGCCAGCCTCTTCGAAGCTCTCCTTGATCTCTTCGTTGATCTCTTCGAGCGTCTCGATGCAATCCGCTGAAAAGGCGGGGGCGCAGACAGCGATGTTTTTCTTGCCGTCCTCTTCCGCAAGGCGCGCAACTTCCTCCACGGTATAGGGCTTCAGCCATTCCTCCGGGCCGAACCGCGACTGGAAGGTCGTGGTGATCTCGGTGTCATCCCAGCCAAGCCGCTCTTTCAGAAGGCGCGTCGTCTTCTGGCACTGGCAATGATAGGGATCGCCTTCCAGCAGATAGCGCTTGGGCACTCCGTGATACGAGCAGACAAGGATGTCGGGCCGCGTCTCCATTTTGGCATAGGCCCGTTCGATCGATTGCGCGAGCGCCTCGATATAGAGGGGATGCTCGAAATAGGGGTCCACCGTACGCACGGTCGGCTGCCATTTCTCATCCATCAATGCGCGGAAGAACTGGTCGTTCGCGGTTGCAGACGTCGCACCCGCGTAGTGCGGGTAGAGCGGGAAGAACAGGATCTTCCGGCAGCCGGCGTCGACCATCTCGCGAACCTTGGACTTCGTCGAGGGGTTGCCATAGCGCATGCAGAAATCGACCATGACCCGGTCGCCATGCGCTGCCTGCATCTCGGCCGCGACCTTGGCGGTCTGATCCTTGGTGATCGTCATCAGCGGGCTCTCGCCCTTGTCCTCGTTCCAGATCGACTTGTAAGCCTCACCGCTCGAGAACGGGCGCTTCGTCAGGATGACGAGTTGCAGAAGCGGCTGCCAAAGCCATGGCGAGTAGTCGATCACCCGACGATCCGAGAGAAACTCGTTCAGGTAGCGGCGCATCGACCAGTAATCGTAATTGTCCGGCGTGCCGAGATTGGCGAGCAGGATACCCACCTTTTCGGCAGGGATTTTGGGGTGATCGGTCGGTGCGTGGGGGGGTCGTACCGCGGACTTCGTGGCATCCAGCATGGAGTGAGGGCCCCTGTCTCTATTCCCGTTGAATTTCGTCGTAACTAACCTCTGAGCCGCGCGCGTCAATCTCTGAGCTTGGTCTCATCGGTGCCGAGTGCGTCGGCAAGCCGCGCTGTCGCCGAACCCGGACGCAGCGGTTTCGGCTGACTCGCATCCGGCGCCCAGCCTGTCAGCGTCACCAACTCGAACGTGGAGAGGATGCGGCCATCGGCGCCACCATGCGCCTCGGCATAGATCTCCGCAGCGCGCATGAGGACTTGTCGGCGTGTAAAGCGGCGGAGGCGGTCGTGAAGCGCGTTGGTCTCGCCCATCTTCCGCAGATCTTGCATCAGGTGCAGAGGCGATCCGTAGCTGACTTGCAGCGGCACCGCGTCCGCCACGGGCATCGCCAAGCCTGCGCGTTGCAAGAGCGCACCGAGGTCACGGATATCGGCCATCGGAGCGACGCGCGGCGACAATCCTCCGGTTTCCTCGATCTCCGCCTGTCCTAGCGCCTGACGCAACTCGGCGAGGGTTCGGCCGCCGAACGCCACGCCGAGGAACAGACCGTCGGGCTTCAGCGCGCGGCGGCACTGGATGATCTGGCCAACAGGATCATCCGCCCAATGCAGCGCAAGCCCGTGGATCACGAGATCATGGGCGTCTTCCTCGAGGTCGAGAATGTCTCCATCTGCGACAATTCGCGCGTCCGGCCAGCGCGCCGCCCAGACCTCGGGATAGGGCGTGACGATGGCAGTCGACGTAAAGCTCCTGTTAACCGCCATCAGGCGATCCTGCACATCGTCCGCCGCCGCCTCATGCAGGAAAAGCGCAGGCTCGGGCGCGGCGCGGGCGCGGTGCAGGTTGAGTGCGGTGCGATCTGTGAGCGTCGGAGTCTCGGCCATGTGAAGGAGATATGATGCCTGTCGCCGCCGTGCAAACCGTGCTCGATCTCGTCTTTCCGCCGCGCTGCCTGAGTTGCGGCGGCTTCACCGGCGAGGATGGGGGGCTCTGCGGCCCGTGCTGGCGCGACACGCCGTTCATCACCGGCCTGGTATGCAAGATGTGCGGCGTGCCTTTGCCCGGACGAGACGCCGAGGAAGCGATCTGCGACGATTGTCTGCGGATCGCCCGGCCTTGGACCATGGGCCGGGCCGCTCTGCTCTATACCGGCGTTGCTCGCGACATGGTGTTGAAGCTCAAGCACGGGGATCGCCACGACATCATCGCGCCTGCTGCGCGCTGGATGCTGCGTAGCGCTGCGCCTCTGATCTCGCCGGACACCTGCGTTGTGCCGGTTCCTTTGCACACCTGGCGGCTCATTCGCAGGCGGTTCAATCAATCGGCTCTTTTGGCGCAGGAGTTGGGGCGCCAGGGCGGGATGGCCGTCGTTCCGGATGCGCTGCGCCGGATACGCGCCACGCCGAGCCTCGATGGCCGGACGCGGGAAGAGCGGTTCGCAGCGCTCGATGGCGCGATCGTCGGAGCGCGCAATCGCGCGTCGCGAATCGCCGGCCGGGACGTGCTTCTGGTCGACGACGTCATGACCTCCGGCGCAACCTTCGCCGCCGCCACAGAGGCACTACATGCCGTGGGCGCACAGCGGGTCTGCGTGCTCGCGCTGGCACGCGTTGCAAAAAATGCCTAAATCTTCGACAAACGCCGAAGGAGGCACCTATGGCCAATGTCGAGATCTACACATCGCCCCTGTGCGGGTTCTGCCACGCTGCAAAGCGTCTTCTTGCTCAGAAGAACGTCACCTTTTCCGAGATTGACGTTATGGCGCACCCGGACCGCAAGCCGGAGATGATCCAGCGCGCCAATGGCGGCCGTACCGTGCCGCAGATCTTCGTAGGCGACACTCATGTCGGCGGGTGCGATGAGCTGTATGCGCTCGACAGGGCGGGGAAGCTCGATCCGCTTCTGGCGAAGTGAAAGCTGCGCTGCTCCAGCTCACCTCGTCGGATGATCCGGCGGAGAACCTCGAAACCGTGCAGGAGCTTGTATCCCGCGCCGCAAGCAGCGGCGCGGATTTCGTTCTGACACCCGAAGTCACGAACTGCGTTTCGGCAAGCCGCACGCGTCAGAATGAAGTCCTGCGCAGAGAAGCCGAGGATATCACGCTGCCAGCCCTGTGCGAGACCGCGGCACATCACGGAATCTGGCTCTTGATCGGCTCGCTCGCGCTAAAATCCGAGCCGCCCGAAGAGCGTTTCGTCAACCGTTCCTTCCTGATCGATCCCAACGGGGCGATCGTCGCGCGATACGACAAGATGCATATGTTCGATGTGCAGGTCAGCGACGAAGAGACGTATCGCGAAAGTGCCGGCTACGCGCCCGGAGATCGCGCCGTGCTGGCTGAGACGCCGTTCGGCAAGATCGGCCTGACGATCTGCTACGATCTGCGCTTCGCATATCTCTACCGCCGTCTCGCGCAAGCCGGGGCGCGCCTCCTGACCGTTCCCTCCGCCTTCTCCACCGCGACGGGGCCTCTCCACTGGGAGCCGCTTCTGCGCGCGCGTGCGATCGAGACGGGGTCTTACGTTCTGGCTCCTGCCCAAGTCGGCACTCACAGTGCGTCTCGCGGCAAGACAAGAAAGACCTACGGACATTCCATGGTCGTCAGCCCGTGGGGTGAAGTTTTGATCGATGCCGACGATACGCCCGGCGTCCACATGGTCGAAATCGACCCTGATACGGCAGAGGATGCGCGTAAGAAGGTCCCGTCGCTGACCCATGATCGGGCGTTCGTCGGCCCATGAGCGACGATGACGGCCTCTCGCTCGCGCTATTCTCGGAGCTTTTGACCGCCGATCAACTGCTGCGCGCGCGGATCGCCAAGGTTCTGCCCGACCGCATGGAGCTGTCGCACTTCCTCGTGCTCAATCACCTTGCGCGCGGGGTCGAGAAAACGCCGGTCCAGCTCTCGCGCATGTTTCACGTCACACGCGGCGCGATGACCAATACGCTCGGCCGTCTCGAAGCGCACGGATATGTGCATATCCGCCCCGACTGGGACGATGCGCGGCGAAAGCTCGTATCGATCAGCCCGTCGGGCGTCGCGGCCCGCGACAAGGCCCTTGAGGCCATAATGCCCCTCGTCGGCGAAATCGTCGGCGATATGGGCTCCGATCGTATTCGCGCGGCGCTGCCCGTCTTGCGCGAGCTCAGGATTCGGCTCGAGACCTAGCGCTCCTCGGGTACCAGCGCGGTCATCGCGTAATTCACCGCGAGGTCGGTCGGCGACAGCGACCAGGACCAGCGGATCGGATCGAAGACCATGCCCTTTCGATCCACGACGTCGAGCCCGGCGCCCGTCATCATACGCTCAAGCTCTTCGGGCGTGACGAAGCGCGCCCAATCGTGCGTTCCGCGCGGAAGCCACCGCATGACCCATTCCGCGCCGATGATCGCCGCTCCGAAAGCCTTCGTCGTGCGATTCAGCGTCGACATCATCACGAGACCGCCGGGCCGCGCCAGCTTGGCCGCGGTGGCGACGAACCCGGCGGGGTCCGCGACATGTTCGATGACCTCGAAGGCGATCACGGCGTCGAAGATCTCATTGTTCTCGACAAGGGCTTCGGCGCTGGTGTGCCGGTAGTCGATCCTGAGGCCCTGCGCGGCAGCGTGAGCTTCGGCCACCGGAATGTTGCCGCCCGCCGCGTCGATTCCCGTCACCTCCGCTCCGAGGCGCGCGAAAGGCTCTGCCAGCAATCCGCCGCCGCAGCCTATATCGAGGAGCCGCAGGCCCTCGAATGGCCGGCTCCGAGACAGATCGCGCCCGAACTCCACGGCGATCTGCGCGCACAGGTAATCGAGCCGGCACGGGTTCATCTCGTGCAAGGGGCGGAACTTGCCGTTCGGATCCCACCATTCGGCGGCCATCGCCTCGAACTTGGCCACTTCCCCGGCATCTACATTTCTGGTTGTGGCTGGCTCGGTCATCGGCAGATTCTCATGGTCATCCCGGCACTGTCTCTCATATAGGAAGGACATGGACAAAGACCTGGGTCAAAAGCGCGCCGTTCAGTTCCTCTACCCGCCGACCGATCCGTTCGATCAACGGATGCTGCAGGTCTCCGGGGGTCATTCGATCTACATGGAGCAATGTGGACGCCCGGACGGCGTTCCTGTCATCGTGTTGCATGGCGGTCCGGGCGGCGGCTGCTCGCCCGCGATGCGGCGGTACTTCGACCCCTCGGTCTACCGGATCATTCTCTTCGATCAGCGCGGCTGCGGGCGCTCGCGGCCCCATGCCAGCGTCAAGGACAACACGACTTGGGATCTCGTCTCAGATATCGAGACGATCCGCGCCGAGCTCGGCATCGATCGCTTCGTCGTCTTCGGCGGCTCCTGGGGCGCGACCCTGGCGCTGATCTACGCGATCAGCCATCCACAGGCGGTGAGCCATCTTGTCCTGCGCGGCGTTTTCATGATGACCGAGGCGGAGCTCGACTGGTTCTATGGGGGCGGTGCCGCGCAGTTCTGGCCGGAAACCTGGGCCCGTTTCGCCGAGCTTATCCCCGAGGATGAACGCAGCGACATGATCGCGGCATATCATCGGCGTCTCTTCTGCGGTGATCTCAGGATCGAGACGCAATATGCCCGCGCCTGGTCATCCTGGGAGAATGCGCTCGCCTCGATCCATTCCAACGGCAATGGCGGAGAAGCGCCCGGCGATTACGCACGTGCCTTTGCGCGGCTCGAGAACCATTATTTCACCAATCGCGGCTTCCTCTCCGAGGATGGCTGGATCCTGAAGAACGTGGACCGGATTCAGCACATTCCCGGCATCATCGTGCAGGGACGCTATGACATGATCTGTCCGCCCGCCCGCGCCTTCGAATTGTCGCGCGCCTGGCGGGGCGCGGATCTGCGGATGATCCGCAATGCTGGCCACGCCTTGTCCGAACCGGGTGTCAGCGCCGAACTCGTTAAGGCGATGGATGAATTGACCCGCTAGGGTCTTCCGGCGCATGCTGCCTGCCTGACCGCGCGGGGAAGCGATGAGACGCTACAATCGACGCAGACTTCTGACCTCCGGTGCCGCTGCAGGTGTGCTCGCCGCGGCGGGCCTGCCCCTTGGCGCGAGCTCGGCCCAGGCCGGCGGGCGCTTCGTGGCTGGCCTTTCGGGCGCAAGCGCGACCGACACGTGGGACAGCCGCTCTTACAAGGGTCATTTCATGATGGCGGCGGGTCACGGTGCGGTCTTCGATTGCCTGACCGAGATCGCGGCGGATGGCAGTCTCACCGGCGAGCTTGCGACCGATTGGGAAGCGTCCCCCGACGCGACGACCTGGGTCTTCAATCTTCGCCGCGGCGTTGCCTTCCACGATGGCGGCGCATTCACCGCGGCGGATGTTCTGGCCTCCTTCGCTCTGCACAGTGGTGGATCGGGCTCGCCCGCCGAGCCACTCCTCGCGTCTGTGATCGCGATGACAGCGACCGGGCCGCACCAGGTCCGTTTCGAGCTCGCAGAAGGCAACGCGGATTTCCCCTATCTTCTCTCCGATCCCCGGCTGGTGATCTATCCGTCGGACCGCATGCACCGCGCCATGACCGGGGGGATCGGAACGGGGCTCTATCGTGTTGCACATTTCAAACCGGGGGTCCGTTTCGTGGGGCGGCGGGTGTCCGACCACTACAAGGACGGTCGCGCAGGATGGTTCGAGGAAATCGTCTTTGTCGCGATGCATGACGCGCAGGCGCGTGTACAAGCGCTGCAGAGCGGTGGCGTGGACGCGATAGATGAGATTGGGCCGGATGCCGGGCGCGCTCTCGATCCGGCGCTTCTTGTTCAGGAGGTAATGGGAAACCGTCACCTCTGGGTCGCGCCGCACCCGGACATGGAGGTGCGCTCCGCCACGCATCTTCGCAGCGCGCTGAAATTCGGCCTTGATCGCTTCAGCCTACTGAGGGATCTCGCAGGGGGCCACGGCCAGCCAGCGTCGGACAGCCCGATCGGCCCCGCCAACCAGTATCGAGTTGGCTTGCCTCCGGTCCTGCACGATCCAGATCGCGCCGCGTATCATCTGCGAAAAGCCGGACTCGATCCGTCCGCGCTCGATCTCTGGCAGCCGCATCTGAAGTCCCGATATTCCTCGGGCCGCGTGACGGAAGATTGGATGCTCACGAGCCTTCTGGGCACCTTGCCGGAGACGCAGACGAAAACGCATCTGCTGCGCCTGACCGCCGCTGCGCGGTCAGCCCTCGATCCCGCACGCCGCCGCGACCTCTATGCCGAGATCCAGCATTCTCTGAGAGAGAAAGATAGCACCACCATTCCGTTTTTCGCGAACTGGATACAGGCCCACGGTCCGCGCGTCGCGACCCCGCACCAGATCGGGAACGTCTGGACGATGGATAATGCCCGCATGGCAGAACGCTGGTGGAGCGCCTGAGAGCGCTCAAGCGGCGCATCCTTTTTCTCTTTGGATTGGTGAAAATACCGGCGGGGGGTCCGGGGGGCAGCCAGCCCCCCGGCGGCTGTCACAACACGTAACGGCTGAGGTCGGTCGAACGGCTCAGGTCGCCCAGATGCGCCTCGACAAAGTCGGCATCCACGATTACAGCCTCGCCCGATTTGTCGGGCGCCGTGAAGGACAGCTCTTCGAAGACCCGCTCCATGATCGTGTAGAGACGCCGCGCGCCGATATTCTCGATCGACTGGTTCACCTCGGCGGCGATCCGGGCAAGGGCCGCAATCCCCTCTTCGGTGAAGGTGACAGTCACTTCTTCGGTCGCCATGAGACCGGTATATTGCCGGGTGAGCGCGTTGTCCGTCTCGGTCAGGATCCGCACGAAATCCTCTTCGGTGAGCGGCCGCAGGTTCACGCGGATCGGCAAGCGGCCTTGCAGTTCAGGCAGAAGGTCCGAGGGTTTCGCGATGTGAAACGCGCCCGATGCGATGAACAGAATGTGGTCCGTCTTCACCGGTCCGTGCTTGGTCGAGACGGTCGTGCCCTCGATCAGTGGCAGCAGATCCCGCTGCACGCCCTCGCGGCTGACATCGCCACCCTTGGCATCGGACTTGGCGCAGACCTTGTCGATCTCGTCGAGAAAAACGATGCCGTTCTGCTCTACGGCGCGGATCGCTTCGCGCTTGACCTGTTCGTCATCGAGAAGCTTGTCCGCCTCCTCCCCGATCAGGATCGTATAGCTTTCCGCCACCGACAGCCGCTTGCGCGTCGTGCGCCCGCCAAACGCCTTGCCGAAGATATCGCCAAGGTTCATGCCGCCGCCGCCCATGCCCATACCGGGCTGGCCGGGGATCTCCATCATCGGGAAGGGCGAGGACGTATCCGCGACGTCAAGCTCGATCATCGTGTCGTCGAGCTCGCCGGCGCGCAGTTTCTCGCGGAACCGTTCACGGGTGCCCTCCCGCGCATCCTCGCCGGCGATTGCGGCGATCACGCGGTCTTCGGCGGCCTCATGCGCTGCGGCTTTAACGTCTTCGCGCATGTAGTCGCGCGTCATCGCGATCGAGGCATCGACGAGATCGCGCACGATCTGTTCCACGTCGCGGCCGACATATCCGACCTCGGTGAACTTCGTCGCCTCCACCTTCACGAAGGGCGCGCGGGCCAGCTTGGCGAGGCGGCGCGAGATCTCGGTCTTGCCGACGCCGGTCGGCCCGATCATCAGGATGTTCTTGGGATAGACCTCTTCACGCAGATCTTCGGGCAGCTGCTTGCGACGCCAGCGGTTTCGCAGGGCCACGGCCACGGCACGTTTGGCGTCTTTCTGCCCGATGATGAAGCGATCGAGCTCCGAGACGATTTCGCGGGGGGTCAGGTCGGTCATGATGTCCTTTCCGGGGGCGGCTCAGCCGCCGATTTTCTCAACGGTCAGGTTGCCGTTGGTATAGACGCAGATGTCGCTCGCGATCTCCATCGCGCGGCGGGCGATCTCTTCGGCGGAGCGTTCGGTTTCCATGAGCCCGCGTGCCGCGGCGAGCGCGAAATTCCCGCCCGAGCCGATCGCCGCGATATCGTGTTCCGGCTCCAGCACGTCGCCCGCGCCGGTGATGACGTAAAGATCCTTGCCGTCGGTGACGATCAGCATCGCTTCGAGTTTTTGCAGGTACTTGTCGGTCCGCCAATCCTTGGCGAGTTCGACACTCGCCCGCTGCAACTGCCCCGGCGTCGCTTCGAGCTTGGCTTCGAGCCGCTCGAGAAGCGTGAAGGCATCCGCGGTCGAGCCGGCAAATCCCGCGACCACGTCGTATCCGCCGGGCGACAGCCGCCGCACTTTGCGCGCCGAACCTTTGATGACGGTCTGTCCCAGGCTGACTTGCCCGTCGCCCGCGACGACGACTTCGCCGCCCTTGCGGACCCCGATGATCGTCGTGCCGTGCCAACCGGGAAATGTCTCGTCGGCCATGTCTCACTCCTTTGTCGGTCTGCCGCCATATGGGGGCTGGACAGAACCGGCGCAAGCGGCGCGTATGGAGCCGCACGGAAGCAAGTGCAGGGGGAAAGGTGCGGCAGGACGCTCTGAAGATCTTTGGGTCGGTCTGGTCGCGACTGGCCGAAGAGGCCGGTTTAGAGACGGAGGGATGGTCCGTGCGTCGACTTTCCGCCCGGGAGGATGCGCGCGTGTCGCGCGATCTCTTCCGGCTCTCGCGGGGCGGTCATGATATCGTGCTGAAGCAGCAGATGCGCCCGCGGGACCCCGAAGGCTTCATGGCGGCGATGGCGGCCCATCTCGATGTGAACGCACATTTCCCGGACGATCCGATGGCCGCTGTGCCGACCTTGCTGGCGGCCGATACCGAGACACAAACCTGCCTCATGAGCTTTGCCGAAGGGCGAACGCTGTCAGATTGCCTCGAACGCGCAAATCCCGCCGATCAGGGCACGCATCTTGAGCGCGCAGGGCTCTGGCTCGATCGGTTTCATCGCGCGCGGCTTGGCACGGTGAGGATCTTCCAGCCGAAGTTCACCTATCGATACCTCGACACTATTCTGGCCGAAGAAGCCGCTGGACAGCGTCCCATCGCAGAGGCGCAGAGGTTTCGGAAGGCGGCATCTCGGTTCAAGGACATGCGCCCGCGTTTCGAAGGTCAGGAAACGGTGGCCGCCAAGCTTCACGGCGATCTGCACATGCGTAATCTCCTTTTAGGAGATCGCGTCTGGGGGCTGGATTTTCACGAAGCCGGCGCGTCTCCCGTCGGGCATGACATCGCGCGCCTGCTCGTCGATGTCGCCACGCTGCGAGCCGATCATTCGGCCATCGTGCCAAGGGAAGTGCTGCCTCTCTCACTCCTATCGGCGTTCTTCCGCGGGTACACGCTGGTGCAAGAGACAGATCCCTCGGTGCAGATGCTTCTGAGGCATCGGGTGTTGGCAGAGTGGTGGGGCCTTCCAGCCGAGCAGCGTCTTCGCAGCGCCGCGCAATCCCGGCGGTTCGATCGGCTGATGTCGCTCGTCAGCCGCGTTTTCGAGGTTTGATACGAAAAGCCCCGCGCCGTTCCGGGCGCGGGGCGATCATTCGCTCGGCATTTCAACCGATCAGATCGACTCGTCGATCCAGCCTTTGAGGGCGGCTTTCGGAGCGGCGCCCGCGCGGTTGGACACAACCTGGCCGTCCTTGAAGATGAAGAGCGCCGGAATGCCGCGCACGCCCATCGCCGCCGCGGTATTCGGGTTCGAATCCACATCGACCTTCGCGACCTTGATCTTGCCGTCATATTCGGCGCTCAGCTCCTCGAGAGCCGGACCGATCTGTTTGCAGGGACCGCACCATTCGGCCCAGAAGTCGACGACTACGGGCACGTCGGAATTCTTCACTTCCTGGTCGAAAGTATCGTCTGTAACGGCAACTGTGGCCATGGCATCTACTCCATCGAAATTACGGGATGTCTTGGAGCAAACCTATGGAGCAGCCTCGGCAGAATCAAGCGGGGCCGCGCGTGCGAGTGCCGCGTCCGTGAGCGCGGCGGGCAAGCTCATGATCTGCGCCGTTGCGGTCCAGAGGATCGCGGTCTCGACGTTCCGTCCGGGATAGATCGCGCTCAGCATGGCGCGGTAGGCGCCCATCTGTCTCAGAAGGCCTTCGGGAACTGCGTCTGCCGTGGCAGGCACCTGCCTGTTCGTCTTGAAATCGACCGCAAGAACGCGTTCCGGCGTAATGATCAGCCGGTCGATGATGCCGTGCATCGGGCCCAGACGAGGTAGATCGGCGGTCAGCGGTACTTCGGCCAGCGCGCCGTACGAAAAGATGTCGGACAGTTCCGGTGCCGTGAGGACGGACAGTGCCTCACCTGCGAGCTCGGCTCGGTCATTTTCCGGCACCCGCATCCCGGCCAGCGTTCGGTTCGCCGCCAACGGCCGGTCGGTCTCGGGCAGGTCGGGCAAAACCTCGAGCAGTGCGTGAATCCGCGTGCCGCGTGCTTTCGCGATCTCCGTCTCATCCCCGTCGCCGGGAAGCGCCTTGGCCCCTCCGAGATACGAAGGGGAAAGAAGCGCGCGCTGGACCAGCGGCACGGCGGCGTCGCGGCGGAAGTGATCGGGCAGAGATAGAGCCTGTTCTTCGGAGACTGAAGCCTCTTCAGCCGGAACGTCAGGCAGCGCTCCGAGGCGCAACCCTTCGCCATCACGCGACGCGAAGGGGAGGGCTCCGGCCCGCTCCAGACCCCTTTGCATCTGCCCGTACCACGACTCGTCTGGCGTCTTGCCGATATCGCTTGCCGCTGCAACGACGAGCCATGCCTCAGCCCGCGTCATCGCGACGTAGAGGAGCCGGTCGCGCTCTGCCTTGTCGCGCGCCTTGGCGATCTCCAGCGCCTCGCTTTGAGCCTCGGGCATCTCCTCGCTTTTGGCCTTCCAGACGACGCTGTCGGGACCAAGGTCCAGCAAGGCGCCCTTGTGTTCGGCCTTCGCCTTGGCGCAATCGGGCAGGATCACGACCGGCGCCTCCAGGCCCTTAGCTCCGTGGACCGTCATGACACGGATCGCGCGCCCCGCGGCTTCGGGGCTGCGTTTGATCTCCAGATCGTCTGTTTGCATCCAGCCGAGAAACCCGGTGAGCGAGGGCACCGCGCCGCTCTCATAGGCGAGGGCCTGTGCCAGCAGCGCGTCGATCCCGTCCTCAGCCTCTATGCCAAGCCGGCCGATCAGCTTCGCCCGGCCGTTATGGCGCGTCAGGATCCGTTCGATCATGTCGTAGGGGCGCAGGAAATCGGCCTGACGACGCAAGTCGTTCAGGATCGCGAGCGTCTGGGAGTAATCGGGCTCGCGCTTTCGCAGTTGTTCCCAAAGGCTTTCGCCCTTCCGCTTGTGGGCGAGCGAGAACAGATCCTGTTCGCCCAACCCAAATAATGGAGAGCGCAGGGCGACCGCGAGGGACAGGTTGTCTTCTTGCGTGGCGAGGAAAGACAAGAGCGCGCCGATATCCTTCACAGCCCGCTCCGCCATGACCTTGAGCCGGTCTGCGCCCGCAACCGGCAGTCCCTCGGCCTTACAGGCGCGGATGATCTCGGCGAAAAGCGTGCCCCGCCGCCGCACGAGGATCAGAACATCGCCCGCATGCATGGCGCGGGGTGCGGACTGGCCGAGTTGCAGGGGCTGCTTGCGCTCGATCGCTTCGCGAATGAACCGCGCGATCCGCTTGGCAAGCACAACGGTCGCATCGGTGGGTGCGGGCCGGTCGACCGGCTCGTACCAAACGTCGTCTTCGTCTTTCTCGGGCTTGGGGACAACGGGCCAGAGATCGACCTGTCCGGGCATTTCGGCATGAAACGGCAGATGCCGTCCGCCGGGGGCAAAGCCGGACCCGTCCGCATCGTCGAATGTCGCATCGACCGCCTGCAGGATCGGACCCGCCGAGCGGAAGGAATAGGCGAGCGACCGAATTTCGAGAGGTGTGCCCGCATCATTCAGCCGCGCGTCGAAGGCGGCGCGCATCCGCTCGAATTCATCGGGATCAGCGCCCTGGAACGAATAGATCGACTGCTTGGTGTCCCCGACCACGAAGATCGTTCGCAAGAGATCCGCGCGCGCGCCTTGCCCGGCCGTGAATTCGCGGGCCAGCTTCTCGATGACGCGCCATTGCAGCGGGTTCGTGTCCTGGGCCTCGTCAACGAGGATGTGGTCGATCCCGCCGTCCAGTCGGTATAGCACCCATTCGGCTACGTCCGAGTTGGACAAAAGCTCATGCGCCTTCTCGATCAGATCGTCGAAATCGAGCCAGCCGCGAGCCTGTTTTTCGGCCTCGTAGGCGGGCAGAAAGACTTCGGCGAAGCGATGCAGGGCGAGATCGCGCTCGGTGGCGGCGAGGGCTGTCCGCTTTGGCCTTGCTTCTTCGATCCGAGCGGCCAGATTATCGATATCGGGCATGAGGTCGGCAAGCCCGGCCTGCTTCTGGCATGCCTTCGTCGGCACGGATCCGGCTTTCGCACTGAATGGCAGCTTTGCCGCCTTACCGGTTAGAAAGACCTCTTCGAGGACTGCGAGATCGGAAACGGTGTCGAGTGTGATTCCGGCCAGACGCGCTGCGTTATTTTGATCGGTGGGGCCGCCATACTCCTCCATCGCGGCGCGTACTCTCGCCAGTAGCTGTGCCTCGCTGCCGAGGAATGTCTCTGCTAGCAGCGATTGCGCGTCATATTCCGGCGGGACGCCGTAGAGTGCCTTGAGGTCTCCGTGAGTTATTCCTCCAAAAAAGGCACTCTTTCGGCTCAAAACCTCCTTCAGAAGCCCATCGAGGCTGTCGTCCTGCCCGGTGAAATGCAGCGCGAGATCGGAGACGCGCGCGGCCTCCGGACCGGCGGACATGCGCTCGAGGATCTCGGCGCGCAGAAGTTCGGCCGAACGGTCCTCCATCTCGCGGAAATCCGGGCTGACCTGTGCCTCGAGCGGGAACCGCCGCAGAAGCGCAGCGCAGAAAGAGTGGATGGTCTGGATCCGCAAACCGCCCGGCGTCTCAATGGCGCGGGCAAAGAGTGTGCGTGCCTTCTGCAGAAAAACCGGCTCGAAAGGACCGTCGACGCCGAGCGTGCCGAGCTCCGAGCGCAGGTCCGCATCCGGCAGCATTGCCCAGGCACCGAGCCGCTTGAAGAGACGGTTCTGCATCTCGCTCGCGGCGGCTTTTGTGTAGGTCAGGCAGAGGATGTTCTCGGGCGCGACATTCTCGAGAAGAAGCCGCGCCACGCGGTCGGTCAAAACGCGTGTCTTGCCGGAACCGGCATTGGCCGAAAGCCAGGTCGAGCTTCCGGGACGTGCGGCAATCACCTGCGCTTCGCTGGCATCGTCCCGCATCAGGACACCTCCTCGGAGTTTGCCTTGTCGGAGACCGACCATTCGCCGAGCCGGGACAGATCGTCGTAATCGCTCGATCCGCTGTCGAGCAGCATCGCACGCCGCGCGGTGAAGCCCTGTCCGGCGTCGAGGTATCGCGCGATCAGCGCTTCGAGATCCGACCAGACCTTCGCCGGGGGCTCTTCGTCCAGAGGCGCCGGCACCTCGCCGGCATTCGAGCCGAGACCGATATACCGCGCATCCGCGATAAAGCGCGGGCGAAGCCCGTCGAATGCCTGACGCTCGATCATGGCGGCGGTCAGAAGAAGCTGCTTGTCGAAGAATTTCTGCTCTTTGGGCTGCGGCGGATTGCCCGTCTTGTAGTCGTAAAGATACGCGCCACCCCGGTCGTCGATATCGATCCGGTCGGCACGGGTAGTCAGAGTGAAGTCCAGCAGTTCCAGCCGCGCTTCGCCTTCAGCCTCGATATGGGCGAGGCCCGCGCGGGCCTGCCGCGCCGCCTCGTCCTGCGCGAAGCTTCCCGCCACCCGCCGCATGCGCGCGTGCCAAAGCTGCCGCGCGAGGGGGAAGGGCACCTTCTCGGCCAGCGCGCGGGTGACATGCAGAAGAAACGTCTCCGCCGTCGGCTGAAGACCTTCGTCCCGCATAGCTTTTCCGAACGCTTCAAGCGCGTCATGCGTCACTATTCCACGCAAAAGCGCATCCGGCGCCTGCATCAGCGGATTGAGCGGCATGAGGCGCAGAACATTCCGGGCATAGATCGCGTAAGGGTCGCGGATCAGGGTTTTCACTTGCGTCAGGCGCAGGGATCGCGGCCGCGCTTCGGATGGCGGCCGGGGCGACGGGCGCTTTGCCGTGGGTGCCGCGATCGGCGTTTCGAGGGCATGGACCTTTCTCAGCCAGTCGCGCCCCCGCGCTCTCATCGCCTTGAGCGCGACATCGCCTCCGCGTTCTGGCAAGCCTGCCATGAGGTTGGTGATCCGGTTCAGCCAGCGCGACGGCACGGTGTCCGCGTCATCGGATTTCGTGGCACGGGTGAGCCAGACTTCACGTGCGCCAATCGCCTGCTGGAAATCATGCGCTGCAAGCCCGATACGCCTTTCAGGCAGTGTTAGACCCGCATCTGCTCGCATACGCCGGTTGAGCCACGGGTCTGGCTTGGGCATTTCCGGCCAGGAGCCTTCGTTCAGACCGCCGAGGATCATCAGGTCAGCGCCCATGACCCGTGCTTCGATCGCGCCCCAGATACGGATGCCGGTATGGACGCTGTCCGGGTTTCGCACCTCTTCGCGGGACAGGACCGCTCGGAAAAGGTCGGCGTAATCGCGGGCCGAAAGGTCGGCCCCGGCATCGGCTTCGCGGGTCAGCGCCTCCATGACCGAATGCAAGGTGCGCCCGGCTTCCTTGTCCCACAAGGCACGCGGTCCAGCGCCTTGGCTGCCTGCGGACACGGCTTCAGCAAGGGCCTGATGCGCGGCGATCCACTCGCCGAGCTGCTGGTGTCCGGTGATTTTTCGGTCGCACACGGTGCGCGCAAGCCAATCGGCCCAGGCAGCGTGACCGCATCGCTCGCCCCATGCGCGCAGAGATTCCGCATCCGGGTAAGGCAGCCCCTTCCGACGGATATGCGCTTCGAGCGCCGGCACTGCGCGTGTATGCGCGCTGCGGTCCTCCTTGGGCGTGTCGCCGGCATGGCAGAGCGGGTGCTTCAGCAGGGCCAGAAGCGTCTCGGCGGTCAGATCCTCGTGGAACAGGGCCGCCACCTGACGCAAAAGCCGACCCGGAGGCGACAGTTGCGCCGGCTGACCTGCGGAATCGTCCGGCACGATGCCCCACCTGTCGAGCGCTGCCGTCACTTGCCGTGTCAGGACGCGATCCGGCGTGATCAGAGCCGCATTTTGCCCCCGCTCCGCCGCTTCGCGCAGGCGCATAGCGATGGCGACGGCCTCTTCGCGGGGATGCGCGGCCTCCAGCAAAGTCACCTGCTCTGTCGCCGCGCCCAGAGGTGGCAGCTCGGGCCCCTCGGTCAGCCATTGATCCGTGACCGGGGCCGGGCGCAGCGCGAGCGAGACGAGCCTGTTCCGGCCCGGCGCGGGAGCCGGGCCGCCCCAGGGTTTCACATCAGCTGGGCTTGCGCCGAGGTCGCGCAGCAAACGCGCAAAGCGGAACTGCGGATGATCCTCGCCCGGCTGGCTTTTATCGGCGCGTGGAAGATCGTCGATCAACTGGTCCCAGACATGGCGGGGCATGTCGAAATCGAAGCCCGGCAGGATCACGGCGCCCTGCGGCAAACGCGCGACTTCGACCATCATCTCGTGCGTGGTTCCGCGCGACCCCGTCGAGCCCGCCACGACCACCGGGTGTTCCGGCGGGAAGGTTTGCCATCGCGCGATCCGTGCCGCCACCGCCCGGCGCTGGAGCGCGGCGGCATCGGGCTCAGGATGGGTCGCGTCGAAATAGTCCTGCACGATCCGCAGAAAACCGAGCGCGCGCTCCCAGTGCCCGGACTGATCCTCGACATCGAGCGTCGCGATTGCTTCGGGCGGAACACCCTCGATCTGCATTTCCTCCATGAGACCGGCGAGTGAGTCCGACAAGTCGAACAGGGCCGAACGAGGCGCAAGATCGGGGTCCTGATCGAGAAGCCGGGACACGAGGCTGGTCAGCTCCAGGCGCCGTCTGAGGGGCGAGACAGGCTCTGGTAGCAGCGCGCGGAGGCCCGGTTCGGCGGTGTCGGTCAGAAGACGAATACGAGGGAGGAAGCTTGGCGGGCCGTCGGCGAAACACGCCTCGATCCGGCGAGCCATGCGCCCGCTATTGGCGTAAAGCTCGGTTCGCGCCATCGTCTCGGGTGACATATGCGCGACGCGTCGGCGCAGGCCGCTCACGAGCTCGGCGGCAAAATCCGCGCCGGGCGGCATGCCGAACAGGCGCGGTTTGGCTTCGTTCTCGAAAATCATGTGCCCAGCATCTCTTCGGCAAGCGCGATCCCGCCGGGATGACCTACATCCGCCCAGCGGCCGGGATAGTCGAGACCGAACAGACGGCCCCTGGATGCCATTTCCGTCCAGAGACGATTAAGCGAGAAGACGTGGTCGGGAAAACCGGCAAGCTGATCTGTCTTGAGGATCTGCACGCCGGTATAGACCCTATTCCCGCCGCGCTGCAGGCGCCCGTCTTCGGCAAGTGTGAAGTCCCCATCACCCTTGCGCCCGATAGCCCGCTCGAGCGGCACGCAAAGCAGAAGCGCGTCCATGCGGTCAAAATCCCATGCGTCTCCGAGGAGCGTCAAAGGGTTCGGCCCGGCGAAGACCGCGTCGGAATTCATCGTGTAGACCGGGTTCGGACCCAGAACGGGCAGCGCGTTCCTGAGCCCTCCGCCGGTATCGAGGATCTCCGGCGATTCCTCGATCACCGTGACGTCCTGGTCTGTCAGGTGATCGCGGATCATCTCGGCGAGGTAATGGGTGTTGACCACCCGGCGCGGAACCTCTGCACAGAGCTCCAGTGTGCGGTCGAGGAGCGTCTGCCCGCCAACCTCGATCAGCGGTTTCGGGCGGTCTTTGGTCAAGTCACCCATGCGCGTGCCGAACCCGGCCGCGAAGATCATGACGGCGTCTGGCATTGGCTCCTGAGGCTTTGCAGATGAGCTTCGGTTGGTCGTGGTAAAACGATCTCGATCACTTCGGCGAGATCCGCCAAGGCAGGATGCGTCAGATCATGGCTGAGATGACCCCATACACGCGGAACAAGGTCGATGTAGCCCGGCTTGCCCCGGATCGCTGCGAGCCGGGCGAAAATACCGAGGATACGCAGGTTGCGCGCTGCGCCTTGCACCGCCATCGCGGTCTCGAACTCTGCCGCCGTCACGCCTGTTGCGTCGAGGTAGAACCGAACAACAGCCTGTCGGGTCGTCTCGGAGACATCGCGACGGGCGTCTTCGATCAGCGAGACCATATCATAGGCCCGGTTGCCCTGCAGGGCATCCTGGAAATCGAGAAGACCGGCCCGCGCGGGCCCCTGCCTGTCCGGGAGCCAGATAAGGTTCTCGGCATGGAAGTCGCGGAGGATGGTGACGTCCGTTTGAGGCGCATGCTTGGCGAGTGCTTCGCCAAGTTCGGCAATGACAGGGTCGGTTTTCGAGGTCTCAGCTCCGAGTCCTCTGAGATACCACTTCAGTGCGTCGCTCGCCTGGTCAGTGAAATAGCGAGGATCGGCAGGCGGCACGTCCGGTGGGTCCGCGGCGTGCAGCGTGACGAGCGCTTCGACCGCGGCGAGGTAGAGCGTGTCTTCCTGTTCTGGTCTCTCGCGGGCCAGTTTGGCGAAGACGCCGTCACCCAGATCTTCAAGCAGGAGGAGGCCCGGTGCCTCGGCAAAGGGTTCGGGCGCGCTGAGGCCAAGGCCCAAAAGGTAGCGGGCGAGCCTCGCGAAATGCTCCGGCGCGCCGTCCGGGTCTTCCATGAGGATGGCGCGTTCGCTGCCACGTTGCAGCCTGGTATATCGGCGCGTCGAGGCATCGCCCGCAAGCGGCGCACGGGCGGCACCGGCCCATCCCGCCTCTTCTAGAAAGGTCTCCACAGTCACGACATGATGCCTTCGATGCGCGAGGTCCAGCGCGGATCGGTCCAGGTGAACTCTAGACTGCGCGCTTCATCTACCGGCCCTGACTCGAACGCCACAAACAGAGCCTGTTCCGGCGCCAGATCGCCAAGCCGATCTGGCCATTCGACAAGGCAAATCGCTGTATCGAAAGCCTCAGTCAAGCCGAGTTCATCGATGCTGTGCGGTCCATCGAGCCGATAAAGGTCGGCATGCCAGATCTCGCCAGTGCCGGTTTCGTAGGTCTGCACCAGGGTGAATGTCGGCGATGGCACGTCCTCTGGGACCGCGAGGCGTTTCTGGATCAAGGCTCGCGCGAAATGGGTCTTGCCCGCGCCGATCCCGCCGGAAAGCAGGATCGTGTCACCGGGCCGCAGAACAGGGGCGATCCGCTGGGCCAGCGACGCGGTCTCGTCGGGGGATTGGAGGGTGAGGTGGCGGCGCTCGGGAGACATGGCGCGAGACTATCGCGCCGGGCATGACCCGCAAGAGCGGATCGATGGCTGGCGCTTTTCAAGCTTCGGCGATATGCGCCAGTTGTGCCCTTTGGGGTGCTGCAACGGCCTGCGCGTCGCCCGAGAAGCTGACGAGCGTCGCGCCGTGAGGCAGCGGTGTCCAAGACACGGAGATGTCGAGAGACTGCTTCCCGCCCGCATCAATTTGCGCCTCACCGGCTGCCGACGTTCGTGCCACGCTAATTCGGATCATCTGCCACGCCTCTGAGTCGCCGGCGAGCTTGCGCCATCCAGCGATTTCGTCCGCAAGCGACGCGCCGGTTCTGCTCAGTCTGCCCGAGGCTTGCCAGTGACGGCGGTACCCGGCATTTGTCAGAAGAAGCTCGCCCTGGCCGGAGAAGACCGCCAGAGCCTTGTCCGACGCATCGAGCACAGCTGACATGCAATCCAGTTCGGCTCTGTATCGGCGCGATAGCGAGATTTCAGAGCTGATATCCTCGATCAGGAACGCGATAGCCCCATCGGGATGCGGCCTACCGCTTATACGGTACGTGCGGTCGTTCGGCAGGCTCCATGTTTCAGTATAGCGATCATCTCTCGCCGCATTGATGAGATCGGCCAGACGCTGCCGCCATTCGGCGTAGGATTTTGGCTCCGGCATGATGCGATTTTCTCGCAGCTGATCGAAGAAACTCATCGTATCGGGGCGCGCAGACAGGAAGGCGGGTGCGAGGCCGGTCAAATCCAGCAGGGCCGGATTGAACAGGGCGAGCCGCCGCTCCTTGTCGAACACGGCAAGAGCTATCGGTAGATCGGCAAAGGTCTTGGACAGGGTCTGAACGAAGGTCCGCCGCGCCGCCTCGGCCTTGAGGATGGCGCTGATTTCCGTGGCAATATGGGCCGTGCCACCGGTGACGGGCATGGTGGATATCTCGAAGTCGACCCCGATATCCCCGACAGTCCTGGGAAGTGTCACGCGGGTCTTTCCGTCTTTGGAGGGGCGGCGGCTTGCAAAGGGCAAGTCCGTGTCCGAAACGTCGGCGATCTGCCGGTAGACGCGGTTCGCCCAGATCAGCTTTCCATCGGGTCCGGTATGCCACATGGGCAGCGGAGAAACCTCTGACGCCTGTCTGAGACGCTGGGCTTCCAGGTCGAGTGCCATGCGCGCAGCGTCATGAGGCGCACGGCCCGGCCAAGGACCCATCCTCAATATCAAAAGACCCAACCCTGCCCCGACAAGGATGGCGGATATCGTTTCGTAGTCCATGTCGCGCCTCATCTGTTCCTTGGACCAGCTTGGACAGCGAGGGTTAAGGCGGCATTAACCGCGCTTAGTTCTCGACGAGAGTATTTCGCCCGAGCGGAGCCCGTGCGGTGCGCGTATCGACCGCAATCGCCTCGCGCGGCCAAATCACTTCGACGATGGCCCCCTGATGTTCGTCCTCGGAGCGCGGGGCTGCGAACGGGTCGTGCCCATTGGCGAAGCTCAGCTCGGCGCCGGTTCGCTCAAGCAGCGTCTTCGCAATGAAAAGGCCAAGGCCCATACCCTCGTAGGCAGGCCGTGCCTGACGCTGGCTTTCGGTTCGGCGCGAGCGCATGAAGGGATCGCCGATCCGGCCGAGAAGATGTGGCGGGAAACCGCGACCGTCATCGACGATCCGAACGGAGATCTGGCTTTCGGTCCACGTGGCCTCGACCTCGACCGTGGTGCGCGCGAAATCGACGGCGTTCTGGATGAGGTTTCGAATGCCGTGAATGATCTCTGGGCGACGCAGGATGAGAGGCTCCCCCTCGCAGTCGCCGTCGATCAGAATGGTCTTGCCGCGATCCTCGTGCGGTTCCGCCGCCTCGCGAATGACCTCCATCAGAGGGGCATGGCGCACTTGCGGATCGTCTTTGCCCGCACGTCCCATCGAGCGCAGGATGTCGCGGCAACGGTCGGCCTGTTCGCGGATCAGGGTCGCATCGGATTGCAGCTCGGGGCGGTCGGCCAACTCCTCGATGAGCTCGCCCGAAGTGAGCTTGATCGTGGCGAGCGGCGTGCCGAGCTCGTGGGCAGCCGCGGCGATCACTCCGCCAAGGTCGTTGAGTTTCTGCGCTCGGGCCAAGGCCATCTGGGTTGCGGCCAGCGCATCGCCCATCGCGCTCATTTCCTGCGTGATCCGGCGTGCATAGAGCGAGATGAACACGAGCGCGATGGTCATCGCCGTCCATTGTCCGAAGACGAACAAGTCGGGAATTCGCAGGACCTGGCCGGACTCGGTCTTGAGCGGCAGGTGGTAGAAGACAAGCCCCGTGACGAGCGCCAGGGCGACCGCGTTGAGCAGCACCGTGCGTCCCAGCGGAAGCACCGCTGCAGAGACGGTCACCGGCGCGAGCAGCAGAAGCGAAAACGGGTTATGCAGCCCCCCGGTCAGGAAGAGCAGGAAGGCCAGCTGAAGCACGTCGAAGATGACCATCAAGAGGTTCTCGGTCTCCGACAGACGCTTGCTTTGAGGGAAGATAAAGGTCGCGACGAGATTGCCGATGATCGAGATGCCGACCGCCATGATGCACAGGCCGGTCTCCATATCGAGATTGTAGACGTATTCGGCGACCGCGATCGCCGTCAGCTGGCCCACAATGGCGAACCAGCGCAGTACGATCATCGTCCTGAGCCGGATCCAGTTGGCGCGGCGACGCTCGCCGAAAATTCCGATTTCCGCGTCTGTCATCTGCGCCAACCTGTCTCTTGCGGGTGCGGGGGCAAGTGATACGACCCTTACCAGACCCTGGCAATCTGGGAGCAAGAGTGATGCGGTGGATCTATGTGGTGACAGCCGGTGTGGCCCTGGCGGCGGTGATCGCGGTGACGGCGTTCTGGTCGCTCTTGCGAGGCGATCCGCAGACATTCGCGGAATGCCGCTCGGGCGCGGTGGCGGGCGATATAGGCGGCCCGTTCGAGTTGGTGGGTGCGGACGGCGAGACCGTGACGCAGGACAGTCTCGTGACCGAACCGACGCTCCTCTACTTCGGCTATACGTTCTGCCCCGACGTGTGCCCTTTCGATACGGTTCGGAACGCCGCCGTGATCGATATCCTCGAAGAGGAGGGGATCGAGGCGCAAACAGCCTTTGTCAGTGTCGATCCTGAACGGGACACACCCGACGTCGTGGGCGAATTCGCCGAGGCCATCCACCCCGAGATGGTCGGGCTCACGGGAAGCACCGAACAGGTGAAAGCCGCGGCCGATGCCTTCCGCGTGTTCTACCGCGTGCCTCAGGATCCCGAGGACGAGTATTACCTCGTAGATCACACCACCTTCACCTACCTTCTGATGCCCGGCGAAGGCTTCGTCGACTATTACCGCCGTGAGCTTCCGGCCGAGGAGATCGCCGCGGGCGTAAGCTGTTTTGCCGAGGCCGCCCAAAGCTGAGCGTTTCGTCGCATTTGACCGGATGGCCCTGCGTCACTAAATCTTTGATACACCGACACCTTCGGAGGCGGACAGGGAACCGGCATGCGCGAACTCGGCGACGACAAATCGCTTCTTCTTGTCGATGACGACGAGGCGTTTCTGCGGCGGCTTGCCAAGGCCATGGAGAAGCGTGGCTTCGATGTGGAGATGGCAGAGTCGGTGGCGGCCGGGTCCGCAATCGCGACGGCACGTCCGCCGGCCTATGCGGTGGTCGATCTCAGGCTCGAGGATGGCAACGGTCTCGATGTGGTCGAGGTCCTGCGCGAGAAGCGGCCAGATGCCCGTATCGTGGTCCTGACAGGCTACGGCGCGATCGCGACCGCGGTCGCTGCGGTCAAGATCGGCGCGACGGATTATCTGTCAAAACCTGCCGATGCGACGGACATCATCAACGCGCTGCTCGCCGAAGGCGAGGAATTGCCGCCGCCGCCGGAGAACCCGATGTCCGCCGACCGTGTGCGGTGGGAGCATATCCAGCGCGTCTACGAGCTCTGCGACCGGAACGTGTCGGAGACGGCGCGCCGGCTCAGCATGCACCGCCGGACGCTGCAACGGATCCTGGCCAAGCGCTCGCCGCGCTAATCGTCGAGACCTGCCAGATGCCGCTCGCCGCGTGCTTTGGCGAGCGAGATCTGTCTCTGACGTTCCCTGAAACGCGCTTTGTCCTCTTCGCTCGTTTCATCTGCACAGAGATGGCACGAGACCCCTTCTTCATACTCGGGACGTGCGCGATCCTCCGGCAGGATCGGCCTTCGGCAAGCGTGGCACAGCGCGTGCGGCCCTTCCTTGAGGCCGTGGCCGACAGAGACGCGCCCGTCGAAGACAAAGCAATCGCCCTGCCAGGTGCTGTCCGCCTCGGGCATCTCCTCAAGATATTTCAGAATGCCGCCCTTGAGGTGATAGACCTCGTCCATGCCCTGGCTCAGCAGCCAGTTCGTGGATTTCTCGCAGCGGATGCCGCCTGTGCAGAACATCGCGATGCGCTTGTTGTGAAAGCGGTGCTTGTTCTCTTCCCACCAGGCGGGAAAGTCACGGAAGCTTTCGGTTCCGGGATCGATGGCACCTTCGAAGGTGCCGATGGCGACCTCGTAATCGTTGCGTGTGTCGATCACCGCGACGTCGGGCGAGCGGATCAGCTCATTCCATTCAGCCGGCTCCACGTAATGCCCGACCCGTGCGCGCGGATCGACATCTGGCTGGCCCATCGTGACGATCTCTTTCTTCAGCCGCACTTTGAGGCGCGCGAAGGGGCGCTCTGTTGCGGTGGAGTATTTGACCTCCAGATCCTCGCAGCCCGGAAGGGCGCGGATATGCGCGATGAGAGACGCAACTCCGCCTTCGGGGCCCGCGACCGTTCCGTTGATCCCTTCGCGCGCCAGAAGAAGCGTGCCGGTCACACGCCCAGCCTCCGCACAGGCCAAAAGAGCCCCGCGCAAGGCGGACGGGTCTTCGAACGGCGTGAAATGATAGAGCGCTGCAACCGTGATCATGGCTCGCGAGATAGGGCAGGCGGCCCCTTGCGCGCAAGAGGCGCGGGCCTTGCCACGACGCCGCATGCAGTTAGTGTCATTCGGCACGGCCATCGGAGATCCTTATGCACGCCCTTCTCGTCATCGACGTTCAGAACGATTTCTGCCCCGGCGGCGCGCTTGCCGTGGACGGGGGCGACGAGATCGTCGCGCCGATCAATGCCGCCATGTCGAGTTTCGACGCTGTTATCCTCACGCAGGACTGGCACCCCGCGGGGCATTCCTCCTTTGCGTCGAGCCACGACGGCAAGACCCCGTTTGAGACGATCGAGATGGAGTATGGCACGCAGGTTCTCTGGCCCGATCATTGCGTGATCGGATCGCAGGGCGCGGCCTTCCATCCAGAGCTCGATACGGACCGGGCCGAAACTGTCATCCGCAAGGGATTTCGACCCGGTATCGACAGCTATTCAGCCTTTTTCGAGAATGATCAGGAAACTGTGACGGGCCTCGAAGGCTATCTCAGAACCCGAGGGATCACCGACCTGACGCTCGTCGGCCTTGCCACCGATTTCTGCGTCGCCTGGTCCGCCCGCGACGCCGCGCGGCTGGGCTTCGGCGTCACGGTCCGAACCGATCTCTGTCGCGCCATCGACCTCGACGGCTCTCTCACCGCCGCGCTTGACGATATGGCCCATGCAGGGGTGCGGATCTCGGGGTGAGGTTGCGCCTCTCCGCCGCAGCCCGCTAAACCGGAACGGCGCCGCAAGGAGGACCGGAATTTGGTCGACATCGCCACACGCGTCTGGAACCACAAGTGGAAGATCGATCCGATTGTCCGCTCGCTGATCGACACGGACTTCTACAAGCTCTTGATGTGTCAGTCGGTCTTTCGCAACAATTCCGACACTCAGGTCACATTCAGCCTGATCAACCGCTCCGATCACGTGCCTCTGGCCCGGCTGATCGACGAGGGCGAATTGCGCGAGCAGCTCGACCATATCCGCTCCCTGTCCCTTCGGCGCGGGGAATCGACCTGGATGCGAGGCAACACCTTCTACGGCAAGCGGCAGATGTTCCGGCCCGATTTCATGGACTGGTTCGAAAAACTGCGCCTTCCGCCCTACCACCTAGAGCGGGTCGGCGATCAGTACGAGCTGACGTTCGAAGGCTCATGGCCCGAGGTGATGCTTTGGGAAATCCCGGCGCTCGCGGTTCTGATGGAGCTGCGCGGCCGCGCCGTCCTCAATGATCTGGGGCGCTTCGAGCTGCAGGTGCTCTATGCTCGCGCGATGACCCAGCTTTGGGAGAAGATCGAGCGGCTTCGTGCAATCGACGGTCTCCGGATCGCAGATTTCGGCACACGCCGGCGGCATTCCTTCCTCTGGCAGGATTGGTGCGTGCAGGCGATGTATGAAGGGCTCGGCGACAATTTCACCGGCACGTCCAACTGCCTGATCGCGAAGAACCGCGATCTTGAGGCGATCGGCACGAACGCGCATGAATTGCCGATGGTTTATGCCGCGCTCGCCGATGACGACGCGGCGCTGGCACAGGCCCCTTACGACGTTCTCGCCGATTGGCACGAGGAGCATGATGGCAACCTGCGGATCATCCTGCCCGATACCTACGGGACCGAAGGGTTCCTGAAACATGCGCCGGATTGGCTCGCCGGGTGGACCGGCATCCGCATCGATTCCGGCGATCCGGCGGCGGGCGCCGAGACAGCGATCGCATGGTGGAAGTCGCGCGGGGAGGATCCGAAGGACAAGCTCATCATCTTCTCGGACGGACTCGACGTTCAAAAGATCGAAGAACTCTATGCCCAGTTCGCGGGCCGGGTGCGCGTATCGTTTGGCTGGGGCACGCTTCTGACCAACGACTTCCGCGGGCTGACGCAGGACGATCGGCTGGCGCCGTTCAGCCTCGTCTGCAAGGCTGTTGCGGCGGATGGGCGCCCCACGGTGAAGCTGTCCGACAACCCCAACAAGGCGATGGGCCCCGAAGACCAGATCGCCCGATATAAGCGCGTCTTCGATGTCGGCGCTCAGGAGCGCTTCGAGGTTATCGTGTGACTTGGGGCGCGGGCGCGTCCTTCGTGCTTTTCACGTCCATATCGGACCGCTATAGCCGGGGCCGAGGAGTGCCCAGTCGATGAACAAGATCGTACCGAAGCCCGGGATCATGGATATCGCTCTCTACGAGGGCGGCAAGTCCAAGGTCGATGGCGTATCGAACGTGATTAAGCTCAGTTCGAACGAGAACCCGTTCGGTCCGCCGGAAGGCGCGAAAGAGTCGGTTCGGCGGGCGTTGCACGAAATGCACCGCTATCCTTCGGGCGATCACCTCGCATTGCGTACCGCCATCGGTGAGGTGCACGGGCTCGACCCGGCGCGGATCATCTGCGGGAACGGCTCGGACGAGATCATCCACTTCCTGTGCCAGGCCTACACAGCCAAGGGTGACGAGGTGATCCATACAGAGCACGGCTTCGCCATGTACAAGATCAGCGCGCGCGTTTCCGGCGCGACGCCGGTCGAGGTGCCTGAGAAAGAGCGCGTCACAGATGTCGACGCGATCCTCGCGGCGTGCACGAAGAAGACCAAGCTCGTCTTCCTCGCCAATCCGAACAATCCCACGGGAACCATGGTCGGTCTCGCCGAGATCGAGCGGCTGGCCGAGGGGCTTCCGCCACAGACCTTGCTGGTGCTGGACGGTGCGTATGCGGAATACGTGGAAGGCTACGATGGCGGCGCGAAGCTTGTGGAAACCCGCGAGAACGTCGTGATGACGCGCACCTTCTCGAAGATCTACGGGCTCGGCGGGATGCGGATCGGTTGGGGCTATGCGCCGAAGGCTGTTATCGACGTGATGAACCGCGTGCGCGGCCCCTTCAACCTCTCGAACGTGGCGCTCGCGGCCGCGGAGGCCGCCGTCCGCGACACCGATTACGTCGAGAAATCCCGTAACGAGAACCTGCGCCTTCGCACCTGGCTCGCCGAGGCGCTCATGGAGCATGGGGTGCCGTCCGACACCTCCACCGCGAATTTCGTACTCGCGCGGCTCTCCTCCCCCGAGGAGGCAGAAGCCTGCGACGCCTATCTGCAGAGACAGGGTCTGATCGTGCGGCGCGTGACCGGCTACGGCCTCCCGTCCGCCCTGAGGATCTCCGTGGGCGACGAGCCCGCCTGCCGCCGCGTGGCGCATTGCATCGGGTTGTTCAAAGCGGGGGAGAGATGAGCGGGGGCGGTGCGCCGATCTATAATCGCGTCGCGCTGATCGGCCTGGGGCTCATTGCGTCCTCGATGTACTGGGCGATGAAACGCGGTGGTGTCGCGGGTCACGTCACGGGCTACGCGCGCTCCGAGGAGACGCGGGAGACCGCGCGCCGGATCGGGCTTTGTGATACGGTTTGCGACAGTGCCGAAGACGCCGTCGCGGGCGCGGATCTTGTCGTGCTGGCGGTTCCAGTCGGCGCGATGGGCACAGTCGCGGAGGCCATCGCACCGCATCTCGCCCCGGGCGCGACAGTTACCGATGTCGGTTCGGTCAAGAAAGAGGTGATCGCCGCCGTCGGGCCGCACATCCCCGAGGGCGTGCATTTCGTTCCCGGGCATCCTCTGGCCGGAACCGAGCATTCCGGGCCGGAATCAGGCTTCTCCACGCTCTTCGACAATCGCTGGTGCCTGATCGTCCCGGTCGCAGGCAGCGATCCGGATGCGGTCGCACGGCTCACCGGGTTCTGGCAGGCGCTGGGCGCGCTGACCGACGAGATGGATGCCGAACATCACGACCTTGTCCTGGCCGTCACGAGCCATACACCGCACCTCATCGCCTACACGATGGTCGGCGTCGCGGACGATCTTCGGCGCGTCACGGACAGTGAAGTCATCAAGTATTCCGCCGCGGGCTTTCGGGATTTCACGCGCATCGCGGCTTCCGATCCCACGATGTGGCGGGATGTGTTCCTGACCAACAAGGAAGCGACGCTCGAGATCCTCGGACGCTTCACCGAGGAGCTTTTCGCGCTCCAGCGGGCGATCCGAAAAGGTGACGGGGAGCACCTTCACGCATATTTCACTCGCACTCGCGCCATCCGGCGCGGCATCATCGAAGCAGGACAGGACACGGACGCTCCGGATTTCGGGCGCGTGAAAATGGACAGATGATACGACGCTTTTGCCTTGTTGCCGCGCTGACGTTCAGCGCAACCGCCCACGCCGCTGCACCGGACAGCTCCCTCAGACCGATCGCGCGCGGCGTATCGTCGGAGACGGTCTTGCAGGCCGTGACCCCGATCCCGCGTCCCGAAAGTTTCGAGGAGCTCCTGGCCTCGCGCCTTCTTCAGCGCTTCTCACGGTTCGAGCCTATTCCGCGCAACGAGCCCCTCGATCATTTTCCAGGCTACGAGGACACCGATATCCGTGCTTTCGCGGCGGCGACACCGCTGGCCGTGAGGCAGACGCTGCGACCGGAGCGACGCTCGCAATCTCTAGTGCAGAAAGCCATGGCCCGGCAGCGCGAACGCGATCGAGGCGCCCTTTGCGGCGATCCCGACATTCAGGGCGAATACGTGGGCTATGTGCCGGGACGGATCAATGGCTGCGGGGTCGAGGATGCCGTGGAAGTACGCGCAGTGTCCGGCGTGGCGCTAAGCCAACGGGCGGTGCTGCATTGCTCGACGGCGCGGGCGCTGAAGTCCTGGGTGAACCGGGCGGCTAAGCCCGCGGTCGGCTCTGTCGGTGGCGGTATCTCCGAACTCCGCGTGGCGGCGCATTATAATTGCCGCACCCGGAACCATCAGCCGGGCGCGCCGATCTCGGAGCATGGCAAGGGCCGGGCCATCGATATCTCCGCGATCACCCTTCGCGACGGATCGCAACTGTCCGTTCTGGGCGGGTATCGCACCGCGAACCAGGGACCGATCCTGAAGCGCATGTACAAGGGTGCCTGCGGTATATTCGGCACGACGCTCGGTCCCGATTCGGACCGGTATCACCAGGATCATTTCCACTTCGACACGGCTCGCCATCGCAGCGGATCCTATTGCGGTCCCTGATCTGAGATTGAGGCCTCCCGAAGTTCATCCGGAGCAATCCACGGGAGACGTCCGCGCTCAGGAAAAGCCTGGCGTGCCCCGATCCTGCGGGTGCCGCGCGAGGTGCTTTTCCTTGATCGCCTCGGAGGTGTCGCGGGAGCCGTCATGGCTCCATCCCGGCGGCGCAACCGCGTAGGCGAGACGTTCGCGCAAGGTCAGACCCGGCTGCGTCACATCGCGAAAGATCGCGATCCATTCATGGAACGCGACCCGGATCGGATTGAACGTTCCAAGATTGTGCACCAGCCCGTAATCGACCTTCTCGTCCTCGCGCTCGGGCACGAAGGTGCCGAACATCTTGTCCCAGATGATGAAGACGCCCGCGTAATTGGCGTCGAGATAGCGTGGGTTGCGGCCATGATGGACGCGGTGATGCGAGGGCGTGTTCATCACCGCCTCGAACCAGCGAGGCATCCGGCCGATCGCCTCGGTATGAATCCAGAACTGGTAGATCAGGTTCAGACCGCCACAAAACAGCACCATCGCCGGGTGAAAACCCAGAAGGATCAGCGGCGCGCGCACGATCATCATGAAGGTGAAGGTGCCCGTCCAGGTCTGCCTGAGCGCCGTCGTCAGATTGTAGTGCTGCGAGGAGTGGTGATTGACATGGCTCGCCCAGACCCAGCGGATGCGATGCCCGAAGCGATGCACCCAGTAATATCGCAGATCGTCGAGAACGAAGCAGAGCGCGACGACCCAGATAGACGTGCCGAGGTCCAGCGGCGTGATCGCCCAGAGCGCCATGAAGAAGCCCCAGGCGATGAAGCCGAGCGCTATTCCGGAGGCGACATTGCCAGCTCCCATGACAAGCGAGGTCACCGCATCGCGGGTCTCGTATCGCCCGCCACGCCGCATCATCGCGATCCAGAGAAGCTCGATAAGAATCAGCGCGATGAAGAGGGGCACCGCCATCTGCACAACGTCGGGATAGGAAAGATCGGATGTCATCGCGGGACTTTCATGGAGGTCAGCCAGGCCCGGCGCTCATCTGGCGCAAGGCGAATGCGGATATTCGGGGCAGTGAGATCGGCGAGACGGATGCTGAGACCGGTTTTCGTGTCTTGCGCGTCGGCATCTGCCAGAAAGCGCACCGAGCTGTCCGCGCCCATGGCCCAGACGAGAGCAGGGCCCTTATTCGTCTCTATCAAGGCGGAATGGCGGTCAGCTGACAGTGTGATTGTTCCGGTCGCGACATCGGGCCATTCGCGCAGGAAGGCCATGCGGGCCGCCTCGGCATCGTCGAAGCGGTGCAATTTCGAGAAGCCGAAGAGATGCGTCAGGATCGCGACGCCCGCGATCCCGCCGACGACGAGTGCGATGAGCACCGAAAGCGGCATGCGATCTCCCCCTGCATGCCAAGATGCGGGAGGAGATCGCGGGCTGTCAAAGCGGTCGTTGCGTCACTTGAACCGGTAGCGGTGTGCGCGTTCGGCGCCGCCGGATTGGGGCAGGATACGGACCCAGTCGCCGGCGACTTCCCATTTCTGGCAGCCCGAGCCGACATCGCCCGGGGCTTCGCGGCAGAGCGTGTCTCCAGACCAGCGCCATTCGCCGGAGGCTTCGCGGCCCTTGGTGATCGCGACATAGGTGCCGTCCGTACGGACGCGCAGCTTGTTGCCGCGCCGGTCCTCGAGCTCCTTGCCCGCGACCGCGCGCATGAATTCGCTTTCCGAGGTGATCGGAAGCCAGTTGGGATCAGCAAGGGCGGTTTGTGCCATGCCGAACGTAAGAACGGCCGCAATGGCCGCGGAACGGATCTTGAATGTCATGCCTGTCTCCAGTGACTGCTCTTGGTTTTGGCTGAAGCCTTTTTGTTATAGCCACGGAGAATGACGCTTGGATGACGCAACGTCAATATAGAGCGCTTTGAGCTGGTTTTCAGTCGGCGATCATCGCCTCGATCAGGGTCTTGGCATCGTCTGAGGCCCAGTCGGCATCGCCGGTCAGGCGCGCCACTTCCTGGCCCTCGGGGTTGAGGATAACGGTGATCGGCAAGCCGAGAACCGCCATTTCCCGCGCGAGGGTCGACCGCGGGTCACGGTTCAGCGGCAAGTTGTCGACGCCGATCTCTTCGAAGAAAGTCTCCATCGCCGGCGGCGGATTGCGGCCGGTGGCGATGGTGACGACCTCGAAGTCGTCTCCGCCAAGCTCGGATTGCAGTTCGGACAACGCGGGCATCTCCTCGCGGCAGGGCGCACACCAGGTGGCCCAGAAATTCACGAGCGTCCATTTGCCTTCGTAATCCGCAAGGCTGAGCGTCTCACCTTCGAAGGTTTCGAACGCTGAGGTGCCCGCGGGCTTCGGATCGGAGTGAATGTTGAGCTTCTTCATGTCGCCGTCCCGCATCTCGGACAGGTCGGAGACATCCGCTCCCGCCGGAATTGCAAGCGTCAGAGCCGCAGTATAGACGAGCACGCCAAGAGCTTTCTTCATATTCCCTCCGCCAGGAGTATTCTTCATGTCCGACACGACCTCGAACCAGATGTGGGGCGGGCGCTTCGCCGCGGGCCCGGACGCGATCATGGAGGCGATCAATGCCTCGATCGGGTTCGACAAGCGGCTCGCGGCGCAGGACATCGCCGGATCGAGGGCCCATGCCGCCATGCTGGCTGCCACAGGCATCGTGAAAGCTAGCGATGCAGAGGCGATGAGGGAAGGCTTGCTCACCGTGTTGTCAGAGATCGAGGCGGGGGAGTTCGAATTCTCCGCCGCGCTCGAGGACATCCACATGAACGTGGAGGCGCGACTGAAGACGCTGATCGGCGATGCGGCAGGGCGTCTGCATACCGGGCGGTCTCGGAACGACCAGGTGGCGACGGATTTCAGGCTCTGGGTGCGCGATCAGCTCGATGCGGGGGAAGAGCAACTCCTCGCGCTCTTGCGCGCGCTCCTTGTCCAGGCGGAGGCCGGCGCGGATTGGGTCATGCCGGGCTTCACCCATCTGCAAACCGCGCAGCCGGTGACATGGGGCCATCACATGATGGCCTATGTCGAGATGTTCGGCCGCGACCTGTCGCGTTTACGGGACGCACGCGCCCGGATGAACGAATCGCCCCTCGGCGCGGCGGCGCTCGCGGGCACAGGTTTTCCGATAGACCGGGAGATGACCGCCGAGGCCTTGGGCTTCGACCGTCCGATGGCCAATTCGCTCGACGCCGTGTCGGACCGCGATTTTGCGCTCGAGTTTCTGTCGGTCGCCTCGATCAGCGCGATGCACCTGTCGCGCTTCGCCGAAGAACTGGTGATCTGGTCGTCCGCACAATTCCGTTTCGTGACCCTGTCGGACCGGTTCTCGACCGGCTCGTCGATCATGCCGCAGAAGAAGAATCCCGACGCGGCCGAACTCATCCGCGCCAAGATCGGACGGATCTTCGGGGCCAATGTGGCGCTGATGACAGTGATGAAGGGACTGCCCTTGGCGTATTCCAAGGACATGCAGGAGGACAAGGAACAGGTCTTCGATGCCGCGGACAACTGGCTTTTGTCGCTCGCCGCGATGACCGGCATGGTCGGCGACATGAGTGCCAACCGCGCGTCATTGGAGGCGGCCGCTTCGAGTGGTTTCTCGACCGCGACGGACCTTGCCGACTGGCTCGTGCGCGAGGCGGGCCTGCCCTTCCGCGACGCGCATCACGTGACTGGAACGCTGGTCGCGCTCGCCGAGAAGAAGGGCTGCGATCTGCCGGACTTGAGCCTTTCCGACATGCAAGGCGTTCACGAAAGCATCACCGAGGGTGTCTTCGACGTCCTGGGCGTGCATAATTCCGTGGCAAGCCGCACGAGCTACGGCGGCACGGCGCCTGCACAGGTTCGCGCGCAGATCGCCCGTTGGAAGGAGAGACTTGGATGAGAGCTTTTCTGATATTTGCCTTTTTCGGCCTCGCCGCCTGCGGTGCGGACGGAGAGCCCGAGCGCCCGGATCCGAACCAGCGCGAGCCGGGCATTACCGTCACCGGCAGCGCGGAATTCGGCGTGGTGTCGCGATGAGAGCGCTCTGGGCCCTGCCGTTCCTGGCGCTCGCCGCCTGCGCGTCCGAGCCGGAGAACCCGTTCGAGCGCGAGCTTGGCCCGCCGCCGCAGGAAACTGTCACGAACCGGAACGTTTTTGTCGAGGTCGGCACGAACGGCGTCGATGTCGGCGGTTCCATCAGCCGAACGCGCGGTAATCTTACCTACGGGATCGGTTTTTGATGCGCGGCCTGCGTCCATTGTGGCTCGCGCTGGCGATTTGGGGCGCGGTGCACCCGATGTACTGGTTCGTGACCTATCTCAGTCAGAATGACTGGTCCTTCGGCGCGTTGATCGACGCGTGGTATGTCAACGCCTCCACCACCGGCTTGACCTGGGATCTCACGATCGCGGCCGTCACGCTGACCCTGTGGGTGCTGGCGGAGGTCGCGATGCGGCGCAACTGGACAGGCCTTCTGGCGATCCCGGCGACCTTCTGCATCGGTGTGAGCTGTGGCCTTCCGCTTTACCTCTACCTTCGCGCCAAGCCCGTCGGCTGAAGCGAGGGCGCTGCCCTCGCGCTCCCGCGGATATTTTTGCCAACCCAAAGAATGAAAGCCGGCTCTCGCGCCTTGCGCGTCAGTGCTGTACGGGCGGCTCGACTATCAGCGGAAGGTGCGCGCTTTGGATCATTTTCTTTACCGTGACGGCATTCTGCACGCCGAGGACGTGCCGCTGAGCGAGATCGCCGCTTCGGTGGGCACCCCGGCCTATGTCTACTCGACCGCAACGCTCGAACGGCATTTCCGGCTCTTCGACGAGGCGCTCGAGGGTATGCCGCACCTTGTCTGCTACGCGATGAAGGCGGCGTCGAACCAGGCGATCCTGAAGACTTTGGCGGCGCTCGGTGCGGGGATGGACGTCGTCTCCGGCGGAGAATACGCGCGGGCCAAGGCTGCGGGCGTGCCGGGCGACAAGATCGTCTTTGCCGGCGTGGGCAAGACCGAGGCCGAGATCGCGCAGGCGCTCGCGGGCGGGCTTCGTCAATTTAACGTCGAAAGCGAGTCCGAGCTTCAAGCCATCTCGCGGGTGGCCTCGGAGATGGGCGTCACCGCCCCTGTCACGATCCGGGTGAACCCGGATGTGGATGCGAAGACCCATGCAAAGATCGCGACGGGCAAATCCGAGAACAAGTTCGGCGTGCCGATCGCGCGGGCGCGGGGCGTCTATGCCGAGGCCGCCGCGCTGCCTGGCATCGAGGTTATCGGCATCGACGTGCATATCGGATCACAGCTGACCGATCTGGCGCCGTTCGAGGCGGCGTATCTCAAGGTTGCCGAACTGACCGAGACGTTGCGCGCGGACGGGCACAAGATCGAACGGCTGGATCTCGGGGGCGGGCTTGGCATTCCCTATGAGCGCTCGAACACCGCGCCGCCGCTGCCGACGGAATACGGCGCGCTCATCAAGCGGACGGTCGGGCATCTCGGTTGCGAGATCGAGATCGAGCCCGGACGGCTCATCGCGGGCAATGCGGGCATTCTTCTCAGCCGGGTGGTCTATGTAAAGGAAGGGGAGGGGCGGCGCTTTCTCATTCTCGATGCGGCGATGAACGATCTCATCCGCCCGGCCATGTATGACGCCTGGCACGACATCGTGCCGGTCATCGAGCCTGAACCTGGTCAGGAACGGGCAAGCTATGACGTGGTGGGGCCGGTCTGCGAATCGGGTGACACCTTCGCCAGAGCGCGGGAGATGCCACAGCTGCGGGAGGGCGATCTCGTCGCGTTCCGGTCCGCGGGAGCTTACGGCGCGGTCATGGCCAGCGAGTACAATTCGCGACCACTTGTCCCGGAAGTTCTGGTGAAGGACGATCACCATGCCGTCATTCGGGCCCGGCCAAGCTTTGACGAAATGATTTCGCGCGATAGCATCCCAGAGTGGCTATAGGACAAAACTGACCTACGGCCCTTCGACATCGCGGGAGCCGCAATGGCCGATCAAACCATCGATCCGAACGACATCATTGGTCGCGTGAAGCGTCCTCTGGCGCTGACGCGCGCCGGGCTGGTCGCGGAGCGCGCGGTAAGGGCGTTCTGGCCGCTTTGGTCCGTGGTCTTTGCCGTCGTCGCGATGCTGATGCTGGGCCTTCAGGATTTCGTGTCGGCGACGGTCGTGCTGATCGTGGCGGTGCTTGCGCTCGGTCTTGCGGGCTGGACTCTCTGGCGCGGGGTCAGCCGGTTCACCTGGCCCTCCCGCGAGGATGCGCTCATTCGGCTCGACGCGACCATGCCGGGCCATCCGATCACGACCTCGCTCGACCGGCAGGCCATTGGCGCGGGCGATGGGGCAAGTGCCGCCGTCTGGAATGCCCACCAGGCCCGCATGCGCGCGCGGCTTGCCGAGGCGAAAGCGGTTGAGCCCGACCTGCGGGTCTCGGACGCCGACCCTTATGCATTGCGCTATGCGGCGCTTCTGGCGCTGGCGGTGGCGCTCCTCTTCGGATCGGTGATGCGGGTCTCGTCGGTCGCCGGGATCGGACCGGGCGGGGCGTCCGATCTTGCCACCGGGCCGAGTTGGGAGGGCTGGGTCGAACCGCCTGCCTATACGCGGCTGCCGACGATCTATCTCAACGATATCACCGATCCCGAACTATCGGTCCCGGAGGGCTCCTCCGTAACGCTGCGGCTGTACGGCGAGGTGGGCGCTCTCTCCGTCTCCGAGACCGTTTCGGGCAACCCGCTGGCTCAGGAAGATGGCGTTGATGAGACGGCGCGCGATTTCTCGGTCGAAACGGACGGTCGAATTGCGATCGATGGGCCGAACGGCCGGGCCTGGGACATCGCAGTGACCGAGGATGCCGCGCCGGAAGTGGACCAGGTGGGTCGCTTTGACGTGAAGTATGACGGGGAGGCATCGCTCTCCTACGAGGCATCGGACGATTACGAGGTGACGGGCGGAACCGCGACAGTGACGCTGGCACTCGATGAAGTCGACCGTCGTTACGGGCGCGAGATCGAACCCGAGCAGCGCGACGCCATCGAAGTGCCGCTTCCCCTGCCGGTTGCGGGCGACCGGTCCGATTTCGAAGAGACGTTGATCGATAATTTCTCGCAGCATCCCTGGGCCAATCTTCCGGTCAATATCAGTTTCGAAGTGACCGACGCGGCAGGCCAGGTCGGGGCATCCGAAGCGAATGTGCAGACACTGCCGGGGCGCCGCTTCTTCGAGCCAATGGCCGCGGCCCTTATCGAAGAGCGGCAGGCTCTTCTTTGGAACCGGGAGAACGCGGATGACATCGCGCTGATCATGCGCGCGATCAGCCATGAGCCTGACGGACTTTTCCGGCAAAGCTCCCACTATCTGCGCTTCCGCACGATCCTGCGCCGGCTCGAGGCCAGCGCCGAGGACGGCATGAGCGATGAGGAAGTGGCAGAGACCGCCGCGGCGATGTGGGATCTCGCCATCGTCCTCGAGGAAGGCGATCTCGACGATGCCCGCGAGCGGCTTCAGCGCGCGCAGGAGCGTCTGACCGAAGCCATGCGTAACGGCGCGTCCGAGGATGAGATCGCGGAACTCATGCAGGAGCTGCGCCGCGCAACCGACGATTACATGCGCCAGCTCGCACAGGAGCAGCGCCGCACCGCCGAAGAAAATGGTGAGAGCCCGTCGCAGGACATGCAGAACGGGATGCAGATGACGCAAAACGATCTGCAGGAGATGATGGACCGCATCCAGGAGCTGATGGAGGAAGGCCGCATGGCCGAGGCCATGCAGGCGATGGAAGAGCTGCAGCGTCTCATGGAGAACATGCGCGTCACCGAAGGCCAGGGCCAAGGCCAGCAGAGCCCCGGTCAGCAGGCGATGGAAGGTCTCGGCGAGACACTGCGCGAACAGCAGGAGCTGTCGGATCAGGCCTTCGAGGATCTGCAGGAGCAGTTCAATCCAGGCCAGAACCGGCAAGGACAGCAGGGCCAGCAGGGTCAGGACGGCCAGCAGCAAGGTCAGGGCCAACAGCCCGGTCAGCAGAACCAGGGCCGCGGCGAAGGCCAGCAACAGGGTCAGGGGCAAGGCCAAGGTCAGGGTGAGCAACAAGGCCAGCAAGGCCAGGGCGGCGGCCAGAGCCTCGAGGAAAGTCTTGCCGACCGGCAACGATCGCTTCGGGGCGAGCTCAATCGCCAGCGGCAGAACATGCCGGGCGACGGGTCAGAGGCGGGTCGCCGCGCGGGTGAAGCCCTCGATCGTGCGGAAGGCGCGATGGAAGGCGCAGAGGATGCGCTGCGCGAGGACGATCTTGCCGGTGCCATCGATCGCCAATCCGAAGCCATGGAAGCTCTGCGCGAGGGTATGCGGAACCTCGGCGAAGCGATGGCCGAACAGCAAGGTCAACAGCCTGGAGAGCAGGGCCAGCAGGGCATGGCCGACGGCACTGATCCGGGGCAGCAGCGCGATCCGCTCGGGCGCTCCGCCGGATCGAACGGGCAGATCGGCTCGGACGAGCAGATGCTTCAGGGCGAGGATGTCTATCGCCGGGCGCGGGAGCTTCTCGACGAGATCCGCCGGCGTTCGGGTGAGGGCGAGCGGCCAGAGGAAGAGCTGGAATATCTCGAGCGGCTTCTGGAGCGGTTCTGACGCTTACTCGGGATCGACCTTGCCGCGCAGGGCTTTCTTCTCTCCGTGAACCTTCTTTGCCTTGAGGCGACGTTTCTTTGCGCCGAGCGTCGGTCGCGTCGGAATGCGCTTCTTCGGTTTCTCGAATGCCTTTCCGA
Source organism: Roseivivax halotolerans (assembly GCF_900115815.1). Taxonomy (GTDB): domain Bacteria; phylum Pseudomonadota; class Alphaproteobacteria; order Rhodobacterales; family Rhodobacteraceae; genus Roseivivax; species Roseivivax halotolerans. Next base: position 345,892 of record NZ_FOXV01000001.1, on the reverse strand, counting down.
TCAGCTCCGCGAGTCGGTCGCGAGCGATCTCGCGGTTGCGCGATTGGCTGCGCGTCTCGTCGACCTGAAGGATGAGTGCGCCCTCTTTCGTCCAGCGCCGGCCCGCGAGCCGTTTCAGGCGGGCCTTGACCGGACCGGGCAGGTTCGGCGACCGCTCGGCCTCGAAGCGAAGTTCGACCGCGCTCGAGACCTTGTTGACGTTTTGCCCGCCGGGGCCCGAGGCACGAATGAATTGCTCGGTGATCTCCCAATCCTCGATGGTCGCGCGATTTCCGATCTTGAGCATGTCGGCCTCCTACCCGCGGACAATATAAAAGGGCCGCCCCTAAGGGCGACCCCCGAGAATGTGGAGGTGGGGCCGGTTAGGCTCTTCCACCAATTCGGACGATCATCCGCCTGTAGGGGCTGCCCTAGGGGCGGGTCCTCCGAATTGTCCCGACACCTCTCTCCAATGCTTCTCTCGACACTGGATCACCTCCTTTCTCTGAGTTGCTCAATGAGGTCAGCCTGACACAGCTTTTCTCGGGTGCAAAACAAAATCTTGTGGTCAGGTGGCGGGCTGTGCCCCAACTGCGCGGGAAACGATCATACGGAACGGAACGAGCGCAACGAGCGCCAGGCTCAGCTTCACCATCCAGTCGGCAACAGCGAGCGATACCCAGAGCGGAACGACCGGACCGACGCCCAGAAGTGGCAGCGCCTCACCGGCCCAGCTTACGTCGTTGGAGGGCTCGAGGAAGGTCAGCGCACCAGAGAATGCGACCGTGAAGAAGATCGCCGTATCGACCGAGGAGCCGACCAGCGTCGAGGCAAGCGGAGCACGCCACCAGCGGCCCTCGCGCAACCGGTCGAATATCGACACGTCGAGCAGTTGCGCGGTCAGGAAGGCGAGGCCCGATGCGATGGCGATGCGGAGCGTCACCAGCGGTCCGAATTCCCCCTGGATCTGCGTGCCGATGAAGGAGCACAGAACGCCGACGGCGAAGCCTGCCAGTACGACCTTGCGCGCGGGTCCGGGCCCATAGAGGCGGTTCATCAGGTCGGTGACGAGGAAGGCGATGGGATAGGTGAAAGCGCCCCAAGTCAGCCATTGGCCGAGCAGGAACTGCACCAGGATGTTGGAGGCGACGACAACAGCCGCCATGGCAAGAATGCCGGGAATATGCGCGCGGGTCATGGAATTCTCCCGTTTTGACAAGGTCGCGGGGACTTGGCTCCGGACCATTCCGGAACAGTCGCGCGCAGTAGACCAGCCGCGCGGGCCGCGCAAGTCATTCCTCGACGCGGATCTCCACGAATTCGGTGCGCTGCAGAATGTTGAAGTTGTCGTCCGAGATCATCGTGAGGCGTATCGTTCCGGCCTCATCACGCCAGGCGGCGATGCCTTCGAGGTTGTCGAAGCTGCCGTAATCCGACGTGAAGATCGTGCGTTCGGCGGCAATGGCATCGCCGTCGATTTCAAACCGGCGCACGCGGCTCTGGAACGCGAAACCGCTGAAGCTGCGCTCGAGAATGTACAGCGCCCCATCCGGCCCGAAATCGGCACCGACCGGAAGGAAGCCGCCGCTCCGCGAGATCTCGAAGGGCTGCGACCAGCGCCCGTCCTTGAGCCGCCAGACCGGGAAGGGTTGGGTGAGCCCGCCCGAGCGCTCCGGCATGGTATAAAGCGCGCCCGTCTCGTCGATTGCGAGTGCTTCGAGCCCCGAATTTGTCTGAAGACTGCCGAAAGCCGGAGGCAGCGGCAGCTCGGTTGCGCCCTTGTCGCCATAAGCCCAGATCCGCGGCGTGCCCTCGAAGCTGATGACCCTGGTTCCTGTCGGGCTGATGGCGAGTCCTTCGGCATCTTGTTCGGACTGACCAAGCTCGCCGCCCGAGGGCGTCGTGAGGCGCTCGATCTCGCCGGAGGTGATACCGGAAATCTTGCCGTCCGTGCGCTCGATCCGGCCCGCGACGATGGAGCCGCGGTCGCTGATCGCAACGAAGCTTCGGCCGTCATCGGACAGCTCCAGGCCGGAGAAGCCGCCGAAGGTCTCTCCGGTGCTTTGCCAGGTGAAGCGCGACAGGAACACATCCGAGATCGGCTCCGCCGCGCAGGCCGGAAGCGTGAGGAGGGCGAGCGCGCTTAGCGCGCCGAGAGAACGGAGACGCATTGAGCCGGAAGATCCGCCATTGTGATTTCGCGTTTCGGCTTCGGGGCGGGCGCGTTCGGATCCGGCGGCGGCGGGTTCAGGATGTTGTTGACCCAGGCCTCCGCATCGGCGCAGCCGTCACCCGGCGGCGGTGGAGCCTGGTCAACGCATCCTGTCGCGCCGCGCGGGCAGGCGAGACGCACGTGGAAGTGGTAATGATGCCCGTACCACGGGCGGATCTTGCTCAGCCAGGACCGATCGCCGGTCTCCTCATTGCACATCCGAACCTTCGCGCCGGGGAAAATGAAGATGCGTGCCACGCGCGGATCCGATGCAGCGGCCTTCAGAATCTCATGATGCGCGCGCGTCCAGTTGTCGTTCGTGTAGGCGCCGTTCGCGCGGCGCAGCGAGATCGAGGAGATGTTCTCGCGCTCGGTGGTCGACAGGTTGAGCCGGTCCGCGGGCCGAAGCCAGAAATCCGCGTCGAGCCCGATCTGATGGCTCGCATGGCCTGTCAGCATAGGTCCGCCGCGCGGCTGGCTGATATCGCCCACGTAAAGACCGTTCCATCCCGGCTGCTGCGCGGCCTTGCGCGAGAGATCCTGGATGTAGTCGATCATGATCGGCTGGCCCCAGTTGCGGTTGCGCGAAAGGCGCATCGCCTGCCAGGTTGGACCGGTCTCGGGCAACGCCACGTTCCCTGCGGCGCAGCCCTTCGAATAGGAGCCGTAGGGCGCGGCCGATTGGGGCGAGCTTGCCTGTTCGGCCCCGAAGAGCTGCTTGGCGCTGCGCGTGGACATCACGGCGGGTATGGTCGCGGGTGCCGACGCCTCTGGCGCGTTGGTGCCGTTGTAGTTGGACGACCCGCCGCCGCAGCCGGTCAGAAGCGCGGCTGCGAGCGTGAGTGTAAGAATGGGCCTGATCATGCTGCTCGATCTCCGTCGGGGTTAACGAAGCGTAGCAGAAAGAGACCCAGCAGAAAAAGGAGAATGACCGGAATAAAGCCCAGCTGGTTGCTTTGCGTCAGGATCGTGAAGAGGGTGATCAGGGCGGGAGCAAGGAACGCGGTCGCGCGGCCGGCCAATGCGAAGAGCCCGAAGGCCTCGGCCGCATGATCGGGCCGGCAATGGCGCACCATCATCGTGCGGGACGCGGCATAGAGCGAGCCGCCCGCACCACCGATGATGGCGCCGCAGATGTAGAAGATGATGTCGGGCAGGCGCGACCCCTCCGGGAAGGGAATCCCGAAGAGACCTTCGCGCGACATCCCGACGATGACGCATCCGACGATGATCAGGCACCAGATATTCGCGCGGATCACCGGTTTCGGACCGAAGCGTTCATCGGCCAGCCCTCCGACCCAGGACAGGATCGCCGCGGCAATGGCGGCGATGATGCCGAAGACGCCGATCTGGATGATCTCCCAACCCAGGACGAGATTGGCGTAGACCCCGCCATAGGAATACAGCGCCGTCATCGCATCCCGGTAGAACATCGAGGAGAGAAGAAACGAGCGGTAACTCGGTCGTTTCACGACGCCCGCCAGCGTCGCCTTGAGCTGACCGAACACGGTCCCGAGGCTAGGCCGAACCGCGCGTTCGGCTGGCAGATCCTGCGTCCAGATGAAGAAGGGGATGGCGAAGATCGCGAACCAGAGCGCGATGAATGGCCCCACGAAGCGAGTGCCCTCGCGCGCCTCTGCATCGAGGCCGAATGGTGGCGACAGACCGATCAGCGTCGTGCCGCCCTCGTTCTCGGCGAAGAACAGGAGCATCACGAACAGCGACAGCACACCGCCCCAATATCCAAAGGCGATCGCACCGCCCGAAAGCCGGCCCACCGCGTCACCTTGGTTGAGCGAAGGCAGGATCGCGTTGTTGAGGTTGAAGGCGGACTCCGAAGCGACGAAACCCAGCCAGAAGAGGATGAGCGCGAGATAGAGCCCTGTCCCGTCCGGCTGCAGGAACCACAAACCTGCCGCGCATAGAACCGCAGTCGAGATGAAGGTCACGAACCAGGGCATCTTGCGGCCCGAAGCATCCGCGTAAGCCCCGAGGATCGGCGCAGAGAAGGCAATCGCGAGACCTGCGATGGTCTGCGCGCTCGACCAGAGGCTCTGCGCGGTGGCGGAGGCCGCGCGCTCCGTCGATCCGCCCGCCATGAAATAATCGGCGGCGACAGAGGCGAAATAGGGACCGAAGATGAAGGTCAGGCCGAGCGTCGCATAGGGCTGCTGCGCCCAGTCGAACATCATCCATGCCCAGATGCGTTTGCGTATCGTCGTCATGCTGCGCCGAACTCTCATGCCCCGCGCGGATGAACGCAGAGTGACCGGCGCGAGGCAAGCCTCAACTGGCCGGGCTCAATGTTTCTCGGGCGGCCAGGGGCGCTCTGCTTCCGCATCGATCCAGGCGGCGATCCAGCCCGGCATCTCGGGTGCCGGATCGGTATGGCCGACGGCGGCCGCGACCCGGTCTGGCGGCACGATGCCGCTCTTGTCGGTGACCGCCGTGCGAAAAAGCGCGTGGCTCGTGCACTCGCCATCACCGCGCCACATGGATTGCTCGATATAGATGAAGCGCTTGTCCCAGGTCACGATACGCGAGCGCATCTCGATCTTCGCGAAGGCCCGGACGCGGCGGCGATAGCGCACCGAGGAGCCCGCGACGGTCAGCCCCCAGCCGTTCTTCTTCATCGCGCCGATAAGCCCGCCGCGAATGGCGAGCGGGATGCGGCCAAGATCGTAAATGGTCAGGGTGCGGCCGTTGTTGAGCTCCCACCACATGTCGAGATCCCAGGGCCAGCAGATGTGATAAGACACGTGATCCTGACCGATCTCGAGCGCGGACGCGTTGCGGAAGATCAGGCCCTCTTTGAAGAGGCGGACGAAGGGATACATGGGCGGGCTCCTTTCGGCTGCCTGTCGCGCCGGAACCCCGGAAGGTCAAGGGCAACGCCGCGACACTTGCTCTCCGGCAGGCTTACGCTTACCTCAGGGCGGATCGACAGACAGAAGGGCCCGACCGACATGCAATCGCTTTTCCAGATCCTGATGCTGCTCCTGGACGTTGTCTGGTTCTTCATCATCGCGCACGTCATCATGAGCTGGCTGATCAATTTCCAGGTGCTGAACCTGCGTCAGCCGATCGTCGCGCAGATCTGGGACGGTCTGAACCGCCTGCTCGAGCCGCTCTATCGCCCGATCCGTCAGATCCTGCCGAACATGGGCGGGCTCGACCTCGCGCCTCTGGTCGTGCTGATCGGCATTTACGCCCTCCGCATCATCCTCGCCAACAATGCGGGCCTGTTCTACGGGTATTGATCCCGGCCTCGGACGCCCAAGACGCTGCGGATGTCTGCTAGGGGCTTGTTCACCGAGTCCTGGTATGAGACCTTTGCTCAAAGAGCAGATATAGACAATCAGGCAGGTCTCACCCATGCCCCGCGATCTGGCCAGCGCCGAGGCGCTGTTGCGTGACGTTTTCGGATTCGAGAGCTTTCGCCCCGGCCAGGGCGAGATCGTGGATGCGGTCACACAAGGTCGTGACGTGCTTGCCATCATGCCGACGGGCGGGGGCAAATCGCTCTGCTTTCAGCTGCCGGCGCTCGTTCGGCCCGGCCTCACTGTCGTCATCTCGCCGCTCATCGCGCTGATGCGCGACCAGGTGCGCGCGTTGCGCGAGGCCGGGGTCGCGGCGGGCGCGCTGACATCCGGCAATACGCAGGACGAGACCGACGCAGTGTTCGATGCCCTGCATTCCGGCGATCTGAAACTGCTCTATCTCGCGCCGGAACGCCTTGCCTCGGGTGGAACGGCCCGCCTTCTCGCGGAAGCAGGCGTCAGCCTGATCGCAGTCGACGAGGCGCATTGCGTCAGCCAGTGGGGCCACGATTTCCGGCCCGATTACCTGCGGATCGGTGCCTTGCGGCGCGATCTCGACGTGCCGGTCGCTGCCTTCACCGCCACCGCGGACGAAGAGACCCGCGAGGAGATCGTCGCGCGGCTGTTCGGCGGCGGCACGCCGGATGTGTTCCTGCGCGGCTTCGACCGACCGAACATCCACCTCGCATTTTCGCCCAAGGACAATCCCCGCAAACAGATCCTCGGCTTTGCCGATGCGCGGCGCGGGCAACCCGGCATCGTTTATTGCGGCACGCGCGCCAAGACCGAGACGCTGGCACAGGCGCTGAGCCAGGACGGCCATGTCGCGCTCGCCTATCACGGCGGTATGGATCCTGAACGCCGCCGGGACGTCGAGGCGCGTTTCGCTGTCGAGGACGGGCTGATCGTCGTGGCGACCGTGGCCTTCGGCATGGGCGTCGACAAGCCGGATATACGCTGGGTGGCCCATGCGGATCTGCCGAAGTCCATCGAGGCCTATTATCAGGAAATCGGCCGCTCAGGGCGCGATGGCGGACCGGCCGAGACGCTCACGCTTTACGGCCCCGACGATATCCGTCTGCGTCGCAGCCAGATCGACGAGGGCCTCGCGCCGCCCGAACGCCGCATCGCGGATCACGGCCGGCTCAATGCGCTTCTCGGGCTTGCCGAGGCGCAGGGCTGCCGGCGGCGCGTGCTTCTGGGCTATTTCGGCGAAAGCCCGGCAGCCGATTGCGGGCATTGCGACCTGTGCGACGCCCCGCCTGAGACGTTCGACGGCACCGAGGCGGTGCGGAAGGCGCTCTCGGCGGCGCTGCGGACCGGCGAGAATTTCGGCGCGGGCCATCTCATCGATATCCTGCGCGGGCAGGCCACCGAGAAGGTGAAGGCGCGGGGACATGACGGTCTGCCGACCTTTGGTGTTGGTCAGGATCTCAGCCAGTCCCAATGGCAGGCGGTGTTCCGGCAGATGATGGGCTTCGACCTCATGCGACCCGATCCGGAACGGCATGGCGCGCTCGTCATGACCGATCGCGCACTGCCGATCTTGAAAGGCGAGGAAAGCGTGAGGCTGCGCCGCGATGTCATGGCGCCGCGCGCGAACCGAGCGACGCCCAAAGCGCTTGTCAGCGACGAGGACGCGCCGCTGCTGTCTGCGCTCAAGGCCAAACGCCGCGCCTTGGCGGAGGCCGCATCCGTCCCGGCCTATATCATTTTCAACGACCGTACCTTGATCGAGATGGCCGAGCGCCGCCCGCAAAGCCTCGACGAGATGGCAGGTATCTCAGGGATCGGGGCCAAGAAGCTGGACCGCTACGGCGATGCCTTTCTCGAGGTGATCGCCGGGGAAGCGGCAGGGCTGCATCCCGCGCGGCGCAGGCTCGCGGGACGGGGCGCAGGCAGTCTCTACGACAGGCTTCTCGCCACGCAGGCGGACCTCACGCGGGGCCCGGACGGCACGGAAAAGCCGCTCTCCTGTTCGGCCTCGCAGCTTGCGAAGATCGCCGAGGCGCGGCCTTCGGGCGAAAGTGCGTTGTCCCGCTTTCTCGACGCGCGCCGGATGGAGCGGTTTGGCCCGGCCTTCCTGTCGGTGCTGAGCGCGACAGAGTGACGATTGCGCGCTGCGCCGCTTGCCCTAAATCGGACGTAACCCGAGACAGGAAGGAGCCCGTCCCATGCTGATCGTGATCTCTCCGGCCAAGCGCCTCGATTGGAGCGCGCGCGACGTCGAGACGACCGAGCCTTATTTCGAGGAGGACGCCCAGCGCCTCGCCAAGACGATGCGAAACCTGACGCTCAAGGATCTCAAGGGGCTGATGGATCTCTCTGACGATCTGGCAAAGCTCAATCGCGACCGATATCGCGACTTCTCGGATGCACCCGCTGGCGATCAGCTGCGCCCTGCCGCGCTCGCGTTCGCAGGCGACACGTATCAGGGCCTCGAAGCGTCATCGCTCGATCCCAAGGAGCTTGACTGGGCGCAGGATCACTTGCGGATATTGTCGGGCCTTTACGGCGCATTGCGTCCCAAGGACGCGATCCAGGCGTATCGGCTGGAGATGGGCTCGAAGCTCAAGACGCGGCGCGGTGGCTCGCTTTACGAATATTGGGGCGACCGGATCGCCAAGGCGCTGCATACGCAAGCCGAAGAGATCGGCACGCAAACCCTCGTGAATTGCGCCAGTCAGGAATATTTCGGCGCGGTCCCGGAAAAGGCGCTCGGCCTCGACGTGGTGACGCCGCAATTCATGGAGGACAAGAACGGCACACCCAAGATCGTGAGTTTCTATGCGAAGAAAGCGCGCGGGGCGATGGCGCGCTTCATCGTGCAAAACAGGCTGACTGATCCGGCAGCATTGAAGGACTTCGATACCGGCGGCTATGCCTACCGCGAAGATCTCTCCGAACCTGGAAAGCCGGTCTTCGTGCGGGATGCCGAAGCCGCGTCCAAGGCAGCCTGATCGGCCCCATCCCGCAGGACGCCGGGGAGCGCCCGCTCGATCGCGTTCCGGATTGCCGCCTTGCGGACAGGCTTGACGATGTAATCGTCGAGCCCTTCGGCAAGAATCGCCTCGCGGTCGCCATCCATGGCATGTGCGGTGACGGCGATGACTGGCAGTCGTGGCGCGCCGGTGTCCGCCTCGCTTTGCCGCAGCCTGCGGGTCGCTTCCTTTCCATCCATTCCGGGCATGGAGATGTCCATGAAAACGAGATCGGGCCGTCGTGCTGCGATCTCGTCGAGAGCGTCCTGACCATTGGACGCAACCCGCAGCCGGATGGGCAGATCGGCCACCATCTTCGAAAAGACAAGCTGGTTCGTCGCGTTGTCCTCGGCCAGTAGGACGTCGATGCGCGTTTCGGTCTCGTGTCCTGCAACGTGAAAGACGCATGGCGACTCGGAGACGGAAGCCATTTCGATCCGCGCGAGCGCGGCGAATAGTGCGGCGCGCGGCGTTGGGCGCTGGACCACGGCATCGAAGCACCCGTCGCCGATGGCCTTGCGCTCCCGGTCCGGTAGGGCGGCGGAGAGGATCAGTGGGCGTGTCTCCCCTGCGGTGCGCCAGCGCCGGGCAAGTTCCGCCGCGGTCGCGCCGGGTATGTCGTCGGCAATGATGGCGACGTCCCAGGGGGCCTGCCGCATCGTGTCAAACTCCGCTTCCATCGCGGAGGTCAGCGCGGCGATGCCCGCCTGGCCAAGCTGCCGCGACAGGATCGCGCGGCTGCCCGCATGAGCGTCGAGAACCAGCGCGCGCCGGATGTGACGGAGATCCGGCAAGCCGCTGCCCTCGTCGTCGGTGGCGTTTGGCAGGACCAGCCGGATGCCGAAACACGACCCACGACCGGGCTCGGACTTGAGCCAGATCTCGCCCCCCATCAGCTCGATCAGGCGCTTCGTGATGGCAAGGCCGAGTCCAGTTCCCTCGAAACTTCTATCACGGCCGTCCTCGACCTGATTGAACACGCCGAAGACATGCGCCTGCTGCGACTTCGGGATGCCGATCCCGGTATCCTCCACGGTGATATGCAGCGTCGTCCGTCCTCGCTCCTCTCCGAGACCCACGATGCGAACGAGGACATGGCCTTCATGGGTGAACTTGATCGCGTTGCCGATCAGGTTCGTGAGCACCTGCCTCACGCGCGCGGCGTCGCCCCGAAAACGGCTCGGAAGGAAGATGTCATAGTCGACCAGAAGCGCGAGACCTTTTTTGCGCGCCGAGGTTTGAACCAGCGTCACAAGGTCATGGATCAGACGTTCGAGATCGAATGGTTCAACGGCGATCTCGATCCGGTCGGCCTCGATCTTGGAGAAGTCGAGTACGTCGTTGATGATCTCGAGAAGCGCCTCGCCGGAATTGCGTATCGTCTCTGCATAGAGGCGTTGCTCGTCATCGAGCGTGGTCGAGACCAAAAGCTCCGACATGCTCACCACGCCGTTCATTGGTGTACGGATCTCGTGACTCATATTGGCGAGGAAAGCAGACTTGGCGCGGTTCGCCGCCTCCGCCCGTTCCATCGCCTTCTCGAGATCGGCCTGGGTCTGCTTGAGATGACTGATATCGACCCTGAGACCGACGCGCGCGCCATCGCTGGTGCGTCGCTCGAAGATACGCAGCCAGCGCCCGTCGTCGAGCGGTTGCTCAAGTACGATCTCGGGCCGCCGATGTGAGGCGAGACGTTCTGCCAGCCACTCTTCCTCGCGGCCCACGGCGTCAAGGTACTGACCGTGCTTGAGCCCGTAGCGAAGGATATCCTCGAACGTCGCACCCGGCACGATCGCAGGCGCGGATTTGGAGTACAGCTGGCGGTACTTCTCGTTGCACATGACCAGCCGGTCATCAGCATCGAAAAGCACGAACCCGTCCGGTAGCTCCTGCACCGCCGACCACATCCGCATGAGTTCGGTCATGTCGACCGCAAGACTGACCGTACCGCCATCCGCGGTGGGGCGGTTCTCGACCTTCACGAAGCGACCGTCCCAAAGACGCAGGATCGGAGGTTTCGAGCGTGTATTCGTCCAGCCGGCCGCGATCCGGTCTATCCAGTCGGCCGGATTTTCCGCGCCGATATCGACAAGCCCCTCTTCGGCGGCGAGGCGGAGCAATTCGCTGAAATGGGTGCCGGTCCAGACTTCTTCGATGCCGTCATACATCGACAGGTAGGCCCGGTTCGCCAGTTCAAGCCGCCCCTCAGCGTCAAAGAGTGCAAATCCGTCACGGATCGCCTCGAGCGCCTGCCAGAGCTGGCTTTCGACCACCTCGATCTTCTGGACGGCATTGCCGAGCTCGGAGATGACGCGCGCATTCTCTGTCTGCATGCTGGCGACGCGGGCGCGTGTTTCGCTTACCTCCTGCGCCAGCTCGCGCGTATGCAGTCCGAGCCGGCGATTGGCGGAAGTCAGCTCCGCGTGCTTCTGGGCAAGCAACTTCTCGGCCGCGAGGCGCGCGCGCCGCTCCTCCGCCAGAACCTTGCTCAGCGTCATGCACGCCCCCGGGGAAAACCATTGTTTCCGTCTTGGGGCAAAGCGTTGAAAGTTTGCTTAACGCCCGCGCATCACACGCGGGCGCCAGATTTCAGAGACGCTCGATGGCCAATGCGATGCCCTGGCCGCCGCCGATGCACATCGTGATAAGCGCGCGTTTGCCGCCGATGCGCTCAAGCTCATAGAGGGCTTTCACCGTGATGATCGCGCCGGTTGCGCCGACCGGATGGCCGAGCGCGATTGCGCCGCCATTGGGATTCACCTTGGCAGGATCGAGACCGAGTTCCTTGTTCACCGCAAGAGCCTGCGCCGCGAAAGCCTCGTTGGACTCGATCACGTCGAAGTCGTCGGGTCCGAGCCCGGTCTTTTCAAAGAGTGAGCGCACGGCGGGCACGGGGCCGATGCCCATCACTTCCGGGCGTACACCGGCATGAGCATAGCCCAGAACGCGGGCGCGTGGTGTTGCGCCCTTCTTCTCGGCAGCCTCGGCAGTCGACAGCACCAGCGCCGCGGCACCGTCATTGATGCCAGAGGCATTGCCGGCTGTGACGGTCCCGTCCTTTTTGAATACAGGCTTGAGGCCGGCGAGCTTTTCAAGGCTCGTCTGCTTGGGATGCTCGTCGGTTTCGAAGGCGACCATGTCGCGCTTCACGCGCACCTCCACCGGAGTGATCTGTTCGGCGAACCGGCCTTCGGCGATGGCACGGGCGGTGCGTTCCTGGCTTTCCATCGCGAAGGCGTCCTGCGCCTCGCGGCTGATGTCATGCTCGCCCGAGACGTTCTCGGCGGTCAAGCCCATGTGGCCGGTTCCGAACGGGCAGTTCAGAGCGCCGAGCATCATGTCCAGCGTGCGGATATCGCCCATCTTCGCGCCCCAGCGCTGGTCAGGAACGATATACGGAGAGCGCGACATGCATTCCGCGCCGCCCAGCAGCGCGATGTCGCAATCACCCATCGCCAGTGCCTGCACGCCCGAGACGATGGCTTGTGCGCCCGAACCGCAAAGCCGGTTCACGTTCATCGCCGGGACCGAGTCGGGCACGCCGGCCTGCATGGCGGCGACGCGGCTCAGATACATGTCCCTCGGCTCGGTGTTGATGACATGGCCGAAGACGACCGTGCCGATATCGCCGCCTTCAAGCCCGGCGCGTTCGATGGCGGCCTTGGAGGCGGCGGTCGCGATGTCGATAGGGGGTGTGCCGGCGAGGCTGCCGCCGAAGGTGCCGATCGCGGTGCGAGCACCGGACAGTATGACGATATCGTCGCGCATGAGGATCTCCTTCCGGGTTTATGCGCGACTATGCAGACCGAACCACGGTTTGTCAGGCGGAACGGCGCGTCATTCGCGAGCGCCGCCCCAGAGCACGACAAGAGGACCGTCCTCGCCGAAAACCGGGTCGTTCTCGGGTCGCGACAGCGCCGCGATCTGCGCGATGTGATCTTCGTTCCGCTCGTCCGGCGCGCGGATGATCGTGCCATGCGGCTGGTCGGGCGGGTAGCCGCCGCAGACCGCGAAATCGTCGGTCTGGTCGAGGCGCATATGGCCGATGCCGCCTGGCAGCATCAGGACGTCCCCGGCATTCACCGCCATCACCTTGCCCGACCGGCCGCCGATCCGCAGGCTGGCCGAGCCCGACGCGACCGTCAGAACCTCGTGTGCATCGGGATGATAATGCTCGTAATCGAAGACCGTCGCGGTCCAGGTTCCGTGCCAGCCATTCGAGCGGTAGAGCGCTTCGATCTGATCCGAGCTCGCGCCGTCCGCGATCGCATCGGGAAAGAATAGGACCGGGAGGTCCGGATTGTTCGGCGTCACACCGTCATCGGTGAAGTTCAGGGTGCGCGCGGCGGTCGCGGCATCCCGGTGTACGAGGGCAGGTTCGGTTGTCATGGGTCGCCTCCATCCTGTGCGGATAGCGCGCGGGCGGCGTCAGAGGTTCCCGCGCTCGTCGGCGATCTTCCGCGTACCAAGCTCGGAGCCTTCCAGGACGCGCACCTCGCGTTGCGGGAAGGGGATGGAGATGCCGTGCTCCTGGAACGCATCCCATAGTGCGAGATAGACATTGCCGCGGATATTGGTCAGCCCGCCCGTTGGATCCTTGATCCAGAAGCGCAGGATGTAGTCGACCGAGGAATCGCCGAAGCCCACGATATGGCAAACGGGCGGCCTGTCGGCGAGCACCCGCGCGGTGCCTGCTGCCGCCTCGATGGCGATTTTTCGGACCTTGTGCGGATCGTCCCCGTAGGCCGTGCCGAAATAGATGTCGAGCCGCACGAAATCATTGGAATGGGACCAGTTCACCACCTGTCCGGTGATGAGATCCTCGTTCGGGATGAGGTATTCCTTGCCGTCCCGCGTCGTGATCGAGACGTAGCGCGCGCCGAGCGAGTTGATCCAGCCGAAGGTCTCGCCGAGGGAGATCACGTCGCCGGGCTTGATCGAGCGGTCGAGCAGCAGGATCACCCCCGAGACGAGGTTCGAGACGACCTTCTGAAGGCCGAAGCCCAGGCCAACGCCGATCGCGCCCGACAGGACCGCGAGGCCGGTCAGGTCCACGCCCACGAGCTTGAGTGCTATGAAGAACGCCGCGCCGTAGAGCAGCACCTGCAGGAACTTCACCGCAAGAACCTGCATCGACGGCGAGATGTCGTCGTTCGACCGTATCCGCGCCGCCGAGACAGTTGTGGCAAAGCGCGCAAGCGTGATGAGGACAAGCAGCAGAATCACCGCTTGCATCGCCAGCCACAACGTGAGGCGGCTCTCGCCGAAACTGATGCCGATCGAGTCGAGTGCCTGCCGTGCCAGTTCTGTGAGATTCAGGATCGACAGCGTCACCCAGGTCCAGGCGCCGTACCTGACAAGCGTACGCAGAACGGGATTGCCGATCAGTCGGGTGATGACCGCGATGAAGAGCCAGGCGGTCGCAAGCTCCGCCACGATGGCCAGAAGATAGGAACGCGATGGCCACGTGATCTCGCGCATCACCAGGACGGCCAACCAGGCTAGCAATGCGAAGAGAATCATTCTCACGCGGCGATGAAGCAGCACGAGAACGCGCATCCGCCACTTCGCGACGCTTTCGAGGCCGCGCATCCATTCGTAAATCCGAGGTGCGATCAGCCGCGCGCCGAGATGTGCGGCGAGGAAAAGGCCCACCGCGATACCGATCTGGTAGGCGTTCCAAGGACGCAGGAGACTCAGAAGGAACAGCTCCGCCTGTGTCAGGAGGCTGGAGAGGATGCCGGTCAATTCGGCAAATGCGGTATCCGGGGTCATTCGGAAGGGATCGCTTGGCGCTTCATGCCCTTATTGAACGGTGTGACCGGACCCAGTGCAAGTGGCGGAAGGAATGGGCTTATTCGAACTGCGTATCTTCGGTCAGGTCGAGCGTCTCCGGCCCGGCCCCGAGATGGCTCGTCCATGCAAAAAGGGCCACCCCGAGCAGGGCGGCGATCAGGGTCACGTGGACAACGTTAAGCCAGCTGCGCATCGGATCACCTTAAAACCACTGGCGGAAGATAGGGTCTCGGCTCAGGACTTCCAGCCCTCAGTTCGGGCACTGCGACGCAATCGCGCAGCTGGGCGCAGACTTGCGAGACTCGCGGCGAGGCGCTATGGGCGAATGCATGGAACGCATTTTCGACATCGACGACCGGGCCCGCTTGAAAGAGCGGTTTTTCGGCGCGGCCACCCACACGGTGCGCGCGCGTCTATGACCGCGTCCGTCTGATGTTCCGACCCGGAGGCCGCTTTCACGGCACCGGGTCAAAGCCGACGTATTTTTCTTCATTTCCATATCGGGGGGACCCCCATGTCCGGAAAAACGCTCTACGACAAGATCTGGGACGCGCATGTCGTCCATGAGGCCGAGGACGGCACCACGCATCTCTATATCGATCGCCACCTCGTCCACGAAGTGACGAGCCCTCAGGCTTTCGAAGGTCTGCGGATGGCGGGCCGCAAGGTGCGCGCGCCTGAAAAGACCATCGCGGTGCCCGATCACAACGTGCCGACCACCGGTCGGCGCGACAAACAGATCGAGAACGAAGAAAGCCGCATCCAGGTCGAGGCGCTCGACAAGAACGCGCGCGATTTCGGTGTCCACTATTATCCTGTCTCCGACGTGCGGCAGGGCATCGTACACATCATCGGACCCGAGCAGGGCTGGACCTTGCCCGGCATGACCATCGTCTGCGGCGACAGCCACACCGCGACGCATGGCGCGTTCGGGGCGCTGGCGCACGGCATCGGCACGTCGGAGGTCGAGCACGTGCTGGCGACCCAGACGCTGATCCAGTCGAAATCTAAGAACATGAAGGTCGAGGTCACCGGCAAGCTTTCTCCCGGCGTCACGGCAAAGGACATCGTTCTGTCGATCATTGGCAAGACCGGCACTGCTGGCGGCACCGGTTACGTGATCGAGTATTGCGGCGAGGCGATCGAGGCGCTGTCGATGGAAGGCCGGATGACCATCTGCAACATGGCCATCGAAGGCGGCGCGCGGGCCGGGCTCATCGCACCCGACCAGACGACCTTCGATTATGTGCAGGGCCGCCCGCACGCCCCGAAAGGCGCGCAGTGGGAGGCCGCGATGGCGTGGTGGAAGACGCTTTACTCCGATGACGACGCGCATTGGGACAAGGTCATCACGCTGCGCGGCGAGGATATCGCCCCGACCGTGACCTGGGGCACCTCGCCGGAGGATACGCTCCCGATTACCGCCGCGGTTCCAGCAGCCGATACGTTCGAGGGCGGCAAGGTCGGCGCGGCACAGCGCAGCCTCGACTATATGGGCCTCAAGCCCGGTACGCCGCTCTCCGAGATCGAGATCGATACGGTTTTCATTGGCTCCTGCACCAACGGCCGGATCGAGGATCTGCGCGCCGCGGCCGAGATTCTGAAGGGTCGAAAAATCAAGGTGAAGCGCGCAATGGTCGTGCCGGGTTCCGGCCTCGTGCGTGCCCAGGCCGAAGAAGAGGGGCTCGCCCAAATCTTCCAGGATGCCGGGTTCGAGTGGCGGCTCGCGGGCTGCTCGATGTGCCTTGCGATGAACCCGGATCAGCTGAGCCCCGGCGAGCGCTGTGCGGCGACATCCAACCGGAACTTCGAAGGGCGCCAGGGTCGCGGGGGCCGCACCCACCTCATGAGCCCGGCCATGGCCGCCGCCGCCGCGGTGACGGGCCGTTTGACGGATGTGCGCGAATTGACGTGACCTGCCCGGCTTCCCCGCTCCTGCGAGCGTCCTCGAGACGCCAATGCAGCAGGGGCGAGAGACGCCGCGCTAAGGAGAGACGATATGGACAAGTTCGAAAAGCTCACCGGGATTGCGGCACCGCTGCCGCTGGTCAACGTCGATACCGACATGATCATCCCCAAGCAGTTTCTGAAGACAATCAAGCGCTCCGGTCTTGGGGTGAATCTCTTTGACGAGATGCGCTACGACGACAGCGGCAACGAGATCCCCGATTTCGTGCTCAACAAACCCCAGTACCGCCAGGCGGAGATCCTCGTTGCCGGCGATAATTTCGGCTGCGGTTCCTCGCGCGAGCATGCGCCCTGGGCGATCAAGGATTTCGGCATTCGCTGTGTGATCGCGCCGAGCTTTGCGGAGATCTTCTACAATAACTGCTTCAAGAACGGCATCCTGCCGATCCGCCTGCCGCAGGAAACGGTCGATCTTCTTATGAAGGACGCCGAGAAGGGCGAGAATGCGCGCATGACCGTCGATCTCGAGGCGCAGGAGGTGACGACCTCGGACGGCGAAGTGGTCCGCTTCGAGATCGATCCGTTCCGCAAGCACTGTTTGCTGGAAGGGCTCGACGACATCGCTCTGACGCTCGAGCAGGCCCCGGCGATCGACACATTCGAGTCGCGGATGGCGCAGGAACGCCCCTGGGTCTGAGCGACAGCGGACGAGCACGACCAACGGCCGCGGCGTGACGCTTGCGGCCGTTTTTCGTTGGCACCCAACATATTGGGGGTCACAACAAGTCCAACTCGAAAGAATCAATCGGGAGGTGCATTTTCGCACCACGCCGTCCTGAATTTGGCCACGTTCATGGGCAGAGTCGACTCGCTGTATTGTATGCATGTCGGAAAGGCGGCAAGATTTGGGCAAAATCGAGGCATATCGCCGTCAAAGGCGACAACACGCCGAACAGAAGGACGCGGCATCGCACCGGGTCCCGTCGGCTCCGAGGGCAGGTTCTTGATCGCACGCGTCTTCAGCGCGGGGCTGCGCGCTCTGCTTATGGCCTGGATCGTGGCCATGCCGGCGCTCCTGATGCCGGGCAGTTCCGATGCGGCTGCGTCCTTGTTCCTATTCGGCGCAATCATCGCCGCCGCACTCACATTCGTCGAGTATTTCGGCAGCTCGCCAACCTTCATCGAATTCCGAGACGCGCCTCCGTTCAACCGCATTCGCTATGCGGCGCTTCTGACCATGTTGCTTTTCCTGACCCTGGTGGTCCGAGACAATGTCGCGCCGACCGAGCTGGGCGGCATCGTGACGACGCTTGGAACGGATCTCGGGCGCGCGCTGGACTTCCCCTTCTCACCCGTTCGTCTGGCCGTGCTTCTTGCGCCCGAAACGGCCGATACGGGTGAGACCGCGCTCCTGCGGGCACTGGCCGGTCTGGCCTATATCACCGGGCTGGTGACACTTGGCATTTTCGTACCGCTCATTCGGATCATGCGCTGGCCGATCCGCAAGCAGGCCTTCAATGTCTGGATCAACCTGCCTCTCTTCGACCCAACGGCCGGCGGAGACGTGATCTACCGGCTGAAACGCGATGCGAATTTTAACGTCGCCTTAGGATTCCTTCTGCCATTCCTGATCCCGGCAGCTCTCGAGGTTATGGGGTCGTTCGGGTTCGGGCTGCCGCTCGACGATCCGCATACACTGATCTGGGTGATGACCGCATGGGCGTTCTTGCCGACCTCGCTTATCATGCGTGGCATCGCACTCTGGCGCGTTGTCGACCTGATCGAGGAAAAGCGCAGGCGCACCTACGCGCAATCGGATATCTTTCAATCTGCCTGAGCGCGCTGGCGCTCGTCTCGACGCCCGCTGCGGCTGACCCTATCAAGATCGCGACCTGGCATGCGCCGCTGACCCGCAAAGGGCCGGGATTGCTTTTGCGCGATCTCGTGGCCGGAGAGGGGGAGGATCTCGAAGCGATCATTGCCGGGATCGATACGCTCGATGCCGATATCCTGCTTCTGACCGATATCGACCACGACCACGAGCTTGCCGCGCTCGGCGCGTTGAACGACGCGCTCCGCACCCCTTATCCGCATCTTTTCGCTTTGCGGCCCAATACCGGGATGCGAACGGACCTTGACCTTGATGGTAACGGCCGGACCGGGGAGCCACGCGATGCTCAAGGCTTTGGTTGGTTCGCCGGCGAAGGTGGAATGGCCTTATTGTCACGGCACGAGATCGGCGATGTCACGGATTTGAGCGCGCTTCTGTGGCGAGACGTGCCCGGCAGCCTCATCGCGCAGGATGATCCGGGCTTCGAAGTGCAGCGTTTGTCGAGCAGCGGGCACTGGATCGTGCCGATAAAGGTCTCCGGGTCGACGCTGAGCCTCTTGGCCTATCACGCGACCCCTCCGGTGTTCGACGGCCCGGAGGATCGGAACGGTCGGCGCAACCATGACGAGACGATGCTATGGGCGCACGTGCTGCAGGGTGCGTTGCACGTGCCTGCGCCCGCAGCGTCTGTCATGCTCGTGGGAAACGCGAATATCGATCCCGTTCGCGGTGAAGGCCGCCGAGAGGCCCTATCCGCGCTTATGGATGGCTCGCGCCTTCAGGACAGGGGCCCGTTCGGGGCGACCGCGCTTTGGCAGGCGGGGCCGGGCCCTATGCGGATCAGCTACATTCTGCCTGAAGCGACATTGTCCGTGCTGGAGAGCGGGTTGGGCCCGCATCTACCCGCTGCGGGACCGCATCGCGCGGTCTGGATGCTGATCGATCCGGCCGGGATCGCACCGCCTGATTCTTGACGCCACGGCGGGCTTTGCTTACCCGGTGCCGGACCCAACACGCCGCAAAGGATTCTGGCCATGAGCACGCCCTCGCTTCTCATTCTTCCCGGTGACGGGATCGGACCCGAGGTCATGGCCGAGGTCCGCAAGATCGTCGACTGGTTTGGCGCAAAGCGCGACCTGACCTTCGACGTGAGCGAGGATCTCGTGGGCGGTGCGGCTTATGACGCGCATGGCACGCCGCTCCACGACGATACGATGGCCCGCGCCCAGGACGTGGACGCGGTGCTTCTTGGTGCAGTGGGCGGCCCCAAATACGACGCTCTCGACTTCTCGCTGAAGCCCGAGCGCGGCCTTTTGCGCCTGCGTAAGGAGATGGACCTCTTCGCAAATCTCCGGCCCGCGCAATGCTTCGATGCGCTCTCGCATTTCTCGTCGCTCAAGCAGGAGGTGGTCGCTGGCCTCGATATCATGATCGTGCGCGAGCTGACCTCGGGCGTCTATTTCGGTGAACCGCGCGGCATCTTCGAGGAAGGCAACGAGCGCGTCGGCATCAACACCCAGCGCTACACCGAGAGCGAGATCGACCGCGTCGCCCGTTCGGCCTTCGAGCTCGCGATGAAGCGCGACAAGAAGCTCTGCTCGATGGAAAAGGCGAACGTCATGGAATCGGGGATCCTCTGGCGCGAGGTTGTGACCCGTGTCGGGCAGGATTACCCCGAGGTCGAGCTCAGCCACATGTATGCCGATGCCGGCGCGATGCAGCTGACCCGCTGGCCCAAGCAGTTCGACGTGATCGTCACCGACAACCTCTTCGGTGATCTGCTCTCGGACCTCGCCGCGATGCTCACCGGCTCGCTTGGCATGCTGCCATCCGCCAGCCTCGGCGCGCCGATGTCCAACGGCCGTCCGAAAGCCCTCTACGAGCCGGTGCACGGATCGGCGCCGGACATCGCGGGGCAGGGCAAGGCCAACCCGATCGCCTGCATCCTCTCTTTCGCGATGGCGCTGCGCTACAGCTTCGATCAGGGCGACGAGGCCGCGCGCGTCGAGAAAGCGGTCGAGGCCGTTCTCGCAGACGGTGTCCGCACTGCCGATCTTCTTGGAGAGGACGGCACGGTTCCGGTTTCGACCTCTGAGATGGGTGACGCGATCGTCGCCAAACTCGACGCTTCGCTCTGACCCGGTGCCGAGGACGCTTGCATCTGGCGGCGTCCTCGGTCCCAACTTGAAGACGATGCGATCTGAACCGGCCCGGAGAGCAGGATGGGACCGAATGCCAGGGGCGCAGTCTTTGCGCTGACAGGATTTGCCGTCTTCGCCACCCACGATCTCATCGTGAAGGTGTTGGGCGGGGCGTATAATCCGATCCAGATCCTGTTCTACTCGGTTCTGTTCGGCTTTCCGCTTGTCGCGCTCATGCTCATTCGTGACGCAACCCCGGGGCATCTCAGGCCCGAGCATCCTTGGTGGGTCGCGCTGCGTACGCTCGCCGCCGTCGTAACCGGCAGCGCGGCCTTCTACGCGTTCGCGAACCTGCCGCTCGCGCAGGTCTACACGATCATCTTCGCGGCGCCGCTCTTCATCACCATCCTCGCGATCCCGATCCTCGGGGAACGCGTGCGTCTTCGGCGCTGGGCGGCCGTAATCGTGGGGCTTTGCGGCGTGCTCGTGGTGCTGCGACCGGGCTCGACAGACCTGACGCTCGCACATATGGCGGCGCTGGTGGCGGCGTTCGGCAGCGCGCTGGCCTCCATCATCTCGCGCAAGATCGGCCAGGATGAACGCACGGCGGTGCTGATCCTCTATCCGATGCTCGGCAATTTCGCGGTGATGTTCGCGCTCCTGCCCTTCGTGCATGTTCCGATGCCGGTCGGAGATCTTGCGCTGAACGCCGGTCTCGCGGTTCTGGGATTCGTCGCCGCAGCGCTGATGATCGAGGCGTATCGCGCCGGCGAGGCCGTGATCGTCGCACCGATGCAATATTCCCAGATCATCTGGGCCACGCTGTTCGGCGCGTTGTTCTTCGACGAGGGGCTGGATGGGCCGACACTTGTCGGAGCTTCCATCATCATCGCGTCGGGCCTCTATATCGTCGTCCGCGAAGGCCGCGCCAACGCATCCGAGAACCGGCCCGTCAGCAGCACCCGGACCCGCTTCGAGACCGGCACATGGCCGCGGATAGACGCGCTGATCCGGCTGGCGCGAAAGCGCTCCAAAACGCGCGGCTGACCCCTTGCCAAAGGCGCGCGCATTGAGTATCCGGCGCGGCACGGTCGGAGTGTAGCTCAGCCTGGTAGAGCACTGTCTTCGGGAGGCAGGGGTCGTAGGTTCGAATCCTGCCACTCCGACCAATTTCACAAATCTGCCACTGCCCTTTCAGTTCGCACTAGACCGCGAGCGGTTCTGACATGCGCTCCTGCAAAAGGCCCGACACGCGGGCAAGGCAGGGACCGTAAGGCAGCCCCGACACACGCGCCTCGAAGAGATCCCCGGCAGCGTCCGCGAGTGCGCGGTCTCCGGCGGACATCGCGACGCCGCACAGGAACCGCGCCGCGTAATCCAGCCGCTCTGGCGCGTCGGAATTCTCGAGGATGGCGGCGGCGTTCATCATGTCGTCACGAAAGCTGATCGGGTCGGGGCGAACCGGCTCCTCCCTCACAAGGCGCGGTCCTTCGGGGCGCTGCTCGGACGGCAGATGCGCGAGGATCGCGGATTGGAACGCGCCAAGGCTCGTCAGCGGTTTGGCGAAGAACCCGTCCGCCCCGGCGGCGATGGCGAGGTGTTCAGCGAAGGGATCACCGCTTATCGCGAGAATGGCGGGCACCTTGGGGGTCGTCGCCTTCAGCTCGCGAATGAGGTCCGCGCCCGAGCCATCTGGCAGGCCCATATCGATGATCACCGCGGAGGGTCTGTAGACTTCCAGATGACGCCGTGCCGAGGCGAGGCAATCGGCTCGGCGCAGTCGCGCGCCGCTGCGGAGGCACAAGAGCCGGATGGCGTCGCAAGCATAAAGGCTGTCTTCGACCAGCAGTATCGTCAGGCCCAAGAGTGGGCGGGCCGCACTTGGCCTGAGAGGCTGTGTGAGAAATTCGGATTCGGTCATTCTGCCCTCCGGGGTTGTCGCACGGCTCACTCTGGGCACTGGTGCCTAATGGGCGGTTAACGGTCGCACCTCCTTGCGAAGGCGCCTCTGCCCGGTCCATAACCGCGTGCGATGCAGCATTGAGGAGCCTCGCACATGATCGGCCGCCTGAACCATGTCGCCATCGCCGTCCCCGATCTCGAGGCGGCATCCGCGCAATACCGCAACGCGCTTGGCGCAAAGGTCGGCGCACCGCAGGACGAGCCCGATCACGGGGTGACCGTCGTGTTCATCGAGCTGCCGAATACCAAGATCGAACTTCTCTATCCCTTGGGCGAGGAGAGCCCGATCAAGGGCTTTCTCGACAAGAATCCCTCCGGCGGCATCCATCACGTCTGCTACGAGGTGGATGACATTCTCGCGGCGCGCGACCATCTGAAATCTCAAGGGGCGCGGGTTCTCGGCTCGGGCGAGCCTAAAATCGGCGCGCATGGCAAGCCGGTGCTGTTCCTGCACCCCAAGGATTTCAACGGCTGCCTCGTGGAACTGGAACAGGTGTGAGCATACGCCGCCCGGCAAGGAGACAGACATGACCATCACCTCGGCTCTCGTGCTCTACGCGGTCATCTGGTTTCTGACCTTCCTGATCGTGATTCCGATCCGCCTGGAGACACAGGGTGATCTCGGGAAGGTCGTGCACGGCACACATGCCGGCAGCCCCGAGAATCATCACCTGAAAGCGAAGGCCTGGATCACCACGGGCATTTCGGCGGTAATCTGGGCGATCCTCTTCGTCATCATCGTTTCAGGATGGATCGGCATCCGCGATATGGATTTCTTCGGCCGCATGGGCCCAGAAGTCGTCGAGACCGACTAGGCCCGCCTGGCGGTCAGCCCGTGATAGAGGTGGGTGAAGGTCGCAGCGCCCAGAATCGGCACGAGTAGGTTTACTAGAGGCACGGTCAGCGGAAGCGCCATCAGCGTACCTGCCAGCCAGATCGTCGGAAGGTGGCGGCGACGCAGCTCTGCCGCACGCACGCGCCCGACGCGCCGCATCGCCGCGACCGTGAAGTATTCCCGGCCCAACAGAAAGCCGTTCATCGCCCAGAAGATCAGCGGCGCGAAGGGTGGAAGCATCAGGTAGAGGATAAGGGCCGCGACATTGGCAAGGATCAGAACGCCGAGAAAGGTCAGCGTGTCTTTTGCCGCCTCGAAGAACGGAATCCGCCCGGCGGCAGGCAGGTCGGGATAATGCCGAGCCTCGACCGCCTCGGCGACATCCTCGAGGAAGATCCCCGTCATCGCCGAGGCGACCGGGACCATCAGGAAGACCGACAGCCCGATCATCAGGATGAGCGAGCCCCAGCTCAGAAGGTCATCCACCCAGGTGATTTCTCCGACCCACGGGATCGTCACGGTCTCGGGCGTCGCCCATCCGACGAGCGTCGCGAAGAGCGCGTAGAAGAGCGCCAGAAGCCCAACCGCGAGACCGACGCCCAGGAACAGGACGCGCCGGAAGCGGGGATCGCCAAGCTGGCCCAGTGCGCGGGCGAACGCCGAGAAGATCACGTTTCGGCCCAGGTCACGATTGCCCCGAGATCGGGGCGCGGGCGATCCGGCGGCGCGGCGGTTTCGGTGCCGAGATGGATGAAACCGGCGACGCGTTCGTCATCCGACAGGCCGAGGCCCTCGCGCATGAAGTCGCGGTCATGGGCGGGCCACCCGGTCAGCCAGTTCGCGCCCCAACCAGCCGCGAGCGACGCATTCAGCAGGGCAAGGCAAACGCCGCCGACCGCGTAGGTTTGCTCGAGCGCGGGGATCTTGGGCGAGGCTTTCGGGCTTTCGATCACCGCGACGCAGAGCGGGGAATTGGCGAACTGGTCGTGGCCTTTCGCGATCTGGTCAGCCTCGAGACCGGCTGCCTCGCCTCTGGACGTGGCAAGCTTGGCAAGCCGCTCCAGCGCCGCGCGCTCCAACACGACGAAGCGCCAGGGCTCGAGCTTTCCGTGATCGGGGCTGCGCGAGGCGGCGGTCAGGATCGTCAGAAGTGCATCGCGATCCGGCGCAGGGGATGTGAGGGTCTTGGCCGGACGCGACCGGCGCGTCAGCAGGAAATCGAGCGCGGCATCGTTCGCATCAGGCATGGGCATCCCTCGGGTAGCATCTTGCTTTACCCGTATGTCTGTCGTGCCGCGCCGGGTTTCAACCGCGATCCCTGCAAAGGCTCAGCGCTGTTTCGCGTCGCGACGGTAAACGCCTTCCGGCAGGTCGAGCGCCGCGGCGAGATCCTGCATCTGGCTGATCGACAAGGTGATCTTCATCATTGTCTCGGTGCGCGGATCGAACTGCTCGATCGTGATGCATTCCTCGAAGGACGTGACGACGACGTCCTCCTGCAATGGGGCCGCGCCCTCATCGACCAGCGTGACGACCGTGGCGTCGAATTCGTGCTCTATGCTGAACATGACCCGAGCCTAGACCGGGATCGCAGCGGCGAAAACCGTTTTCGGCGCTAGCCGCGGCGGTACGCGTTGCCCTTGCTGACGCGCCGCCGATGAAGCGCAAAAAGTGCTGGCGCGGCAACGTAATCGTAGAGCAACTCGGAAAGCTTGTGGAGGCCGGGCAGGCGCACGAGGCGGGCCAGCCAGCGCAGTCTCGGAATCCTGTCCCAGACGCGGGCGAACGCATCGACACCGTCATAAACGCGACCGTTCTCCTCCACGTGGAACCGGCGTGCGGCGGCGCGCTTGCTCAAGCCGTAGGCATCCAGTTCACCTTCCGAGAGGCCGCGGAAGCGTATGGGGAGGTCATGTCGCTCCGTCATCCGCTTGTAGCCACGCACCTCACGGGCGCAGATTGGGCATGTATCGTTGTAGATAACGGTCAGTTGCTCGGTCATTTCCGGCAAGCTAGGTGTCGGCAAGCCATCGCCAAGTCGCAGAATCTTGGGTTTCCGCGCGGCATCGGCGGAGTTATGCCTTCCATACCAGAATTATGTGAGAGACATGCTGCGCCTCCTTCCTCTTCTCCTCGTTCTTCTGTCGGCTTGCGCCCCGTTGCCTCAATCGGGGCCGGCGACGCCGCCTTCGGGCGTCTTCGAGCCTGTTGGCACGCCCGATACTCAGAACCGCGCGCAGGCGGCGGCGAACAATTTCATCGAGGTCGTGGATACGGTGGAGCCCGTGGCCGAAGCGGAATGCCGCCGCATCTCGCCTGACTCGAACTGCAATTTCATCATTGTCGTCGATGATCGGCCCGGCCAGCAGCCGAACGCCTACCAGACGATAGACCGCGCGGGCCGGCCGATCCTCGCTTTCAATCTCGCGCTGATCGCCTCGGTGAACAATGCCGACGAACTGGCCTTCGTGATGGGGCACGAAGCCTCGCACCACATTCTCGGCCATCTCAACCGGCAACAGCAAAACGCCAGTGTCGGCGCGGTCATCTTCTCGGGCCTTGCCGCCGCTTCGGGCGCCAGCGAAGATTATATCCGTGAGGCCGAACAGATCGGCGCGCAGGTGGGCGCACGGCGCTATTCCAAGGATTTCGAGCTCGAGGCAGACCAGCTCGGCACGATCATCACCGCGCGCGCAGGCTACAATCCAGTCCGCGGTGCCGAGTTCTTCTTGCGTATTCCCGATCCCGGCAACCGCTTCCTCGGCTCACACCCGCCGAACGCTGCCCGGATCGACATCGTGCGCCGTACCGCCGCCCGCATCGGCGCGATTTGATACGGATCAAGGTTGTGCGCGCGGCTGGCTGACAGAATGACCCTCAATCTGCAGAGGGAGCTATCATGGTCAGCCGCAAGATTCGCGACAAACACGAGACGCTTGTCAGCCGTATGGCCGACACGCTCGGCCTCGATCTGGAAGAGCTCGGCCAGCGCGGGCTCTTTCCGTCCGCCGAACGCGACGACGCGATATTGTCCTGTCTGGGGTGCACGCAGCTCGGCTCGTGCGAAGCTTTCCTTCTGGACACGGTCGCAGCGGATGCCGCTCCACCCTATTGCCGGAACGCCGAACGCTTCGCGACGCTGTCGGACAAGGCCCGGTGACGCTCAAAGACGGCTTTCCGCGTCCGATCGGGGACCGCCGGGCGCACCTGATGCGCGTTCGGCGCATGGCCAAGACCTTGGGCGCAGACCCCGCCGCGGCACGTCAGGCCGGCGATCTCTCGCATGGTGACTGGGCGGATATCGTGGAGCGGTGCCGTCACTGCCCCGCACCTGGGCAGTGCGACAGGTGGCTGTCGCGTCACGCGGACGCCGATGCCGCCATGCCGGGCTGCCTGAATGCGGTCCGGCTTGCCAAGCTGAAAGACGGAAACGCCTGATCCGTTCTCAGCGCGGCTTCAGCGATTCCGCGGATTTCTTGATCGCGAAATACTGGCCAGACGGGCGGAAGCGCCAAAGGTAGTCGGGAAGGACCGCTTCCATCGAAATGGGCTCGATCCCGAGGTCCGAAAATCCCTTCGCACCATCAGCAACAACGTTGTCCACCTTGAGGTTCTGTACCTGGTCGCGGGTGATCTGAGCCGGTAAGAGCCCGAAGGACGCCTTGTTCGCCATGTCGAAGCCGAACCCCATCAGGTACGCGATAGGGAACGGGATATTGAGGATGAGCCTGCGCCGCGCGATCACCTCGAGCATGTAGCTCATCAGCTCGCGGAACGTGTTCACATCGGGGCCGCCAAGCTCGTAGATACCCGGCGCCGCCTCGCCCTTGACGCCCTTGCAGGCGGCATGTGCCACATCGTCTACATAGACCGGTTGGAATTTTGTACTCGCGCCCACGACGGGCAGGATCGGCCCGAGGCGCGTCATCTGGGCGAAGCGGTTGAAGAACTGGTCCTCGTGCCCGTAGATGATCGAGGGCCGGAGGATGATGGCACCCGGGAACGCCTCGAGAACCGCCTCTTCGCCGGCAGCCTTCGTCCGGGCATATTCGCTCTTGGAGCCAGAATCCGCGCCGATTGCCGAGATCTGCACGAGCGCCCCGACATTTTCCTGGCTCGCCATGCGTGCGACCCGCGCCGCGCCCTCGGCCTGAACCGCGTCGAAGGTATTCCGTCCCGCCTCGGCCAGAACGCCGATGCAATTGACCACCGCATTCGCGCCCATCGTCACGTGCCTGACCGACTCGTCATCGCGGATGTTGCAGAAGACGGGCTCGACCTGACCGACAACCCCATAGGTTCGCACGAAGATCGCATCGTTGGGATGGCGGCACGCCACCCGGACGCGCCAGCCATCCTTGGCCATGCGCCGTGCGATGTATCGGCCCAGAAAGCCGGAGCCGCCGAAGATGGTGACGAGCTTGGATTTGGGCATCGGGTCTCTCCCCTCGGAGCGTCGGTTTGCCCGTTCCTAACCCTGCCCGCGCCCTACGGCAAGGGACGCCGCGCCGCAGTGCGAAACGTCGCGGAATCGCCGTTGACACGCATCGCGACGGGGTCTAAACGCCCCTCCACGCAACCTGCCCAGGTGGCGGAATGGTAGACGCGCCAGCTTCAGGTGCTGGTGTCCGTATGGACGTGGAGGTTCGAGTCCTCTCCTGGGCACCATTTCTCCGGTCGTTTGAACCGTGAGAGGTGCGTACAAGTTTTCAGGACGGAATAGATATCGGCGCCGGGCGCGTTTTTTCGCGTCGGAGGCGCACATAGTTCAGGGCGTCGCCGCGCGACCGTTCCGAAGATCGGTCGCGCGGGCGGGCGCTGTCACTCCTCGGGCATCACCCGGAGGCGCAGTTCCATGAGCTGATCGGCGGACGGCTCGGAGGGCGCGCCCATCATCAGATCCTCGGCGCGCTGGTTCATCGGGAACATGATGACCTCGCGGATATTGTCTTCATCCGCGAGCAGCATCACGATCCGGTCGATTCCCGCCGCGCAGCCGCCATGCGGGGGTGCGCCGAAGCGGAAGGCGTTGACCATGCCGCCAAAGCGCTTGCGAACCTCGTCTTCGCCGTAACCGGCAAGCTCGAAGGCGCGGAACATGATCTCGGGCTTGTGGTTCCGGATCGCGCCGGAGACCAGCTCGTAGCCGTTGCAGGCCAGATCGTACTGGTAGCCTTTCACGCTCAAGGGATCGCCCTGAAGCGCGTCCATCCCGCCCTGCGGCATCGAGAAGGGGTTGTGGCTGAAGTCAATCTCGCCCGTCTCTTCGTCGGCCTCGTACATCGGGAAATCGACGATCCAGGCGAAGGCGAAGCGGTTCTGATCGGTGAGGCCCAGCTCGTCGCCGATCACGGTGCGCGCCTTGCCCGCGACCCGTTCGAAATCCTTGGGCTTGCCGCCAAGGAAGAACGCCGCATCGCCGACGCCGAGACCCAGCTGTTCGCGGATCGCCTCGGTGCGTTCGGGGCCGATGTTCTTGGCAAGCGGGCCGGCGGCTTCCATGCCATCGCCCTGATCTCGCCAGAAGATATACCCCATCCCCGGTAGACCCTCTTTCTGCGCGAAGGCGTTCATCCGGTCGCAGAACTTGCGCGACCCGCCGCCGGGCGCGGGGATGGCGCGGATCTCGGTGCCGTCCTGTTCGAGGAGCTTGGCGAAGATGGCAAAGCCCGAGCCTTTGAAATGCTCCGAGACGCGCTCCATCTTGATCGGGTTCCTGAGGTCCGGCTTGTCCGTGCCGTACCAGAGCGCCGCGTCGGCATAGGAGATCTGCGGCCAGTCCTGCGGCGCGTCGACGTTGCGGCCGCCGCCGAACTCCTCGAAGACGCCCGCGACGACAGGCGCGATCGTGTCGAAGACGTCCTGCTGCTCGACGAAGCTCATCTCCATGTCGAGCTGGTAGAAATCTGTGGGCGAGCGGTCGGCGCGCGGATCCTCGTCGCGGAAGCAGGGCGCGATCTGGAAGTACTTGTCGAAGCCCGACACCATGATGAGCTGTTTGAACTGCTGCGGCGCCTGCGGCAGCGCGTAGAACTTGCCCGGATGCAGGCGCGAGGGCACAAGGAAGTCGCGCGCGCCTTCGGGCGAGGACGCGGTGATGATCGGTGTCTGGTATTCCCTGAAGTTCTGATCCCACATCCGTTGCCGGATGGAGCGCACGACGTCCGAGCGCAGGGTCATGTTCTTCTGCATGACCTCGCGGCGCAGGTCGAGGTAGCGATACCGCAGGCGCGTCTCCTCGGGATATTCCTGGTCGCCGAAGACGATGAGCGGCAATTCTTCGGACGCGCCCAGAATCTCGACGTCACGGATATAGACCTCGATCTCGCCGGTCGGCAGCTTGGGGTTCACAAGGCTCTCGTCGCGCGCCTTCACCACGCCGTCGATCTTCACGCACCATTCGGAGCGAAGCTTGTCGACTTCGGCGAAAACCGGGCTGTCGGGATCGCAGAGCACCTGCGTGATGCCGAAATGATCGCGCAGATCGACGAAAAGCACGCCGCCATGATCGCGGATGCGGTGGACCCAACCTGCGAGGCGGACCGTTTCGCCTACATGCTCTTTGCGAAGATCGGCGCAGGAATGGCTGCGGTAAGCGTGCATCTGGGATCGCCCCTCGAAAAATGCGGAAAAGTTGTGCGCCGATACATCGTTCCCCGGCCGGGAAGTCAAGCCGCAGGCTGCTACGATTTGGCGCAGCCGGAAAGGCGCGCTAAAATAACTGACATATCGAGCGGCGGGCCAGGTTTACAGCCTTTTTGAAAGGAGAGGCACAATGTGGGACCGTATTCTTGACAGCGTTTTACGAAAACTCGTGACGGTGGGCGATCTGAGCGTGACATGGCCGGACGGGCGCGTGTCACGCTACGGATCGGGAGAGGAGCCGCGCGTGGCGGCAACGATCCGTGAGCCCTCCGCAATGCGTGCCCTCTGTCTCAACCCGGTTCTCGCGCTGGGCGAGGCGTATATGGACGGGCGGATCGAGGTGTCCGACGACAATCTCCGCCCGCTTCTGGCGCTCCTGCAGCGCGCCCGCGAAACCGGCGGTCGGATGCCGGCGTGGATCGAGGCGGTCAACTCCGCGCGCATGGCCCTCAGCACGTTCCTTCAGCGCAACACGCCGATAACGGCGCGCTCGAACGTCGCGCATCATTACGATATCTCGGATGACCTTTACCGGCTCTTCCTCGACGAGGACATGCAATATTCCTGCGCGTATTTCAGCCGGCCCAACATGACGCTGGACGAGGCGCAGGCGGCCAAGAAGTCGCATATCGCCGAGAAGCTCAGGATCGAACCCGGCATGCGCGTTCTCGACATCGGATGCGGCTGGGGCGGAATGGCGCTGACGCTCGCACGCGATTACGGCGCGCAGGTGACCGGAGTGACCTTGTCGCGCAACCAGCTTGCAACCGCAAAGGCGCGGGCCGAAGCGGCGGGGCTGGTCGATCGCGTGGAGTTCCGGCTCGAAGATTACCGGAACGTCACCGAAACCTTCGACCGGATCGTGAGCGTCGGCATGCTCGAACATGTGGGCCGGCCGCAATTTTCGACGTATTTTGGAAAGGTGGCCGAGCTTCTGGATCCCGACGGCATCGCGCTGATCCACTCGATTGCGTTGTCGAGCCGTCCGTCTCCGACCTCGCCCTGGATCGACAAGTACATCTTCCCCGGCGGCTACGTGCCGGCGATGTCCGATCTCGTGCCGGAGGTGGAGCATGCGGGTCTCTGGATGGCGGATATCGAGATGCTGCGCGGTCATTACGGGCCGACGCTCGCGCATTGGCGCGAGCGCTTCGAGGCGGTCTTGCCGCAAGTGCGCGAGATGTACGACGAGAGGTTCGTTCGGATGTGGCGCTTCTACCTCGTTGCCTGCGAGACCGCCTTCGAAGAGCAGCGCCAGGGCGTCGTCCACCTGCAATTGTCGAAAAAGCAATACGCCGTGCCGGTGACGCGCGATTATCTTTACACCAAAGATCGCGCGCTGGCGCAGGCTGCCGAATAACTCAAAGCGTCAGCTCGAAGCTGCAATGGTCGTGCCCCGCGGCCATGCAGGCGGTCTCCCGACACACGAAATCGCGGTGCGACATGCGCTGGAACATGTGCTCGAACATGGCGGCGTGAAAATGGCAGATCGGCTGGTCCGCCGTCACGCCGATCGCCAGGGGGTTGTGATAGATCGCGAGCCGGGAGGTGGTCTGGATCGCGAAGGTTCCCGAGCCTCGGAAACCCGCAGAATTGAGCCGCGCCGCTTTTCC
The DNA here is from genome assembly GCF_900115815.1 of Roseivivax halotolerans. Taxonomy (GTDB): domain Bacteria; phylum Pseudomonadota; class Alphaproteobacteria; order Rhodobacterales; family Rhodobacteraceae; genus Roseivivax; species Roseivivax halotolerans. The sequence goes on along the minus strand of NZ_FOXV01000001.1, from coordinate 314,669 downwards.
GACGAGCCAGGCGGACACTGACCAAGGCATGTTCTGTAGAAGGAGAATCGCTTTCGGCGTGATGTTCTGGCTGACGAAGACCTCGGCTGCGACGCGCCCGGCCATGTCTAGAATCTCGCTTGCCTCGCCGGGCCAGTTTTCACGTACCAATGAATGCAGCCGGGCAACCCGGGCCTCTGACAATGTCCCGTCGTCAACCGGCAGATCCTCGATTCCAGCATCGGCGAAAACGCGGTCGCGGCTGGCAGAACCTTTGGCTTGCTCGATCACGGCATGCAGCGACGCAACCATGTTGGCGTCCATGAGACCCGACCCGGTGGGCGGCTGCGAGATGATCTCATGGCTATTGGCCATTTCGGGCGCTCCCGGCGAATGGAGGAAAACCTGGCTTTGAATGCGGCGCTCAGAGCGTGTCCTGCGATGTGTCAAATGTATAGTACACTTGCTGGAAAAAACTGTCAGAAAAATCTGACAGCTTGAATTTGACCGCCGGGCGACGCCCGTGGGCACATCGTGATGCGACTATAGGTCAAACGGTTCTTGAACCGCCGTCTCTCATGTCTATAAGGCACGACAATTTGCGCTCCGGCCCGCTACCGCCGGGGCGACTCGCTTGCCGAATGATGAGGTCCCACATGCCCAAACGCACCGATATCCAGTCGATCATGATCATCGGAGCCGGCCCCATCATCATCGGTCAGGCCTGCGAGTTCGACTATTCGGGCGCCCAGGCGTGCAAGGCGCTGCGCGAAGAGGGATACCGGGTCATCCTCGTTAACTCCAACCCTGCGACGATCATGACCGATCCGGGCCTGGCCGATGCCACTTACATCGAGCCGATCACGCCAGAGATCGTCGCCAAGATCATCGCCAAGGAAAAACCCGATGCGCTGCTGCCGACGATGGGCGGGCAGACCGGGCTCAACACCGCGCTCAAGCTCGAGGAGATGGGCGTTCTGGCCGAACATGGCGTCGAGATGATCGGCGCCAACCGAGATGCCATCGAGATGGCCGAGGACCGCGCGCTCTTCCGCGAGGCGATGGATCGGATCGGGCTCGAGAATCCCAAGGCCACGATCGTCACCGCGCCCAAGAAGCCTGACGGGAATGCGGATCTCAAGGAAGGTGTGCGGATCGCGCTCGGCGAGCTTGAGCATATCGGCCTGCCCGCGATCATCCGGCCCGCCTATACGCTGGGCGGCACTGGTGGCGGTGTCGCCTATAACCGCGAGGACTTCGAATATTACTGCCGCTCCGGCATGGATGCCTCGCCGGTGAACCAGATCCTGATCGACGAGTCGCTTCTGGGTTGGAAGGAATTCGAGATGGAGGTCGTCCGCGACCGCGACGACAACGCCATCATCGTCTGCGCCATCGAGAACGTCGATCCGATGGGCGTGCATACGGGCGACTCCATCACCGTCGCGCCGGCGCTCACGCTGACGGACAAGGAATACCAGATCATGCGTAACGGCTCGATCGCCGTTCTGCGCGAGATCGGCGTCGAGACGGGCGGCTCCAATGTGCAATGGGCGATCAATCCCGAAGATGGCCGCATGGTCGTGATCGAGATGAACCCGCGCGTCTCGCGCTCCTCTGCGCTGGCGTCGAAGGCCACGGGTTTCCCGATCGCCAAGATCGCCGCGAAGCTTGCCGTGGGCTACACGCTTGACGAGCTCGACAACGACATCACGAAGGTCACGCCGGCGAGCTTCGAGCCGACCATCGACTACGTCGTCACCAAGATCCCGCGTTTCGCCTTCGAGAAATTCCCCGGCTCCGAGCCGCTGCTGACCACCGCCATGAAGTCGGTGGGCGAGGCGATGGCCATCGGCCGCACCATCCATGAGAGCCTGCAGAAGGCACTGGCCTCGATGGAGACGGGTCTTTCAGGCTTCGACGAGGTCGAGATCGAAGGTGCGGACGATCCGGCGAACGTGCGCGCGGCGGTGATCAAGGCGATCTCCAAGCCGACGCCCGATCGCATGCGGACCATCGCGCAAGCCATGCGCCACGGTCTGTCAGATGACGACATCCACGGGGTCACAAGCTTCGATCCCTGGTTCCTGGCCCGGATCCGCGAGATCGTCGAGGCCGAGGAGGACGTGCGCGCGAACGGTCTGCCGCAGGACGAAGAGGCGTTCCGCGCGCTCAAGATGATGGGCTTCACCGACATGCGCCTCGCCGCGTTGTCCGGTCAGGACGAGATGGAGGTGCGTGCTCACCGCACTCGCCTCGGCGTCACTGCAGTTTTCAAGCGGATCGACACTTGCGCGGCCGAATTCGAAGCGCAGACGCCCTACATGTACTCGACCTACGAAGCCCCGCTCATGGGCGAAGTCGAATGCGAGGCGCGGCCCTCGGGCGCCAAGAAGGTCGTTATCCTCGGTGGCGGGCCGAACCGGATCGGGCAGGGGATCGAGTTCGACTATTGCTGCTGCCACGCTTGCTTTGCGCTGACCGATGCCGGCTACGAGACGATCATGATCAACTGCAACCCCGAGACTGTGTCGACCGATTACGACACCTCGGATCGTCTCTATTTCGAGCCTCTGACCTTCGAACATGTGATGGAGATCCTGCGCGTCGAGCAGGAGAATGGCACGCTGCACGGCGTGATCGTGCAGTTCGGCGGCCAGACCCCGTTGAAGCTTGCCAACGATCTCGAAGCGGCGGGTATCCCGATCCTTGGCACCACGCCCGACGCCATCGACCTGGCTGAAGATCGCGAGCGGTTCCAGGCGCTCGTCAACAAGCTCGGGCTGAAGCAGCCGAAGAACGGCATCGCCTCCTCGGATGCACAGGCGCTCGATATCGCCGAAGGGATCGGCTTTCCGCTGGTGATCCGTCCCTCCTACGTGCTGGGCGGCCGCGCGATGGAGATCGTGCGCGATATGGACCACCTCAAGCGCTACATCGCCGAGGCGGTCGTGGTCTCGGGCAAGTCGCCCGTGCTGCTCGATGGCTATCTCTCGGGCGCGGTGGAACTTGATGTCGACGCGCTCTGCGACGGGACCGATGTGCATGTCGCCGGCATCATGCAGCATATCGAAGAGGCGGGCGTTCATTCCGGCGATAGCGCGTGCTCGCTGCCGCCCTATTCGCTGCCTTCGGAGATCATCGAAGAGGTCAAGCGCCAGACCGTGGCGCTCGCGCTGGAACTCGGTGTCGTCGGACTGATGAACGTGCAATTCGCGGTCAAGGACGAGACGATCTTCCTCATCGAGGTCAATCCGCGCGCCTCGCGGACCGTGCCCTTCGTCGCGAAGGCCACCGACAGCGCGATTGCCTCCATCGCCGCGCGGATCATGGCGGGGGAAAAGCTCTCGGCCTTCCCGCTGCGTGAGCCGCACGGCGATCAGATCGACTACGACACCGACGTGCCAATGGCCGATCCGATGACGCTGGCCGATCCCATGATGCCGTGGTTCTCGGTCAAGGAGGCCGTGCTGCCTTTCGCCCGCTTCCCCGGGGTCGATACCGTGCTCGGCCCCGAGATGCGCTCGACCGGCGAGGTGATGGGCTGGGACCGTTCCTTCCCGCGCGCTTTCCTCAAGGCGCAGCTCGGCGCTGGTAACATGCTCCCCGAGGGCGGTCGCGTCTTCCTCTCGATCAAGGACGAGGACAAGGGCGCGCAGCTCATCGAGACCGCGAAGACGCTGATGGAGCAGGGCTTCTCCATCGTCGCAACAGCCGGCACGGCGGCCTATCTCAAGGCCGAAGGCGTGCCTGCCGAGATCGTCAAGAAGGTCTATGAGGGCCGTCCGAACGTGGTCGACATGCTCAAGGATGGAGAAATCCAGCTCGTCATGAACACGACCGAAGGCGTCGCCGCGCTGGAAGACAGCCGCGAGATCCGCTCCGTCGCGCTCTACGACAAGATCCCATACTTCACGACCCTCGCGGGGGCGCATGCGGCCGCGCAAGCGATCCGCGCCCGCGGCGAAGGCGAGCTGGTGGTGAAGAGCTTGCAGGGGTGAGTAAATAGAGAGTCTAAAAATATAAACCTAGCAAAACTCAACTTGCTACACGCTTCAACCGCTCTTTACCGCGGCTTGGATCGTCAAGCAACTCCAGGCAACTGCTCGAGGAATTTTCTCATATTTCTCCAAGACTCAAATACTTTCCCGCGTACTATTTCGAAGTCAAAATCTAGATGTTCTTCTAAACTTCCAGGGGTGATCAAAGGAAATCTATAGAACTCCGAGAAGCCGAGACACCGATCATCTACGTACGTTAGGAAGCTGCGCTTGTTTCTACTGAGAAAGTTTAAGTGCGCGTGCAATCTGCTTCCTACGTGGATATCAATCCCCTCATAAAATTGCCTACACTCAAGTTCCGTCTTGGGCGCTATAATACTGTATCCCATATCTCTGGCTAGCTGATGTAGTACCTCTATCCTGCGCAAGTAAACTTTGTCTTTTGACTTCATTAACGCGCTTTGTACGAAACTTTTAGGGCGGAAATCTTGGTGTAAAACAAGAAATTTATCTGCATTTGGAAAGCTTCTCTTAACATCGATGAGTGTAAGATACTCACGTTCAAAGAAATCATCTCTTTCAGTTATAGTTACGGCAACTTTTTTGATTCCCTCGTGGAATTTTTGCTTTTGAAAAATCGGAGAGTCGTAGATAACTGGGCAGCCCGTCATCACGAACCTACCTTTCAACTCTGGAAAGGAAGCTTCTAAAATGGAAATGGTGTTCGGGCAGCGCCAAGAGGAGTACTCAATATTTCTATGGATGCCTTTGATGATTTCAGAGGCTTTTCGCGTGAAGCCACGATTCCTTTTGGGGATTCCATTTATCCCTATTCCAAAAGGAAAGAAGCGCAAGCGGTCATCGGACAGTAGGTCCACGTCAAAATTTGGCCAAGGCGAAAAATCATCCGATAACATGTTTGCACCGCCAATGATGACTGTTCCAGCCGATATTAATCGACGAACTTCTGACTTAGATGGTTCTTCTCGCGTAGAGAACGTAAGATCACTTTTAAATTCCCCTATTCTTCTCTCGATAGCGGCCTTTATAAATCCATCGCCAAGATTACGTCTTTTCTTAGACGGTCGTGGAATGAAATAGGGGGTAACAAGTGCCGTATTATTTATTCCTAGATTGCTATCCATTTTAAATTCCAATTTTTATAATCTAATATTCTATTATGCCGCTACTATATAAAAGCCGTCTTGCTCGAAGTTGTAGTTGTCCCAAAGCCCCATACTTTCGTAGCCGGTGCGCCGTACTTCTCCACTTCGCAATCTTTCGGGTTTTATCGCTATTTCGTCCTATTCCTTTGAAGTGCAATATGTACCCTGTTCGTCCGGTCACATCATTCCACAAGACAGGGTCGATACAAGCCACTTCTGCGCCTTCGACCTTGTAATACTGGCCTGCTTTCCCTTCGTTTGAGCCGAGCGTAAGATCTGACAGAGCCTTTTGATCCGATTTTCTTGTATCGCCACACTCCTCTGCCCACTTATTAAGAAGCCCAAGAGATTTGTCGTTATTATTAAATAGAAGGAATCCCGCATTTAGAAGCCCGTTCTTGATATGGCTTTCTCTTTTCATTTCTTTTGGATGTCGTGGAGTAATAACAACGTCGGCTAAAGGCAGGCTTTGATATGAAATCTTTTTCGTAATAAGCATATCTGCGTCAAGATATAGCACAGGTTGATTGAATTTCTTAAGTGCGTGCCGAATTGCGGCTGGTTTGTGATGTGTTCTTATATAGCCTTCATCGGTTTTGCTGCGGAATGAGCTCTCAAAATCCAATTTAACGATGTTTGATTTTAACTTTTGACGATCACGTTCGGTGAGTCCTACATCATAAATGACTGGATAGGCTCCAGAAAATAATCTAATATTTTTTTCAATTTCTTCCAGAGCAAAAAGAAAGTTAGAATCTCCGCAAGTGATTATTATCATTGACTACATCCGTAGCTGCGATCAAGTTCCGGCAAGTTTTCCGAGGTGAGCTTCGTGCTGTCAATGCTCAAAACGAAATTTCCTTAAGTGCCGGAATTGTAAAGACTTTTTAGGTGTAGGGTCAGGTCAAACTGTTTTAATAGTACGTCCTGTCTGTTAGCTAAATGTGGAAACGCCAACCGTTTAAGGACCGCCATGCCCAAACCCGTCATCCTCACCATTCTCGACGGCTGGGGGCTCTCCGGGAGCCGGGAGGCCAACGCGCCCGCGCTTGCGAAAACACCGAACATGGACCGTTTGATGCGGGAGTGTCCGAACGCGACGCTGACGACGCATGGGCCTGACGTCGGGCTTCCGACCGGGCAGATGGGCAATTCCGAGGTCGGACATACCAATATCGGTGCCGGGCGCGTTGTCGCGATGGATCTGGGGCAGATCGATCTCGCGATCGAGGATGGCTCGTTCTTCGACAATGCCGCCATTCTCGACTTCGCCGCGCGGGTAAAGACCGCGGGCGGGCGCGCGCACCTCTTTGGCGTCGTCTCGGACGGGGGTGTGCACGGGCACATCCGACATCTCCTCGCGGCGGCCAAGATGATGACCGAACAGGGGCTGAGCGTCGTCGTTCACGCGATCACCGACGGGCGCGACGTTGCGCCGAAAAGCGCGGATGGCTTCATGTCGGAGTTGGTGGACGGTCTGCCGGACGGGGCTGCCATCGGCACGGTGATCGGGCGCTATTTCGCGATGGACCGCGACAACCGCTGGGACCGCGTGAAGACGGCCTTCGACGCCATCGCCGAAGGAAACGGTCAAAGCGCAAGCACGCCCGCTGAGGCGGTCGCGCAAGCCTATGAGAGCGGCAAGACGGACGAGTTCATCCCAGCGACCGTGATCGAAGGCTATGATGGCATCGCGGAAGGCGATGGGCTTTTTTGTCTCAACTTCCGGGCCGACCGGGCGCGAGAGATCCTCGCGGCGCTGGGCGCGCCCGAGTTCGACGGTTTCGAGCGGACGCGTCCTGAGATGTCGGCGCTTCTCGGCATGGTCGAGTACAGCGATGCTCATAACGGCTACATGGCGACCGCCTATCCCAAGCGCGAGATCGTCAACACGCTCGGCGCATGGGTCGCGCAACACGGGCTGCGCCAGTTCCGGCTCGCCGAGACGGAAAAATACCCGCATGTCACCTTCTTCCTCAATGGCGGCAAGGAAGTGCCGGAAGAGGGTGAGGATCGGCATATGCCCAAATCTCCGGATGTCGCGACCTATGACCTGCAGCCGGAGATGAGCGCGCCCGCGGTGACCGAAAAATTCGTCGAGGCGATCGAGGCGGGCTATGATCTGATCGTCGTGAACTACGCCAATCCGGACATGGTGGGTCATACAGGTGATCTTGATGCCGCGATCCGCGCCTGCGAGGTGGTCGACGAGGGACTCGGCCGGGCGCTCGAGGCGATGGACGCGGCGGGCGGTGCGATGATCATCACTGCCGACCATGGCAATTGCGATGTCATGGTCGATCCCGAGACCGGCGGGGCGCACACGGCGCATACACTCAATCCAGTGCCTGTGATCCTTGCGGGTGGGCCCGAGGGGTCCGCGCTCGCCGATGGTCGCTTGGCCGACCTTGCACCGACGCTGCTGGAGCTGATGGGGCTCGAGGCACCCGATGAGATGACCGGCAAGAGCCTGATCCGGCGATGATCCGAGCGGCGGCCATAGTTCTTTGTCTGGCCGTGAGCGGCACTGCCGAGGCACAGGATGCAGGCGAACGCGCGAGAGCCGCGGCCGTGGCGCTGGAGCGGGCGGCCGAAGATCTCGCGGTCGCGGATCGTGCCTCGGATCGCGTCGCGGCGCTCACCGACACGATCCGCGCCTATGAGGATGGACTGGTTGCCATGCGGGACGGGCTGCGCGATGCCGCGATCCGCGAGGCGGGCCTGCGCCGCGATCTCGCAGCGCGCGAGACGGAGGTCGCAGAGCTGCTCTCGGCGCTTCAGTCCTTGGGCCGCAGCGACGTGACCCAGCAGCTTCTTCATCCGGATGGCCCAGTCGGCGCGGCTCGCGCGGGGATGCTCGTCGCCTCGGTCACGCCCGGCCTTGCAGCCCGCGCCCTCGCACTTCGCGCGGATCTCGAGGAAGTTGAGGATCTGCGTATCCTGCAGGAGAACGCGGCGGAGACATTGCGCGACGGCCTGCAGGGGGTGCAGGAGGCGCGCGCGGCGCTCAGCCAGGCAGTGGCCGACCGCACCGACCTGCCGCAGCGCTTCACCGAGGATCCGGTCAAGACCGCGATCCTGATCGGCGCGACGGAGACGCTGGACGGTTTTGCGAGCGGCCTTGCCGAGATTACCGAGGGCGAAACCGCTCCCGAAACCGGTGCGACGCTGGCAAAGGGCGACCTGGCTTTGCCGGCTTCGGGTCAGATCCTGCGGCGCGCTGGAGAAGAAGATGCCGCTGGCGTCGCGCGTCCGGGTATCGTGCTCGCGACCGCGCCGGGCGCGTTGGTCACGACACCCGCCGCTGCGACGGTGCGCTATCGCGGTCCGCTGCTGGATTACGGTCTTGTCATCATCCTTGAGCCGCGCGCCGATCTGTTGTTCGTCTTTGCAGGGCTCGACACGGTCTACGGTGAGACGGGGCAGGTTCTGCCCGCCGGGGCGCCAGTGGGGCTCATGGCGGGCGGGGCCGAAGACACCTCTGTGTTACAGCCCAATTCGGGGGGTGGAAACGCCCGGCCCGAAACGCTCTATATAGAGGTGAGAGAGGGAGACCGTCCCGTGGATCCGCTGGACTGGTTCGCAACCGACAAGGGATGACTTTGGAATGAAGAAATTCGTCATGGCCGCGGCCGGCGGCACGATCGCCGGAATCGTCGCGACGACACAATTCGTCGGCCCGCTTCTGGCCCAGGAAGAGCAGCGAAACGCCAGTGTCTACGAACAGCTCGACCTGTTCGGCGACATTTTCGAACGCGTCCGGGCGCAATATGTCGAGCAGGTGAACGAGGAAGAACTGATCGAGGCGGCCATCGACGGCATGCTGACCTCGCTCGACCCGCATTCGAGCTACCTCTCGCCCGACGACGCAGCCGACATGCGCGTGCAGACGCGCGGTGAATTCGGCGGACTCGGCATCGAGGTGACGCAGGAAGACGGCTTCGTGAAAGTTGTCTCTCCGATCGACAGCACTCCTGCCGACGAGGCCGGGATCGAGGCGGGCGACTTTATCACCCATGTCGACGGCGAGTCTGTGCTGGGCCTGACGCTCGACGAGGCGGTCGACATGATGCGCGGGCCGGTCGGCTCCGAGATCGTTATCACGGTCGTGCGCGAAGGCGAGGCAGAACCCTTCGACGTCGAGATCGTGCGCGATACGATCACGCTGACCGCGGTGCGGACCCGCACGCAAGGCCAGACCGTGGTCCTGCGGATCACGACCTTCAACGATCAGACCTTCCCGAACCTGGAATCGGGCCTTCGCGAAGAGGTCGAGGCGCTTGGCGGTATGGAGAACGTCAACGGGTTCGTCATCGACCTGCGGAACAATCCGGGTGGCCTCTTGAACCAGGCCATCGAGGTATCCGACGCCTTCCTCGATGCAGGTGAGATCGTCTCGACTCGTGGGCGTGACCCGGCGGATGGCGATCGCTACAATGCAGAAGAGGGCGATCTGGCCGAAGGCAAGCCGATCGTTGTCCTGATCAACGGCGGCTCGGCGTCTGCGTCCGAGATCGTGGCAGGGGCGCTGCAGGATCACCGCCGCGCCATCGTCGTCGGCACCAAGAGCTTTGGCAAGGGATCCGTGCAGACGGTTATGCCGCTTCGGGGCGAGGGCGCGATGCGTCTGACCACGGCGCGCTATTACACTCCGTCCGGTCGCTCGATCCAGGCGCTTGGCGTCTCGCCCGACATCATCGTGGCGCAGCCCAACCGCAATCCGGTCGACGAGGAGGCCGATGAAGAGGCATCCGGCCTGCCGACGCGCTCCGAGTCGGACCTACGCGGCGCGCTCGGAAATGACAGCCTCAGCGAGGACGAGGCTCGCCAGATCGAGGAAGACCGCGAGAAGGCCGAGGAGGCCGCGGCACTCCGCGAAGAGGATTACCAGCTCGCTTACGCGATCGACATCCTCAAGGGCCTGTCGGCTCTGGGCCCCGAGGTTCGTGCGCTGAGCCAAGGCGCGATCGTCGCGCCCGAAAGCGGCGATGGCGAGGACAGCTCGCAAAGCGAATAAGTGAAGAGACAGAAGGCGCGGGAACACCCCTCCCGCGCCTTTTCAGCACCGAGGCGCCCATGAGCCCTGAAGAGATCGCCGCGCTGCCTTATCGCCGCAATGTAGGCGTGATGCTGGTGAACGCCGCCGGTCATGCCTTCGTCGGCCAGCGCGCGGACCGCCAACCGCACGAGCCGCCGGCCTGGCAAATGCCGCAAGGCGGAATCGACAAGGGCGAGGAGCCGCGCACCGCCGCGCTCAGGGAACTGACCGAAGAGACGGGCGTCACGCCGGACCTCGTAACGGTCGAGGCGGAAACCGAAGGCTGGATCGCGTACGATCTGCCGCACGACATCGTTCCGCGCATCTGGAAAGGCCGGTACAAGGGCCAGGAGCAGAAATGGTTCCTGCTGCGCTTTCACGGCTCCGACGACCAGATCCGGCTCGATGCCGACGCGCATCAGGAATTCACCGAATGGCGTTGGCTTCCCGCCGATGAGGTGATCGACCAGATCGTGCCGTTCAAAAGACCCGTTTATGAACAGGTCATCGCCGAATTCCGGGAGAAGCTCTGATGATGCGCGTCATTGCCGGCCTGATGCTCGCCTTAAGTGGAGGCCCGGCGCTGGCGCTCTCCTGCATGCCTGCCGATGTGGCGCGTGAGTTCCGCCAGGCCGAGTCAGACGAGGACCCCTGGATCATCGTTCTGGGCCGAATGACCTTTGATGAAAGCCGCCTGCCGCGCGAGGATCTCTCGCAGCAGCAACCGCCGCAGACCGATATCCCGGCACGTATCTCGGGTCGCTCGCTCGGACCGGACGGCTTCGCCCAACCTTTCGAGCGCACTATCACGCTGCGCGCGCTCTGCCTTGGTCCCTGGTGTGCGGGGGCGGAAAGCGGAGAAGACTACCTCATGTTTCTCGAGCAGGAAGGCGAGGGATACATCGCTCTCGCGAGCCCCTGTCCCGGATTCATCTATCCGCGCCCGACCGCCGAACAGATCGAGACGGTGACCTCCTGTTTCACCGGTGGTCGCTGCGAGTCGCAGGGATCGCGGTAAGCGAACTCGTCTGCGTCAGCCGTCCCGCAGGTGAGTCAGCACGTTCAACGAGACATAGCCGTCCGGCCGCAAGCCTTGCGCCGATTGGTAGTCGCGCACCGCCGAGATGGTGAGCGGCCCGATCCGGCCGTCGATCTTTTCGGGGTCGAACCCCGCGTCGCGCAGGCGCTCTTGCAGCTCGATCCGCTCGTCAAAGGTGAGCGCGCGGTCCGCCCGTGGCCAGGAATTCGTCAGCGGCCCGGCCCCGGCGAGCCGGTCGGCCAGGTGCCCCACGGCGATCACGTAGGCGTCCGCGGTGTTGTAGCTCTCGAGCACCTCGAAATTGTCTGAGATCAGAAAGGCCGCGCCGTCCGCGCCCGCAGGCAAGAGAAGCGAGAGGCCGGTGCCGTCCGGGATCTCCGGCTGACCGACAGGCGTCACGCCCGCCTCGCGCCATGCCTCGAGGCTCATCACGTTGTCCCGCCGGGCGCTCATCCAGTCGAAATCTGAGGGCAGCAATACTTCGACGCCCCAGGGCACGCCGGTCTGCCAGCCGTTCTCCTTCAGATAGGCGGCTGTCGATGCGAGCGCGTCGGAGGGATCGCTGCCCCAGATGTCGCGCTTTCCATCGCCCGTCCAATCCACGGCCAGCCGCAGATAGGAAGACGGCATGAACTGTGTATGCCCCATCGCGCCCGCCCAGGAGCCGCGCAGCGAGCCGACATCGGTATCGCCCGCTTGGAGAATATTGAGCGCGGCGAGCACCTCGTTCTCGAAGAACTCCGCACGGCGACCCTCATAGGCCAGCGTCGCAAGCGCTGCGAGCGTCGGGGTGGTGCCCTTGTAGCCGCCATAGGCCGATTCCAGCCCCCAGATCGCCGTAACGATTTCCTTGCGGACCCCATATTCCGCCTCGATCGCCTCCAGCACCTCAGCCCGTTCTTCGAGCGCCGCGCGACCGTTGGCCACCCGCGTGTCGGAGACGGCGGTGTCGAGGTAATCCCAGATCGTCTTTGTGAACTCGTTCTGGCTACGGTCGCGTTCGACGATGACAGGATCGAAAGCAGCCCCGTCGAACGCCGTGTCGAACGTGTCCGCCGAGATACCCTCGGCAATCGCGGTGTCCCGGAACGACGCGATCCATGCCTCGAAACCGGCTTGTGAGAGCTCGCCCGCAGGGTCGGCGGGGCGCATTTCAGGCTCGGTTGCGGAGGGTTGCGCCGCCGCCGAAGGGCTTTCGATCGGGCGCGGCATCGGACGCATCGAGACCTCCGGCGCGGCGATGGCGGCGCTGGCGAGAACGGTGAGGGCGAAGCTGATCTTGGCGCATCTCATCGAGAAAACCTGTCGATATGTGGCTTGGCCAATCTAACCGGAGGACACCGTCCCGCAAAGCTGCCCGTCGCAGCCTTAGCAAGGCCCCGCCGATGGCTCACTTCGCGCGCCGCTCCCGCGTCTTGCGGACCTTGGCGTCTTTCTTCCTGGCGCGGGCGAGCTTGCGCTTGGGCGGCTTGCCTTTGCCACGCGACGGTGCGGTACCTGGACGGCGCCGGCTCGAGCCGCGACCACCGCCTTGCGGCATCTCGCGATCCTCGAGTTCCAGAAGGTCGAAGGCGATCCCGCCGGTGACCGGTGCAGCTTCGATCAGCTTGACGCGCACGCGCTGACCAAGGCCGATCACGGTGCCGGTATCGGCCCCCATGAGCGTGCCTTCCTCGCGGTCGAAGTGGAAGTATTCCCGCCCGAGGTTGCGAATGGGCACGAGCCCGTCCGCGCCTGTCTCGTCGAGCTTCACGAACACGCCGAACTTGGCGATGCCCGAGATGCGCCCGGTGAATTCCGCGCCGACGCGGTCCGACAGATACGCCGCGAGATAGCGGTCGGTCGTATCGCGCTCGGCCACCATAGAGCGGCGCTCGGTCTCAGAGATGTGTGTCGCGGTCTGCTCCAGCGCTTCGAGATCGCCCTCGGTCAGCCCGTCATCGCCCCAGCCATGCGCCGAGATCAGCGCCCGGTGCACGATGAGGTCCGAGTAGCGCCGGATCGGCGAGGTGAAATGCGCGTAGTTCTGCAGCGCGAGACCGAAATGGCCGAAATTCTTGGGGCTGTAATAAGCCTGTGTCATTGCACGGAGGGTCGAGAGGTTGATGAGCTCGGCCTCGTCGCTGCCAGCGGCCTGCAGGAGAAGCTGGTTGAGATGCGCGGTCTTGAGCACCTGGCCTTTGGCCAGCGTCAGGCCCGCCGCCTCTGCGGTGTCGCGCAAGGAGTCGAGCTTGTCCTGCGGCGGCTCTTCGTGGACGCGGAACAGAAGCGGTGTCTTCTTGGCGATCAGGGTTTCGGCGGCAGCGACGTTGGCCAGCACCATGAACTCCTCGATCATGCGGTGTGCATCCAGCCGGTCGACGAAGTTCACGCTCTCTACCGTGCCGTCTTCGGACAGCGAAATCCGCCGCTCAGGCAGGTCGAGCTCGAGCGGTTGCCGACGGCCACGTGCCGAACGTAGGGCGAAGTAGGCCTCATAGAGCGGTTTGATGACATCATCGAGCAGGGGCTCGGTCGCCTCGTCAGGCTCACCGTCGAATGCGGCCTGCGCCTGTTGGTAGGTCAGCGAAGCCGGAGAGCGCATGAGCCCCCGCACGAATTTGTGGCTCTTCTTGGTGCCTTCGGCATCGAGCACCATTCGCACCGCGAGGCAGGCGCGCGGCACACCCTCGTGCAGCGAACACAGATCGCCCGAAAGCCGGTCGGGCAGCATCGGCACGACGCGATCGGGGAAGTAGCTCGAATTGCCGCGCTGCCGCGCCTCGCGGTCGAGCGCCGAGCCCGTGGTCACGTAATGGGCGACATCGGCGATGGCGACCCAGAGGATATGCCCGCCTTCGTTCTTCGGATCATCGTCAGGCGCGGCATAGACCGCGTCGTCGTGATCCCGTGCGTCGGCTGGGTCAATCGTAACGAGCGGCAGGTCGCGCAGATCGGTCCGGCCCTTGAGGCCCGCCGGCTTCATCCGGTCGGCCTCTGCCAGCACCTCGGGCGGGAAGTCGTCCGGGATGCCGTGTTGATGGATCGCGATGAGCGAGACCGCGCGCGGCTCCGAGGGGTCGCCGATCCGGAGCGTGATGCGGGCCCGGGGCGCACCCATGCGGCCGCGCGGGCCGATCTGTTCCGCTTCGACAAGCTCGCCGTCCTGCGCGCCGCCCGTCGCATCCGCGGCCACGCGCCATTCGCTGTCGGAGCCCTTGTCGATGGGGGCAATTCGCCCGCCTTCGGAAGCCTTCTTGTAGATGCCGACGATCTTCTTGGGCGTCGCACCGATCTTGCGGATCAGCCGCGCCTCGTAATCGTGGCCCTCTTCGCGAACCTGTTGCAGCCGGGCGAGGATACGGTCACCGGCACCGAGCGCGGCATCGCTCTGTCGCGTGACCATCAGAACACGCGGCTCGCGACCCTCGCCATGCCATTCCATCGGCTTGGCATAGAGATCGCCATCCGCGTCCGGCTCCAGCACTTCGAGAACGCTGACCGGCGGCAGACGATCAGGGTCGCGGTAAGTCTTCTTGCGCTTTTCGAGATGCCCTTCGTCCTCGAGCTCTTTCAGAAGCTTCTTGAGGTCGATGCGCTGCGCCCCCTTGATCCCGAACGCCTTCGCAATATCGCGCTTGGCGGTCTGGGTGGGGTTCTCGGAGATCCAGTCGAGGATCTGCGCCTTTGTGGGTATCTGTGCCATGATGTGCGACGTAGCACGGCCCCGAGGGGCCGTCACGCGCGGATCAGATCGCGCGTGCCATCATCTGGTGCGGCACGCCTTCATCGTCATAAATTGGTCCCTCCGGGGCAAAGCCGAGACCGCTGTAGAACGCCTGCGCCTGAACCTGCGCCGAGAGCGCGGCACGGCTCAGCCCGTCAGCGCGAAAGTGCGCGATACCGGCTTCAACGAGCGCCGCGCCGATGCCCTTGCCGCGCGCCTCGCGGGCCACGCAGATGCGCCCGATCCGCCCTTCACCTTCCACAACGAAGAGACGCGCGCAGCCGATGGGCTCACCGTTCTCTGTCGCCAGAAGATGCAACGACGTCTCGTCGAGATCATCGAACTCGGACTCGACCGTGAAGCCCTGCTCCTCCACGAACACAGCCATCCGGAGCGCGCGGATCGGTGCGAAATCCTCGGTCTGAATGATCGTGACGCTCATGCGAAATACTCCACCAGGATACGGCGATAGGTCTCTTTTAGCTGCGTGATCTGCTCGAGCGGCACGCGTTCATCGACCTGGTGCATGGTCTTGCCGACGAGCCCGAACTCCACGACCGGGCAGTGATCCTTGATGAAGCGCGCATCCGAGGTGCCGCCGGTCGTCGACAGCTCGGGTTTGCGTCCGCATTCCGCCTCGACGGCGCGTGCGACCAGATCCGACAGCGGGCCGGGCGGCGTGAGGAAGGCCTCGCCCGAGACCTTGATCTCAAGCGTCGTTTCGGTGCCGAACGCCGCATCGACCTCCGCCGCTTCTTGCCGCAGCCACTTCGACAGGGACGCGCCGTCATGGCAATCGTTGAAGCGGATATTGAGAAGCCCGCGCGCCTCGGCGGGGATCACGTTGGTCGCGGGATTGCCCACATCGAGGCTTACGACCTGCAGTGCCGAGGCGTCGAAATGGTCCGTACCCTGGTCGAGCTGATGGCTTGCCAGCCGATCCATCAGCCGCGCCAGCGCGTGGCAGGGGTTCTTGGCGCGATGCGGATAAGCGGCGTGCCCCTGAACGCCGGTGACCGTAACCCAGGCAGAGAGTGAGCCGCGGCGGCCGATCTTCATCATCTCGCCCATCTCGTCGGGGCAGGTCGGCTCTCCGACGAGGCAGACGGACATTGCCTCGCCATTCTCGGACATCCAGTCGAGCAGGGCGCGCGTGCCGTCGACGGATGGCCCTTCCTCGTCGCCGGTGATCGCCAGGATGATAGCACCGTCCGGCGGTGTCTCGCGGACATGGTCGATCGCGGCGGCAGCGAAGGCCGCAACGGCCGATTTCATATCGGTCGCGCCCCGCCCCCAGAGCTGGCCGTCCCGCTCCTCCGCGCCGAAGGGATCGGCCGTCCAGTCGCCTCGGTTGCCCACGGGCACGACGTCCGTATGTCCGTTGAAGCCGAAGCTCTTCGCGTGCGCCTTATCGCCCCAACGGGCGAAGAGATTGGCCACGCCGCCCCGATCCGCGCGCCAACAGGTGAAGCCCGCTGCCTCCAGCTCCGCCGTCAGAATTGCCATTGCGCCGCCATCCTCGGGCGTGACCGAGGGGCAGCGGATGAGTTCGGCAGTCAGGCGCACGGGATCTGTGGGCATGGATAGGCTCCGGAAAATCGCTTCATGCTGGCTAGTCCAGCGCCGCAGTCGATGCAAATGTGTCTTGAATGCCTCATTTCTGCGGCGTGTTTCGCGCGCTTCCGGCAAGGCCCTGAGACAGAGGCGCATTTTCGCGTTAGCGTTCTTGCATAAAAACAAATGTCCGAGGCAGGGCAGCGCTCATCATCAGATCACGCCAAGGCGGCGTCCGATATATCGGGCCGCCTGAGACGACGTGTCGAGTGCGGTTTCGCCATCGGGCCGGTGTGAGGCAGACATGGCAACCGGACGCGAGCTACCGATCAACGAGCGCGCCTCGGCGTTTCAAATGGCGGAGACGATCTTTGCCGACGACGTTCAGGTCGTCTCGGCAAGCTATTCGGGCGACCGCGACAGTTCAGGCATCTACACCAACGGCGACAGCGTCATGCCGGGCGTTGCGCCAGGCAATACCGGTGTGATCCTGTCGACCGGCGATGCGGACGACATCACCCAAAGCAATGGCGATCCGAACCGATCCTCTTCGACCTCCACGAATACCTGGGGCCAGAACGGCAACCCGGACTTCAACGCCGCGGCAGGCGCCTATACCTACGACGCCTCCTATCTCGACGTGGACATCATCCCGCAAGGAGATGTCCTCACCTTCCAGTTCGTCTTCCTGTCCGAGGAATTTCCCGAATATCAGACCGGCATCTACCAGGATTTCGTCGGCATCTGGATCAATGGCGAGCTTGTGCCTCTGTCCATCGGGGATGGAGATGTCGATCCGAACAACCTCAATGCGCAATCGAATGCCAACCTCTACGTCGACAATACCGGCGACGACTACAACACCGAGATGGACGGGTTCACCGTCACCATGTCGGTCACGATTCCGGTCAATGCCGGCGAGGTGAACTCCATCCGCATCGGCATCGCCGACGTGAACGATTCCAACTACGACTCGAGTGTCATGATCGCGGCCGGGTCTGGCACCACCGCGATCGTCGCGATGGCCGACAGCGCCCAGGTTGCGCCGAACGAGAACGCGACCTTCGATGTGACCTCCAACGATATCGGCACCGGCGCGATCACGATCACCCATATCAACGGAATCGCCGTCTCCGTCGGGGACAGCGTCACGCTTACGACAGGGCAGGTGATCACGCTCAACGCCGACGGTACTCTGACCGCCACGGCCGATGCGGACGAAGAGACGGTCAACTTCACCTATACGGTGCAGGATGCGACCGGCGGGACGAGCACGGGCTTCGTGACGCTCGCCTCCGTGCCCTGCTTTGTCGCTGGCAGCGTCATCGACACCTCGCACGGCCCGCGCCTCGTGGAGAGCCTCAAGCCCGGTGATCTCATTAGGACCAAGGATCACGGTCTCCAGCCCCTGCGATGGATCGGAACGCGGACCATCGCCGCCGAGGGCGATATGGCCCCGATCGAGATCGCCGCGAACACGTTCGGCCCGCATATGCGTCTCCAGGTCTCGCCGATGCACCGCATTCTAGTGCGCGATGGCCGTGCGGCGCTGATGTTCGGAGAGAATGAAGTACTCATTGCCGCGAAGCATCTCGTGGACGGCCAGTATGTGCGTCGGATTGAAGGTGGCGAGGTGACCTATGTCCATCTTCTCTTTGATGCGCACGAAATCGTCTTCTCGAACGGGTTGCCCTCCGAGAGCTTCCTTCCCGGACCGATGATCGCCTCGCTTTTCGAACGCGAGGTCCTTGCCGAGATCTGTACGCTCTTCCCCGAGCTCGATCCGGAAACGGGGGAGGGCTACGGGCCGGCGGCGCGACGAATTCTGACAGGCAGCGAGGCGCGCGCCTTGACGGGGGTCGCTGCATGAGCTGGATCGCCGTGCGCGGACCGGAGACGGCCTGGACCTGCCCGGACACGTTCGGCGGGGCCGACGGAACGACCACGCAATTGCAGACCCGCGGCTCCATCGTCATCGAGACGCGGATCGGTGCCGACGAGCGGCCGCAAACGCTGCTGGGCTATGAGCGCCGTCATCCCTGGACGGGGCGGATCGCCTTCCAAGCGGTGCCGGGCGGCGGCGTCGTAGTGATCCTGGCGCAAGGGGAGCAGCTTTTTCACGCGGTGATCCCGCCCGAGAACAGCGCCCGGACCGAGACCTTGCGCCTCACTTATTCCTGGGATGCGCCGGAGCGATGGGGCCGGCTCGCGGTGGAGCGGCCCGAAACCGGCAGCGTGCGTATGATCGACACGCCCGCACCGCCTCCGCTGATGGCCGAAGACCTCTACACGATCATCCATCGCCCGGAACTCTGCGATTGCGACCCAGATGTCATCTTTTGTGCGGTCTCGGATCAAATCGAGCCCGTGGGCCCGATGCCGTCGATCACCGAGTCGATGCCGGTCGAGACGCCGCGCGGCCCAGTCCGGGCCGGGGCACTTCGCAGCGGTGATGTGGTCCGCACGGTGAACCACGGGCCGCAGCGCATATTGGCGGTTGTGCGCAGGCACGTCCCCGCGATTGGCTCATTCCGGCCCGTGACGCTCCGTGCGCCATATCTCGGTCTTACGCGTGATATTCGCGTGGCGCCGGGGCAGCGCCTCGTCATCGGCGGGCCGGATGTCGAATACATCTTCGGACGCGAGACCGTCCTCATCCCTGCCGATGCGTTGGCGCATGGCTTCACCGGGACGGTCAGCGAGACGCGGGATTTCGTGACCTATCTGCAATTCGTGGTGCCGCAGCACGACGCGCTGATCGTCTCGGGGGCGGGGCTCGAGAGCCTTTATCTGGGACGGCTTCGGCGTGACCGCACAGCGCTTTCCGCAAGCCTTTTGTGCGATCACGATCCGGCGCAGCTGCCCGAGCATGTGCGCGCGGGGTACCAGACGCTAGGACCTTTCGAGGCGGCGACATTGGCGCAGACGCGCGCAGCCTAGTGTGTCGGCTTGTCGAAGAACGGCGTAACCTGGGAGACGATGACGGAGTTTTCCTCGAGAGCGCGGGCCATCAGTTCGGCCTCGTCCTCTTCGATGTCGTGACCGGCCTCGCGCCGCTCTTCTTCGGTTCCGTAGCCCGTGACGTCCAGCGGCGCCATGTCGGCCTGTTTGAGGATCGCCACTGTCTCGCGAACCGCTTCGGCCTCGTCGATCCCCGAGGCATAGCACATGAGCGCTGCCCCAGTGGCACCCTCGGGTAGCCCGTCGCCCGTCTTGCGACCGACCTCCACCACCAAGGTGTAGACCTTCTGTTTCTTGGCGCCAGGCTTTGTCATGGGGGCGATCCCTGTGGCGGCGCGGGATCTTTGTCAAGCCGCCGCAGGGATCGCGGCGGCCTTATCGCTTGACCGCGCGCCAGACCGCGATGAGCAGGCACGCCCCGGCTGCGCCGACAACCAGCTGCCCGATCCAGCCGCCGAGCGTGCTGCCCAAGAGCGTCATCAGGATCCAGTTGCCCACCACGGCCCCGATGATGCCGAGGATGATATTGGTGAGAAGGCCATGATTGGCCTTCATGATCTTCTCGGCGATCCAGCCGGCGATGGCGCCGACGATGATCGCTGCGAACCAGCCTAGTCCTGTCATAAGTCAGTCTCCTGTTTTGCTGCCTGAAGGGGAAATGTCAGCTTGCGCTCGGGGTTCCGCGTCCGAAAATCTCTGTCACAAGCGCGGTGAGATAGATGCCCATCAACAGAACGCTCTCGATCCCGATGCGGCCCGGGCCCTCGCGCTGGCGCAGGATGAGCCCGCCCAGGAGAACCGCCGTCATCAGAAGCCCGGTGCCGAGCCAGTAGATGTCGTTGGCCTGGGTCGCGTGGTAGAGCGATCCGTCTCGGTAGGCGACGTCGGCCGCCACGAGGAAAAGCGTGTCGAACGTGTTCCCGCCGATGATGCCGCCCACCGCGAGCTGAAGTGCGCCCCGGCGTACGGCGACGAGCGTCGTGACGAATTCGGGCAGCGATGTCACCACGGCGGTGATGAGTGCGCCCACGAGGCTCGACGACAGAGAGAATCGCTCGATGAAGACAGAACCCGTCTGGCTGATGACCCAGCCGCCGGCCCCCATGATCGCGACGAGGCCGATGAAGCTCATCGCGGGCTTCTTGACGGATTTCTGCGGCTCTTCGCTATCCTCGGGTTCATCCTTGCGCGTATCCGACGTTCGAACGGGCCGCCACATCGGGTCTTCCCTGACGATCGAGGACAGCCGCACACCGAAGAGGTAGGCGAGGAACAGGGCGATCGAGATCGGGTGGACGCCGAAATAGGCCATCTCCGGTCCGGAGATGGCAAGCAGCGGCATGCTCAGAAGGATGATCAGCATCACCGCCTGGAAGAGGTTCGCGGGCTCGGCCGCGGCATGTTCGAGATTGGCGCGCTTGTGCAGAAGATCGGCAATCGCGAGGAACAGCGTTTGCGCCGCGATCCCGCCCACGGCGTTCGAGAAGGCGTAGGATCCGTCGCCAGACCAAGCCGCGTTGACCGAAACCACGACGCCCGCAAGCGATGTCGCCGCGCCAAGAATGAGGCCGCCGGCCATCGCCTCGCCGATCTGCGTGCGGTCGGCGATGATGTCCGCAAGCCGTGTTGCGCGGATCGAGGCGAGCACGACAGCCGTCGCCGCAACGGCGAAAACGGCGAATAAAAGCGTACTCGGAAGATCGGAAATCATGAAAAAGGGCCCTGTCGTTCAATCCCTAACGACAGAGCCCTGTTTTGGTTTCACTGGCGCGTGAAGATCAGTCGCGCAAAAGCTCGTTGATCCCGACTTTCGAGCGAGTCTGCTCGTCCACGCGCTTCACGATCACGGCGCAATAGAGGTTGAGGTTGTTCTTCGTGGGCATGGAGCCCGAGACGACGACCGAATAGGGCGGCACCTCGCCCATGAAGACCTCGCCGGTCTCGCGATCGACGATCTTGGTGGACTTGCCGATATAGACGCCCATGCCGAGGACCGCGCCCTCGCGGATGATGCAGCCTTCCACCACCTCGGAGCGTGCGCCGATGAAGCAATTGTCTTCGATGATCGTGGGGCCGGCCTGCATCGGCTCCAGAACGCCGCCAATGCCGACGCCGCCCGAGAGATGCACGTTCTTGCCGATCTGCGCGCAGGAGCCGACCGTAGCCCAGGTATCGACCATCGTGCCTTCATCGACATAAGCGCCAAGGTTGACGAAGGACGGCATCAGGACGACGCCGGGCGCGACATAGGCCGATTTGCGAACGACCGCATTCGGTACCGCGCGAAAACCCGCGGCGCGCCACTGGTTGTCACCCCAGCCTTTGAACTTGCTGTCGACCTTGTCCCACCAGCCGCCGCCTTGCGGGCCACCGGGATGAATTTCCATATCCTTGATACGGAAGCCCAGAAGGACCGCTTTCTTGGCCCATTGGTTCACGTGCCAATCGCCGTTGTCCTGCCGCTCTGCGACACGCAGCTCGCCCGAATCGAGCGCGTTCAGCGTATCCTCGATGGCCTCGCGGGTCTCGCCGCCGGTGGCGGGGGTGATATTGGCGCGGTCCTCCCACGCGGACTCGATAGCGGTTTCGAGCTTCGCGATATCCATGGCGCTGGTCCCTTCGATTGATCCGGTCTGTCGGCAGCCCTCTTAGCCTGCCTTTCCGCAGCGGAAAAGCACCCCTGTTTCGCATCCGCTGGCAGCTTCGGCGAAAGCGGGCTAGGTCACGGGCGTGATGATCGAGAGAGGCTCCATGAAGGACCAGCGCAAGACCCCGTTTCGCGATGCCGGACGCGACCGCAAGACCGCGAGCGAGGTGCCCGACACGCCGCAAACGCGCTCGCCGTCCTATCGGCTTGCCTTCAACGACGACGAGTTCCTGCTGCGTTCGGAGCTGCGCCCGGTGCGTCTGCAGCTGGAGCTGCTCAAGCCCGAGCTGATGCTGGACGAGGCCGGGATCGAGACCACGGTCGTTCTTTTCGGCGGGGCGCGCATCCCGGAGCCCGAGAAAAAAGACAAGGCGCGCACGAAGACGCTGGCGGACCTGTCGCAGTATTACGACGAGGCGCGGAAATTCGCGCGGGTTCTGACGGAGTATTCGCTGAAGGAATACGGTGGCTCCGACGTGATCGTCACGGGTGGGGGCCCTGGCGTGATGGAAGCGGGCAACCTGGGCGCGGAAGAGGCCGGCGGCCGCTCCATCGGCCTCAACATCGTTCTGCCGCACGAGCAGGCGCCGAACGAATACGTCACGCCCGAGCTCGCCTTCAACTTCCACTACTTCGCGATCCGCAAGATGCATTTCCTGATGCGGGCGCGGGCGATCTGCGTCTTTCCGGGCGGCTTCGGAACGCTCGACGAGCTTTTCGAGGCGCTGACGCTGATCCAGACGGGACGCATGAACCGCGTGCCGGTCCTGCTTTTCGGCGAAGCGTTCTGGCGCAGCATCGTGAACTGGGAGGTGCTGGCCGATGCCGGCACGATCGGGGCCAAGGATCTGGAGCTTTTCCGCTTCGTGGAGACCGCCGACGAGGCCCTCGAGGAGATCGCGAAATGGCCCGTGGAGCCCGCGCGAGATCGCATTCCGGACCGCTAAGCCCCTTTCCGTCTGCATCGGGCTGCATTAGGTAGCGCGTCAAGCCAGCGCCGGGGCAGACGCCGCCGGAGCCAAAGCAAGGAGTTTGACATGGGCTACAAGGTCGTCGTCGTGGGCGCCACGGGCAACGTGGGCCGCGAAATGCTGAACATCCTCGAGGAGCGTGCCTTCCCGGTCGACGAGATCGCCGCGCTCGCCTCGCGCCGCTCGCTCGGCACCGAGGTTTCTTTCGGTGACAAGACGCTGAAGACTCAGGATCTCGACGCGTTCGATTTCACCGGATGGGATATCGCGCTTTTCGCCATCGGTTCGGACGCGACGAAGAAATACGCGCCGGTCGCCGCAAAGGCGGGCTGCATCGTGATCGACAACTCGTCGCTCTATCGCTACGACCCGGACGTGCCACTCGTCGTTCCGGAAGTGAACCCCGAGGCGGTCGAGGGTTATTCGAAAAAGAACATCATCGCGAACCCGAACTGTTCGACCGCGCAGATGGTCGTGGCACTGAAGCCGCTGCATGACCGGGCGAAGATCAAGCGCGTGGTTGTCTCGACCTACCAGTCGGTGTCGGGCTCCGGCAAAGACGGCATGGATGAGCTCTGGGACCAGACCAAGGCGGTCTACAACCCGACCGACGAGGTCGCGCCGAAGGTTTACCCCAAGCAGATCGCCTTCAACGTGATCCCGCATATCGACGTCTTCCTCGAGGACGGCTCGACGAAGGAAGAATGGAAGATGGTCGCCGAGACCAAGAAGATCGTGGACAGCTCGATCAAGGTCACCGCGACCTGCGTGCGTGTTCCGGTCTTCGTGGGCCACGCCGAAGCGATCAACATCGAGACCGAGGAGTTTCTCGACGAGGACGAGGCCCGCGACATCCTGCGCGAAGCTCCGGGGATCATGGTCGTCGATAAGCGCGAAGACGGCGGCTACGTCACGCCGGTCGAATGCGTCGGTGACTTCGCCACCTTCATCAGCCGGATCCGTCAGGATTCGACCATTGAGAACGGTCTGAACTTCTGGTGCGTCTCCGACAACCTGCGAAAGGGCGCGGCGCTTAACGCGGTGCAGATCGCCGAGACGCTGGGCAACCGGGTGTTGAAGAAGGGCTAAAGCTCTTCGATCACGTCGAAATCATCGTCGTCGCCGTCATCGGGACAGCCCGGTGGCGGCGATGTCGTTTTCAGCCAGCGGTCGACGAGATGCCGGTGGGCATGGCCCGGAAATGGTGCACCGTAACGGCGCATGAGCGCGCCGTAGCTGTGCCCAAGCTCGGAAGCTTTGCAAAGGCGCGTGCCCTCGGGATGAGCGTGCAGCGCGAGCCCGCCGCCTGCTTCGCGCAAGGCATACCCCTTGGCGGCGAGGCGGGCATTGAGGTCGGGCCACGAGGTGGCGCAGGCAAAGTCATGTGCGAGGCGGACCCGCAAAGGGCTGAGGAGGTGCTCTTCCACCCGGTTGGGCGTCGTCGCGGGGGCGAAACGACGTCTCAGATCGGCGTCGACGAGGCGCCGCACGTATTCGCCCATCGTGATATCGGACGCATGGGCCGCGCGTTCCGCCGCCTCCTGCATCGCCCCGCTCATCCTGATTTGCACCGGTCTCATGCCGCTATCTGGCACGCGCAGAGTTAACGCATCGTAACCAAACGGACACAGGCCGCGAAAATGGTCCGGTTCGGCCCTATTGTGCCGCGCATTGTCTGTCATGCTCCTGTTACAGGCAGGAAAATGCGGGATAAACCCATGCAGGCTTCTTTTCAGACACCCGATACGGATACCTCGATACCGGGCAGGCTCGATTGCGAGACGGCGGCGCTCGTCCGCGGATTTCTCGGACCGATCTTCGCGCGGGCACAGAGCTGGCCCGAGCTTTGTTCAACGCTGGATGCACGCGGCTACGCGCTCGAGTTTCGAGACGGCCGGCTCGTCGTCATCTCGCGCGATTTCGCCGGGCCGCTCTGCACCGGGCGCGATCTCGGCCATCCGTTGAGCGAACTGGCGGCCCGCCTCGGGCGGCCGCAGCTCAAACTGGCGCAAGGCGGCCGGAAAGGCTGGCTCGCCTGACGCTCAGACCGGCCCGAATTCCCGTGTGCCGGGATCGAAATACTGGAGCCCACCCTCGCCGATATCGGTCCAGAGGCCGTGCAGCGACAGCTCTTCGCTTTCGACCGCCTCGCGAACAAAGGGGAAGGTCATCAGGTTCTCGAGGCTGACGAGAACCGCCTCTTTCTCAAGGGCGCTTGTCGCCGCCTCCTCGCTGAGGCCGCGCTCGCTGACCCTGTCGAAACCGGGGCGCAGCAGATCCATCCAGCGTCCGACGAAGCTCGATTTTTCCTCGAGCGCCGGGGCTTTGCCCGAGCACATGTCGTAGCACCCCTTCACCCCGCCGCAGCTCGAATGGCCAAGCACGATCAGGTGCGAGACCTTGAGCGCGGTCACCGCGTATTCGACCGCTGCCGAGGTGCCGTGCTGGTTGCCGTCCGGCTCATAGGGGGGAACGAGGTTCGCGATGTTGCGGTGGATGAAGAACTCGCCCTGGTCGGCGCCGAAGATCGACGTGACATGCACCCGGCTGTCGCAGCAGGAGATGACCATTGCCCGCGGGCGCTGGCCTTCGCTCGCAAGGCGGCGATACCATGCGCTGTTCTCGGCATAGGTCGTGGCTTTCCAGCCGTGATACCGGGTCACCAGGTAGCCGGGAAGCGGGCGCGCGTGGTTCATGATGGGCTCCGTCCTTGATCGCTTCTCCGTCGATAGTCGCCATTTTCCTGAAATTCGAGGGGAAAAGCTTGGCCGCGTGAACCTTTCAGGAAGGGAGCCTGGGCAAACTGCCGCTCGGGTGAATGGTGGTGTCCAGGGAGGTGGCGGAATGATGTCCGTTCTGGTTTTCGCGGATGAGGAAGAGGTGCGCCTAGATTTCGACGTGCTCTCGCGGTTCTGTTCGGCGTGCGAGCCGGCCCATGTCGAAGAAGCCTTGTGTCTAGCGATGGAGGCGCTGGCTCGGGAACTCGCCCTTGCCGAGGCGGGCTGGCGATCAAACTATGCACTCGCCTGCGTGGCGGCCTTGGTCAAAGTGAAACGTCTCGCGATCCTCCTAGGGATGACCGTATTGGCGCGATGCGCCGGGGATTGTCGCATCTGCCTGTTGCGCGGCGATGTTGCCGCGACTGCCGCGACCATCGCCCGCCTCATGCGTCTCGGGGAGACGTCTCTCTACGCGCTCTGGACGGGCGAGGCTGCAGGCGCCTGATCGTCAGAACGGCCTTGCTGCCGATGTGGCAACAGGTAGGCTCGGGCGGTATTCTGACAGATAGAGGATCTGATGCCGCTCCGTTTTGCACCCGACAGCGCCGAGGCGCTGGATCTGCACATCATCGAACAAGGCGGCGCCTACGCCTGGGCAGAAGCATATCCCGACCATGTCCGCGCCTGGATCGACGCCAGCGGCTTCGACGGCGCTATCGGGGACAGCCTTCTTGTGCCGGCTGCGGATGGTCGGCCCATGGCCGCGCTTGCGGGCTTCGGAACGCCGGGAACACGCCGCAGGCAGCGATTCGTGCTGGCAAGTGTTGCGCCGCGCTTTGCGGGCCTGACCTTGCGCGTGGCTTCCGGACTGCCCGAGGATCGAGCCGAGATCGAGGCGCTGGGCTGGCTTCTCGCGGGCTACGGGTTTTCTCGCTATCGCGATCAGTCTCCCAAGGTGGGCGCTCTTTGCGCGCCGGAAGGTGTGGATGCCGCGCGGGTAGAGACACTGGCCGAGGCCGAAGCGCTGACCCGCGATCTCATCAACACGCCCGCGGCCGATATGGGGCCCGAGGCGCTGGAGGCGGCGACGCGCAGGCTGGCGGAAAAATTCGGTGCGCGCTTGGATGCCACGACCGGCGAGGCTCTGCTGGAGAAGAACTTTCCAATGATCCACGCCGTCGGCCGTGCCGCCGCTCAAGCGCCCCGCCTTCTCGATCTGCGCTGGGGCGAGACGGGACCGACGCTCACGCTCGTCGGCAAGGGCGTCTGTTTCGATACCGGCGGGCTCAACCTCAAGCCCGGAAGCTCGATGGGTTTGATGAAGAAGGACATGGGCGGGGCGGCGAACGTGCTCGGCCTCGCGCAGGCGATCATGGCGCTTGGCCTCAAGGTGCGGTTGCGGGTTCTGATCCCGGCCGTCGAGAATTCCGTCTCGTCCGAAAGCTTCCGGCCGCAGGACATCCTGACATCGCGCAAGGGGCTGACCGTAGAGATCAACAATACCGATGCCGAGGGCCGGCTCGTGCTGGCTGATGCGCTTGCGTTGGCCGACGAGGAGCGACCCGACCTGATGATTTCGATGGCGACACTGACCGGTGCGGCCCGGGTCGCGGCAGGCCCGGATCTTGCGCCGTTCTTCGCGACCGAACCGGGCATCGCCGACGCGCTGGGACGGGCAGCTGGCCCGGCCGCGGACCCCGTATGGCAGATGCCGTTTCACGAGCCCTACGAGACAATGATCGAGCCCGGCATTGCCGATCTCGACAACGCCCCCTCTGGCGGATTCGCCGGGGCGATCACGGCGGCGCTGTTCCTGCGACGCTTCGTGACCGACACGCCGCGCTACGCGCATTTCGACATCTTCGGATGGCAGCCTTCGGCGGCGCCGGGCCGGTCGAAGGGCGGGTTGGGGCAGGGGCCGCGCGCCATTCTGGGCGCCCTGCCGGAGCTTCTGGACCTGTGAGCCGAGATCGCCGCCTCACCCCTGCGAACGGGCGGGTCGCACTCTCGTCGCTGGCCGGCCAGGTCGAGGCGGAGCGGTTCGTCGAAGGTGTGACGCGGCGTATCTCTGTGCCGGTGGCCGACCTTTGCGCCGCGCCGGACGGGCCGCGCGACCGGCAGCTCCTACTGGGGGCCGAAGCCTTGATCCTGGAAGAGCGGGGCGGATGGACCTTTCTGCAATCCCGCGCGGACGGCTATACCGGCTATGTGAGAAGCGATGCGCTGACGGACGGGGCCGAGCCCACGCATCGTGTCACGGCGCGAGCCACGCATGTCTATCCGCGCCCCGACATGAAGTCGCCGGAACGGCTTGCGCTCAGCATGGGCGCGATGCTGTGCGCCGCAGGCACGTCGGGCAACTTCACCGAGACCTCGATCGGGTTCGTACCAAGCCAGCATCTCGCACCTCTGGCAGACCGCGCGCCCGATCCCGTCGCGGTTGCGGAGGCGTTGGTCGGAACACCCTATCTCTGGGGCGGGAATTCCAGCTTTGGGATCGACTGCTCGGGTCTTGTGCAGATCGCGCTGCGCGCGTGCGGTGCCGACTGTCCCGGCGACAGCGATCTGCAGGAGTCGGCGTTCGCCAGCCTCGCTGCGCCGGACGGCCCCAGACGTGGTGATCTCTTGTTCTGGAAGGGGCATGTTGGCTGGATTGCAGGCCCGGACCTGCTCCTGCACGCCAACGCATATCACATGGCAGTTGCCTACGAAGATCTGGATACCGCCATTCGCCGGATTACGGCGCAAGGCGATGGTCCGGTCACCTCGCATGTCAGACCGAACACACCGGAGGCCCCATGAGCGAAGACACTTTTTTCCACCCGGTATCCGGTTTCGAGCTGCCACGTTTTGCGGGCGTTCCGACCTTCATGCGTCTGCCGCACGTACCGCCGGGCCATCCGCGATTTTCCGAGGTGCAGATCGGGCTTGTCGGCGTGCCTTGGGACAGCGGCACAACCAACCGGCCTGGCCCCCGGCATGGGCCGCGACAGCTGCGCGACGCGTCGACGATGATCCGGGCCCAGCACCCGGTAACCGGGCTGCGTCCTTTCGAAGCCGCGCGCTGCGCCGATCTTGGCGATGTCGGGCCGAATCCTGCCGATATCCAGGACTCGCTCGAGCGGATCGCGGCGTTCTACAGCGATCTGCGAACTGCAGGCATCCGCCCGATGACGGCCGGCGGCGACCACCTCACCTCGCTGCCGATCTTGCGTGCGCTCGCGAAGGATGAACCGCTCGGCATGGTGCATTTCGACAGCCATACCGATCTCTATCGCTCCTATTTCGGCGGAACGATGTACACGCATGGCACCCCCTTTCGCCGCGCGGTGGAGGAGGGGCTGCTCGATCCGAGCCGTGTCGTCATGATCGGGATCCGCGGAACGGCCTACGACACCGAGGATCGCGATTTCGCCAAGAGCGTCGGCATCCGCGTGATCCCGATCGAGGAGTTTCATGATCGCGGCATTGCGGACGTTATGGCCGAAGCACGCGAGATCGCAGGCACGGGCGAAACCTATGTCAGCTACGACATTGATTTCGTCGATCCGACCTTCGCGCCAGGGACGGGCACGCCGGAGGTCGGAGGCCCGAATTCGTTTCAGGCGCTCCAGGTCTGCCGAGAGTTGGCTGGGCTGAACATCGTCGGAGCGGACATGGTCGAGGTCTCCCCGCCGTTCGATGCGTCGGGCGGGACGGCGTTTCTCGGCGTCTCGATCATGTTCGAGTTACTTTGTGCGATGCTCGCGTAGATTTTTTGGGATCGGGTGTTCGAATAAACCGATCTTAAACCGTATATAGATAACGATCTTAGATAAGATCGTTATCTTGGTATAAAGCGTTCCGCCACAGCTCATTCAACCGCGCGGATCAGCTTGCGCTCCAGAACGCGCAGCACCGCTTTGAGGTCGTGACCCCGCTTCAAGATTTGCCCGTCCATCCCGACCACCGCATACATGCCTTGGCGATTACGCAGTTTCGGGCGTTTCTCGATCCGGTAAAGCGGTTGCTCCGCGCTCCGCCGGAAGATCGAGAAGATTGCGACGTCGCGCAGGCTGGAAATCCCGTAATCACGCCACTCCCCGGCGGCGACCATCCGCCCGTAGAGCGACAGGATCTGGTTCAGCTCGATACGATGGAACATCACCTCTTCGGTGATCTCGGGGCGGCCTGGAAAGGGCGTCAGCGAGTTCATAAGATGAATCTGCGGACGCGGCGGCCGGAAATCAAGTCTTTTGCGGAGTCAGAGATGTGTGCGTGACGTGCGGCGCTCGCGCGGCTCAAGATGCGGGCAGGCGTTGAACTGCGCCAGGGCCAGCCCGGATGGCAGTACCTGGAGCCGGTGAATGGAGGTGTTCTCGATCGACAGGCAGAGATGCGCGAAGGCGCGGATATCGAGCCTGAGTGCCACGCGGAGCGCCATGCCGATCACCCCGCCGGATGTCACAGCCACGACCGGGCTTTTGCCCTGGCTGAGCTCGGCCAGCATATCGGCGATCCGCGCCTCGAACGCGGCGAAGGTCTCTGGTGCGCCTTCGATCTCGCCCCGTTCCCATGCTGCGAACATCGCGGGAAGGTGTTCGAGGAAAGCGGGACGGTCGATCGGCATCGGCACGCCGTGCTCGGCTTCGAAAGCTTGCGCCATCGTGAAGTATTCCAGCTCGTTGAGCCGTGGATCCTGGACGGGCGCCGCTTCGGCTACACTCATTTCCTCGAGCGTCTCGACCTGCCGGTTCAGCGTGCCCGAGACCGCCTGAGCGAACCGTTCGCCACCTTCGCGCAAATGCGCGCCGAGCCACCGGGCCTGCTCGCGCCCAAGCGGGCTGAGCCGGTCGTAGCTCGCCTCGTCACGGGCTGCGGAATTCGCCTGGCCGTGCCGAACCAGCAGGATATGGGTCATGACCAGGGCCCCTCGAACATGTGCAGGTCCGCTTACCGCAGGCGTCCCGCGGGGGGAACCGGCGCCGTGCGCTTTTTCACCGAAGGGCTTGTGCCGTCGCCTTTCGGAAACCCGCGCGGCGCAAAATCCGGCCAAGGCGTCGGAATTGGTCGCGGCGGAAAGCGGTGATCCCGGCTATGACCGGGCGCAAGAGAGTGCGAGAGGTCCGCCATGTCCGATACGATCCGTTTCACGCTGGACGGCGAGAGCGTCGAAGTGCCCCGGGGCACCACGATCTGGGAGGCCGCGCATGGCCGGGGCCTCGTTATCCCGCATCTTTGCCACAGGCCCGAGCCCGGTTATCGCCCCGACGGCAATTGCCGCGCCTGCATGGTCGAGGTGGAGGGTGAGCGCAATCTTGTCGCCTCCTGCATCCGAGAGGCAAAGGAGGGCATGGACGTCCGGACCGACACGGCGCGTGCCAGCTCCGCCCGCAAGCTCGTTGTCGAAATGCTGATGGCTGACCAGCCCGAGCGTGACGTGGCGCATGACCGCTCCTCGCATTTCTGGAAGATGGCTGACGCCGCCGGTGTCAGCGAGAGCCGCTTCCCGACGATGGAAGCCGACCGCATCCCGCTTCTGGACGACAGCCATGTCGCCATGCGGGTGAACCTCGATGCCTGCATCCAATGCAATCTCTGCGTCCGCGCCTGCCGCGACGTGCAGGTGAACGACGTGTTGGGGATGGCCGACCGAGGCCATGA
Source organism: Roseivivax halotolerans (assembly GCF_900115815.1). Taxonomy (GTDB): domain Bacteria; phylum Pseudomonadota; class Alphaproteobacteria; order Rhodobacterales; family Rhodobacteraceae; genus Roseivivax; species Roseivivax halotolerans. Next base: position 283,244 of record NZ_FOXV01000001.1, on the reverse strand, counting down.
TGCCTTTCCGGTGTTCGACCAGGACGATCCGATGGGCGCCTCGACCTGCGTTGCTTGCGGTGAGTGCGTTCAGGCCTGCCCGACTGGCGCTTTGATGCCCGCGACCGTGCTCAACGACGCGCAGGAAGGCGACAGCGCCGATTTCGACGAGGAGGTCACCTCGGTTTGCCCATTCTGCGGCGTGGGCTGCCAGGTCTCGCTCAAGATCAAGGACGGCAAGGTGCGCGATGTCGAGGGCATCGACGGGCCTGCCAACGAAGGGCGGCTTTGCGTGAAGGGCCGGTTCGGTTTCGACTACATCCAGCACCCGCACCGGCTGACGAAGCCGCTGATCCGACGCGAGGATGCGCCGGACAAGGGGCTCAACGTCGATCCGGGCAACCCCTGGACGCATTTCCGGGAGGCCACCTGGGAGGAGGCGCTCGACAAGGCGGGACAGGGTCTTGCCGATATCCGCTCCTATTTCGGTGGGCGCGCCGTGGCGGGCTTCGGGTCCGCGAAATGCACGAACGAAGAGGCCTATCTCTTTCAGAAGTTCATCCGCCAGGGCTTCAAGCACAACAACGTCGATCACTGCACGCGGCTCTGTCACGCCTCCTCTGTCGCGGCGCTGATGGAAAACGTCGGCTCGGGCGCGGTCACGGCGAGCTTCAACGAGATCGAGAATGCCGAGGTGGCCATCGTCATCGGCGCCAACCCGACCGAGAACCATCCCGTCGCCGCGACTTATTTCAAGCAATTCGCCAAGCGCGGCGGCAAGCTGATCGTCATCGACCCGCGCCTGCAGAACGGTCTGAAGCGGCACGCGGCGTTCAACCTGCAATTCCGCCCCAGCACCGATGTCGCGCTTCTCAACGCGATGGCGCATGTGATCGTCGAAGAAAAGCTCTACGACCGGCAATACATCGAAGGCTTTACCGAGGGCTTCTTCGAGTTCCGCGACCATATCCGCGCCTTCCCGCCCGAGAAGATGGCCGACATTTGCGGCATCGACGCCGAGACGATCCGCGCGGTGGCGCGCGAGTTCGCCCGCGCCCGGACCGGCATGATCTTCTGGGGCATGGGGGTCTCGCAGCACATCCACGGCACCGACAATTCGCGCTGCCTGATCTCGCTCGCTTTGCTGTGCGGCCATGTCGGCCGCCCCGGCACGGGCCTGCACCCGCTGCGCGGCCAGAACAACGTGCAGGGCGCGTCGGATTCAGGCCTGATTCCGCAGGTCATGCCCGATTACCAGAGCGTTACGGACAAAGACGTGCGCGAGCTTTTCCGCCATATCTGGCGCGGCACGCCGATCGACGAAACGCCGGGCCTGACCGTCGTGGAGATCATGGACCGCGTCTATCGCGGCGAGATCCGTGGCATGTATGTGCTCGGTGAGAACCCCGCCATGTCGGACCCGGATGTCGAACATGCGCGCCGCGCGCTCGCCAATCTCGATCACCTCGTCGTCCAGGACATCTTCCTGACCGAAACGGCGATGTTTGCCGACGTGATCCTGCCCGCCTCGGCGCTCTATGAGAAGACGGGCACCGTCACCAATACCAACCGTACGGTCCAGGTCGTGCGGCAAGCGGTGCAGCCGCCCGGCGAGGCGCGGCAGGATTGGGAGATCCTCGTGCAGCTTGCGCGCCGCGTCGGGCTTGACTGGGATTACGACGATCCGCGCGAGATTTTCGACGAGATGAAGATGTCGATGCGGTCGCTGCACCACATCACCTGGAAGCGGCTCGAGACGGAAGGTGCGGTCACCTATCCCTGCCTCGGCCCCGACGATCCGGGCCAGTCGGTCGTCTTCGGCGACGGCTTCCCGCGCCGTGCGGGCCGGGCGCAGTTCACGCCCGCGCGCGTCACCCCACCTGCGGAAAGCCCTGATACCGATTATCCGATGATTCTCATCACCGGGCGGCAGCTCGAGCATTGGCACACCGGCTCCATGACGCGGCGCTCGCTCACGCTCGATACGGTGGAGCCCGAAGCGACGTGTTCGCTGCATCCCTCGACGCTCCGCAAGCTCGGGGTAGCGGCGGGTGGCTACGTGCGGCTCACGACGCGGCGGGGCAGTATCTCGATCATGGCGCGCGAAGATCGCAACGTCGCGCCGGGCACGGCGTTCATGCCCTTCGCCTTCGTGGAATCTGCGGCGAACGTGCTGACAAACCCGCAGCTCGACCCGTTCGGGAAGATCCCGGAATTCAAGTATTCCGCGGTCCGGATCGAGGCGGATACGGAAGATCAGGTCGCAGCGGAATAAACCGAAGCGGCGGGCCTTCGCCGGCCCGCCTCAGCGCCGGGAACCGCGCTTTGTGTCCAATGGTTGTCACGGCATCCCAAGGAGATGCCGATCATGGCCGACAATGCGATAGACACACTGCAGGACGCCCTGACCCTCACCGTCGATGCCGAGGCTGGCTACGAGACGATGGTCTCGCGCGCCGAGCCCGAGTTCCGACATGTGGCGGTGCGGTTTCGCGAAGCGCATAACAAGCACGCCGATCAACTCGCCGCGATCATCACCGCGCATGGCGGGGAGCCGGATCGGGATGGCGGTGTCTTCTCGATGGTCAATCGCGCGGTGGTCTCGCTCCGCTCAGCCTTCGACGAGATCGATGCGAACGTGATGAAGCAGGTCGCCGATGGCGAGGAGCATATCATCGAGGCACTTGGAAAAGCTGGTGATTCGCTGCCCGAAGGCCGCGATCTGGCCGAGGTCCGCGCGATGCAGGCCGAGCTGCGCGAACTGCTTAACGACGCTCCCGGCCAGCATTAATTTAATACCCGTTCAATTTTTTTCATCCTGAGACCACGTGACCCTTGACCGAAGGGGCCGCGCCGGACCTAATGATCCCAAGCCAGAGGAGGGACGGGCGCTCAGCGACCGTCTTGGCACAGAGGCCCGGCAACGGGTCCAAGGGAGGAATTGGTTTGACCGAGACGATGGAGGGCGCAGCCGGGCTGCGTTCGATTCCAGCTCTGTTGCGGCGCAATGCGACCACGTTCGCATCGCGTCCCGCCTATCGCGAGAAAGAGTTCGGCATCTGGCAAAGCTGGAGTTGGTCCGAGGCCGAGGCCGAGATCGAGGCCCTCGCGCTCGGGCTGATCGAAATGGGCGTTGCCAAGGGTGACTTCATCGCGATCATCGGGCGAAATCGACCCTATCTCTACTGGTCGATGGTTGCCGCACAAAGCGTCGGGGCCATCCCGGTGCCGCTGTACCAGGACGCGGTCGCCGAAGAGATGGCCTACGTGCTCGATCATTGCGGCGCGAAGCTGGTCATCGCGAGCGACCAGGAGCAAGTCGACAAGGTCATCGAGATCCAGGACCGGCTGCCGGACTTCGAGCGCATGATCTACCTCGATGCGCGGGGCCTTCGGAAATACGATCATTCGGCGCTCACGTCCTTCGAAAACGTGCAGAAGGCGGGCCGCGAGGCGAAGGACCGGCTGGGCGCTGAGCTCGAGGCGCGGCGCACGTCGCTCGGCTACGACGATACCTGCGTCATGCTCTATACCTCGGGCACGACCGGCAAGCCCAAGGGCGTGGTCCTGTCGAACCGCAACATCATCGAGACCGCGAAGGCCTCCTGCCAGTTCGACGCTCTCAGCGAACATGAGGAGGTGCTCGCCTACCTGCCGATGGCCTGGGTCGGAGATTTCATCTTCTCCATCGGTCAGGCCTATTGGGCCGGGTTCTGCGTGAACTGCCCCGAGAGCCCGGACACGATGATGACCGATCTGCGGGAAATTGCGCCGACCTATTATTTCGCACCGCCACGGGTCTTCGAGACGCAGCTGACGCAGATCATGATCCGCATGGAGGATTCGGGGAGGCTGAAGCAGCGGATCTTCCACTACTTCATGAACCACGCGCGGCGCGTCGGTCCGAAGATCCTCGATGGAGAAAGCGTCAGCGCCGGCGACCGGCTCAAATATCGTCTCGGCGAGTTCATGATCTACGGGCCGCTCAAGAACGCGCTGGGCTTCAGCCGGGTGCGGGTGGGATACACCGCCGGCGAGGCGATCGGACCTGAGATCTTCGATTTCTACCGCGCGCTCGGGATCAACCTGAAACAGCTCTACGGCCAGACCGAAGCCTCGGTCTTCATCACGCAGCAGCCCGATGGCGAGGTGCGATCGGACACGGTGGGCGTGCCGTCTCCGGGTGTCGAGCTCCGCATCGCGGAGAACGGCGAGGTCTTCTACCGCTCGCCGGGCACGTTCGTGGAGTATTACAAGAACGCCGAGTCGACGAAGGACACCAAGGATCCCGAGGGCTGGGTTGCGACGGGCGATGCAGGCTTCATCGAGGAAGAGACCGGGCATCTACGGATCATCGACCGCGCCAAGGATGTGGGCAAGATGGCGGACGGCTCGCTCTTCGCGCCGAAATACGTGGAGAACAAGCTCAAGTTCTACCCCAACATCCTCGAAGCTGTCGTGTTCGGCGCAGGCCGCGACCGCTGCGTCGCCTTCATCAACATCGACCTGACCGCCGTGGGCAACTGGGCGGAGCGCAACAACATCGCCTATGCCTCCTACCAGGAGCTCGCCCAGAACAAGCAGGTTCTCGACATGATCCAGGATCACGTCGAGGAGACGAACGCCAGCGTCGCTGAGGACGACATGCTGTCGGGCTGCCAAATTCATCGCTTCTTCGTCTTGCACAAGGAGCTCGACGCCGATGACGGCGAGCTGACCCGCACGCGGAAAGTGCGCCGCAAGATCATCGCCGAGAAGTTCGAGGATCTCGTCGAGGGCCTCTATAGCGGCGAGGACAGCGTCTATACCGAGACCGAAGTGACCTACGAGGACGGGCGCAAGGGCAAGATCAAGGCGACGCTCTTCGCGCGCTCGCCGAAGGTCGTGCCGGTGGCATCGCAGGTCCGGGAGGCGGCGGAATGACGGCCGGACGCTCCCGCTGCGCGGATCGCCCCGCCCGCCATCCGGCAGAGTATGCCGTGAGCGCGGGTCACGGGTGCCCGGCCTACGCCTCTGTCCGGAATGGTCCCGATATGTCCGAATTTCTGCCGAATTCGAGCGGCATCTCTGTCTTTGCGCAGGACGGAACGGTGCTGGAAATCCTGTGCATGTCAGAATGCAGAAGGATTTTCGAGGATGGATTTGAGGTTTCTTGCCGGGGCGGCGGCTGCACTTGTGCTGATCGGCTTTGCAGGGGTCTGCGTGGTGTTCATGCAGGCAGAGCTGCCTGTGATCGAGGACCGCGGCCCGCTGCAGGAGAAACCTGTCATCGTGACGCGGTCAGAGACGCCGGCGCCCGTGGTGCCGGCGCAGCCAGAGCCGCCGCAGGCGACACTTGCTGCGCTCCTCGAGGAGGGCGATCAAGAGGCGCTGCGCCCGGATGTCAGTCCCGAAGAGGCGGCGCAGGCGCAGGCCTTTGCAGATGTGCTGCGCGAGGCGACCGGCGCGGTGCCGCGCGTTTCGGACGAAAAACCGGGCGACCCTATCATCATGCTGGGTGGTCAGCCGAGGCGACCGGACCGGCAGGTGCGCCCCGGCTACTACACCCTTTGGGACGATCTGATGCAGCGCTGCTTTGCCGCCGTGGCGCAGCACGAGACCTTCGACACCAGCGGTCTGACAACCCACGGGGACGATCGTTACGACCCGGACCAGCCGTATACCGAACAGAAATTCTTTTCCGCGGGCAAGGCCTTCGAGGTCAAGATGCGGCCCCGCGACCAGAACCGCGATGGCAAGCCGCTGCGCTGGTGTTCCGTGGCGTCGAACCGGTTCGCGCTTGTCGATCCGGCGGTGACGGGTACGCTCAAGGCGCGCTTTCACGACTGGTGGTCAAAGGCCGGGCATGCCCGCGCGACGACACCGCTGGAGTATCGCTATCAGAAGTCGGACTCGCACGATTGGTACGCCGGTATGACCCGGTTCGGCAGCGTGCAGGGCTGCCCGATCAAGGTCGAGGTCAGCGCACTTTCGATGATGGGCGAAACGGATGTTTCGGTTCATATCCTCGAGGTGGGGAAGGACGGGTGCACCTTGTCTCCGGGTGTCGGCAAGGGACCGGGGGGCGCGGTGCGCATGAACAGGCTGCCGCAAACGGGCAACTAGGGGCGTCGCTGCGCTTTTGTTGCGACAGGGGGGCAGCATGAAAGACGCGCAAGGCTACGTCACCGCGGATGGCCGCCAGATCGGCGGCGTTCTGATGGAGATGAAGAACATCACCCTGCGCTTCGGCGGCGTGGTGGCGATCAACGACATCTCCTTCGACATCCGCGAGGGCGAGATCCGCGCCATCATCGGTCCGAACGGCGCTGGTAAATCCTCGATGCTTAACATCATCTCGGGCTTCTACACGCCAACCGAGGGCGAGGTCTTCTATAAAGGCGAGATACGCCCACAGATGAAGCCTTACGAGGTCGCCCGGATGGGCGTTGCGCGCACCTTCCAGAACATCGCGCTCTTCGAGGGGATGACGGTGCTCGACAACGTGATGACGGGGCGGCTCACCCACATGAATGCCGGGCTCTTTTCCCAGGCGCTGTGGTGGGGCCGTGCGCGCGACGAGGAAATGGACAACCGCGAACACGTGGAGCGGGTGATCGACTTCCTCGAGATCCAGAACATCCGCAAGACGCCGGTTGGCCGACTGCCCTATGGCCTCAAGAAGCGGGTGGAGCTGGCCCGCGCGCTTGCCGCCGAGCCGTCGCTGCTGCTGCTTGACGAGCCGATGGCGGGCATGAATGTCGAGGAGAAGGAGGACATGTCCCGCTTCATCCTCGACGTGAACGATGAGTTCGGCACCACGATCGCGTTGATCGAGCACGACATGGGCGTCGTGATGGACCTGTCGGACCGCGTCGTGGTGATGGATTACGGCAAGAAGATCGGTGACGGCACGCCGGACGAAGTGCGCGGCAACCAGGCGGTGATCGACGCCTATCTCGGGGTGGCGCATTGAGCCGGAGCGCCGCGTACCGCGGCGCCGGGGCTCTGCCCCGGACCCCGCGGTATTGTCGCCAACCCAAAGAACAGGATCCCGCGGGATCCAAGGGCAGGATGAAGGACGCTAAATGCTTTACGACTACCTGATCGCCCCCTTCGTGGACATGGCCGCCGCGCCGGACTTCCTGTTGCAGGTGCTCTGGGAGGGGCTCGTCTCGGGCATCCTCTATGCGCTGATCGCGCTTGGCTTCGTGCTGATCTTCCGCTCGAGCCGGATCTTCAACTTCGCGCAGGGCATCATGGTGGTCTTCGCCGCGCTGACCTTGGTGGGACTTCACGCGATGGGGATCCCGGCGTGGATCAGCGTCGGCCTCACGCTGGCGGTGATGTTCGTGCTGGCGGTCACGATCGAACGGGTCGTGCTGCGCCCGCTTGTCGGACAGCCCGACATAATCCTCTTCATGGCGACGATCGGGATCACGCTCTTCCTGATCGGCTTCGGGGAGATCATCTTCGGCGGCGAGAACAAGGTGATGATCTCCGACGAGCTAGGTATCCCGACGGGCGATACGGTGCTGGAGCCGTTCGGCGGGCTTTTGATCCTGCAGCATCTCGACATCACCGTCGTCGTCGTGGCGACGCTGCTGGTCGCGGCGCTTCTGGCATTTCTCAACTACACGCAGATGGGCCGGGCGATCCGCGCGCTTGGCGACGACCACCAGGCGGCGCTGTCGGTCGGGATTTCGCTTCAGACGATCTGGGTTCTGGTATGGTTCATCGCAGGCATTATCGCGCTCGTGACCGGCATTGCCTGGGGCGCGCGGGCGGGCGTGTCCTTCGCGCTCGAGGTGATCGCCTACAAGGCGCTGCCCGTTCTGATGCTGGGCGGGCTCGAGAGCATCACCGGCGCGATCGTGGGCGGTCTGATGATCGGGATGCTGGAAAAGCTTTTCGAGATCTACTGGGGCCAGCCCTTCCTCGGCGGTAATACCGAGACCTGGTTCGCCTTCGTGCTCGCGCTGATCGTGCTTCTCTTCCGGCCCCAGGGGCTCTTCGGGGAAAGGATCATCGAGCGTGTTTAGCGTGCATCGGGCCACATATTCCGCGCAGCAGGCCGTTGACCCGGCGGCCGCTCCGCGCGCTGATACAGAGGCGCAGTGCGGCTTTGGGCCTGAGGGTGCGGGATGGACAACGACAAGAAGCCAGGCCGGAGTTCTGATCGCGCCGATGTCCTGTCCTATCTCAAGGCCGGTACCTGGTACTGGATCCTGTGCGGCGTTGCCGGTCTTTGGGCTGCAGGCTTCCTGGCCTATGCGATCGCGCTTCTCATCGACTGGGGCGCTGACGACTGGCGGCTGCACGACGGGTTCGGAAAGGTCATCGGGATCGTTTTTGTCCTCATGCTCGCAGCGGCCGGCACGTCCGTCTCGGTCTGGGCCTATCTCGTCGCGGTGCCGCCGCGTGCATCGCGAGAGGATCGCAGGGCGGACCGGGTCGACTGAGCCCGCCAGCCAGTTCTTTCTTATACTTCACTCACCATCCTTGCGCTCCGGGCTTTCGGCCCGGATGCGGCAGGCCGTCTGAGGATCCGATATGCTCTACCGCACCGCTGGCCAGTTCAAGACAAGCTATACCGCCGACCAAGCGCTGTTCCCGGTCCGCCAGGATGCGGTGCTTCTGGGCGTGATCCTGCTCTTTGCTTACGTGATCTTCCCGCTGACCGCGTCGGAATTCGCCTACCAGACGTTGCTGATCCCGATCCTGATCTACGCGCTGGCGGCGATGGGTCTCAATATCCTGACGGGGTATGCTGGTCAGCTATCTCTCGGGACGGGCGCGTTCATGGGTGTCGGAGCCTATGCCTGTTACAAGCTCATCACGATCTTTCCGTGGATGAACCCGGTTGTCGCGATCCTTCTGTCGGGGGTGTTTTCTGCCGGCGTCGGGGTGGTGTTCGGTATCCCCTCGCTTCGGATCAAGGGATTCTACCTCGCCATCGCGACGCTGGCCGCACAGTTCTTCCTGGTCTGGCTATTCGAGAAATGGGCCTGGCTATACAATTACAACGCCTCAGGCGCGATCCAGGTGCCGAACCTCGAGATGTTCGGCGTCTATGTCTCGGGTCCGCAGGCCGGGAGCACGACGCAATACTATCTCGTTCTCGGGATCGTCACGCTGATGACGCTGCTCTGCATCAACCTCACGCGCGGGAACCTGGGGCGGACGTGGAAAGCGACGCGCGACATGGACATCGCGGCGGAGCTCATCGGCATCAACCTGATGAAATCGAAGCTCATCGCCTTCGCGGTCTCGTCGTATGTCGTCGGCGTCGCGGGCGCGCTCTACGTCTTCATGTGGAAGGGCGCGGCGGAGCCGAACGTCTTCGACATCCCGCTCAGCTTCCAGGTTCTGTTCATCGCGATCATCGGCGGGCTCGGTTCGATCCTCGGAAACTACCTGGGCGCCATCCTGATCGTCGGGCTGCCGGTGGTTTTGAACCTCGTGCCCGCTGCCGTCGGACTATCGATCTCTTCGGCGACGGTGGAACACCTCAACGTCATGATCGTCGGCGGGCTCATCATCTTCTTTCTGATCGTGGAGCCGCATGGCCTCGCGCAACTTTGGCGTCTCATTCGTGAGAAGCTCATCATCTGGCCGTTCCCGCATTGAGACCGGCCCAAAGGCAATAACCTGACGAACAGGGACTTCACCCAAGGGAGGAAAGACATGAAACACTTTACCAAAACGGCCGCGGCCGCCGTGCTGGGCCTCGGCCTCGGCACCGCTGCCGTCGCACAGGAGCTCTACGTTCCGAACCTCGCCTACCGGACCGGCCCCTTCGCCGCGACCGGCATTCCGCTGATGAACGGACAGGCCGATTATTTCACCATGCTCAACGAGCGCGATGGTGGCATCGGCGGCGTTCCGGTCAATGCGGCCGAATGCGAGACCGGCTATTCGACCGAGAAGGGTGTCGAATGCTACGAGAAGGTGAAGAGCGATGCGCTCGTCACGCAGCCCTGGTCGACCGGCATCACGCTCCAGGTTCTGCCCAAAACCAACGTGGACGAGATCCCGATCCTCGCGCCGGGCTACGGCTTCTCGCCGATGGCGGACGGCACGGTATTCCAGTGGGCCTTCAATATGCCTGCCGGTTACTGGGATGCGGCCTCCATGATCGTCCAGCACATGGAGAGCGAAGGCGATCTCGACGGCAAGAAGGTCGCGTTCCTGCATCTCGACCACCCATTCGGCAAGGAACCTCTTCCGATCCTCGAGAAACTCGCGGGCGAGAAGGGCTTCGAGCTACTGCCGATCCCGGTCGGCCTGAAGGAAATGCAGAACCAGTCCGCGCAATGGCTGCAGATCCGCCGCGAGCGTCCCGATTATGTCGTGATGTGGGGCTGGGGCGCGATGAACGCCGGCGCCATCACCGAAGCGGTGAAGACGAAGTACCCGATGGAGAACTTCATCGGCGTCTGGTGGGCCGGTCACGATGCGGACCTGCGTCTCGTTGGTGAGGACGGCGCGGGCTACAAGTCGATTTCCTGGTCCTTCCCGAACGCCGATGCGCCAGTGATGCGGGACATCCAGGAACTCGTGATCGATGCGGGCCTGTCCGAAACCAATCCCGAAGAGGCGTCCGGCGTGTTCTACTCTCGCGGCGTCGTCATCTCTGCGATCCTAGGCGAGGCGATCCGCACCGCCCAGGAAGAGTATGGCACGGCCGAGATCAGCGCGCCGCAGCTGCGTTGGGGCCTCGAGAACATCAACATGACCGAAGAGCGTATCACCGAGCTCGGTCTTGACGGGATGGTGCCGCCGTTCTCCACCTCCTGCGCCAATCATACCGGCCATTCAGGCGGCTGGATGCTGGAGTGGGACGGTGAGAAGTTCATCAAGGCGTCCGATCTCATGACCGCCAATCAGGATGACTACCAGGACCTGATTGCGGAGAAGGCCCAGGAATACGCGTCCTCGAACGCTCCCTGGCCGACGAACGAGGAATGCTCGGCCACGAACTGAGCCTGACGAACGCCGGTGGCGGCGCGGATATGCCGCCGCCGGTTTTCCACGACTTTCGGACCTGCCATCGGGTTTTCACTTCATGCGTTTTCTCGTCTTTGCAGCTCTCGTTCTTGCTCTGACCGGCTTCGCTCAGGACGCCGCCGCGCAGCGCAGCCTGTCGACCGGCGGGCAGATGGAAATCCAGTCGCCGAAGAAGCCCCACAGCTATGCGAGGGTCAATTTCAGCGACGGCACCAGCGGCGAGCGGTTTTCCTTGAAGGCGGGGGATTGCGTGAAGAACAACAACGATTGCCGCGACGACCGCGAAAGGGTCGAGTTCTTCGACAAGCGGCAATCTATCCGGCCGGGCGATGAGCATTGGTATGCCTGGTCCTTCTACCTGCCGCCCGACGCATTTCCGCGTCTCTCTGGCGCAGGTCCGGCCTATACGTTCGGTCAGGTACATCAGCGCGGAAGCAGCGGTCCGGAAATCCTGTTTCAGCTGTTTTCCGACGGGTTCTTCGTGAACCTTTCGAACCCCTACCGTCTCGACGACGACCCGATGAACCCGATCGGACCGTATCGACAGGTCCGTATCGCGCGCCAAAGCGATCTGACCAATCGTTGGACGCGCATTACGCTGCAGGCGAGATGGTCGCGGAATGAGGATGGGTTCATCAATGTCTGGATGAATGGCCGGCCGGTCTGGTCCTATACCGGCGCGACCACGAACGCCGACGATCCCTTGTATTTCAAATACGGTCTCTACCGGGCGTTCGTGTCCCGCTGTGGCGGACCGTGCCCCGATGCCACCGTCTTCTACCGAAATGTCCGCCAGGGACGCACGCAAGCCGAGGTACAATAGCCATGCTCGACGCCGCGAAAACCGACGAGGCCCTGATCGAGGTCAACAATGTCGAGGTGATCTACAATCACGTGATCCTCGTTCTTAAGGGCGTGTCGCTGACGGTGAAGAAGGGCGGCATCACCGCGCTTCTCGGCGGCAACGGAGCGGGCAAGACGACGACGCTCAAGGCGATCTCGAACCTTCTGCATTCCGAGCGCGGGGAAGTGACCAAGGGCTCGATCCTCTACAAGGGCGAGCGCGTGCAGCATCTCGATCCTTCCGCGCTGGTAAAGCGCGGGGTGATCCAGGTCATGGAAGGTCGGCACTGCTTCGAGCACCTGACCGTCGAAGAGAACCTTCGCACCGGCGCCTATACCCGCAAAGACGGGAAGGCTGCGATCGAGGCGGATCTCGAGATGGTCTATTCCTATTTCCCGCGCCTCAAGGAGCGCCGCAAAAGCCAGGCGGGCTATACCTCGGGCGGCGAGCAACAGATGTGCGCGATCGGCCGGGCGCTGATGTCCAGACCCGAGACGATCCTTCTCGACGAGCCCTCGATGGGCCTGGCGCCGCAGCTGGTGGAGCAGATCTTCGAGATCGTGAAAGCGGTGAACGAAGGCGAGGGCGTGTCTTTTCTGCTTGCCGAGCAGAACACAAACGTCGCGCTGCGCTATGCCCATACCGGCTACATCTTGGAATCAGGGCGCGTCGTGATGGAAGGCTCCGCCGATGGGCTTCGGGAGAACCCGGACGTGAAGGAATTCTATCTGGGTATGTCGGATGAGGGGCGGCGGTCCTTCCGCGATGTACGCTCCTACCGCCGTCGGAAGCGCTGGCTGGCTTAGATCGTTGCGAGGCAAGTTCCACTCACAAATACGTAAAAAGGCGGCATATTTTTTCGAAAGAGGGGGAACGTAACAAATCTCCAAAAGTTGGTGAGCCAGCGTTGCACTAGTGACGTAAGACGAAGGAGATTTATTATGAAACGTTCCACCACTCTTCTCGCCGCGTTCGGTATTGCTGTCACCGGCTCCGCCGCTTTCGCGCAGGACATGATGGCACCCGCCGAAATCACCTGTGATGACTTTGCCGGCATGGATGAAGCCGGTCAGATGGCTGTCGCAGAAGCTGTTGTCGCCGAGCTGGAATCTACCGCAGCTCCGGATGCGATGATGATTGAGATCGAGGCTGCATGCGAAGCCAACACCGAAGCTGCATCCGTACTGACTGCTGCAACGGTTGGCTCTACCGACTGATCGTTCGCAACAGAACGGCACGTATCAATCCGGCCCGCGTTCCGCGCGGCCGGATTTTTCTTTGTCAGTCTTTTATCGGCCATGTCAGGCCGACCATCTCCTCCGGCCTGTCGTGGCCCGTGTTATCTGATAGCGTCGGCCCGGTAATGGCATGACGGGCCTGTGCGGCCCATGTCCGACAGGAGGAGCAAGACATGACCGATCCCGATCAACTGGAAGCCCGAAGCCCCGAAGAGCGCGCAAGTGACCTTGCCGACGCGTTGCCGCACCAGATCGCACGCGCGCAGGCCCTCGAAGGCTTTGCAGCACTGCGGGAATTCGAGGCGAGCGAGATCACCTCGCTTGCCGATCTCGCTCGGCTGCCGGTCTTGCGGAAATCGGATCTTGTCGCGGCGCAGACCGATGCACCGCCCTTCGGTGGGCTGGCGGGCCCTCTTTCGACATTCAGCCACGTTTTTCAGAGCCCCGGTCCGATCTATGAACCCGGCCGGATCGATGACGACTGGTTCCGCCTTGGCCGCTTCCTGCGCGCCGCTGGCTTTCACGGCGGTGATGTCGTGCAGAACTGCTTCGGCTATCACCTGACGCCCGCCGGCATGATGTTCGAATCCGCCGCGCGAGCGGTCGGAGCGACGGTCCTGCCTGCCGGCACCGGCCAGACCGAGCTGCAGGCGCGCGCGGCTGCTGACATCGGCACTACCGCCTATGCCGGGACGCCCGATTACCTGAAGGTCATTCTGGAGAAAGCCGACGAGATGGGTCTGACGCTCTCCATCGCCAAGGCTGCCGTTTCCGGCGGGGCGCTCTTTCCGTCACTCAGAGACTTTTATGAGAGCCGCGGCATCGACTGCCTGCAATGTTACGCGACGGCCGATCTCGGGCTCATCGCCTATGAAAGCCCTGCCAAGGAAGGGATGATCGTCGATGAGAACGTCATCGTCGAGATCGTGACACCCGGCACCGGCGATCCGGTGGCCGAAGGCGAAGTCGGCGAGGTCGTTGTCACCACGCTCAATGCAGATTACCCGCTCATTCGCTTCGCAACCGGCGACATGTCCGCCATGATGCCGGGTCAAAGTCCGTGCGGGCGCACCAATATGCGGATCAAGGGCTGGATGGGCCGTGCCGATCAGACGACCAAGATCAAGGGCATGTTCGTCCGTCCCGAACAGGTCGCGGACCTCGTCGCCCGCCATCCCGAGATAGAGCGTGCCCGCGTTGTCGCCGCGCGCGAGGATGAGAACGACACGATGATCGTGCGGATCGAGAGCACGGCCAGCGATGCCGCACCATTCGAGGCCAGCGTCGCGGATGTGCTGAAGCTCAAGGGCCGGGTCGAGATCGTCGCGCCCGGCTCTCTGCCCCGCGATGGTCTCGTGATCGAGGATACGCGAAGTTACGACTGAAAGGAGCCGCCATGCGCCGCCTGACCCTCACCCTCGCCGCTTGTCTCTGGACCACGAGCGCGCTCGCCGACAGCGCAGCGCTGCTCGTCGAGAACGCGGCGCCCTCGGTGCTCGACCGACTGCGCGGCAGCGATGGTGTTGCCGCGGCGGTCACGCCGCTTCGCGAGGCGGGTGTCGATGTGCTGGCGTTGCGCGGCGCAGATGGGGCAGAGATGCGCGAAGGGCTCGGCCGTTTCATCGAGACGCTCGATCCCGAAACGGACCGCGTGGCCATCGTGCTTTCGGGGCGCTTCGTGAATACAGGCCGCGAAACCTATCTTCTGCCCGCCGATGGAGAGGCCGACGCGGGCGCGATCTTCGCCGATGCCATGCCGCTGTCGCCGCTCCTTGCGATCCTCGCGGACTATCCCGGTCAAGCCGTGCTGATGCTGGCCGAGGGCGCGCCGAACGCGCTCGATGCACGGTTTCTCAAGGATGGCGCGGGCCGGTTCGAGCTGCCGCAAGGCGTGACGCTGATCCGAGGTGCGCCGGACATGATCGCCCGCCTCGCGCGGCAGGATCTCGCAACCCCTGCCCGCACGATCGTCGCCACCGCCCGCGAGGAAAATCTCGGCGTGGAAGGCTTCGCGCCGTCGAGTTTCGCCTTTCTTCCGGCCGCGAGACCGCCGGAGACCGAGCCCGACCGCCCGGAAGAGCCTCAAGACCTCCCGCAGGTGTCAGACGCAGAGGCGGAGCTGCGTCTTTGGGAGGACGTCTCGGCGCGTGACGACGCGGACGCTTATGAGCTTTATCTCAAAGCTTTTCCCTCGGGTCCGAACGCGGGAGCCGCGCGTGATCGTCTGGCTGCCATAGAGGCGGAGCCGGGCCGCGAAGCGCGTCTGACCGAAGAGACCCTCGAGCTGACGCGCGAGGAGCGTTCAGAGATCCAGCGCGATCTGTCGCTGCTCGACTACAACACGCGCGGCATCGACGGCATCTTCGGTCCCGGCACGCGCAGCGCCATCGAGGCTTGGCAGGAGGATCGCGGCTTCGAAGTAACAAGCTATCTGACCGGCGCGCAGATCGACCGGCTGGACGATCAGGCGGCCGAGCGGGCTGAAGAGCTGGAGCGTGAAGCCGCCGCCCGCGAGGCCGAACGGGCGCGCAATGATCGCGCCTATTGGCAACAGACGGGCGCTTCGGGCGAAGAAGCGGATCTGCGCGCCTATCTGGAGCGCTACCCCGATGGCGATTATGCGGATCTCGCGGAAGACGAGCTTGGAGAGATCGAAGCCGCGCGCGCCGAGGCAGCGGCGCGTCAGGACCGGCAGGCCTGGGCCACCGCCGAGGAGACCGACACGACGGGCGCTTATCGCCAATACCTGTCGGACTATCCCGACGGAGCCTTCGCCGAGCAGGCCGAACGCCGTCTGTCGCAGCTCGAACAGCCAAGCGAAGAGCGGCAGGCCGAGGCACAGGCACAGGCGGAAGAAGCCGCGCTCAACCTCTCCCCGATGGCGCGGCGGCTTGCCGAGGCCAAGCTCGCCTCGCTCGATCTCGGTCCGGGGCGGATCGATGGATCTTTCGATGGCGACACCCGCCGGGCGATCCGGCGCTACCAGGATTCTCGTGGGCTGGGTGTCACGGGCTATCTCGATCAGCCGACGGTCGTGCGGCTTCTGGCTGACTCGATCCTGAGATGAGCCGAACGAAAAAGGCCGCACCCGAAGGTGCGGCCCTTTGCATCGAAACCTAGGCGGCTCAGCCCTGACGGGCTTTGAACCGACGCTGGGTCTTGTTGATGACGTAAACTCGGCCCTTCCGGCGCACAACGCGGCAATCGCGATGGCGGGACTTGAGCGAGCGGAGCGAATTCCGAACCTTCATGGCTGGTCTCCTCGTGTCGCGGCGCCAGGCGCGCCTTGGGGTTGCGTGTCACCCCTGGCAGCGCGCGCGGCACCCCGGGGGCAGTGAATTCATGGTGGGCGGTACTGGGATCGAACCAGTGACCCCTACGATGTCAACGTAGTGCTCTACCGCTGAGCTAACCGCCCACACCGGCCCGAGTTCCATCCGATTGCACCCCATTAACGAAATGGGGCGCGGATCTCACCGCGCCGGTGGACGGGTCTTTAAAAGGAGTCGGAACGGAGATCAAGGGCTTTTGGCCCGAGAATAATTCGGGCTATCTTACGCGCATCGTTGGGGAGCCAAAATGCCGAAATCGGCCTATCACCTTTACCGTCCGCAGGCGCTGACAAGCTGCGTCGTGTTCGCGTCGCCGCATTCGTCGCGCGATTATCCGTGGTCGTTCCTGCGGCACACGGTTCTCGACGAACACGCGATCCGCTCGTCCGAGGATGCCTACGTGGACCGGCTCTTCGAATGCGTGACGGATTACGGTGCGAGCTTTCTCAAGGCGGGTGCGCCGCGCGCCTTCGTCGATCTCAATCGCGCCTCCGACGAGCTCGACCCGGCCTTGATAGAGGGGGTGCGCCGCATCGGCCACAACCCCCGCGTGGCCTCGGGGCTCGGGGTCGTGCCGCGCGTCGTCGCCAACGGGCGGGCCATTTATCGCGGCAAGCTTCCCATGGCCGAGGCGGAACGCCGGATCGCCGGGTATTGGCGGCCCTATCACGACCGGCTGCAAACTCTGCTCGACGAGGCACGCGCCGCGTTCGGCACGTCGATCCTCATCGATTGTCATTCGATGCCGCACGAGGCAGCCGAAGGCGCGGCTCGTTCGGGCGGGATTCGCCCCGAGATCGTCATCGGTGATCGGTTTGGCGCGTCGGCAGACGGCGAGATCGTCGACAGGATCGAAGCCGCCTTCACCTCTGCGGGCCTCGCTGTCACGCGCAACACACCCTTCGCGGGTGCCTACAGCACGCAGCATTACGGGCGCCCGTCGCGGTCCCAGAATGCCGTGCAGATCGAGATCGATCGCGCCATCTACATGGATGAGCGCACGATCCGCCCCAGCGCCAATTTCCACGCCTTCCGCAAGGTGCTGCGCGGGATTATCGCGGATATCGCCGCGATCCGGCCCGGCGAGCCCTCGTCTCTCGCCGCTGAGTGATCAGAACAATCGGGAGAGTGCGGCCTCGAGCGGCGCGTCGTCCTTGAACTTCAGTCGCACCGGCAGGGTCAGCACCTTCATGCGGAAATCGGCTGGCAGACGCACTGCGTCCTTCTCCGTCGTCACGAGCTGTGCGTTGCGCGCCCGCGCTTCTGTTTCGATCCGGGTCATCAGGGCGGCGGTCAAGGGCTGATGATCGTCGAGCGCTTCGGCCCGGATCACCTCCGCGCCGAGACCGCGCAGGGTGCGGAAGAACTTCTCGGGATAGCCGATACCGGCGAAGGCGAGGGCGCGTAGGCCTTCCCACGACATGCCCGTCTGAAGAGGTTCGAGCGCGCCCCGAAGCCGCGGCAGTTCCGCGGGCAGCGGCCAGTTGCTGTCGAAACTCTCTTGGCTGGTATCGTCCCCGATCGTGAGCAGAAGATCGGCGCGGGAAAGACCCGGCCCGACCGGCTCGCGCAACGGACCTGCAGGAAGGCAAAGACCGTTGCCAAATCCCTGCACGGCGTCCGCCACGATGATGGACAGGTCTTTCTCCAGAGCCGGGTTCTGAAATCCGTCATCCAGCAGGATCGCTTGCGCGCCCTCCGCGATGGCGGCTTCCGCGCCCTCCGCGCGATCCTTGGAGACCCAGACCGGGCCGAAGGCGGAGAGAAGAAGTGGCTCGTCCCCGACCTCCGACGCATCGTGGCGCGACGGGTCAACGCGAACCGGACCTGCCAAGGTGCCGCCATAGCCGCGCGAGACGACATGCGCGGTGATGCCATGCGTTGCGAGACGCGGGACCAGATCCATAACCGTAGGTGTCTTGCCCGTACCGCCAGCGCTGAGATTGCCGACGCAGATCACCGGCACATCCAGCTTTTTGCCGGGACGAGAGACGCGGCGCGCCGTGGACCATTCGGTCACCCGGCCGAGCGGGGCAAGCGCGCGCGCGGCACGGCCAGGCGCATTCGGCGGATTCGACCAGAACGCTGGCGGCCGCATCATTTTGCCTCCGTACGCGTGCGGCCGGCATCGAGCATCGAGGAGATCTGCCCGACGATCCGATCCTCGGTTTTCGCGCCTGCCGTTACCACGTCCCAGCCGGCATGGGCCATCGTCGCCGCGCGATCGGGGGCGATCACCTGCGAGACCGCTGCCGACAGGGAATGTGCATCCCGGACGATGCGCGCGGCTCCGGCATCGACAAGCCGCGAATAGGTGGCGAGGTGATGTCCCACGTTCGGGCCGTAGAGCACCGCCGATCCCAAGGCCGCCGCCTCCAGCGGATCCGTTCCGCCATGCCCGGCGGCCAGCGATCCGCCGAGAAAGCTCAGAGGTGCGAGACGGTACCAAAGCCCAAGCTCGGCCGGGCTTTCGCAGAGGACGATCTGGGTGAGGTCGTCGGGCATGTCGCCGTCGTCCCACCGGGCAATCCGCATCTCGCTGGCCTCTGCAAAACGGGTGGCGGCCTCCGCATCGTCGCGGTCCTCGGGCACGAGAATGAGTAGCAGGCGATGAGCGAGGCGGCTCGCCCCGGCATGGGCGTCGAAGATGTCGCGCATCTCGCCGGCGCGGGCGCGGGCGGCGAGCCAGACAGGGCGCCCCCCGATCGCGGCGGCCACCTCCTCGTGCAGATCCGGCGGGCAATCGAGCGGCGGCGGCACGGACGTCAGATGCCCTGTCCGCTCGATCCGTGTCTCGGCCGGAAGCAGGCGGCGCAACCGGCGCTCCGCCTCGCGCGAGACGCAGAGGATCTGGCTGAAGCGCGACAGGGCGGCGGGAGCCGCATCCGGTAGCCAACGCGGGGCAGGCGTCGAGAAGGGCGCTTCGCGCGCGTTCACGAGGAGCGAGGCACGTCCTGCAAGCCGCATCGCCTCCATCAGGGCGGGCCTGAGATCCTGCCCGGCCCAGACCAGAAGGTTCGGCCGCCAATGGGCCAGAAAATCCTGTGCCTGGGCAAGGGTTTCCTCGGGCAGATCCACCGCGTCACCATCGGGCCAATACCCGGTTTTCAGCAATGACAATTCGGGCGATTGCTGCGTTATCCGGGCGGCGAGAGCAGCCAAGGGCGGCTGATCGGTGGCACTCGCCGCATGCAGCCACAACAGCGGGCCGTCCGGCCGGGCGGGCCGCTCCAATACGGGGCCAAGCGCTTCGGCAGGACGGGTCAGCGCCAGATAGGCGGACAGGGAAAAGGGACGCCTCGACATCGCGCGCGCGGTCGGGCTCAGCCGAGTTCCTCGGTCGGCGAGACTTCCTTCTCCTCGTCGCGGAGGCGGTGCAGATGGGCGATGAAATAGCGCATATGCGCGTTGTCCACCGTGCGCTGCGCCTCGCTCTTCCACGCGTCATAGGCGCTCGCGTAATCCGGGAATATCCCGACGATGTGGATGTCATCCACGTCGCGGAACTGGGTTTTTTGCGGATCGACGAGTTCGCCGCCGAAGACGAGGTGAAGGCGTTGCATGGTCGAGGGCTCCTTTGCGGGCCGTTATTCAGGTCGCACTGAGAACCGATTAGGCCACGGCAGGGCTGGAACGCAAGGTTCCGGCGTCAGACAGAGGGGCCGTGACCAAGCGCGGCCATCGTGCTGTCCCACATCGCAGGCCCGCCTGCGACGACGCCGTTCTGAAGGGCCGAGGGCAGGTTGAAGCGCATCGCCTGCCCGGCGCGGTCGGTCGCTCGCCCGCCGGCCTCCGCCACGATAAGCGTGCCGGCGGCGATGTCCCATTCCCAGGCGTCGCGGAAGGTCAGCATCCCGTCGAAGGAGCCATCCGCCACAAGGCACATCCGGTAAGCCAGCGACGGGCGGTGCGAGCGGTGAAAGGGCGGCACCCCTTCCGGCCAGTGCTTGGGGTCGATATTTGGCTTCGTCGCAAGGAACTGCGCGCCCGCGATCTCCGCGCGGCTCGTGGTGCGGATGGCGGAGCCGTTGAGCTCCGCGCCGCCACCCTTTTCGGCAGCGTAGAGCTTGTCGCGCATGGGCAGATAGACCACCGCGGCGGTGATCTCTCCGGCTTCCGCGATCGCCAAGGAATGCGCCCAGGTATCCGAGCCGTCGATGAAGCTGCGCGTGCCGTCGATCGGGTCGATGATGAAGGTCGAGGGCGAGGTCAGGCGGAGCGGATCGTGCGGGCTCTCCTCGCTCAGCCAGCCATAGGCGGGCCGCGCGGTACGCAACGTGTCTTCCAGAACCTCGTTCACCGCGATGTCGGCCGCGGTCACCGGGCCTTGGTCTCCCTCTTTTTCGCGCACATCGAGGTCGCCGCCGATAAAGGTCGTCGCCACCTCGGCAGCCGCCCGGGCCGCGCGCAGAAGGAGATCGAGATCACTCTCCGGCAAGGGTCAGCCCTTCGACGAGAAGCGACGGCACGACGCGGCTGAGCCATGGGCGCGCATCATTCGCGGGCGTCATGCGGCGCAGGAACTCGGGCAGGCTGCCAGCGACCGTCACGCCAGAGACCGGATAGGCGATCTCTCCGTTCTCCACCCAAAGGCCCGACGCCCCGCGCGAGTAATCGCCCGTATTGGGGTTGATCGTGGAGCCGATCATGGATGTCACGATGAGCCCGGTGCCCATCTCGCGGATGAGGTCCTCGCGGCTCTGCGTGCCCTGGGAAAGCGCCACGTTCCATACCGAAGGCGAGGGGCCAGACGCGACGGAGCGCGCGGCATTGGCGGTCGGCGCCAGATCGAGCTTGCGCGCGCAGGCCAGATCCAACGTGTAGCTTTTCAGAACGCCGTCCTCGACGATGGCGCGGGGCCGGGTCGGCAGACCTTCGGCGTCGAAGGGACGCGAGCCCATTGTGCGGGGGCGGTGCGGATCCTCGGTCAGCGACAGGCCGGAGGGGAGCACCTCGCGCCCGAGCGCGTCCAGAAGCCAGGAGGCCCCGCGCGAAATCGCGGTGCCGGAGGCCGCTTGCAGAAGATGTCCGATAAGCGACGCGGCAATGCGCTCGTCGAAGAGAACCGGGTAGGCCCCGGTCTTTGGCCGGCGCGGATTGAGCCGCTCCACGGTGCGTTCGCCCGCGCTGCGCCCGATATCCTCGGGGCTTCGCAGATCGTTCTGGAAGATACGGCCGTCACCGTCGTAATCGCGCTCCATCCCCGTGCCATCTCCCGCGATGGCAACGCAGGAGGTGGAGCGCTGAGTGCGGGTATAGCCGCCGGAAAAGCCGTTCGAGGCGGCAAGCTGAACGCGAGTCCGGCTATAGCCGGCCGAGGCGGCGTCCATTCGGGTGACGCCCTCCACCGCCAATGCCGCCGCTTCGGCTCGGCGGGCATCTTCTTCGAGCGCGGCAGGCGTCGGCTCGTCCGCCGGATCGGCCAGCTCCAGCGCGGCGATGTCCCAATCGCGGGCAAGCTGATCGGCATCCGCAAGGCCGATATAGGGGTCTTCCGGCGCTTCACGGGCCATCGCGACCGCGCGTTCTGCCATCTCAGCCATCGTCTCGGCCCGCACGTCCGATGCCGACACGGTGGCAGAGCGTTTGCCGAGAAGCACCCTCAGCCCGATCTCGACCGCTTCGGAGCGTTCGGCCTGTTCAAGGGCACCGCCACGCACGTCGACGCCGACCGATGTGCCGTCCACCGCCATCGCATCGGCACTGTCCGCGCCGGCCTTGGCGGCGGCGGACAGAAGGTCTTCGGTCAGGCGTGACAAGTCGTGAGACATAGGGTTCCCTCGTGCGATCGTGTGGTCTGGACCTAGGCCGCGGGCACGCCCTGCGCAAGTTCGGCCCGTCAGCGATCCTCGGAAACGACGACGCCGACGATCGGTCCCAACGGGCGGCCCAGATCGGCACGCCGGATCGCCGGGGCGTAAAGCCGCGAGATATTGCCATCGAGGAACAGCGCCTGAGGCATCTCCAGCGCGTCGCGGAAGAGCCGTCCGAACTCGTGGAACGTCACCGGGCGCTCGGAGATCGCGAAGATCGTCTTGGTGCCGTCTTCCGACGTGCCGACACCGTTGCGGATATAGCGGCTGTCGCTGTCCTCGAGGAATCGCGGATGCAGCTCCCCGTCGATCACGAGCATCGGCCCGGACTGCGTGGCATAGCGACATGACGGGGATTCCGCCTCGAAGCGCCGGGTCTCGATCACATCGGCGCGCCCGTCGCCGATGCAGAAGATGCCGTTCGGCAGGAGCCCGAAATTTCCCGGTCCCGAAGTCGAGATCACGCCGCGATATTGCTCGTTATCCTCGACGTAATGGCCGACCGGAGCGCGATCGGGATGATACATCCCGGCATTCATCGCGAAGGCCAGCCGTTCGCCCCCGGCGGACAACGCTTGATCGAGCCGCCCGAAATTTCCGAAGGGCCGCTCATCCTCATCATAAAGGAAAAGGCGCAGGTCCTCCGAGGCGCTGTCCACATGGCAGAGCGTGTAGGGCACGTCCTCGAAGACGAATTCGCGGCACTCGACGGCTTTTGCCGCGCCGGGCAACGCGCCGAAGATCAGCGGAACGAGAAGGGCGGGCCAGCGCATGAAGGTCACTCGTCGTCGAGGTCGCGGCGCACGTTGTCCTGATCGAACAGCCGCCGTGTCTCGTCGAGCCGGTCGAAGGTCTCGTCGACGCGAAACCGCAGCTCGGGCGCGAATTTGAGCTGCACGTTCTTCGCGACAAGCTTTCGCAGCTCGCTTGCGTTCCGCGCCAGGAGCTTGACCACCTGATCCTGCCCCTTGCCGCCAAGCGGCGTGACATAGGCGGTGGCGACCTTGAGATCGGGCGAGACACGCACCTCGCTAACGGTAATCGACATGCCCGACAGGTCGGCATCATGCACGTCACCGCGCATCAGCACGTCCGACAGGGTGCGGCGCACGAGTTCGCCCACGCGAAGCTGCCGCTGGCTGGGTCCGGGTCCGTCTTGGAAAGCGCGTTTGGCCATGCATCGCAGATACGCCTTCGCTGGCACTTTGCCAAGGCGAAGCAGGCGCGATAAGGCAGAGGAAATCAATCGGAGGCACGTGCGATGGGCGATCTTCCCGGAGTTGTCATCACCGGCGTTTCGGGCCGGATGGGTCAGATGCTGGTGCGCGAGGTGCAAGCCTCGGAAAAGCTGCGACTGACGGGCGCGGTCGACCGGGCCGGACATGACTGGATCGGCCGCGATCTCGGCCTGGCGATGGGCGGTGCGGAGACTGGGCTTCTCGTGACCGACGACGCGGAGGCAGCCTTCGCCGAGGCGCGCGCGATCATCGATTTTACCGCGCCCGCCGCGACGCTGGGCTTTTCGCGGCTCGCCGCGGAGCGCGGGCTTGTCCACGTCATCGGCACGACCGGTTTTTCGGATGAAGAACTGGACGAGCTGGCCGAGGTCGCGAAAGGATCTGTTCAGGTGCGTGCGGGTAACATGTCGCTCGGCGTGAACCTTCTGACAGTGCTGACGCGGAAGGTCGCCGAGGCTCTCGACACCGAGTTCGACATCGAGATCGTCGAGGCTCATCACAACCGCAAGGTCGACGCGCCGTCGGGCACCGCGCTGATGCTGGGCGAGGCCGCTGCCGAGGGCCGGGGCGTCTCGCTGGCCGATGCGTCGGATCGGGGGCGCGACGGTATCACCGGCGCGCGCAAGGCGGGCGATATCGGCTTCAGCGCGATCCGGGGCGGTGACATTGTCGGAGAACATGACGTGATATTCGCCGGTCCCGGAGAACGTATCATCCTCCGCCATGTCGCCTCCGACCGGGCGCTGTTCGCGCGCGGGGCCCTCAAGGCGGCGTCCTGGGCGCTCGACCAGGAGCCGGGCTTCTACGACATGCTGGATGTGCTCGGGCTCAACTGAGAACGTTTCAGGGGCTCACGACCGCGCCAGCACGCTGGAAAACGAAACCGATCGCCGCATCTCACCGTATATCAAGGTGTGTTTCAGGAGGCGATCATGCGCAAATCACTGGTTCTGACCCTGATCCTCGCCATCGCCGCGCCAGTCGCGGCCAAGGCGGAGCGTGTCGACACGCGCGACGAGTTCGTATCGGCAGTCCAAGGCAAGCGGCTCGTCCGTCCGCTGGTCGATCTGCGCGTGACTCCCGGCGGCGGTATCTCCGGCTCGGGGGCGGCATGGGACGTAACCGGTCAATGGAGCTGGGAAGACGGCTTTTTCTGCCGCAGCCTCAACTGGGGCGGCGACGACCTTGGTTACAACTGCCAGCTCGTGACGCTCGAGGGCAACCGCATCACCTTCACCTCGGATCGTGGCTCAGGCCGCTCGGCGGGCTTTACCCTGCGCTGAGGCGCGGCCTCAGAAGTCGATCGCAAGGCCCTTCTTTTCCCAGTCGCCGTAGCGGACGGGCTCCGGTCCTTTGCGGCCGCCGAGCTCTATCGGGCGCGGGTCGGCAGCTTCAGCTGCCTCCGCGAGACGGCGGCGCTCTTCTGCTTCGGCCAATGCGCGCTGTGCGGCGGGCGGCAAGTCGCTTTTCTCTTCGCTCATCTGCGGTTCCTCCGATCGTCTCCCACTGATATATCCGCGCGACAGCAGGGAACAAGGCAGGCGACATGGATCAGGCACGGCGCGCAAGCGTGGACCTACTCGACGGTGTATTGGGCGAAGGACGGCTTCTGAGCGACCTGATCGCCGCGCCCTCCTTTCGAAAGATGCCGCCCGAGGCGCGCGCCACAGCGCAGCGGCTCGCGGCAGAGACATTGCGGCATCTCGATCGCGCCGACCGTCTTCTGCGCCCGCATCTTCAGAAAAAACCGCCGCTTCGGGGGCAGAACATCCTTCGCCTCGGGACGGTGGAGCTGGCGCAAGGAGGCGCGGCGCATGGTGTGGTCGATGCCTGCGTGACGCTGGCCGACGGGCACAAACGGACGCGTGCGCTGAAGGGGTTGGTGAATGCCGTGCTTCGGAAAGTCGCGGGTCAGGCTGCGGGCGAATGGGCGACGCTGCCGCCCTCGCGTCTGCCGGACTGGCTTCGCGGACCGCTGCTTGAGGCGTGGGGGCGCGATGCGGTGCGCGGTATGGAAGCGGCCCATGCCGTCGGTGCGCCGCTTGATCTGACTGCAAGGACCGACCCCGAAACGGTGGCCAAGGCCGTGAATGGCGCACGTCTTCCCACCGGGTCCATTCGCTGCGATGCGCGGGTGCAGGTCTCGGCCTTGCCGGGATTCGAGACAGGCGAGTGGTGGGTGCAGGACGCGGCGGCCGCGTTGCCGGTGCGGCTGCTCGGAGACGTGCGGGGCAAGAGCGTCCTCGACATGTGTGCCGCGCCGGGCGGGAAGACGCTGCAACTCGCGGCAAGCGGGGCAAAAGTCACGGCGCTCGATCTGTCGGAGGCGCGGCTTCAACGCGTGAGCGAGAACCTCTCGCGTACCGGCCTCGACGCCCAGATTGTTGTTGGCGATGCGCTGACCCATGAGGGCCGCTACAACGCTATCCTTCTCGATGCGCCGTGCTCGGCCACGGGCACGATCCGTCGCCATCCCGACCTGCCGCACGCTCGCGACGGGGCAGGCATCTCGGAGTTGATCGAATTGCAGGCGGCGATGCTCGATCACGCGCTTGGCCTTCTGGCGCCGGGCGGCCGGCTGGTCTTCTGCACCTGTTCGCTCATTCCCGATGAAGGCGAGGTGCAGATCGAAGAGGCGCTTGACCGGCATCCGGGGCTTGCCGTGATCCCGCCCGAGGGCGACTGGATCGAGGAGAACTGGCGTTCCAGCGAAGGCGGGCTGCGCCTGCGCCCCGATTTCTGGACAGAGCGCGGCGGCATGGACGGGTTCTACATGGCCACGCTCGTAAAAGGCTAAGGGCGCACCAAGGTCGCATATGGCGGCCGACCGGCCCGCCTTAGTGTCGGCCCAATGGGAGGA
The DNA here is from genome assembly GCF_900115815.1 of Roseivivax halotolerans. Taxonomy (GTDB): domain Bacteria; phylum Pseudomonadota; class Alphaproteobacteria; order Rhodobacterales; family Rhodobacteraceae; genus Roseivivax; species Roseivivax halotolerans. The sequence continues at coordinate 256,951 of NZ_FOXV01000001.1, read as the reverse complement.
TTGCGCGTCATATTGGCTGCGCTTGCGTGGCTGAGCCTGTCGTTTCAGGCCACGGCGGAGCCGTCCGATCGGGACCGCATCGCCGAGAAGATCATCGCGCCGATGAGCCTTGGCGAGCGGATCAGTGAAGACGGTGTCTACGAACTTCTGAATTCCGGCGGTCAACACTCGGGCTACGTGTTCGAAACAGAGCCGCTCGCCCCGCTACCGGGCTTTTCGGGCGCTCCGATCAATGTGCTTGTGGTGCTCGATCTCGAGGGGCGCTTCATCTCCGTACGGCTCCTCGATCATAACGAGCCGATCTTCGTCTCGGGGCTTGGGCAAGCGCCGTTTCACGCATTCTTCGAGCAATATGAAGGCCATTCCATCTCGGAAAGCCTTGTGGTCGGCACGCCGTATGGCGGGGGAGGCGCCGGAGGCAGCCTCGTTTATCTGGATGGTGTGACCAAGGCGACAGCGAGCGTACGGATCGCGCATGAATCGGTGCTGGCCGCGACGCTGCAGGTCGCGCGCGAGAAGATGCAGGGCATTTCGGCAGGCCCGCCCGCACATCCCGATCCTGACTACAGCGAAGATCTCGATTGGCAGGCATTGGTCGACGAGGGCCTTGTCGGCCACTTGCGGGTGAGCAATGCCGAGATCGATGACCGTTTCGCAGGGACAGTCTGGGCCGATGACGACCCAGATGCCACCGACTACCCCGAAGAGACCTACCTCGATCTCTGGGTCGTCGATCTTGGTCCGCCGTCCGTCGCGCGGGCGGTGCTTGACGGGGATACCTTCGCCGATCTGCGGCGCTTCATGGAAATCTCGCAGACCGATGAGCCGATTCTTGTCGTCGAGACCGCACGGCACGGGCTCGTCTCGGAGGATTTCGTCCGCAACACCTCGCCAGACTGGATCTCGGCCGAGCAAGGAGGACTGCCCGTCGCGCTCAGGGACGCCGATCTCTATGTCGGGCTGGCCGAAGACGTGCCCGAAGAGCTGAAAGATGGTCGCGCGCTTATCCTGCGGACGGACCGCCGCCTCGGCTTCGATCCGGCGTCCGAATGGACGCTCAGCGTCCAGGCAGTGCGTGAGCACGGCATGTTCCAGCCCGAAATCGGCTCGGCCGAGCTGTCGCTGACCCATGCAACGCCCGAGCGCTTCTTCACCCGGCCGGGCCAGGTCGAACGGCTACCGCAATGGCTCGAGGCGATCTACAACCGCCAGGGCGATCTGATCATCCTCGGCGCGATGCTGGGCGTGATGCTGTCGGCGCTGCTGTTCGGTCAGGCGCGGCTGGCGGGGCTTTCCGCCTTCACGCCAATCCGCCTCGGCGTTCTCGCAGCGGTTCTGGGCTTTATCGGCTGGTGGGGGCAAGGGCAGCTGTCCATCGTGACGCCGCTCGCGACGCTGCAATCGACGCTGGCGGGCGGCTCCTTCAACTTCCTGCTCTACGATCCGTTCTCGCTCGCGATCTGGGGGGCGACGATCCTCGGCTTCGTGCTCTGGGGCAGGGGGCTGTTCTGCGGCTGGCTCTGCCCATTCGGCGCAATGCAGGAATTCGCGCACCATCTCGGCCGCCTGCTTCGCATCCCGCAGATCGAAATGCCCGCTCGCTGGGATGCGCGGCTGAAATGGTTGAAATATGTCGTGTTGGCGGCGCTCGTGGCGGTGACGCTCTGGCTGCCGCAGCATATGGACAAGGCCGCCGAGGTAGAGCCGTTCAAGACAGCCATCACCACGTTCTTCCTGCGCGAATGGTATTACGCGGCCTATGCGATCTTCTGGCTTCTGCTTGGCATGATGCTGTTCAAGGGGTTCTGCCGCTATGTCTGCCCGCTCGGCGCGCTCATGGCGATCGGCGGGGCGCTGCGCCTACGCCGCTGGATCCCGAGGCGCGTGGAATGCGGCTCGCCCTGCCAGCTCTGCCGGGTGGAGTGCCAGTACGGCGCCATCGAGAAGTCGGGGAAGATCGATTACGCCGAGTGTTTCCAATGCCTCGATTGCGTGTCGATCCACGACGATGAGACGCGCTGCGTGCCGCTTGTGCTGAAGGGCCGGGCCGAAAAGCGCCGCCCGCGCGTGACGGGTCATCCCAACACGGTGCCGGCGGAATGAAGCGGCGGCGGTTTCTTACCCTGGCTGCCGCCTTCGCTTGCGCCCCGAGTTTCGCGGTCGCTCAGACATGGCGCGGGCGGGCACTTGGGGCGGAGGTGTCGGTCGCGCTTTCGGGGCCACGGCCCGACGTCGACGCGGCGCTCGCGGCAATTCCCGGATGGCTCGAGGAGGTGGAAGCGGAGTTCTCGCTCTATCGTCCGAACAGCGCGCTCTCACGGTTGAACGCCGCGGGGCATCTGGACCCGTCGTCCGCCTTCGCCGCACTCATGACGGAGGCGGACACCGCGCACCGGCTTTCGGGTGGGCTCTTCGATCCGACCGTTCAGCCGCTCTGGCGGGCGCTGGCGGAGGGCCACGATGCCCAGAGCGCACGCAGCCTTATCGGGTGGGACAAGGTGCGGCGTGCAGGTGCGATCCGCCTCGGACCTGGACAGGCGCTGACCTTCAACGGGATCGCGCAAGGCTTTGCGACCGATCTTGTCACCGACCGGCTTGCTGCGCGCGGCTTCACCCATGCACTCATCGACATTGGCGAGACGCGGGCTCTTGGCGGGCCGTTCCGGCTTGGGCTCGAAGACCCTGTGCAGGGCTTTCTCGGCCAGCGGACGCTGACGGGTGGCGCGATCGCCACGTCGAGCCCGGGCGCGATGGCGCTCGGCGGCGGAGCGCATATCCTCGGCCCGCGTAAGGAGCGGCCCGTCTGGTCGACGGTCAGCATCGAGGCGGATCGCGCGGTAAGGGCTGACGCGCTCTCGACGGCGGCGGTGTTCATGGATCAGCACGCGCTTGGGCGGCTCAAGACGGAGGCGGGGCTCAGCCGGATCACCTGCGTCGCCGAAGATGGGCGGCTCTTGACGCTTTAGCGACACCTGCGCGGATGTGCTGGACTAGAAGACCTTGCCTACTTCCCCCGAGGCGGCCGCGACTTGTAGGTCGGCAGGCTCCAGCCCCGTGCCAGCGTTCCGGCCCGGAGCGTGAAGGTCACGAGCGCGCAGGCCAGCGCCGCGATCGCATCCCCGAAGCCCAGCCAATGCGCGGCGAGCGTCGCCAGCGACCCGGCGAGCGCACAGGTCACGTATAGCTCGCCCTGGCTCAGCACGACGGGCACGTCATTGGCAACGACATCGCGCATCAGCCCGCCAAGGCAGCCGGTGGCCATGCCCATGACCACCACCACCGGCGCGGGCTGCCCGGCCTCGAAGGCAATCCCCGAGCCCGCCGCAGCAGCCACGGCGAGAGCCGCACCATCGAGCCAGCGCAGGGTCACGAGCCGACTTTCGAGCCGGTGCGCCACGAAAAAGATCGCGAGAGCCGAGAGCGAGGCAACGGCAAGATAGAACGGATCGGCGATCCAGAAGACCGGATTGCGGTCGAGCAGCAAGTCTCGCACCGTCCCGCCCCCGAGCCCAGTCAACGCGCCGAGAAAGACAAAGCCCACCACGTCCAGCTGCGCGCGGCTTGCCGTCAGCGCCCCTGTCGCGGCAAAGACCAGCACGGCGGCGTAATCGAGAAGCGTAAAGAGCGTCATTTCGACGGCTTGAACGGGGCCATCCCAGAACGGGCCAGCTCGTCCGCCCGCTCGTTTTCGGGATGGCCGGCATGGCCTTTGACCCATTCCCAGCTCACATCGTGGCGCTTCTGCGCCTCGTCGAGCCGCTGCCAAAGCTCCACGTTCTTCACGGGCTTCTTGGCGGCGGTTTTCCAGCCGTTCCGTTTCCAGCCGTGAATCCAGCCGGTGACGCCGTTCTTCACGTAGGCGCTGTCGGTGACGATGGTGATCCGGGATGGACGCGAGAGACTTTCGAGCGCGTTGATCGCCGCCAGCAGCTCCATCCGGTTATTCGTGGTGCCGCTTTCGCCGCCCGAGAGCTCGCGCTCCTTCGCCACGCTCTCGCCGTCCTTGGCCTGCAGAAGGACGCCCCAGCCTCCCGGGCCGGGATTGCCGGAACACGCGCCGTCGGTGAATGCGAAAAGCTCTGCCATGACAGCCGGGGTTTGGCGCGGCCCCGCTCTCCCGTCAAGCCGGTGCAAGCCGCGGCGGTCACTTATCCGAGAGAGCGGCAATCCAGGGAACGCGCCGCGCGGCAGGGCGTTCTGTCGGCAAATGCTTCGGTCAGCTACCGGAGCCTCACAGTAAAACGAAAGGGCCACATCATGCCTGCCATATCCGACGCAAAGATCCTTCTCATTGCGACCCACGGCTTCGAACAATCCGAACTTGAAGTGCCGCGCGACAAGCTGCGCGAACATGGCGCCACGCTTCATGTCGCCAGCCTCGACGGCAAGGATATCAAGGGCTGGGACGGCGACGACTGGGGCCAGACCGTGCCCGCCGACGCCGCGCTCGGCGATATCGACCCGTCCGATTACGACGCGCTTGTCATTCCGGGCGGCCAGATCAACCCCGACATCCTGCGCGTTCAGGACGAAGTGATCGCAACCGTGAAAAGCTTCTACCAGGCTGGCAAGCCGATCGCCGCGATCTGCCACGCGCCTTGGGTTCTCGTCGAGGCGGGTATCCTGAACGGCCGCAAGGCGACGTCCTATCCGTCGGTGAAAACGGATGTCGCGAATGCCGGCGCGCACTGGGTCGATGAGACCGTTGTCGCCGACGAGGGCATCGTCACAAGCCGCAACCCGAACGATCTCGACGCCTTCGTCGCCAAGATCGTCGAGGAGATCGAAGAAGGCACGCATGCGCGCAAGGCGGCGTAATCGCGTGATCTTTTAAAGGCAAAGCCCTCTCGGTTCAGCCGAGGGGGCTTTTTCATGCACAGAGATGCCGCTGACACACGGTCAGGCCTCGCGAGTATGTCCGTCGCAGTGCGCCAGCGTTTCCAAGTCTCAAACAGAGCGGACAATTACCTTCCAATTGTCTGCGGGGTGCCGCGATTGTGCCCAACTTGGCCGCGATACCCAAAGGAGACGAATAACGACGCGAAGGAGCGGTCAATGGATCGGCTGACCGAAATGGAGGCTTTTGCCACCGTGGTGGATCAGGGTGGCTTTACCGATGCCGCCAAGAAGATGGGGATTTCCAAATCCGCCGTCTCCAAACACGTCTCCTCGCTTGAGGCGCGCCTCGGTGCACGGCTCCTCAATCGAACGACCCGCCGGGTCAGCCCCACGGAGATCGGTCTGGCCTATTACGACCGCGCCCGGCGCGTGTTGAACGATGCCGGAGAGGCGGATGCGCTGGTTACGTCGATGCAATCAGCGCCGTCGGGTCTTCTGCGGATCTCGGTCGCCACGGATTTCGGCGTCAATCATCTCTCGCCGATCCTGGGGCAGTTCCTTGCGGAGTTCCCGGACATCACCGTGAACATGGTCCTCAACAACCGTTACGTGGAGCTGATCTCCGAAGGCTTCGACATGGCAGTGCGGATTGGGGAGCTGGAGGATTCGACGCTGCGTGCCCGCAAGCTGACCGAATGCACCAAGCGCATGATCGCCTCCCCGTCCTATTTCGAAAAGTTCGGCCGCCCGACGCGGATCGACGATCTCAACGATCACAAGCTGCTGCACTATTCCAACCAATCCTCCGGCAACGTGTGGAAAGTGACCGCGCCCTCCGGTGAGAAGCGCCAGGTCCGCACAGCGGGCTGGCTCTCGGTCAATGACGGCCAGTCGCTGCTCAATGCCTGCATCGCGGGCCTTGGCATCGCATACCTGCCGTCCTTCCTCTACGGCGATGCACTCGCCGCCGGCCTGGTCGAAGACGCGATCCCCGATCTGCCGCAAGAGACGCAAGGCATCTACGCGGTCTATCCGCCGGGCCGTTTCACGCAGCCCAAGGTGCGCGCCTTCATCGACTTCCTCGTGCACGAGTTCGCCGAGAAAGGTCCGACCGACTGGTAAATTCCCGAATGCCTGTTCCGAGGCACACTGGCCCCGGTCGCCTCAGGGTGATCGGGGCATTTTAATGTGCCACGACAGTGCGCTTGCGGACGGGCCAGACCTCGAGGATTCCGGCGATCAGTACGAGCGCGCCCCCGACAAGCTCCTGGGGTAATGGCACCTCACCGGCAAGCCAGGCCGCCGATGCCGTGCCGACAAGCACCTCGATCATCAAAAGGATCCCGACGCGCGGCGGATCGAGGCGCACTGTCGCCCACATCAGCCCCGCCATGCAGGCCGCCCACCAGATCGTGCCCGCTGCCACCGCCCAGGGCAAAGCCGGCAAAAGCGCGTCGTTCGGCGTGGGCAAGCCGGAGAGGAAGGGCGCCAGCGCGAGCGCACAGAGCGTCGCACCCGCTGCGAACACGAAGGAGGCCAGCCCGGGCGGAACCGCTGGCCGCACACGGATGCCGATTGTCGCGATTGCCCAGGTGATGCCCGACAGCAAGGCCATCCATTCGCCGATGCCGCGCGGGACCGGCAGCCCCCCGCCCGCACCGAGCATGATGCCGAGGCCCAGTATTCCCGTCACGATGGCCGCGATCCGCAGGCGCGGTGTCGCCCATCCCATCACGACGCGCCCGATCAGCGTCGACCAGACGGGAGTCAGGAAAAACAGAAGGATGATGACCGCGATCCGGCCATAGACGAGCCCGACCGAGTAGAGGACGAAGCCTGCGCCGCCGAGCGCGATATAGGCAAGGGCCGCCCGGTCCGCTCGGCGCAGGGTGCCGAATTGCCGGATCGCGTGTGGCACGAGGGACAGCGCCGCGATGGCGACGATCAACGCCGTTCCCCAGGCGCCCGGCAGGCCCGCCGCGTCGAGCGCACGCACCGGCACCCAGTAGAACCCCCAGAGAGTTCCCGCCGCGATCACCATCAACGTGGCGCGTTTGGTCTGCGTATCGGTCATCTGCCCTGCCTCCGAACCTCGCGAGCGGCATACCCGGCACCGCAGAAAGCTGCAATTCGAGGCGGGTTCAGCCGCCGAACAGGACCGCATGCATGGTGCGGCCGGGCAGAAGCGTGAAAGCGCCTGTCAGCATGATGGCGAGCAGGAATAGGAAGGTCATGGCGGATTTATGTGCCGCGATCCGACCCGCACGCGCGGATCGCACGGCATAGACAAGCGTCGCGAGCGTTAAGATCGACAGAATATGGATCGGGCTGAACGGGCCGAAAACGCGAAACTCGTGAATCCAGAAGCTGGATAGCGCAACGACCGCCATAAGGCTCACCCACACCCATCCGACAAAGCGATGGCGCGCAGTGCCTTTCCGCATTGCGAATTGCGACGCCCCGATCGCGAAAGCTGCCAGCGCTGCGAGGGCGTGAACGGAGATGACGGGGCCGTCTGCCCAGAGCGGGGCGAAGTTCATCTCTGCCCCGGTCGAGGACGCCGAGCGACTGGTGAACTTTTGTTGGCGTGGTTCAACGGCAAGCGTAACACCGAGTGTGGATGTAAATATGATTTACATCCGAGCTACCCTTGCGTCAATAACGTCTCGGATCCTATCCGCGTGCGGCTTCGGCTTCGATCTCGCGGCGGCTCTTGCGCTCGCGCTCGGTCGCGGATTTGAGCTGACCGCAGGCCGCCATGATATCTTCTCCGCGCGGGGTGCGGATCGGCGAGGCATAGCCGGCCTTGTAGACGATGTCGGCGAAGGCCTCGATCCGGCTCCAATCAGAGCGCTCATAGGGCGCGCCGGGCCATTCGTTGAACGGGATCAGGTTAATCTTTGCCGGAATGCCCTTGATGAGCTGCACGAGGCGGCGCGCATCGGCATCGCTGTCGTTCACGTCCTTCAGCATCACGTATTCGAAAGTGATCCGCTCAGAGTTCGACAGACGCGGATATTCCTTGAGCGCGGTCAGCAGAGTCTCGATATTCCAGCGCTTGTTGATCGGCACGAGCTTGTCGCGCACCTCGTCGGTCGTCGCGTGGAAGCTGACGGCCATCTGGCAGCCGATCTCCTCGGCGCAGCGGGCGATCTCGGGCACGACACCCGAGGTCGACAGCGTGATCCGGCGGCGGGACAGGGCGATGCCTTCGCCGTCCATCGCGATCTTCATCGCATCGCGCACGTTGTTGAAATTGTAGAGCGGCTCGCCCATCCCCATCAGCACGATGTTCGACAGGAGCCGCGGGCCGTTCTCGCCTGTGCCGGTGCCAGGCGCGGGCCATTCGTCAAGGTCGTCACGTGCCAGCATGATCTGCCCCACGATCTCAGCCGACGTCAGGTTGCGAACCAGCTTCTGCGTGCCGGTATGACAAAAGGAGCATGTCAGCGTACAGCCGACCTGGCTCGAGATGCAGAGCGTACCGCGATCCTCTTCGGGGATGTAGACCATCTCGACCTCGTGGCCGCCGGCGATCCGCACGAGATACTTGCGCGTGCCATCCATCGACACGGTCTTGGACACCACCTCGGGCAACCGGATCGCGAAGTTCTCGGTCAGAAGGCGACGATAGTCCTTGGAGAGGTTCGTCATCGCCTCGAAGTCGCGCACGCCCCAGTGATAGAGCCAGGCCCAGACCTGGTTCACACGCATCTTCACCTGCTTTTCAGGTGTTCCGACGGCCAGCAGCGCATCACGGAGCGCAATCCGCGTCATTCCGACGATATTCTGCGGGCCCTCCTCCGCCTTGCGGGGGATGGTGACGAGGTCCTGCGTGATCGGTGCGTTCGAGGTCATGGCGGTCTCTTGGTCCCGAGGGGCGCGATACGTGCGAAAGTGGGCCTGATATAGGAAGAGCGCGCCGATTCCAAAAGAAAATCGACGCGCTGCGATGTTTGTCTCGAAGGAGCGGCTCGGGAGCGATCAGCTCGTGCAGCGGCGCTCCGCATCCTCGACCGCGGCGGTGAAGCCCAGAAGCGAGAACGTATCCTCGGTCGCTGTGCCGCGCGAGGAGCGTGCGGTCAGAACCGCGTCCGCGCCGCGCTTCATCGCCGTGATGATGCGATTGTCGTCCTGCGGTGTCGCCGGCCAGGCCCATTCGCCCTCGGTGAACATCTCGAATTCCGTGCCGCCGATATTGAGGTTAACCGTCGAGCCTTCCGCGAAGGGATAGCCCCCGGTGAATGCGACCTGGCCCATGACTTCCGCCTCGGGGCGGTAGAAGACCATCAACAGGATCTCGCCGCGCGTCACCGCCACGACGCGGCCGTCGCGGGTGTTCACGCTTTCCTTGTAAGTGGTCACCGCCCAGCATTCGCGCGGGTCCGATCCCTCGAACACCGACCAGTCCGTCATCGCATCGACGCGGTTGGTGCTTTCATCCTGTGCGTGGGCCATGCCGCCCCACGCGAAGAGCGCTGCGACGAGGCCGACCCCGATCTGAGCTTTCATTGCCTGACCCTCCAGAAAAACCTGACCCTCAAAGCTTCGGGTTGTGCCGAAAGCGCCCCGGTTTATGTTGCCGGTTGAAACCCGAATTCGCCGCGGACATTAGCCTGATTTTGCCATGGGCGAAAAGCCCTCTCGGCAGATAATCGCCAACCTGTGAGGACACTCCCGATGAGCCCATCCACCGCGCGCCTGTGTGAAGTTTGGCGCGGACCCATCGCCGAGTCGGTGCATTTCGGTCATGTCGTGATTGCCGGGCCGGATGGAGAGGTCGAAGCCGCCTGGGGCGACCCCGACGCGACGATCCTGCCACGCTCCTCTGCCAAGATGATCCAGGCACTGCCTCTTGTCGCGTCGGGAGCCGCCGACGCACGGGGGCTCGGGCCCGAACAACTCGCTTTGGCATGTGCCAGCCATCAGGGCGCGCCGCTGCATGTCGCAAAAGTGGCCGAGTGGCTGGCGGCCGAAGGTTTCGACGAGGCGGAGATGCGCTGCGGGCCCGAGCCGTCGCGCGACAAGAATCTGCGGTTCGAGATGATTCGGGATGGCAAGTCTCCCTCGCAGCTTCACAACAATTGCTCAGGCAAGCATGCAGGGTTCCTGACCCTCGCCGCGCAGCTTGGGGGTGGCGCGGAATATGTCGAGCCGGAACATCCCGTCCAGATCGCCGCCCGCGATGCCTTCGAGGTGGTCACCGATCGTGAAAGCCCAGGCTTCGGGATCGACGGATGCTCGGCGCCGAATTTCGCAACGACGATGTCCGCGATGGCGCGTGCAATGTCCTGGTTCGCCACGGCGCATCGCCGCGAGGATACCCTGTCGCGCGCCGGCGTCCGTCTGCGCGAAGCGATGATGGCACATCCATTGCTCGTTGCGGGTGAGGGTCGCGCCTGCACGCTCCTGATGCAGGCCGCGAAGGAGCCTGTCGCCCTCAAGACCGGGGCGGAAGGGTTCTTTATCGCGATTTTGCCAGAGCGCGGCCAAGGTATCGCGATCAAGGCGCAAGACGGTGCCACGCGGGCCGCGGAATGCGCGATCGCGGCGGTGCTCGTCCGGATGGGTGTTCTGGATGCGGATCACAGGGACGTGGCGCGGTTCCTGTCGCCCCAGATCACCAACCGGCGCGGCATCGTCACCGGGTCGATCAAACCGGCGGTGACGCTTCTGGGTTAAGCGGCAAATTCGGTTTTCGCGTAGCCCTGGATGTAGAGGAGCGCCGTCAGGTCGCCGAAGTTGATCCGGTGTTCGGCTTCGGCCTGAACCGACGGTTTGGCATGCAGAGCCACGCCCGTTCCGGCGCGCTGGATCATGCCAAGATCGTTCGCGCCGTCCCCGACTGCGATCACATCGCTCTCGTTGATGCCGAGCCGCCGGGTGATCTCTTCCAGAGCCGTCACCTTGGCCTCGCGTCCGAGGATCGGCCGAGCGACTTCTCCCGTCAGCGTGCCGCCGTCGATCAGAAGCGTGTTGGCGCGGTGTTCATCGAAACCGAGCGCCTCGGCGACAGCGCCCGTGAAGGCCGTGAACCCGCCGGAGACGAGCGCCGCGTAACCGCCATTGGCACGCATCGTTGCCACCAATTCACGTCCGCCCGGCATGTGCGAGATACGGGAGGCCAAAACGCGCGCGATCACCGCTTCGGGAAGTCCCTTGAGCAACGAGACGCGTTCGATGAGTGCGCCTTCGAAGTCGAGCTCACCGTTCATGGCTCGGGCGGTGATCTCTTTGACCCGCTCGCCGACACCGGCCTCGTCTGCCAGCTCGTCGATGCATTCCTGCTGGATCATCGTCGAGTCCATGTCCGCGAGGAGCATCCGTTTCAGGCGTCCTTCGGCGGGCTGGCAGACAAGATCGATCTTCAGAGCCTGAAGATCCTGCCAGACCTGCGCGAGGTTCACCGGACAGCCCGGCACTTCGAACTCGCAGGCTTCATCCGGGGCGAGCCAATGAATCGCGCCGCCACCCCAGGCATTGCGGAGCGCCTCGGCCGCCGCAGGTTCTAGCGATGGCGCGCTGGGCGCGGTGAGAAGCGTGACGACATGGGACATGGAGCTTAGCCTCGGATGGACATGATCGCGCTATAAACCGGCAGGCCCGCGCCTGAAAGGCTTGCGCCGAGAAGTTTCCGATCCGCTCCACCGATGCCGCTTTTGCGCTGCGAAAGGTCGCCGCACGGCTCTTTTGCGACTTGTGGAACAAAGGGGCGGGCAGTAGATGCGTCCGCGGGACACCCCTCCCCAACGAGGGGCTTCTATCTGGAAGGTTAGACAGATATGGCGTTGACCAAACCCGGCACGCGGCCGGAAAACCCGCGTTTTTCCTCTGGCCCTTGCGCCAAGATCCCCGGTTTCTCCCTCGATATGCTCTCGGATGCGGCACTTGGCCGGTCCCACCGCGCGAAGGTGGGCAAGGACAAGCTGAAAGCCGCGATCGATGGCACGCGCGAGATCCTGGGCGTTCCTGATGACTACCGCATCGGCATCGTGCCGGCATCCGACACGGGCGCCTATGAGATGGCGATGTGGACGATGCTGGGCGAGCGGCCCGCCGAAATGGTCGCCTGGGAAAGCTTCGGCGCAGGCTGGGTCACCGACGCGGTCAAGCAGCTCAAGATCGAGCACACGGTTCATACCGCCGAGTATGGCGAGATCGTCGACATGGCGTCGCTCGATTATGACCGCGACGTCTGCTTCACCTGGAACGGCACGACATCGGGCGTGCGGATGCCGTCGGGTGAGGCGATCCCCGCGGATCGCGCGGGTCTGACCTTGTGCGATGCGACCTCGGCGGCGTTCGCGCAGGATCTGCCCTGGGACAAGCTCGATGTGACGACCTTCTCCTGGCAGAAAGTGCTGGGCGGTGAGGCCGCGCATGGCATCCTCATCCTGAGCCCCCGCGCGGTGGAGCGGCTCGAGAGCTATACGCCGCCCTGGCCGCTGCCGAAGATCTTCCGCCTGACCAAAGGCGGAAAGCTCAACGAAGGCATCTTCATCGGTGAAACGATCAACACGCCCTCCATGCTCGCGGTCGAGGATTACCTCGTCGCGCTCGACTGGGCGCGCTCTGTCGGTGGCCTCAAGGGCCTGATGGCGCGGGCCGATGCCAACGCGCAGGCGGTCTGGGACTTCTGCGAGAGCCGGGACTGGATCGACAACCTCGCGCAGGATCGTGCGACCCGGTCGAACACCTCGGTCTGCCTCAAGTTCACCGACGGCGCGATCTCGGATCCCGCGGCTTTCGCCAAGTCGGTTCAGAAGCGGCTCGAGGCCGAGGGCGTCGCGCTCGATGTCGGCTCCTACCGCGATGCGCCGGCAGGTCTTCGGATCTGGTGCGGCGGCACGGTCGAGACCTCCGATATCGAGGCGATGCTGCCCTGGCTCGAATGGGCCTACCACACCGAATACGCGGCGCTTTCCGAAGCGGCCTGATCCCGGTTTCCGCCGGGTCCGAAATCCATATGGATTTCGTCCGAGACGTCACGTGACGTCTCGGGCGGCGGGCCCGGTCCTCTCCAATATCGTTCATTCAAAGGACCACTGACATGGCTCCCAAGGTTCTCATCTCCGACAAACTGTCTGACGCTGCGGTGCAGATCTTCCGCGACCGCGGCATCGAGGTCGACTTCCAGCCCGACCTCGGCAAGGACAAGGACAAGCTCGCCGAGGTGATCGGTGACTACGATGGTCTCGCGATCCGCTCGGCCACCAAGGTCACGCCGACGATCCTCGAGAATGCGCCGAACCTGAAAGTGATCGGCCGCGCCGGCATCGGCACCGACAATATCGACAAGGAGGCGGCGTCCAAGAAGGGCGTCATCGTGATGAACACGCCCTTCGGCAACATGATCACGACCGCCGAGCACGCCATCGCGATGATGTTCGCCGTTGCCCGCCAGATCCCGGAGGCTTCGGCCTCGACCCACGCTGGCAAGTGGGAGAAGTCGAAATTCATGGGGGTCGAGCTGACGGGCAAGACCCTTGGCGTCATCGGCGCGGGCAATATCGGCGGCATCGTCTGCGACCGCGCGCGGGGCTTGCGGATGAAGGTCGTCGCCTATGATCCGTTCCTCAGCCAGGAAAAGGCCGACAAGATGGGCGTCGAGAAGGTCGAGCTCGATGAGCTTTTGAGCCGCGCCGACTTCATCACGCTGCATGTGCCACTGACCGACCAGACGAAGAACATTCTCTCCAAGGAGAACCTCGAGAAGACGAAGAAGGGCGTGCGGATCATCAACTGCGCGCGCGGCGGGCTCGTCGACGAGTCGGCGCTGGCCGAGCTTTTGAAGTCGGGCCATGTCGCCGGTGCGGGTTTCGACGTCTTCGCCGAGGAGCCGGCCAAGGAGAACCCGCTCTTCAACCTGCCGAACGTCGTCTGCACCCCGCATCTGGGCGCGGCGACCACCGAGGCGCAAGAGAACGTGGCACTCCAGGTCGCCGAGCAGATGGCCGACTACCTGTTGACCGGTGCCGTGCAGAACGCGCTCAACATGCCGTCTGTGACCGCCGAAGAGGCCAAGGTCATGGGGCCGTGGATCAAGCTCTCCGATCACCTCGGCAGCTTCATCGGGCAGATGACCGACGAGGCGATCAAGGCGATCAACATCCTCTATGACGGTTCGGTATCCGAGATGAATCTCGAGGCGCTCAATTGCAGCCTGATCGCGGGGATCATGAAGAGCATCAATCCCGAGGTGAACATGGTCTCCGCGCCGCTCATCGCGAAGGAGCGCGGGATCAAGATCTCGACCACGCGGCAGGCGCAATCGGGTGCCTTCGAGGGCTATATCAAGGTGACGGTCGCAACCGACAAGCGCGAGCGCTCCATCGGCGGGACGGTCTTCTCGGACGGCAAGCCGCGCTTCATCCAGATCAAGGGCATCAATATCGACGCCGAGATCGGCCGCCACATGCTCTACACGACGAACGAGGACGTGCCTGGCATCATCGGCACGCTCGGCACGACGATGGGCAAGAACGGCGTGAACATCGCGAACTTTACCCTCGGGCGTTCGGCAGCCAAGGGCGAGGCGATCGCGCTTCTCTACGTCGACGAGGCGGTGAAGCCAGAGGCGCTGAAGGAACTGCACGAGACCGGTCTGTTCCGGCAGATCCGCAACCTGCAATTCGACGTCGCCTGACACGGGCGGATATCGCGTGGCCCTTCGGGGCCGCGCCGCGTATTTTCTGAGCGGTCTTGCCTTGCAAGGCCGCTCTTGCGTTCCTTGCGTCATGCGTTGGGAAAACAATTCTTTGGCCGCACTTCACATCTGCGCTAGGTGAACTCCATTGTTCCCACAGCCGGAGCCTTCCCATGTCAGATCCATTCATCGTCGGCTATGACGGCAGCCCCGCTTCGGATCGGGCGCTCGATGTCGCCATCGCGCAAGCGGTCGAAGCGTCCACGCCGATCATTCTTGTCCATGTTCTCGAATGGTCGCCGTATTCGTTTCTGACGCAGGAAGAGCTGGCCGAGCGCCACCGCCGCCGCAAGGAAGAGCTGGCCCGCGCCGAAAGCGCCGTGGTCACGCCTGCGCTCGAACGGGTCTCGGGACACGGCGTCGAGGTGTCGCCCGTGATCCGCTACGGCCATTCCGCCGAGATCCTGGTCGAGCTCGCCAAGTCCGAGAAAGCCCGGCAGATCTTCGTCGGTCGCGATGGCTCTTCGGCCTTCAAGGCCCGTCTTTTCGGCTCCACCGCCGCAACGCTGGTCCAGGTCTCGCCTGTGCCCTGCACCATCCTTCCCTGAAGGAGCCAGACCATGTCAGTCATCTCTCGCATCTTCGTTTTCTTCGCCGCGCTCCTCGCGGCCACGGGCGCGCAGGCGCAATCGCTCGACGAGACCATCAACGGCCTCTTCGAAAGCTCGACGGGCTGGTACGTGGACCTGATTTTCGCGAACTTTCCCGGCACCGAGGTGCCTTGGATCGTCGGCTGGCTGGTGATCGGCGCGGTGGTCTTCTCGCTCTATTTCGGCTTCGTGCAGTTTCGCTGGGTGGGACATTCGATCCGCCTTGTGAAAGGCGATTATTCCGACCCGAACGATGCCGGTGAGGTCAGCCATTTCCAGGCGCTCGCGACCGCGCTCTCGGGCACGGTCGGGCTCGGAAATATCGCGGGCGTCGCCGTGGCGATGAGCATCGGCGGGCCCGGCGCGATGTTCTGGATGATCCTGGCAGGTCTTTTGGGCATGGCGACGAAATTCACCGAGTGCACGCTTGGCGTGAAATATCGCAACGAGTTCCCGGACGGCAGCGTCTCGGGTGGGCCGATGTATTACCTCACCAAGGGGTTCAAGGAACGCGGCCTTCCCGGCGGCACTTTCCTTGCCGTGGGCTTTTCGGTCTTCACGTTGCTCGGCGCCCTCGGCGGCGGCAACATGTTCCAGGTCAACCAGGCGCACCAGCAGATCTCTGGCGTTGTAGGGGAATATCCCGGCTGGATTACCGGCATCGTCTTCGCGGTGATCGTCGGGGTCGTCATCATCGGCGGTCTTAAATCCATCGCCCGTGTCACGGAGAAGGTCGTGCCCTTCATGGGCATCCTTTACGTCCTTGCGGCGCTCGTCATCATCCTCGCCAATTTCGACCAGATCGGCATCGCCTTCAGCCGCATCATCGAGGGCGCCTTCACCGGGCTCGGTGTCGCCGGCGGCATGGTCGGGGCGCTGATCCAGGGCTTCCGGCGCGCCGCCTTCTCGAACGAGGCGGGCATCGGCTCGGCGGCCATCGCCCACTCGGCGGTGAAAACCAAGGAGCCGATCACCGAGGGCTTCGTCGCGCTTCTCGAGCCCTTCATCGACACGGTCGTGATCTGCACCATTACCGCGCTTGTCATCATCATCTCCGATCAACTCGTCACCGATCCCGAGACCGGGCTCTTCGTGGTCGAGAACGGTCAGATCGTGACCCAGTCGGGGGCAACGGGTGTCGCGCTGACCTCGGACGCCTTCGCGACGGCGTTCTCCTGGTTCCCGATCGTGCTGGCCGTCGCGGTGGTGCTCTTTGCCTTCTCGACGATGTTGAGCTGGTCTTATTACGGCCTCAAGGCCTGGACCTTCCTATTCGGCGAAGGCAAGGGCAAGGAGCTCGTCTTCAAGGCGATCTTCTGCTTCTTCGTCGTGATCGGAGCGGCGGCGAGCCTGGATCCGGTCATCGCCTTCTCCGATGCGGCGCTCTTCTCGATGGCGATCTTCAACGTGATCGGGCTCTACTTCCTGATGCCGCTGGTGAAGCAGGAGCTTCGGAAATATTCCGAGAAGCTGCGCTCGGGCGAGATCCGCAAGGTGAAATGAGGCCACCCTTTTCCTGATCCGCCCGGCGCGATAAGCCGGGTGGGACAGACAAAAGGAGTTGGTGCGCGATGCGCGTCGTATTCATGGGCACGCCGGACTTTTCGGTTCCGGTCCTGGAGGCGCTGGCGGCGGCCGGACACGAGATCGCCGCGGTCTATTGCCAGCCGCCCCGGCCCGCCGGGCGCGGCAAGAAAGACCGGCCGACCCCGGTCCACGCGCGCGCACTCGAACTTGGGCTGGAGGTGCGCCACCCGGCATCCTTGAAGGGAGCTGACGAGCAGGCGGCCTTTGCTGCGCTCGAGGCCGAGGTCGCGGTGGTCGTCGCCTACGGGCTGATCCTGCCCCAGCCGGTCCTCGATGCACCGGATTACGGCTGCCTCAACATCCATGCGTCCCTCCTGCCTCGCTGGCGCGGGGCCGCGCCCATCCAGCGCGCGATCCTCGCAGGCGACCGGATGACCGGCATCGCCGTGATGCAGATGGAAGCGGGTCTCGATACCGGCCCCGTCCTCATGGCCGAGGCGACCGAGATCGCAGCGGAGGAGACAAGCGAGACCCTGCACGACCGGCTGTCGGAGATGGGCGCGCGGATGATCGTCGACACGCTTTCGAGGCTGTCCACGCTCACCCCTGAACCGCAGCCCGACGAGGGCGTGATCTACGCGACCAAGATCGAGAAATCGGAGGCCCGTATCGATTGGACGCGGCCCGCCCGTATCGTCGATCGGCAGATCCGCGCGCTTGCCCCCTTTCCCGGCGCCTGGACCGAGGCGCGTGGCGAGCGGCTGAAACTTCTCGGGAGCCGGATGTCGGACGGGGAGGGCGCGCCGGGCGAAGTCCTGGGCGGGCCCGGCCTCCGCGTCGCCTGCGGCGATGGCGCGATCGAAGTTACGCGCTTGCAGAAGGCAGGACGCGGTGCGCAGGATGCCGATGCGTTCCTGCGCGGGGCAGGTCTTGTCCCGGGCGATCGGCTCGGAGAGGAGTGAGGCGAGGTGTTCCCAACCCTGATCGGCACCGTGGTGATCGCGGGCATCGTCGGATATCTCTCGGAGCGGTCCGGCTTCACGCATAACGGTGTGCTTGCCAGCGTCATCATCTGCGTCGGCGGCGCCTTCCTGTTCTATTTCGTTTCGATCATGTTCGGCATCGGTTTTGGCCGACAGGGCTGGAACGCGATTCTGGCTTCGGTTGGCGCGCTCATCATCGTGCCGACCCACTGGCGGCGCTAGCGCGTCCGGTCCCGGGGCATCGAGCCCCGGACCCGGCCGGCGAGAGCCAGCTCTCGCGCTCTCGCGGTATTTGTCCCAATCCAAAGGGGGCGCCGGTCACCGGGTTGCCAGCGGCGCCGTTTCGCGGTTTGTTCGAGCCCGTTCAGGAAAGGATGCGCCTTGGTCACTGCCCTTCTCACCCATGACGCCGCATTGCATCACGTCACGCCCGAAGGTCATCCCGAGCGGGTGGCGCGGATCGAGCATCTCCTGCATGCGCTGGCCGCCTTCCCGCTGATGCGCGTGCCCGCGCCGTTGGCGGAGGACAGCGATATCGAGCGCTGTCATCCGCCGAGCTATATCGGCTCGCTCGAGAGCCATCTGCCGTCGCGGGGCTTGCATCAGGTCGATGGGGATACCTGGCTGTCGCCGGGATCGCTCGATGCGGCGCGGCGCGCGGCGGGGGGGATCGTGAAGGCCATCGACATGGTGCTGGACGGCGAGGTCGCCAATGCCTTCGTTGCGATGCGCCCGCCCGGCCATCACGCGGAACGGACGACGGCGATGGGCTTCTGCCTGTTCGGGACCGCGGCAATCGGTGCGAAATACGCGCTCGAGTCGCGGGGTCTTTCGCGCGTGGCTGTCGTCGATTTCGACGTGCATCACGGCAATGGCACTCAGGATCTTCTTTGGCACGAGAGGCGGGCGCTGACGATCACCTCGCACCAGTCGCCGCTCTGGCCCGGCACCGGCGCGTCGCACGAGACCGGAGCCCATGACAACGTGCTGAACCTGCCGCTGCCGCCCGGGAGCGACGGGTCGCGGATGCGCGAGGTCTACGAGGACCGGGTCTTCCCGCGGCTGCGGGATTTCGCCCCCGAGCTCATCATCCTGTCGGCAGGGTTCGATGCCCATGCCGACGATCCGCTGGCCAACCTGAACTGGCAGACCGAGGATTTCCGCTGGCTGACCGAGCGGCTTTGCGAGCTGGCCAGCGAGGTCTGCGGCGGCCGCGTGGTCTCGACACTCGAGGGCGGCTATGATCTTCAGGCGCTGTCCGAGGCCGGGGCGGCGCATGTGCGCGCATTGATGGAGGCAGGCGAATGAGCGACGAAGGCAAGCCCGTCGAAGAGATGAGTTTCGAGGAAGCGATGCGCGCACTTGAAGAGGTCGTGGGGCAACTCGAACGCGGGGACGTGCCGCTCGAGCAGTCGATCGCGCTTTACGAACGCGGTGCGAAGCTCAAGAAGCGTTGCGAGCAGAAGCTGAAAGAGGCCGAGGAAAAGGTCGCGGCGATCACGCTCGACGCCGAGGGCCAGCCCAAGGGGACGACCCCGGTCGAGGGGCTCTGACCTCGCATGTTCGAGGCCGGACTGACGGAGGCGCAGACCCGGATCCAGGGCGGGTTCGACAGGCTTTTCGAGGCCCGCGCGGATCTGCCGCTTCACCGCGGGATGGCCTATGCCACGCGCGGCGGTAAACGCCTGCGCGGCTATCTCGCACTTGAAGGCGCGCGGCTGCACGGCGCGGGCGATGCGCTGAATGCCGCGCTCGCCATCGAGGCCGTGCATGCCTACAGCCTCGTTCATGACGATCTGCCGGCGATGGATGACGATGATCTGCGGCGCGGTCAGCCGACCGTGCATCGAAAATGGGACGAGGCGACCGCGATCCTGGTGGGGGACGGTCTGCAGGCGCTGGGCTTCGAGCTCTGCCTTGCGCCCGAGGCGCATCCCGATCCGTCGGTGCGTGCGGATCTCGCCCTGAGCCTCGCACGTGCGAGCGGGGCGGAGGGCATGGTTCTGGGCCAGGCGCTCGATATTGCCGCCGAGAGCGCGGGCACGCCGCTAGACCTCGAGGAGATCACGGCCCTCCAGGCGGGCAAGACCGGCGCGCTCATTCGCTGGGCCGCGGAAGCGGGTCCGCGCCTTGCCGGGGCTGATTCCGCGCCGATGCGGGCCTATGCCGATGCGCTGGGCCTCGCTTTCCAGATTGCCGACGACATCCTCGACATCGAGGGCGACGCAGCGGCGATGGGCAAGGCGGCGGGCAAGGATGCCGATCGAGGCAAGGCCACCTTCGTCTCGCTCCTGGGGCTGGGTGGCGCGAAGGCGCGCGCGGCCGAGCTGGTGGACAGCGCCGAGACGGCCCTATCTGACTACGGCAAGGAGGCACGCGGCTTGATCGAGGCCGCCCGCTTCGTTATCGCCCGGAAAGCCTGATCCATTCCGGGCAGACCGAACCAGATGTGAGTGACGATGTCCGACCGCCCCCAAACACCGCTGCTTGACCGCGTCCATACACCGGCAGACCTCAAGGCCTTCTCTGATACCGAGCTCCGACAGGTGGCGGACGAGTTGCGCGCCGAGACGATCTCGGCCGTCTCCGAGACGGGCGGGCATCTCGGCGCGGGGCTGGGCGTCGTGGAACTGACCGTCGCGCTGCACGCGGTCTGGGATGCGCCGCGGGACAAGATCGTCTGGGATGTGAGCCATCAGAGCTATCCGCACAAGATCCTCACGGGGCGGCGCGACCGTATCCGCACGCTGCGCCAGAAGGACGGGCTGTCGGGCTTCACCAAGCGTTCCGAAAGCCCCTACGATCCGTTCGGGGCGGCCCACAGTTCGACGTCGATTTCAGCGAGCCTGGGGTTCGCGGTGGCGCGCGATTTGAACGGCGCGTCCGAGACGGGGCATGGCGATGCCATCGCGGTCATCGGCGACGGCGCGATGTCGGCGGGCATGGCCTACGAGGCGATGAACCAT
This sequence comes from Roseivivax halotolerans, assembly GCF_900115815.1. GTDB lineage: Bacteria > Pseudomonadota > Alphaproteobacteria > Rhodobacterales > Rhodobacteraceae > Roseivivax > Roseivivax halotolerans. The sequence continues at coordinate 236,340 of NZ_FOXV01000001.1, read as the reverse complement.
GCCGGCCACCTCGGCAAACGGCTGATCGTGATCCTGAACGACAACGAGATGTCCATCGCGCCTCCCGTGGGAGCGATGTCGTCCTATCTCTCGCGGCTCTATGCCGAGGCGCCGTTCCATTCACTGAAGGATGTCGCCAAGGGAGCGGTGAGCTTTCTGCCGGAGCCATTCCGCGAAGGGGCCAGGCGGGCCAAGGACATGATCAAGGGCATGGCCGTCGGAGGCACGCTCTTCGAAGCGCTCGGCTTTTCCTATATCGGACCCATCGACGGGCATGACATGGAAAGCCTGCTGCCGGTCCTGAGGACCGTGAAGGCGCGGGCGGATGGGCCGATCCTCATTCATTGCATCACCAAGAAGGGCAAGGGCTACGCGCCCGCTGAAGGCCGCCCGGACCGGGGCCATGCGACGGCGAAATTCGACGTGAGCTCGGGCGAGCAGAAGAAGGCGGCCTCCAATGCACCGGCCTATACCAAGGTCTTCGGTCAGACGTTGGTGGAGCTTGCCGAGGAGGACAGCCGGATCTGCGCGGTGACAGCGGCGATGCCGGATGGGACCGGACTCAACCTGATGGCCGAGCGGTTTCCGTCGCGCTGCTTCGACGTGGGTATCGCCGAGCAGCACGGCGTGACCTTCTGCGCGGGCCTCGCCGCGGGCGGGATGCGGCCGTTCGCGGCGATCTATTCGACCTTCCTCCAGCGCGGCTTCGACCAGGTCGTGCACGATGTCGCCATACAGCGGCTGCCGGTGCGGTTCGCCATCGATCGTGCGGGGCTCGTCGGTGCCGACGGGGCGACCCATGCGGGCAGCTACGACGTGGCGTATCTGGCCAATCTGCCGGGTTTCACCGTGATGGCCGCGGCGGACGAGGCAGAGCTCAAGCACATGGTCGCAACAGCCGCGGCGCATGACGACGGGCCGATCGCGTTCCGCTATCCGCGCGGCGAGGGCATGGGTGTGGAGATGCCGGAACGGGGAGAAATCCTCGAGATCGGCAAGGGCCGGATGATCCGCGAGGGCGCACGCGTCGCGATCCTGTCCTACGGGGCGCGGCTGAAGGAAGTGTTGCAGGCCGCGGAGGCTCTGGAGGCGCGGGGCATCAATCCGACTATCGCCGATGCGCGCTTTGTGAAACCTCTCGACCGCGAACTGATCCTCGGCCTTGCGCGGGATCACGAGGCACTCGTGACGATCGAGGAAGGCGCGATCGGCGGCTTCGGAAGCCATGTCGCGCAGCTGCTGGCCGAGGAAGGCGTGTTCGATACCGGTCTGAAATACCGCTCCATGGTGCTGCCCGACACGTTCATCGACCAGGCGAGCCCGGCGGACATGTATGCCGTCGCAAGGCTGAACGCCTCTGATATCGAGGCGAAAGTTCTCGACGTCCTGGGTGTTGCGCGCATGGAAAAGCGCGCCTGATACAGCGGTCCCGCGCGTGCCGCGCGGGGCATGTCTGGCCCGCTGATCGTGCCGATCATCGGGCAGCGAAGGGGGCGCTGCCCCCTCTTGGCGGCGGGGCCGCCAATTCACCCCCGCGGTATTTGTCCCAACCCAAAGATCAGGGCGTGCCGCTGTCCCCTTCGGTCTCGCGCAAGAGGGCGGCGAGGCCTTCGCGGTAGGTCGGGTAGCGCATTTCAAGGTCAAGCATGTGCTTCACCTTCTCGTTCGATGTGCGTTTGTTATCGGCATAGAAGCTGCGGGCCATGGGGCTCATGTCGGCTTCGTCGAAGGGGACTTCGGGCGGGATCGGCAGGCCGAGCAGTTCGGCGGCATGGGCGATCACGTCCTGTGGCGGGGCGGGTTCGTCATCGCAGACATTGAAGGCCTCGCCCGGGGTCGGATGTGCGATGGAGGCTTCCAGCACGCGGGCGATGTCCTCCACGTGGGTGCGCGAGAAAACCTGTCCGGGTTTGACCACCCGCTGTGCGCGTCCCTCGCGGACCTTGGCGAACGGGCCGCGGCCCGGCCCGTAGATGCCAGCAAGGCGGAAGATATGGATCGGCAGGCCGGGTATCGCGGCCCAGTCGGCTTCGGCTTTCACGCGCGCGCGCCCGCGCCGGCTATGGGCATTGAGAGGTGCCGTCTCGTCGATCCACGCGCCGTCCGCATCGCCGTAGACGCCGGTGGTGGAAAGATAGCCCGCCCAGCGGATATTTGGTGCCCGCGCGGCGATGGTGTCGCGTGCGAGCGCAAGGGCCGGATCGCCCTCGTCGCCTGGGGCGGCGGACATCAGGAGATGATCGGCGCGGGCCAAGGCCCGCTCGACCGCTTCGCGGTCCCAGAGAATCGGCTCGATCCCGGTCTCGGCGAGCGAGCCCAGCTTATCGGGAGCGCGGGTCGTGCCGATCACGGTCCAGCCTTGCGGCAAAAGCCGCGCTGCCAGCGCGCGCGCGGAATAGCCGTGACCCAGTGAAAGAAGCGTGCCTGTCATGGTCGCGAAACTGGCGCGCGCCCGCGCATTTGGCAAGGGATGGGCGGCGCCCCGCCTACCGCGCAAGGCCGGGGTCGCGCGAATCATGGGCAGAGGGCACAAGCGAGGCAGTTCAACAATTCCGGATGACGGATATGCTTCGTTTCGCCTTGGCTCTTTTACTCGGTTCCGTTCTGTCTGCCTGTTCTCTTCCCGACCTTGGATCGACCGAGCGGCTGCAATTCGCCGCTGCGCCCGAACCGGTCGACAGCTACAATCCGCCGCTTCACCCGAACGAGACCGAAGAGCTGCGTGCACTCATCAACGAATATGCCGACTATTATCAGGTTCCGCGCAAGCTGGTGCATCGCGTCGTCATTCGCGAGAGTACGCATCGGCCCTGGGCGCGGAACGGGCCGTATTACGGGCTCATGCAGATCCTGCCCGCGACCGCACGAACAATGGGCTTCCGCGGCGCGCCCGAGGATCTCTTGGATGCGGAGACGAACCTCAAATACGCGGTGAAATACCTGCGCGGCGCCTGGCTTTTGTCGGACGGCGATCACGGCACTGCGGTCAGTTGGTATGCGCGCGGTTACTACTACGAGGCCAAGCGGCAGGGCATGCTCGTCGAGACCGGGCTGCGCCCGGGCTGAGGATCAGCGCTCGCGGGCCATGAGTTCGGGCAACTCGCCCGAAAGGCCTGCCGCCTCGCGCATGAAGACCCGGCGCAGACCGGGCGCGGCATTGACCGCCTGCATGCCGAGATCGCGGATCGCCCGAAGCGCCGCGCTGTCGTTCGAGAAGAGGCGGTTGAAGACATCGGTCGCGAGCCCGAGGCTTGACGTGTCGAAGCGCCGCCACCGCGCGTAGCGGTCCAGAACCTGCGGCGCACCGATATCCTCACCCCGGCGGCGGGCGGAGGACAGAACGTCGGCCAGCGTCGCGACGTCTTTCAGACCTGCATTGAGGCCTTGGCCCGCGATCGGATGCACGCCGTGCGCGGCATCGCCCACGAGCGCGAGGCGGGGCGCGGTGAGGCTGTCGGCCAGCGTCAGGTTCAGAGGATAGCTGTAGCGCGCGCCGGCGAGTGAAACCTCGCCGAGGAAATCCCCGAAACGGGGTCGCAGCACGGTCAGGTAATCTTCTTCGGACAAGGCGTTGATGTCTTCCGCAAGGCCGCGCCGTTCGCTCCAGACGATGGAGGAGCGGTTGCCGGTCAGTGGCAGGATCGCGAGCGGACCGGAGGGCAGGAAGAGCTGGTGGGCGGTGCCGCCATGATCCCGCTCATGGGCAATGGCGCAGACGAGCGCGGTCTGGGGGTAGTCCCATCCCGTGCGCGTGATGCCGGCGCGACGGGCAGTGCCGCTCTGGCGGCCATCGGCGGCGATCACGAGGGGCGCGGTGATGTCACGTCCATCCTCAAGCGCCAGCGTCGCGCCATGTTCCGCCGCGCTTTGGTTCGTGACGCGCGTGCCGGTGCGGTGGTCGATTCCCGGCGCGGCGTCCAGCGCATCGAGCATAGCCGCGCGCAGGTGCCGGTCCTCGACCATGTGGCCCATCGGCCCTTCCTCGAGTTCCGCGCTGTCGAACTCGAGGCCAAGTGCGACCGAGGCATCGCCGACGCGCCCGTCGGTCACCTTGATCCGATTCATCGGCTGGCTATCGGGGCCGAGCACGTCCCAGAGCCCGAGATTCGCCAGGAGACGCTTCGACGTCAGCGCGAGCGCATAGGACCGTCCGTCGAAATCGGGCGCGCGGTGGGTCTCCGCCGGAGCGGCATCCAGCAAGGTGACGCCAAAGCCCGCGTGAGCCAGCGCAAGGGCCAGCGTGCCACCGGCAAGGCCGCCACCGATTATGGCGATATCGCAATCCATCTTCATGGGGCGAAATATGCTCTCGTGCGCGGCATTGTCCATGAGGCGTCCCGCCGCTAGCGTCTCGAAAGGTCAACGGAGGACGGCATGAGCGATTGGACGGAGATGAACGCCCTTGCGTTGGGCGACGGCATCGGACGCGGTGAGATCGACGCGGACAAGCTGACGGAGACCTTTCTGGAGAAGATCGACGAACATCCGCTGCGTGACCGGATCTATGCGCGCGTGACCGCGGATCGTGCCCGCGCGGAAGCGAAGGCGGCGGCGGAGCGCGCGCGCATCGGGCGGCGGCGCTCGCGTCTCGACGGTGTGCCGGTGAGCTGGAAGGATCTGTTCGACACGGCCGGGATCGCGACGGAGGCGGGCTCTGCCATGCTGGCGGGACGAGTGCCCTCTGCGGATGCGCGCGTGCTGCGGAACGGTGCCGCGATGGGGCTCGTCTGCCTTGGCAAGACGCATATGTCCGAGCTCGCCTTTTCGGGGCTGGGGTTGAACCCGGTGACAGCCACCCCGCCTTGCGTGAACGATCAAGCTGCCGTTCCGGGGGGATCTTCGTCGGGAGCAGCGGCTTCGGTCGCGTTCGGGCTCGCCGCCGCGGCCATCGGATCGGATACCGGCGGATCGGTCCGCGTGCCCTCGGCATGGAATGACCTTGTGGGGCTCAAGACGACCTCGGGGCGGCTGCCCCTCGAAGGTGTGGTGCCGCTGGCGAAAGGGTTCGACACGGTCGGGCCGCTCTGCCGCGACGTCGCCGATGCGGCGGCGCTCTTCGCGGCGCTGGACGGCGTGCAGCCGCCGGTGCCGGGGAGGGCAGGGGGCCTTTCAGGACGGCGCTTCGCCCGGCTTCGCACGATCGTGGAAGACGATCTCTCACCGGCAATCGCCGAGGCCTACGAGACCGTGCTCGCGAAGCTTCGGGCGGCGGGCGCAGAGATCGTGGATTTCGACTTTCCAGCGCTTGAAGGTCCGATGGGCGATGCGGGCGTTCTCTACACCGCTGAGGCCTGGGCGGAATGGGGCGCGCTCATCGACGAGAAGGGCGATCTGATGTTCGGCGCGGTGCGGTCGCGCTTCGCAGCGGGCAAAGAGGTTGCGGCGGCGACCTTTCTGCGGGCGGTCGAGCGGATGAAAGCCGTGCGCGCGGAATGGGCGCGGGCTACCGCCGGCGTCGATGCGGTGCTCTGCCCCACGACGCCGAACTTGCCGCCCGAGGCGGAGCGGCTGATGACGGATGGCGAGTATTATGTGTCGGAGAACCTTCGCACCCTCAGGAATACGCGCGTCGGCAACCTCATGGGTCTGGCGGGGGTGAGCCTGCCGACGGGCACACCCTCGGCGGGGCTTTTGCTCAACGGCGCGCCTTGGGGCGAGTCGCGGCTTTTGCGCGTTGCGGCAGAGACAGAACGCGCCCTTGCATAGACTTTTCTGTCAATGCGGATTTCCTGCCACAGCTCCTTGAGAGTTCTGGGAATTTCTGGACGACCCTCCCCCTGACAGGGTATCGTCCCCTCAAAGCGGGGCAGGAACGATCCCGCATTCACGAGGCAGTCGAGCATGTTTCCCGAACGGTTTTCGGACCTTCCGGCCTATGCGTTTCCGCGCCTTCGGGCGCTTCTCGACGCGTATGAGCCCGGCGGGCCGGTCGTCCACATGACGATCGGTGAGCCGCGCCACGCCTTCCCGGATTGGGTGGGCGAGGTGCTAGCGCGACATGTGAACGAGTTCTCGCGCTATCCCGTGAACGAAGGCAGCGAAGAGCTACGCCGCGCGATCACCGATTGGCTGGGTCGCCGCTATGGCGTCGATCTCGATCCTGAAACCCGCGTCATGGCGCTGAACGGCACGCGGGAAGGGCTCTACAACGCGGCGATGGCGCTTTGCCCCGAGACGAAGGGTGGCAAGCAGCCTGTGATCCTGACGCCGAACCCGTTCTACCAGGTCTACGCGGTCGCGGCTCTTTCGGTGAACGCAGAGGCTGTCTACGTGCCCGCCACGGCCGAGACCGGGCATCTGCCCGATTATGCGGGCCTGCCGCGCGATGTGCTGGAGCGCACCGCGCTGTGCTACATTTGCTCGCCAGCGAACCCGCAGGGCGCGGTGGCCGATCGCGCTTATTGGGAGCGGCTCATTGGCCTCGCCGAGGAACACGATTTCCAGATTCTCGCGGACGAGTGCTATTCCGAGATCTACCGCGACGTGCCGCCGATCGGCGCGCTCGAGGTGGCGCGCGACATGGGCGTCAGCCCCGAACGGGTTGTCGTGTTTCATTCGCTCTCCAAGCGGTCGAACCTGCCGGGCCTGCGCTCCGGCTTCGTCGCGGGCGGTCCCGAGAGCATCGCGCGCATTCGCCAGCTTCGTGCCTATTCCGGCGCACCTCTACCGATGCCGCTTCAGCGCGTGGCGGAAAAGGTCTGGGCGGATGAAGCGCATGTCGAAGAGAGCCGCCGGCTTTACGTCGAGAAATTCGATATCGCCGATCGCGTGTTCGAAGGCATCGACGGCGCCGGGGCACCCGAGGCCGGGTTTTTCCTATGGCTGCCTGTCGAGGATGGCGAAGCGGCGGCGCTGAAGCTTTGGCGCGACACGGGCGTTCGGGTTTTGCCCGGCGCCTATCTCTCCCGAGAGACGCCTTCGGGCAATCCGGGAACAGGGTATATCCGGGCGGCGATGGTCGCCCCGAGAGACGAGATGCAGGACGGGCTCGAGAGATTGCGCGCCTGCCTCTACGACTGAGTGCATAATTACAAAAGACCGAAGACGAGGCGAGGAATGGCATATCCGGCACGGGGACGCGAACCGCTCTTTGACAGCGACATGCAGGCGGCGATCGAGAAACGGAGCAAGGAGCTTGTGGGCCTTGCCCTGGTATTGGTGGGGCTGATGGCCGCCGCGATGATCGGCTCCTACTCGCCGGACGATCCGTCCTGGATCTCTTCGACGGATGCGCCCGTGCAGAACTGGATGGGCCGGTTCGGGGCCGCCGTTGCGGCACCGCTCTACATGATCGTCGGGCGCGGCGCCTGGGCGATCGCCGCGGTGCTGATCGTCTGGGGCCTGCGGCTCGTTCTTCATCGCGGCGAGGAGCGCGCGGTCTCCCGCGCCCTTTTCGCGCCGATCTGGATTGCCCTCATGTCGATCTTCGCGGCAGGCCAGCTGCCCGGCGACGGCTGGAGCCACAGTTTCGGAATGGGCGGACTTTTCGGCGACATGGCGATGGGATCGGTTCTGACCTTCCTGCCGTTGGGCGCGGGGGCATCGCTCAAGCTTGCCATGCTGGTCTTCGGGCTTGGCGTCCTTGCGTTCGGTGCGTTCGTTCTCGGCTTCACGCGTGATGAGCTGGCGCGCGGAGCGCAGCTGGCGCTCGTCGGTGTGGTCATGGCCTATGCCGCGCTTCTGAAAGTATTCGGCAAAGGCGCAGCCGGCGCGGTGCGCGGTGCGCGTGCGATGCAGGCGGCGCAGGATGCGCGCCGTGCCGCGCGTGCCGAAGAGGCCGAGTATGCACAGGTTTGGGCGGAGCCGCGTGCAGCGGCGGCTCCCGCGGCTGCATCAGCCGGGCAGCGCGTCGTGCGTGCCGAGCCGAGCCTGACCGCCCGGCGTCCCGCGCCCTCCGTTCAAGCCCAGGCGCATCCGGCACATGCCGCGCCTGCAACCGAAAAGTCCGGTGGTTTCCTCTCGAGGCTCATGCCGCGCAGCCAGCCCGAAGATCTCGAACCCGAGCTGATCGAACCCGATCTCGCGCCGGATGCCGCCATGCCCGAAACCGCGCGGGTCAGCGCAAAGATCTCGGACGCGGTGAAGGCCAAGCTGCGCCGTGTGCCCGAAGCACGCATCGCCGAGGAGATGCCGCTCACCAAGGGTCGTGGCCGAGGCCCCGATCCTCTGATCTACACGCCCGCACCGGTCGGTTTGCGCGCCGAGCCGCCGCTTACCGCGCGTTCCGGCGCGCCTGCGGCGCCCGAGGCACCGGCAGCGCCCGCACCCGCCGCGGAGCCCGCACGCATTTCGAGCCGCGCCGCGCCGCGCGCCGATGAGGTGCCCGAGGATCGCTTCATCGCGGTCGAGGATGACGAGGACGACGCGGACAGCGATTTTTCGGCCTATGCCGAAGCGCCCGCGCCTGCCTTCGAACGTCCGGCGATGCCCGCCGCGCAGCCGAAAAAGGTCGTTCAGACGGCGCAGCGCAAACCCGTGCAGCCGTCGCGTCGCGCGCAGGAAGAGGCGCAGCCGCGCCTGTCCTTCGAGGACAACCAGACAGATTTCGAACTCCCGCCCCTGTCGCTTCTGATGAACCCCGAACGGATCGAACGGCTGCACCTCTCGGATGAAGCGCTCGAAGAGAACGCGCGGATGCTGGAAACCGTGCTCGACGATTACGGCGTGAAAGGCGAGATCGTCAGCGTGCGTCCCGGTCCTGTCGTGACAATGTACGAGCTTGAGCCCGCGCCGGGACTCAAGGCCTCCCGCGTGATCGGTCTTGCCGATGACATCGCGCGGTCGATGTCGGCGCTCTCCGCGCGAGTCTCGACCGTGCCGGGCCGCAGCGTGATCGGGATCGAACTGCCGAACGACAACCGCGAGATGGTGTCCTTCCGCGAGATCCTCTCCTCGCGCTCCTACGGGGACGGCAACCAACGCCTGCCGCTCGCGCTCGGCAAGGATATCGGCGGCGATCCGATGGTCGCGAACCTCGCCAAGATGCCGCACCTGCTGATCGCGGGTACGACGGGTTCGGGTAAGTCGGTAGCGATCAACACGATGATCCTGTCGCTTCTCTACAAGCTCACGCCCGAGGATCTGCGGCTCGTGATGATCGACCCCAAGATGCTGGAACTCAGCGTTTATGACGGCATCCCGCACCTGCTGAGCCCGGTTGTGACCGACCCCAAGAAAGCGGTCGTCGCGCTGAAATGGGTCGTCGGTGAGATGGAAGACCGGTACCGCAAGATGTCCAAGATGGGCGTGCGGAACATCGACGGCTATAACGGCCGGGTCGAGGACGCCCAGAAGAAGGGCGAGATGTTCTCCCGGACAGTCCAGACGGGCTTTGACGACGAGACTGGCGAGCCGGTCTTCGAGACCGAGGAATTCGAGCCCAAGAAGATGCCCTATATCGTCGTCATCGTCGACGAGATGGCCGACCTGATGATGGTCGCGGGCAAGGAGATCGAAGCCTGCATCCAGCGCCTCGCGCAGATGGCACGGGCCTCGGGCATCCACCTCATCATGGCGACGCAGCGTCCCTCGGTCGATGTCATCACCGGCACGATCAAGGCAAACTTCCCGACGCGCATCTCTTTCCAGGTGACGTCGAAAATCGACAGCCGCACGATCTTGGGCGAGATGGGCGCCGAGCAGCTTCTGGGGCAGGGCGACATGCTCTACATGGCGGGCGGTGCGAAGATCACCCGCTGTCATGGCCCGTTCGTTTCGGACGAGGAGGTCGAGGAGGTGGTGAATCACCTCAAGGCCTTTGGTCCGCCCTCCTATGTCGGCGGCGTGGTCGAAGGGCCCGAAGACGACAAGGCGGACAATATCGACGCGGTTCTCGGCCTCAATACCGGCGGGAATACCGGCGGCGAGGATGCCCTTTACGACGAGGCGGTGGGCATCGTCATCAAGGATCGCAAGTGTTCGACCTCCTATATCCAGCGCAAGCTCGGCATCGGATACAACAAGGCCGCGCGGCTCGTGGAGCAGATGGAGGATCAGGGCGTCGTCTCCTCGGCGAACCATGTCGGCAAGCGCGAGATCCTGGTGCCGGAACAGCAGTGATCGGGCTAGGTGGCTCCGCCGCACCGGAACCCCTCACGCAAGCGTGACGTTGGGCCTGCATGTCAGGGGCCGACGCGACAGAACAGATCAAGGCATTCGCCGCGCCGGGTGGCTCGGAGGTGTGCGATGTCGTGAACCATCTTCGCGATCGCGTGTCGCAAGAAGATGAGACGCGCAAGACCGTGACCGTGGGCGATGTCGTCGAGGCCATCGGCGAGCGCGGCTTCGGGCCGGTCTTTCTGATCCTCTCGGCGCTCATCCTGACGCCGCTCGGAGGCGTGCCGGGTGTGCCGACCTTCACGGCCGCGATCATGACTTTCGCTGCCCTGCATATGCTGTTCGGCAGCGATCATATCTGGACGCCGCGCATCATCCGCCGCCAAAACGTGCCCGATAGACGTCTCTGCGCCGCGCTCGACCGGATCGAGCCTGTCGCCGCGCGGATGGATCGCTGGTTCGGACAGAGAATGAGCATGCTGGCAGGCAAAGCGGCACGCAAGGTCGCGGCGGTCTTCATCCTGGCGCTTTGCGCGACGGTTCCGCCGCTCGAGCTTGTGCCCTTCGCGGGGATCATCCCGATGATCGGAATCTTCATCTTCGGGCTTGCGATCACCGCCCGCGATGGTGCGGTCATGTTCCTCGCGATTTGCGCGGCGGTTCCCGCGTTGATTGGCGGGCCATTGCTGCTTTTATCACAATGAAATCACGCGCTATCGCATATCAGGCCGCCTCGGCCCATATCGAAGCTCAGAACGACACGACGCAAAGAGGATCACACGCCATGCGTTTCACTGGTTTCATCGCGGCCCTTGGTATCGGGCTTCTTTCCGCAGGGCAGGCGGCGGCGGACAAGCTGTCGCTGAACGAGGTCTCGAACTACCTCAACGGGATCCGCACGGCAGCGAGCGATTTCACCCAGATCAACGGCGACGGCACGATCTCGACAGGTGAGCTTGCGCTGTCCCGGCCCGGCAAGATGCGCTTCGACTACAATCCGCCCGAGCAGGCGCTTGTGATGGCGGGGCGGGGCACGGTCGTCATCATCGACAAGAAAGTCGGCGGGGTGCCCGAGACTTATCCGCTGAACCAGACACCGCTGTCGATCATCCTGGCGCAGAACGTCAATCTCGCGCAGCAAGGCATGGTCGTGGGCCACACCTTCGATGGCACCGCGACCACCGTGACCGCGCGCGATCCCCGGCGACCCGAATACGGCACGATCCAGATGAAGTTCACCGACAACCCGGTGGAACTCAAGCAATGGGTCGTCACCGATCAGAACGGGCAGACGACCACCGTCGTGCTGGGCGCGTTGCAGAAGCAAGAGCTGCCGAACTCGCTGTTCAATATCGACCGGGCGGTTGCGGAGGCCAATTAAGCGAGATCGCGACGTCTGCCGGAGCGCCTTCATGGGCGGTCCGGCAGCCATTTGATGCGTTCAGCGCGCGTAGCGGCATCCGACGAGCTGCGCTTGATAGGTCGTCGCGCGGGAGCCGACGGAATCGGCGACCCGCAACAGCCACGCTTTCGAATTGTAGCTGCCTCGGCGAAATCCGGCCCGGCCTTCGTGATAAGCAAGGTACTGGTTCCGGGCATCCCACATGGACAGCCCCAGGTCACGCTGCGATTGGGCCATATACCACCCCATGAAGTCGGTCGCATCGTTGATGTCGTCGCGGCGTGTACGGAACCCGCCATGCTGCTCCTGGTACTCTTCCCAAGTGCCGTCGAGCGCCTGGCCGTAGCCGAAGGCAGAGCTTTGCCGTCCTACGGGGATCACGCCCAGCCGATACTGGAAAGGCGTCCGGGCATCGCCGATGAATTTACTTTCCTGGTAGATCGTGGCCATCTGAACGTGGACGGGGACGCCCCATTTCCGTTCGGTGGCGCGGAAAGCGCGGGTGTAATGTGGGCGCTCGCGCAGGATTTCACAGGCATCGTCCAGATTGGACGGCGCGGTCTTCGGACCGCCGCCCCCGCAGGACGCCGCCAGCAACACGATCACAAGCGCGCGAAGGAAACTGCTCATTTGCCTCTCGCTCTGAATTGGCCGTTATCGGCTCTTGGCGTCCACTCTAGCGGAACACGGCGCGCGAGGAAATCACGAATGGGCCATAATTCGTCGCGCCTCTTGTAAACGGCGGCTTATCGCCCGACATGCGCTCAAAGCGAGTCCCGTTTGTCCGACTCACCTGCACAGAGTGTTTCCGGCGAGAATGGGGCGGAAAAATGGACAAACCGGCGTTGAAAGCGCTAGGTGTCAAGGGTAGAGGATCACGCCCATGAACACACAACGCGCCAAATACAAGCTCGGTCAGGTCGTACGGCACCGCAAGCATCCCTTCCGCGGAGTCGTGTTCGATGTCGATCCGGAGTTCGCGAATACCGAGGAATGGTACGAGTCCATCCCCGAGGAAAGCCGCCCGGTAAAGGACCAGCCGTTCTACCACCTGCTCGCGGAAAACGATCAGAGCTTCTACGTGGCTTATGTATCCGAGCAGAATCTCGTGGCGGATTATTCGGGCGAGCCGGTGGATCACCCCGACATCTCCGAGCTGTTCGGCCAGTTCCATGACGGCTCCTACGAGCCGCATTTTCAGATGAACTGAACCGGGCTCAGCCCGTGACGATCTCAAGGTATCTGTCGATCTGGTCCTCCGAGATGGACCAGTCACAGACATAGCGCGCCATGACTGGCTGATCCTGGTCGCCCGATTCCACGTCGTCCATGCAGTAGTAATAGGCTCCGGCCGCGAACGCCTTCGCATGGAGCTTTCGCGGCAGCTTGGCAAAGATCATGTTGACCTGCGGAGTGCCGGCGATCTCTGCCACGCCCGTGAGCCCGTCGAGGAGCCTCTTGGATTTGGCATTGGCTTCCCGCGCGAGATCCAGCCACAGATCGTCTTGGAGGTAACCCTGCATCTGCGCGGCGAGATAGCGGTGCTTGGAAAACAAGTGCCCACCCCGTTTGCGCCGCAGCTCGAATTCCCGCGCTTTCTCGGGATCGAAGAAAATCACGGCCTCTACGCCCATCAGACCGTTCTTGGTGCCACCGAATACCGCGACATCGACTCCCGCCTTCCACGTCATCTCTGCCGGCGTGCAGTCTAGTGCGGCGCAGGCATTGGCGAACCGCGCGCCGTCGAGGTGCAGCGGCAGGCCGTAATCGCGGGCAACCGCGCTCAGCGCGGCGATGTCTTCCAGAGTATAGACATGACCTTTTTCCGTCGCTTGTGTGATCGACACGGCGCCGCGTTGCGCGTTGTGAACCGCACGGCCCGACCGGTCGATCGCGGCGCGCAGATCGTCTGCATCGAGAAGGTCGCTGTCTCCCACGAGCCGCAGTTTCGCCCCACCGGTATAGAACTCGGGCGCGTTGCACTCGTCTTCCTCGATATGGGAGGGCGGCGTGCAGAAGATCGCGTCGTAAGGCTTCACGTAGCTTGCCAGAGCAAGACTGTTGGCGGCTGTGCCGGTTGCCACGAGATAGACGGCGGCGTCGGGCGCCTCGAAAAGCGTGCGGAGGCGATGGACAACCTCTTCACTGAGCGGGTCGTTGCCGTAGGCCTTGGCCGGTCCTTGGTTCGCCCGTGCGAGCGCGTCGAGGATTTGCGGCGGCACGGGGCCGGAATTGTCGGATGCGAAGAACATGGGGGTGCGGCTTTCAGTTGGGCTCTTCGATGATATGGTCTTCCCATTCATCGCTATCGACTTCGAATTCGGGCACGGTCATATCGCGGACGGAGACGCCTGCCTCGTGCACGCTCTCGGGCGTGCCGGTCAGAAGCGGATGCCAGTCGTAGAGATCCCGCCCCTCCCAGAGCAGGCGATAGGCGCAGGTGCGTGGCAGCCAGTAGGCGTGTTGTTCGATGGTCTTCGGGGTCAGGACGATACATTCGGGCACGAAGGAGTGCCGGATGTCGTATTGGCTGCAGCGGCAGGTCTCGTCATCGAAGAGACGGCAGGCGACGCGGGTCAGCGCGACCTCGCCCGTATCCTCGTCCTCCAGTTTGTTGAGGCAGCACTTGCCGCAGCCGTCGCAAAGCGCCTCCCACTCCGCGGGCGAGAGATCCTTGAGCGCTTTCCGCTCCCAGAACCGCTCGGTCAGGCCGTTCCGGTCGATCGGGTCTTTGTCGCTCATGCCGCCTCGAGGATCGCCCTGGCGCGGGCGCAATCGTCTTCCATTTGTGTGATCAACGCATCCAGACTGTCGAAATTCTCTTCGGGGCGCAGGAATTCCACGAGCGCGACCGAGACCTGCGCGCCGTAGAGGTCGCCTTTGAAATCGAACAGGAAGGTTTCGATATTGGCCTGGTTCTCACCGAACATCGGGCGCACGCCGATGGATGCCGCACCGCGATAGGTGCCTGTATGCGGCCCGGTCAGCACGTCGGCGAAGACGGCGTAAACGCCAAAGCGGGGCGGATGCAGCCCATCGATCGACATGTTCGCGGTGGGATAGCCAAGGTCGCGCCCGCGCTTCTCTCCGTGCAGGACGGGGCCTTCGATCCGGTGCCAATGGCCCAGCAGATCTTGCGCCGCCCTCGGGCGGCCCTCACTGAGCGCGCGGCGGATCGCGGTCGACGACACCTGCCGATCGCCCGCCTTCATGAGCGGCGCGATGGTGACACCGAAGCCCATCTTCGCCCCGAAGGCTTTCAGATCGTCTGCCGTGCCTGCGCGTCCTTTTCCGAAACAGAAATCCGCGCCAACAACAGCATGGGCAAGACCCAGACCGTCGGCGAGTACGTCCTGCGCGAAAGCCTCGGGCGACAGGCTTGCCAGCGCGGCATCGAAGGGCAACTCGAACAGGGTCTCGACGCCGATCTTCTGCAGTCTCGACGCGCGGGCCGCCGCAGATGTCAGGCGAAACGGAGGCGCATCGGGCGCAAAATATTCACGCGGATGGGGCTCGAAGGTCAGGACGCCGAGGGGTGCGTCCGGTGCCGCCTCTCGCGCGATCTCCAGGACGGAACGGTGTCCACGATGCACGCCGTCGAAATTCCCGATGGCGGCGCTTGCGCCGCGGGCGTCCTCGGGTATCCGGCGATGATCGCGAAAGATCCGCATGGGCCGCAATTAGCCCCGGAGCGGGGCCTCTGCAAGGCGCGGGTTCAGTCGAACTTGCGCGTTGGCGCGAGCACGGTCGCCTCGCCGATCAGAACCTTCTTGCCATCGACGGAGCAATGGCAATCGAGCGTCACGCGGCGCTTGCCGACCTCGATACCGGTGACCTTCACCTCGGCATGGACGAGATCGCCGGGCCGCACGGGTGCAAGAAACTTGAGCGTCTGACTCATATAGACGGTGCCGTGACCGGGAAGCTGTTCGCCGATGACAGCCGAGACCAGTCCAGCGGTCAGCATACCGTGGGCGATGCGACCGCCGAAGATCGTATCGCGCGCATAACCTTCGTCGAGATGGACAGGATTCCGGTCGGTTGAGACATCGGCGAATTTCTCGATATCGGCATCGGTAATCTCTTTCTGGAGATACCGGGTCATGCCCATCTCGATATCCTCGATGGGAATCGTGCCGCGCGGTTGATTATCCAACACTTCCGCCTCCGCGTCTTGTGTAAGTAATATCCCGCGACGCGTCGCGGCCTTTCGGGCAACAATATTACTTCGCGAGCGCAGAAATCAAGCGCCGCTTTGGTCGCAGAGGCCCTTAGCGCAGATAACCGATGGCAAAGCTTGGGGATATGCCTTCCTTTGCCAGATACGCCTTCAACGCATCGGGGTCGGGATCGGTGGTGGTGCGCGTCTCTTCAGAGGCAAGTCCACCGGAAATGAAGAGAGAATCGAGATCCTCGCCCATCGCACCCGAGATATCGGTCTGCGGGCCATCCCCGATGGCCAAGATCCCTGAATTGCTCGGCGCTTCGCCCAGTTCGGCCAGCCGGTTGCGCGCAAGATCGTAGATCGGCGGATGCGGCTTGCCGAAATAGAGGCTTTCCCCGCCCATCTCGGTGTAGAGCTTGGCGACCGCGCCCGCGCACCATTCGCGACTGTCGCCGCGGTCGACCACGATATCGGGATTGGCGCAAAGCAGCTTCAGGCCCTTCTGCTTGGCATAAAGGAGTTCGGGCCGGTTCACCGCGATATCCGCGTGCGGATCGAACGGGCCACAGCAGACGATACCCTCGGCTTCCTCAAGCGGGACTTGTTCGATCTCGACCGGGTTGTCGACGATGTGGAGAGGAGAGAAGAAGCTCTTGTCGTGATCCTCGCCCATGAACCAGACCTTGCGGCCAACCGCGCCACGGTACATCGCCGCGCGGGCGGAATCTCCCGAGGTCGCGATCGTGTCCCAGGCATCGTCCGGCACGCCGAGCTTCGCGATCTGGCGCGCCACGCTGTCGCGAGGGCGCGGCGCGTTGGTAACGAGCACCACTTTGCCGCCCGTCGCGCGGAACGCCTGCAGCGCCGTGACCGCGTCGTCATAGGCCACGACGCCGTTATGCACGCAGCCCCAGAGATCGACGAACAACGCGTCATACCGCGCCGAGATGTCAGAGAGCTGGCGGATGATTTCGGTCATGAGGCGGCTCCTGTGGCGATGCGCCTATTGGTAGGGGGCGGGCCCGCGAATGGCTAGATGCCAAACGACGCCAATCATCCTCGGAGTTGATCCGAGGATGACGTGGTTTGAGTTTTGGCTGCGCCGAACGCGCTTACGCCTTCAAATTCGGAATGATCTGCTTTTTCCGGCTCATGACGCCCGGGAGCACGACCGTGTCGCAGTCGACATTCGCACCGAAGCTTTTCTCGGCGATGGTCTTCACCCGGTTGTTCGGGATCAGCATCGTCGCCTCTTCCTTCAGGATGTCGACGACGAAGAGCGTCACCTCGTCCACGCCGTCCTCGACGCAGACATCGCTCATGGAGGCCATCAGGCTCTCCTTGCGCGACAGCACTTGCTCCGGCGCGGTGGTCTCGAGAACGGAGACGCGCAGCTTCACGCCGTCGACCTCGTATTCCTTGCTGTCCATGCGGATGAGCTCTGCATCCGAGAAGGCGGAGACATCGGATTTCGCCGCGAACATCTCGGCGGCATAGTCCGAAATGTCGATGCCGAGATCCTTCGCGAGCTCATGCGCGATGGCCTTGTCTTCCTGCGTCGTCGTGGGCGAGCGGAACTCCAGCGTGTCGGACAGGATGCAGGTCAGCATCGCGCCTTTCACGTGCTTGGGCGCTTGCGCCATGTCCTTGCCGATCATCTTCCACATGATCGTGGCGGTGCAGGCCAAAGGCTCGATACGGATATCGATGGGGCCCTTGGTCTCGAGGCCGCCGACCAGCTTGTGATGGTCGATGATCCCGCGAATGTCGGCGGAATTGATGTTCTCGGGCAGCTCGGCGGGATTGTTCGTGTCCACGATCACGACCGGAGCACCTTCCTCCAGCTTGCCCAGAACGCGCGGCATCGTGAGGCCCCAGCGCTCCAGCATGAAGGCGGCCTCGGTGTTGGGCTCGCCCAAGAGGACGGGCTCGGCTGTCTCGCCCTTGATTTCACTCAGATACCAGGCCCAGATGATCGGGCTGCCGGTGGAGTCGGTGTCGGGCGATTTGTGGCCGAAAACCTGGATGGTCATGGAATGTCCTCGTTTGACGCAACGTATGTCGCGCGCCTTATAGGAGGGCGCGATCAGCTT
The DNA here is from genome assembly GCF_900115815.1 of Roseivivax halotolerans. Taxonomy (GTDB): domain Bacteria; phylum Pseudomonadota; class Alphaproteobacteria; order Rhodobacterales; family Rhodobacteraceae; genus Roseivivax; species Roseivivax halotolerans. The sequence goes on along the minus strand of NZ_FOXV01000001.1, from coordinate 218,624 downwards.
GTCACCCGTCGCCGCGTGGGCGTTCGACCCTAGTCGTAGACCCGCTCTCCGAAGATCGCCGACCCGACCCGAACATGCGTGGCACCGAAGGAGATGGCCTCCTCGAAATCGCCCGACATGCCCATCGACAAGCCGCTGAGACCGTTACGCTCTGCGATCTTCGCCAGAAGCGAGAAATGCAGCGAAGGTGTCTCTTCGACGGGCGGGATACACATGAGGCCGCGGATCGGCAGATCCAGGTCGCGGCATTCCGCGACGAAGCCATCCACGTCGGCGGGCGCGATCCCGGCCTTCTGCTCTTCCTCGCCGGTATTCACCTGGATGAAGAGATCGGGGCAGGAGCCGATCTCCTGCGCGAGCCGCGCCATGCTCCGCGCCAGTTTCGGGCGATCGAGCGAATGGATCGCCGTGAAAAGCTCCATCGCGCGGCGCGCCTTGTTCGATTGCAGCGGGCCGACGAGATGCACCTCGGTGCCCGGAAAGCGCGCCTGGAAATCCGGCCACTTGCCTTCGGCTTCCTGCACCTTGTTCTCACCGAAGAGGCGATGCCCTTCATTCAGCACCGCTTCGACGCGTTCGTTCGGCTGCACCTTGGAGATCGCGATGAGGTGCGTCGATCCGGGCTCGCGGCCCGCATCCGCCTCCGCCTTGGCGATACGCGCCTTGATGTCGCTCAGTCCCATGGATCGTCTCCCCAGGCCTTGATGAAGGGGGCCAGCTCGGCCTCGTGTTTCGTCCAGGCGGCGCGGCGTCCGGCATGGATCGGTTCGCGCACCTGCGCCACGGACAGCGTTTTGACGGCGCCGCCCGATTCGTGAAAGCGCAGGCAGGCATCTTCCCAATCGAGACCTGCCGCCTCGACGAGCGCGCGGGCCTGCGGTTCGGGATCGCTCACCAGATCCTCGTAGCGGAACTCGACGATGCGGTCGCCGAGCCGGCCCTTCCAATAGGCGATGCTGGCGCGGAAATCCTTGATGACGCCCGCGATATCGCCGAGATCGTTGGCGTAGCGGTGCGTGCCCGTGGCGAAATGGTTGCGGTAGATCGACAGCGCGATGTCGCGCGGATCGCGGTGGATCACGATGAAGCGCGCGCCGGGCAGGGCCTTCGACAGGAACCCGTAGATCAGATGCGTCTGGATCGACTTGTCGGTCACGACGCCGGACCGCGCGCCGGTGTCGCGCCGCACCATCATCGTGTAGGCGCGGGCGAGGTCGCGGATCTGCGCGTCGGACGCTTTGCGGAGCGGCGCCATCCGGCCCTCGGTTACGAAGGATGTCCAAACGAGCCGGAGCGCATGGGCAAGCTCCCCGCCCGCCGTCGCCTCGCTATGCGCGCCTATGATCTGTTCGGCCAGCGTCGTGCCAGAGCGCGGCAGGCCGGTGACGAAGACCGGGCGCGGCTCAGGGGTGGAGCCGATGGGTGTCAGGTCGACGCCTTCCTGCGCGGCGCGGATCGCCAATTGCTCGGCCCGGCGCGCGGCATCGTCATAGGGCGCCGCCTTGCGCTGGAGTTTGTTGGCGCGGTCCAGCTCCTCGAAGGCGCGCGGACCCTCGCCCTGGTCGAACAGCGCTTTCGCCATCGCGAAATGCCCCTGGATTCGCGCCTCGCCGGTCACGGCAGGATTGTTCAACGCCTTCCTGAGAGCGGGCAGAGCCGGATCACCGGCGTCGAGTTTCGAGGTGGCAAAGAACATCCGGTAGAGCGAGCCTTCGCGCGGATGCTTCGCCAGAAGCTTGCGGAAGATATCCTCGGCCTCGTCGAACCGCCCCAGCCGTTGCAGGTAGAGCGCCTTGTCGGCCTTGGGTTTGATCTGCGACGGCGCGGCGGCGATGAGCCGGTCATGGGCCGAGAGCGCGTCTTTCGGAAGATCTGCACGGGCGAACGCCTCCGCCGCCTCGGTCAGCAGCGCAGGCTCGTTTGGCTTCGCGGCGAGCGCATTCTTGAGATACCGCGCGCGGCCTTTCGCATCGCCTTCGAGATGCGCGAGACGCGAGAGCTGAAACAGGATTTCGGGCTGGTTCGGCCGCTCGAGATCGAGCGCGGCAAGGATCTTACGCGCCTCGCCCAGACGCCCGGCCTGCAAGGCGGCGATCCCGGCCTGGAACCGGGCGGTCAGGGGGCCCGGCTGGGCGGTATTTTGCGGCGCGCGCGACATGGGACTCGGTCTAAGCCGCGCCTTCGCAAAAGAAAAGAGCGGGCCCCGAAGGACCCGCTCTCCAATCCAATCTCCGGGGAGATTAGAAGCTCATGCGTGCACCCAGCGAGAAGGTGTCGAAGTCGTCGTCGTAATCAGCAGTCGTGAAGTCGATGTCTGCATCAGAGTAGCCGTAGCCTGCGTTCAGCGACAGACCACCGCCAAGATCGTATGCAACAGCGAGGCCGTAGCCGTCTACTTCGATCTCGTCGCTCTCGTAACGGCCGTAGTTGAGGCCGATTGCCAGAGCGTTCATCTCGTAGCCGACGCCAACGCCAAAGTGCGAAATCGTGGTGTCGATGCTCGGTCTTACGGCACCGCCACCAATACCCGTTACGAGTGCGGTTTCGATTGCGCTTTCAAGAGTGTCATCGATTTGCGTCTGCGCGAAGGACAAACCAGCGGAGAAGCCATTCGAGAACGTCATGTTTGCGCCAATGGAGGCTGTGGACGCCAAGTTCTCGGAAGTCTGGTAGCCAGCGCCCAGCAGAAGGTCAGCACCGCCGAAGGACGTTGCGTAAGAAGCGCCGACACCGAAGACTTCACCAACGTCTGCATTCCCATCGACAACGTTGATAGCCGAGCCGAGGTTGCCGTTGATGCCGCCACGATTCCCCTCGACCAATCCGCCGAATAGGTCGAAATCGAAGTTGTTCGTGTTGTCATTTCCATCCGAGTACTGCTCGACGGAAGCAGAGAGGATCAGGCCGCCGACGGTGTAGTCGAAGCGAGCAACCTGCCCATCGCCGGCACCGTCAATCGCCAGACCACCGCCGCCGAAGATAGCGTAGCCGTCATCGGGGTTATAGCCGAGGTGAATGGTCTCGTCGTCCGCCAGGGAGGACGCACCGCCGACCTTGGCTTCGGGCGAACGTGCGTCAAGCGCACCGTCGGTGTCACCCATGGTGAGCGTTGCGCCACCGAAAGACACGAAAATTGCTTCGCCACCCTGAAGTGCCGGATTCTCATGAACGCCGTTAGCATTGGCCTCGTCGAGGTCGATAGTCGCGCCGAACGACAGGCCGTTGTCTGCCTCGCCGGAGAACGTGAACCGGAGCTCGAGGTCGGTGAAGAATTGAGTGTCATCGTTGCCGTTGTCGAAGATACCCATTTCGGCGCCACCAGTCAGGGCGATATCGGCCTGAGCGACGCCTGCGGTTGCAACGAGCGCAGTCGATGCAAGAAGAAGCTTTTTCATTGTTTCCCTCATGTGTTCGTAAGGCACGTACCAATCCGGATGCCCGGCCTTGATGGGATTTCTATGCGCCGAGCACCCCTGGTCTTGCAAGCGGTGCAGAAATGGCCGGGGGAACAACTCGGTCCATGATGCACATTTGCCACAAAGCTGCCACAGGCCGTGCGGGCTGGCCCGAAGGCGGGCGCGGCATCCCGGCCTTGCCCATTGATCGCTTGTCGGGCGCAGCCGCCGCCGTTAATGAGGAGCGCGTTACTATAGACTATAAGGCGCAAGGGACGGGGACATGAACGCAATGCGGATCGCGAAAGGGCTTGGGCTCACGATGGCGCTGGTGGCGCTCACCGGTTGCGGTGTCTTCCAGCGCGACCCGAACGCGCCGCCGGTCGAGACCCGCCCCGCGAGCGAGATCCTCGACCAGGAGATCTACGGCGACGAAGGCCCTCCTTCGAGCACCATCTGGGATCTTTTCCGCAATCGCGGCGACAACGAGCAGATCGGCGCGGTCAACCGCTACATCTGGAACGCCTCGCTCGAGACGCTGAGCTTCCTGCCGGTCGATTCCATCGATCCCTTCACCGGCGTCATCACCACCGGCTTCGGCACCCCGCCGGGCGGAGGGCAGCCTTATCGCGCGACGGTCTACGTCACCGATCCGGCGCTCGATGCGCGTTCCCTGAACGTGGCGCTGATGACGCGGTCCGGCCCGGCGAACGCGGCGACCGTCCTCGCGGTCGAGGACGCGATCCTCACCCGCGCGCGGCAGCTCCGCCAGCAGGATTCGCGGTTCTGATCAGTCTTGCGGCGGGCGGGCGGTCTTGGCCGCCAGCTCTTCGGCCCAGGCCATCTGCTCCGGCAGGCACCTCGTTCTGAGATCGTAGGTCTCCACAACGTGCCGGCGCGCTGCCGCCCCGAGCCGCGCGCGCGTCTCGGGATCGTCCAGAAGCGCGTATATCTCGCGCAGCAGAGCCTCGCGGTCGAAGAAATCCACCAGCCGCCCCGTCTCTCCCTGCGCGATCACCTCGCGCACGGGCCGGGTGTCGCTCGCCACGATGGCGGCCTCGGCGCTCATCGCCTCGAGCAGCGACCAGCTCAAAACGAACGGGTAAGTCAGGTAGACATGCACGCGGCTGACCTGCAGCACCGACAGGAAGGTCTCGTAGGGAATGCGGCCGAGGAAATGCACCCGCGCCCAGTCCGCATCCGGGATCTGTCCGCGCACCTCATCGAGAAAGATGTCTTTCCAGCTGCGCCCATCGGGTGATTTCGAGCCATAGCTCACGCCATCGCCGCCCAGGATGACGACCTGCGCGTTGGGCCTGTCCCGCAGCAGCCGGGGCAGGGCGCGCATGAAGACGTGATAGCCGCGATAAGGCTCGAGGTTGCGGTTGATGAAGGTGACGACCTCGTCCTCGCGCGAAAGGCGCGGGCCGTTCTCGATCTGTAGCGCAGCGTCAGGGTCGGCGCGGACCGTATCGGTGTCGATCCCGTCATGGATGACGCTGAGCCGGTCCTGGAAGGCGGCGGGGAACGTCCCGGCCTGGAACCGCGTCGGCGACAGGCCGGAATCCATGATCTCTTCGTGCAAACGGTTGTTGAGGTTCTTCAGCCGCAGCTTGAGCGGCTGATCCTCGGGCGTCTTCGGCGCGAATTCGGGATCGAACTGCGTGAATTCCGGGTCTGACAGATGATACAATTCGCAATAAAGCCCCATCCGCGCGTTCGGCCAGACATCCTTGAGAAAGAGGCTCTCGCCCCAGCCGTGATGCGCCAGGATGACATCCGGCTCGAAGCCCTGCTTTTTCAGCGTCATCGCGTTGCGATAGCAGTAGGTCGCCCGCAGGAGCTTGGTCTCGAAATCGGCGACGAGCGGAAAGACGTTCTTGGTCGATGATCGCTCCACCTTGTAGGGCACGAGCTTCACGCCTTTCCACATCGCGCGTTCCTTGACCCTGAGCGTGAGCGCCCAGACATCGTGTCCGGCCTCGACCAGCGCCGGGGCGAGGTGTTTGTACTGGCCGGGAAAGTTCTGGTGGATGCAGAGGATCTTCATGTCGCGCAGGTCCGATGTCGTCTCGCGTGGGATGTGACACGAGCCGGGTGGCAGCGTCACTCCGGATGCGACCGGTTTCCGGGCCATTGTGCCCCGGACGCCCCGCCCTTGGGCTGGACGCCGCGCGCCGTGCGCCCTATCACCCCGAGGCGAAAACACGATCCGATCCCCGAAAGGACGCCCGCATGGCGCGCTACACCCCCGCCGAGATCGAGCCGAAATGGCAGGATGCCTGGCACGAGGCCGGCAGCTTCGAAGCCCGCCGCACCGGCGACAAGCCGAAATACTACGTGCTCGAGATGTTCCCCTATCCGTCCGGGCGTATTCATATCGGCCATGTCCGTAACTACACGATGGGTGACGTGGTGGCGCGCTACAAGCGGGCGACCGGGCATAACGTGCTGCACCCGATGGGGTTTGACGCGTTCGGCATGCCGGCCGAGAACGCCGCGATGGCGTCGGGTGGGCATCCCAAGACCTGGACCTACGACAACATCGACACGATGGTGAAGCAGATGAAGCCGCTCGGCTTCTCGCTCGACTGGAGCCGGATGTTCGCGACCTGCGATCCCGAATATTACGGCCAGCAGCAGGCGCTCTTCCTCGATTTCCTCGAGAAGGGTCTCGTCTACCGCAAGAACGCGGTGGTGAACTGGGACCCCGTCGACATGACCGTGCTCGCCAACGAGCAGGTGGAGGACGGGCGCGGCTGGCGGTCGGGCGCCTTGGTGGAGCGGCGCGAGCTGACGCAATGGTTCTTCCGCATCTCGGATTATTCCGAAGAGCTGCTCGATGCGCTCGATACGCTCGACGACTGGCCCGCCAAGGTGAAGACCATGCAGGCCAACTGGATCGGCCGGTCGCGGGGGCTGCAATTCGCGTTCTCGACGGTGGACGCGCCCGAAGGATTCGACCGGATCGAGGTCTATACGACCCGGCCCGACACGCTGCTTGGCGCGTCCTTCGTCGGCGTTTCGCCCGACCATCCGCTGGCCCGGCAGCTTGAGCGCGACAATGACGAGATCGCCGCGTTCAACGCCGAGTGCCGCCGCATGGGCACCTCCGAAGAGGAGCTGGAGAAAGCCGAAAAGCGTGGCTTTGACACGGGTATCACCGTGCGCCACCCGTTCGATACGAGCTGGGAGCTGCCGGTCTATATCGCGAACTTCATCCTGATGGATTACGGCACGGGCGCCATTTTCGGCTGCCCGGCCCACGATCAGCGCGACCTCGATTTCGCGCGCAAATATGAGTTGCCGGTCACCACCGTCTTTGCCCCGGCGATGGGCGAGGAAGGCACCTTCATCCTGCCGGAAGAGGGCGGGCCCGCCTACGTGCCGCCCAAGGCCGAGACCGTGCGCTATATCAAGGGCTTCGCGGGACAGGAGGCGCAGACCGGTGACGAGGCGCTCGAGGCCGCCATCGCGTTTTGCGAAGAACAGGGCGTCGGGCAGGGCGTGACCAAGTTCCGACTGCGCGACTGGGGTCTCTCGCGCCAGCGCTATTGGGGCTGTCCGATCCCGGTCGTCCATTGCGAGACCTGCGGCGTGGTGCCCGAGAAAAAGGAGAACCTGCCGATCGAGCTGCCGGACGATGTCAGCTTCGACGTGCCGGGCAATCCGCTCGACCGGCATCCGACCTGGCGCGATGTCCCTTGTCCGAACTGCGGTGCGGCGGCTCGGCGCGAGACCGACACGATGGACACATTCGTCGATTCGTCCTGGTATTTCGCCCGCTTCACCGCGCCGCGCGCGGAGACGCCGACGGATCGGGCGGAAGCCGATTACTGGATGAATGTCGACCAGTATATCGGCGGGATCGAGCACGCGATCCTCCATCTTCTCTATTCGCGCTTCTTTGCCCGCGCGATGCACCTGACCGGGCATCTGCCCGAGACCGCGAACGAGCCGTTCGACGCGCTCTTCACGCAAGGCATGGTGACGCACGCGATCTTCCAGACCAAGGACAAGGCGGGCCGCCCGGTCTACCACTTCCCCGAGGATGTCGAGCTGCGCGGCGATTCCGCGTTCCTGAAAGACGGCACCGAGGTCGAGATCGTACCATCTGCGAAGATGTCGAAATCGAAGAAGAACGTCGTCGATCCGGTCTCGATCATCGATCAGTACGGCGCGGATACCGCGCGCTGGTTCGTCCTCTCCGACAGCCCGCCCGAGCGGGATGTCGAGTGGACCGCCGCGGGGGCGGAAGCTGCGTCCAGGCACCTCGCACGGGTCTACCGCATCGCCTCCGAAGCGGCCGCCTCCGAGGCTTCCTCGCAAGAGGGGGACGAGGTGCTCTTGCGCGAGATGCACAAGACCATCGACGAGGTGACGAAGGGCGTTGAAAGCTTTGGCTTCAATGCCGCCATCGCGCGCCTTTACGCCTTCACCAACGCGCTTTCGAAGGCCGAGGCCGGAGGCGAGGCGAAGCGGGAGGCAGCGCGCGTGCTGGCGCAGCTCATGTCGCCGATGACACCGCACCTTTCTGAAGAGCTTTGGTCGATGCTCGGCGGCGAGGGGCTCATCGTCGATGCGCCCTGGCCCGAGGCCGACCCGGCGATGATGGTCGAGGACACCGTGACGCTTCCCATCCAGATCAACGGCAAGCGCCGCGCGGAGATCGCCGTACCGAAGGACATGGACAAGGCCGAGGTTGAAAAGACCGCGCTCGCTCATCATGCTGTGGTCAAGGCGCTTGATGGTGCCGAACCCAAGAAGGTGATCGTGGTGCCGGGACGGATCGTGAATGTGGTCGTTTGAGCGGATCCGGCATGGCGTTGCGGCGAGCCTGATCGCGGCGTCGCTGACCGGCTGCGGCTTCACCCCGGCCTATGGGCCGTCGGGTGGCGCGCAGGTGCTGGACGGTCAGATCCGGGTCGATGCGCCGGACAATCGCTCCGGCTATCTCTTGCGCCGACGGATCGAGGAGCGGATCGGCCGGGCCGAAGGGCCTTACGTTCTGACCGTGAACGTCTCAACCGAAGAGCAGGATTTCGGCACGACCTCGGCCGGCTTCACCACGCGCTTCCGCATCGTCGGCAGCGCCACCTATTCGCTAAAGGATTCGCGCGGCATCGAGATCGCGGAGGGTGAGGCCGAGGAATTCGTCGGCTATTCGGCTACCGGCTCCATCGTTTCGACGCCTGCGTCCCAATCCGATGCGGAGGAGCGGCTGGCGACGATTCTCGGCGACCGGATCGTCGAGGATCTCCTGTTCGTCGCGGACCGTCTGACCCCGGCGCGATGAAACTCTCGCCCCGCGATGCGCCCGCCTATTTCCGAAAGCCCGACCCGGAGGCCGCTGGCCTTCTGATCTATGGCGAGGACGCGATGCGCGTGGCGCTTCGCCGGCAAGAGGTGATCGCGGCGCTCATCGGCCCAAGCGGTGAGGAGGAGATGCGGCTCGAACGCATGTCCGCCGCCGAGCTGAGGAAAGAGCCTGCGCGACTCATCGATGCGATCAAGGCGCAAGGGTTCTTCCCCGGCCCGCGCGTCGCCTTTGTCGAGGAAGGCAACGACAACGTCGCGGCGCCGGTCACCACGGCGCTTGCGGATTGGCAACCGGGCGATGCGCAGATCATCGTCACGGCGGGCCAGCTCAAGGCCACCTCCAAGCTCCGCAAAGCCTTCGAGGCGCATCCTCGCGCCTATGCCGCTGGCATCTACAACGACCCGCCAAGCCGTGCGGAGATCGAGGCCGACCTGGAACGCGCTGGCCTGTCGCGGATCGACCGGTCCGCGGGCGATGCGCTTTTCGCGCTCGCGCGCAGCCTCGATCCCGGCGATTTCCGCCAGACGGTCGAGAAGATTGCGCTTTACAAGATCGGCGACGAGGCCCCGCTATCCGCTTCCGAGGTGGCGCTGATGGCGCCGACCTCGACCGAAGCGGATGTGGACGAGATCCTGCATGTCGTTGCAGAAGGGCGGACCGAAGAGATTGGCCCAGTCATGCAGCGGCTCGAGGCTCAGGGGAGCAACGCGGTGACGCTCGTTATCATGGCGACCCGTCATTTCCGCACGCTGCACGCGGCGGCCTCCGATCCTGGCGGGCCGCAGGCTGGGATCGGGCGCGTGCGCCCGCCCGTCTTCGGGCCGCGCCGCGACCGGATGTTGCGGCAGGCGCAAGGATGGGGCGGGCGCAAGCTCGAACAAGCGCTGACCATCCTGACCGATACGGATCTCAGCCTGCGCTCTGCGGGCCAGACCGCGCCGCAGATGGCGCTGGTCGAGCGCGCGCTCATCCGCCTTGCGATGCTCGCCCGCCGCTGAGCCTTGCCGGGGCAGAAGGTGGCTGTCACTCTGCACCGCAGAGGAGAGCATCAGATGAAATACACCCTTCTTGGCACGGCCAAAACGCGCGCCTTCCGCCCGCTCTGGCTCTTGGAAGAGCTTGAGGTCGACTACGAGCACCAGCCCGTCGGCCCGCGCAGCGACGAGGTGCGGCGCGCAAGCCCACTAGGCAAGGTCCCGGTCCTTCTTGCGGACGATCGGGCCATTCCCGATTCCGCAGCGATCCTGCAATTTCTCGCGGACCGGCACGGGGCTTTCACCTTTGCCGCCGGAACGGTTGAGCGCGCCAAGCAGGACGCCTGGACGTTTCGAATTCTCGACGAGCTCGACGCGCTTCTGTGGACGGCGGCTCGGCACTCTTTCATCCTGCCCGAACCTGCGCGCGTGCCCGCGATCAAGGACAGTCTGAAATCCGAGTTCGCCGAGAACCTGTCGCGGATCACAGACGACATCGCGGGGCCTTACCTTCTGGGTGAAACCATGACCGTGCCGGACATCCTCTTGTGCCATTGCGGCGGCTGGGCACGCGCGGCGAAGTTTCCCGACCCACCCGAGGCCTTCAAGGACTACACGCGGACCCTACGCGCCCGCGAGGCTTACAAACGGGCGTCGGCCCTGCCGTAGCGCGCGGCGGCCCGGCCCGCGCAAAGGCCGGTCGCCATCGAGGCGGTCAGAAGAAAGCCGCCCGTCGGGGCCTCCCAGTCGAGCATCTCGCCAGCGGCGAAGATGCCGGGATGGCTGTTGAGCATGAAGCCGGTATCGAGCGCGTCGGCTTGGATACCCCCGGCTGTCGAAATCGCCTCGTCCATTGGCCGCAGCCCGTCATGCTGAGCGGTCAGGTATTTGACGCATGCGGCAAGCTCGGCGGCATCACCAGGAAGGGGTCGACCCCATTCCATCAAAAGCGCCTGCGCCTGGGGCGCGAGATTTAGAGCCTTTCGTAGCCGGTTGGACAGGCTCTCCTTCCCGCGCCGTCTCGCGAGCCGCCGCGCCACATCATCCATGCTCAGACCCGGCGCAAGGTCGATCTTGAGCGGGGCACCTTCGCGCAAGGCAGGTGTCAACGGGTAGAGCCCGCCCCCTTCCAGGCCCCGTTCGGAGATCACCGCTTCGCCTTGCGACGTCAGATCACCTGCGCGAAACGCCACGTTCTTGAGAGGCGCGCCGAAATGGCGGCGCATGTGATCCGACCAGCGCACCCACAGCCCTGAATTGCTGGGGGCAAAGGGCGTGAGCGGGATGCCCGCGCTGGCAAGGGGCAAAGCCCATGCGCCATCCGAGCCAAGACGCCGCCAGCTTGCTCCGCCGAGCGCCAGAACCGTTACCCGCGGAGCGATTTCCGTGGCGCCCTCCGGCGTTTCGAAAGTGAACGGGCCGAGATCGCCTTGCCAGCGCCAGCGCGTACGGGTCTGAAGGCCCTTGCCCGCAAGCCGTGCGAGCCATGCGCGCAGAAGCGGCGACGCTTTCATCGCCTTGGGAAAGACGCGGCCCGTCGAGCCGGTGAACGTCTCTTGTCCCAGCGCCTCGCAAAAGGCGATGGCCTCGCGTGGGCCGAATGCGTCCAAAGCCGGGTGCAGCCAGGTCGCGGCGCCAAAGGCGGCGCGGAAGGCTGCGGGGGTGCTGTCATGGGTGATGTTCAGCCCGGATTTCCCGGCCATCAGGAACTTGCGCGCAAGGCTTGGTTTCTGGTCCGCCAGGAGCACGCTAAGACCGGCATCGAGCAAGGCTTCGGTGGCCATCAGGCCTGCAGGGCCGCCGCCGATCACCAGCGCATCCGCTCTTGAAGCCGTATCAGCCACTGCCATCTTGCCTGCCATGACCGATGATCCGATCTGTCCGCTGTGTCTGCGGCCCATTCCGCCCGACGCGAAGAGCAGCCTGCATCACCTCGTTCCGAAGCTCAAAGGCGGGAAAGGCGGGCCGGTCGTCAGGTTGCATCAGATCTGCCACAACGAGATCCATGCCACCTTCACCGAGGCCGATCTTGCGCGGGACTACGACACGCCCGAGAAGCTGCGCGCGCATCCCAGGATGCAAGGATTCCTCACCTGGGTCGCAAAGCGTCCGCCGACATTTCACAAAAGATCTTCGGGCGGGCGGCGCAAACGATGATCCGGCGGAGCGGGCCTTGGGCCCGCGCATCCTTGGCGGGCTGATCGTTCCGATCATCCCGCGAGCGAGGGGCGCGGCCCCTCGCGCTCCCCGCGGTATTTTGGCCAACCCAAGAGAAAGGGTCAGCCCGCGGCCTGGCTGCGTTCGAGATAGGAGCGCAGCTCTTCGGCCTCGTGGCGCGCCTCGCGCAAGCCCTCCATGGCCGCCGAAAGCTCAGCCTCGGTCTGTGCGAGCTGATTGGTGAGCTCGGCTTCGCGCTGCTGCAGGTAGGTGATCGCCTGGTCGCGCGTTTCTTCGGCCTCGTGCAGCTCCTGGCTCATCTTCTCGAGCTCGGAGATGTCGCTTTGGCTGACGCGCGTGAAGCGGTGCACCAGCCAGTTCGCGAACCAGCCCAGGCAGAACGCCACGAATAATATGATCGCTGTGCTGATGATGAATTCGATCCTGTTCACTCGCCTGCCTCGTCCGTCCCGTCCCCGCTTTCTTCTTGTGCCCCATCTTGGGGCGCGGCTTCAACGCTTTCGAGCGTTGTTTCTTCTTCCGGGACGGGATCAGGCTCGATCAGGGTGAATTCGATCCGGCGATTGGCCTCGCGGCCCGCTTCGGTATCGTTGTCGGCGATGGGGTCTTCCTCGCCGTATCCGACGGCGCGGTACGCGGAGGTCAGCACGCGGCGCTCGGCCAGCGCTATCAGCACGGCCTGGGCCCGCTCCTGGCTGAGCTGCTGGTTCATCACCTCGCGGCCCTGGCTGTCGGTGTGGCCCTGGATCTCGAGCGGGATATCGCCGCAGAGTTTCAGGAGCTCGGCGATATCGTCGAGGATGTCCCTTGCGGTGGCATCGAACGTGGCGGCACCTGGCTCGAAGGAAATCTTGCGCTCACCGATGATGTCATCGATTTGGGCGACGCATTCCTCGGGCGTCGGGATGCCGAGGCTCGGATCCAGTTTTTCGACATAAGTGACGTCGATCTCGAACTGGTCCGTGCCGAGTTTCTCGGACAGGAGCGAGGCGATCTCGGCGGAGGCGTCCTTGTTGCCCGTATCGCCGCGCACGGAGATCCGGTCCGGGGTGACGATGGCGGCGCCGTTGTCGAGGCGGGACAGCGCTTCGAGACCGGCGAGAACACGGGCGCGCCAGCCGTCCGGCAGATTGTCCGACACGCGCGCGCCCACCTGGATCGAGTTCGAGCTGAACGCGGCGCGGGCGAAGCCGTCGATGGCGGTGCGGGTCACCTCGTTATCGATCAGGCCACGTAGCGCGACTTGGCCCTCGGGGCTGCGGGTCGCGACGAATTCGAGCGGGGCGGCGTCTTCGTCGGGCGTTTCGGGCAGGACCGCGTCGAGTACGAAACTCTCGGGCAGATCGCCCTCAAGCGCGCCGACGACCCGGTCGAACCGTGCCGGGTCCGTGCCCTCGGCCGCGACGAGCGCGATGTCGGCGTTGGAGAAGGTGACGGAGCCGCCACCAATCTCGGCAAGGGCCGCGATGGCCTCTGCGCCGGCGGTGCCCCAGTCGGGGGACGGAACGCCGAGCGCGATGGTGCAATCGGTGTCCGCAGACGCGCCTGCGAGCCGCGCTGCATTGACGATGCTGGCGCGCGCGGCCTCCGTGTCGGCGGCGCAAGTCTCGAGCTCTGCGCTATCCTCGCTGATCGTGAAGCGCAGGGCGAAGGGCGAGATAACGGGGCGGGGTGCCTCGAGGTCCAGGACAAGCTCGATCCCGTCCGGCGCGGCACTGTCGAGCTTCGCGGCGATCCGGTCGCGGTCCTCGGCGGTCTCGGCCATCGCTTCGATGGCGATCCGCTCGGCATTGACGGAGATCTTGGCCCGGGGCAGGTCGGCGAGCGCAAAGCCGGCGAAGCGCATGGCGGGCCCCCAGCTCTCGGGAGCGGGGAAATTCGCGCTTTCCATCAGATCCGAGACGTCTTCGGGATCGTCGGCCAGCGCTTCGAGAGTCTGGACCAGCGGTTCGCGGTCGAAGCTGGTCGGAACGAGACCGATCAGCGAGATGCGGTCTTCATTCCTGAGGATCTCAACCGAGAATTGCGGGGCCTCGATGTCACTGCTGTCATTGACGTTGAGCTCGTCGATCACCCGCGCCGCGTCGACAACCTGGCCCGCAAGGGACAGGGCGCGGAAGCGGTCGGCCTCGGAGGGTGCGGTGCCGTAGACGAAGACCTGAAGCCCGTTCGCGTCCACTTCGGCCCAGTCGATCCCGTCGGTCTCGAGAACGCGGGCCACTCCGGTGATGGAGCTTTCCTCGATCACGCGGGCCGACAGGCTCGCGGCGATGATGGACAGGGCTGCGGCGCCGAGGAAGGTGCCGCCGAGCGTCGTCAGTGTGGAGAGTCGCATGGATCTTCCGGACTTTGTCTCAGCCGCCGCCTTGTAGGCGGCAGGGGGTGGACCTGCAATCACACGAATGCGGCACCGGCGAAAAACAGCACAGGCAAGAGCCCCGCATCGCGGTTCGAGCGAAAGAGTGCCAGCAGCCGGTCGTGGTTGTCGAGCTCGGTCCGTGCGAGTTGGCGGGCGAGGTGGATGGCGAAGGCGATGGGACCGAGAGCGACAAGAGTGGCGGTGAGCGGCGCATTCGGTGGCAGAGCGATCCAGACCGCCCCGGCCATGAGCAGGGTCGCACCAACGAGGAACATGGCCAGGAAACGCGGCGTGCGGTCGCCGAAGAGCCGGGCGGTCGATTTCACGCCGATGAGCGCGTCATCTTCCTTGTCCTGGTGGGCGTAGATCGTGTCATAGAAGAGCGTCCAGCCCATGCCCGAAAGATAGAGCAGCACCGCCGGCCATCCGAGGCTGCCGGTATGGGCGGTCCAGGCCAGAAGCGCGCCCCAGTTGAACGCGAGGCCGAGAAAGATTTGCGGCCACCAGGTGAAGCGCTTGGCGAAGGGGTAGATCGCGACGGGCAGAAGCGCGAGAATGCCGAGCGCGATCGCTGCCGTGTTGAAGGTCAGCAGGATCAGGAAGGCGACGAGGCATTGGGCAACGGCCCAGCCGAGCGCCTGCCGCGCGGTCACGTCGCCTGCCGGGATCGGCCGGAGCGCGGTGCGCGCGACCGAGCCGTCGATGTCCCGGTCGGTGATGTCGTTCCAGGTGCAGCCCGCGCCGCGCATCAGGATCGCGCCGATCCCGCAGCCCGCGAATATCCACAGATCGTGCCAGGTGAAGGTACCGGTATGCACCGATCCCAGGAACAGGCCCCACCAGCAGGGCAGGAGGAGAAGCCAGGTGCCGATCGGGCGGTCGAGCCGCGACAGGCGGAAATACGGCTTCCAGGCCTCGGGGGCGCTCTTGTCCACCCAATTGCCGCTGACCGCGTCGGCGATCTGGCCCTCTGGCGCTTTGCCCGGTCGGGTCATAGGGTCCCCCCTCATGGCTCAGGTCAGGCTGTATGTAGACGACGCCCTCGGGGCAGGACAACCGGTGACGCTGTCGCGGGACGCGGCGCATTATCTCTTCGGGGTGATGCGGCTCTCCGTGGGTGCCGAGGTGACGCTGTTCAACGGGCAGGACGGTGAATGGCGCGCGCGCGTTGCCGAGGCCCACAAGCGCGGCGGCGTGCTCGAGGCCGTTGAACAGACCCGCGCGCAGAGCCTGCCGCCGGATCTGTGGTTGCTGTTCGCGCCGGTGAAGAAGGCCCGCACCGATTTCATCGTCGAGAAAGCGGTCGAGATGGGAGTGCGCCGAATCGTGCCTGTCGCCACCGAGTTCACCAATTCCGAACGGGTGCGGCGGGACCGGTTGCAGGCGCATGCCAAGGAGGCGGCGGAGCAATGCGGCGGGCTCTTCGTGCCGGAGGTGGCCGAGCTGTCGAAGCTCCGCGATATCTTGGCGGATTGGCCGGATGGGCGGCGGCTCATGTTCTGCGACGAGGCAGAGGCCGAGACGGGAGAGGGCAGCTCGTCGGCCCGGGCGGGCCGCTTCGCGGCGGCGAGCGAACGTGGGCCCTGGGCGGTGCTGATCGGGCCCGAGGGCGGGTTTTCGGACCGGGAACGCGTCCATCTGCACGGGCTGCCCTTCGCCTACGTGGCCGGGCTCGGACCCCGGATCCTGCGCGCGGATACCGCGGCGGTCGCCGCTCTGACGCTCTGGCAGATGCAACTCGGAGACTGGACATGATCCGACCCGAAGCGCGCACGCAGATCATGCGCTGGCGCGAGGCCCTGATCGGTGTCGGCCTCGCGGCTATCGGTTTGGCAATCGCCTGGGGCGCGCTGGGTTGGCTGACGCTGACCTTCGGGGCGCTTCTCGTCGTTCTGGGTGTCGTGCTGGCCGGGATCGGTTTGCAGCGCGGGCGCTTTCGTTCCGGCGAAGACGGGCCGGGCATCGTCGAGGTCACGGAGCGGCAGCTTTCGTATTTCGGCCCGCTTTCGGGTGGTGTCGCGGCGCTCGACGACGTGACCGGGGTCGCGCTCGACGGCTCGGCGCGGCCGAAGCACTGGCGGATCGACCATGCCGGTGGCCCGGCGCTGTTCATCCCGGTGACCGCGGCCGGCGCGGATCGGCTCTTCGATGCCTTCGCGGGTCTGCCGAATTTCGACACCTCCGCGATGTTGCGCGCTCTCGAGCGGGACCATGAGGGCCTCGCCATCCTCTGGCGGCGTCACGGGCCCGAGAGCCACCGGCGGCTGCATTGACACCCCGCGCGTTCCTGACCATGGCTGTCATCCACGAAGAAGACTGAACGGAGCGTCCTGATGTCCATTCCCCAGAGCGGCGGCGGTCCGATCGAGTCCCATGCCCAGCTTGCCGAATATCTCGAAAGCGGCTGCAAGCCGCGCGAGGATTGGCGTATCGGCACCGAGCACGAGAAGTTCGGCTTTCTCAAAGGATCATTGGAGCCTCTGCCCTATGAGGGCCGTCAATCGGTGCGATCCGTGCTCGAAGGTCTCCGCGACCGCCACGGCTGGTCGGCAATCGAGGAATCCGGTCATCTGATCGGGCTCGAGAAGGACGGCGCGAATATCTCGCTCGAGCCGGGTGGGCAGCTCGAGCTTTCGGGTGCGCCGCTCGAGACGATTCACCAGACCTGTGACGAGGTGAACCAGCACCTCGCGGAGGTGCGCGATGTGGCCGACGCGATCGATGTGGGCTTCATCGGACTTGGCGCTGCGCCGCATTGGCACTTCGAGGATATGCCGATGATGCCGAAAGGGCGCTATCGGCTGATGACCCGGTACATGGACGAAGTCGGGACCATGGGGAAATCCATGATGTACCGGACCTGCACCGTTCAGGTGAACCTCGACTTCGCCTCCGAGGTGGACATGGTGCAGAAACTACGTGTGGCGCTGGCCTTGCAGCCGGTCGCCACGGCTCTGTTCGCCAACTCGCCGTTCTTCGAAGGCAAACTCAATGGCCACAAGAGCTGGCGCAGCCGCATTTGGCGGGATCTCGATGCGGACCGCACCGGCATGCTGCCTTTCGTGTTCGAGCCGGGCTTCGGGTTCGAGGCCTGGGCCGAGTACGCGCTCGATGTGCCGATGTACTTCGTCTACCGCGATGGGCAGTATATCGACGCGCTCGGCCAGTCCTTCCGCGATTTCCTGCGTGGCGAGCTGCCCGCGCTGCCGGGCGAAAAGCCGACGCTGAGCGACTGGGCCGATCACCTCACGACCATCTTCCCCGAAGCGCGGATCAAGAAGTTCATCGAGATGCGCGGCGCGGATGGCGGTCCGTGGCGGCGGCTTTGCGCGCTCCCGGCTTTCTGGGTCGGGCTGACCTACGACCAGGGCGCGCTCGATGCCGCCTGGGACATGGCGAAGAGCTTGGATGCGGATACGCGCGAGGCGTGGCGCGTCGCTGCGTCGGTGGATGGGCTCCATGCCGAGGTCGGCGGGCAGAAGATGCTCGACGTGGCGCGCGAGGTTCTGGACATCGCCGAGGCGGGGCTGAAGGCGCGGGCGCGGCCCGGCGCGGGCGGGCTTCTGCCGGACGAGACGCATTTCCTCAACGCGCTCCGCGAAAGCGTCGATAGCGGGCAGGCGCCGGCGGACGAGCTTATTCGCCGGTACGAGACCGACTGGAACCGCGACGTCCGCCCGGTCTTCGAGGAATTCGCCTATTGATGTGGGCGGCGCTCAGTAGCCGAGCGCCGCGCCATCCTTGCGGGGATCCGACGCGCCTTCGAGCGTGCCGTTCTCGTGAATTCGGATTGCCTGGGCGCCGCCGATAGGCCCGTCTGGCACCACGACCTTGTGGCCCATCTCGGCCAGTTCCTCGCGCACCTGGCCCGCATAACCCCGCTCGACCTGGAGCGTGTCGCCTTCGGCGAAAGAGCGTGGCGCGTCGAGCGCGTCTTGCGGATCGAGCCCGAAATCGCGCCAGTTCGTAACCATGCGCGCATGACCCGCGGATTGATACTGTCCGCCCATGACACCGAAGGGCATGCTGACCGCGCCGTTCTCGCGCAGCATCGCCGGGATGATCGTGTGCATCGGGCGCTTGCCGGGGGCTATCTCGTTCGGATGACCTTCTTTCAGCGAGAAGCCCGCGCCGCGGTTCTGGAAGAGGATGCCGAACTTCTCCGAGGCGATGCCAGAGCCGAAGCCATGGAAGATCGAGTAGATGAGCGAAACCGCCATGCGGTCCTTGTCCACCACGGTGATGTAGATCGTGTCCTTATGCACCGCTTCGGAGATCTCGGTCACGGCGGCCTGCGCGCGGCGCGGATCGATGAGCCCGGCCAGCTTGTCGGCGGTCTCCTGGCTCAGCATGTGATCGAGACGGGTCATGTGGTCGGGATCGGCGAGGAAGCGGTTACGGGCGTCATAGGCCAGCTTGGTGGCCTCGGCCTCGATATGCGCGCGCTCCGTTCCCCAGGGGTCCATACGCGCCAAGTCGAACTTCTTTAGAATGTTGAGAAGCAGGATCGCCGTCGCGCCCTGACCGTTCGGAGCATGCTCCAAAAGCTCCGCGCCGCCATAGCTGCCCTCGATCGGATCGCCGAAGGTTGCCTCGACCGCGCGGAAATCCTCTTCGGTGTGAACACCGCCAAGGCCGCGCAGCGTCGCCAGCATGTCCTCCGCAACCTCACCCTCGTAGAAGGCCCGCGCGCCGTCCTTGGCGACGCGGCGCAAGACCTCTGCCTGGCCGGGCAGGGAGAAAGGCGCGCCGGCGGCGGGCGCTTTGCCGGCGGTCAGGAAATGCTCCCGCGCCGCGCCTTGCAGCGTGTCGATCTGAGCGGCCCAGTCGAAGGCGACGCGCGGGGCCACGGGCACACCTTCGTCCATGTACCGGATCGCGGGTGCGAGGCTGTCGGCGAGGCCAAGCTTGCCCCACCGAGCCGACATCCGGTCGAAAGCATCCATCGCGCCGGGGATCGTCACGGCATCGGCGCTGCCGATGGGCACTGTCTCGTGGCCGGCCTCGCGGAGGCGCGCGGCACTGGCACCGGCGGGCGCGCGGCCCGAGCCGTTGATCGAGACGACGTCCTTGCCAGGCTCAGAGATGAGCGCGAAGCAATCGCCGCCGATCCCCGTCATCTGCGGCTCACAGAGGCCGAGAAGAACTGCGCCTGCGATCGCGGCATCCACCGCATTGCCACCCGATTTCAGGATGTCGATGGCCGCCGCCGCAGCCAAAGGATGCGACGTCGCTGCCATGCCATTCGTTGCGTAGACGGCCGAGCGGCCGGGCATGTGAAAATCGCGCATGTTCGGAGGTCCCCCTTTTGATCCTCGCGAACCATACGGAAGGCGGCACCGGCGTCAATGTAGGGGTAAGAACCTCGACGCCGCGCCCTGGGTGGGGGCAATTTCGACGCGACGTCGAGGGAAGCCTTTTGCAGCTACAATCGCGTTTTTGACGCATCTCTGTGTCGTCATTTGGCGGCAAACTTGGTCTTTTTGAGGCAATATCTGCCCGGAGCAGCACCTTCTGGAAGCGCCTGTCGGGTCCGCATGACGCGATCACCGCGATCACCGCGATCAGCCGGCGATCACGATCTCGAGGCGGTTCGAGCCTCGATGTCGTACGTAATCGAGCCGGTCGGAGAGCGAATTGATCATCCGCCAGCCGAAGCCCCCTTCTGGCAAATCTTCTGTCGCACAAGCCGGGGCCGTAAAGGCCGTATTCGACGCGGCCAGAAGAACGGCTGGCATGGTGCGGCCCGCATCGAGGATCCGCACATGCCAGGGCGCGCCGAGCGTGAGCTGAAGCCGGATCGGCGGGCTGGTCTCCTCGAGGCCGCCGTGCTCCACCACGTTGTTCAGCGCCTCGGCACAGACAAGGACGATGCGGTTCAGGTCGGCGGCGCGGGCGCCGTTCTCCCTCAAGGCCAGCGCTATTTTTTCGCAGGCGTGTCGGACGGCGAGTGGAGACACCCCGATCTTGAGCTCGAGTACGGCCGGAGTGTCCGGCAAGTCGAGCGCCGGCACCGGCTCAGGCCGCATCTTGCGCGAGCGCTGCGTCGAGCGTGGCGTGAATACGGAACACACTGTCCATCCTGGTGAGGCGGAACACCATGTCGACCGTCGGGTTGAGCGTCACGAGTTCGAGTGTCGCGGGCGGCTCGAGCATTTTCATGACCGCGACCACGGCCCCGAGACCGCTTGAGTCGATGAACTGGACCTCGGATAAATCGAGCAGGATGCGCCCGTCTGCTTCAGCGCAAACCGGTCGCATGAGGTCCTTGAACTCAATTGCGACCGCCGCATCGATGCGCGCGGCTTCCGGCCGGACGATTTTCGCCTCGCCGCACTGCTGAATTGCAAGCTCCATCGCTGGCCCCTTCTGCTGACGAGAGAGACCCTAGCGCGGGCGCGTTACCAAAGCGTAAGGATCTGCGCTGCGCCTATTCTGCCGTGGGTGCGGTCAGGCCCGCGACACTGTCCTGAAGCCAGACGCGAAGATCATTGATCTCTGCCACATAGGTTTCGAGAAGCGGTGCGAGCGCCGGGACCATCTCGGCCAGCGGGGCGGCGAGAACATAGAGCGCCACGATCACGACCAGCAAGAGGATCATCAGGAAGAAGCCGCGGCTGAAGCCGCCGCGCCGCTCTTCCTCGATCTCCGGGGCGCGTCCCTGCGGCGTCTCGACGGGGCGACGGTCGGTCGCCGAGCGCAGCGTTTGATTGATCTCGTCCACATCGGGCAGCATCTGGCTGCGCGAGCCGGTCTCGCTTTGCGGCTTTTCTTCCGGCGGGTGCGGATCGACTTCGGCACTCGGACCGCGCATGCGCGCCATACGTTCGCGCGCCTGCCGTGCGCGGCGTTCTTCATCGGTTTCGGATGGGCTGTCGAGGCCCAGATCGGGCTGCGTCTCGAGTGCGCCGCTATCGGCCTTGCGCGCCTGTGCCTCGCGCTCGGCTTCTTCGCGCAAAACGCTGGCCACGCTGGGATCGAGCGAGCGGCGTTGCGGCCCGGTCGTGCCGGGTGCGGGGCCAGCCTCGGGTGCAGGGGGCGCCTCGGGAACGGGCGGCTCTTCTGGCGGTTCCGGCTCCGGCTCTGGAGGCGACGGCGGTGCGGAGGCCTCCGCCGTGTCCTCCTCGACTGCATACTCGTCCGCCTCGATATCGTCCGGCTCGTAGGCCGCGTGGTCGGGATGATACTGGAACCAGGTATGCCCGCAATTGGAGCATTGCACGTCGCGACCGGCCTCCGGGATGACCTCCGTCGGCACCTCGTATTGCGCGCCGCAATTGGGGCAGATCAGTCGCATCCTCGGTCCCGTCCCGTTATCCTGCCAAAAGTCGTTGTTTGGAAACAATAAGCTGGCTCACCCGCGTGTAAAAGCCGTTTTCGCAGACGCTCCTCATTGAAACCGCGACGATGCTCGGGCACAACAACGCGGCATTGGTCCCGGGGGCAGGCGTGATCGAGTTCGAGAATGTGGCGTATAGCTATGGCGGGGGCGAGCTTCTGTCGGATGTGTCGCTGAGCCTCCAGCCCGGCTCGTTCCATTTTCTTACGGGTCCCTCCGGCGCGGGCAAGACCACTTTTCTCAAGCTCTGCTACGGTGCGCTTCTGCCGACCGCCGGACATGTCCGGCTTTTCGACCGGGATGTCACGCGGATCGGCCGGGACGGGGTGGCGCTGGCGCGGCGCAGGATCGGTGTCGTGCATCAGGATTGCCAGTTCCTCGACCACCTGACCGTCGCCGAGAATGTCGCGCTGCCGCTTGGCGTCGCCGGCGAGGAGAACGCGGCGATGGAAGCCGATCTCAGCGAGCTTCTGACCTGGGTCGGGCTCACGAACCGCGCACACGCACGCCCGCCGGAATTGTCCGGGGGCGAGCGTCAGCGTGCGGCGCTTGCGCGAGCGGTCATCATGTCGCCGGACGTGATCCTTGCCGACGAGCCCACGGGCAATGTCGATTGGGACATGTCGCAGCGGCTCTTGCGGCTTCTTCTGGAATTGAACCGCATGGGCAAGACGGTGATGATCGCGACGCACGATCTAAGTCTCATCCGTGCGGCCAAAGCCCACGTGCAGGCGCGCGTGTTGCGGATCGCAAGCCGCAAGCTGCAGCTTGCCGGGGCGGACCTGTGAGACGGCTTCTGCCCGATATCCGCGCTGTCTTCGTCCGGGAGGCCGGGGCGGACCGAGTGGTCCCGCCCGCCGGCTTCACGGTGCAGCTGACACTTTTCACATCGGCGGCGATGGCGTTTCTCGCGGTCTTCGCGCTGGCCTTGTCGCTTGCCGCGGGGCGTCTGGCGGACCGTTGGGGCGACGAGCTTGCGCGATCGGTCACCATCCGGATCTCCGCCCCCGAGGAGGAGATGGAACGGCAGACGAGTGCCGCACTCGCCGTTCTCGAGACGACGCCGGGGATCGCGGAATTCCGCGCGCTCTCGGATGATGAACAGCGTGCTCTCCTCGAGCCATGGTTCGGGGCGGAGCTGCCGCTCGCGCAACTGCCCGTGCCGCGCCTGATCGAGGTCACAGAGACCGGCGACGGCTTCGATGCGGCAGGCTTGCGATTAAGGCTTCAAGCCGAGGTGCCGGGAGCCGTTCTCGATGATCATGCCCGCTGGCGGCGGCCGCTTCTGGCCGCGGCCGGGGGGATGCGTCTCTTCGGCTGGACCGCGCTCATCCTGATTGCGGCTGCGACGGCGGCGATGGTGACGCTTGCGGCCAATGCCGCGCTCGCGGCCAACGCGCAGGTCATTGCTGTCTTGCGGCTCGTAGGGGCGACCGATGCCTATATCGCGGCGGCCTTCGTGCGCCGCTACACGTTGCGCGCGCTGGCGGGGGCAGCGGCAGGCACTCTGCTTGGCGTAGTGCTCGTGACGCTCATTCCCGATACTGGCGATGCGGGCGGAGTTCTCACCGGGCTCGGTTTCCAGGGCTGGGATTGGGTCTGGCCGGTCTTCGTGCCGCCGCTCGCCGCGCTGGTCGCGCTCCTGGCGACGCGCGCCGCCGCCAATCGTGTTCTGGAGGATCTCGCCTGATGGCCCATGCGATCCAATGGCTTCGCTCTCTCATCCATATCGTGACGATCTACGTCGCGATGCTGGTCCTCGGGATCGTCTTCTTTCCCTGGGCGATCTTCTCGCCGCGAGGAGCGCGGGCAGCTTGCAAGACATGGTGCCGCTTCACGCTCTGGACCGCGCGCTGGATGATCGGGATCACCTACGACATCCGCGGAGATGTGCCGCAAGATGAAGTGCTGATCGCGGCGAAGCACCAATCCTTTCTCGACATCATCCTGATTTTCTACGCCGTGCCCGCCGGCAAGTTCATCATGAAGCGCGAATTGATGTTCGCGCCGATCATCGGGCAATACGCCTTGCGGATCGGTTGCGTGCCGGTCAATCGCGGCAAGCGGGGCCAAGCGATCAAGCAAATGGTCTCGGACGTCGACAAAGGGCGCGCGGAGCCGGGGCAGCTCATCATCTATTCGCAGGGCACGCGGGTCGCGCCGGGTGTGAAAGCGCCCTACAAGATCGGCACCTCGGTCCTTTTCGACCAGCTCGGGCAGGATTGCGTGCCGGTCGCGACGAATGCCGGCGTGACCTGGCAGCGCAAGGGTATCTACCGCAGACCCGGCAAGGCCGTCGTCGAGTTTCTGCCGCGCATCCCGGCAGGCACCAGCCGGGAGGGCTTTCTCAAGCGCCTCGAAACCGAGGTCGAGGCGGCATCGGACACACTTCTCGAAGAGGCCGGATTTCATGCAAAAACTTGAAAGCGAGGCGGCGCTTGACGCGCTCTACGACGCACCGGTGCCCGCATCGCTGACGAAGGTCGCCACCCGGATTGGTCCGAGACATCGCGAATGGATCGAGGCGTCGCGCTTCTGCATCCTGTCGACGGTCGGTCCGGAGGGCGTTGACGGCAGCCCACGCGGTGACGATGGCCCCGTCGTGATGGTGGCGGATGAGCGCACGATCCTGATGCCTGATTGGCAGGGCAACAATCGCCTCGATTCCTTGCGGAATATCGTGCGCGATCCGCGCGTCGCGCTGATGTTCATGATTCCCGGCCACAAGAGCGTCGTGCGCGTCAACGGCACGGCGTTCGTGACCGACGACACCGATGCGTGCGCCCGGTTCGAGCAGCGCGGCCGTTGCCCGAAAAGCGTCATCGTCATCGAGGTCGTGGAGCTTTACGCGCAATGTGCGAAAGCCATCATGCGCTCGGGGCTCTGGGACCGCGACGATGCGGAGGGCGTGCCCACGACTGGCCAGCTTATCGAGGAAGGCTCGGCCGGATCGCATGGCGGACCGGACTATGATGCGGGCTACGCCGAGCGCGCCAAGGATCGTATGTGGTGATGCGCTGCCCCGAATGATGATTGGTGACGACCTGTCCGGGCGGTATCATCCCGTTATCGGTCAAAAGGAGGTCCGCCATGCGACTCGTTCATCCCCTCATCGCAATCCTCGGGATTTCCGCGCCTGCGCTGGCACAGGACGGTCCGTCCTTCGAGTGTGCTAACGCGGGGAGCGAGGCGGAAACACTCATCTGCTCGGATGCCGATCTTGCGCGGCTCGACCGCAGGCTCGCGGATCGTTTCGGCGCGGCTCTTTCTGTCGTGCAGGGCCTCGATGCCGGAGCGGCGGATGCGGAGGCGGAGCTGCGGGCAAAGCAGCGCGGCTGGATTTCGGGTCGTGACGACTGCTGGAAAGCCGAAGACCTGCGCGCCTGCGTCAGCGATGCGTATCTGCGCCGTGAGGGTGAACTGGTCGCGACCTGGCGACTCGAGGAACCAGCGGAGACCGTGTTCTGGACCTGTGGCGGCACTCCTGCGAACGAGGTCGTGACGCTGTTCTTCGACACCGAACTTCCGAGCGTGAGGTTCGAGCGCGGCGACACGATCGACGCCGGAACGCTCAGCCGCACCGCCTCCGGCGCGCGATATGACGGCTCTTTCGGGCGGTTCATCTGGATCAAGGGAGACGAGGCCAAATATCGCGAGCCCGACCCCGACGGGACGGAATACACTTGCACGGTAGCCGCGCGCCGCTAACCCTGCCAGTCCTCCTCCATGATCGCGGCGTCGAGGCTTTCGGCCCGTGCCCATCCTCGCGCTTCAAGTTCTGGCCCGTCGAACATGTCCGACACGTGGCCGAGACACAGATAGGCGACGATCTCCACATTCTCGGGCAGCGCGAACAGGGCCGAGAGCTCTGCCTTGTCGTAGATACTGACCCAGCCCATGCCGACACCTTCTGCCCGGGCGGCAAGCCAGAGGTTCTGCACCGCGCAGACGGTCGAATAGAGATCCATCTCGGGGTTCTGGGTCTTACCCAGCACGACCTGACCGCCGCGGCGCCGGTCGCAGGTGACGACGATATTCAGCGGCGCTTTTTCAATTCCTTCGAGCTTGAGCCGCGCATAGTCCGATTGCCGCGCCTCGGGAAACATCGCGCAAGCTGCGTCGTTGGCGCGGTCGAAGATCGCTTTAACGTCGGCCTTGCGCGCGGGGTCGCGAACGAGAATGAAATTCCACGGCTGCGACAGTCCGACCGACGGGGCGCGATGCGCCGCCTCGAGGATGCGGCGCAGGAGGGACGGCTCGATCGGGTCCGGCAGGAATTCGTTCCGGACATCACGCCGGTGGGCGATGACATCGTGGAGAGCCTGACGCTCGGTGTCGGTGAAAACGCGCGCTGGCTTCGGCGCGCAAGTGGACGATGGCGGCACGGCAGGCCTCCCTTGCAAAACGCTGCGCCGCCTCGCCGTCCTTACGCGGGGCGCGGGTTTTGTGCAGGCCGGTCTTCTGGCTTCGGATCGTCCGGGTCGCGGCGCCTTCCCGGATCGCTCCAGTGGCATTGCCGTCCCGTCCCCGTCACAGCGGCGGGCCCGCGCCGGAGCTGCCCCGGCTTCCCGATTCTCCCCATGCGGGGCACCTGCACAACCCAGATGTGACAAAGCCCGCCCCTGTCGGCAAGGGCGGGCTTCGGTGCCGGGCTGACGAGCCGATCACATGTGGATCGGGCCGTCTCCGCAGGCCAGGGCAGCCTCGCGCACCGCTTCGGAATAGGTCGGGTGGGCGTGGCAGGTGAGGGCCACATCCTCCGCCGCCGCTCCAAACTCCATCGCTACGCAGATCTCGTGGATAAGATCGCCCGCCATCGGC
Source organism: Roseivivax halotolerans (assembly GCF_900115815.1). Lineage (GTDB taxonomy): Bacteria > Pseudomonadota > Alphaproteobacteria > Rhodobacterales > Rhodobacteraceae > Roseivivax > Roseivivax halotolerans. The sequence continues at coordinate 192,238 of NZ_FOXV01000001.1, read as the reverse complement.
CCGATGATATGTGCCCCAAGGATGCGGTCGGTGTCCTTGTCGGCGAGGATCTTCACGAAGCCGTCCGCGGCGAAATTGGCCTTCGCCCGGCCATTACCCATGAAGGAAAACTTGCCGACCTTGTAGGAGTGCCCCGCATCCTTCAGCTCTTCTTCGGTCTTGCCGACAGCGGCGACCTCTGGATGGGTATAGATGACGCTCGGGATCACGTCGTAGTTCACGTGGCCCGCCTTGCCGGCAATCGCCTCAGCGGCGGCCATGCCTTCATCCTCGGCCTTGTGAGCGAGCATTGGGCCTTCGGTCGCATCGCCGATTGCGTAGATGCCGTCGATGTTGGTCTTCCAATGCCCGTCGGTTTTCACGAATCCGCGCTCGGTGATCTCGACCCCGAGTTCCTTTAGGCCGAGGCCCTCGGTCACCGGCTTGCGGCCCGTGGAGACGAGAACGACATCGGCGTCCAGCACCTCCTCGCTGTCGTCCTTCTTGAGCGTGTAGGAGACCTTCGCCTTGGTCTTCATCGTCTCGACGCCCGAGACGGCCGCACCCAGCACGAAGGTCAGCCCCTGTTTCTGCAGGATCTTCTGGAAGTTCTTGGAAACCTCGCCGTCCATCGTCGGGGTGATCTTGTCGAGATATTCGACCACCGTAACCTCGGTGCCGAGGCGCGCATAAACCGAGCCCATCTCGAGACCGATCACGCCCGCGCCGATCACCACCATCTTCTTGGGAATCTTCGGCAGCGACAATGCGCCGGTAGACGAGACGACGATCTTCTCGTCGATCTCGACACCCTTGAGCGTGGCGACGTCCGAGCCGGTGGCGATGATGATGTTCTTCGCCTCGTGCACCTCGTCGCCGACCTTGACCTTGCCCTTCTCGGGGATAGAGCCCCAGCCCTTGAGCCAGTCGATCTTGTTCTTCTTGAACAGGAACTCGATGCCCTTGGTGTTGGTCTCGATCGTCTCGCCCTTGTAGGTCTGCATCTGGTCCCAGTCGACCGAGGGGGATTTGCCCTTGAGGCCCATCTTGGCGAAGTTGTGCTCGGCCTCGTGCAGCTGGTGCGTGGCGTGCAGGAGCGCCTTGGAGGGGATGCAGCCCACGTTGAGGCAGGTGCCGCCCAGCGTCTCGCGCCCTTCGACGCAGGCCGTCTTGAGACCGAGCTGCGAGGCGCGGATCGCGGCCACGTAGCCGCCGGGGCCGGAGCCAATCACGATGACATCGTAGGAAGCCATTTCCCTTGTCCTTTCTTTTCTGTCGGAGCGCCGATCAGGAGATCAGCGCGTAAATCAGCATGAGAACCGTGGCGAGCCAGCCCGCCGCCCATATGAGGGAGCGGCCCGGACGCCAACCGAAGTAATAGGCCGGCACGTAGAGGATACGCGCCAGCAGGTAGATCACGGCGAAGGCCGCGGTGAAGACATCGCCCTTGTCGGCATAGGTGACGACGACGACCGCGATGGTGAAGAGGATGAGCCCCTCGAAATGATTTCCGAGCGCCCGCTGGAGCCGGGCGGTCCCGGTCGAGAGCTCGCGCGAGGGCTCGCGGTCGCGGGCGGACATCGTGTAGCCGGGGCCCAGTTCGAGGTTCGCAGGGATCGCGAACAGCACGAACTGCACGCATTGCAGAAGCGCCGCTAGGGCGAGGATAGTGAGTTCGGGGGTCATGCGGCATGCCTTTTTGCGGATTGGGGCAGCGCGTCGGCCAGACGGCGGGCCTTGGTGTCGAGGCTTTCGCCGCGCGCCGAGAGATGCGGCAGCGCCTGATGCGACACGCCGAAGCGCGCGCAGCATCGGGCCGCGTCCCGACCAAGCGCGATGACGGGGCGCCTGTCGATTTCGTGCCTGGTGATCCGGTCGAAGCTTTCCTCAACGAGGCGGGCCGGGATCGCGGCGGAGCGGGCTTCGGGCAAGGCATGGAACGCGTGGGTCAGATAGATGTCGCGACGCACCATCCGCGCCAGCGCCAGCGCCCGGTCGAGCACCCGGTTGAACAGCATTTCCGGCAGATAGCCGTCCCGCGCGATCCGCTCCCTGTTGGCCAGTGCGGTGGGCGCGTCCATGTGATTGTAGGAGATCAGCACCGGGCCATCGGGATTGCGGCAAGAGAGCTGATAGGGCGAGACCAATGGCAGATCGAGGCCGACATCGGCGAGCGTCGCGTAGCCTTCGGGGGCGAAGGCGCGGCGGGCTTGGAGGGCTGTGTCGAAATGGTGCACGGGATCTCTTTGCATGGCTTGGGCCGAGGATGGGCCCGAGGCGCAGTCTCGCATGCCGTAAACGGCCCGCAAGCACTGCGCCCCGAAGACCGTCATCACAGATCCATCAGCATCCGGCGCGGATCCTCGAGGGCTTCCTTGACCCGCACGAGGAAGGTCACCGCGCCTTTGCCGTCAACGATGCGATGATCGTAGCTGAGCGCGAGGTACATCATCGGGCGCGCTTCGATCTTGCCGTTCACGACCATCGGCCGCTCCTGGATCTTGTGCATGCCGAGGATGCCCGATTGCGGGGGGTTCAGGATCGGCGAGGACATGAGCGAGCCGTAGACGCCGCCGTTCGAGATGGTGAACGTGCCGCCCTGCATCTCGGCCATCGAGAGCTTGCCGTCTCGGGCGCGTTTGCCCTTGTCCGCGATATCGGCCTCGATCTCGGCAAAGGACTTGGCGTCCGCATCCCGGATCACCGGCACGACGAGACCCTGCGGCGTGCCCGTCGCGATGCCCATATGCACGAAGTTCTTGTAGACGATGTCGGTGCCGTCCACCTCGGCATTGACCTCGGGCACCTCTTTAAGCGCATGGCAGCAGGCCTTCGTGAAGAAGGACATGAAGCCGAGACGCACGCCGTGCTTCTTCTCGAAGAGCTCCTTGTATTCGGAGCGGAGCGCCATCGTCTCGGTCATGTCCACCTCGTTGTAGGTGGTCAGCATGGCCGCGGTGTTCTGCGCGTCCTTGAGGCGACGGGCGATGGTCTGGCGCAGGCGGGTCATCTTCACCCGCTCCTCGCGCTCGGCATCCTCGGCGGAGACCGGGGCGCGCGGGGCCTGCTTGGGCTGGCTGCCCTCGGCGGGGGCGGATTTGGCGGCGGCGAGTGCCGCGTCCACGTCTGACTTCATCGCTCGCCCGTCGCGGCCGGTGCCGGTGACCTGGTCGCGGCTGACGCCTTTCTCGGCCATCGCCTTCTTGGCCGAAGGCGCATCCTCCACATCCTTGCGGCCTTGCCCGGCGGGAGGTGTCGAATACTGGTTGTCGCCTTCCTTGGCAGAGGGGCTGTCGCCACCGTGTTCCACGCCCGCATCGGGCTTGGCCTTGCCGGACTGACCGGCGGCGGATTTCGCGATCACGGCAAGCTGGCCGCCGGCTTCCACGGTGGAGCCTTCCTCGGCCTTGATCTCGGAGAGCGTGCCCGCGGACGGCGCGGGCACCTCGACGGAGACCTTGTCGGTCTCCAGCTCGCACAGCGTCTCGTCCGCCTCAACACTGTCGCCGACCTTCTTGAACCAGGTGGAGACGGTGGCTTCGGAGACCGACTCGCCGAGCGTCGGAACCATGACATCAACGGTCTCGCCCGTCGTGTCGCCCTGGTCGCCGCCCGACCCGGCCGCCTCTTCCTTCGGCGCCTCCTTGGTCTCTTTCGAGCCCTCGTCGGATTTGCCGCCAGACGCGCCTTCGGAGATGTTCGCCAGAAGCGCATCGACGCCGACAGTCTCTCCTTCGCCCGCAACGATATCGGCGAGGGTTCCGGCGGCGGGCGAGGGCACCTCGACCGTCACCTTGTCGGTTTCCAGCTCGCACAGCATTTCGTCCTGCTCGACGCTATCCCCCGGTTTCTTGAACCAGGTTGCCACGGTCGCCTCGGAGACGGATTCGCCCAGGGTGGGAACGCGCACTTCGGTGGTCATGTCACTTACTTTCCTTCAATCGTCAGCGCTTCGTCCACGAGCGCCGCTTGTTGTGCCTTGTGGGTCGAGGCCAGACCCGTTGCGGGCGAGGCCGAGGTCGCGCGGCCGACATACCGGGCGCGCTTGTACTCAGCCTCGATCCGGCCGAGCACCCATTCCAGATTGGGTTCGATGAAGCTCCAGGCGCCCTGGTTCTTGGGCTCTTCCTGGCACCAGACGATCTCGGCCTGCTTGAACCGCTGCAGCTCGTTCACCGCGGAGACGGCGGGGAACGGGTAGAACTGCTCGATCCGCATCAGGTAGACGTCGTCGATCCCGCGATTGTCGCGCTCTTCCAAGAGGTCGTAATAGACCTTGCCGGAGCACAGCACGACGCGCTTGATTTCGGCGTCGGGCTTCAGCTCGGTCTCGGAATGACCCTTCTCCGCATCGTCCCAGAGGACGCGGTGGAAGGACGAGCCTTCCACGAACATCTCCGCTTCAGAGACGCAGAGCTTGTGGCGCAGAAGCGATTTCGGCGTCATCAGGATCAGCGGCTTGCGGAAGGAGCGGTGCAGCTGCCGCCGCAGGATGTGGAAGTAGTTCGCCGGGGTCGAGCAATTCGCCACGATCCAGTTGTCTTGACCGCACATCTGCAGGAAGCGCTCGAGCCGGGCGGAGGAGTGCTCCGGGCCCTGTCCCTCGTAGCCATGCGGCAGAAGGCAGACGAGACCCGACATCCGCAGCCACTTGCTTTCGCCCGAAGAGATGAACTGGTCGAACATGATCTGGCCGCCATTGGCGAAGTCGCCGAACTGCGCTTCCCAGAGGGTGAGCGCATTGGGTTCGGCCATCGAGAAGCCGTACTCGAACCCGAGCACCGCGTATTCCGAAAGGGCGGAATCGATCCCTTCGAAGCGGGCCTGACCCTCACGGATATGATTGAGCGGATAATACCGTTCCTCGGTTTCCTGGTCGATCAGGGCCGAATGGCGCTGAGAGAACGTCCCGCGCGTCGAATCCTGGCCCGAGAGCCGCACCGGATAGCCTTCTGTCAGGAGCGAGCCGAAGGCCAGGGCCTCGGCGGTCGCCCAATCGAAGCCCTGCCCGGTCTCGAACATCTTCTTTCGGGTCTCGAGGAGACGGCCGACCGTTTTGTGCAGCGGGAAGCCTTCGGGTGGCTCCGTCAGGGCGCGGCCGATTTCCTCGAGGGTCTTCTTCTTGATCGAGGTCTTGCCACGCTGGTACTTGCCCTCTTTCTGGCGATCGAGATGCGACCAGCGCCCATCGAGCCAGTCGGCCTTGTTGGGCTTGTAGTTCTTGCCGGCCTCGAACTCCTCGTTGAGATGCGATTGGAACGAGGCTTTCATGTCCTCGATCTCGCCCTCGGGGATGAGCCCGTCTTTCACAAGGCGTTCGGTATAAAGCGTGAGCGTTGTCTTGTGGCCCTTGATCTGCTTGTACATCAACGGGTTGGTGAACATCGGCTCATCGCCTTCGTTGTGACCGAAGCGGCGATAGCAGAACATGTCGATGACCACGTCCTTGCCGAATTTCTGGCGGAACTCCGTGGCGACCTTGGCAGCGTGAACCACGGCTTCCGGGTCATCCCCGTTGACGTGGAAGATCGGTGCCTCGACGACGAGCGCGTTGTCGGTCGGGTAGGGGGAGGAGCGCGAGAAGTGCGGCGCGGTGGTGAACCCGATCTGGTTGTTCACCACGAGATGGATCGTGCCGCCCGTCCGGTGCCCGCGCAGGCCCGAGAGTGCGAAACATTCCGCGACGACGCCCTGGCCCGCGAAGGCCGCGTCGCCATGCAGAAGGATCGGCAACACCTTGGTGCGTGAGCTGTCCTTGAGCTGGTCCTGTTTGGCGCGGACCTTGCCGAGCACGACCGGGTTCACCGCCTCGAGGTGCGAGGGATTCGCGGTCAGCGAGAGGTGAACGGTGTTGCCGTCGAACTCGCGGTCGGATGATGCGCCAAGGTGGTATTTCACGTCGCCAGAGCCGTCGACATCCTCGGGTTTGAAGCTGCCGCCCTGGAATTCGTTGAAGATCGCGCGGTAGGGCTTGCCCATCACGTTCGCCAGGACCGAGAGGCGGCCCCGGTGGGGCATGCCGATGACGATTTCCTCGAGGCCGAGCGCACCGCCGCGCTTGATGATCTGCTCCATCGCCGGGATCGCGCTTTCGCCGCCATCGAGGCCGAAGCGCTTGGTGCCCATGTACTTGACGTGCAGGAACTTCTCGAAGCCCTCGGCTTCGACCATCTTGTTGAGGATCGCCTTGCGGCCCTCGCGGGTGAACTTCACCTCCTTGCCATAGCCCTCGATCCGCTCTTTCAGCCAGGCGGATTGCTCGGGGTCGGAGATGTGCATGTACTGCAGCGCGAAGGTGCCGCAATAGGTGCGCTTCAGGACCGAGATGATCTCGCGCAGGCTCGCGATCTCGAGGCCGAGCACGTTGTCGATGAAGATCGGACGGTCGAGATCGGCATCGGTGAAGCCGTAGGAGCGATGATCGAGTTCGGGATGCTCGGAGGTGTCGCGCATGCCCAAGGGGTCGAGATCGGCGGCAAGGTGGCCACGGATCCGGTAGGCGCGGATGATCATGAGCGCGCGGATCGAATCCAGCACCGCACGTTGGATGTCATCATCGGTGAGCTTGACGCCCTCCGCATCGGCCTTGGCCTTGATCTTCTCGCCCGCGGCCTTCGCCTCGCCCGGGATGGCGGGCATCGGCCATTCGCCGGTCAGCGCCGCTGTCAGCTCGTCGACGGGTTCGGGCGGCCAGTTTTTGCGCACCCAGGACGGGCCTTCGGCCTCTTTCTTGACCGAGATCTCATCGTCGCCGAGCCCCTTGAAAAAGGCCTGCCAGGCCTCGTCGACCGCGCTCGGGTCGTTGGCGTAACGCGCGTACATCTGTTCGAGATATTCCGCGTTGTGCCCCTGCATGAACGAGGAGGCGTGGAAGGCGTCGTTGGGGCTTTGGTCGGTCATGATGTCACCTCTTGGGGCTGGGGACCGGGCTTGAAAGGAAAGGGCTCGAACCGCATCAGAGATCGCATGGCGTCTCCGGCGTGATCGGCTGACCCTCGGGGATATTACAGATGTCTCGGGTGATGTCGTCCGACAGGGCGCGACGCTCGGCATCGCTCATGTCGACGAAGCGTTGGGCAGGGTCTGCCGGTGCCGGAGCAGCGGTTTGTAGCGCCACGTATTCGGCGCGTTCAATCTCGACCCAGCCGTTGCCGTCGTCCTTGAAATAGACCTCGTTGCCGAAGCCGAAAAAGGAGCAGCCGCCCAACGCAAGCGCTGTGCATAGCAGGATCGACGGTGCGATCGTGTTGCCCATTCCGGCGGCCTCCTCTGAGCCCTGTCTGGCGAAGTGTCCGGCCTCAGCCTTTGTCGATCGCCTTGAGAACGGCCTCGCCGAGGGTGGCGGGACTGTCGGCGACAACGATACCCGCCTTGTTCATGGCCTCGATCTTGTCGTCCGCGCCGCCTTTGCCGCCAGCGACGATCGCGCCGGCGTGGCCCATGCGGCGGCCCGGAGGCGCGGTGCGCCCTGCGATGAACCCGGCGGTCGGCTTCCAGCGGCCTTTCTTTTTCTCATCGGCGAGGAACTGCGCGGCATCCTCTTCGGCCGAACCGCCGATCTCACCGATCATGATGATCGCCTCGGTCTCGTCGTCGGCGAGGAACCATTCCAGAACGTCGATATGCTCCGTTCCCTTGATCGGGTCGCCGCCGATGCCGACGCAGGTCGACTGGCCGAGGCCCACATCGGTGGTCTGCTTGACCGCCTCATAGGTGAGCGTGCCCGAGCGGGAAACGACGCCGACCTTGCCGCGCTTGTGGATGTGGCCGGGCATGATGCCGATCTTGCAGGCGTCGGGCGTGATGACACCAGGGCAGTTCGGGCCGATCAGCTTCGACTTGGAGCCTTCGAGCGCGCGCTTGACCTTCATCATGTCGAGGACGGGAATCCCTTCCGTGATGCAGACGATCAGCTCCATCTCCGCGTCGATCGCCTCGAGGATCGAGTCGGCGGCGAAGGGCGGCGGCACGTAGATCACCGAGGCGTTCGCTTCGGTTTCGTGCTTGGCTTCGTGCACGGAATTGAAGACCGGCAGGTCAAGATGGCTCTGCCCGCCTTTGCCCGGTGTCACGCCACCGACCATCTTGGTGCCGTAGGCGATCGCCTGTTCGGAGTGGAACGTGCCCTGGGAGCCGGTGAAGCCCTGACAGATCACCTTGGTGTTTTCGTCGACAAGAACGGCCATTTCGTTTCCTTCGTCCCTCTGGCGGGCCTTTTCCGGCCCGCCCCGTTTTGATCAGTAGTCTGGCCCCTCGTCGTCCACGAGCTCGTCGAGGGCGCGGACCGCGATGGTCGCACCTCCCATCAGGATGAGCGTGCGGCCGAGAGAGCCTGTGAGATTTGCGGGAATGAAGCGCGCAATCCCGTCGCGCGCCACACGGGCCGCGTCGCGGCCGGATTTGACGTCTTTCAGCCGCGCCGGCCGGTTGGGCTCGGGCAGCGAAAGGGTGTTGGGTTCGGTGCGCCGAAGCGCGAGGCCGAAGCCGACCATCGCGATCCCGATCAGGAACGGCGCGTAGCTCGCGCTGTTCTCGGGAAGGCTGGGCAGGGTCTGGGTCTTGGATCTGGACAGAAGCGACATGGCGGCTCTCCTATGCTGGGCCGTGACCCGCGCGCGCCGAGGCGCGGCAGGCGGGAACGCGGGCGCCGGGGCAAAGCTCGCCCCGATGCTCGGGGGGGAAACGCCCGAGATACGCCGATTGTTCACGGCCGGTTGCATGTATGTGTTCGAGCTTCATCGCGATCCGTCCGCCGAATTCTCAGCCCTTGACCGCCTGAACGATTTTCTGCGCGCCGTCCTTGAGATCGTCCGCGGCGATCACGTCGAGGCCGGAGTTGTTGATGATCTCCTTGCCCTGCTCAACATTGGTGCCCTCCAGACGCACGACCAGCGGAACTTTCAGGCCGACTTCCTTCACCGCGGCGACCACGCCCTCGGCGATGACGTCGCAGCGCATGATGCCGCCGAAAATGTTCACAAGGATGCCTTTGACGTTGCTGTCAGAGGTGATGATCTTGAACGCCTCGGTCACTTTCTCCTTCGTGGCACCGCCGCCGACGTCGAGGAAGTTCGCCGGCTCCGCGCCGTAGAGCTTGATGATATCCATCGTCGCCATTGCGAGGCCCGCACCGTTGACCATGCAGCCGATCTCGCCGTCGAGCGCGATGTAGTTGAGGTCGTACTTGGACGCTTCAAGCTCCTTGGGGTCTTCCTCGGTCTCGTCGCGCAGCTCTGCCACGTCGGGCTGACGGTAAAGCGCGTTCGAGTCGAAACCGAGCTTGGCGTCGAGAACCTTCAGCTCGCCGTTCGTCATCACGATCAGCGGGTTGATCTCGAGCATCTCCATGTCGCGCTCGATGAAGGCGTTGTAGAGAATGCCCATCAGCTTGACGCATTGCTTGATCTGCGCGCCCTCCAGCCCGAGGGCGAAGGCGATGCGGCGCCCGTGATAGGGCTGGTAGCCCGTGGCAGGATCGACCGCGAAGGACAGGATCTTCTCGGGCGTGGAGGCCGCGACCTCTTCGATGTCCATGCCGCCTTCGGTGGAGCAGACGAAGGATACGCGGCTCGACACGCGGTCTACCAGCAGCGCGAGGTAGAGCTCGCGCTCGATATCGGAGCCATCCTCGATGTAGATACGGTTGACCTGCTTGCCCGCCGGGCCGGTCTGGTGCGTCACGAGGGTCTTGCCGAGCATCTTCTTGGCTTCTTCGGCGGCTTCCTCGACCGATTTGGCCAGGCGCACGCCGCCTTTCTCGCCAGCATCGGCTTCCTTGAAGGAGCCCTTGCCGCGACCGCCCGCGTGGATCTGGGCCTTCACCACCCAGAGCGGGCCATCGAGATTGGCGGCCTCGGTCTTGGCGTCCGCAGCTTTAAGCACGACGCGGCCGTCGGAGACCGGCGCGCCGTAGCTCCGCAGAAGAGCCTTGGCCTGATACTCGTGGATATTCATGTCATCCGTCCCGTTTTGCTGTCTTTCCACCTGCTATAAAGGCTAGCTGGGGCGTCGTGCACCGAAAAACACCTCGAATTGCGCTGACCCGGCAATAATTCGCCTTTTGTGATCACACAGGAATTTAGTGTGATCACAATGCGGGGCGGCGGTGTCCGACTCTTCTATGGGCGCTCTCGGTGCCGGTCTGCATCACTGGTCGCCGAAAGCGGCGGGGCGATTTTGACAAGCGAGGCGCGCCTCGCATACCGTCTCATCAACAAAAAGAAGAAATTCTGAGGTTTCGAGCAATGCCTCGCGAGATGACGTCCAACAGGGCGCAGATGTCGGCGTCCGGTGGTCGCTGGAGCGTCGTTGCAACCGTGCGCGAACCTGCGGCGCTGCTTTTGGCGTTTGCGGCGCATCACCTCGATCTCGGCGCCCTGCATGTTCATCTCTATCTCGATGGACCGCATCCGGATCTCGAAGCGGCGATCGGTGCGGACCCGCGCGTGACGCTCATCACCTGCGATGATGCCTTTTATTCCAGTATCGGACGCCGTCGTCCGGGCTGGATCAACAGACGGCAGATCGTGAACGCCAACCACGCTGAGACGCTAAGCGATGCAGACTGGCTCTTCCATCTCGACGCCGACGAGTTCCTGACCGCCGACCCCGCCGAGGAGCTTGCCGCCTTGCCGCCCGAGATCGCGGCATACTGGGTGCAGAACGGAGAGAGGGTCTACCTCGAAGGCGCGCCGCTCGAGACCATTTTCGACGGCGCACTGGCGCTGCCGATGACCGATCCGGGCCGTCTTGCCCGGGTGCGGGGCCCGGATATGGGGCATCTGACGCGTCACGGTCTTCTGGCACATGCACTCGGAAAGGGGGCGCTGCGTGTTGGCGGCGGCATCGGCGCAGGCATCCACCGGCCGCGCTGCGACACGGACGTGACCCATGCCGCCGACACCGTTAGAATAAGTCATTTCGACGGTCTCACCCGTCTGCACTGGGCTTTGAAGCTTCAACGTCACGCAGAGAACGGGGTTCTGCCGAAGCCCGGCCGCCGTCATTCGAGTTACCGGGATCAGCAGATCGCGCTGGCTGTCCAGTCGGGCGGCGATCTCGCTCCAATCGTCGCATTGCACGACCGGCTCAGGGTCATTCCGCCGCTGATGGCTCGGAGGATGAGCCGCATACACCGTTTGAAGCCGACCGGTGTCGATGCGTCGGCGTCGCTGACGCGGATATTTCCAGGCGTCTCGGCAGATCTGTCCGTCGAGGCGTTCGATGCGGCGCTACTGGTCGAGCGGGCCGGCCGCGAGGGCCATGCAGCCCTACTCAAGGCGTAAGCGATGCGCTGGGGCGTCGTCTCGACCGTCGCAGAGCCGCCTGAACTTCTTGCGGCGCACGCCGCGCACTACGTGACGATGGGTGCATCGGAGATCCGCTACTATCTCGATCGATCCGACCCTCGCATCAACGAGTTGCTCGGGCGTGTGCCGCAGGTGCATCTCATCGGGGCCGATGAGGCATTTTATACGGACATTGTCGGAGTGCGGCGCAAGCCCGCGGCTCTCAACCGCAAGCAACGGTTCAATGCGGAGCACGCGGTGCGGACGATGGAGGTCGATTGGCTCCTGCACGTAGATGCCGACGAATTCCTGGCGGCAGAGGAATTCGCAGGACTGCTCTCCGCTTTGCCAGACGACATCGACAGTTTGCATATCCCGAACGGTGAGCGTGTCTGGCTGAGGGACGCGCCGGTGGACACGATATTCGACGGTGCCCTGCTGTGGCAGGTTCCGGGTCCGCCGCGTGCCGCGCGCCGCCTGCTTGGAGACGAGCTTGCGCTCTTCACCGATCGCGGCTTTTGCGGACATGCGCTTGGTAAGAGCGTCACTCGGACCGGGCGTGGGCTCAGCCTCGGGCTTCATGGCCCCCGTCGTGAGCCGCCTGCGCGCATCGCGGAAAGCCGCGAGGCGAAGATCTGTCATTTCGACGGGCTGACGCGGGCGCATTGGTGCGCCAAGCTCATGCGGTACGCCGCGCAGGGCATGTATAAAGACGGCTCGCGCGCCCAGTCCTTTCGCGCGCGTCAGATTGCAGAAGTCACGGAGGCGGGGGGCGACGGAGCAGCGGCGCTCGCCCTGCATGACAAGCTGCGCGTCCTCGGGCCGGAACTGGCCGATGCACTGAGGCAGGCCGGTTGCCTGGAGCCCATGCCGTGCGATCCGGCCCGCGCGACGGCGGCGCTTTTCGGTGGGAGCGTTGACCTCAGACCGGAGGCTTTCGATCGAAGCGTCGGACTGTCATCGCCAGACTGAACCGCAACGAAAAGGGCGGCTCAGAGGCCGCCCTTGATTGCAATCGCAGCGTCGCCGATCTCAGCTCAGGCTGTCGTCGATGCCCTTGCAGGCGTCCACGAGACCTTTGACCGCGTTGACCGAGTTGTCGAACATCGCCTGCTCGTCCTTGGTCATCTGGATCTCGACAATACGCTCGATACCGCCTGCGCCAATGACGGTCGGCACACCGACGTAAAGACCCTTCAGGCCGAACTGGCCGTCGCACCATGCCGCGCAGGGAAGGACGCGCTTCTGGTCCTTGAGATAGGCCTCGGCCATCTCAATCGCGCTCGTTGCGGGCGCGTAGAAGGCGGAGCCGGTCTTCAGGAGGCCAACGATCTCAGCGCCGCCGTCACGGGTGCGTTGCACGATCGCGTCGAGCTTGTCCTGCGTGGTCCAGCCCATTTTGACAAGGTCGGGCAGAGGCACACCTGCGACCGTCGAATAGCGGGTCAGCGGCACCATCGTGTCACCGTGACCGCCGAGAACGAATGCCGAGACATCCTTCATCGACACGCCAAACTCGAGGCTGAGGAAGTGGCGGAAACGCGCACTGTCGAGAACACCCGCCATGCCGACGACTTTCTCGTGCGGCATGCCCGAGAATTCGCGCAGGGCCCAGACCATCGCATCGAGCGGGTTGGTGATGCAGATCACGAACGCATCCGGCGCATTGTCGCGGATGCCTTCGCCAACCGATTTCATGACCTTAAGGTTGATGCCCAGAAGGTCGTCGCGGCTCATGCCCGGCTTGCGCGGCACGCCGGCGGTGACGATGCAGACATCCGCGCCAGCGATATCGGCGTAGTCCTGGGTGCCTTTGAGGTTCGCATCGAAGCCTTCGGACGGCCCGGATTCTGCGATGTCGAGCGCCTTGCCCTCGGGCGTGCCCTCGGCGATGTCGAAGAGGACGACGTCGCCCAGCTCCTTCAGCGCGGCAAGATGTGCAAGCGTCCCGCCGATCTGTCCCGCGCCGATGAGCGCGATCTTGGGTCTGGCCATGAGGTAGTCTCCGGTTGGGTGAAAATTTGCGTGATGGCCTAAGCAATGTCCGGGCCGCGCGCAAGCCTGCCGCGATGCAGCGACCCTGGAAGGCCAGCCTGTTCATTGCCGGGCTCAAGCGCTAACACATCGCTAACACCGTCATTTACGGACGTTTTCACATGGATCTTCTCAGCTGGCCCGTTTTTGCTCTCGCCGTGCCTGCGGTGATCTTCGCGGGGGTCTCCAAGGGTGGATTCGGCTCGGGCGCGGCGTTTGCGTCGGCCTCGATTCTGGCGATCGTGCTCGATCCCGGCTCGGCACTCGGGATCATGTTGCCGCTTTTGATGGTCATCGACGTGGTCAGTTTGCCGGCCTACTGGAAGAAGTGGCGCTGGCCGGAGGCGCGGCTCCTGATCGCGGCGGGTCTGCCCGGCGTGGTGCTGGGCGCGCTGTTCTATCGCTGGACGAACGACGACGCGATTCGCCTGGTGATCGGGCTGGTCTGTCTTTTGTTCATCGCGTGGCAATGGGCGCAGAAAGCCGGTGTCATCCGCATCGAGCGGCAGATGGGCCAGCGCGCGGGCATCCTTGCGGGTCTGACGCTGGGCTTCACCTCTTTCGTCAGCCATGCAGGCGGACCTGCCGCCGCGGTCTATCTGCTGGGACGCAGCCTGCCGAAGACCGCGTTCCAGGCGACCACGGTTCTCGTGTTCTGGGCGATCAATCTCTCCAAGGTCGGGCTTTACGCGGGGATGGGAATCTTCACCCGCGAAAGCCTGCTTCTCGATCTCGCGCTGATCCCCGCGGCGGTCCTTGGCACCTGGATCGGGATCAAGGCGCATCACCTCGTGCCGGAGCGGGTCTTCTTCGGTCTGACCTATACGCTGCTCGGCATCACCGGCTCGAAACTCATCTGGGACGCGCTGACCTGAGGGCGGCTCTCTGCATTGCAGCAAATTCTGCTTGAATGTTTCGGCAAAAACTGGCTGTTTCCGGCGCAATATTGTTTCGCGCCGCCTGAGGGGATGCCGCCCATGATGACCCGCCCGCTTCGCTCCGTCCTCTATATTCCGGGCTCCAAGCCGCGGGCGATCGACAAGGCGCGGGGACTCGCGGTCGATGCGATCATCTTCGATCTGGAGGACGCGGTCTCGCCCGAGGAAAAGGCGGCGGCCCGTGCGACACTCGCCGAAGAGCTGGACAAGGGCGGCTTCGCGCCGCGCTTCACGCTGGTGCGGATCAACGGTCTTGAGACCGAATGGGGCAAGGACGACGCGAAGGCCGCGGCCGAGATGAAGGCCGATGCGGTGCTTCTGCCGAAGGTCGAGAACACGGCGCAGCTCGACTCTCTCGCGGGGATCACCGGCGACGTGCGGCTTTGGGCCATGATGGAGACGCCGCGCGGTATTCTCGCAGCGCCCGAGATCGCGGCCCATCCTCTGATGGACGGCTTCATCATGGGCACGAACGACCTCGTGAAGGAGCTTGGCGCGCGGGCGACAGCCGACCGGGTCTCGATGCTGCCGGCGCTGGGTCAGTGCCTGCTGGCGGCGCGCGCGCATGGCATCGCGGCGGTCGACGGCGTCTACAACGCGTTCAAGGACGAAGAGGGGCTCGCCGCCGAATGCCGGCAAGGCCGCGATATGGGCTTTGACGGCAAGACGCTGATCCATCCCGCTCAGGTCGAGATCGCGAACCGCGCCTTCGGCCCCTCCGAAGGCGACCTCGATCTCGCGCGTCGTCAGATCGAGGCTTACGAGGTCGCCAAGGCCGAAGGGCAGGGGGTCGCGGTGGTCGACGGGAAGATCGTCGAAAATCTGCACGTAGACACGGCCCGCAAACTCTTGGCACAAGCAGAGGCAATCGACGCCATCGCGAAAGGATGACCGCAATGCTTCTGCTGATACTCGGGCTGCTCCTCTGGGTCGCCGCGCATTTCTTCAAACGTGTCGCGCCCGAGCAGCGCGCGGCGATGGGCAATGCGGGCAAGGGGCTCGTCGCGGTCGGCGTTCTTGCGGGACTCGTCCTGATGATCCTTGGCTATCGCGCGGCGCCCTTCATCAATGTCTGGACCCCGCCGTCCTTCATGGTCCACATCAACAACCTGATGATGCTGGGTGCCGTGTTCCTCTACGGGATGAGTGCCACGAAAGGCCGTTTGCGCGGCAAGCTGCGGCATCCGCAGCTCACGGCGGTCAAGGTGTGGGCGATCGCGCACCTTCTGGTCAACGGCGACCTGGCCTCGATCATCCTTTTCGGCGGGCTCTTGGCCTGGGCCGTCGCCGAGGTGATCCTCATCAACAAGAGCACGACCTGGGACCGGCCCGAGCCCGGCCCTGCGAAGAAAGATGTCGTCCTTCTTATCATTACCATCGTGATGTTCGTCCTCATCACCGGAATTCACGCCTGGCTGGGCGTCTGGCCCTTCCCGGCCTGACCCCGCGAGAGGAGACCTTATGAAACTCTACCGCTTCCTCAGCGAAGACGACACGTCGGCCTTTTGCCACAAGGTGAGCGAAGCCCTCTCCAAGGGCTGGGAGCTCTACGGCGATCCGACCTACGCCTTCGATTCCGCGAACGGCGTGATGCGCTGCGGCCAAGCCGTCGTGAAGGACGCACCCGGCACCTACGATCCTGACATGAAGCTCGGAGAGCAGTGATGAAGGATGAGGGTGGATCGGTGGCGAAGACCAATTCCGGAAATTTCTTCGAGGATTACGAGATCGGGCAGGTGCTGGAACACGCCGTGCCCCGCACCGTCGGTCCGGGCGAGCGCGCGCTGTATCACGCGCTTTATCCCGAGCGGCGCGCGCTCTACTCCTCGGACCAGTTCGCGCGCGACTCTGGCCTGCCGGAAAGTCCGCTCGATGATCTGGCGGCGTTCCACGTCGTTTTCGGCAAGTCGGTGCCGGATATCTCGCTCAACGCGCGGGCCAATCTGGGCTATGCGGAAGGACGCTGGCTGAAGCCTGTCTTCGCCGGCGACACGCTGCGCGCGCAGTCGGAAGTGATCGGCCTCAAGCAGAATTCGAACGGGAAAACCGGCGTCGTCTGGGTGCGGACCAAGGGCATCAATCAACGCGACGAGACGGTGATCGACTTCGTGCGCTGGGTGATGGTCAAGAAACGCGATGAAGATGCTCCCGCCCCCTCGACGGTCGTGCCCAACCTCAAGAATGCGCTCGAGCCCGCCGATCTGACGATTCCCTCGGGGCTCGATTTCTCGGATTACGATTTCGGTCAGGCCGGAGAACGGCACCGCCTCAGTGACTACGCGATCGGCGAGGTTATCGACCACGTGGACGGCGTCACGGTCGAGGAAGCCGAGCACATGATGGCGACGCGCCTTTGGCAGAACACGGCCAAGGTGCATTTCGACGCCACCCAGCGCGAGGATGGCAAGCGCCTGATCTATGGCGGGCATGTCATCTCGATGGCCCGCGCGCTCAGTTTCAACGGTCTCGCCAACGCGCAGATCATCGCGGGGCTCAATGCAGGGGCGCATGCCAATCCGTGCTTTGCAGGCGACACGATCCGGGCCTGGTCTGAAGTGCTCGACACGGCGGAAACCTCCGCGCCGGGCGTCGGTGCGATCCGTTTGCGCCTGGTTGCAACGAAAGACGGCAGCGTCGGCGAGCTTAAGGATGAGGATGGCAGGTATCTGCCCGGTATCCTCCTCGATCTCGATTATTGGGCGCTGATCCCGCTCTAATGGCACGAGGCGACTCGCTGCGCGGTGGATATTTGTGATCACACGCGTATTTCTTGTGATCACTTGCCGCGCTATCAGCCCGGCAACCGCGGCAAAGGCGCTCATTTTCGAGGCTGGGCGCGTGACAGCGCGATAAATATGACTAGAACCAAGCTCAGGGAACCGAAAGGAATTCGTCAATGGCAGACGTGAACCGGGGGAACCGCCCCCTGTCGCCGCACCTGCAGGTCTACCGCCCGCAGCTGACCTCCATCACCTCGATCCTGACGCGGATTACCGGCAATGCGCTGATCGTCGCGATTTTCATGATTGTATGGTGGTTCATCGCCGCGGCATCCGGGCCCGAGTATTTCGCCACCGCGAACGGCTTCGTGACGAGCTGGTTCGGCGATCTGGTGATGTTCCTGTCGGTCTGGGCGCTTTGGTACCACTTCTTCGCCGGCATCCGGCACCTCATCTGGGATTACGCGATAGGTCTCGAGCTCGATATCGCGGAAAAGCTCGGCTGGGGCGTGATCGGTGCCTCCGTCGCCATGACCATCCTCACCGTCATCATCATCTGAAGGGGCGCAGCACATGGCATTCCTGACCGACCGCAAGCGCGCCGTGAACTGGGGCAGCGCGAAAGCCGGAACCGAGCATTTCTGGAAGATGAAGATCCAATCCGTGGGCCTTCTTTTCCTGGTGCCGCTTTTCGTCTTCACCTTCGGCCCGATCCTGGGATCGAGCTACGAAGAGGTGATCGCTTATTACTCCCGTCCCTTCCCGGCGATCGTGGCGGGGCTCACGATCCTCGTGACCTGCATCCACTTCAAGGACGGCTTCCAGACCCTCGTCGAGGATTACGTGCACGGACTTTGGGAAAAGGTCCTCATCCTCGGCATGACCTGCCTTATGTATGCGCTCGCCGCGACCGGCCTTTTCGCCGTCGCGCGCCTGGCGCTTTGATTTCGCGGAGACCGACGAGACATGGCTGAATACGAATACGAGACGCATGATTATGACGTCGTGGTCGTGGGGGCCGGCGGCTCGGGCCTGCGCGCGACGCTTGGCATGGCCGAGCAAGGGCTCAAGACCGCCTGCGTGACCAAGGTGTTCCCGACCCGGTCGCATACTGTGGCCGCACAGGGCGGCATCGCGGCCTCTTTGTCGAACATGGGGCCCGACCACTGGCAATGGCACATGTACGACACCGTGAAGGGGTCCGACTGGCTCGGCGACACCGACGCGATGGAATATCTCGCGCGTCATGCTCCCGCGGCGGTCTACGAGCTTGAGCATTACGGCGTACCGTTCTCGCGCACCGAAGAGGGCAAGATCTACCAGCGTCCCTTCGGCGGCCACACGACCGAGTTCGGTGAAGGCCCGCCGGTACAGCGCACCTGTGCTGCCGCCGACCGCACCGGTCACGCGATCCTGCACACGCTCTACGGCCAGTCTCTCAAGAACAACGCCGAGTTCTACATCGAGTATTTCGCCATCGACCTTCTGATGGACGATGACGGCACCTGCACGGGCGTCGTCTGCTGGAAACTCGACGACGGCACGATGCATGTCTTCAACGCGAAGATGGTCGTGCTCGCGACCGGCGGCTATGGCCGTGCCTATTTCTCCGCGACCTCGGCGCATACATGCACCGGCGATGGCGGCGGCATGGTCGCGCGGGCCGGGCTGCCCCTTCAGGACATGGAGTTCGTTCAGTTCCATCCGACCGGCATCTACGGCGCGGGCTGCCTTATCACCGAGGGTGCGCGCGGCGAAGGCGGGTATCTGACCAACTCCGAAGGCGAGCGGTTCATGGAGCGCTATGCGCCCAACTACAAGGACCTCGCGCCACGTGACTACGTCTCGCGCTGCATGACGATGGAGATCCGCGAAGGACGCGGCGTCGGCAAGGGTGGCGATCACATTCACCTGAACCTCTCGCACCTGCCCAAAGAGGCGCTGCAACTGCGTCTGCCCGGCATCTCCGAGAGCGCGCGCATCTTCGCGGGCGTCGATGTCACGAAAGAGCCGATCCCGGTGATTCCGACCGTGCATTACAACATGGGCGGCATCCCCACGAATTACTGGGGCGAGGTGCTGAACCCGACCGCGGACGATCCGAACAAGATCGTGCCCGGCCTCATGGCCGTGGGCGAGGCGGGGTGCGCCTCCGTGCACGGTGCGAACCGCCTCGGATCGAACTCGCTCATCGACCTCGTGGTCTTCGGTCGCGCCGCCGCGATCCGCGCGGGCGACGTGGTCGACCGGGCAGCCTCGCCGCGCAAGGCCGACAAGGGACAGGTGGACAAGGCGTTCGACCGCTTCGATGCGCTGCGCCATGCCGATGGCGGCACGCCCACAGCGGAACTCCGGCTCGAGATGCAGAAGACCATGCAGGAAGACGCCGCCGTCTTCCGCACCGCCGAGACGATGGCGAACGGTCTCAAGCGCATGACCGACATCGCAGGCAAGATCGGCGATCTGAAGGTCACGGATCGCAGCCTCGTCTGGAACTCCGATCTCATGGAGACGCTGGAGCTTACCAACCTCATGCCGAACGCGCTGGCGACCATCGCCGGAGCCGAGGCACGGAAGGAAAGCCGCGGTGCCCATGCGCACGAGGACTTCGCCGAGCGCGACGACGAGAACTGGCGCGTACATACGATCAGCCGGATCTCGGACGCGAAGGTGGATCTCAGCTATCGTCCCATCGTGACCGATCCTTTGACCACGGAAGAGCAAGGCGGGATCGAGCTGAAGAAGATCGCGCCCAAGGCGCGGACGTTCTGATGGCTCGGGGTTTCAAACCGCTCGCGGCTGCCGCACTCACAGCTCTTTCCGCCTGTGCCGCACCGCCCGCGCCGGCGCCCCAGCCGGCCCCGATCGTTCAGGCGGACGTCTATACCGGCAAAGGTGCGGGCCTCTCGGCGCATGGCGCGGGTGTTCGGACCGGCGGATCTGTCGTGACCGCCGCCAGCGTAGACTGTCCGCCCGGCGCCCCCACTCTCTATCGCGGGACGCTCTATTGCCTCGATTGACCCGGTCATACATGCGCGCCGCCCCTACGGCGCTGATTGCCATCCTGGCACTTGCCGGCTGCACGCCGCAGACGCAGGATCAGATCGCGCGCTCTGCGGCGAAATCGACCGTCAACCGGGTCGTGCTCGAACGCTATCCCGGCCTTCCTGTGGAGCCAGCGATCAACTGCATCATCGACAATGCGAACTCGACACAGATCGTCTCCCTCGCCACCGACAGCGTGACCGGCCCGACCGACGCCACAGGCGAGGTCGTCACCGCGATCCTGCGCAAGCCGGAGACGTTGCAGTGTCTGAGTGGCGCTGCACTGAGCGAGGTAGCTCGTCTATGACGATTGCACGCAGAGACCCGAAGAGATGCCGCGCATTGTCACGGTCGGTCGGTCCCGCCTTTTATGCCGCGCGCTCACGCCATATCTTGAATGATGAAATAGCCACGGAGGCACCGTCATGGTTCAACTGACGCTCCCCAAGAACTCCACCATCCGGACGGGCAAGACCTGGCCGAAGCCTGAGGGCGCGAACCGGGTTGGTACGTTCAAGATCTACCGTTGGAGCCCCGATGACGGGGAAAATCCACGGGTCGATACGTACTTCCTCGACCTCGACGCCTGCGGGCCGATGGTTCTGGACGCTCTTATCAAGATCAAGAACGAGATCGACCCGACGCTGACCTTCCGCCGCTCCTGCCGCGAAGGCATCTGCGGTTCCTGCGCGATGAACATCGACGGGATCAACACGCTGGCCTGCATCTACGGCATCGACGAGGTGAAGGGCGACGTGAAAATCTACCCGCTGCCGCACATGCCGGTGGTCAAGGATCTCATCCCGGACCTGACGCATTTCTACGCGCAGCACGCCTCGATCCATCCCTGGCTCGAGACGGAGACGCCGCGTCCGGCCAAGGAATGGAAGCAGTCCATCGAGGATCGCGAGAAGCTCGACGGTCTTTACGAATGCGTGATGTGCGCCTGCTGCTCGACCGCCTGCCCGTCCTACTGGTGGAACGGCGATCGGTATCTCGGGCCGGCAGCGCTTCTGCATGCCTATCGCTGGATCATCGACAGCCGTGACGAGGCGACGGGTGAGCGGCTCGACGATCTGGAAGATCCCTTCAAGCTCTATCGCTGCCACACGATCATGAATTGCGCGAAGACCTGCCCCAAGGGTCTGAACCCAGCCAAGGCGATCGCGGAGATCAAGAAAACGATGGTCGAGCGAGCCATCTGAGCGTAGACTGATCGCACGCGAAGCGCCCCGGCCCTAGGTCGGGGCGTTTTGTTTGTGCCATGTGCTGCCTGCATCGCTCGGTTGCAGATCTGATGCTTGTGCTGCGCCGCAGCGATGGTCAAATCGGAGGTGTAGGGAGGGGACCACGCATCCGAGAAGAGGCCCCTTATGGCAGACAATTCCACATCCCCCGCCGAGGCTCTCGCGCTTCTGAACGAAGCCTTCGCGTATTTCGACGTGCGCGACCTCGCCCCGCAGGCAGAGGCCGAAGACACCGCAGACTACGACGAATTCGGTCTCGCGGCCTGAGCGCGCCGCACGTCCGGCAGACCGCTTTGCATCCCGGCTCCGCCCCGCCTAGCGTGGGACGGAGCTTTTTGTTTCGGAGACCTAGTGACACCTTTGCCTGACATCTGCGGAGTCGCGGCGCGCCGATGATCGTTGTCATCGGTCTTATCGTTGCGTTCGTTCTGGTCGCGATCTTCGCGAACCGGGAGACGCGCGATTGTCGCTGGCGCGAATATCGGACCGGCGACGGGCGCGCGGAATGGCGCTGCGCCTTCTGCGGCGCGGTGACCGAGGGGACGCAAGGCAAGACGCCGCAACGCTGTTACCGCCCCGAAGACAGCTAGGCGCACGGCCCGGATTTGATCAAAAGCCACAAGGGGATAGCGCGATTCCGCCGTTGCGGAAAATTCTTATCCCACGCATGAAATTTCTCTTGAAACGACTCAGGTGAACGTCGATATGCGCGCTACGACAGACGCCAACGCACGCGCCTCTTTCCCATGGGTCCGCCCCACGGTTACGTAGCGACGGTAACGTCTCCCGAAGAAGTGAGCGGTCATAGATGGCCGGGTCTAGTGGAGATGGACATGAACGCATACGTCGCCGATTTTTCGGCATTTTCCGCACCTCAAACCTCCCGCGTCGAAGAATTCATCTTCTCGAGCAGCTTCGACCGTCCGACCCTCGTGATCGACCGCGATGCGGTTGCACACCAGTTCCGTGCCCTGCGCGCCGGTCTGGGCCGCGCGTCGATCCACTACGCGGTCAAGGCGAACCCCGCGCGCGAGATCATCGAGACGCTTGTCGGCCTCGGATCGCATTTCGATGCAGCCTCGCGCGGCGAGATCGAGCTTTGCCTGAGCCAGGGCGCGGCGCCAGAGCATGTCTCCTTCGGCAATACGATCAAGCGCGCTTCGGACATTGCCTGGGCTCATAGCGTCGGGATCGATCTGTTCGCGGCCGACGCCGAGGAAGAGCTCGAGAAAATCGCGGAGCACGCGCCCGGTGCTCGGGTCTACATTCGCCTCATTGTCGATGCCTGCGAGGCCGACTGGCCGCTGACCCGCAAGTTCGGCTGTGCGCCTGACAAGGCGGTGGACCTCGTTGCACGCGCGACCGCGCTCGGCCTGACGCCGGTCGGCTTCTCCTTCCATGTCGGCTCGCAGACGAAGCGGGCCGCAGCATGGGCGCCGATCCTCGACCAGGTGAAATCGGTGTGGGACGCGACCCGCGAGGCGGGCTTCGAGCTGTCGCTCCTGAATATCGGCGGCGGTTTCCCGGCCTTCTACACCGATGCCGTGCAAGGCCCGACGCCCTACGCCGCTGAGGTGATGCAGCTCGTCGAGGCGCGGTTCGGTACTGAGGTTGAGATCATGGCAGAGCCGGGCCGCGGCATGGTTGCCGAGGCAGGTGCCATCGCCGCGGAGGTCGTTCTGGTCTCCAAGAAATCCGAGAACGATATGCACCGCTGGGTCTATCTCGACATCGGCCGGTTCTCCGGTCTTGCCGAGACCGAGGGCGAGGCGATCCGCTACCAGTTCGCGACGCTGCGCGAGCACGAGGGCAAAGGCCCCTGCGTCATGGCCGGCCCGTCCTGCGATTCCGCCGACGTGCTCTACGAAAAGCGCCCGGTCGAGCTGCCGCTCGGTCTGCGCGCGGGCGACAAGGTGGTGATCCGGTCCTGCGGCGCATACACCTCGACCTATTCCTCGGTCGGCTTCAACGGCTTTCCGCCGCTCGATGTCGTCGTGATCTGAACACAGCCCCACGTGGTGAAAAGAGGCCGGGCCTTGCGCCCGGCCTTCTTGCTTTCGTGTCCATGCCGATTGAGCGTAGTCTCGCGCAAACGCAGCGAGAGGGGGCACAGAGTGACGCAGGAACCGCAGGACGCAGAGACGCGCCGGGCCGCAGCACCGGTGATCTGCTATCCGCCCGAGACGCTGCCAGCGCCGCCGCTTGCCGCCTTCGAGGCTGCTTTGGTGACGGCGACACGAAGCGACGAGATCATCATACCACCCCGCGAGGCGCGCACGTTCCGCGTACCTGCCGGGTCGTTCTTCCGCATCGTCAGCGTAGAGGGGCCTCAGGTCGGCGATCTCAATCTCTGGAACGCGGACGATCTGTCAGAGCGGTTCTATTCCGGCAAGACACGTGCACTGCATGGAACGCATGTCACCACTGGTGAGCGGCTCTGGTCGTCCTTCCCGCATCTGCGACCGATGGCGACGATCGTGCGCGACGATCTCGGCTGGTACGGGATTGATGCGGATGGCGGCTCCGTGCATGACGTGATCGGCACGCGCTGCGATCCTTACACGGCCAATGTGCTGTCGGGCGCGCAGTATCACCACTGTTGCCACTCCAACCTGACGCGCGCGCTGGCCGATGAGCTGGGCTGCACGCTGCGTGACGCCGAGCCGCACGTGCATGACGTTCTGAACGTCTTCATGTGCACCGGTTTCACGCGGGATACAGGGCAGTATTTCATGAAAGCCAGTCCAGTGCGACCGGGTGATGCCTTGACCTTCTTCGCGGAGATCGAACTTCTTGGCGCGCTCTCGGCGTGTCCGGGCGGCGATTGCGGTGCCGAGCATTCCTCGGACGAGGCGGCATGTTTTCCGCTGCGCGTAGAGGTGCTGACACCGGCCGCGCAGCCGGAGGGCTGGCAACCGCCCGCGCGCTCCGGTTACGACGGCACGCACGGGCGATAGGGCGTCAGGGAAAGGCGGCGTCCAGAGCGATCTCGACCATGTCCCCGAAACTGCGCTCCCGATCTTCGGAAGGCAGCGCCTCATGGGTAATGAGGTGATCGCTGACGGTCAGGACGCAAAGGGCGCGGATTCCGTGGCGTGCCGCGAGATTGTACAGCTCCGCGGCCTCCATCTCGACCCCGAGAATGCCATGCCGCGTCATCTGTTCATTCAGATCGGGCCGCTCGTCGTAAAAGACATCTGCCGAATAGATCCCGCCCACATGCACGGGGGCGCCTTTCGCTTCGGCTGCCGCGACCGCATTCCGCAGCAGGGTCCAATCGGCGGGGGGGGCGAAATTGAACTCCTTGAAGATGCCGCGCGACGGCGTCGAAATTGACGATGCCGTCATCGCGACAATGACGTCTCGTATCGAGACGTGAGTCTGCATTCCACCGCAGGAGCCGATACGGATTAAGGTCTTCGCGCCATAATCTCGAATAAGTTCATTTGCATAGATGGAAAGCGAGGGCATTCCCATGCCGCTGCCGTGAATCGTGACCGGGTTGCCTTTCCAGGTTCCGGTATATCCAAGCATGCCACGCACCTCGTTCACGAGGCGCGGATTGTCGAGGTAGGTTTCCGCTGCCCAGCGCGCCCGATAGGGATCGCCGGGCATGAGAACGGTTTCGGCGATGTCGCCGGGTTTCGCACCGATATGGATGGACATCAGATAGCGAGGTCGTCCAGGCTTTTCCCGGCTGCCAGCGCGTCATTCACCCAATTGGGCTTACGGCCACGACCCGTCCACGTTTGCGTCGGATCGGCGGGGTTTGCATACTTGGCAACACCCTTGTTGCCTTTTCCGGTCTGTCCGGCAACGAGATCGTCGAGAGAGAATCCGTATTCCCGTGCGGCCTGTTCCGCCGCGCGTTTCGCTTCGGCTTTCTGGCGTGCATCAACTGTCTTCAAAGCTTTGTCGACATCTTTCTTGAGCTGTTCCAGCTCTTCCTTCGACATCTTTTCGAGATCCATTCGTTTTCTCTCCATTTGTTTCATAATTTATTTGACGATAAATCATTTAAACGCAAGTGGAAATAAAGGTGGATCCGGAACGCGTGATTCGTCGCGCAACTTGCGCGTTAACGAATTGGACGGAATTGTCGTTAAGGATTATTCGGCAGCGACTGCTTCGGGGTCGGCAAGGGTCACGATATCCGTCATGATCTTGTTCAGGACAAAATCTTTCGGAGTATAGACACGGGCAACACCCATCGCCCTCAGGCGCTGCGCGTCGACGTCGGGAATGATGCCTCCAACAATGAGAGGAATGTTGCCGAGCCCGGCATCGCGCAATTTCGAAAGCGTGTCTTCCACCAGCGGCAAATGGCTTCCCGAAAGGATCGACAAGCCGATCACGTGTGGATTGTTCTCCAGAGCCGCGGATACGATCTGATCGGGCGTAAGTCGAATGCCTTCGTAATCGATGTCCATTCCGCAGTCGCGTGCGCGAAATGCGATCTGTTCGGCGCCGTTCGAATGCCCGTCGAGGCCCGGCTTGCCGATCAGGAAACTGAGGCGGCGGCCGAGCTTGTCGGAGATCGCATCCACCGCGTCGCGGATATCATCGAGCCCCTCGGTCTGGTTCGAGACGGATTTCGACACCCCGGTCGGGCCGCGATATTCGCCGTGGGCCGCGCGCATTTCCTCGGCCCATTCGCCGGTCGTTACCCCTGCCTTGGCGGCGGCGATGGAGGCTTCCATCACATTGCGCCCCTCGCGAGAGGCGCGGCGCAGATCCGCGAGCGCGGCAGTCACGGCATCGGCGTTGCGCTGCGCGCGCCAATCCTCGAGCCGTCCGATCTGGTCGGCCTCGACGGCGGGATCGACGGTCATGATGCCGCCATCCTCGCCCAGAAGCGGCGAAGGCTCGCTTTCGATATACCGGTTCACGCCGACGACCACGGTATCGCCGCGTTCGACGCGGCCCACGCGATCGGCATTGCTCTCAACGAGGCGGGATTTCATGTAATCGATGGCTTCGATCGCGCCGCCCATACCGTCAAGCGTCGACAATTCCGCCCGTGCGCCTTCTTTCAGCGCTTCGACCTTGGCGTCGACCGCAGGGTTGCCATCGAACAGATCGTCGAACTCCAGAAGGTCGGTCTCGTAGGCCATGATCTGCTGCATCCGCATCGACCATTGCTGATCCCAGGGGCGCGGCAAGCCCAGCGCCTCGTTCCACGCGGGAAGCTGAACCGCGCGGGCACGGGCCTTCTTCGACAGCGTCACAGCGAGCATCTCGATCAGGATGCGGTAGACGTTGTTTTCCGGCTGCTGTTCGGTCAGTCCCAGCGAATTGACCTGCACACCATAGCGGAAGCGGCGGAACTTGGGATCTACGATCCCGTAGCGTTCCTGCAGGATCTCGTCCCAGAGATCCACGAAGGCGCGCATCTTGCACATCTCGGTCACGAACCGGATGCCGGCATTCACGAAGAACGAGATCCGGCCCGCGAGGATCGGGAAATCCTCGGCCGGCACGCGCGGTTTCAGCTCGTCCAGCACCGCGATGGCAGTGGCGAGTGCATAGGCCAGTTCCTGCTGGGGCGTCGCGCCTGCTTCCTGCAAGTGGTAGGAGCAGACGTTCATCGGGTTCCACTTGGGAACGTGCTTGTAGCAGTACTCTGCCACGTCCCCGATCATCTTGAGCGACGGTTTCGGCGGGCAGATATACGTGCCGCGCGAGAGGTATTCCTTGATGAGATCGTTCTGCACCGTGCCCTGAAGCTTCGAGACATCCGCTCCCTGCTCCTCGGCCACCGCGATGTAGAGCGCGAGCAGCCAGGGCGCGGTCGCGTTGATCGTCATCGAGGTGTTCATCTGCTCGAGCGGGATCTCGTCGAAAAGCGTCCGCATGTCGCCGAGGTGGCAGACGGGAACGCCGACCTTGCCGACCTCGCCCTTGGCCAGCACGTGATCGCTGTCGTAGCCCGTTTGCGTCGGCAGATCGAACGCCACCGAAAGCCCTGTCTGACCCTTTGCAAGGTTCCCGCGATAGAGGGCGTTCGACGCCTTCGCCGTGGAATGTCCGGCATAGGTCCGGATGAGCCAGGGCTTGTCGCGGGCGGTCGCTTGGGATGTCTCGGTCATGAAAACCTCGGATCGGTCTGGCAATAAAATTGCGTTTGAGCACGAATATGAGAAAGATTGTGGCAATGTCAATTCGCTGCGTCGCGGCGCGAAGGTGTGCTTTCGGCTTACGATGCCGCGTTGCCGCCACGTCGCGAAAGCGGGCCTTCCGCCGGGCTGAGGCTTGCCGATGCCCGAGGCGGCTGCAAGTCTCGCCGGCATGACCGGCTCCGTCACGCTTCCTGTCTGGCTATTCGTACTGATCCTGCTCTTTGCGGCGGTGACTTTCGCATCGCATTTCCTGTTTCCCTCCGTGCGCTGGTTCTTCCGGCGGCGCGCCGAGAAGATCGTCGCGCGGCTGAACGAGCGCCTCGAGCGGCCTATCCAACCGTTCAAGCTGGCGCGGAGATACGATCTCATTCAGCGATTGATCTACGATCCCGACGTCACGGAGGCCGTGCTCGCCCATGCCGCCGAATACGGCCTGCGCGAGGATGTCGCCTTCCAGGATGCCCGCCGCTATGCACGCGAGATCGTGCCCGCATTTTCGGCCACGGCCTATTTCGGCTTCGCGATCCGCGCGGCGCGGTGGCTATCGAATGCGCTTTACCGCGTGGACGTCGCGGATATCGACGAGCGCGCGCTCGAGGCCATCGATCGCGACGCGACGGTCATCTTCGTGATGAACCACCGCTCGAACATGGATTACGTGCTCGTGACGTACCTTGCGGCGAATCGTTCGGCCCTGTCCTACGCGGTGGGCGAATGGGCGCGAGTCTGGCCGCTTTCGGCGCTGATCCGGGCGATGGGCGCGTACTTCATCCGCCGCAAGTCGCGCACCGCGCTCTATCGCAAGGTGCTGGAGAAATATGTGCAGATGGCGACGCAAGGCGGGGTCGCGCAGGCGATCTTCCCGGAGGGCGGCCTCAGCCTCGACGGCGCGCTGCATTCTCCGAAAGTCGGGCTGATAAAGTACATCGCGGAGGGCAGCGATCTGAAGACGCGCGACGTGGTCTTCGTGCCGGTCGCGCTCAATTATGACCGCGTGCTGGAAGACCGCATCCTGATCGATGCCGACCAGCGCGGCGACCGGCGCTTTCGCGCGGGTCTGTTCTCGGCATTCCGCAACGCGCTGGCGCTTCTGTGGCGACGCGCGACCGGCCGGTTCCGCAGCTTCGGTTTGACGGCAGTCAGGTTCGGGCGTCCGCTTTCCATGCGAGCGCAGCCCGAACTCGTCGCTCGACCCGAAGCGCTCGGCCGGGAGATCATGTCACGCATCGCCGATGCGGTGCCGATTCTGCCCGTGCCGCTCGTTTCGTATCTCTTGCTGACGCGCGGGCCGTTGACGCGGACCGACCTCGAAGTGGCCTTCCGAAAGGTCGAGATCGCCACCGAGTACCGCTTGTTCCTGCCGCGCCGCAGCCGGGGTTACGCCGTTCAGTTCGCGCTAGAGCGGCTCAAGCTTCGCAAACTCGTGATCGAGGATGGGGAGACGTACCGGCCATCAGAAAACGCGGAGCCGATTCTCCGCTTCTATGCGAACTCCGTGCGTCATCTCCTGACTGATTTTGCAGACGCAGCGTAACTTTCTGCAATTGCTCGGTCATAAAATTACAAACCGAACCTAAATATGATTGCATTGTTGCGCGCCCGGCTCTATCTCGGGTGAAGACGAACACCGCCGCACTGCGGCACGCGCATGAACGACAGGAGGCAGCTCATGGCTCTCGATACGCAACCCGGCATCGCGCAATACGATGCACCCGAGAAGGACCTCTACGAGATCGGCGAAATGCCTCCGATGGGCTATGTGCCGAAGCAGATGTACGCCTGGACGATCCGTCGCGAGCGCCACGGCGATCCCGACAAGTCCTTCAAGGTCGAGGTCGTGGACACGCCGCTGCCCGACAGCCACGAGGTGCTGGTTCTCGTGATGGCGGCAGGCGTCAACTATAACGGCGTCTGGGCAGGCAAGGGCGTGCCGATCTCGCCGTTCGACGTGCACGGCGCCGAGTTCCACATCGCAGGGTCCGACGCCTCCGGCATCGTCTGGGCGGTGGGCGACAAGGTCCGCAACTGGAAGGTCGGCGACGAGGTCGTGATCCATTGCAACCAGGACGACGGCGACGACGAGGAGTGCAACGGCGGCGACCCGATGTTCTCGCCCACGCAGCGAATCTGGGGCTACGAGACGCCCGATGGCTCTTTCGCGCAGTTTACCAACGTGCAGGCGCAGCAGCTCATGCCGCGTCCGCGACACCTGACCTGGGAAGAGAGCGCCTGCTATACACTGACGCTCGCGACCGCCTACCGGATGCTTTTCGGCCACCATCCGCACGAGCTCAAGCCCGGCCAGAACGTGCTGGTCTGGGGTGCGTCGGGCGGGCTCGGCTCCTACGCGATCCAGCTTGCCAACACCGCGGGCGCGAACGCGATCGGCGTTATCTCGGAAGAGGACAAGCGCGATTTCGTCATGTCCCTTGGGGCGAAAGGCGTCATCAATCGGCGCGACTTCAAGTGCTGGGGCCAGCTTCCCATTGTAAACAGCCCCGAATACACCGAGTGGCTCAAAGAGGCGCGCAAGTTCGGCAAGGCCATCTGGGAAATTACCGGCAAGGGCGTCAGCGTCGACATGGTGTTCGAACATCCTGGCGAGGCGACGTTCCCGGTCTCGACGCTCGTGGTCAAGAAAGGCGGCATGGTCGTGATCTGCGCCGGAACGACCGGCTACAACACGACCTTCGACGTGCGCTACATGTGGATGCACCAGAAGCGCCTTCAGGGCTCCCACTTCGCGCATCTCAAGCAGGCGGCTGCTGCAAACAAGCTGATGATCGAGCGGCGCCTCGATCCCTGCATGTCCGAGGTGTTCCCCTGGGCCGAGATCCCCGAAGCGCACATGAAGATGATGCGGAACGAGCATAAGCCGGGCAACATGGCCGTGCTCGTACAGTCGCCGAAGACCGGCCTTCGCACGCTTGAGGATGCGCTCGACGCGCGCTGAGCGCGGAGCCGGCCCAGGAGACGAAATTGCCGCCGCGCGCCATCTGGTGCGCGGCGGCTCGCGTCTGTAGGGTCCGCCCATGACGCTGCCCGCACTGACCTTTTCCGACGACCAGGCCCAGGCCTACGACCGCGTGGCCGAGATGTTGCGCGAGGCGGGCGTGGATCTCGAGGAGGGGCTCTGCTTGCCCGCCAAGGAGGGCAAGACGCGCGTCATGGCGCTTCTGGGCAAGGCCGGATCGGGGAAGACCATGCTTCTCGCCGAATTGGCCCGCGCGCTCGGTGAAGCCGGGGTCGAGACCGTCTCGGGTGACTACGAGAGCCGCCGCCGCAAGGATCGCCGGACCCTCGCCATCCTCGCGCCCACGAACAAGGCCGCGAGCGTTCTTCGCAATCGCGGCGTGCCTGCGACGACCATTCACCGCATCCTCTATACTCCGGTCTATGACCCGGAATACGAGAAGATCGCCGAATGGCTCATGGGAAACGGCGAGAAACCCGTGATCGAGGATCTGACCGAGGATGCGCTCGACCGGGCCTTCTCGGCCTACCAGGGCCACAAGTCGGTGCCAGCGGCGCTCGCGGCGGCCGGTCTGCGGGGCTCGGACTTCATTACCGGCTGGAAGCGCCGGGAAGAGCCGCTCGATATCGGCTTCGTCGACGAGGCCTCGATGCTGGACGAGCGGCAATACGAGGATCTGCAGGAGATCTTCCCGAACCTTCTTCTCTTCGGCGATCCGGCGCAGCTCGCGCCGGTGAACCAGTCTGGCGCAATGGTGTTCGACCGCATGAAGGAGAGCCAGAAGATGGAGCTGGCCCGCGTGCATCGCCAGGACGCGGACAACCCGATCCTCGATCTGGCTCACGCGCTCTCGGACCCTGACCTCACCTTCGAGGATTTCGAGCGGATGGTCGAGGAGACCGCCCGCCGCGACGACCGCGTCGTCTGGGGCCAGCGGGTCGAGGTCGATCTGATGGCGCGCTCGCCCGTGCTGGTCTGGCGGAACGCAACGCGCATCCGGCTCATCAACGCGTTCCGCGCGGTCTACGGCGCGCCGGAGACCGAGCTCCTGGAAGGCGAGCCGCTCATTTGCGACGGTATCGAGCTGCCGATGAAGCACCGCAAGAAGCGGCTGGACCTTGAAGCACGCGGTCTCATCAAGGGCGCGCAGGTGGTCTATCTCGGTCCCGGCCGGAAGCCCGGCTTTTCCCGGCTGCACGTGATGGGCGCGCCCGATCCACGGATCTCGGCGGCCTCCATCGTGAAGATCGAGAAACCGGACGAGGAAGAGCCCTTCATCCCCTTCGCCGCGCGCATGGGCGCGACCTTCCTGCACGGTGCGGCGGTGACGATCCACAAGGCGCAAGGGTCGCAATGGGATGCGGTGCAGGTTTTCGCGCCCGATCTTTACGCCGCCGCGCGGGCCGGACGGTCGGAGGCGGGGCAGCCCCTTTGGAAACGGCTTGCCTATGTCGCGATCACCCGCGCACAGGAGCGACTCTATTGGGTCGTGCGGAATCGCCTCGCGAAACCTTCCGGGCCGCTCGCGGTCGACGATCTGCGCGAGGTGGCGCAGCCGATGCCGCTGGAGCTTGCCGCAGAGGAGGACGAGGCCTGAAAAGCATACTCATAACGGGGGCCAGCTCGGGCATCGGCGCAGCGACCGCGCGGGACTTCCTCGCGGAGGGTTGGCAGGTCGGACTTCTTGCCCGGCGCGAGGACGCGCTCATCGAGGTCGCGGGCGGTCACCAGAACGCGGTCATCCTGCCCGCGGATGTCTCGGATGCGGACGCGGTGGACGCGGCGGCGGCGCGCTTTGTCCAGAACGCGGGCCGCATCGACGTGCTTTTCAACAATGCCGGGCTTTTCGGTCCGGCAGCCGAGATCGACGCGGTCGACGTCGCGGAGTGGATGCAGGTCTTGCAGGTGAACCTGACCGGCATGTTTCTCTGTGCCCGCGCGGCCTATGCAATCATGCGTAAGCAGGATCCCAAGGGCGGGCGCATCATCAACAACGGTTCAATATCGGCCCATGTGCCGCGCGAGAACTCCGTCTGCTACACGACCACAAAGCACGCGATCACCGGCCTGACGAAATCGCTCAGCCTCGATGGACGGGCGCATAACATCGCCTGCGGGCAGATCGATATCGGAAATGCGCGGACCGAGCTTCTGGACGGCATCATCGAAGGCAACCGGGCCAAGGACCTGCCAGAGCCGCCCACGATGGATGTCTCCGAGGCCGTGCGCGCCGTCCGCCTCATGGCCGGGATGCCGCTTGAGGCGAACGTGCAGTTCATGACGGTGATGGCGACCGCGATGCCCTATATCGGACGCGGCTGAGCCCTAGAGCTTGACCACCTGCTTGCCGGTATTGCCGCCTTTCAGCATCTCGATGAAGGCTCCGGGCGCGTTCTCGAGCCCTTCGGCGACGTCTTCGAGATAGTTGATCTCGCCGCCCGCCACGCGCGGGGCGACATCCTTGAGGAAGGCTGGGTAGTGGTCCCAGTGGTCGAAGATGATGAAGCCATTGACCGACAGGCGCTTCGTCAGGATCGACCGCCAGGCCATCGGCAAAAGGTTCGTCTCGCTGACATCGCCGGAATACCAGGCGACCGCGCCGCAGAGCGGGATGCGTCCGTGCACGTTCATCAGGGGAAGCACCGCCTCGAGAAGCTTGCCGCCCACATTCTCCCAGTAGATGTCGACACCGTCGGGCGCGGCCTCGGCGATGGCCTTACGCAGAGCGCGGGCATCGTCATGTGCGCGGTGGTCGATGGCGGCGTCGAAGCCGAACGTCTCGGTCGCAATCCGGCACTTCTCTGCGCCGCCGGCAATGGCGATCGTCCGAAGGCCCATCGCCTTGGCGAGCTGCCCGACCATCGAGCCCACGGGGCCTGTCGCCGCGCCGACGACCAGCGTCTCGCCGGATTTGGGGCGGCCGTATTCGTGCAGGCCCCGCCAGCCGGTGAAACCCGGCATCCCCAGCACGCCAAGGACCGCCGATGGCGGCGTTCCCTCGTCGAGCTTGCGGACCTCCTTGCCCGAAAGCACCGCGTGGCTCGCCCAGCCGGTCATGCCGGTGACGATGTCGCCTTCCACGAGTCCTTCCGCTTTGGAGGCGATCACGCGGCCGACGCCCTGCGCGGTCATCGTGCCGCCGATCTCTACGGGTGCGGCGTAGCTCTTGGCATCGTCCATTCGCCCGCGCATGTACGGGTCGAGCGACATCCACTGCACTTCGACAAGGACCTCGCCATCGCCCGGCTCGGGCATCGGGTCCGTCTCGAACGAGAAATCCTCGGTGGTGGCTGCGCCGTCCGGGCGGCGGGCCAGGGCGATGCGGCGGTAGGTGTCGGACATTGTTTGCCTTTCCGTGGGGTCGTCGGGGCTTAGCTGTTGCGGAAGCGTCGCAGGCTTCGCAGAGTGAGGTGGTGTTCGACGCGCAGACGGCAAGGGAGGGCCAGATGCACGGAATGATGATGAACCAACCGCTCTCGATTATCGAGATCCTGCGCTACGCGGCCGGGGCGCATCCCGGCGGCGAAATCGTCTCGGTCCGCACCGAGGGCGATATCCACCGCGAAAGCTATGCCGAGGCCTATGCCCGCTCGGGCCAGCTCGCCCATGCGCTGGCCGGGCTCGGTATCGGCGAGGGTGACCGGGTGGCGACGCTCGCCTGGAACGGCTACCGGCATTTCGAGCTCTATTATGGTGTCTCGGGCATGGGCGCGGTGTGCCATACGATCAATCCGCGCCTGTCGGCGGAGCAGATGCTCTACATCATCGGCCATGCCGAGGATAAGGTGCTGTTCTTCGACGTAACCTTCACGCCGATCATCGAAGGGCTCGCCGAGCACCTGCCGCCGGGCATGACGCTCGTCGCGATGACCGACCGGGCGCATATGCCGGACAGCAAGCTCGATCTTATGTGCTATGAAGACCTCATCGCGGATCAGCCTACCGAGTACGACTGGCCCGATCTCGACGAAGAGGCCGCCGCGGCGCTGTGCTACACGTCGGGCACGACCGGCAATCCGAAGGGTGCGCTCTATACCCATCGCTCCACCGTGCTGCACGCGATGACCGTCGCGATCGGCCTCTCGAAATCGCTGACCGAAGGCGCGCGCGTGCTGCCGGTCGTGCCGCTCTTCCACGTCAACGCGTGGGGTCTTCCCTATGCAGCGCCGCTGACCGGCGCATCGCTCGTCATGCCGGGGCCGAAGCTCGACGGGCCGTCGCTGTTCGATCTGATGGATAGCGAACGCGTCACGTCCGCCTGGGGTGTGCCGACCGTCTGGCTGGGTCTGAGGGCCGAGATCGACAAGCGCGGCAAGAACCCGGACGGCTTCGCGCAGGTGGTGATCGGCGGCTCGGCCGCCGCGCGTTCGATGATCGAAGGGTTCGAGAAATCGGGCGTTGAGGTCTGCCACGCCTGGGGCATGACCGAGATGAGCCCGGTCGGCACGCACGGTCTGTTGTCCGCGCCCATGAAAGAGCTGTCCTGGGACGACCAGATGGCGCTCAAGGCCAAGCAGGGCCGGCGGCTTTACGGCGTTGAGCTGAAGATCGTCGACGAGGCCGGCAATCGTCTTCCGCATGACGGCAAGGCTGCGGGCGAATTGTTCGTGCGCGGCAACACCGTGATCTCGGGCTATTTCGCCAATCCCGAGGCGACCGAGAAGGCTTTCGACGATGATGGCTGGTTCGGCACGGGCGATGTGGCGTCCATCGACGCGCAAGGCTTCCTCGTCATCCAGGACCGCACGAAGGATCTCATCAAGTCGGGCGGCGAGTGGATCTCCTCGATCGACATCGAGAATATCGTGATGGCGCACCCGAAGGTCGCGTCCTGCGCGGTGATCGCCGTGCCGCATCCCAAATGGGACGAACGCCCGTTGCTCGTGGTCGTGCCGGAGGGTGATGACAAGCCGACCCTGGAAGAGATCCACGAGATGCTGCTCGAGCACCTGGCCAAGTGGCAGCTGCCAGACGACATGGTCTTCGCGGACGAATTGCCTTTGACCGCGACTGGCAAGGTCTCCAAGCTGACACTGCGCCAGACCTACGCCGATCACACGCTGCCCGATGCTGGCTGACGCGTTTCGCAGCACCGAGCCCAAGGCGTCGCGCTGGTACCAGATCACCGCCGAGAAGGTCGCGGCCTTCGCGGATGCCTCCGAGGATTGGCAGGGCATCCATCTTGAAAAGGGCGCAGCGCAGGTGGCTGGATTCGATGGTCCCGTCGCCCATGGTTTCTTCGCGGTCTCGATGCTCTCGGCGATGCTCTATGACGTTCTGCCCGACCTGCCGCCGGGCGCGTGGTCGGTGAATTACGGCTTCGACCGCATCCGTTTCGTAGCCCCGGTGGCAGTCGGTAGCCGCATCCGCGGGCATTTCCAGATATCCGAGACGCAAGAGCGCGAGAACGGGGTGCTTCTGCGCTGGGACGTGAGCGTCGAACGCGACGGCGAGGACAAGCCCGCGCTCGTCGCCGATTGGCTGAACCTCGTAAGTTGGAAGGAAGAGTGATGGACCTTGGTGTCACCGAGAAGGTGCGCCCGCTGATCGACGCGGTGCGCCAGATGGTCGAGGAAGATATTGCGCCTCTCGACGCGGAGTTCCACGGCGAGGTGGGCAAGCATCCAGATGGGCGTTTCGCGCATACCGACCGGCAGCTCGAGATCCTGAATGGGCTGAAGGCCAAGGCGAGGGAGCGCGGTTTGTGGAACTTCTGGCTGACGGACAGCGAGCGGGGCTACGGGCTGACGACTGTCGAATATGCCTATCTTGCCGAAGAGATGGGCAAGGTCTCCATCGCGGCTGAAGTGTTCAACTGTAACGCGCCCGATACCGGCAACATGGAAGTGCTGGAGCGCTATGGCGCGGACTGGATGAAGGAGCGTTGGCTCGGACGGCTGCTCGAGGGTGAGATCCGCTCGGCCTACGTGATGACGGAGCCGGACACGGCTTCGTCTGATGCCGCGCAGCTCGTCTTCGAGGCGAAGCGCGATGGCGAAGACTACGTTCTCAATGGCGAGAAATGGTGGATTTCGGGCGCGGGCGATCCACGCTGCGGTCTCTACATCCTCATGGCCTGCACCGATCCGGACGCGCCCAAACATCAGCGCCATACGATGTTCGTGATGGACCCGGATCTGCCGGGCATCGAGGTTTTGCGCCCGATGAAGGTCTTCGGTGCGGACGATGCGCCGCACGGGCATATGCATCTGCGCTTCACCGATGTGCGTGTGCCGGCGAAGAATGTCGTGCTCGGTGAGGGACGCGGCTTCGAAGTGGCGCAGGGGCGGCTCGGGCCGGGGCGCATCCACCATTGCATGCGCGCGATCGGTCAGGCGGAGAAAGCGCTCGACCTGATGTGCCGCCGCGGGCTCGCGCGAGAGGCCTTCGGCAAGCCCCTCGTCGAGTTGGGCGCGAATTACGACATAATCGCCAACGCGCGGATGGAGATCGAGATGGCCCGGCTTCTCTGCCTCAAGGCCGCGTGGATGATGGATACGGCCGGTGTGCGCGCGGCGCAGCCCTGGATCAGCCAGATCAAGGTGGTCGCCCCGCTGATGGCCGGCCGCGTCGTGGACGAGGCGATGCAAATGCACGGCGCCGCCGGGATCAGCCAGGACACCGACCTTGCCTCGATGTGGACCCATATCCGCACGCTGCGCTTTGCCGACGGGCCGGACGCTGTGCACCGCCGGCAGGTCGCGCGGGCGGAGCTGAGGAAATACACCCAGAGAGAGGTATGATGTCCGATCTCGATCTGAGCGCGGTTTCGGCCTGGATGGCCGAGAACGTGGAGGGCTATCGCGGCCCGCTTTCCGCGACGAAATTCGAGGTGGGGCAGTCGAACCCCACCTTCCGTCTGAATGCCGGTTCGGGTTCCTACGTTCTTCGGCGGAAGCCAGAAGGTGCGCTTCTGAAATCGGCGCATGCTGTGGATCGGGAGTTCCGGGTGCAGAAGGCGCTTTGGGCCACGGATGTGCCGGTGCCGCGCGTGCTGGCGCTTTGCGAGGACGAGAGCGTGATCGGCTCGATGTTCTACGTGATGGAGCATGTCTCGGGCCGCAACATCGCCGAGCCGTCCATGACCGACCTCGTCCCCGGCGAGCGGGCGGAGATCGCCCGCGAGATGGCGCGCGTTCTGGCCGCGATCCACGATGTCGATCTCGATGCGGCGGGGCTTTCGGATTATGGCCCTCCGGGACATTACTACGCGCGCCAGCTCAAGCGCTGGGCCGGGCAATACGAGGCTTCGGAGACCGAGCATTTGCCTCAGATGGACCGCCTCATCGCCCGGCTCGGCGAAGAGATGCCCGAAGATGACGGCACCCGCACGCTTGTTCATGGGGATTACCGGATCGACAACCTGCTTTTCGAGCAGGAAGGCACGTCCTGCCGCGCGGTCCTCGATTGGGAGCTTTCGACGCTCGGGCATCCCTTCGCCGACCTGGCGGCGGTCATCATGCAATGGCAGATGCCGCCCGGCGCCGAGGGGCGGGGTCTTGCCGGGCTGGACCGTGATGCGCTTGGCCTGCCGTCCGACGACGCGTTCATCGAGATGTATTGCGAGGCGCGCGGCATCGCGCGGCCCGAGCGGTTCGGCTATTACGTCGCCTTCTCCTTTTTCCGGATGGGCGCGATCCTGCAAGGAGTGAAGAGGCGCGCGCTGGACGGCAACGCCTCGAACCCCGAAAGCGGGCTGAGGCTCGGCGCCTACGTGCCGCGCTTCGCCGAGATGGGACTCGCCTGGCTCGATAGCTGAGGGGGCGCTGCCCCCTCAGACACCCCCGAGGTATTTGGGCCAACCCAAATTGGGGTTGGATGCTAAAGAACAAAGTGGGAACATGCAGCGGAAAGCTGCCTGATTCCCTCATGTCCGTCGAACTCAGCATCACATCGAACTTCACCTTCCTGACCGGCGCGTCGCACCCTGAGGAATTCATGGAGCGTGCGGCGCTGGAGGGGCTGGAGGCCATTGCCGTCGCCGATGCGAACTCGGTGGCCGGGATCGTGCGCGCGTGGCAGCGCGCGCGGGAGATCGCGCGGATCGTGGCCGAACGCGCCGAAGCCGAAGCGGCGGACGGCCTTATCGGCCCGCCTGCGCCAGAGGGCTGCGAGGCAGGCCCGTCCCTTGCGATCCGCAACGTGCCGCGGCTCATCCCGGCGGCGCGGCTCGTTCTGGCCGAAGGGCTCGAGATCACCGCGCTCGCGGCGACGCGGGATGGCTGGGCGCGGCTGTGCCGGCTGATCTCCAGGGGGCGGCTCCGGGCGGAGAAGGGGGCGTGCGATCTGCGGCTCGCGGACCTGATGGAAGGGGCGGACGGGCTGGAGCTCGTTCTCTCGGGGCCGGAGCCCGGAGAGTTGGCGCGCTGGCAGCCGCTCGCCCGGAGGATCGTGGCGGGGCATAAAGGACGCATCCACATGATGCTGAGCCCGCGCTATGACGGGCAAGATGCGGCGCGCTTCGACCGGCTCGCGCGGCTCGCGGGCGGTCTCGGCATCGAGACGGTGGCGAGCGCGCGGCCCATCATGCATCACGGGCGGCGGCGGCGGCTTGCGGACGTGATGACCGCGATCCGCACCGGCATCCGGGTCGACGATCTTGGCCGCGATGCCTTGGCAAACGGCGAGCAGCGGCTGCGGTCAGCGCCCGAGATGCGCCGCCTTCTGGGCCCTCATGCCCCGGCGCTGGACCGGGCGGTGCGGCTTGCGGCGCGCTGCGATTTCGACCTTGGCACGCTCCGCTACGAATACCCTTCCGAGATCACGGATGGAGAGACTGCCGATGCGCGGCTCGCACGGCTGGCGCGGGCGGGGCTCAAATGGCGTTATCCGGGCGGCGCGCCTGAGAAGGTGACAAAGCTGCTCGAGCACGAACTGGCGCTGATCGCGCAGCTGGCCTATGCGCCCTATTTCCTGACCGTGCGCGATATCGTGGCCTTCGCCCGCGAGCGGGGGATCCTCTGCCAGGGGCGCGGCTCTGCGGCCAATTCGGTGGTCTGCTATTGCCTCGGCGTCACATCGGTCAGTCCCGAGATCGGCACAATGGTCTTCGAGCGTTTCGTCTCGGAGGCGCGCGACGAGCCCCCCGATATCGACGTCGATTTCGAGCACGAGCGCCGCGAGGAGGTGATCCAGCACATCTATGCGCGCTACGGTCGGCACCGCGCGGGGCTCTGCGCGACGGTCATCCATTATCGCGGCAAGCGGGCCATTCGCGAGGTGGGCGCGGCGATGGGGCTTTCCCAGGATACGATCGGGGCGCTCTCGTCGCAGCTCTGGGGCTTCTTCTCCACGAACGGGATCGAGCCGCAGCGGATGCGGGAGATCGGGCTCGACCCCGAGGATCCGCGGCTGATGCTGACGATGGAGCTGATCTTCGAGATCATCGGCTTCCCGCGGCATCTCTCGCAGCATGTGGGCGGGTTCATCGTGACCGAGGGGCGGCTCGACGAACTGGTGCCGATCGAGAATGCGTCGATGGAGGATCGCACGGTCATCTGTTGGGACAAGGACGATATCGATGCGCTCGGTATCCTCAAGGTCGACGTGCTGAGCCTTGGAATGCTGACCTGCATCCGCAAGGCGTTCGACCTGATCGCGCGGCATCACGGGGCGCGGCACGACCTGGCGACCCTGCCGCCCGAGGATCCGACCGTCTACGACATGCTCTGCCGCGCCGATTCCATCGGGGTCTTCCAGGTGGAGAGCCGGGCGCAGATGAACTTCCTGCCCCGGATGCGGCCGCGCAGTTTCTATGACCTGGTGATCGAGGTCGCGATCATCCGGCCGGGGCCGATCCAGGGCGATATGGTCCATCCCTATATCCGCCGCCGGAACGGAGAGGAGGACGTCTCCTTTCCCTCGGATGCGCTGGGGCAGGTTCTGGGCAAGACGCTGGGCGTGCCGCTCTTTCAGGAGCAGGCGATGCAGATCGCCATCATCGGGGCGGGGTTCACGCCCTCCGAGGCGGACCGGCTGCGCCGGGCCCTCGCCACCTTCAAGAAGCTCGGACATATCGGCGATTTTCGAGAGCGGTTCCTTAGGGGGATGCGCAAGAACGGCTACGAGGCCGATTTCGCGGAGCGCTGCTTTTCCCAGATCGAGGGGTTCGGCTCTTACGGGTTTCCCGAAAGCCATGCGGCGAGTTTCGCGCTCCTCGTCTATGCCTCGGCCTGGATCAAGTGCCACCATCCCGGCATCTTCGCCTGCGCGCTGCTGAACGCGCAGCCGATGGGGTTCTATGCGCCCGCGCAGATCGTGCGGGATGCGCGCGAGCACGGGGTCGAGGTCCGGCCCGTGGCGATCAATGACAGCTACTGGGACAACGTGATGGAGCCCGACGGACGCGGCGGACTCGCGCTCCGGCTCGGGTTTCGGCAGATCAAGGGGCTGTCCGAGGAGGACGCGGTCTGGCTGACCGCCGCGCGCGGCAACGGCTACCAGAGCGTCGGCGATGTCTGGCGGCGGGCCGGGCTCGCGCCTGCCCGCGTGGCGCGGCTCGCGGAGGCGGATGTCTTCGCCCCGCTCGGGCTCACGCGGCGCGCGGCGCTCTGGGAGGCGAAGGCGCTGGGCGGCGCGAAACCCCTGCCGCTGTTCTCGGGAGATATGGACGGGGAGGGGATCGTGGAGCCAGCGGCGCTCCTGCCCGAGATGAGCGAGGGCGAGGAGGTGGTGGAGGATTACGTCGCCATGCGCCTGACGCTACGGCGGCATCCGGTGGCGCTCTTGCGGCATGTGCTGACGCCGGGATGAGGGCGGCAAGTCCAGGGGCATAAGCGGCGCCTTCCCGCGCGGCATGGAACACATTATGACACCCTGCGAGGAGGCCGCCCATGATCGCGATCATTTTCGAAGTCATCCCCGCCAAAGGGCGCAAGGACGAATATCTCGACATCGCCGCAGAAATGCGCCCGATGGTGCATGAGGTCGAGGGCTTCTTAAGCGTCGAGCGGTTCCAGAGCCTCACCGATCCTGACAAGCTCCTGTCGATCTCATTCTTCGAGGACGAGGATGCGGTCGAACGCTGGCGGCAGCTTGCAGCCCATCGCGGCGCGCAGTCGAAGGGGCGGCGCGGCGTCTTTTCGGACTACCGGCTCAAGGTCTGCCACGTTCTGCGCGATTACGGCATGTTCGACCGTGCCGAGGCGCCGGACGACAGCCGCGCGGCGCACGACGCTCAGGAATAGGCGTAGACCAGAAGGGCGAGGCCGAGGATCACGCGGTAGATGACGTAGGGTGTGAAGCTGACGCTCCTGAGGAGCCGCATCATCAGCGCCAGAGCGGCGAGCGCGGCCAAGAAGGCTAGCGCCGCGCCGATGGCGGCATCGCGCCAGGGGAAAACGTCCGGCTCCATGAGCGCCTCTGCGCCG
This sequence comes from Roseivivax halotolerans, assembly GCF_900115815.1. Taxonomy (GTDB): domain Bacteria; phylum Pseudomonadota; class Alphaproteobacteria; order Rhodobacterales; family Rhodobacteraceae; genus Roseivivax; species Roseivivax halotolerans. The sequence goes on along the minus strand of NZ_FOXV01000001.1, from coordinate 150,525 downwards.
AGAAGCGCGCCAGAGGCAAGGATCGTCGGGATGGACATCAGCATGGCAAGCTTGGCCGCGTCGTGCCGGCCGTAGCCGAGTTGCCGTCCGCCGGTGATGGTGATGCCTGAGCGCGACGTGCCGGGAATGACTGCCAGAACCTGCCAGAGGCCCATGATCATCGCGTGTTTCAGCGTCCATTCGGGCGCGGTGCGAGTCTCAGCGCCGGTGCGATCCGCCCAGTAAAGAACGAGGCCGAAGACGATCATCGCCCAGCCGATCACCGCGACGGAACGCAGCGCGTCGTCGAGGCCGGTGAGGCGCAAGGCCAGGCCCGCGGCCATGACGGGGATCGTCGCGATCAGAAGGCACAGTGCGAGAAACGCGCCCTTGGTGTCGATCTTTCCTTGCGCCAGTCGCAGCGTGCCGCCGAGCGCCACCCGCACATCGGACCAGAAATAGAGGATCACCGCACCGAGCGTGCCGATATGCACCGCCACGTCGAGCGCCAGTCCCTGATCCTCGGCCCCGGTCAGGCCGGGCAGGAGAATCAGGTGGCCCGAGGAGGAAACCGGCAGAAACTCGGTGATGCCCTGGATGAGGGCCAGAAGGACGAGGTGCCAGAGGGACATGAGATGGCCTTGGATAACGGGACGCCTGCCTTCCCTATAATCAGAGTGATTCCAGAGGGAAGGGGGAATATATATCGCAAACCGGACCTAAATATGCTGTGTGCTGGTGTGCTTTTCGACTTCCCGAAGGCCGTTTTTTGAATATATGTCAGTATTGCTGACTTTTATTATTCCGAACGCAGCTATATGACGCCGACGAGAGGAATTCCGAGGACATTATCGACATGGCCAAGCAGCCGATGCTGAAATTCGTGACCGTTGGTCGCGACATGCCCGACAAGCGCACCGCAGAGGAGCGCCGCGAGGACTTCCAGGAGATCTATGCCGAGTTCGCGGAGCAAAAGGCCGCGGAGCAAGCCGGTCGCTGTTCGCAGTGCGGTGTGCCCTATTGTCAGTCGCACTGCCCGCTCCACAACAACATCCCCGATTGGCTGAAGCTGACCGCCGAAGGACGCCTGCAAGAGGCCTACGAGGTCAGCCAGGCGACCAACACCTTCCCTGAGATCTGTGGCCGGATCTGTCCGCAGGACCGTCTTTGCGAAGGCAATTGCGTGATCGAGAAATCGGGCCATGGCACCGTGACCATCGGCGCGGTGGAGAAGTACATCACCGACACCGCTTGGGAGGAGGGCTGGGTCCAGCCGATCGAACCTGCCGCCGACCGTCCCGAAAGCGTCGGCATCATAGGTGCAGGACCGGGCGGGCTTGCCGCTGCCGATGTCCTGCGCCGCGCCGGTGTGCAGGTCACGGTCTATGACCGATATGACCGCGCGGGCGGGCTGATGACCTACGGCATTCCCGGCTTCAAGCTCGAAAAGCCCGTCGTCATGCGCCGGAACGAGCAGCTCGAAGCGGGCGGCGTGACCTTCGTGATGAACTGCAATGTCGGCGAGACCATCGGTTTCGACGAGATCCGCGAGAAGCATGACGCGGTCATCATAGCGACCGGCGTTTACAAGAGCCGTGATCTCAAGGGGCCGGGGGCCGGTGCGGACGGGATCGTGCGGGCGATCGACTTCCTCACCGCGTCGAACCGCGCGGTGAATTTCGGCGACCACGTGCCGGAATTCGAAAGCGGTGAGCTCAACGCGAAGGGCAAGCGCGTGGTGGTCATCGGAGGCGGTGACACCGCGATGGATTGCGTCCGCACCTCTATCCGGCAGGGCGCGACCAGCGTGAAGTGCCTCTACCGCCGCGATCGTCAGAACATGCCCGGCTCTCAACGCGAGGTTGCCAATGCCGAGGAGGAAGGCGTCGAGTTCGAATGGCTGACCGCGCCGAAGGCCTTCAAGGGCGACCCGGTCAATGCGGTCGTCGTTCAGAAGATGCGCCTGGGCGCGCCCGACGCGACAGGTCGCCAAAGCCCCGAGCCCATCGAGGGTGCGGAATACGATGAGCCCGCCGACCTCGTGATCAAGGCGCTCGGATTCGAAGCCGAGGAGTTGCCGACGCTGTGGGGGCAGGAAGGGCTCGAAGTCACCCGCTGGGGCACGGTCAAGGCGGAGTTCACCAGCGGCAAGACCAGCCTCGATGGCGTCTATGCCGTCGGTGACATCGTGCGCGGCGCAAGCCTTGTCGTCTGGGCGATCCGCGATGGGCGCGACTGCGCCGAGGCGGTGTTGAGCCAGTTCGACGGCGCCAGCGCCATCGCTGCGGAATAGGATGGTCGGCGCCGAGACCTCCATGACCGGCGCGTGCCTGTGCGGCGCCGTGACCCTGAGCGTTGCCCACCACGAGGGCGGCGTTCACGCCTGTCACTGTCGCATGTGCCAACGCTGGACGGGCGGGGTCTATGTCATGGTGCCGGTCGCGCCGGAAGACGTGAAGATCGAAGGGCCGGTGCGCCGCTATCGCAGCTCGTCCTTCGCCGAACGCGCCTTTTGCGGTACCTGTGGCAGCCATCTCTGGCTGCGGGATGACGGGGCCGAATACGAATTGATGCCGGGGCTCTTCGACGCGGCCGCGTCGTTGCCGCTCACGAGCGAGATATATGTGGACCGGGCGCTGAAGGCGCTGAGCCTCGCGGGGGATCACCCGCGCCGCACCCGGGCCGAATACGAAGCTGAGAATGCCTTTGTGCCGAAGGAGAACCTGCCATGACCAAATACGACGCCAACTGGGCCGCCGAGATGGAGGCCGAGCGCCAATGGCTGGCCGAGAACGGGCTCTATTCCGAAGCCGAGGAGCATTCCTCCTGTGGCGTCGGCCTTGTCGTCTCCATCGATGGAACGCCCTCGCGCAAGGTCGTGGATGCCGGGATCACCGCGCTCAAGGCGATCTGGCATCGGGGCGCGGTCGATGCGGACGGCAAGACCGGCGACGGCGCTGGCATCCATGTGCAGATCCCGGTTTCCTTCTTCTACGACCAGATCGAGCGGACGGGCCATGACCCGCGCAAGGATGAGCTGATGGCCGTGGGCCAAGTCTTCCTGCCGCGCACCGATTTCGGCGCGCAGGAAACCTGCCGGACCATCGTAGAGACCGAAGTCCTGCGGATGGGCTATTATATCTACGGCTGGCGACACGTGCCGGTGAACGTCGACTGTCTTGGCGAGAAGGCCAACGCAACCCGCCCCGAGATCGAGCAGATCCTGATCTCGAACGCGCGCGGCGTCGATGAGGAAACCTTCGAGCGCGAGCTTTACGTGATCCGCCGCCGGATCGAGAAAGCCGCCGCCGCCGCGGGTGTGGCGCAGCTCTATATTGCGTCGCTCTCCTGCCGGTCGATCATCTACAAGGGCATGATGCTCGCCCAGGATGTCGCGGAGTTCTATCCCGACCTCCAGGATCAGCGCTTCGAGAGCGCGTTTGCAATCTACCACCAGCGCTATTCCACGAACACCTTCCCGCAATGGTGGCTCGCGCAGCCCTTCCGGATGCTCGCCCATAACGGCGAGATCAACACGCTCAAGGGCAACACCAACTGGATGAAGAGCCACGAGATCCGCATGGCGTCGGCCACGTTCGGAGACATGGCGGGCGACATCAAGCCGATCATCGCGAACGGCGCGTCGGATTCGGCGGCGCTCGACGCGGTGTTCGAGGTGCTGGTGCGGGCGGGCCGCAATGCGCCGATGGCCAAGACAATGCTGGTGCCCGAAAGCTGGTCCAAGCAGGCCGAGGAACTGCCGCAAGCGTGGCGCGACATGTATTCCTATTGCAACTCGGTGATGGAGCCCTGGGATGGCCCGGCGGCGCTCGCCATGACCGATGGTCGCTGGGTCTGCGGCGGCCTCGACCGGAACGGCCTTCGGCCGATGCGCTACGTGGTGACAGGCGACGATCTGCTGATCGCAGGTTCCGAGGCCGGGATGGTGCCGATCGAAGAGGCCAGCGTGAAGGAGAAGGGCGCGCTCGGCCCCGGTCAGATGATCGCCGTCGACATGAAGGAAGGCGCACTCTTCCACGATGTCGAGATCAAGAACAAGCTCGCGGCCGCGCAGCCGTTCGGCGACTGGGTCGGCAAGATCACCGAGCTTGACGAGCCGCTTTCCAAGGTCGAGGAGGCGCCGCTCTTCGAAGCCGGTGAGCTTCGCCGCCGCCAGATCGCGGCAGGCTATACCGTCGAGGAGATCGAGCAGATCCTCGTGCCGATGGCCGAGGATGCGAAGGAGAGCGTGGCCTCCATGGGCGACGACACGCCCTCCGCGGTCCTGTCAAAGCGCTACCGGCCACTGTCGCATTACTTCCGGCAGAACTTCAGCCAGGTGACGAACCCGCCGATCGACAGCTTGCGCGAATTCCGCGTGATGAGCCTCAAGACGCGCTTCGGGAACCTCAAGAACGTGCTCGACGAGAGCTCGGCGCAGACCGAGATCCTCGTGCTCGATACACCGTTCGTCGGTAACGCCCAGTTCGACGCGCTCAAGATTCATTTCAACGCCGAGATGGTGGAGATCGACTGCACCTTCCCTTCGGGCGGCGGGCGCAACACGCTCAAGGAAAACCTCGAGCGGATCCGCGCTGAAGCGGAGGACGCGGTGCGCTCTGGCGCGGGTCATATCACGCTGACCGATCACCATGCCGACGAGAGCAAGGTCGCGATGCCGATGATCCTGGCCACGAGCGCGGTGCACAGCCACCTGACGCGCAAGGGCCTGCGGACCTTTTGCTCGCTCAACGTGCGCTCGGCGGAATGCATCGATCCGCATTACTTCGCGGTTCTGATCGGTGCGGGTGCGACCGTGGTGAACCCCTATCTTGCCGAGGACACGATCGCGGACCGCATCCGGCGCGGCCTTCTCGACGGCTCGCTGACCGACGCGATGAAGCGTTATCGCGACGCGGTCGACCTTGGCGTCCTGAAGATCATGTCGAAGATGGGCATCTCGGTCGTCTCGTCCTATCGCGGCGGCCTCAACTTCGAGGCCGTGGGTCTCTCCCGCGCGATGTGCGCCGAATACTTCCCCGGCATGATTTCCCGTATCTCCGGGATCGGCGTCTCCGGCATCCAGAAGAAGGTCGAGGAGATCCACGCGCTCGGCTTCCGCGGCGGGCGCGACGTCATGCCCATCGGCGGTTTCTACAAGGCGCGCAAATCCGGCGAAACCCATGCCTGGGGCGCGCAGACCATGCACCTGATGCAATCGGCGTGTGACCGGGCCTCCTACGAGACATGGAAGCAGTATTCCAAGGCGATGCGGGCAAATCCGCCGATCCACTTGCGCGATCTGCTCGACATCAAGCCGATGGGGCCGAAGCTTCCCATCGAGGAGGTCGAGAGCATCACCTCGATCCGCAAGCGGTTCGTCACGCCGGGCATGTCCCTCGGCGCGCTGTCGCCTGAGGCGCATCGCACGCTGTCCATCGCGATGAACCGGATCGGCGCGAAGTCCGATAGCGGCGAAGGTGGCGAGGATCCCAAGGATTCAACGCCCGACGCGAACGGCGACAACCGCTCGGCCAAGATCAAACAGGTTGCATCGGGCCGTTTCGGCGTGACGGCGGAATACCTGCTGAATTGCGAAGAGCTCGAGATCAAGGTCGCGCAGGGCGCCAAGCCCGGCGAGGGGGGCCAGCTTCCGGGCATGAAGGTCACGCAACTCATCGCGAAGCTGCGCCATTCGACGCCCGGCGTGACGTTGATCTCGCCGCCGCCGCATCACGATATCTACTCGATCGAGGATCTCGCGCAGCTCATCTACGACCTGAAGCAGATCAATCCGGTCGCGAAGGTGACGGTAAAGCTGGTCGCCTCCTCGGGCGTCGGGACCATCGCGGCGGGTGTCGCCAAGGCCAAGGCCGACGTCATCCTGATCTCGGGCCACAATGGCGGCACGGGAGCGAGCCCTGCGACCTCCATCAAGTATGCGGGTCTGCCTTGGGAGATGGGCCTCACCGAGGCGCATCAGGTTCTGTCCATGAACAACCTGCGGAGCCGCGTGACCCTGCGTACCGATGGCGGTCTCAGAACGGGGCGCGACATCGTCATGGCGGCGATGCTCGGCGCGGAGGAATACGGCATCGGCACCGCCGCGCTTATCGCGATGGGCTGCATCATGGTCCGTCAATGCCAGTCGAACACCTGCCCGGTTGGCGTCTGCACCCAGGATGATCGCCTGCGCGAGAAGTTCACCGGCAATGCCGACAAGGTCGTGAACCTCATCACCTTCTACGCGCAGGAAGTGCGGGAGCTTCTGGCTGAAATCGGTGCGCGCTCGCTCGACGACGTGATCGGGCGCGCGGATCTTCTGAGCCAGGTCAGCCGCGGCTCGGATCATCTGGATGATCTCGATCTCAACCCGCTCCTGATCCGCGTGGACGGGGCCGACGAGGTGCGCCTCGACCGCAACGGGCCGCGTAACGAGGTCGACGACACGCTCGACTCCGAGATCGTGAAGGACGCCGCGCGCTTCCTGAACGAAGGCGAGAAGATGCAGCTGTCCTACGCGGTGCAGAACACGCACCGCACCGTCGGCACGCGGACATCGAGCCATATCGTGCAGAAATTCGGAATGCGGAATGCCCTGCAGCCCGATCACCTGCATATCAAGCTGACGGGGTCCGCCGGTCAGTCGCTGGGTGCTTTCGCTGCGCCGGGCCTCAAGATCGAGGTATCGGGCGATGCCAACGATTACGTCGGCAAGGGCCTTTCCGGCGGGATCGTCGTCGTGCGTCCGCCGATGGCCTCGCCGCTGGTGGCAGCCGAGAACACGATCATCGGCAACACAGTGCTTTACGGCGCGACGGCGGGGTATCTTTTCGCCGCGGGCCGGGCGGGGGAGCGCTTTGCGGTGCGAAACTCGGGCGCGCATGTGGTGGTCGAAGGCTGCGGCTCCAACGGTTGCGAATACATGACCGGCGGGGTCGCTGTGATCCTTGGCTCGATCGGTGCGAATTTTGGGGCCGGGATGACCGGCGGCATGGCCTATCTCTACGATCCCGACGGCGTCGCGCGGGATTATATCAACCCCGAGAGCCTCGTGATGGGGCCGGTCACGGTCGAGCATTGGGAAGCCGAGCTGCGCGGCTTGATCGAGCGGCACCATGCCGAGACGGGCAGCCGCAAGGCCGCCGATATCCTCCAGCATTGGGAGGAAGAGCGTGGCAACTTCCTGCAGGTCTGCCCGACCGAGATGCTCGACAAGCTCTCGCATCCCGTGGGGCTCGAGGCCGAGGCGGTGCCGGCCGAATAACCAGAAGGGGCCGGACACTGCGTCCGGCCCTTTTCACGGTCCGTCGCGGGTTTCCGGTGGTTATTCGGCGGCTTGAGGCTGCGGCGCGATGTCGGCAAACCGCGCCTTGAGCAGTGCTTCGTCGTATTCCGCCTCTGCGGTGCTGTCGTAGACGATACCGCCGCCCACATCGAACCGCATCGTGCCGTCTTCGTGGCAGGTGAGCGTCCGGATCGCGACGTTGAATTCCATCGTGCCGTCAGGGGCGATCCAACCTATTGAGCCGCAATAGACCCCGCGCGGCCCTGCCTCCAGCTCGGCAAGGATCTGCATCGCGCGGATCTTTGGCGCCCCGGTGATCGACCCGCAGGGAAAGAGCGCCTGAATGAGTTCGGGTAGCGTGACACCCTCGCGCAGCTCAGCTGTGACGGTCGACGTCATCTGGTGCAGTGTCGCGTAGGTCTCGATCTCGAAGAGCTGAGGCACGGCGACGCTTCCGATCCGTGCGATCCGGCCGAGATCGTTCCGCAGAAGGTCCACGATCATGAGGTTTTCGGCACGGTTCTTTTCGGAGCTTTGCAACCACGCCGCCTGCGCCGTGTCCCCCTCGGCGGTCGCGCCGCGCGGGGCAGTGCCCTTCATCGGTCGCGCGGTCAGGCTGCCGGACGCATCGCAGCGAAAGAACAGTTCGGGCGAGCGGGACAGGATCACCGGTCCACCAAGATCGACAAAGGCTCCGTATCTGACCGGCTGATGATGAAGAAGCGCGGCATAAAGCGCCTCGGGCGTGCCGTAGAGCTCAGTCTTGAAGGGGAAGGTCAGGTTGGCCTGATAGATGTCGCCCGCCGCGATGTAGTCCCGCACCTGATCGAACCGCGCGCGGTACTCGTCTTGCGACCAAAGCGGCACGGTCGCGCCGAGACCGAAGGGCAGCATCGCGCTGTGTTGCGACGGTGCCCGCGGCGCATCGAAGACACCGAACTGCAGAAGCGGCCCCGACCTCTCAGCGGGCATCGCATCGGCCAGTTTCGGCGTCAGCGCATATCCGGCCTCGTAGGCGACATGACCCGCCAGCCAGTAGCCCGCGCGTCGCCAACTCTCCATCTCTGCCAGCAGAGGTGCAACGTCTTCAGCATTCCACGCGGACAGAACGCGGAGCGGCGCGCGGAATTCCGTGCCGTGCCCCAGCGGGCCGGTATCGAAGCGAATGCTGCGGGCCGACATGCGGCTTAGAAATCCGCGGCGACCCGGGTGTCCCGAAGGGGCCGCACCGCGTCTATGGAGGATTGGTAGATCGGATGCGCCTTGTAGGCGTCGAATGCCGCCCGATCGGCGAACTCGGCATAGACGACGACGTCGACGTCATTCGCTATCTGGTCCATGCGGGCGCATTCGCGGACCTCGAAATGCGTGACGTGCGGGATATCGCCCAATTGTTTCAGCCCCTCGATGATACGGGGGATATCGGCTTCGTCCCTGGCGGTGAAAAAGACGACGTGACGGATGAAATCTCGCTGTGACATGTGATTCTCGGCACTCATTCAAAAGCTTGCCGTAAAAGGCACGTGCGGCGGCGGCAAGACCTGTCCCGTCCCGACTGCGCGTGACCTGTTCGCGTCAGACTTTCCCACGTCATGCAGAGCCGCTTTCCCGGTCGCCTACGGGGCGGTATCACGGCGTTATGGCGAAAAAGTCGAGCAAGACGAAAACGAAGATTCGGCCTGGCCGCTTCCTGGCGAAGTGGCTCTTCCGCGCCGTGCTGGCGCTGGCGGTGCTGATCGCTCTGGGGATCGGGCTCTATCGGGTCGTGGCCCCGCCGACGACGCCCTACATCATGTCCGAAGCGCGGCGTCTCGGCGGGGTGGAGCGGCAATGGGTGAATTCCGATGCCATCGCGCCCGTGATGTACCGATCCGCCGTCGCGGCGGAGGATGCCAATTTCTGCCGGCATTGGGGCTTCGACATGAGCGCTATCCGCGATGCGATCGAGGATGGCGGCAATCGTGGCGCCTCGACGATCTCGCAGCAGGTGGTGAAGAACGTCTATCTCTGGCAGGGTCGAAGCTGGCCGCGAAAGGCGCTCGAGGCTGTCATCACGCCCGGCATGGAGGCGGTCTGGCCGAAGCGGCGTATCCTCGAGGTCTATCTCAACATGATCGAATTCGATGAAGGCGTGTTCGGCGTCGAAGCGGCGGCGCGGCACTATTTCGGCGTCTCGGCGGCGGATTTGACTCCGACGCAAGCGGCGCGCCTCGCGGCCATCCTGCCGGACCCCAAGGGCCGATCCGCGTCCGACCCCTCGAATTTCGTGCGGCGGCGCGCGGCCTCGATCATGGACGGGGCCGCGACGATCCAGCGGGATGGCCGCGCATCCTGCTTCGAGCCGGCGTGAGCTTGCCCGCGCCCCGCGCTGACTGTTGAAGTCGGAGCGGTTGCGGGTCTAGAGACGATCACGCGTTCGCTTTCATTCATTGGATCTGCCCCAGATGGCCAAGCTCTATCACGTTCCCCTGTCCCCCTTCTGCCGCAAGGTCCGACTGAGCCTTGCCGAAAAGAAGATCGAAGTGGAACTCGCCGAAGAACGCTATTGGGAAAAGGATCCCGATTTCATCCGACGCAACCCGGCGGCGAAGGTTCCGGTCCTGAAGATCGACGGCAAGACGATGGCGGAATCCGCCGCGATCTGCGAGTGGATCGAGGAGAAATATCCCGAGCCCGCTCTGATGCCCAAAAGCGCCGATGCGCGCTTCGAAGTGCGCCGGCTGGTCGGGTGGTTCGATGACAAGTTTCACAGCGAAGTGACGTCGAAGCTGCTTTATGAGCGGGTGAACAAGAAGGTGATGAAGGCCGGCTTCCCGGACAGCACCAACGTGAAAGCCGGGGCCAAGGCGGTCAAATATCACCTCGATTACATGGCCTGGCTGCTCGATCATCGGCGCTGGCTTGCGGGCGACGTGATGACGCTCGCCGATTTCGCCGCCGCGGCGCATCTGTCTTCCCTCGATTATATCTCGGACGTGGACTGGAACCGGCAGGCGGCGGTGAAGGACTGGTATGCGAAGATCAAGTCGCGCCCGGCCTTCCGTTCGATCCTGGCCGATCAGCTTCCGGGCTTCCCGCCGCCGCCGCATTATGCCGATCTCGACTTCTGAAATCGCGGCGCCTCGTGGCATCGGACGGCCGCGGTATTTGGGCCAACCCAAAGAGCGTAGCTTTCGCGCATGTCCCTGACGGCGCGCCTCAAGGCCGAGGCGGAGGCCGCCGGGTTCACCATGTGCCGGATCTGCGGGCCGGGTGACATCCCGAAGGTGCCGGAGCGGCTGGGCGCGTTCCTGGAGAAGGGGCGGCACGGCCAGATGGGCTGGCTCGAGGATCGCGCCTCCTGGCGCGGCGATCCGCAGGTGCTCTGGCCCGAGGCCCGGTCGATCATCATGCTTGGGGAGAGCTACACGCCGGATCATGACCCTATGGCGATCCTGGGCGCGCCCGAACGTGCCGCGATCTCGGTCTACGCACAGAACCGGGACTATCACGACATCGTCAAGAAGAGGCTGAAGCGGCTCGGGCGATGGCTCATCGCCGAGGCCGAGGCGGCCGGCGAGGAGGCCGAGATCAAGGTCTTCGTCGACACCGCGCCGGTGGCCGAGAAACCTCTCGGGGAAGCCGCGGGCCTTGGATGGCAGGGCAAGCATACCAATCTCGTCAGCCGGGAGATGGGATCTTGGTTCTTTCTCGGCTCGATCTTCACGACGCTCGATCTGGAGCGTGACGCGCCCGAAACGGATCACTGCGGCTCGTGCCGCCGGTGCCTCGACATCTGCCCGACCGATGCGTTTCCGGCACCCTACCAGCTCGATGCGCGGCGCTGCATTTCCTATCTGACCATCGAGCACAGGGGACCCGTGCCCGAAGAGCTGCGCGAAGGGCTCGGCAACCGGATCTATGGCTGCGACGATTGCCTGGCGGTCTGCCCGTGGAACAAGTTTGCCGCCGAGGCCAGCGATATCCGCTATGCCGCGCGGGAGGACCTGCTGGCACCGGATCTTGCGGAACTGGCGTCGCTCGACGATGCCGGTTTCCGGGCGCGGTTCTCGGGCTCGCCGATCAAGCGGATCGGGCGCGATCGCTTCGTGCGTAACGTCGCTTATGCCATCGGGAACTCGGGCAGCGCGCGGCTGCGTCCCGCGGCGGCCGCGCTGGCCGAGGATCCCGACGAGACCGTCCGCGATGCGGCGCTTTGGGCCTTGGCGCGGCTGCCGGCGTGAGATGTGGCCTCCGCTGGGGAGATGCGGAGGCCACGCTCGACCCCCCGCCCGTCAGGCGCGGTCGTCGACCAGAAGCTCGACCCGGTCCGGGGCAGCGGCAAAGATGCCGATGACATCCTCAGCGGCGAAGCCCTGCGCTTCGAGCAGGTCCGCAAGCATGTCGTTTGCCGCGATTTCGTCCTGCATCGCGGCGAGTTCGCCCTCCACATCGGCCAGCGCGAGATCGAGACTTTCGCTTTCACCTGCCGCTTGATCCGGGATGTCGGAGAGAGTCAGCGTGTCGATGACATATCCTGTGTCGATCACGGCGGGATCCGCCATCTCCGGCATCCCCTCCTCGAAGATGGAGACGAGTTCACTGAAGGTGTCGGGCGCACCGCTCGTCATGCCCGGCGCGGCGGTGTCAGGGGTCATCCCGACCTCCGGGGCGGCTTCGAGTGCGGGCTCCGTGGGCGAGCCGCCTTCTTCGGGCGCGGTCTGAGCCACCGCCGCGACCGAAGTCGAGGCGGCCAGCAGGGCGGTCATGCTGAGGGTCTTGGTGCGCGTGCTCATCGAGGTCTCCTTTTCGCAATCTCGCACGGGGGTCGGCGGGCATTGCTGGGCGCGCCGACATGAGAGACATGGGGGCGTTGCGCGGCTTTGTCTGCGCGCTGCGCGCGGCGCACGAAGTATCGGCGGCGCCCGGCTCGACGGGGCGTCCGGGGCGGGCGATCCACCGCCGGTTCCCTGCCTCGAGTGGCATGCCGCGCTCCTCCGCTCATCGAGACGTCAGGGATGGGCGAGGGGTCGCCTGTCGCAGGACCGTTGTCTTTGTCGTCTGCATCCCCATCTTGAACCACAGACATTCCGAGCATGGAGAGCCACATGAGCGAGTATCGCAAAGACCCGGACGCGGTGGCCGCACTCGATCCCGAGAGCTATCGCGTCACGCAGGAAAACGGCACCGAGCGCCCCGGCACCGGGAAGTATCTCGAGAACAAGGCGCCGGGGATCTATGTCGACATCGTTTCGGGCGAGCCGCTCTTCGCGTCGTCGACGAAATACGAATCGGGCTGCGGCTGGCCGAGCTTCGTGAAGCCGATCGAGCCGGACAACATCACCGAGCTGCGCGACACCACGATGGGTATGATCCGCACCGAGGTGCGCTCGCGTCACGGGGATAGCCATCTTGGACATGTCTTCCCGGACGGACCGCCCGATCGCGGCGGATTGCGCTACTGCATCAACTCGGCCGCGTTGCGCTTCGTGCATCGCGACGACATGGAAGCCGAAGGCTACGGCAAGTATCTCGACCAGGTGGAGGAAAGAGCATGAGCGATCTGACACGCGCCGTTCTGGCAGGCGGCTGTTTCTGGGGTATGGAAGACCTCTTCCGCAAGCTCGACGGGGTCGAGAAGACACGTGTCGGCTATACCGGCGGGGACGTGCCGAACGCGACTTACCGCAATCACGGGACCCACGCGGAGGGTCTGGAGCTTTGGTTTGATCCCGCGCGGATCTCCTATCGCCGGATCCTTGAATATTTCTTCCAGATCCATGACCCGACGACGCTGAACCGCCAAGGCAACGACATCGGCATGAGCTATCGCTCGGCGATCTATTACGTCGACGAGGACCAGAAAGCGGTTGCCGAAGACACGATCGCGGATGTCGAGGCCTCGGGTATCTGGCCGGGCAAGGTCGTGACCGAGGTCGAGCCCGTGGATGACTTCTGGGAGGCGGAGCCGGAACATCAGGATTATCTTGAGCGGTTCCCGAACGGCTATACCTGTCACTTCCCGCGCCCCGACTGGGTGCTGCCACGGCGCGACGCCGCGGAATAAAGCTCTTGAACGCGCGCCGCGGTGTCGGGGAATCGCGGCGCGCGCCTCGCTTGGGGAAACGAGCGACCTTGCCTTTGGAGGTCGCGACAAATCTGCGCCGAAGACGTAAAGACTTGGTGAACGTCGAGCAGGCAAATGGACGGATGGCGTTAACGCCGAATTAAGCCTGCGTGCGCTAGCGTCCAGGCCATGATCCAGACCGGTTTTTCAGACGCGCAAGGCGCGCTTTTCGATCCGCCGCCGCGCGATACTGGCGGGCCGGTGGCACTTCCTTCCTACATTCGCGATCACCGCCAGCGTCTGCGCGACAGGTTCGTCTCCGGCGGCGCCGATGCCGTGCCCGACTACGAGATGCTGGAGCTTGTGCTCTTCCGTGCCATCCCGCGCCGCGATGTGAAGCCGGTCGCGCGCCGGCTTCTGGACGCTTTTGGCGATTTCGCGGGGGTTCTCTCGGCGCCGCGCGCGCGGCTTCTCGAGATGGACGGGGTCGGCGCTGCGGTGATTTGCGAGCTGAAGATCGTGGAGGCCGCCGCGCAGCGTCTGGCGCGTGGCAAGGTCATGCATCGTCCCATCGTCTCGAGCTGGCAAGCCTTGATCGATTACTGCCACGCGGCGCTCTCTCACAAGGATATCGAGGAATTCCGCGTCCTCTTCCTCGACCGCAAGAACGTGCTGATCGCGGATGAGGCACAGGCGCGTGGCACGGTGGATCACGTGCCCGTCTACCCCCGCGAAGTCATAAAGCGCGCGCTCGAGCTGAACGCCTCGGCGGTCATCCTCGTGCACAACCATCCCTCCGGTGATCCATCGCCCTCCGACGCCGATATCGCGATGACGAACGAGGTCGCGCGCGCAGGCGAGGTGATGGGCGTGACCTTGCACGATCACCTGGTGATCGGAAAATGCCGTGAACTCAGCTTTCGCTCTGAGGGGTATCTGTAGAGCGGATCAGTCGAGCCAGACCTCGACGCGGCGATTGGCCTTCCGGCCCCAGACCGTATCGTCGCAGGCCATCGGCATGGCCTCGCCGAAGCCGTCCGTGCGGATATCGAGCCGCTCGGGATCTGCGGCTTCGGCAGCGGAGATGACCGCGTCGCGAACGGCCTCCGCGCGGTTTCGCGCGATCACGAGATTGGCCGAAGCGGGTCCGGCCCCGTCGGAGAAACCGGCGAAAAGAATGGTCCTCGAATCGTAAAGGCCCGCCTCTATGTCGGCGGCCAGCCGCGCGACATTGGCGCGGGATTGCGCGTCGAGCTGTGTCGAGCCGGGTTCGAAACGGAACGACAATGTCAGGCGGTTGAGCGGGGCAAGCTCGGTACGCAGACGCTTGAGCTCTGCAAGACCTTCCTCGCCATCCGCGACGGCAATGGCGTTCGCAAGGCGCGAGCCCTGATGCGCGATGGGCACATCCTCCACGGCCTGATCGGTGAAGCCGACGCGCCGGATGACGTTCTGCGCGGGCTCCGATGCGGTATAGGCCAGAAAGTCGCGGCCGAGTTTCGGTAACCTGCGCGCAGGCAGGTAGAGGAACATCGGCGCGGTCAGCGGCCAGTCCTCGGTCTTGATCGTTCCGCGCTCGGCCGACAGGCTGAAGCCGCACGGACCGTCCACGGAAAGCGGCTTGGACAGACCGATCTCCGAAAAGCTCGCAATCCCAAGCCCGAAGGGGTCCACGGCCACGGAAGCCGCAAGCGCCTCCTGACTGTCATGGCGCAGCACCTGGCCTTCGGCGGCCTCGGGCAGAGCCCGCGCCAGCCGGTCTCCGATCGACTGGGCAAGTCCGGAGCTTTCCGTTGGCAGATGCAAGACGACAGGTGCATCGGGCCCGCCGAGTGCCTGCCAGTTCCTTGTCCGCCCGGCGAGGATGTCGGTCAGCGTCCGCAGGGAGATGGTCTCCACCGGGTTTTGCGATGAGACGACGGGCACCATCGCGTCTAGGGCCAACACGCGAGACCATTTCGCCTCCGTCAGATCGCCGAGCCCGGCGTCGCGCGCCGCTTCTGCCTCCTCGGCCCGGATCTCGCGCAGCGACATGACGAGGTCCGCTTCGTCCGCCAGAAGATCCGCAAATCCCGAATCGGAGGTAGTGCTCGAGATGTAGAACCGTGCGACGGCGCGCTCCGTCTCGGTGCTGGTCAGCGTGTAAAGCGTGGCATCCGGGCCGGTTTCCTCGCGCGAGGACACGTAACCTTCCCGCAGCGCGAAGCCTTCGATGAGAGCCGGCAAAAGAACCCGTCCAATCGTGGCGGAACCGGAGATCCGCAACTCTGCGACGAAATCTGTCAGCGATGGGCAGGCCACGCCCGCACAGGAGACGCCAGAGGCATCCACTGTCAATTCGCCATATTCGGAGTCGATGCGGTAGAACTCGCCGTCAAAGCCCAGAAGCGTGCCGGACAGCGAGACGCCCCCGTCATAGGAGCGTAACGTCACATCATCCGATTGCGCCACGGCAGGCAGAGACAGCGCAGTCAGCCAGAGACTGGCCGCAGCCAGGATGCGGCACGCAAGAACTCGTGTCGGTAGAATGACGGACCCCTCCGGTGCATGAAACACGCCGCGCGACTGTTCGTGCCGCGCGGCGAAATTTCAATAGCCGGAGCGTCGAGGGTCAGTTCGATGCGACCTCGATGTCGCGGACCATGGCGTCCAGCACCAGGAAGTCACCCACGGCATCGCATTCGGGCATGGCCAGTTCGATGTCCTGCACGCTGAGTGCCGCCTCGCCTCGCCGCTCGATCATCTGCGCGTCGAGATCCTGACCGCAATTCGATGCCGTGATTTCGGCTTCTACCGACAATGCGACCTCTGCCTCGGCCGGCGCCGTGCCAGCGGGGAAGGAATAAATCTCGGCGATCAAAGCTTCGGGCGCGTCGGTGTCGCCCAGTCGCGCCAGGAAGCCACCTTCGCCGCGCGCCGCAGCTTCGATCGTGCCGCGCGATCCCGCCCAGACATGGCCGTCGGCAAAGTAGTCGGCACCGGCTTCGCGGGCGTGAAGTCCAAGCCCCGAATCGCCCCGCCATTGCAGCGCCACGCGGTCGTAGAACGCCAGCGAGGAGACCTGAGCCTGCGCGATCGCGCCATCGCCGGAGCCGAAGGAGAAGATGAAAACCGCGGTTTCCGCGAGTGCGGGCACATCGAGGCTGAGCGTACCATCGGGCTGCACGGTCTCGGTGAACATCAAGCCGTTGTGGTGGACAGTCACGCGTTCCGACCCGTGGCATGGCGCATCAAGCGCGAGCGCGACCATCGCGGCCGCACCCGGTTCAGCGGTAGCACTGATCGCGCAGTCGAACCCGGCGCTCGGCACGTCCTTGGGCAGGATCGCGTCGCTTGCGCTCTGGCCTTCGACCGCCGCGACTTCGACACTCGCCCGCTGAAGTGCGGGGGCAGGACGCGACTCTTGCGGAAGGGTGGGGAACGCGCCCGCGGTCGCCAGGGCAGGCGCGCTGTCCTCAAGCCCTGCAGGCGCGGCGGTGTCCACGATCCCGCTGACTTCAATGGGTTCGGACGGGTCGCTTAAGCCGGGCAGGCCAAATTGCATCACGTAGCCGATCGCGAACGCGGTAAAGACTGTTCCGGCAGCGAGCGCATAGGTCTTGGGTTGGGCCATTAGAGCCTCCACCATACGGTTTCTTTCAACAATCGTATGATCCGCAAACTTGGCGAGCTTGCGGCAAAGGCGTGGAGAGCCCGAGGCGTTTCCGGGATAGGAACAATGCGACGGAAACTGCCCGCGACGACCGCGCCGTCACGGGCAAGGATCATTTAGGCGAGGCGACCGTGGCAATGCTTGAACTTCTGGCCCGATCCGCAGGGGCAGGGCGCGTTGCGTCCCGGATTGCCCCAGGTGGAGGGATCTGTCTCGTCGAAGCCGTCGATCAGCGGCTCCTTCGCGGCGACCGCCGGACCTGCCGCTTCGCTTTCGGGATTCGTCGCGCCCGCAGGGGCCTGTGCAGCCGCCATCTGGGCCTGCGCCTGTTCGCGGCGTAGCTGATCGAGGAGTTGTTTGCGCTGCTCCTCGCTCATCGGCTGGATCTGGGCCAGCTTCTGCGTGACCTCGCTACGCAGGCTGTCCAGCATCGATTCGAAGAGCTGGAATGCCTCGGTCTTGTATTCGTTCAGCGGGTCGCGCTGAGCATACCCGCGGAAACCCACGACCGAACGTAGATGCTCCAGTGTCAGGAGGTGATCACGCCATTTGGAGTCGATGGTCTGCAAGAGAACCTGTTTCTCGATCTGGCGCAGCGCCTCGGGGCCGAATGCCTCGGCTTTTTCCGCCATGAGCTTGTCCGAGGCTTCGGCGATGCGTTCACGCAGCACATCCTGGTCGACGCCGTCTTCTTCTGCCCACTCCGCGACCGGGAGCGCGATATTGAGCTTGTCCTTGATATCGGCATCAAGTCCTTCGACGTCCCACTGATCCGCGTAGCTCTTGGGCGGGGCGTAAGTATCGACGATATCGTCGATCACTTCTTCCCGCATATCCTCGGTGACTTCCGAGAGATCCTCGGCTTCCATGATCTCGCGGCGCTGACCGAAGATGACCTTACGCTGGTCATTCATCACGTCGTCGAACTTCAAAAGCTGTTTGCGGATGTCGAAGTTGCGCGCTTCCACTTTTGACTGCGCGCGCTCGAGCGACTTGTTCACCCACGGATGAACGATCGCCTCGCCTTCCTGCATCCCGAGCGAGGAGAGCACCTTGTCGAGCCGTTCGGAGCCGAAGATCCGCATCAGGTCGTCGTCGAGCGAGAGGAAGAAGGACGAACGCCCCGGATCGCCCTGACGGCCCGAGCGGCCGCGCAGCTGGTTGTCGATCCGGCGGCTTTCGTGCCGTTCGGTCGCCAGAACGAACAGACCGCCGGCCTCTTTCACCTTGTCCTCGGCCTCGGCCTGCCCGGCTTCGATCCGCGCGCGGATCTCTTCGGGATTGCCATTGGGGTCGGCATCGAGCGCGGCCTGCACCTTCATCTCGAAATTGCCGCCGAGCTTGATGTCGGTGCCGCGCCCGGCCATGTTCGTCGCGATCGTCACGGCGCCCGGCAGGCCGGCATCGCCGACGATCTGGGCTTCCTGCTCGTGCTGGCGCGCATTCAGGACATTGTGCTTGAGCCCGGCCTTCTGGAGCAGCTGGCTCAGCATCTCGGACTTCTCGATCGAGGTGGTGCCGACGAGGACGGGCTGGCCCTTCTGGTGGGCGAGGCGGATCTCCTCGACGATGGCTTCGTATTTCTCTTGCGCGGTGCGGTAGACCTTGTCGTCTTCGTCGATCCGCGCGATCGGCCGGTTGGTCGGCACTTCGACCACGCCGAGCCCGTAGATTTCCGCGAATTCCTCGGCTTCGGTGGTGGCGGTGCCGGTCATGCCCGACAGCTTGTTGTAAAGGCGGAAGTAGTTCTGGAAGGTCACGCTTGCGAGCGTGACGTTCTCGGGCTGGATCTGGCAGCCTTCCTTGGCCTCGATGGCCTGATGCAGACCGTCAGACAGGCGGCGGCCCGCCATCATGCGGCCCGTGAATTCATCGATCAGCACGACCTCGTTGTCGCGCACGATGTAGTCCTTGTCGCGCTGGTAGAGCTTGTGTGCCCGAAGCGCCTGCGTGACGTGATGCACGAGCGTGGTCGATTCGGGGTCGTAGAGCGTCTGACCCTCGGGCATCAACCCGGCCTCGCGCAGCCGCTCTTCGAGGAACTCGTTGCCCTCGTCGGTGAAGGAGATACTGCGCGTCTTCTCGTCGAGCTCGTAATGTTCCTCGGTAAGATCCGGCAGCAGCTTGTCGATCCCGGTATAAAGCTCCGAGCGGTCCTGGCTCGGACCCGAGATGATGAGCGGCGTGCGCGCCTCGTCGATCAGGATGGAATCGACCTCGTCCACGATCGCGAAGTTGTGCCCGCGCTGATACATCTGGTCCAGTTCGGACTTCATGTTGTCGCGCAGGTAATCGAAGCCAAGCTCGTTGTTCGTGGCGTAGGTGATATCGGCCTGGTAGGCAGCTTTCTTCTCGTCTTCGGGCTGGCGCGGATAGACCACGCCCGTCGTCAAGCCGAGCGCACCGTAGACCTTGCTCATCCAGTCGGCATCGCGGCGGGCGAGGTAGTCGTTCACCGTGACAATGTGCACGCCCTTGCCGGAAATCGCGTTGAGATAGGCGGGAAGGGTGGCGACCAGCGTCTTGCCCTCGCCGGTCTTCATCTCCGAGATGTTGCCCTGGTGCAGGAAGATCCCGCCCATGAGCTGCACGTCGAAGGCGCGCAGGCCGAGCGCCCGCTTGGCGGCCTCACGGCAATTGGCGAAGGCATCGGGGAGAAGATCGTCGAGGCTTTCGCCACCTTCGAAGCGCTTGCGGAACTCGTCCGTCTTGGCCCTCAGGCCCGCGTCGTCCAAAGCCTCGTACTCGGCCTCCAGAGCGTTGATCTTCTCGATCAGGGGCCGGGTCGACTTGATCTTCCGGTCGTTCGCCGTGCCGAAGACCTTTTTCGTGAGTGTTCCGAACCCTAGCATACGCTCTCTTTCGCCTGTCACCGTCTCGTGTGGCGGCATCTGCTTGCCCGTCCTGCACCGAGCCCATAGACAAACGGGGGAAAGACTGGCTGCACAGAGCCACGAGCGATGTAAGGGCCGGTCCTCACAGTGTCAACGCTGCCCGCACGGGTGGCAGAAAGAGGTGAAGATGTCCCGACCGAGCCTGAAACTCACCGCCGTTGCCGCGCTCCTCGCGTTTGCCGGCCCGGCATGGTCCCAGGATGAGACCGCCGGATCCGAAACCGCGCCCGACGCGGACCTGTCCGAAGTCGTCGCGACGGTGAATGGCGAAGAGATCACGCTGGGCCACATGCTCATGGTGCGCGCGGGTCTTCCCGAGCAATACCAGCAGCTTCCCCCGGATGTTCTGTTCGAGGGCATCCTCGATCAGCTGATCCAGCAGGAAGCGCTGGCGCAATCGGATTCCGCCGAAGAGACGACCGGCGTGCGCCTGACGCTCGAAAACGAGCGCCGCGCGCTTCTCGCATCCGAAGCCGTCGCCGGGCTGTCCCGTGACGCAGTGAGCGAAGAAGACATCCAGAACGCGTATGACGAGCAATTTGGCAGCGAGGGCGGTGCGACCGAATACAACGCGGCGCATATCCTCGTCGAGACCGAGGAAGAGGCGCAGGCCCTCATCGAGGAGCTGAACGGCGGCGCCGATTTCGCGACGCTCGCGCAGGAACGCTCCACCGGCCCGTCCGGCGCGAATGGCGGCGATCTTGGATGGTTCGCGGCCGGCCAGATGGTGCAGCCCTTCCAGGACGCCGTCGAAACGCTTGAGCCCGGCGCGATCTCGGAGCCGGTCGAGACACAGTTCGGTTGGCATGTCGTGAAGCTGAACGAGACCCGGCAGCAAGAAGCGCCCGCCCTCGAGGAGGTACGCGACCAGATCGAACAGCAGCTCGCACAGGCACGTGTCGAGGCCGCAATCGAAGAGCTGGTCGCTGGCTCCGAGGTCACGCGCCCCGGCGAGGATCTCGATCCGGCGGTTCTGGGCCGCACCGATCTTCTGATGAGCGAGTAAGATGGCGAAGATCACCAGCCGCTCGCCGCTGGCCCCCGATGCCTTCCCGGCGCTGCCGGTGATCAAGGGCGTCCGCTTTGCCACTGCGGCGGCGGGCGTTCGCTATGCCGGGCGCACCGATGTGATGCTCGCGCATCTCACGCCGGGCTCGACCGTGGCGGGCGTGTTCACGCGCTCGGCCACCCGCTCGGCCAATGTGCTCGATTGCCAGGCCAAGATCGCGCTCGAGCCCGAGGCGGGCGACGGCGCGGCGATCCTGGTCAATTCCGGCAATTCCAACGCCTTCACGGGGCGCGCCGGGGATGCGTCGGTTCAGGCGCTCTGCGAGGCGGTCTCGACCGCGATGGACCTGCCCCCAAGCCGCGTCTTCACCTCCTCTACCGGCGTGATCGGGGAGCCTCTGCCGCACGAGCGCATCGTGGCGAAGGTGGCCGACCTTGTGGCGGGGCTCGACGAAGAGAATATCGCGGGCGCGGCAAATGCGATCACGACGACCGATACCTTCCCGAAAGGCGCGTCTGCGGAGATCGAGATCGATGGACAGACAGTCAGGATTGCTGGCATCGCGAAAGGCTCCGGCATGATCGCGCCCGACATGGCGACGATGCTGGTCTACGTCTTCACCGATGCGGCCATCGCGAAGGATGATCTGCAGGCGCTGGTCTCGGGGATCAATGAGCGCAGCTTCAACTGCATTACTGTCGACAGCGATACCTCGACCTCGGACACGCTTCTGATGGGGGCGACCGGCGCGTCGGGTGTGCGCGTCGCCAAGTCCGACACCGCTTTTGCCACGGCGCTCGAAAGCGTCTTCCTCGATCTGGCGCATCAGGTCGTCAAGGACGGAGAAGGCGCGACGAAATTCGTGACCGTCCAAGTTACCGGCGCCGCCTCCGACAACGATGCGCGCACCCATGCGATGGCCATCGCCAATTCGCCGCTCGTCAAGACCGCCATCGCCGGCGAAGATCCGAATTGGGGCCGCGTCGTCATGGCGATCGGCAAATCGGGCGCGGCGGCAGACCGCGACCTTCTGTCGATTCGCTTCGGCGACGTTCTGGTCGCGGAGAAGGGCTGGGTCTCGCCCGAGTATCGCGAAGAGATGGGAGCGGCCGTGATGAAGGAGCCGGAGATCACGGTCGCCGTCGATCTCGGCCTCGGGGACGGCGCGGCGACGGTCTGGACCTGCGATCTCACGCACGGCTACATCTCGATCAACGCCGATTACCGCTCGTGACGCGCATGTGTCTTTGGGTTGGCGAAAATACCGCGGGGAGCGCGAGGGGCTGGCCCCTCGCTCCTGCCCGATCCGCAGGCGCGCGGCCATGAAGGTGGTGCTCGTCTCCGCTGTTGCCCTCATTGATGCAGAGGGCCGCATCCTTCTCGCGCAGCGGCCCGAGGGCAAGTCGATGGCCGGGCTCTGGGAGTTCCCCGGCGGCAAGGTCGAGCCAGGCGAGACGCCCGAAGCGGCGCTCATCCGAGAGCTGTCCGAGGAGCTTGGCATCGGCACATGGTCCTCCTGCCTCGCGCCGCTGACCTTCGCCTCGCACAGCTATGACGACTTTCATCTGCTGATGCCGCTCTTCGCCTGCCGCAAATGGGAGGGCATTCCGCAACCGAAGGAAGGGCAGACCCTGAAATGGGTGCGGGCCAATGCGCTTGCGGAATATCCTATGCCGCCGGCCGACGTGCCGATCGTGCCGATCCTGCGCGACTGGCTCTAGCGGCGTCCAAGCTGCCCGGAGAAACGAAAAAGGCCCGCCGATTGGCGGGCCGTTTTGTTTTCTCCGAAAGACAATCAGCTCAGCGTGCGGGCGATTTCCTCACGCTCGAAGATCTCGATCACGTCCTCCTTGCGGACGTCATCGTAGTTCTCGAACGCCATGCCGCATTCCTGGCCCGAGATGACCTCGGCCACCTCGTCCTTGAAGCGCTTGAGCGTCTTCAGCGTGCCTTCGTGGATCACCACGTCGTCGCGCAAGAGACGCACACCGGCCGAGCGGCGCGCCACGCCTTCGGTCACGAGGCAGCCCGCTACGGTGCCGACGCCCGAGACGCGGAAGGTCTCCAGGATCTTGGCATAGCCGATGAAGTTCTCGCGGATCTCGTTCGAGAGAAGGCCGGAGGCCGCAGCTTTCACGTCGTCCACGAGGTCATAGATCACGCTGTAATAGCGCAGCTCCACGCCCTTCTGGTTGGCCGAGTTGCGCGCCGAGGCATTGGCTCGAACGTTGAAGCCGAGGATCGGCGCTTCGGAGGCTTCGGCGAGGCCCACATCGGTTTCGGTGATCGCACCGACGCCGTAATGCAGGACGCGCACGCGCACCTCTTCGTTGCCGACCTTCTCGAGCGCCTGAACGATCGCCTCGGCCGAACCTTGCACGTCGGCTTTTACCAGCACGGGCAATTCGGTGACGTTCTCGTCGTCCTTGGCTTTCTGCATCAGCGCTTCGAGCGTCGTCGCCGCACCGGCTGCGGCGCGCTTGTCCTTGGCGACCTGCTGGCGGTACTCGGCGATCTCGCGGGCCTGCGCCTCGGTCGAGACGACGTTCAGAACGTCGCCCGCCTCGGGCGTGCCGTTGAGGCCAAGAACCTCCACCGGAACCGAGGGACCGGCTTCCTTGACGCGCGCGCCCTGATCGTTCTCCATCGCGCGGACCTTGCCCCACTGCTCCCCGACGACGAAGATGTCGCCTTGGCGCAGCGTGCCGTTCTGCACGAGAACGGTCGCGACGGGGCCGCGGCCGACGTCGAGCTTGGCCTCGATGACGGCGCCTTGCGCGGCGCGGTCGGGGTTGGCCTTGAGCTCGAGAATTTCCGATTGCAGTGCGATGGCTTCGAGCAGCTCGTCGAGGCCCTTGCCGCTCTTCGCGGAGACCTCCACGTCCTGCACGTCGCCGGACATCTCTTCGACGACAACCTCGTGCTGGAGCAGATCGGTGCGGACCTTGGTCGGGTTCGCATCGGGCTTGTCGCACTTGTTGATCGCAACGATCATCGGCACTTCGGCGGCTTTGGCGTGATTGATCGCCTCGATGGTCTGCGGCATGACCGCATCATCGGCAGCGACCACGAGGATCACGATATCCGTCACCTGTGCGCCCCGCGAGCGCATCGAGGTGAAGGCTGCGTGTCCCGGCGTGTCGAGGAAGGTCAGCGTCGTGCCGCCTTCGGTCTGCACCTGGTAGGCGCCGATATGCTGGGTGATGCCGCCGGCCTCGCCCTGGGTCACCTTCGCGTTCCGAATCGCGTCCAGAAGCGAGGTCTTGCCGTGGTCGACATGGCCCATGACGGTTATGATCGGTGCGCGGTCCTTCAGATCCTCGGGATTGTCCTCGACCTGTTCGATGACCTGCTCCACATCCGCGTCCGACACACGCGTCACGGTGTGGCCGAATTCCTCGATGATGAGCTCTGCGGTATCGGCGTCGATGGTCTGGTTCTGCGTCGCCATGACGCCGTTCTGCATGAGCGCCTTTACGACGTCACCAACCCGTTCTGTCATGCGGTTGGCCAGCTCGGCCACGGTGATCGCCTCGGGCAGCTTGACCTCGCGCATCACCTTCTCGCGGTTGACGGGACCGCCCATAGCCTTCTGGCGCGCACGCTCCTGCTTGCGCTTCATCGCGGCCATGGATTTCTGGCGTCCGCCTTCCCCGCCCGAAAGGGCCTGGCTGACGGTCAGCTTGCCGGAGCGGCGGCCGCCGTCACGAGCCTTCGGCGCGCGGTTGCGATCTTCGCGCTCACGCTCGGGCTTGTTCGTGGTCTTGGGCGCTGCCTTGCCACGTGCACTCTGTGGATCGGCGTCGGGCGCGGGCTGGGCGGGCGCGGCCTTGGCGCGTTCGGCCGCTTCGGCCTCCTCGCGCTTGCGGCGTTCCTCGTCCTCGGCCTTTGCCTTGGCGCGCTCTTCGGCCTCACGCTGTTCGCGCTCTTTCTGTTCCTTCTCGGCGCGCATGCGCTCGCGCTCTTCGGCGCGGGCCTTTTCCTCGGCTTCACGCTGGGCCTGTTCGTCGGCCTCGCGTGCCTTGGCGGCCTGCAGCGCTCTCAGACGCCGTTCCATCTCCGCATCGGAAATACCGGCGGGGCGCTTGGCCGAAGCCGCGGCTCGCTGCGCGGCGCTTTGCCCGGCATCACCGGAGCCGGACTTGGATGCCGGTCCCGTGCTGCTCTTGGGCACCACGACGCGTTTGCGCTTGGTCTCCACCACGACGTTCTTGGTGCGTCCGTGGCTGAAGCTCTGCTTCACCGATCCCGAACGGGGACCACCGCGTACACCCAATGTCTTCTTGCCGTCGTTTTCGCTCATGAAGCTCTCTTATCCTTTCCGGCAGCCCCTGCTGCCGCGTCTTGCGCCAGTCCGGCTGTGCGCATGCCCTTCAGGCGTCGGGCATCCTCTACAACACGTTTCGTGAGTCCGCCAGCGCCGAGCGCGGCATGAATCACTTTATCTCGCCCGAAGGCGCGCCCGAGCTCGTCAGCCCCGAGCCACCCGATATAGGTGCCGAAATGGGGAGTCGACAGCTTCGTCTTGCCGCGGGCTGAGCCATCCTCGGCCTGGATCAGGACTTCGGCCTCTTCCTTCTGAAGCCAGTCCTTGACCTTCTCGTAGCCCGCCACGGCATCACCCGACTTGCGGGCGAGGCTGATGAGGTTGACCACGCGTTCGGCCAGCATATCCGTCACATTATCGGCCAGTCCCTCGGGCACCGATACCTTTGTCTTGGCGGCGCGGGCAAAGAGGTTCTTGCCCGCCGCCTTGTCGATATCCCCGCGCGTCGCAGAGACCCAGATGCCCCGGCCCGGCAGCTTGCCGGCAATGTCGGGCACGATCGAGCCATCGGGACCCACGACGAAGCGGATCAGCCGCTCGACAGGCAGAACCTCTCCGGTCGCGATGCAGCGCCGTTCGGGTCCGGCACTGCGGTCTTTGCTGCGTCCGCCTCGGGTCAATGGCCGCTTATGCCTCCTCGGTCTCTTCGGAGCCTTCGTCGGCGGCGTCGTCGCCTTCCGCCTCGGTCTCGATCTCGGTCGGGTCGACCCAGCCCAGAAGAACGCGCGCGGTCATGACCATGTTCTGCGCTTCCTCGAGGCTGACCTCGAAGGGCTCCAGAACGCCGTCATCCTTGGTGCGCTGTCCGTCGACCGTGGTCCAGCCGCCGGCCAGTTCCCAATCCGCGCAGGTCGCGAAATCCTCGAGCGTCTTCACGTCGTCCTTCGCGAGTGCCTCCACCATTTGGGGTGTCAGCCCCTCGAATTCAATGAGGCTGTCCTCCGCACCGAGCGCGCGGGCACGCTCCAGCGCTTCGGCGGCCTGCGCCTCGAGGACGTCGCGGGCACGGGCCTGCAGCTCCTCGGCGGTCTCGTCGTCCACCCCGTCGATGACGGTCAGCTCGTCGATCTCCACATAGGCGACCTCTTCGAGATTGGTGAAGCCTTCGGAGACCAGGAGCTGGGCGAAGAACTCGTCCACGTCGAGCGCGTCCACGAAGAGCTGCGTGCGCTCCTCGAATTCCTTCTGCCGGCGCTGGCTCTCTTCCTCCTCGGTCATGATGTCGATGTCGAGACCGGTGAGCTGAGAGGCGAGGCGCACGTTCTGGCCGCGCCGGCCGATGGCGAGCGACAGCTGCTCATCGGGCACGACGACCTCGATCCGCTCGGCATCCTCGTCGAGAACCACCTTGGAGACCTCGGCGGGCTGCAGCGCGTTCACGAGGAAGGTCGGCACATCCTCGTTCCACGGGATGATGTCGATCTTCTCGCCCTGAAGTTCGTTCACGACCGCCTGCACGCGGGAGCCGCGCATACCGACGCAGGCGCCCACGGGGTCGATCGAGCCGTCATAGGAGATCACGGCGATCTTGGCGCGGCTGCCCGGATCGCGGGCGACGGCCTTGATCTCGATGATGCCGTCGTAGATCTCGGGCACTTCCATCTTGAAGAGCTCGGCCATGAATTCGGGCGCGGTGCGCGACAGGAAGATCTGCGGCCCGCGCGTCTCGCGCCGCACATCCTTGATGTAGCAGCGGATGCGGTCATTGGCGCGGTAGGCTTCGCGGCCGATCTTCTCGTTGCGGCGCAGGATGCCCTCGCCGCGGCCGATATCGACGATGACGTTGCCGTATTCCTCGCGCTTGACGACGCCGTTGATGATGGTGCCGGCGCGATCCTTGAATTCCTCGAACTGGCGGTCGCGTTCGGCTTCGCGGACCTTCTGCAGGATCACCTGCTTGGCGCTTTGCGCGGCGATCCGGCCCAGCTCGACCGGCGGAACTTCCTCTTCGTAGGTGTCTCCGATCTGCGGGTCCGCGAGGTATTGCTTGGCCTGCTCGACGGTCATCTCGGCCTGATAATTCTCCAGCTCTTCCTCGTCGACGACGGTACGAACGCGGGTGAAGGTCGCCCGGCCGGTGCGACGGTCGATTTTCACGCGGATGTCCATCTCGGAGCCGTAGCGCGACTTGGCGGCGCGGGCGAGGCTCTCTTCCATCGCTTCGACCACGAGACCGGGGTCGATCATCTTCTCGCGCGCGACCGCCTCGGCGGTCTGCAGAAGCTCAAGCTGGTTGGCAGAGGTGATTGCCATTCGTCTTACTCCTCCTCGGGGCCGCCATCATCGGCCAGGATTTCGTCAAATCGGGATTGGTCGAAGTCGTCGGGCTCGGTGCCCGCGTCCTTGCGCGCTTTCAGCATCTCGCGGATCAGCTCGTCGGTGAGGACGAGCTTGGCATCGGCGAGCCAGTCGAATTGCAGCCCCACCGTGCCTTCTTCGATATTGATGAGCACTTCGGAGCCCTCGACACCGGCCAGAACGCCCTTGAAGCGCTTGCGCCCGTCGATGAGGTCGTGCGTTTCGAGCTTGGCCTCGTAGCCCTCGAAGGTATCGAAATCCTTCAGGCGGGTCAGGGGGCGGTCGATACCGGGCGAGGAAACTTCGAGCGTATAGGCGTCGAGAATCGGATCTTCCACGTCGAGCACGGCGGAAACGGCCGTCGAGATCTCGCCGCATTCATCGACTTCGATCCCGCCATCGGGGCGCTCGGCCATGATCTGCAAGAGCGGCGACTTGCCGCCCTGGAGACGCACGCGCACCAGCTCGAAGCCGAGATCCTCGATCACGGGGCCGGCGATCTCGGCGATCCGGCGGTCCATCGAGGTTTTTGCGATCAGGTCAGACATAAGGTCCTGCTTGGCGTAGTTTGGGACGCGGACACAAAAAAACCGGCCCGCGGCCGGTCATGTGATCCGGTGGGCGCCGGGTGTGGACCCCAGCACGCCGCTGTTGGATTGGGTATACGGAGCTTGCCCCGAGTCTGCAAGGGGCAATGTATCGAGCGCTACAGCGCGAGGGAGCGAGGGGCCAGCCCCTCGCGCTCCCCGCGGGTATTTGGGCCAATCCAAAGAAAGGGGGCGTGGCGCGCCACATTCACGTGAGGATGGAAACCTAGTCGGCTGGCCGCGTTGAGCGGGGACAGATAATCAAGGAGCAGTTCATGTCCGCCGACATTCAGACGATCAATCCGGCCAATGACGAACCGATTGCCGAATATTCCTACATGAGTGATGCCGAGGCGCGCGATGCCGTCGAGGCGTGCCACAACGCCTTTCTCGACTGGCGCCTCCAGAGCCTCGAGGCGCGCGCGGAGAAGATCCGCGCGGTCGGCCAGGCCTTGCGGGACAACAAGGAAGACTTCGCCCAGCTGATGACCCGTGAGGTCGGAAAACTCATTGGCGACAGCCGCGACGAGATCGAGCTATGCGCCGCGATCTGCGACTTCACTGCCGATAACGGCCCGAAAGAGCTCGCTGAGGAAGAGCGCGACATTCCGGGTGGCACGGGCGTGATCACCTACGCGCCGCTCGGCGTGATCTACGGTATCCAGCCTTGGAACTTCCCCTGTTACCAGGTGGTCCGCTATGCCATCGCGAACCTGATGGCCGGCAATGGCGTCCTGCTGAAGCACGCGGAGAACTGCACCGGCAGCGGCCTCTTCCTCGAGGATCTGATGCAGAAGGCGGGTCTGCCGGAGAACCTGTTCACCGTTCTGCGGATCAGCCACGAGCAATCCGACAAGGTCATCGAGAACGCTCGCGTGCGCGGCGTGACGCTCACCGGCAGCGATGGCGCGGGCCGCAAGGTGGCCGAGAAGGCCGCGTCGGTATTGAAGAAAAGCGTGCTCGAGCTCGGCTCGAACGATGCCTACCTGGTCCTTGACGACGCCGACCTCGATCTTGCGGTCGAATCCTGCGTCGCGGGCCGTATCTACAATAACGGCGAGACCTGCGTGAATGCCAAGCGCTTCATCGTGACCGAGAAGAATTACGATGCCTTCGTCGAGCGCTTCTCGGAGAAGATGGGCGCGATCGAGACGGGCGATCCGTCGGACGAGACCACCAAGCTCGGGCCTATGGCGCGGATCGATTTGCGCGACGAGCTGGCCGATCAGGTGAAGGACAGCGTCGCGAAGGGCGCGCGCGCTCTTTGCGGCGGCGAGGTGCCGGACGGGCCGGGCGCGTTCTACCCCGCCACGGTTCTCGTCGACGTGGCACCCGGGCAGCCGGCCTATGACGACGAGCTCTTCGGTCCTGTCGCCTCGGTCATCAAGGCCAAAGATGACGAGGACGCGATGCGTATCGCGAATGATAGCCGCTACGGGCTCGGTGGCGGCATATTCTCGAAGGATGAGGACTATGCCCGCAAGCTCGCCGCGACCTATTTCGATACCGGCATGGTCTGCGTGAACGGGTTCAACGTGGCGATCCCCAACATGCCGTTCGGCGGCGTGAAGGATTCAGGCTATGGCCGCGAGCATGGCGGCTTCGGCATGAAGGAATTCGTCAACGCGAAGTCGGTCTACATGAAAAAGGCTGCGTAAGGCGGCCGAGGGCGAGTGGGGGCTCTGCCCCCACACCCCCGCGGTATTTGTCCCAACCCAAAGATAGGGCGGCGTCAGCCGATCATGGCCTTGATCGCGCTGACATGGGAGGTGCCTGCAGCAAGCACATCGGCCACAAGCGCTTCCGCCTCCTTGGCGGGGGCGTCCACGATCCGGTCTACGAGGCCCCAGCTCAGGGCTTCGTCTGCCGTGATCTTTTGCCCTGCCATCAGGATCATCTTCGCCCGCGCCGGCCCGATCAGAGCGGCGAGGCGCGCAGGGTCCGAGGGTTGCGGCAGGTAGCCGAGTCTCATCACCGGGTAGAAGAATTTCGCCTCGGACACAGCCAGGCGGATGTCGCAGGCGAGAACCATTCCCATCGCGCCGCCGGCGGCCGTGCCGTTCAGCGCGGCGACGGTGAGACCGGGATGGGCGGCAATGGCGCGCGACAGCCGCTCCCAATCGGGCGAGACGGCCATGCCCGCTTTCGCGGCGTCGAGATCGGCACCGGCAGAGAAGACGCGGCCGGTGCCGGTCAGGATGAGCGCCGGTATCTCCTCTGCGGCTTCCGCGGCATCTGCGAGATCCGACAGCATCTCGGGCGTGAGCGCGTTGGCCTTGTCCGGGCGGTCGAGCGTGATGCGCCGGACACCGCCTGCATCCTCGACACGGATCACGTGAGGCCGACCTTCGCGCGTATACCGGGATCGCGCAGCGAGATTTCGTCGCCTTTCCAGTCATCGGCCTCGGACCCGCACATCCACAGAAGCGCCTTGGCGACCCATTCGGGCGGGATGTGATCGGACCAGTCGAGCTTGCTGACCGGATTGACGCCGGACGCCTTGATCTCGCGCTGCATCTCGGTCGCCACCGTGCCGGGCGAGAGCGAGAGCGCGCGGATCCCCGCTTCGGAATTCTCCTTGTCGGCCATCCGCGTGAGCATCAGCGCGCCAGCCTTCGACGCACAATAATGCGACCATGCTTCGACGGGTCCATGTGCCGCGCCGGAGCCGATCGTCAGGATCGTGCCGGAGCCTTGCGCGCGCATCACCGGCAGCGCGGCGCGCATGCCGTGAAAGACACCCTTGAGATTGATGTCGATGACATTGCCCCAGGCATCCGGGTCGGCGTTGGCCAGACGGGAGATCGGCTCGATCACGCCGGCATTGTTGATGACCACATCGAGGCTTCCGAAGGTGCGGACGGTGTTCTCGACCGCTTGCTCGACTTCCCAGAAACGGGAGATGTCGCAGGGAATGGCGATAGCGTTCTCGCCGATCTCGCCCGCGATCTCGGCGATGCGGTCGGCGCTGCGGGCTATGAGGGCGACGCGCGCCCCTGCATTGGCGAATTCGCGCGCGGCGGCCTCGCCGATGCCGCGGCTCGCGCCGGTGATGAAGACGGCCTTGCCGGTCATGTCCATGGGAGGGCCTCCTGAAAAACGGATCGGGCAAAGGCGTAATCCGGCCGGCCCGGACGGTCCAGCCCCTTGACCTCTCACCGGGCAGGAAGGATGCTCCGGCCAACCGCAAGATCGCCCCGAGGGAAAGACATGCCCATGCAGACCGACCGCATTCGCCATATCGCCGGGGTCAGTGCCTTGGCTCTTGTCGCCTCCGGCGCGCCCGCGCTGGCCGACGTCACCCCAAGCGAGGTCTGGGACGGGTTTCGCAGCTATCTCGAGACATCGGGCTACGAGGTGACGGCCAATGTCTCCGAGAGCGGAGACGCGCTCACCGCCGCGGGCCTCGTGGCCCGGATGGACATGTCCGACAGCGATGGCAGCCTCGTCTGGGAAGGCGGCGACGTCACCTTCGCGGATCAGGGCGACGGCACGGTGCTCATCACATTCCCGGAGACCATGCCGATCACGGTCTCCTTCACCGAAGAGGGGCAGGAGACGGTCCTGTCACTCGATTACACGCATACGGACATGTCGCTCGTCGCCTCGGGGGATGACAGCGAGATGACCTATACGGTCGATGCGCCCGAGCTCGGCATCGTCCTGCGCGAGGTCTCGGTGGACGGCGAGGCCCTTCCTGACGATCAGGCCAGCGGTCAGGTCGCCTTCACCGCGATGAGCGGCGGCTTCGATCTCGTCTATTCCGATCCGATGACCTTCGATCAGGACATCCGGGCGGAGGAGATGAGCATCGACTTCAATTTCACCGATCCAGAGACCGGCGACACCGGCAGCTATTCGAACGCTCTAACGGACGTTGCGATGACGGGCAGCGGCGCGGTGCCCGAGCTCGACGATCAGATGATGGCCGACGAGATGATCGAGGCGGGGCTCGACGTGACCGGCGAGATCGCCTTTGAAAGCGGGCAATCGCAACTGTCCGGCACGAGCGATGGCGCGCCGTTCGAAATGGCGTCGTCCTCGGGCGGCGGCAGCCTCACGGTATCGATGTCGGGAGCCGGGCTTGCCTACGGTGTCGCGGCGCAGGAGCTGCAATTCGACATTTCCTCGCCGGACGTGCCCTTCCCGATCTCGGCTTCCGCCGCGTCCACCGAAACGTCTCTCCTGATGCCGGTCATCGCATCGGAAGAGCCGCAGGATTTCGAGGCGCTGATCCGGCTCGACGGGCTCGAAGTATCCGAAATGCTGTGGTCGATGTTCGATCCGCAGGGCAACCTGCCACGGGATCCTGCGACCTTGGTGATCGATCTGTCGGGGCAGGCGACCCCGACAGCAAGCTTCTTCGATCCCGAAGCGATGGAGGCGTCTGACGAAGCCCCCGGCGAGATCAACGCGGTCTCGATCGACGAGCTGCGCCTCTCGGCAGCCGGTGCCGAGCTGACCGGCGATGGGGCCTTCACCTTCGACAACGAGAACACCGAAGCCTTCGGCGGCATGCCCGCGCCTTCGGGAGAGGCCACGCTGAACCTGACCGGCGCGAATGCGCTCATCGACAGCCTGATCTCCATGGGTATCCTGTCGAACGAGGACGCGATGGGTGCGCGGATGATGATGTCGATGTTCACCGTGCCGGGTGACGGCGAGGACAGTCTGAGCTCGACGATCCGCGTGACCGAAGACGGCCAGGTTCTGGCCAACGGTCAGCGCATCCGCTGAAACGAAGGCGGGCCGGCCTCAGCCGGTCTGCCGTACTGCTTTTTCGAAGAAGACATCCGGGTAGGGATCACTGTTGAAGCGAGGAATCTCGCTCCAACCGGAATTGCGATAAAGCGCGACGGCCTCGGGCAACGCGCTGTTCGTGTCGAGTCGGAGCGTAGACATGCCAAGGTCGCGCGCCCTGTTTTCAAGCGCGTCCATCAGGCGGCGGGCAAGCCCTGCGCCGCGCGCCTCGGGCGAGACCCAGAGGCGTTTGATTTCTCCGACAACAGTTCCGTCGCCCTTGAGACCGACGCAGCCGAGATCGCGACCCTCGCGCGCGGCGATCAGGAAGCTGCCGAGCGGGGGCATCATCTGTGGCGCTTCGGGATCTGCAGAGAGCGTCACGTCGAAGCCGCCATCGAAGCGGGCATCGAGTTCGGCGTAGTAGCGCTGCAAACAGGCCAGCGCCTCGGGAGCGCGCGGATCGGCCTCGCGGACCGTTATCGTCATGCGCGCAAGCCGGGCAGATCGACGCCGCGCGCGGTTTTTCTTTCGCCCATCTGATCCTCCTGTCGCTGTCGAGATCAGAGGTTAGGTGGAGCGGCAGAGGAACGCCAGATGCGCTAGAGCAGGTTCAGAAGCCCCGCCTCCGACTGCCGGAGTCCGCGCGTCTCGGGAGCGGTCTCGATCAGGCGGCGACGCTCCGCGAGAGGTGTTTCCGCGAGTGCGATCACATCGGGATGGATGTAGCTCGATCGGCAGATCGCGGGCGTGTTGTGCAGGCGCTCCGCAGCGGCTTCGGTCATGGATTTGATCGTCAGGCTCTCCTCGCGCATTGCGACCTCGAAGGCGGTCACGGTGCCGTTCCACGTGCGGAAGGTCTTCGCGGTGATGGCATCGCTGTCCGTCTGCCCGGCGAGATAGGCGTTCACCTCCGCAGAGGTGACGGCGCGCGCGGTGCCGGTTTCGTCTTCCCAGGACACAAGCGTCGGCCCGCCCAGATCGTCGAGCCGGTCGAGCACGCGGTTCAGCGTCTGATCCCGCAGCTCCTTCTCCACGAGATCGCCGCCCTTGGCCCGATAGGTGAGGTGCACCTTTCCGCCTTCGAGCGACAGGTGGCGGGGGCGCAGGGTCGTGGCACCGAATGTTCGGTTCTGCCGGGCGTAGTCGGGATTGCCGACCCGCAGGTTCGCCCGGTCGAGCAGTGCCAGGATCGCGGCGATGGCGAAGCTCTGATCGCCCGCCTCACCGTCGCGCAGGTTGCGCTGGATGCGTCGGCGGATCGACGGCAACGCGGTGCCGAATGCGCGCAGGTGATCGAATTTCTGCCGAGCCCGAAAGGCGGTCCAATCGGGGTGGTAGCGATATTGCTTGCGCGCCCGCGCATCCCGCCCCGTCGCCTGCAGATGGCCGAGCGGGTCGGGACACATCCAGACATCGGTATAGGCCGGCGGCACTGCCATCGCATCGAGCCGGGCGCGTTCCTTCTTGTCCGCGATCAGGGTGCCGTCGGGCGCGGTATAGCTCCAGCCACGTCCTCGCTTCCGGCGAGTGATGCCGGGGCGGTCGTCGGGGAAGTAAACGAGATCGGGGATGGTCTGCATCTGCGGCAAACCCCGGCGATCGGCCCGGGGTTCCGCCGATGACGATCAGCCTTGCTTGATCCCGCGATGCGCCGGTGTCAGTTTGCGCGCAATCGATCGCGTGAGGACAGGATGCAGGATTTCATGGGTGGTGTTGAACTGGTCACCCCGACAGTGCCGGAAGAGGCCACGTTCGACGACCCCGCCGCAGCGGTGGCGCGTCTTTGCGAGCTTTACGATATCGCAACCGGATTTTTGTGCGACCGCTTCCAGGCGGCGATGGAGGAAGGGCATCCGGGCGTGCGCTACCGGGCGTTCTATCCAGAGGTGCGTATCGCCACGGCGACCTTCGCCAAGGTCGACAGCCGGCTTGCCTTCGGACATGTCGCGGCGCCCGGCATGCATGCGACCTCGATCACCCGGCCGGATCTGTTCCGAGCCTATCTTGAGCAGCAGATCGGTCTTCTGATCGAGAACCACGGCGTTCCGGTTCGGATCGGCCTGTCGGCGACGCCGATGCCGGTGCACTTCGCCGTCTCCAGCCGCGCGGGCGTTACCGTCCCTCAGGAAGGCGCGGCGGATTTTATCCTGCGCGATGTCTTCGACGTGCCCGACCTCACGACAACGAACGACGATATCGTCAACGGCGTCGCCAAGGCGGCCGAGGACGGTACCGAGCCCCTTGCCCCGTTCACCGCGCAGCGCGTGGATTACTCGCTCGCCCGTCTCGCGCATTACACCGCCACGGACCCGGCGCACTTTCAGAATCACGTGCTTTTCACGAACTACCAGTTCTACGTGACGGAGTTCGAAGCCTATGCCCGTGCCGCGCTCGCCGATCCGGAAAGCGGGTATACGAGCTTCGTTGCGACGGACAACCACGAGATCACGACGCCCGACGGCGATCTGCCCCTATCACCAAAGATGCCGCAGATGCCGACCTATCACCTCAAGCGTGCAAACGGGTCGGGTATCACCCTGGTGAACATCGGCGTCGGTCCGTCGAACGCCAAGACCGCCACGGACCATATCGCGGTTCTGCGTCCACATGCCTGGATCATGGTCGGGCATTGCGCGGGGCTTCGGAATTCGCAGTCGCTCGGCGATTTCGTGCTGGCCCACGCCTATCTCCGCGAGGACCGCGTTCTCGATGACGATCTGCCGGTCTGGGTGCCGATCCCAGCGCTCGCCGAGATCCAGACCTCTCTCGAGGAGGCGGTGGCGACCGAGACGGAACTCAAGGGGTACGATCTCAAACGCATCATGCGGACCGGCACTGTCGCCAGCGTCGACAACCGCAACTGGGAGCTGCGCGACAAGCATGGGCCGGTTCAGCGTCTCAGCCAGAGCCGGGCGATCGCGCTCGACATGGAAAGCGCGACCATCGCGGCAAACGGCTTCCGCTTCCGCGTGCCCTACGGCACGCTTCTCTGCGTTTCGGACAAGCCCTTGCACGGAGAACTCAAGCTGCCGGGCATGGCTTCGGACTTCTACCGGACACAGGTTGCCCGCCACCTGATGATCGGCATCCGCGCGATGGAGATCCTCCGCGAGATGCCCCTCGCCCGCGTGCACAGCCGAAAGTTGCGTAGTTTCGATGAAACGGCCTTCCTTTGACGGCGTGTAATGCTAAAAAAGAGCTTGTTTTGTTGGGGAAAGCGAACCCTAATTGTTGTGTTCTCACGCAATATGCGGTTCATATAACGAATTGAGCCCCCAATAGGGGATGACGAAGGAGACAGGAATGGCGAAGCCGATGACCAAGAGCCAGCTCGTGACCGCGCTGGCAGAAGAGATGGACAGCGACAAGAAGACCGCGACGGCCGCGCTCGACTCGCTGGTGAATATCATCACGCGCGAAGTGTCCGGCGGCGGTGCCGTGACGCTCCCCGGTGTCGGCAAGTTCTACTGCCGCGAGCGCCCCGAGCGCATGGTCCGCAACCCCGCGACCGGCGAGCAGTTCAAGAAAGAGGCTGACAAGCAGGTCAAGGTGACCGTTGCAAAGGCTCTCAAGGACAGCGTGAACGACTGATCGGCGTTACGCGCCGAGCAAGCTGAAGGCCGTGCCACCGGGCACGGCCTTTTGCGTTTGGGCCGCCTGAAACATCGCATCCTCGGTGGAGATGCGTGTATCGTTCGGCGGCGGGTATCGGCTGACGCGACGCTAGAGCCCGGACTGCCTGATCCCTCCTTGGCGAATGTGCGGGCCCGCTCATCCCGTTCGCTATCCCGAAAACGCGGCTGGTATGGGCTTTCAATGTAGGCCGTGTCTTCATCGCAGCGTCGTCGTGAAACGGTCCAACGACCGGCCGGGCTCGATAAGATGGTGAATTTGCAGCCCGAGACACGGGCCGGTGCGACAAAAGGCTACCCGCGTAGATCTTGAAATTCGCTGAACTCTAACGGGAACCAAATCTGTTTCCGTGGCGTAAGACCTTATCACTCACTCCAAAGTGGCGGGCGGTTCCGCCGCAGGAAGGATGTGCGATGGAATCCCTCGCCCGCCGTTGCGGTCTCAGGACCGACCCGACTATTTTCTTTTTCTCAGCTATTTTCATGGTGGTCTTCGCCCTGGCGCTGATCATCGCTCCAGGTCCGATCGGATCCGCCTTCGAAGCGGCGCGCGCCTGGATCGTCACCAATCTCGGCTGGTTCTTCGTACTTGGCGTGAATGTCTGGCTTGGCTTCCTGATCTGGGTCGCCTCATCGCGGTACGGGCATATTCGGCTTGGCGGGCGAAATTCGAGACCGGAATATACGTTCGTGTCGTGGTTCACGATGCTCTTCGCGGGCGGGATCGGGACCGTGCTGATGTTCTGGGGCGTGGCCGAGCCGATGAGCCATTTCGCGACGCCACCGCTGCCTGGCGTCGAGGCGCATTCGGCCGAGGCCGCGCAGGACGCGATCTCAATCGCGCTCTATCACCTCGGGCTGCACACCTGGACGATCTTCACGCTTCCGGGCCTCGCCTTTGCCTATTTCATCTATCGCTATAAGCTGCCGGTGCGCGTGAGCTCGGTGTTCTATCCGCTTCTCGGTGACAAGATTTCCGGGCAGATCGGCAAGACCATCGACGTCGTCGCGATCCTCGGCACGCTGTTCGG
This sequence comes from Roseivivax halotolerans, assembly GCF_900115815.1. Classification (GTDB taxonomy): domain Bacteria; phylum Pseudomonadota; class Alphaproteobacteria; order Rhodobacterales; family Rhodobacteraceae; genus Roseivivax; species Roseivivax halotolerans. The sequence goes on along the minus strand of NZ_FOXV01000001.1, from coordinate 113,039 downwards.
CGTCGCCGTCTCGCTTGGTCTCGGCTCCAGCCAGGTCGCTGCGGGCCTTAATGAGCTTTTCGGAACCGGCGACGGGCCGTTCGTGCAGATCCTCATCATCGTTGCGCTGACCGCAGTTGCGGTCGGCTCTATCGTGGCGGGCCTCGACAGCGGCGTTAAGCTTTTGTCGAACATCAATATCGGCATGGCGGTAGCCCTGATGATCTTTGTTCTCGTAACGGGGTCGACCCTGTTCCTGTTGCGCGGGATCGTGGAGACCGCAGGGCTCTACTTGCACAACCTGCCGCGTCTCGCGTTCTGGAACGACATGCTGTCCGATGTGCGGCCCGATACGGATGAATGGGGCTGGCAGGGTTCCTGGACGGTCTTCTACTGGGCCTGGACCGTGACCTGGTCGCCGTTCATGGGCCTTTTCGTGGCGCGTATCTCGAAAGGCCGGACGATCCGCGAATTCGTGCTCGGCGTTCTTCTGGCACCGTCGCTCTTCACGCTGATCTGGTTCGCGATCTTCGGCTGGCAGGCGATGGAGCTCGACGGCATCGGCGCCGCAGCGCGCGATCAGATGGGCGACGCGGCCGGTCAATTGTCGGAGGCGGTGTCCAACTCTATCCCGCTGGCGATGTTCGCCTTTTTCGAGAACTTCCCGTTCACGACGCTGATCCAGGGCTTCGCGGTCATCATTGTGGCGATCTTCTTCGCCACCTCGTCGGACTCCGCATCGCTCGTCGTGGATATGCTCTGCACCGGCGAGGCCCATGCCGGCCCCGTTCAGCAGCGCCTGTTCTGGGGTATCTCGGAAGGGACCATCGCGGTGCTGCTCATCATGCTGGCGGGTGAAGCGGGCCTGACAGCCTTGCAACAGGTCATCACCGTGGTCGGGCTCCCGATCTTCTGTCTGGTGTTCATGATGATCCCGTCGCTCGCGATCGGGCTGGCGGCAGAGGATATCGACTACATCACCGTGGGCACGCGGCCGACAGCGGAGGATCTGCACGGCGAGGGCGCAACCCTACCGACGACCGACCGTATCGACGGCAGGCGCGACGGGGGCGCAGAACCGTCACCGGCGGAATAGATCGGAGAGGGGCGTCATTTGGCGCCCCTTTTCATCGAAGTTTCCCGGATCCAGCCAGGCGGTGAGGCCGCGCTTGATCCGGGGCCATTCCTGATCGAGGATCGAGAACCACGCCGTGTCACGGTTGCGCCCTTTCACGACGGTCGCCTGTCGGTGCGTTCCCTCATAGGTGAAGCCCAGCCGTTCGGCTGCCGCACGCGACGGCGCGTTCAGCGCATCGCATTTCCACTCATAGCGCCGGTATTCCAGTTCATCGAAGGCGCGCGTCATCATCAGCGCCATTGCCTCGGTAGACATGATCGTCCGCTGAAGGCGCGGCGAGAAGCTGATCCACCCGACCTCGATACTGCCCGCTTCGGGGTTGATCCTGAGGTAACTGGCGGTGCCCAAGGGCTGCCCGTCGCCGTCCAGAACCGTATAGAACTGGGGATCGTCGCTCTCGGCCATCTCCTCGAGCCGGGCGCGCATCTCCGCAGCGTCACGCGGAGCAGGATTGGGCAGGTAGGTCCAGTTCCACCCGTCTCTATCCTCCGCATACGCTGCGAAAAGTGCCTCCGCGTGGTCCGGAACGGACGGCACCAAGGCACAGGTTCGGCCTTGCATCGGTTCTCGCGGCGGACGCGGCCGGGGCAGGGCGATCTCGACCCTGTCCCCGACCGGCTGGCCGAACGTGTTCGCCTCGCTCACCCGAAGACGCGGCTCAGCGCGCCGTCCACGCCCTCGATGATCTCGTCGATATCGTCCTTCCTGGCGATCAGCGCGGGCGAGAAGCAGAGCGTGTTGTTCTTGCCGGGCACGGAGCGGTTCGTCGCGCCGATGATCAGGCCCTGCTTCATGCAGTCGCCGACGACGGCTTTGACGCGGGCTTCCTCGACCGGCTCTTTCGTGTCGCGGTCGGTGACAAGCTCGGCACCGAGAAACAGACCCTTGCCGCGCACATCGCCGATGATGCGGTGCTTGTCCTTTAGCTCGTTCAGGCGGCCGAGCATGTAGTCGCCCATCCGCGTCGTGTTCTCGAGCAGATCCTCGCGCTCGATGATCGCCATGTTCTCGAGCGCGGCGGCGGGACCGGCAGTACATCCCCCGAAGGTGGAGATGTCGCGGAAGTAGTCCATAGGATCGGTCTCGTCCGACTTGAAGAGATCGAAGACCGCCTCCGTCGTCGTCAGGCAGGCAATCGCCGCGTATCCCGAGGCGACGCCCTTGGCCATCGTGACCATGTCTGGCTCGACCCCGTAATGCTGGTAGCCGAACCAATGCGTTCCGGTGCGCCCGACGCCGCAGACGACCTCATCGATATGCAGAAGGATGTCGTATTTGCGGCAGATCTCCTGCACGCGGGGCCAGTAGCCTTCGGGCGGGGCGATAACGCCGCCGCCTGCGGTCACTGGCTCGAGGCAGAGCGCGCCCACGGTGTCCGGACCTTCTCGCAGGATAACTTCCTCGATCTGGTTCGCGGCCCATTCGCCATAATTCTCGACCGGTGCGCCGTCCTGTTCGTGGCGGCGATACTCGAGGCAATGCGGCACCCGTACGAAACCCGGCGCGAAGGGGCCGTATTGCGCGTTGCGCTCGTCCTGCCCGCCGGCCGAAAGACAGCCGATCGTGGTGCCGTGGTAGTCGCGGTCGCGGAAAAGGATCTTGTGCTTCTTGCCGCCATAGCGCTTGTGCGCGATCTGGCGGACCATCTTGAAGGCCTTCTCGTTCGCCTCGCTGCCTGAGTTGCAGTAATAGACCCGGCTCATGCCCGGCATCTTTTCGATGAGCTTCTCGGCGAACAATGCGCCCGGCACAGTGCCCGCCGCGCCTGCGAAGTAGTTCATCTTGCAGAGCTGATCGTAGACAGCGCGCGCGATTTCCTCGCGTCCATAGCCCACGTTCACTGTCCAGACCGCGCCAGAGACGGCGTCGAGATGTTCCTTGCCGTTCTGGTTCCAGACCCGCATCCCCTTGCCCTCGATGAGGATATTGGGGTCCGATGTCTCCCACGGCTTGTGCTGGCTCAGGTGATGCCAGACATGCGCCTTGTCGGCGGTGACGATGTGCGACAGGTCGTTCGCGCTCAGAGTGCCGTCCATGGGGAGCCTCCCGGCTGGCAGAATTTGATCAATTGATAAAACGTGGCCGAAGCCGCCGAGTCTTGCAAGACCTGCTCAGCCGGTCACGCGGATGAAGGTGCCCATCCCTGCCGCGTGATGCCCAAGCATGTGACAATGAAAGAGCCAGTCGCCGGGATTGTGCGCGGCGAAGGCAAGTTCCTTGGTCTCGCCTTGCGCCAAGAGGATGGTGTCGCGCAGCGGCCCAAGTGTGCTGTCCGGCAAAACTTCGGCGAAATGCATGCCATGAAGGTGCATCGCGTGCGGAAAGGCGGTGTCGTTGACGATGCCGAGCCGCACGCTTTGACCGCGCGGAACTTCGAGAAGGGGCAGCATGTCCCGGCCCACCTGACCGTTCAACGCCCAGAACAGACCCTTTTCGGCCAGTTGGCGCCCCGTGAGCACTTCACCAAGATGCATCGCCTCGGAGAGACCGCGCATCGCGCCGCCTTCCATCAGAACGCGCTGCGGAACCGCATTCGCAAGGTCGATGGGGAAGTCAGGGTTGGGCGGCAGCGCCGCGGGTGGCTCTCTGCGTGCGCGGGTGCCCGAGCCGATGCGGAAGCTCGCCTGCGCGTAGCCGCCCGTCCGGTCGAAGTGCAGAAGGAAGGCTTCGTCCTCGCCCGTGACATCGACGATGAGATCCATGCGCTGCGCCGGGGCGAGCGTGAGCGTGTCGAGAGCCGCCTCGGGTTCGGCGAGGGGCATCCCGTCGAGCGCCACGATCCAGCCTGCGAGCCCGTAAAGTCCGAGCTCGAAAATTCGCGCGTTCGAGGCGTTGATGAGGCGCAGGCGCAGCCGATCGTGCTGACGGACTTGGTACTCTGCCTGAGGCCGACCGTTTGTCAGGATGACGTTGCCGATCCGCCCGGCATGAGAGCGATCGTGCATATTGTCGAAATCGGGGATGATCTGGGCATCGTCCCCGAGCCGGATGTCGTCGATCACGAGCGTGATGTCCGCGTCGACCTCTGGGGGATCGGTCTCTTCGACGACGAGAGCGCCATACAGGCCGCGCTCGACCTGCTCCACGCTCTGCGCGTGCGAATGATACCAGTATGTCCCGGCATCCGGCAGCACGAAGTCGTAATCGAACCCCGTGCCCGGCAGGATCGGATCTTGGGTGACGCCGGGCACGCCATCCATCGCGTTGTCGATGCGGATGCCGTGCCAATGCACCGCGGTTGGCGTCTCGAGGCGGTTCTCCACGCGCCAGGCGAAGCGCTCGCCCTGTGCAAAGCGTAGCTCGGGGCCGGGAAAGCTGCCGTTGAAGGTCCAGAGAGCTGTATCGGAATACCCCTCGGGCGCGATCTGCACGCGGCTCGCACCCGCTTCGAGCACGGGCAGTGCGGCACGCACTCCTCGTGGCAGGGCGGGAATCGTCCCGGCTGCGCCGAGGGCCTGAAGGAAGAAGCGACGTGACAGCATGAGGGTAACTCCGATTGCCGCGTCAGCATACAGCCGGCCGGGGGCGGATGAAACGCGGCGCAGCCCTCGCGCCTTGACAAGTCCGAGAGAAGCGGCGAAGCGCGATCCATGACAGGCACGCTCATCCAGGTGGCACTCGGCGGCGCTCTGGGCGCGACGGCCCGGTACCTGACCGGGCTGGCTGCGGTCCGCGCGCTCGGTCCTGGCCTGCCCTGGGGCACGCTGATCGTGAATATCGCGGGCTCGTTCCTGATGGGCATCCTCGTCGTGATGCTGGCGCAATTCGGCAGCAACCGCTTCGCGCCCTTCCTGATGACCGGGCTTCTGGGCGGGTTCACCACGTTTTCGGCCTTCTCGCTCGACGCGGTATCACTCTATGAGCGGGGCGCGGTGGGCGCGGCGGCCTTGTATGTCTCGGCTTCGGTCGTGCTGTCCCTCGCGGCGATCGCCGCGGGCCTGATCCTGGCTAGGAGCATTGTGCAATGAGCGGCGTACAGACCATTGCGGTCGGACCTGGCGACGGCGACCAGAGGCTCGATCGCTGGCTCAAGCGGCTCTTCCCGCACCTCGCGCAGGGGCTGATCGAGAAGATGTGCCGCAAGGGCGAGCTGCGCGTCGACGGCGGCCGGGTGAAGGCCAACCATCGCCTCGAAGTCGGGGCGGAAGTCCGCATCCCGCCGATCCCGGAGCCCGGCGAGGTCAAGTCGCGCCCGAAGCCCACCGTTTCGGATGCCGACGCGGAGATGATCCGGGCCTGCGTGCTGTTCCGCGACGAGCATATCATCGCGCTCGACAAGCCGCCGGGGCTTCCGACACAGGGCGGCTCGAAGCAGACAAAGCACGTGGACGGTCTCGCCGAGGCACTGCGCTTCGGGCTCGATGAGAAGCCGCGCCTTGTCCACCGGCTCGACAAGGACACGTCGGGCGTTCTCCTGCTGGCGCGGACGCGGGAGGTCGCGAAGGATCTGACCGCCGCCTTCCGGTCGCGCGAGACGCGCAAGATCTACTGGGCCGCCGTCGCAGGCGTGCCGGCCCCGCGCATGGGCACGATCCAGATGGGCCTCGTGAAAGCCCCAGGCCACGGCAAGGGCGGCGAAGGCGAGAAGATGCTGCCCGTCCATCCCGACGAGGTGAAGACCACCGAAGGCGCGAAGAACGCGACGACCGATTACGCGGTCCTGTCCGAGCTTGGCAAACGCGCCGCCTGGGTGGCGCTTGTGCCGGTGACGGGACGCACGCATCAGTTGCGCGCGCATATGGCGGCGCTGGGCCATCCCATCGTCGGAGACGGCAAATACGGCGGCTCGGGGCAGGAAAACCTTGGCGATGGCTGGGGCGCGCAGCTTGGCGGAGAGATCAGCCGAAAGCTGCACCTTCACGCGCGGGCGCTGAGTATCACGCATCCGGTGACCGGTATCCGCCTGAACATCACGGCGCCCTTGCCCGAGCACATGGAAAAAACCTGGGATTACGTCGCCTGGGACGCGCGCGACGTGCCGACCGATCCTTTCGCGGAGGATGGATGAGCAGCGATCTGCGGCTCGTCGTCTTCGATGTCGATGGCACGCTCGTCGACAGCCAGGCCGATATCGTTGGCGCGATGGGCGATGCCTTCGCCGCCGTGGGCCGTTCCGCCCCGGCGCGCGCGGAGATCCTTGGCATTGTCGGTCTGTCCTTGCCCGAGGCCATCGCGCGTCTTTCGGGCGCGGATGGTGACAAGCTCGCCGCGATGGTGGCGGCCTACAAGGACAGCTACGCCGCGCGCCGCGCTGCGGCCGGATCGGCGGCGAGTTCGCCTCTCTATCCGGGTGTGTCCGAGGTGCTGGACGATATACACGCGGTCCCGCACTGGCTGATGGGGGTCGCCACCGGCAAGTCGCGCCGGGGTCTCGACGCACTCCTGACGAGCATGGGGCTCTCGGGGCGTTTCGTGACCGAGCAGGTCGCCGACGATCACCCGTCCAAGCCACATCCCGCGATGCTTTATGCGGCGCTGGCGGAGACGGGCCTCGACCCGGAGGACGCGGTCATGGTGGGCGATACCGAATACGATATGGAAATGGCCCGCGCCGCCGGGCTGGTTTTCATCGGCGTCACCTGGGGGTATCACCCGCGCGAACGCCTCGCGGGCGCTGACTATCTGATCGATGAGATCGGCACGCTGCACAGGCTATTGAACGAGATATGGAGCGAGCGATGAGCAGCGGATGGGCGATGCGGCGCTTCTGGAGCGCAGCCGAAGCCGAGGAGGTGGCGGGCGGCTACCGCGTGACCCTCGACGGCAAGCCGGTTCGCACGCCAGCAAAGGCGCAGCTTCTCTTGCCGACACGCGACTACGCCGCGGCGATTGCCGAGGAATGGCAGGCGCAGGATGAGACGATCGACCCGACTTCCATGCCGATGACGCGCAGCGCGAATGCCGCCATCGACAAGCTGTCGGTGCAGCATGCCGAGGTTGCGGACATGCTTGCCGATTACGGGGACAGCGACCTTCTGTGCTACCGCGCGGACGGCCCCGAAGAGCTGGTCTTGCGCCAGGCGGAAACCTGGGATCCCTATCTCGACTGGGCCGCGTCTCGCTATGACGCACGGCTCGAGCCGCGCACGGGGCTGATGCACAGGCCGCAAGACCCCGAGGCGCTGGAGCGGCTGAGGTCGGAGGTTCATGCGATGGACATTTTCGGTCTCGCCGCCTTTCACGATCTTGTCTCGCTGACTGGCTCGCTCGTTCTCGGGCTTGCGGCGACCGACAAGCCGGATGCCGAGGCGATCTGGTCAGCCTCGCGACTCGACGAGGATTGGCAGGCGGAGCTTTGGGGCGCGGATGAGGAGGCGACGGAGCTTGCAGAGCTCAAAAGACAGAGCTTTCTCGATGCGATCCGGGCCTGGCGTCTGTCCCGCCTGGGGCGCGCGTAAGGCCTGCACGCGCTTTAGGCACACACTTCCCCATGCCTGTTTTCAAGGCAGTTTGGGTTGACCTCACCGGAAGAATCCGACCAAAGTTTCACATGCTGAGCGCAATGCCGTTCAAGCTACCGGAAAAGTTCGGCCGATTCAGGTCGACTCAACCGCTTCAATCAGGGGCGGACAACAGGAAGAGGTAAGTATGAAAAAGACCGTATTTCTTGGCGCGTTGACCGTTGCCGGCCTTGCTGCCGGTGCCGCCAGCGCCCAGACGCTGAATGACGTGCAGGATCGCGGGACGCTGAACTGCGGCGTCACGACCGGCCTTGTCGGCTTCGCGGCACCCGACGCCAACGGCGAGTGGGACGGCTTCGACGTCGCCGTCTGCCGCGCTGTTGCCGCAGCCGTTCTGCAAGACCCGACCGCGGTCGAGTTCGTGCCGACCACCGGCAAGACACGCTTTACGGCGCTGTCCTCCGGCGAGATCGACATGCTCGCACGAAACACGACCTGGACCTTCACCCGCGACAACGACCTCAACTTCGAGTTCGTGGGCATCAACTATTATGACGGTCAGGGCTTCATGGTTCCGAAGGCGCTCGGCGTCTCCTCGGCGACCGAGCTTGCGGGGGCGACCGTCTGCATCCAGACGGGCACCACGACCGAGTTGAACCTCGCGGACTACTTCCGCCGGAACAACATGGAATACACGCCGGTTCCGATCGAGACCAACGCAGAGGCGCAGCAGCAGTACCTTGCCGGTGCCTGCGACGTCTACACCACCGACGCGTCCGGCCTCGCCGCGACCCGCGCTGCGTTCGAGAACCCGGGCGACCACGTCGTTCTGCCGGAAATCATCTCGAAAGAGCCGCTCGGTCCGCTCGTCCGCCACGGCGACAACGAGTGGGGCGATATCGTCCGCTGGACCCTCAACGCACTGATCGCGGCCGAGGAATACGGCATCACGTCGACCAACCTCGACGAGATGGCGCAGAACGGTGGCCCGGAAGTGAAGCGGATCCTCGGCACCGAGGGCAACCTCGGCGAGATGATCGGCCTTGACGCGGAATGGGCACGCCGTGCCATCGGCGCAGGCGGCAACTACGGTGAGCTCTTCGCCCGCCATATCGGCGAGTCGACCCCGATCGGCCTGTCGCGCGGTCTGAACGCGCAGTGGACCGATGGTGGCCTGCTCTACGCACCGCCGTTCCGCTAAGACACTCCAGCAAGGGGCGCGGCACTCCCGCGCCCCTTCGCTTTTCCGTATAGTCGGACCATAAACGATCGAGGCCCGTCAGCCCGGACAAACCGGGCGGCAAGAGGTCCTCGAAAACTCCAGGGATACCCAAATGTCGACACTCAGCGATCCGCCGCGTGAGTCGTTCAAGCCGTCGATGCTGCTGAACGATACGCGGTATCGAGGATATACGTTCCAGTTCATAGCGATCGTTCTGGTTGCCGCGCTCTTCGCCTATCTGGGCCTGAACCTGCAGCGCAACCTGGCGGCGGCGGGGCTCACTATCTCCTTCGATTTCCTGGGCGAGCCGGCGAATTACGACATCAACCAGACACTGATCGAATACAACAACCAGATGGACCATTGGCGGGCCTCGCTGGTCGGCGTTCTCAATACGCTCCTGGTCTCGTTCCTGGCCTGTATCACCGCCACGATCATCGGCGTCGTTGCAGGCGTCTTGCGCCTGTCCAACAACTGGCTCGTGCGGAAGCTGATGTCGGCCTATGTCGAAGCCTTCCGCAACGTCCCGGTCCTGATCTGGATCATCATCATCTTCACGATCATGACCGCCGTCCTGCCAGCGCCGCGCGCGTTCCGGGGCGAGGATGCCACCGCGTCGATGATCTTCGGCTCGGTCGCCTTCACCAATCGCGGCGTCTATATCCCGAAGCCGATCTTCGGGCCGGGCGGCTGGACGGTCATGTTGGTCTTCCTTGCGGGCGTCATCGGCGCGTTCGCCTATCGGCGCTATGCGACGAAGCTTCTTTATGCGACGGGCAAGCTGCTGCCGATGGGATGGCCGGCGCTGCTTATCGCTTTCGTGCCGGCGATCCTCGCTTATTACCTTCTGGGCCAGCCGATAAGCCTCGAATATCCCGAGCTCGGCGGCTTCAACTTCACCGGGGGGATCAACATCCTTGGCTCGCTGATCGCGCTGTGGTTTGCGCTGGCGATCTACACGGGCGCGTTCATCGCGGAAAACGTGCGCGCGGGCATCCTGTCGGTATCCAAGGGGCAGACGGAGGCCGCGGCCTCGCTCGGCCTGCGCCCGCGACGGATCATGAACCTCGTCGTGCTGCCGCAGGCGCTCAGGGTGATCGTGCCACCGCTGATCTCGCACTACCTCAACATCACGAAGAACTCCTCCCTCGCCATTGCCGTCGGCTACATGGATCTGACCGGCACGCTCGGGGGGATCACGCTCAACCAGACGGGCCGCGCGATCGAGTGCATCCTGCTGCTCATGGCGTTCTACCTCGCGATCAGCCTTTCGATCTCGGCGATCATGAACGTCTACAACAATGCAGTTTCGCTGAAGGAGCGCTGAGATGGCCGATATGCACGCCCATTCCGTCCGCTTCGTCCGCGAGACCATGCTGCCGCAGGCGGAACCGCCCACGACCGAGCGCGGCATCGTCAAATGGATGCGGGAGAACCTTTTCTCGACCATCCCCAACGGGATCCTCACGCTGGCTGCGCTTTGGTGCATCTGGTGGCTGATCTCTTCGGTTCTGCCCTGGTTCGCCAACGGCATCTGGGACGCGCCTTCGATCCGCGCGTGCCGGGAGATCCTCGAGGGGCAGGTCGGCGGCTGTTTCGCGGTGCTGACCGAGCGCTGGAACCAGCTTCTCTTCGGCTTCCAATACCCGTCGGAGCTGTATTGGCGCCCCTCGCTGGCCTTCCTGCTGCTGTTCATTGCGATTGCGCCGGTGCTCTTCCGCAAGCGCTTCCCGGCACAGATGCTGGTCTTCACGGCAATCTACCCGTTCCTCGCCTATTGGCTGACCTGGGGTGGCTCGATCCTGGTGCCGGTTTTCGCCGCGCTGGGCTTCGTCGCGGGCTACATGGTCTATTCCCGCCTCGTCGCGCAGAGCTTCGCGATGGGTTTCTTCGGTGGCATCCTCGCGGCTCTCGTCTTCTGGTGGGTGATCGGCATCGTACCGACCGAGGGGATCATCGCGCTCGAGCCGGTTGCGTCGCGGAACCTTGGCGGGTTCATGCTGAACCTCATTCTCGGAACGGTGTGCGTGTCGCTTTCCATTCCGTTCGGCATCGCGCTGGCCCTCGGGCGGCAATCGGACATGCCGGCGATCAAGTGGATCTGCATCATCTTCATCGAGTTCGTCCGGGGTGTGCCGCTCATCACGCTTCTCTTCGTGGCGAACGTGGTCCTGGCTTACTTCCTGCCGCCGGGCACCAATTTCGACCTGATCCTCCGGGTGATCATCATGATTACGATGTTCGCCTCGGCCTATATTGCCGAAGTGATCCGGGGCGGCCTCGCCGCGCTGCCGAAGGGCCAATATGAAGCCGGTGACAGCCTCGGGCTCGACTACGCGCAATCCATGCGGCTGATCATCCTGCCGCAGGCGCTGAAAATCTCGATCCCGGGCATCGTCAACGTCGCGGTGGGCCTCTTCAAGGACACCACCCTCGTCTCGATCATCTCGATGTTCGATCTCGTGGGCATGATCCGCGGGCCGATCCTCGCCTCCACCGAGTGGAACGGCGTCTACTGGGAGCTTCTGGGCTTTGCCGCGCTCCTGTTCTTCGTCGTCTGCTTCGGCATCTCGAAATATTCCCAGTGGCTCGAACAAGAGCTGTCCACGGACCGCCGGTAAGGGAGCATCCAAATGACAAATACAGCCCTAGAGACCCCCTCCGTCACGCCGGGTCAGATGCAGGTCTCTGACGAGGTCGCGATCTCGATCGAGAACATGAACAAGTGGTTCGGCTCGTTCCACGTTTTGCGGGATATCGACCTGACCGTCTATCGCGGCGAGCGGATCGTCATCGCGGGGCCGTCAGGCTCAGGCAAGTCGACGCTCATCCGCTGCATCAACGCGCTGGAAGAGCACCAGAAGGGCCGGATCGAGGTGGACGGCACCGTTCTGTCCTCGGACATCAAGAACATCGACGCGATCCGCTCCGAGGTCGGGATGGTGTTCCAGCACTTCAACCTCTTCCCGCATCTCACGATCCTCGAGAACTGCACGCTGGCCCCGATCTGGGTGCGAAAGACGCCCAAGAGGGAAGCCGAGGAAACCGCGATGCACTTCCTCGAGAAGGTGAAGATCCCCGAGCAGGCGGACAAGTATCCCGGCCAGCTCTCGGGCGGTCAGCAGCAGCGTGTCGCGATCGCCCGGTCGCTCTGCATGAAGCCGCGGATCATGCTTTTCGACGAGCCGACCTCGGCGCTCGATCCCGAGATGATCAAGGAAGTGCTCGACACGATGGTGGAGCTTGCCGAGGAAGGCATGACGATGCTCTGCGTGACGCACGAGATGGGTTTTGCCCGGCAGGTCGCGAACCGGGTGATCTTCATGGACCAGGGCCAGATCGTGGAGCAGAACGAGCCCGAAGAGTTCTTCAACAATCCGCAGAACGAGCGGACGAAGCTGTTCCTGAGCCAGATCCTCGGCCACTGACAAAAACGTCTTGCCAGAGTGACCGGGCGCCCTCGCGGGCGCCCGTTTCTATTCCATGCCTGGCAATTCTCGCGGGATCGCGAAATGCACGACCCGGCCCGTGCCGAGGGTCAGCTCCGACCAGGCATCGATATCGAACTCAGCGACCAGCGTCGCGCCGGTCGGATAATCGGCGAAGCGAGAATGGCTCGGTGCCTCCGCGACAAGATCGCCCGCGGTGATCCCGATACCGGGATTGTGCCCGATCAGCAGAACGGTTTGGGCGGTTTCCTCGCGCAGTTCCGCGACGATTTCGTCCGGCTCGGCAAGATAAAGCGCGCGGGTCGTCCTCACTTCGCAGTCGAGATCGAGCCGCCCGAACGTCTCAACCGTCCGCATCGACGAGGAAAGAAGCGCCGCATCCGGCGTCAGCCCGGTTTCCCGGAGCCAGGCTGCAAGCGCCGTGCAGGAGGCCCGGCCCCGCTTGTTGAGCGGGCGTTCGTAATCCTCGACCCCTTGATGCCAGTCGGACTTGGCGTGGCGCATGAGGATCAGACGACGCATGAGGTCACTCCGCCCCGTGTTTGGGAAGGTTCGCGTGCCGGATGAGCGAGCCCGCACCGTGTTCGGTGAAAAGCTCCAGCAGGCAGGCATTCGGCACCGTGCCGTCAAGGATGACGACGCCGCGCACACCGCGCTCCAGCGCATCGAGGCAGGTCTCGACCTTGGGGATCATGCCGCCTGCTATGGTGCCATCCTCGATCATCGCGCGCACCTCTTCGGGGGTGAGCGCCGTCACGATCTCGCCAGAGGCGCCCTTCACCCCCGGCACGTTGGTCAGAAGCAGAAGCCGGTCGGCCTTCAGCGCACCCGCGACCGCGCCCGCAGCGGTGTCGCCGTTGACGTTATAGGTCTCCGCCGGGTCCATGCCGGTCGCCACAGGCGCGATCACCGGAATGATGCCCGCGCCCATGAGGTCGCGCAGCACCTGAACGTTGGTCTCGATCGGCCGCCCGACCCAGCCGAGTTCGGGATCGTCGGCTTCGCAAACGATGAGATCATCGTCCTTGCCTGAGAGCCCGACCGCGCGGCCGCCTTCATCCATGATCGCCTGCACGATACGCTTGTTCACAAGACCCGTCAGGACCATCTCGACCACGTCAACGGTGGCCTGGTCGGTGACGCGCTTGCCGCGCAGGAATTTCGACTCGATGCCGAGCTTCTCGAGCATTTCGTTGATCATCGGTCCGCCGCCATGCACGACGACCGGGTTGATGCCGACCTGCCGCATCAGAACGATGTCGCGGGCGAATTCGGCCATAGCCGCGGTGTCGCCCATCGCGTTGCCGCCGAACTTCACCACGACCACAGCGCCCGAATAGCGCTGCATGTAGGGAAGCGCCTCTGAAAGGGTGCGGGCCGTGGCGTGCCAGTCTCTGTTCATGTCCTGCGTCTTCATCTGCGGTCCCGGAAAAGGGGTCTGCGTGGGTTATCGGGCCTTGCCTTCCGGCGTGCAAGAGCGCGAGGCTCAGGCGAGGCTTGCGACTATGGCGCGAAGCGTAGGGATGCCGTCGCCCTTTTCGGACGAGGTCAGGACGATCTCGGGATAGGCGGCGGGATGCTTGGCGAGCGCTTCGCGGACCTGCGTAAGGATACGCGCGCGGTCCTTCTCCTTGACCTTGTCGGTCTTGGTCAGCACCATCTGAAAGGTGACGGCGGACTTGTCGAGAAGCGTCAGGATTTCCTGGTCGACGGCCTTCACGCCGTGCCGCGCGTCGATCAGCACGAAGGCGCGGCGCAAGTTCGCGCGGCCCGACAGGTACTGCTTGAGAAGGCGCTGCCATTTCTCGACAACCGGCAGCGGCGCGTTGGCATAGCCGTAGCCCGGAAGATCCACGAGGTAGTGGCTTTCGCCCAGGGTGAAGAAGTTGATCTCTTGGGTGCGGCCCGGCGTGTTCGACGCGCGCGCCAGTCCTTTGCGCCCTGTCAGAGCGTTGATGAGGCTAGATTTGCCGACATTGGACCGCCCGGCGAAGCAGACCTCGGCCCGATCGCTCGGCGGCAGGCCGTCCATCGCGACGACGCCCTTGAGGAAGTCCGTGCCGCCCGCGAAGAGGCGGCGCGCATCTTCGGCGACCTGCGGGTCGGGCTCTTCGGCGGCGGGGAAGGGCAGGCTCATAGGATCACCATTGTATCGCCGGTGGCGATCCGCCCCGGTAGGGTGCAGCTCGCCTGTACCGAAAAGTCCATATGTCCCCAACTGCGGAGCGCGCCGAGCGTGTCGGCATCCCGGCGGCCGGTGTCAGGGTTCGCTTCGGTCGCGCGGCAGCGGCCCGTGCGCTCACCAATCTCGAAACGCGCCTCGCCAATGCGGATCTCGCGGCCGACAAGGTCGAATTCCTCCCAAGGCGCGAGCCCGTCCAACCAGATATTCCCGCGCCAGCGATGGGGCGAAAGTGTGCGTCCGACACGCTGCTCGACCGCGCGGTGCGAGGCGGCGTTGCAGATCGTCACGGCGAAATCTGGATTGTCGGTGAAGCCGCGCTCCGAGGCGCGGACGACCGCCTTCGGGGCTGGCCGGCCGTCAGCGACAAGCGGCGCAACCCACTCGAGAAGCGTCTCGGCATTGCGCGCCGGATCGAGGGTGATTGACCCGGCATCCGGGTGCGACAGGGATAGCTGTCCGTCGTCCTGCAATTCAGCCGTCACCGCCATCAGCGACGGAGAGCTTGCCCCGCGCAGGTAGTTGCGGCACATCGCCCAGTTGCCGCTTAGCGCCGCATCCTCGGCCGCCTCGTGCGCGATGGCCCAGAGTCTGTCGCCGGGCATGGTGCTGCCCGGCTCGAGGAACGTCTCCGTCACCTCTTCGCGGCCGACACCCTTGATCGGATGCCGCCAGAGCGAGGCGACGCGTGCGGTCATGTCTCGTCCGAGCTCTTCTTCTTGAAGCTCGACAGGATGTTGCCCAGGAGATCTGGCTTATACCCTTGGCTGCGCATGATCGCGTATTGCTGGGTAAAGGTGATCGTGTTGTTGGCGATCCAGTAGACCACGAGCCCGCTCGCAAAGCTGCCGAGCATGAACATGAAGACCCACGGCATCCAGGCAAAGATCATCGCCTGCGTCGGGTCGGTCGGGGCCGGGTTCAGCTTCTGCTGCAGCCACATCGACACGCCGAGAAGCAGCGGAAGGATACCGATGAAGATCAGCGCCATGATCGAACCTTCGGGCGGCGCGCCCCAGGGCAGAAGACCGTAGAAGTTGAAGATCGATGTCGGATCAGGGGCCGAAAGGTCTTGGAACGGGCCGAAGAAGGGCGCGTGGCGCAGTTCCAGCGTTACGAAGATCACCTTGTAGAGCGAGAAGAAGATCGGGATCTGGAGAAGGATCGGCAGACAGCCCGAAGCCGGATTCACCTTTTCCTTCTTGTAGAGCGACATCATCTCCTGCTGGAGCTTCTGGCGGTCGTCGCCGGCGCGTTCCTTGATTTTCTCCATCTCCGGCTGAAGCTCTTTCATCTTCGCCATGGAGACGTAGGATTTGTAGGCCAGCGGCAGCAGCAGCGCCTTGATGCCGAGCGTGAGCGCGATGATCGCGACGCCCATGTTTCCGATGATCGCGTTCAGCCAGTGCAACGCGGCGAAGATCGGCTTGGTGAGGAAGAAGAACCAGCCCCAGTCGATCGAGTCGACGAAGCGCTCAATGCCGCCGCTCTGGTATTCGCGGATCGTCTCCCATTCCTTCGCGCCAGCGAAGAGTTGGGTCGTGACCTCGGAGCTTGTACCGGCGGCGACTTCGACCGTCGGCAGCACGGCCTCGGTCTGGTAGATGTCGCGGCCCGCATCATATTTCGCGGCGGCGCGGAACCCGCTACCGGGCTCTGGGATGAGGGTCGCCATCCAATAGTGGTCGGTGAAGCCGATCCAGCCGTTATTGTTCACCTGGAAGCGTTCGGCCTGCGCGCCGCCCTCGGCCGGCAGGTCGGTCATGTCGCCCCAGCCGATCTCGGTCAGCTCGCCATCGGTCATGGCGATGCCGCCCTCATGCAGGATGAAGAAGTTCTTCGCATTCACCGGCTCGCCGTGGCGGGCGAGGATGCCATAAGGCGCGAGGCGCTGGCTGCCCTCGGTCGGGTTCTCGACTGACTGCGTCACGGTGAACATGTAGTCGGAATCGACCGCGATCTCGCGTCTGAAGATAAGGCCAGACGGGCTTTCCCATTCCAGAAGGATCGGGTCGTTCTCGGTCAGCGTCTCGCCTTCGGCGATCTGCCAGTCGGTGTTCGGGCCGGGCACGTCTGCTGCCGAAAGGCCCGAGCCGGGGGCCCAGCCGTACAGCGCGTAATAAGCCTCGCCGCCGCCAACGGGGTTGAAGAGATGCACGATTTCGGAGCCGGGCTCGATCGTCTCGGTGTAATCCTTGAGCTGCAGATCGTCGATCCGGCCCCCCCTGAGGGAGAGCGAGCCTGCGAGGCGCGGCGTGTCGATCGAGATGCGCGGTGCATCGTCGGCGGTCTCGTTCGCGGTTGCCGCATCGGAGGTGGTCGCAGTGCCTTCGCCGGGCGCGGCATCGGGAACGGAGGCCGTATCGGGTACGTCCTGCACCGTATCGGCAGTCTCCTGCGTTGCGGTCGCGTTCGGATCAATCGGCTCTTCCGGAGGTGGGAACAGCAGGAACCAAACGAGAATCACGGCGAAGCTGAGTGCCGTCGCGATGAGGAGGTTCTTGTTCTGATTGTCCATGTCGGACCGGTCCCACACTGTCATGTCAAGTGGTGTCGGGTTCAACAGCCCGGACCGCCGAAGGTCAAGTCGATTCAGGGTGAGCGGCGGGTCTGGCGCCATTGTGAAGACGCGCCGGGTCGGCGCGCCGGAGGTCTTCGCGGCCTCGTGCCATTGGTCTTGTTATCCTTGCCGGCGGTTTGCGTGCGCCGGGCGCCGGGCACGCGGCTCAACCATGGCACCGCGTTTTGCCGGCTTGGCCCGGTCACGCGCGGCGCGGTAGAGGCGGCGCCTTGATGATCTGTGCCTCAAAGGCGGGCAGCCATTCCGCGAACTTCTGCGCGGGCATGGGGCGGGCGATGCAAAAGCCTTGAACGTGATCGCATCCGAGCTGCGCCAGTAGAGCATGTTCCGCCGCGCGCTCCACCCCTTCGGCGACAGTTTCGAGGCCAAGCCGATCAGCGAGTGAGAGAAGGGCCGTGACCATGCGCCGCTGCGCGGGATCACGGTCGACTTGAGCCACGACGCTTCGGTCGAGCTTGATGCGTTGGATCGGAAGCGCACGCAGAGTGGTCAGGGGCGCGGCACCCATCCCGAAATCGTCGAGGTCGATGCCGCAGCCGATCCCGGCGAGTTGCCGAACGGTTCCGGTCACAGCGTTGTCGCGCATATATGCCACGACGGTTTCGAGTATCTCGATCGCGAGCCGGTCGGCAGAAATCCCGTGCCGGTCGAGCTCCCATTTCAAGTAGGTCACGAGCGTGGGGTCGGTCAGCTCTGCCGCGCCGAGATTGATCGAAACGCGGGGTACGATGAGACCAGCGGCATCCCTGGCGGCCAGCGCCTCGAGCGTGCCGGTGATCATGGTCCGCGCGAGGTGCTCGATCCGACCGGAGCGCTGTAGCGTCTCTAGAAACTGCGATGGGGGGAGCACGCCGCGTTCGGGATGCTGCCATCGAGCAAGAGCTTCCGCCCCGCTGACCCGTCCGCTCGAGGTGCAGATCTGCGGCTGGAACCACGGTACGATTTCACCGGCCTCGAGCGCGGTTGCCAACTGGCGCGCCAGATCGCGGCGCGCCTCGATGTCGCGCGCGATGCCGGGGGTCCAGACGGCGACGGCCTGATTGCCGCGGACAAGCGCCCGGTCGAGCGCATCCTCCGCCCGGGCGAGGCAATCGGCAGCGGGTGGCCTGCTGCCGGGTGCCGACGCGATCCCGAGACGTGCGGACAGACGAAACTTTTGCCCGGAGAGTGTCAGCGGCTCATCCAGCGCAGCCTCGACGCGGCGGCCGAACAGCTTTGCCTGATCGGGGGGCAAGGCCAGTGCGATGGCGAAGCGGGCATCCCCGATCAGTGCTACAACGTCGTGCGGACGGAGCATGTCGGTGAGCCGGTCGCGGCAGATCGTCCGCGCATCGCGCAAGACGGATTGGCCAAGTTCGGTCGCGACCTCGGCCAGCCCGCGTATTTCCAGGATGACACAGGTGGGCACGAGACCCGCGCCGCCAGGCCGCGACCAGAGCAGGTCCGCCCGAGAAAGAAACGCGTCCACACCGACGATACGTTTTGCCTCCAGGCCCGTGCCCCCACGCGCGTCTTCAGCGGCCGGCGGGCGAAAGAGCGCGCGCCATGCCACACGTATCCGTCGCGCGATCTGTTCCCACATGAAAGCCGGCCCTTAGATGTTTCCAATTTGTTCCGGGCGACACTAGGCGCGATTCGTTGAAGACCCGATTAACGCAGCTCGGGGATCTCCGGCACCGCCTCCTGCTCCTCGGGCGCGCCGATGCTGAGACCGGCGAAATCAAAGAGCTTGGGATCCAGAAGATGAGACGGGCGCGCGTTCATCAGCGCGCGGAACATGACCTGCCTGCGTCCGGGGCTGTTGCGCTCCCATCCGTCGAGGATCTGCTTCACTTGCTGGCGCTGCAAGCCGTCCTGGCTGCCGCAGAGATCACACGGGATGATCGGATACTTCATCGCGTGGGCGAACTTCTCGCAATCGGCTTCCGCGACATGAGCGAGCGGGCGGAAGAGGAAGAGATCGCCTTCCTCGTTCACGAGCTTCGGCGGCATCGTTGCAAGCCGTCCGCCGTGAAAGAGATTCATGAAAAACGTCTCGAGGATGTCGTCGCGGTGATGGCCGAGAACGACGGCGGTGCAGCCTTCCTCGCGTGCAATGCGGTAAAGGTTGCCGCGGCGCAGGCGCGAGCAGAGCGCGCAATAGGTTCGGCCCGCCGGCACCTTCTCCTTCACGATGGAATAGGTGTCCTGGTATTCGATCCGGTGCGGCACGCCCATGCGTTCAAGAAATTCGGGCAAAACCGTCGCGGGAAATCCGGGCTGTCCCTGGTCGAGATTGCAGGCCAGAAGCTCGACCGGCAGAAGTCCGCGCCATTTCAACTCATGCAGGACCGCGAGCAGCGTGTAACTGTCCTTTCCGCCCGACAGGCAGACGAGCCATTTCTGCTTTTCTGCGGCCGGCTCGACCATGCCGTAGTGTTCCACCGCCTCGCGCACGCCTTGCACGATGCGTTTGCGGAGCTTCTTGAACTCCGTCGATTTCGGCGCGCCCTCGAAGAGCGGATGGATGTCATCGGCATTGTCGAACATGTCGCCTCTCATGCCAAAAGGCGCACGCGAAGGGAAGCGAAGAGCGAAATGGGAACACAGGCTGCGCCACGTTGTTGGGTCCGAGATATCTTAATGAGGAGATGAGATTCATGTTTACCAGATCCCTTATCTGCGCCGCTGCGCTCGCCGCTGGCATGGCGCATGCGCAAAGCGATGCTTCGGGCGAGATGAGCCCGGCTGCGATGGCAACGCTCGTCAATGCCGATGGCGCGGAGGTCGGTGAGGTGCAGATCTTCGAGGCGACCGAAGGTCTTCTGCTCCGCGTCTCCGCCTCGGACATGGAGCCCGGCTATCACGGCTTCCATTTGCACGAGACCGGAGCCTGCGAGGGTGATTTCACCTCTGCTGGCGACCACTACAACCCGGACGGGTCCGAGCACGGGCTGCTCGCCGGCGATTCGGCGCATGCCGGTGATCTGCCGAACATCTTCGCCTCGGATGCAGGCGAGGTGCGCGCGGATATCCA
The DNA here is from genome assembly GCF_900115815.1 of Roseivivax halotolerans. Lineage (GTDB taxonomy): Bacteria > Pseudomonadota > Alphaproteobacteria > Rhodobacterales > Rhodobacteraceae > Roseivivax > Roseivivax halotolerans. The sequence goes on along the minus strand of NZ_FOXV01000001.1, from coordinate 93,071 downwards.
TGCGGCGCATCTGACGATGGACGGCGATACTGCACCGATCATGGATGACGACGGCTCTGCCTTCATCATTCACGAGAACGCCGACAGCTATCAGGCCGAGGCCGGTGCAGGCGGCCGCGTGGCGTGCGGCATCGTCGAGATGGCAGGATCCTGAAGCCTGTCTGTCCTGCACGGATCAATGCCCCGGCTGTGCGCCGGGGCGTTTTTTATCGGTCTACCATCTGTGCCAAAGCCTGGTTTGGATATGGTGCCTGACGGCGTCGGGGCGCGGCGCTCCGTCCCCAAGTCCCAGATCGGCGCGCAGGTAGGCGGGCAGGTCGTGTTCAGCGATAGGCCGCGCTTTGCGCCGCTTCAACCCGAACGCCTTGGCCGCGGTCCTCAAGAGAACGCGCCGCAACCCATGCCGAGCGATGATGCGGTCGATTTCAGTCTCCGTCCGGGTATCGGCCGGGGTCAGGTAATGAATGTTGGTCATGGCGCTCCCGCCAAAAGCGGGCTCCCTTGAAACGGCGCGCGGGCAAGACGGATGTCTGAAGTCGAGTCGCGGCGAGATTTATCTGTGATTAAAAATCGAAGCTTGGCGGGCGCGGGTGGCCTGCCAGGCGCGTGGTTTACCCTTGGCGGATGCCGGTAAACGATCGCGCGAAGGACACTCCGGTGCAGGAGAGGTCAAAAGCATAAAACATATGGCCCCTCCTTCGTTGCTGTGGGGTGAACCTCAGCACGACATACACTGCCGCGACAGCTTTACCTAGAGGAAAATTCGGGAACGTGGGCTTGCGGTGCTTTATCGCCTGCGGCGCGGCGGCACGTTATCGATTCCGCTGCCGCCCCAGGGATGGCAGCGCACGATGCGCCGGAGAGCGAGCCAGCCGCCTTTCACCGCGCCATGGGTTTCGAGCGCTTCGAGCGCATAGGTCGAACATGTCGGGTCAAAGCGGCAGGAGCGTCCGAGCCAGGGCGACAGGAAAAGGCGATACCCGTGGACGGGCAGGGCAACGATGCGGGCGAGGGGGCTCATTCGGCCCGCCCGTGCAACTGGTGCAGGGCATAGGCGAGATCGGATTTGAGCGCATCATAGGGTCGCTCGGCGGTGACGTCGCGTTTGCCGATCAGGACATAATCCCATCCCGGACGGCCCAATTCGGCCACGACCTCGCGCGCGGCGGCCCGAAGGCGCCGCTTGGCGCGGTTGCGGGCAACCGCGTTGCCGACTTTCTTGGAGCAGGTGAAGCCAAGGCGGATCACGGGCTCGCCGGGCGCACGGATCCTGCCCTGCACCAGCATGCTCTTGGTGCCTTGCTTGTCAGCCCGAGCGGCACGCAGGAAATCAGCCCGGCGCTTGATCGTGGTGATCGTCGGGGCGTCCGCGCATGACAAAGCCGCCGAAGGCGTTGTCCCGTCCTGAGGGTCGGGGGCCTTCGGCGGCGTCATCATAAGTCTCCGAAGCAGGGTGCGCTTACGCGCTCAGCTGCTTCCGGCCGCGTGCGCGGCGTGCGTTCAGGATCTTGCGGCCGGCCTTGGTTGCCATGCGCGCGCGGAACCCGTGGCGGCGCTTGCGCACCAGGTTCGAGGGTTGAAACGTGCGTTTCGACATGTGTCTGTCTCCGTCGTCTCGGGCCCGGCGGCGCGACGCCTCGGGGCCGATGAATCTCTTGAAGCCCGCGCTATAGGCAAGATGCGCGATCAAGTCAAACGCCGCCTTGACCCGGCGACGCGATTTCTTGCGCGGCTCGTCTTGCATGTCAGACGCGGTTGGCCCGTGCAACAAAACCGCGCCGATTGTTACAGAAACCATCGCGACGGCAGGGGTTTTGCAGCCTTGCGATCAATGCGACGTGAAGGCGCTGTCGCCCGGCACCTCGCGGCCGCATGTACCTTGGCAGGCAACATGCACGAGGGGGCCTCGAAATGGAGACCGACATGACTGAACGCGACAAGGGATCGAGTGCGCTCGTCCGCAAATTGCCATTGATCGCGATCGTTCTGGTCGCGGCGGTCGGGGCCTTCACGCTGCGCGACTACCTGACATTCGACACTCTACGAGAGAATCGCGAGGCGCTCCTGGCGTTTCGCGACGAGAATTATGTCGCGACGGTTTTGGCCTTCATGGCGGCCTATATCCTGATCGTCGCCTTCTCACTGCCCGGTGCGACCATCGCGACGCTGACGGGCGGCTTTCTGTTCGCGACCTTTCCCGGTGCGCTCTTCAACGTGACGGCGGCCACCATCGGCGCGACCGCGATCTTTTCCGCCGCGAAATGGGGCTTCGGCGAGAAGATGGCCGAGAAGATGAACGCCTCGGACGGACTCGTGCGCCGCATCAAGACCGGCATCGACGAGACGCAATGGGAGATGCTCTTCCTGATCCGCCTCGTTCCCGCCGTGCCGTTTTTCGTGGCGAACGTCGTGCCGGCCTTTGTCGGTGTCTCCCTCTGGCGCTTCGCGGTGACGACCTTCCTCGGCATCATTCCGGGCGCGGTGGTCTACACTTCGGTCGGTGCCGGGCTTGGCCAGGTCTTCGAGCGGGGCGAGACGCCGGATCTCGGGATCATTTTCGAGCCGCACATCCTGCTGCCGATCCTCGGGCTCTGCGCGCTGGCCGCGCTGCCCATCGTGCTGAAAGCCGTGCGCGGCAAGAAGGAGCTGTAAGATGAACTCAATCAAGACAGATCTTCTGGTGATCGGCGCAGGCTCCGGCGGTCTTTCCGTCGCGGCGGGTGCGGCGCAAATGGGCGCGGATGTCACGCTGCTGGAGCGGCACAAGATGGGCGGCGATTGCCTGAACTACGGCTGCGTTCCCTCGAAAGCGATCATCAAGGCGGGCAAGATCGCCCACGAGATGCGTCACGCGGCGACCTACGGCATCGGTTCTGCCGAGCCGGAGATCGACTACGCGGCGGTCAAGGACCATGTGCACGGCGTCATCGCGAATATCGCGCCCCATGACAGCCAGGAGCGGTTCGAGGGGTTCGGCGTGCGCGTCATCCGCGAAAACGGCCGTTTTGTCTCCGAGGATACGGTCGAGGCAGGGGACACCCGGATCACCGCGCGGCGGATCGTCATCGCAACCGGCTCGAGCCCTTTCGTGCCGCCCATTCCGGGCCTCGAGGAGGTGCCCTACCTGACGAACGAATCTCTTTGGGATCTGCGTGAGAAGCCCGCGCATCTCATCGTGATCGGCGGCGGACCGATCGGCATGGAGATGGCGCAAGCGCATCGGCGTCTCGGCTCCGAGGTGACGGTGCTTGAGGGCGAGAAAGCGCTCGGCAAGGATGATTCCGAACTCGCCGCCATCGCGCTCGAGCGGCTGCGCGGCGAAGGGCTCGTGATCGAGGAGAACACCAAGGCCGCCAAGGTGCGCGGCGCCGCAGGCGCGATCGAGGTCGAGGCCGAGGATGGCCGCGTCTTCAAGGGCTCGCACCTTCTGGTCGCGGTCGGGCGGCGGGCCAATACGGACGGGCTCGACCTGGAGACAGCCGGGATCAAGACCACCAGGACCGGTGTGAAAGTCGACGACCGGCTCCGCACGACGAACAAGCGGGTCTACGCGATCGGCGATGCCGCCGGCGGGCTGCAATTCACCCATGTCGCGGGTTACCACGCGGGCGTTGTCGTCCAATCCGCGCTTTTCGGCCTGCCGGCAAAGGCGAAGACAGCGCATCTGCCTTGGGTGACCTATATCGAGCCCGAGCTCGCGCAGGTCGGCCTCACCGAAGCTCAGGCGCGCAAACGGCACGGACCGAAGCTCGACGTCGTGCGCTTCGACTACGACGGAAATGATCGCGCGCAGGCCGAACGGCTGACCGACGGGTTCGTCAAGGTGATGGTGTCGGGTGGCAAGCCTGTCGGCGCGTCGATCGTGGGTCACCAGGCGGGCGAGCATATCAATTTCTGGGCCTTTGCCATCGCCAATGGCGTGAAGATGAAAGCGGTCACCAACATGGTTTCGCCGTATCCGACATATGGAGAGCTTAACAAAAGGGTGGCCGGAGCCTACTTTTCCCCCAAGTTGTTCGACTCGTCGGCAGTCAAGCGTGTGGTCCGTCTGGTGCAGCGCTACCTGCCCTGATCTTTCGAGGGCCCGCCAAACTTCATGCTGCGAACGCTATCCGGTCGATTTCTGATACTCACGGTGCTGTTCGTGATGCTGGCGGAAGTGTTTATCTTCTTCCCGTCCATTGCCCGTTTCCGCCAGGATTACCTCTTCGATCGGCTCGAGCGGGCGCAGATCGCCTCGCTCGCGCTTCTGGCCGACGACATGATCGATCGCGATCTCGAGGAAGAGCTGTTGCTGAACGCGGGTGTCTTCAACATCGTCCTGAGGCGCGATGCGGCGCGGCAGCTCGTCCTGTCCTCGCCGATGCCGGGCGAGATCGAGAAGACCTACGATCTGCGCGAAGCTGGCCCGCCGATGCTGATCATGGATGCGGTGAAGCGACTCCTCGACCCCGAGCCCGCGCTCGTGCGTGTCATAGGCAGTCCTTCGCGCGAGGCGGGGCTTCTCATCGAAGTGACGATGGACACGACCGAGCTCCGCGCCGAGATGATAGAATATGGTGTGCGCATCCTGTTTCTGTCGTTGGTGATCTCCGTCATCACGGCGGGCCTGTTGTTCATCGCGGTGCGCCAGCTCTTGGTGAAGACGATCAAATCGGTTGTGCGGAACATGCAGGCCTATGCGGCCTCGCCGGAAGATACCCGCCGGATCATCCAGCCGACATCGCGCGTGACGGAGGTGCGGGAGGCCCAAGAGGCGCTGCAATCGCTTCAAACGCAGCTCACGCAATCCTTGCGGCAGAAAGAGCGTCTGGCACAGCTCGGCGGCGCGGTGGCACGGGTCAGCCACGATTTGCGCAACATCCTGACGTCGGCGCAACTTTTCACGGACCGGATCGAAGCGTCGGAGGACCCGACAGTCAAACGCATGGCACCCAAGCTCGTGAATTCGATCCAGCGCGCGGTGAGCCTTTGCGAGAGCACGCTCGCCTTCGGCCGTGCCGAGGAACCCTCCCCGACGATGACCCGCTTCAACCTCGCCGAACTCGTCGAGGATGTGTTCGAGGCCGAACGGCTTGCCATCGGTGACGACGATGTCTCGCTGTCGGCGGATGTTCCGGCCAGTTTCTCCATTCGGGGCGATCCCGAGCAGGTGCATCGCATGATCTCGAATCTGGTTCGGAACGCCCGGCAGGCCATCGCCGGGAGCGGCCAGCCGGGAGAGATCGCGGTTTCTGCCCGGTCGGGCGAGGCCGACTGGGTCATCGAGGTCTGCGACACCGGCCCGGGTTTGCCGCCCAAGGCGAAGGAATTCCTGTTTCAGGCGTTTCAGGGCAGCGCGCGCAAGGGCGGCGTAGGCTTGGGCCTCGCCATCGTGTCCGAGCTGGTAAAGGGGCATGGCGGCACGCTGGAACTGGTGCGGTCGGACACAGACGGCACACTCTTCCGCATTTGCCTGCCGATGGGCGACTACTGAGCTGCGGTAGAAATTTCCCTCAAGCGGCTCTTGCAATCGCTGGGCACGCCGGATAGATCGCCCGGACACGGACCGATAGCTCAGCTGGATAGAGTACCTGACTACGAATCAGGGGGTCGGGGGTTCGAATCCTCCTCGGTCCGCCACTTTCCCCCTCGATGTCATGTAACGGACCATTTCTGGCGGTCTCGGTCTTGCGGACGAGTTCGCTTCAGACGTGGTTGCCTTGCTTTGCAGGGCGATTTGCCTGGTTTTTGCCGCAGATGCTTCATGACGCGCTCTGATCTGGTTCGCGCGCGCTCCTCCAAAGCTGAAGAAACACGTTTCAGAACGCATATCCGGCCGAGACGCGAAGATGACCGCCAGCGGAAGATCCTACGCGAAGAAGACATCCTCGAGCACAGCATCCTCGGACGGTTTCGTCGAATCTTCGATGAGGCTCAGCGATTGACCGATGACGTGATCATGCAAGTCGCGCTCTGACGCCATGGTATAGAGTGATCTGATCTCGTCGACGGCCCCCAAGTCTTCCGGTGCAATCGCGAATCGCGGTGGGGTCGGCGGAAGGTTTAGACGGATGATTTCATTCGAAACGAAGTCTGTCAGAAGCTTGACCGCCTCGTCGATTTCAGAGGTGCCGCTGGATTGGGCGATCTGCATTGCACGGTGAAGAGCGTCGCTCAAATTGTCTGAGTGACGCGTGATGACGCAAACTGCCTCAACGCTGTCGGCATCGGCCGGTATTTCGCCCGGCGTGTTGAACAGCTCAGCGGCGAGCTGCTGGAGGTGCATTTTTTCTGCGATCATTCGCGTGCGCTGGCCGATCGCGGTCGTGGCATCGCGCAATTGTCGGGCAATCTCCATCATGGCGAAGCCATCTTCTCCCGCGCGCCCGGCGACCAGTGTCGCGTTGACACCCAAAAGATGCATCTGCTCCTGGATTTCCGCCAGCTCTTCCGTCTTTTTGCTTGCTTCCGCATAGCGCGCGGCAACGGCCGCCATACCGCTGCCAAGGTGGGTCCGGTCAGTCTCCAGGCCCTCGAGCCCTGAAACGAAGTCGCGTGCCAAGCCGGATATATCGACGAGAGCTTTCATCTTCTCGGAAGCTGCAAGATCACGCAGTTGCGCGAAACAGGCTGAGCGATAATCCGAGATGTCAGAGAAGGCAGACAGCGTAGATGCTATCTCGCTCCGCACCGTTTCGGCCGCCGAAGCCAGTTGCAGGGCAGCAAGATCGCCAAGGCGGCACTCGAGCTGCTTCTCTGAAGCGTCGGCGATCTCGACAATTGCGGCCACATGCTCGATGCGTTGCCGGAACGTGTCTCCGGCTTGCAACCGCGGGATCGCCGCCTCAAGCGCTCGATCGGTCGCACCGACCGCGCCACGCGTGCCTGCCGCGAGCTCCGCGATGACGCGTTCCTCGGAAACGCGCCGGACCAGCGCGCTCATCCGGTCTGCTTGCTCGGTCAGTGCAAGAGCGCGACGATGCATTTCCTGAAGCTTCAAGCTTGTCGCCTTCAGGACCTCTTCGTTCTTCAGGAGCGTGGTCCGAAGCTCTGCAAATATCGTTTCCGCGTGGGACAACAGATGCCGCGCCGTGTCTGAAAATCGTGAGAGAGTTTCCGCATGGTCGACCACGCTGACGCTCACGACCCGAGATTGGATCGCCAAGATGCTCGCCATGCGAAGGTCTCCGGCCTGATCGGACAACAGCCTTTGGAGGTCCATGGCTTGTTGTCCAAGCTCGCACCCTGTCTGTGCAAGGTAGTCGAACCTGCCGGCGACACGGTTGACGTGCATACGCGCCGTTTCCGTATCCGCCAGAAGACGTTCCTGTCCTGCCGGCCCGGTGGCAGCCTCGATCGTCTCGACCGTTGACGCCACACCGACTATTTCGGCCTGCGCCGCGAAAAGACAGGCCGATGCATCCTCGAACACTGTCTCGATCACGGCGAGAAGGGCCCGCAACCGGGTGGAGGACAGGTATCGTCGCGCATCCTCAAGGCTCATGCCGCGCCTTTCTCGAAACTGAGCCGCCGAAGCTCGACGGCCAAGCGATTAAGCGGCACGATCTGTTCGGCGGCGCCGAGCTTGTGAGCTTCCCCCGGCATGCCCCAGACGACCGAACTCGCTTCATCCTGGATCAAGGTCCGCGCGCCGACGCCGCGCATCTCGGAGAGACCGCGCGCGCCGTCGTCCCCCATGCCGGTCATGAGGCACCCGATCGCCGCGCCGCCCGATGCAGAAGCGACCGACCGGAAAAGGACATCGACTGAGGGCCTGTGGCGTGAGACCTGCGGACCTTCGCGGATCTCGATCCGGTACCCCCGTCCTTGGCGCTGCACCAGAAGGTGCCTGTTCCCCGGCGCGACGAGGACTGTCCCGACTTCGGCGCGGTCGCCGTCCCGCGCCTCGCGCACCTGGACCGAACACAGGCCGTCGAGGCGGGCGGCAAAGGCGGTCGTGAATTTCTCGGGCATATGCTGCACGATCACCACCGGGGGCATATCCGGGGCCAGTCCGGGCAGGAGACGCGCCAGCGCCTCGGTCCCTCCAGTTGACGCGCCGATGGCGATCATCCTCTGCATATTGGCGGGTGCCCTGTGTCCTGGCAGCAGCGGTGGCAGCATCGCGTCCGCCGTCAGCTTGGGGCCGGCCGAAAAAGGCCCGGCCGTCTTGCCACCGCGACCGGCATTCCGCCCCGGGCCCGTCCGGCTGCGGATCTGGGCGGCGGCGCGCACGACGTCGCAGAGCAGGACCTGCGCCTCCTCGCGGGCCGCACGGGTCGACAGGTCCGGTTTCCCGATGACGTCGCAGGCTCCGATCTCCAGCGCTTTCAGTGAGGCACGCGAGCCGGATTCAGTGTGGCTCGAGCAAATGACGACCGGGAGCGGATGCTGTGCCATGATCTTTCGCAGGAAGGTGAGCCCGTCCATACGCGGCAGCTCGAGGTCGAGGAGCAGGACATCGGGCAATTCGGCGCGCATCTTCGATGCGGCGTCGAACGGATCGGTGGCCGTGCCCACGACAACAATGCCGGGATCACCGCCCAGAAGATCCGAGAGCGCGCGCCGGACGGATGCGCTGTCGTCGACGATGAAGACGCGGATCGGCGCCATCAGAGAGCGTCCTCCTTCCTGAAAATTCCAGGTGCGACCTGCACCAGATTCAGATGGCCGACTGTCATGGACTCCGAATGGCCGACGATAAGATAGCCGCCGGTCTTCAAATGGCGGCTGCATTCCGCCGTTACGCGCGCCTGAACCTCCGGCTCGAAATAGATGAGAACGTTGCGCAGCATGACGACGTCGAGATCGTGCTCCACCGGGTAGGGCCGATCCATCAGGTTCATCGTCTCGAACCGGACATGGGCGCGTACTTCCGGTACGATCCGGCCAAGCGTCTCGCCCCGTGGCCCCTTTCCCGACATGAGATAATCGCGTGCGAGTTCCGGTGGAACGGGAGCGAGTTCGGCATCGGTGTAGATCGCCCTCCGGGCTATCGCGATCACCCGGCCGGAAATGTCCGTCCCGTATATTGCCCAGGATAGTCGCGGCTCCTTCCGGGCCGCATCGGCCAAGAGTATGGCGGCGGACCATGCTTCGGCTCCGGTGGAGGCCGCGGCGCTCCAGAGACGGAAGCGGACGGGCGTGCGCGATTTCGCGAGCTTTTCGGGCACGATCCGCTGTACGAGGTATCGATAATGCGCCGCCTCGCGAAAGAAATCGGTCTTATTCGTCGTGAGCGCGTCGATAATCTCGGGCATCTCCCGCGCCAGTCCGCCTTGGTCGAGCAGGAACTCGAGATACTCGTCCAGCGAGCGGTAGCCCCCTTCGGTCATGCGCCTGCGGAACCGCGACTCGATCATCAGCGCCTTGGACGCGGGCAGCTTTATCCCGGTCCGGGTCTCCATGATGGAGCGGAAGCGCTCGATCAGCCCGGACGCCCGCGTTGATGTGGCTCTTTCGGGCAGAAGATCCCTCATGTCGCGGACATCACAGGGGTTTCACCCTGCTTGAGGCTCGCTTCGAAAAGCCCCATCAGGCGAAGGACGGAGATGAAGGCGCCGTTGCGCCGGCCGATGCCCGAGACCATTGCCTCGTCCCAACCGAGCAGACCTGCCTCGGGCAGCGGCGCACTTTCTGCATGATCAAGCTCCGTCACCTCGAACACGCGATCCAGCCGCAGCCCGACGATGTGCGAGGCTTCCTCCGCGTCGGGGCGCAGCACGACAATCCGCGTATCAGGATCGTCAGCACGCGGCGGCATGCCCATCAGCAGCCGCAGATCCACCACCGGAACCGAGACACCGCGCCGGTCGATCAGGCCAAGCAGATGCGCCGGCGCATTCGGAAGTGGTGCAACTGGCTGCGCGTCAAGTATTTCCACGACAGGCGCCACTGGCAGCGCAAAAAGCGCATCCGCAAGGCCGAAAGTCAGCACCACGCCGGTTCTCTCGGAAGCTGCCATGCTCACTTCGGCATCCACCGCTCAGGCGACCTTGCCGCGGCGGACGAAATCGGCGTCGAGGTCGTCTTCAAGCGTGGACAGGTCGAAGGCGAAGCCGCCGCCCTTTCCCTTTCGCGCCTTCGCTGCGGGCGCTGCGACCGGCATAGGCTGGGCGGCGGCCTCGCCGGACACCCGGAAAAAGGCGATGGCCGCGCGGAGCTGTTCAGCCTGCGAGGCGAGTTCTTCGGCTGTAGAGGACAGCTCCTCAGAGGCGGACGTGTTTTCCTGGGTGACCTTGTCGAGCTGTTGTATCGCCATGTTGACCTGGTCGGCGCCGGTGGCGAGTTCCTGGCTGGCGCCGGAGATATCGCTCACAAGCTTCGCCGTCCGTTCGATGTTGGGCACGAGATCGCCGAGCATCTTGCCCGCCTGCTCCGCGGCGCGCACTGTATCGCCCGAGAGCGCTCCAATCTCGCCGGCCGCCGTCTGGCTGCGTTCGGCGAGCTTGCGGACTTCGGAAGCGACCACCGCGAAGCCGCGTCCGTGTTCGCCGGCTCGCGCGGCCTCGACCGCGGCATTCAGCGCGAGAAGATCGGTCTGCCGGGCGATCTCCTGAACGACCATGATGCGCTCGGCGATGGTCTTCATTGCGACGACCGCGTCAGACACTGCCGTGCCGGAGGCCTCGGCATCGGCTGCGGATTTGCGGGCCATCTCCTCGGTCTGCGCGGCGTTTTCCGCCGTCTGCCGGATGTTCGAGGCCATTTGCTCCATGGAGCTGGACGCCTCCTCGGTAGAGCTCGCCTGTTCGGTCGCGCCCTGGCTCAGCTGTTCCGACGTGGAGGCCATCTCGCTCGCCCCGGCAGAGACGTTGCCCGCGTTGGAGCCAACCTCGGCCACGATCCCGCGCAGTCTCTCGACCATCTCGTTCAACGCGCCGACCAGATCGCTGACCTCGTCGTTGCCGCGGAGGTCGGCAGTTTCGCGCAGATCTCCTGCACCGACCTGGCGCGCGAGCCTGACCCCGTTCGCGAGCCACCTCGAAATGCTGAGCGTGATCCAGGTGGCCGCGACGATGCCGATGAGGGCGGCGATGCCCATCAGGGCGATGATGGTGTTGCGGGCTTCGATATAGGTCTCGGCAGCGCCGTCACCGGCTTCGGTCATCAATACCCGATTGTTCTCGATAACCGCTTCCAGTTTTTCCTCCAATTGCAGCCAGAGCGCACGGCCATCCTCTTCGGCGAGTCTGACGGCCTCGGCCTGATTGTCCACGATAGAGAGCTTCATCGCCTGGTCGGCCGTCTCCCGGAACGCGGTGAGCAGCTCAAGATACGCTTCGAGCACCTGGCGGCCCTCTTCTGTCGCGATCGTCTTCAACTTCTCGAAGTTCGCGTCATGAGCGACGCGCCGGTCAGCGATGGACTGCTCGATCTCCCTTTTCGCCGCCGTGGCGTCCGCAAGGATGTGGTTCCGAAGGTCACGCTGGTTACGCACAAGGTCGCTTGCGAGGTTCCCTGCCAGCCGCACACGTTCCGCATCGGTCGACACGATGGCGTTCAGGCGGCCACTCAACGTGCTGAGGTCCGACAGCGCGATCAGCGTTATCAGGGCTGAGCCGCCGATGAGGACAATGAAGACCGAGGTCAGTTTCAACTTGATCGTGAAGCGCATCAGGCTCTCTCCGGTTCTTGGATCTTGGTGGCGCGCCTGGCGCCAGTGAGTGTTGTCCGGCCGTCGAAACCGTCCAGGAAATCTTCGAAGATCGTGGCAAGATCGGGCAGCGTGACGAGATCGCCCTTCCAGCGCCCGACAGCGCTGACGAAGCGCTGAGGCCAGCGTGCGCCGACTGTCGGCACCTGCTCGCATTTCTCGGGGTCGAGACGGGTCACCTCGTGCACGGCATCGGCGAGGATCCCGACGACGCAGGACTGGCCCGACACCGGGATGTCCATGACCATGATCCGAGCGTGTTCGCCGGCAGGCTCGCGCGGCATCCCGAGAGGCACGCGCAGGTCCGAGAGCGGCACGACCGTCCCACGTACGTTTATGAGACCCGCGACGAACTCCGCCGCACCGGGAACGCGCATCATCGCGACCGGCTCAAGCACCTCGCGCAGCTGGGAAGCGGGTACGGCGCAGATCTCTCCGCCGAGCCGGAAGGTGACCAGATCGACGTTGCCGTCGGTGTCTTCGGGATGAATCGTCATGCGGCCTCCTGCGCGCGTTCTGCAAGGCAGCGCCCGCGATGAACGAGCTGGGGAATGTCGAGGATCAGCGCCACGCCGCCGTCGCCGAGGATCGTGGCGCCTGAGAACAGCTTGAGCCCCGAATGCAGTGGCGAGAGCTGTTTGATGACGGTCTGGTTCGACCCGATGATCCGGTCGACGACCAGCCCGACCCGGCCGTCGGCACTGGACACCACGATGACCTTCTGGAACGGGGCGGGCTCACCCGGACTCTCGAGCAGGTCGCGCAGACGCAGGAAGGGCACCAGCGTGTCTCGGATGTCGAGGAAGGCATTGCGGCTGGTTGGATGCCCGTGTTCCGCCGGCAGTTCGACGATCTCCAGCACTGCCGCAAGCGGCAGGACAAACCGTTCACCCGCCAAGTCGACGAGCAGCCCGTCGATGATCGCGAGCGTCAAGGGCAGGCGCAGGCTGACAGAGGTGCCATAGCCAGGTTCGCTGGACACCTCCACGGTGCCGCGCAGTTCGTCGATGGTCCGCCGCACGACATCCATGCCCACCCCACGACCTGAAAGATCCGTGACTTCGGCGGCCGTCGAGAAGCCTGGCTCGAAGATCAGGCCGAAGATCTCTTCGTCGGACAAAGTGGCGCTGCTGGCTATGAGCCCGCGTTCAACGGCGCGCATCCGGATCGCTTCGCGATCAAGCCCCCGACCGTCATCCGACAGAGAGATCAGCACCTCGGCCCCGGCGTAGCGCGCCTCGAGGCGGATCGTCCCAGTCGCGGGCTTTCCGGCAGCGCTGCGGAGCGATGGATCCTCCAAGCCGTGATCGGCGGCGTTTCGAATGATGTGCATGAGCGGCTCTGCCAGCCGCTCGACGACGGTCTTGTCGAGTTCGGTCTTTTCTCCTTCGATCACGAAGTCGAAATGCCGCCCCAATTTCCCTGCCAGATCGTGCGCGAGGCGCCGGAATCGGCCGGTAATCGCAGAGATGGGCGTCATGCGTACGGACATCGTGGTCTCGCGCATGCCGGATGTGAGGCGGCTGATGTCCTCGACGATCGAGGAGAGACCGCTCTCGCCTATGCGCGCCGCGGCTTCGCGCAGCCTCGCCTCTGCGATCACCAGTTCGCCCACCCTGTCCATCATTTCGTCGAGCCGTTCCGCAGGAACGCGCATGAGCGCGCCGCCGCGTCCGTTTGCTGGACTGCGTGTGGAGTCAGGCTTCGGATCCTCGAGATCGCGCGCAGTCGCCTCCTCGATGGGCGGCGCCAACGTGAGTTCGAGCCCGTCCTCGTGGAACAGAAAGGCCGTCAGGATCTCGTCACGGCCGATGTCCCGATCGATCCACGCCTCCCATGAGATATAGAGACGTTCCGGGTCGATCTTCGAAAGCGGCGGGACATCCCCTAAAAGCGCGCGGATATCGCGGAAGCCGAGACTGCGGAGGTCGTCGATGATCGCTTCTGGCCGTCCGCCGAGCGCGAGCGTATCCGGTGCAAGTTTGAAGGTTAGGTGCCAGAGGCGGCTGTCCTGCGGCGTTTGCGGGGTGCCCTCCAGATAGACCGCAAGTTGGTTGAGTATGGCATCGCCGCCATCGGCACCGGGCTTCGACAGCAGATTGGCAATGTGATCCTTCGCGGCCAAGCTGATCGCGATCAACTGCTCGTTCACCTTCGCGCGGCCCTCACGGACAGCCTCGAACGCCGTTTCGAACCCGTGCAAGAAATTGGCAACGTCGTGCCGCCCGAACATGGCGCCGGAGCCTTTGAGCGTATGTAGATCGCGGAAGACTGCATCGATCAGGTCGGCGTCGCCCGGCGTTGCTTCCAACCGCAGCAATCGCTCTTCTAGTGTCTCGACCAGAGTTTCCGCCTCGTTGCGAAAGATGGCATTCGGCTCTTCGTCAGTCATGCGCCGAGCACCCGGTTGATCACTGCAAGCAGCTTTGCCTGGTCGAAGGGCTTGATCATCCAGCCGATGGCGCCGGCAGCCCGCGCCTTCTGCTTTATGGCGTCTTCGCTTTCCGTCGACAGGAATATGATCGGGACGCCGAGGTTCTGCGGCGTCGTCCGGAACGCGCGGCAAAAGCCGATTCCGTCCAGCCGCGGCATGTTCTGGTCGGTGACCACTGCATCAGGACGAAGTCGACCGCAGACGTCGAGCGCTTCCTGCCCGTCGGCGGCCGTCACAACCACGAAACCGGCCCCCTTCAGCGTGTTTGCCATCATTTGCCTGACGGATGGAGAATCGTCCACGACGAGAACCGTGCGCGTCATGGTGCGGCCTCCGGGACGGTTTTGGCAGGCAGTTGAGGAGGCCATCCAATGCAAAGGCGCGTTGCCTGCTGCTTCACATCGTCGGCAAGCAGAATCCGCTCGGGTATGGCATGGCCGGAGCGCACAGCAGAAATCAGCAATTGAAGGCCAGCTGCGTCTATGCCGTCTGGCTCCGGCCAATTGATCGGGGTGCCGGAAAGCCGCTCATGGGCCTGCCCGATTCCACCCACGTTCAGGCTTGCGGTATGTGGCTGCATGGCGCCCTTCCTGTATTCGTTCAATACGTGCCGAAGGTTCGCTACCATGCGACTTGCTAACGAAGGGCTAAGCGGCCTCCTCTCAGGGGTGTCTCTCTCGACAAGAACCGGCTCATTTTGAATCAAGAGGGCCGGGGTCGCGCCGGCAGGCACGCGAGGTGGTCAGCGGTTCCACGGTCGCTTCGCCATTCGAGCCTCGGTCATGGTCCCAAGTCGGCTACGCCGAGGATGAGATCTGTCTCGGACGTCTGACGCAGCTTACTTCCGGGGCGGCTTTTTGAGTGGAGGTGCCAGGTGACCCTGCAGAATCGAGTGACGCCGTGGGGCGAGATCGTTGCCGCTCCTGCGCGCGGTCGGCTGATGGGGAATCGCGGCAGGTTGCACGGGCCGGACAAGCGTCTCGGCAAAGCGCGCTGGCGCGGGAAGGCGTGGATCTCATGTGTTCTCGACTTCAAGGAGCGGCATCGCGAGGTCATGGCCAAGCAGAGCTATACCGAGCTTTTCTTTTCCGATGAGGCCGTGGCGATCGCGGCAGGGCATCGTCCTTGCGCGGAATGCCGCCGCGTTGCGTTTCTTCGCTTCCGCGCCGCAATGGCGCGGGCCTTCCCTGAGCTTGGCCCTGCGCCGCGCGCCGCCGACATGGACATGCTCCTGCATGCGGCACGGACGAGCGACGCGCCGCGGGCCCGGGTCCGGCCATTCGATCTGCCGAGGGGCGCGTTCTGCGAAGGACCAGGAGGCGAAGCGCTGTTGATCTGGGACGGTTCGGCGTGGCGCTGGAGCTTTGGCGGCTATACGCCGTTCAGTCTCGATCCAGCCCGCGAGCGCGACGTGCTGACCCCAGCGCCTTTTCTCGCGGCGCTCAACCACGGATGCGGCCTCGATTTACAGCCGGATTTGTCAGGAAAAGTTGACGATTAGCCTTCAGATCACTAGCTTTGAAGCTGTGGAAGGCACGGTGAAAAGATGCCCTGTATCGGTGAGCAGATCGCGGCACTCCCCTTGAAGTTCAAGAAAGATGGCAGTGTCGAAGTCCTGATGGTGACCTCCCGCGACTCCGGTCGCTGGGTCATGCCGAAGGGCTGGGAGATGGACGGCAAAAAGCCCTGGCGTGCGGCGGAGATCGAAGCGCTCGAAGAGGCTGGCGTTCTGGGTCATATCGGCAACGACGCAATCGGGATGTATCGATATGCCAAGGTGATGGACGACGGCAGCATCGTGCCCTGCCACGTACGGGTCTACCCGATGATCGTCGAACGTCTGAAGCGTCGCTGGAAAGAGCGTGACGAGCGTAAGCGCCGCTGGTTCACACCGAAACAGGCCGCAAAGCGGGTGGCCGAGGCGGATCTTGCCGCGCTGCTGATGTCTCTCTCCACGAAGCCGCGAAAGCAGCCGATCGTGCGGGATTTGCTCAAAGCGTCCTGATCTGGAACGCAACAAGGGCCGCACCGGCGGGATGCGACCCTTGCGCTTCGAAGGCACCAGCTGCCGTGGCCCCTCAGCCTGACAACTGGCTGACTACCTTCGATTCCTGGCCGGAGCCCTACACTCCGGCTGTATTCTGAACGCCCAAACAACGTGCGTGTCCGAGGCAGGTTCCCCTCGTTCCCGCCGGTCCGGCGCGGCATGTCTCGGACCGCGGATTGCCCTGCCTATCATGCCTTCTGGAACAATCGCGCAAGCGGCGCATTAAACTGTGACATACGCATTCACGAAAATTCGAAATGACCGGGGGCCGAATGGCAACCAGATGCGCGAACTGCCCGATCCGGAAGCTGCCGCTGTTCAAGCCGATGAGCGAACGGGAAGTCGCGTTCATGGAGCGGTTCAAGATCGGGGAGATGTCCGTTCAATCGGGCACGCCGCTATTGTCCGAGGGCTCGACATCGCCGCAACTCTTCACCGCGTTGTCGGGGTTCGGACTGCGCTACAAGCTCTTGCCGAACGGCAAGAAGCAGGTTCTGTCCTTCGTTTTGCCCGGTGATCTCATCGGGTTGCAGGCGGGTGTCATGGGGCAGATGACCCATTCAGTCGAGGCCACGACGCATATGACGCTCTGCGTTTTCAACCGCTCGGAGCTCTGGACGTTGTTCCGAAACCATGCCGAGCGGGCGTTCGATGTGACCTGGATCGCCGCGTCGGAAGAGCGGTTTCTTGGCGAAGCTCTTGCAACTATTGGACAAAAATCCGCAACGGAAAGCGTTGCTTGGGCCTTCGCACGTCTCTACCGCCGCCTCGAGGCGATCAACATGCGAAATGGGATCACCGTGCCGATGCCCTACACTCAGCAGAACCTGGCGGATGCGCTGGGACTGTCTCTGGTGCATACCAACAAGACGCTCGCCCGGCTTCGCGAGCAGCAACTCGCCACCTGGAGCGAAGGACGCTTGTCCATCCCGGATATCGAAGCGCTCGAGGAAATCGGCTTGGTCGAAGAGAAGCCGAGCCTGCGGCCGCTGCTCTGAAAGCGGCTCGCATTGACGTTTCGTGATCGTCCGGAGTGTGGGGTCACAGTCACAGATCCGGCCCGGCTCAACCGTAGGTTAAAAGAATTGGGCAACATTGTGTAGCCACACCTGCAAAGCCGATGTATACATCCTGCAATAATAGCAAAGGCGCCGAAGAGCGTCGGAGCAGAGGCAAGAGCGGTGATAATTATGCAAGCGATTGATTTCGCTGTACGCACCCCTGCGGGTGACGTGCAGTTCGACGCAGCGACGGTCAATGGTGATCTCTTCGCTATCGAGGCCCAGCCGGGCCACTCGATCTCCCTGAATCTCGAGCCTTCCTCGCTGCGCGGATATACGCGCGAAGGCGGCGATCTTCTCATTACGCTTTCGGACGGGCGGGTGATCCTGATCGAGGATTATTTCGAGGTTGAAGGCGCGCGACTGTTTCTCAGCGCGAATGGCAGGATTTCCGAGGTCGTGCTGACCGATGCGGGCGATGGCGTGTTGCTTGCCACTTACGGGGTCGAGGAAACCTTCGGTAAGTGGAGCCCGCATGACGAGCTGATCTTCCTCGACGATGACGGCCTGACGGCTTCTGATACCGGATACGCGGCGCTGGGCGACGCCGAGGACGGCGAAGTTTCCATGCTGGCGACCGGCCTTCTTGGTACGACGCTTGCCAGTGGAACCGGTGCCGCGGCGGCTGCGGCGGGTGGCGCGGCGCTTATCGGCGCCGGGGTGATCGGAGGCGGCGATGACGGCGGCTCCGGCGGTGGCGGTGACAACGGCCCGACCCGGATCGAACCCGCGATCGACGATGCCGGCACCTCCGCGACGATCTACGGCGATGCCGAGCAGACGATCACTGTCTCCGGTGTGGCCGAGCCCGGCTCCACCATTGCGGTCACGGTCGGCGAGACGACGCTCGAGACCGTTTCCAACGAGGGGGGCACCTGGTCGGTCGCGTTCGAAGGCGACGATTTCCCCGCGGATGGCAACTACACGGTCACGGCGGTCGTGACCGAAGCGGATGGCGCGGTTACCGATCTGACTGGCGCGACCTACGATATCGATGTGACCCCACCCGAGGTGGACATCCAGAACGGCACCAGCAGTCCGATCAACGCCGAAGTGCATGAGGGCGGTGTCACTTTGTCCGGCAATGTCGAAGAAGGCTCCACCGTTGTCGTGACGATCAATGGAACCGACTACGACGCGACCGTTGCGGACGGCACCTGGTCGGCGACCTTCGACGAGACGGTCTTCCCGGAAGGTGAGTACAGCCAGGAGGTTACGGTCACGGCGACCGATGCCGCAGGTAATTCCAGTTCGGTGACAGGCACGGTCGTGATCGACACGGTCACCTCTGTCACGGCCGACACGGACTCTGTGGGCGGCGATGGCACGGTCAATGGCAGCGAAGCGGCAGGTGGCGTGAACCTGACCGGCACGGCAGAGCCGGGCTCGAGCGTCGATGTGACGCTCGGCGGGGTTACTCTCCCCGCAACGGTGGACGGTGATGGCAACTGGACAGTCACGTACCCCGCGTCCGACCTGCCGCAGGGCGAGACGGTGCTGGATATGACGGCAGTCTCGACCGATCAGGCGGGCAACACGGCCACGGCAACCGGCAGCGTCGCCGTCGACACTCTGGTCTCCAACTTCGCATTCACCTCGCAGGCGGGCGGCGCGGATTCGACGATCAACGCCGAAGAGGCCGCGCAGGGCCTGACCGTGACAGGAACGACCGAGCCCGGCGCGACCGTGACCGTCACATTCGCAGGCGTCACGCGCGCAGCGAACGTGGCCGCGGATGGAAGCTGGTCGGTCGACTATGCCGCCGGCGAAATTCCGTCCGGCACCGGTGCTTACCAGATCAGCGCAAGCTCGACCGATCGGGCCGGCAATACCGACACCATTACCCAGGACGTGAGGATCGACACCGATGCCGGCTCGCTGACCATCAGTGCGGCGCCGGTGGAGGGAGACGACGTTGTCAACGCGGCAGAAGCCTCCGATGGCGTGACCCTGACCGGCACGTCCGAGCCGGGGCAGAGCGTGACCGTCACGATGGCTGGCGTGTCCATGAACGTCATCACCGGACCCAACGGGGTCTGGACTGCGAACTACGCTCCCGGCCAGATCGCGGCCGGAACCTATACTGCCGAGATCACCGCGACGATCACCGACAGTGCTGGCAACACCCTGACGCGCACCGACAGCGTCCGCGTCGACACCGAAGTGCAGAACTTCGGCGTCTCCGCCGCTCCGGTCGAGGGCGACGGCGTCGTCAACGCGGCCGAAATGGCGGATGGCGTGGTGCTTAGCGGAACGACCGAACCGGGCAGCACCGTCACCGTGACCATTGGCGGTGTCACGCGCACCGCGAACGTGGATGGCAACGGTAATTGGTCCGCGAATTTCGGGCCCGGCACCGTCGCATCTGGCACTTACGGCGCATCGGCCACGATCGTCGCGACCGATATGGCAGGAAATACCAGCGAAACGAGCACGCAATTCCAGGTGGATACCGAGGTCGAGACGCTCGGCTTCTCGCCGTCGCCAGTGGCGGGCGATGACGTGGTCAACGCCGCTGAAGCGGCCCAGGGCCTCACGCTGACGGGCCAGGTCGAGCCGGGCTCAACGGTCCTTGTCACACTCAACGGCGTCACCCATGCCGCAAGCGTCGATGCCGGCGGCAACTGGAACGTCGATTTCGCGGCGGCAGAGCTGCCGTCAGGCGAGCTCTCGCAAGATGTGACCATCGCGGCCACTGACGCGGCGGGCAACACTCGCAGCGAGACACGCGCGCTGGCTTTCGACACCGAGGCCTCCGATGCGCCGGAGGTCACCGATTACACCCGCAATCATTCCGGTCTCACGGGCGTCTCGCTCGAGAGCACGGATGATGCGATCTATATCGGCCATCTCGATGACGCGGGCGGCGTCGAAGAAGTCGGCTATGACTCCTTCGACGTGCCGAACCGGGGCGAAACCTCGTATTTCTTCAACGAGACGGTGCCGGACGGCTCTCACCTCGTGGTCACGGTCACAGATGAGGCGGGGAACACAGCGGGCACCTTCCACGTCGTCGATGATCCTGCGACCAACCAAGTCGGGATGACCGATGCGCTGGCGGGGCAGCTCGGCGCGTTCGAGATCGAGACGATCGACCTGCAATTCGCAGAGGATACCCAGCTCACCCTCACCGAAGCGCAGATTACCGCACTCGCGCAAGGGACCGACGAGCTGACGATCACCGGCGGCGTCGACGATACCGTGACGATCACGGGCGCGCAGGCGGCGGGACAGGTCACAGAGAACGGCGAGACCTTCAACGTCTATTCGCTGGGCGATGCGGTCGTGAAGATCGAGGACGACATCACCAACGTCGTCATCTGACGCCAGTCATCGGCGAAGAAAGAGGTCGGACGTGAAACGACGGACAGGGCAGCGCGCGGCAGTCTTGCTGGTGGCGACAGCCACTCTGGCGGGCTGTGCGGGCCTGCCGGTTCCCGAGGTCGCGACCCGCTTTGCCGCAGCACCGGGAACGGAAGCGCCAGGCGCGACGCCGGCCGATGTCGGGATTGTCGAGGCACTCTCGGCCCGGTCCGGCGGCTTCGTTCCAGGCTCGAGCTACGACCGGATCGCGGCGGCCGCGCTGTCGTCGGGCGCGCAGGTGGAAACGGCGGAACTCGAAGCCGCCCGTCTGCGGGAGACCGCGGCCGGGCGGAACTGGCTGCCGACGATCGGGCCGACCGTGTCGTTGACTTCGCTCGGAGATGTGGCCGCCGACCTCGTCGTCAATCAGGTGCTCTTCGACAATGGCCGCAAACGGGCCAAGCGTGATCTCGCCCGCGCCGAGGTGGATGCCGCCGCGGTGCGCCTTGTCGAGAGCGCGGATGAGCGGGTGGCCCGCGCGATAGGACTTCACCTTGATGCCGAGGAAGGCCGCGAGGCTGCCGCCCATTTCGAACGCGCGCACAAGGACATGGCCCATTTCGAGTGGATCATGGCTGAGCGTGTGGCAGGCGGCGTCTCCAACCCTTCGGATCTGACCGTCTTGCGGCAGAAGCTCGCTCGGATCGCCGCGGACCGGGACCGCGCCCGCGACAGCGCCGTCGAGGCGAAAGCCCAGTTCGAACGCCTTGCTCCCGGCGCGGCCACCGACGGGATTGGCACATTGAGCGGTACGAACGCATCGGCGCCGCCCGTCGCGGTGCTCGCGGCACGAGCGGACAAGGCCCGCGTCGCCGCCGAGGCAGAGATCGCGCGGTCGGGTTTTCTGCCTGGCCTTTCGGCAGAACTCAGCGCGCGCAGCGGGCAGGGCGGTCTCTCGGCCGCGATTCCGAACGGGCTCGGGCTCGGCACTGGCGCGTCCCTGAAAGCCGGCAAGGCCGATATCGCCGCCGCCGAAGAGCGCATCGTCGCCGCGCAGGAGGATCACGGTCTCGAAGTCGCGCGGCTCACGAGCGAGATCGAAGCGACCCGCCGTCAGCTCAGTGAAGCCGAGGGGCTGGCGCAGCAGGCCAAGGGCAATCTCGATCTTTTCCAGCGCCAATATGAAGGCGGGCAACGCCGGGTGATGGAGGTCGTCGGTGTCTACGAGACCTGGTCCGACGCGATGTCCCAGGCGATCACGCTGAAATACGCGCTGGCGCGGGCCGAGCTGCGTCTCGCCGCGCTTCAAGGAGGTCTCGCCGCCGGGGATCGTGTGTGACGGCCGCGCCGGTCATAGCCCTGACGCGCGCCAAGACGGCGGCCGCCGAGACCAAAGGACCGACACGCGAGCGGGTCACGCGCGGCTCGGGCCGTGCAGAGACGCGCGCCGGCCTGATCCGCCTTTACGCGCGTCAGCGCGGCGTGGAGGCCGCCGAGGCGGACATCGTCGAGGCGCTTCGCGAGGCTGATGGTGGCGTGGACTTTTACGGCCCCGACACGCTTGCCGCCGGGATGCGCGCCGCCGGTCTCTCGCCCGCGCAGGTCACGGGCGATCTGACTGAGCGGTCAGAGCCCGCGATCGCGCTGATGACTTCCGGTCAGGCCGTGCTCGTTCTCAAGGTCACGCCCGACACCGTCACGCTTTACGAGGCAGAGGCTCGCGATCACCGGGTCGAGATCCACGTCGCTGAATTCGAGCCGCATTTCGCGGGCGTCATGCTCACGGGCGCGGTGCCGCTTGCCAAGCTCGCAGAGACACTTGGAGCTGCGCCGCGTCCCGGCCATTGGTTCTGGTCGGAGTTCGCGCGGTTCAAGCGTCCCCTCGCCGAGGTCGCCGTCGGCTCCTTCGTTGCGAACATGCTGGCGGTCGCGGTCGCGCTCTTCTCGCTGCAGGTCTATGACCGGGTGATCCCGCATCAATCCGAGGCAACGCTCTGGGTGCTCGCCGCCGGGGCCGGGCTCGCGCTGATGCTCGAAGGCGGCCTGAAGGCCGCGCGGGCTCAGCTTCTCGACGGGGCGGGTCGGCAGATCGAGCTTGGCGTGCAATCGACCCTTATGAGCCGCCTCTTGGGGCTCCGCTCCGAGATCGCGGCGAAAAGCCCCTCGCAGCTCTTCTCGGCCATGCGCGAATTCGGATCGGTGCGCGAGTTCTTCACCGCCTCCACCGTTGGCGCGCTGGCGGACATTCCGTTCATCCTGCTGTTCCTCGCGCTCGTTGCATCCATCGCTGGGCAGG
Organism: Roseivivax halotolerans; assembly: GCF_900115815.1. GTDB lineage: Bacteria > Pseudomonadota > Alphaproteobacteria > Rhodobacterales > Rhodobacteraceae > Roseivivax > Roseivivax halotolerans. The sequence continues at coordinate 70,292 of NZ_FOXV01000001.1, read as the reverse complement.
TCGTCTGGGTCCTGGTCGCGGGCGGCATCCTGATGGTGGTGCCGGGCGTGTTTCTGCAGCGGCGGATGATGCGCCTGACCGAAGAGATGCAGGGCGCGGGCGTGCGCCAGTCTCGGCTCTTGCAAGAGGTCGTGCGCGACCTCGACACGATCAAGGGCGCGCGGGCCGAGACCCGGTTTGCCCGCGCCTGGGAAGAGCTTGTCGCGCTGCAATCTCTGAAAAGCTCCGAGCAACGACGGCTCGCCGCGAACCTCACGGTCTGGGCGCAGGCAATCCAGCAGGGCACCTACGTGATCGCCGTGATCGCGGGCACGTATCTTGTCTTCGCGGGCGAGTTCACCGTCGGCGCGATCATCGCGACGGGCATACTGACCTCGCGGACGCTGGCCCCGCTGACGCAGCTGTCGGGCATCCTTGCGCGCTGGTCGAACGTGAAGACGGCGCTGACGATGCTGGATGGTATCGCCGAAGCCGAGCAGGACCGCCGCCCCGCGCGCCGTTACCTGCGCCGCCCGCGCCTCGCAGGGCGCTATGACCTCAAGGGCGTGAGTTATCGATACGGGGAGGCTGCGCCCGCGCTGGATCTCTCGGGCTTTACCGTCAATGCGGGTCAAACCCTTGCGGTTCTCGGCGCGAATGGTTCGGGCAAGTCGACCTTCCTGCGCGTTTTGTCGGGTCTCTATGCGCCCGCCGAAGGACGGTTGATGCTCGACGGGGTGGAGATGGCCCAGATCGATCCGGCCGACCTAAGACGGGGCATCGGGTATCTTGGCCAGGATGTGCGGCTTTTCGAGGGAAGCTTGCGCGACAACCTTTCGCTCGACCGGATGGAGGCGGATGACGCGCGGCTTTACGCGGCGCTCGATTTCGCGGGGCTGGGGCAATTCGTGAAGGCCCATCCCGCCGGGCTCGACCTGCCCATCGGCGATGGCGGCAGCGGGCTTTCGGTGGGGCAACGGCAAAGCGTCGGGTGGGCTCGGCTCTGGCTTCAGGATCCCGATATCTGCCTGCTCGACGAGCCAACCGCCGCGCTCGACCAGACGCTGGAAGCGACGCTGATCTCGCGGCTGGGCGAATGGCTCTCGTGCCGGACCGCGATCATCGCGACGCACCGCGTGCCGATCCTGTCTCTGGCGCAGCGCGTCACGATCCTCGCGCATGGCCGGGTCGCGGTGGATGGCCCGCGTGCGGAGGTGATGGCCCACCTCACCCGCACCGCTAAAGGAGAGGGCTGATGGCGCTTGCCTCGACCGATTTGCGCGGTGAGCTCGGGACGCGTCTGCGCGGTCCGTCTTTGACGATCTGGCTGTCGGCGGCGGCGGTGCTGATCTTCCTGATCTGGGCCTCGCTCGCCTGGATCGACGAGATCGTGCGGGCCGAGGGGGAGCTTGCCTCCTCCTCGCGGCCCCAGATCATCCAGAACCTCGAAGGCGGCATCCTGTCCGAGCTTCTGGTGAAGGAGGGCGATGCGGTTGCCCGCGGCGACGTGCTCGCGCGGCTGCACGCCGCTGAGTACGAAGCCTCCGTTGCCGACCTTGCCGAACAGATCACCGCCCTCGAGATGCGGCGTCTGCGGCTCGAAGCGGAGATCGACGGCGCAAGCGACCTGGCCTTGCCCGAAAGACTGGTCGCGGCGAGCCCGGACATGGCCGAGGCCGAGCGTCAGCTTCTGTCCGCGCGCCAAACTGATTACCTGGGCCGAACGGATGGCGCGCGCCGCGTTCTCGACGAAGCCGCGGCGGAGCGAAAGCTCATGGAAGACCTCTATGCCAAGGGTGTCGTCGCGCTGATCGAGGTGACGCGCGCTCGCAAGGCCCATGCGGATGCCCGTATCCGCTACGAGGAGATCGTCACCCAAACCGAGCTTGCGCGCGCCGAGGCGCATTCCGAGACGCTGCGCGAGCTTGCGACCTTGCGCCAGGGCTTTGCCGCCGCGCGCGACCAGCTCGACCGGACCGAACTGACGAGCCCTATGGACGGTGTGGTGAACAAGCTGTCGATCACGACCATCGGCGGGGTCGTTCGCCCCGGCGAGGAGATCCTGCAGATCATCCCGCGGGAAGAGGCGCTTTTCGTCGAGGCCCGTGTCGCGCCCGAGAATATCGCTAATATCCGGCCCGGTCAGGCCGCGACGATCAAGCTGTCGGCGTATGATTACACGATCTGGGGCGCGCTCCAGGGCGAGGTGCGGGTCGTCTCTGCCGATACGTTCCGCGACGAGCGCGACCCGAAAGCGGCGCCGCACTACAAGGTGACCGTCGCCATTGATCGCTCGGCCTTGTCCGAGCGTCAGGGCCGGATCGCGCTACGGCCCGGTATGCTGGCTCAGGTGGAATTGATGACCGGCGCAAAAACCGTGCTGACCTACCTTCTGAAGCCTTTGTACAAGACGAAAGATGCGCTGCGCGAACCGTAGCGGCGAATTTTTCCCACCGACTTGTCCACAACCCGATCTTGTAGCTTTCGCGGATAACGAGCTAGCGCAACCATATTGGGCTGCGCTTATTTAGGGTTCAAACGCAACGGAGCACTACATCTTGAGTGTCAGACACATCTGACACTGAATCATGTCAGATGTGTAAAACTCCGCGAACTGCCGTAAGGGCAACGTCTGGATGGCGACTGCGATTTATGCACAAACGCGATTGTTTCGATTCAAAAACGCAATGTCGCTATTGCGTTTTCCCATCGTCAGTGTCCAGCCAGATCGTCATCGGGCCGTCATTCACGAGGTGCACGGCCATATCGGCACCGAACCGGCCGGTTGCGGTTGGCACGCCTTCGCCCTGCAATGTCGCCGCGAACCGCTCGTAAAGCCGTTGTCCCTCGTCTGGCGGGGCGGCTTGGGAGAAGCCGGGGCGATTGCCGCGTTTCGTGTCCGCCGACAAGGTGAACTGACTGACCACGAGCGCAGCGCCCTCGACATCCGAAATCGCGCGGTTGGTCTTCCCATTCTCGTCCTGGAAGAGACGCAACTTCGCAACCTTTCGGGCGAGCGTATCGGCGATCTCGTCCGTGTCGCCTTTCATCCCGCAGACCAGGATAAGAAGGCCCCCGCCAATCTCCCCGATCACCGCGCCGTCGATCTCGACTCGAGCTTTCGTTACCCGCTGAAGCAGAGCTCTCACAGCTCGCTCTCCCAGGGCGGGTTGGCACCGGCGCGGCTGACCGTGATCGCGGCGGCCTTCGTTCCAAGCGCCACGGCCGGTGTCAGCAGTTCAAGCGATGCATCGCGCAATGCCGCGCGGGTCAGAAGTCCATCTTTATGGAGCCCCGCCAGGAAGCCTGCATTGAACGTATCGCCCGCGCCGACCGTGTCGACGACCTGCGCGGGTTCGGCGCCGATGCGGCGCGTGCCTTCGGGTGTGATCGCATCGACGCCCTCCGCGCCGCGCGTGATGAGAACGACAGCCACGCCCATCGCGAAGAGTGCCTCGGGATCGGTGCCGAGCCAGTCCATGTCTTCATCGGAAAGCTTCACGACGTCCGCACCTGCCAGCATCGCATCGAGGCGCGCGCGATACCGGGCCTCGTCCTGGACGAAACCGGCCCGGATATTCGGGTCGAGCATCACCAGCTTGTCGCCCGCGGCCCGTGCCGCGAGGGCGGCATAGGTCTCCGCGCCAGGCTCTGCGATGAGGCTGATACCGCCGAAGAGAAGCGCATCGATGTCGGAGGACAGCTCCGGAATATGGGATGTGTCCAGCATCCGTCCGGCAGTGTTCTCGTCGTAGAAGGCGTATTTCGCCTGACCGTCGGTCAATGTCACAAAAGCCAGCGTCGTCGGCCGGTCCGAGCGCGCAAGCCGCCCGGTCTCAACGCGGCTGTTCTCCAGCTCGCGTACGAGGATCTCTCCGAAAAGGTCTGTCGAGAGGCCCGTGAATAGAGCGACCGGCGCGCCAAGCCGGCCAAGCGCGATGGCGCTGTTGAAGATCGCCCCGCCAGCGAAAGGGGCGAAGGCCGGGGAGCCGTCCTGCGCCTCACGCGGCAACATGTCGATCAGCGCTTCTCCGCAACACAGGATCATCGGGCGTAGCCTCCTCGCACTCAGCCGTAGACGGCCGCGACATATCCGAAGGCGGCGGCCACGACCAGACCGGCGATGACCGCAAACGCGATCTTCCAGGCCGAGTAGGGCCGTTCCCCCTGGACCCGGCCTGTCTGTCCGTTCACGACAAACCGATAGGTCTTGCCCCGGAACTTGTAGGCCGCCATCCAGACCGGCAGCAGGATGTGCTTGAATGTCACCGCGCTGACCTCGGTCTCGACATTGTGGACGCGCTGACGATCACCGCCGATGTCGAATTTGACGTCCCGGTGGATCTGCCGGTCCATGATTGCGCGTGCCTCGCCGAAGCCCTGATCGAGATCGACAGTGTAGGCCTCCGCCCGAAATCCCGCGATGAATTCCGGCCTGTACGGCTCGAGCGCCGACAGATCCCACGGCGGAAGCGCCTCGGTGTAGCTTTTCGGCAAGGACGTGGAAGCCAGAACCAGCACATCGTCGAAGAACCGTGCGACCCGGCCCGATGCGGGCCGCCAGCGCACCTTCTGCACGCGCTGGGTCGTCATCTTGCCGTCGCGCATGACGCGGCGGGTCTCGTAATAGACCGTTCCGCGCTCGCCGCGGTAGCGCGACTTGGTGTCCGCGTCGAAGGTCCAGTAGGGCACGTAGATGCCCTGCATCCGCCGTCCCTTGCGGGCATATTCCTGCACGCCGTTCGGTGCGAACCAGAGCCGTCCGAGCCAGGCGATCATCGCATCGCGCGCCGCATCCTCGGAGAGCTGGAAGGGCAGTAGGGCGCGCGGCTTGATATGCCGGTTCTCGCCGGTGCCCTTGACCACGGGCGTCGCGCAGAACGGGCATTCGGCGGAATGCGCCTCGGGGTCGAACTCCACCTCCGCTCCGCAATTGGGGCAGGAGGAGACGCGCGTAACCTCCATGTCCTGGATCGGAAGGAGATTGCGGAGCGCCTGGTCGAAGTCGATCTCGCTGATGCCGCCCGCCCACGGACCGCCATCCTCGATCGGCTCCGCGTTGCCGCAATGGCCGCAAACAAGCTGCCCCGCACCCGGATCGAAACGCAGGTCCGAGCCGCATTGGTCGCAGGGAAAGCGATGATCCTCGATGGTCACGGCAGTCAGTCCTCGGCAGAGCGTGGCCGCACCTTCGCCAAGGCAGTCGCGCGATGCAATGTCAAAGGCGGCGTGATCTGGCGTTTAAGGCGCCGGGGGCGGCGGCGGCATGACGGTGAAGAGCTGCGCCAGCTCGGTCACGTCCTCCGCGCGCATCCAGCCGTCCTGACCTGCGGTCCAGACATAGGTCTGGCGCGTGAGGCTTCCCTCGCTCGCCATCCGGCCGAGCCGCGCACGGCTGAACGGGCCTTGCGTTTCGCCGTTCTCGGCGATGTGCCAGACCTTTTCGGCAGGAGGTGGCGGGGGCGCCGCGGGGCCGCCTGCGCCTTGCACCGGAGCGGGTGCGGTGCCCCAAGGGCCACGCCGGCCTGCGACGGCTTCGGCCATCTGCATGCCGAGGCCCGCGCCCATCCCCATTCCCATCGCGCCGCCCGCGCTGCCGCCTTCGGCCAACGCTTCGGCGGCCCGCCACTTCATGTGCTCGTCTAGATTGCCCGCGATACCCCGAGAGGTGCGCGCGTCGAGCGCCTTCTCGACCGCAGGCGGCAGCGAGATGTTCTCGATGTAAAGCTCGGGCATGACGAGCCCGTAAGTCGCGAGCGTTTTCGACACCTCGGCGGCAACGAGCTTGCCGAGATCGGCAGTGTTGGCCGCCATGTCGAGCACGGGAATGCCCGAGGATGCGAGCGTGCGGCTGACTTCCTGCACGATGATGTTGCGGATCTGGTAAGAGATCTCGTCACGCGTGAACTCGCCATCCGTGCCGACGATCTCGGTCAGGAAGAGGCCCGGATCGGTAACCTTGATCGCGTAGGTGCCGAAGGCGCGCAGACGCACCGGCCCGAACTCCGGATCGCGCAGCATCACCGGGTTCTTCGTGCCCCATTTTAGATCGGTGAAGCGGTTGGTGGAGACGAAATAGATCTCGGATTTGAAGGGGGAGCGGAAGCCGTGATCCCAATGCTGGAGCGAGGTCATGATCGGCATGTTGTTCGTCTCGAGCATGTAGAGCCCGGGCGTGAAAACATCCGCCAACTGACCTTCATGCACGAAAACGGCCGCTTGGCCCTCGCGCACGGTCAGCTTCGCCCCGTACTTGATCTCGTGCCCCTCGCGCTCGAAGCGGGTGACCATCGTATCGCGCGTATCGTCGGTCCAGTGGATGACGTCGATGAATTGTCCGGCGAGGAAATCGAAGATGGGCATGGGTTACTCCAAGGCGGTCGTAGGCATCAATTTGCTCCGGCGCTCGCGATCCGGTCGCCTGCAAGCTCGGTGGCGAGGCGGCGGATGATCGGGCGGGCGATGTCGGGGGACATGCCAGGCTCTAGGGCCGGATCGTAAAGGATCTTGAGCAACATCTCGTCATGCCGCGTCAGGAGCGCGAATTCATCGTCGTCGTTGAAGATCGACGGGCGCGCATACGGGCTGTCATTGGCAAGTCCGAGGCCCTGGGCAACCTCTTCGTGGATGCAGGATTTCATCAGCAGGTTCGGGTGCTCGGCCCGGATGATGGCGATGGCCTTGCCATAGGCATATCCGCCTGGCTCGTCCGAGAATGCGACGACGAGGCAGTGGATCGCGCGCGGCAGATTGTTGACGACCGAAAGCGACGCCGGGTCGATGTCTGGCACCAGTGCCTTGACCCGGGGCGCAATGGCGGCGCGGTCATCTTCGGAAATGAAGAGAACATGGAAATTGGCGCGGTTTTCGTTCATCGAAATCGGGTGGTCGGTCACACGGGCGAGGCGCGTGACGTAGCGCGACAGCTCGGCCTCGTTGCGTGCGCGCTGTTCTTCCGGCACCGACGCGCCGAACTCCGCATCGACCCGGATCGGCTGACGCCACTTCTTGATCGGACCGAGCTCTCCTCCGGAGCTTTGAAGACCCGCGCCGCGGCGATATTCCTCGGCCAGCGCGATCTGCTCGAAATTGCGGGCGAGCTGGGTGTCGGTCACGGGCGTGTCCACGCCGCCGCCATCCGTCCTCAGAAGGCCCTGACCCACGAGGTCCATTTCGATGCGCGCGTAGTAGCTTGCAAGCTCCAGGCTCCGTGCAGAGGGTTCTGCCGGCGGGACGGGAGCGGGTTCCGGCACGGGCCGGTCAGGCCGGGCCTGCGGCGGCGTGCCGGGCGGGGTGGGCTGGGCGTCGTTCATCGCGCAGCCCGAAAGCGCGAGCGCAGCGCCCGCAATCCAGCCCAGATATCCCGCCCCGCGCCGCACCTTTTCAGCCAGCCGGAACCGAGGTCGCGGCGGTCTCGCCGGTGCCGGTCTTGTGCGCCTTGGCCGAGGCCAGAGTGTCGCGCAACTCGGCTTCCATCTTCTTGAGATCCTCTTCGGCGGCGGCACGCTTGGCCTTGCCCTCGTCAGCGATCTGCAGGCTTTCCTGAATCGTTCCGATCAGGTCGGCATTGGCCTTCTTGACCGCCTCGATGTCGAAGACGCCGCGCTCCATCTCCTCGCGGATCATCTTGTTGGACTCGCGCAGGTTCTGCGCGTTCGAGGTCAGCAGCTCGTTCGTGAGATCATTGGCTTCGCGCACGGCCGCCGCTGCCTCTGTGGAGCGCTGAATCGTCACCGCCTGGGCAAGCTGTGTCTCCCAGAGGGGGACCGTGTTCACGAGCGTCGAGTTGATCTTGGTCACGAGGCTCTTGTCGTTTTCCTGCACCAGCCGGATCGAGGGCAGGGACTGCATCGTTACCTGGCGCGTCAGTTTCAGATCGTGGACCCGGCGCTCGAGATCGTCGCGCGCGGCGCGCAGATCGCGCAGCTCCTGCGCCTTCATCACCTGATCGTCCTCGGGCGCGGCGTTTACCTCGGCTTCCTTGGCGGGGATGTCGGTGCCGTCGAGTTCGGCGAGCTTGGCTTCGCCAGCAGCGATATAGAGCGCGAGCTCATCGTAGAATTGCAGCGTCTTGTCGTAGAGCAGATCGAGCGACTTGATGTCCTTCAGAAGCGTGTGCTCGTGCTTGAGAAGGTCGTCGGTGATCCGGTCGATCTGGCCCTGCACCTCTTCGTACCGCGCGGTGAACTTTGCGAAGGGCGCGGCGCGGCCCAGAAGCTTTTCCCACCAGGCCCGCTTGCGGCGCACATCGAGTTCGGAGACCGAGAAGCCGCGGATCGTGGTGACGATGCCGCGCAGGCTGTCGCCCGCGGGGCCCACATCCTTGTTGCGGACGCCCTGGAGCATCGACTGGCTTATTTCCTGCAGCTCGCCCTGCGCGGCGGAGCCGAAGGAGACGATGGAATTCGTGTCGCTCAAATCGATCTCGTCCATGCGGGCACGGATCTCTTCGGCAACGGGGGCATCCGCCTTGTCGAGCGCGACAAGGTCATCCGCTTTTCTGGGCATCGGCAAAGTCGCCTCGCTCACTTCCTGCACTTCGGCTTCGGTCTCTATCGCCTTGTTACGCACCTGTTCGGACATGTCATTAATCCCTCTTTGAAATTTAATCCGCCTGGCGATCGAGCACCACACCTTCCCGGCTGAGCCGGTCTCTCAGCACGTCGATCTCTATTTGCAAATCGCTGTTGGCATCGATCAGGAGTGTTTCGGTCTTCTTGCCGAACGAACTCTCCAAGTCGTCCAAAAGTGCCAGAAAATCGGACTTCGCCCTGGCATCGCGGCTGCGCGAGTAGATGTCGGCGAAGCGCATGGCCGCATCGCGCGCGCCCATGAGGTAGACGCCGAGATACTTGCGCGCTGCGGTCAGATCGCGCGGATCGTCCTCAACGGTGCGGATCAGCTTCCGAGCGGTGGTCTGGAAGCCCTCCACGCGCGCCTCTACCCCGCGGTCACCCGCTCGGCGGGCAGCTTCGGCCATCGCGGCGAGATATTCCTCCGCTTCGTCGACGACGCGGGCGACGCGGTCCTGCTGGAAGGCGTCCACATGTTCGAGCCCCTTGGCCCGCATCGGATCGCCGCCGAACGCTGCGATATGCAGGCCGCCGCCCGCGATCGCAAAGAGCGCCCCTTCGATCAGCCCGCCGCCATGCGTCAGGGCAGCAAGACCCGTTCCGATCGCCGCAAGCATTGCCGCGAGGTATTTGCGCGGCAGCGCCGGGCGGCGTGCGATCTTGCGGGCGTGATACTCGGCCTCGGCCTTCAGGCCCTCGCGCAGCACGACTGCGCCTGCCGCCCAGATGCCCGCCCCTGCCAGGCCCGTCACAAGTCCGGTCGCGCCCGCGCCAAGCGAGGCGAAGGCCAGCGCCACCGGCGGCAGGAACATCATGTTGGCCCGTGCGCCGACCGGATTGACCCGCGCGGCCTCGTAGGCGGGCGGGGCGGCCTTGCCGCCGTCTGGCCTGCCCTCAGGGCTGTAGCGTCCGCCAAAGCGTTCGGCCATTCGATCAAAGCCCCCCGAGCCAGCCGAAGGCGACGCCGACCTGAAGGATCAGCAAAACGACGAATGCGGTTTTCTGAAAGCCAGAGCTTGCCATGCGCGCCCCCTTTGCCTTGGACACGCACCAGAACTTAGAGATTCGACATGACACTTACTAGACGGAATGCCGCAACTTGTTCAGGCAGCGCGGTTTTGCTCCATCCGGTCGAGCAGCAGATCGGCGTCCAGAGCGTATGCATCCGATTGCCGCTCGGCTCGCCATTTGCGCGCACGCGTTTCGAAACCGTCCGAGAGCGCGGCGATTCGCGTCATGTAGCGGTGAGCGGCGCCTGGTGCATCCGTCTTCCAGCCTGTCTCGAGCGCATCGACTTCGCCTTCGGCAAGATCGATGAATTTCTCGAGAGGTTTCTTGAGGGCAAAAAACTCCTGCGGGCGGAGGGCATGGACGCGGATCATACGCAGGATCGCGCTGCGGATCGCTTCCGTCCGAAGGGCAAGATCGTGCTCTCCAAGGGCCGCGACCCTGCCGACAAGCGCGGTCATGCGCGCATCCGCCATTTCGAGCGTCGCTTGCGCCGCGCGCTCGGCCAGGTAATCGGGATTGTCGAAGCCCTTGTCCCGCCACGGATCGAGACCGAAGGCTGCGAGGCTGAGAAGAAAGGCGATCGTCCCGATGAGTGCGGGCGGCGTCCAGGTCGAGAATTGATGCGCGGCGAGCAGAAGCGCGATCACCCCGATCAGCGCCTCGCCGATCAGCTTGCGCGGCACGCGTGGCCGTCGCGCGACGGAAGCGGCTTTATACTTGGCTTCCTGCCGCCGCCCCCTGGCGATGAGCCGAGCGGCGAGCGCCAGAAGCCCAACATAGACGACGGCCGCGATCGCGGCCCGCGTCGAGCCCAGAAATAGCCAGAAGAGTAGCGGGCAGGCGGCGAGGATGAGAACCATCGCCTCCCCCTGTCCCTTGGAGCTGGCCGAGTGCGACGAGAAACGGTCGGAGATATCGCTCATCGCAGCACCTGGATGACGAAAAGGCCGAAAAGCAGAAGATAAAGCGCCGTCAGCGCCACGCGACGCATCCAGTGCCCGTCAGATTGACGGGCGAGCATCGCGCGCAAGGTTTGCGCCGTGTCCGAAGCAACCATCGGGGCGTTGCGTAGCACGACGTAGCAAGACAGGGCGAAAATCGCGATGGCGAGGACGGTGATCAACATACCCTCGGGTTTCCTGCCGAAAGCAGGCGAAAACGCGGCGCAGGGCGGGAAATCTCGCGACGTTACAAGTCGTAGTTAACGACCTTTGGGGCGAGTGCGCCGGTTCCGTGTCGCGCGGGGCTTGCCGGGGCCCTGTTTCGTCTTCGGATCGCCGTGGCCGGGCGTTTCGTCCAGTCCAAGCTGATCGCGCATGATGCGGGGGCGGACTTCTTGGACTTCCCCCGGTTTCATCTGGCCGAGCTGAAACGGCCCGTAGGAAATCCGGATCAACCGGTTCACTTTCAGGCCAAGATCTTCCATCGCGCGGCGGATTTCGCGGTTTTTGCCCTCTCGAAGACCGACCGTCACCCAGGCATTGGCCCCTTGCTGGCGATCGAGCGTGACGATCATGGGCTGGAACCTGGTGCCTTCGACCTCGAGCCCGTCGCGCAAGGGCTGGAAGGTCGCATCGGTCGGCTTGCCATTCAGGCGCACCCGGTAGCGCCGGAGCCAGCCGGTCGATGGCAATTCCAGCTGGCGCTTGATCGCGCCGTCATTGGTCAGCAGAAGCAGGCCCTCGGAATTGAGGTCGAGCCGTCCCACGCTCATCACGCGCGGCAGATCGTCGGGCAATTCGTCGAAGATCGTCGTGCGGCCTTGCTCATCCTTGGTGGTCGTCACGAGGCCCGAGGGCTTGTGGTAGAGCCAGAGACGCGGCGCCTCTGCGGCACGCAGCGGTTTGCCGTCCACCTCGATCCGGTCCTTGGCCGTGACGTTCAAGGCGGCGCGCTCGATCACCTTGCCGTTTACCGCGACGCGGCCTTCGGCGATCATACGTTCGGCCTCGCGGCGCGAGGCGATGCCGGTGCGCGAAAGCACCTTGGCGATGCGGTCTCCGGGGGGTGTCTCGGTCATGACGCGGCCTTAGCGCGGCCAGCACGCCCTGTCCATCGCCCGCATGCCGCGCTAGGACAGAGCCATGAGTTTCCGCAGCCACATGAATATCGCGCTCGAGGAAGCCCGCGCCGCAATGGCGCGGGGCGAAGTGCCTGTCGGCGCGGCTCTGATCGGCCCGGATGGCGCGGTGATCGCGCAGGATGGCAACCGGACCCGCGAGCTTGGCGATGCCACGGCGCATGCGGAACTGCTGGTCTTGCGCGCGGGCGCTCGGACCCTGGAATCGGAACGGCTGACGGGATGCGATCTCTACGTCACGCTCGAGCCTTGTGCGATGTGCGCCGGCGCCATTGCCCATATGCGGATCGCGCGCCTTTATTACGGCGCGGCGGACCCGAAATCGGGCGGCACCGCGCATGGGGCACGGGTCTTCTCGCATCCGCAATGTCACCATCGACCCGAGATCTATGACGGGATCGGGGCGGCGGAGGCGGAAATGCTCCTCCGCGCTTTCTTCGAAGAGAGGCGCGCCGATCCATGAGCCCGCAACCCCGCAGAGCCACGCGGCCCCGCCCCGCGCGTCCTCGCGTCGTGCTGTTCAACAAGCCTTACAACTGTCTCTCCCAGTTCACCGACAAAGGCAGCGAGGGTAGCCCCCGCGCCACGCTGTCCGATTTCATTGATCTGCCGGGCGTCTATCCCGCCGGGCGCCTCGACAAGGACAGCGAGGGGCTGCTGGTTCTGACCGATGACGGTGCGTTGCAGGCGCGGATCGCGAGCCCGAAATTCAAGCGGGAAAAGAGCTACCTCGTGCAGGTCGAGGGCACGCCCGGTGCCGAGGCGCTGGAGGCCCTGCGTGTAGGCGTTGCGCTGAAGGACGGGCCTACGCGGCCCGCCGCCGCGCGCGAGATCGGCGCGCCCGATCTCTGGCCGCGCGATCCGCCGGTGCGCTTTCGCAAGTCGGTGCCCGATGCCTGGCTCGAGATCACCATCACCGAAGGGAGAAATCGTCAGGTCCGGCGCATGTGCGCGGCGGTCGGCCTTCCGTGCTTGAGGCTGGTGCGCTGGCGCATCGGGGACTGGACACTGGACGGGCTCGCGCCCGGGGAGTGGCGGGAGGTCTGAGAAAGGGCGCGGGCAGGCCCGCGCCCTGCGAGAGGCGCTGCCTCTCGCGCTCTCCGCGGTATTTTTGCCAATCCAAAGAGGGGGATCAGATCCACTTGGCCAGAGGCGGCAAGGACATCAGGACCGCATTGGCATCGTGCCCCGTCTCGAGGCCGAACTTCGTGCCGCGGTCATAGACGAGATTGTATTCGGCATAGAGCCCGCGATGGACGAGCTGCGTTTCCCGGTCGGCCTCGGTGAACTCCTGAGCCCGGCGCTTTTCCACGAGCGGGAGATAGGCGGGCAGGAAGGCGCGGCCGATATCCTGCGTTAGCGCGAAATCCGCCTCCCAGTCGCCGGTGCAGTGATCGTCCATGAAGATGCCGCCGACGCCGCGGGCGCGGTTGCGGTGGGGGATGTAGAAATACTCATCGGCCCAGTCCTTCAGGCGCGGATAATGCTCGGCCCCGTGCGGATCGAGATGCGCCTTCTGCTGGGCGTGAAAATGCGCGGTGTCGTCGTCGTACTCAATGCAGGGATTGAGATCCGAGCCGCCCCCGAACCACCAGGCATGCGGTGTCCAGAACATGCGGGTGTTCATGTGAACGGCCGGGGCATGCGGGTTCTGCATATGCGCGACCAGGCTGATGCCCGAGGCCCAGAAGCGCGGATCTTCGGTCATGCCGGGGATGCCCTTGCGCGCGGCCATGGCCGCCTGCGCCCGCTCGCCGAGGGTGCCGTAGACTTCGGAGACGTTGACGCCGACCTTTTCGAAGACACGGCCGCCGCGCATGACGCTCATCAGACCGCCGCCCGCGTCGGAGCCGTCATCGGAGCGGCGCTTGGTTTCGGTGACTTCGAACGTGCCGGGGATCGCTTCGGCGTAAGGCCCCGCATCGTGGCTGGCCTCGAGCGCCTCGAAGGCGGCGACGATCTCGTCGCGGAGGGTGCGGAACCACTCTGCCGCGCGGGCGCGCTCGGATGTCAGCTCTTCGGTCATTGCGTCCCCTCTGCGTTGTGCTGGCCACGTGATGCCAAGCGCGAGGCCGGGGAGCAAGACAGAACGGTCAGTGCGCGGGGGCGTTCACCGGATCGAGCAGGGTGCGACCGCCATCGACCGTCATGATCTGACCGGTTAGGAACTTGGCGGAATCCGAGCAGAGGAACTGCACCGCTTCGGACAGCTCCTCGGGCGCGGCGATGCGGCCGAGCGGCGTGTGCTCCTCGATGTCGCTGCGGTAGTCGCGATGATCCTTCAGGGTCGATTTGAGGCTTGAGGACATCACAGAGCCGAAGGCCAGCGCGTTCACGCGGATCCGTTCGGGGGCATAGGCAACCGCCATCGATCGGGTCATCTGGTCGAGCGCCGCACAAGCCAACGAATACCCCATGAGCTGCGGATGGGTGCGCCGTGCGGCAATGGATGACAGGTTCACGATCGCACCGATTTGGCCGTCTTCCTGGTTCTCGCCCTGCTTGATCATGCGACGGGCCACGAGTTGCGACAGGCGCATCGCGGTCATCAGGTTCTGCTGGAGCATCATCTCGACGCTGTCGTCATCCATCGAGAACGGATCGGTCTCGATCACCTGGCGCGAGCCGTTGACGAGGATATCGACCCGGTCGAACGCATCGAGCGTTGCCGACAGAAGGTTGGCCAGCGTCAGTTTCTCGCGCAGATCGCCCGCGAAATAGCGCATGTTGTCGGTCTCGTCGCGCTCGCCGCATTCCTTGGCAAGCCGTGCCTCGTCCATGTCGGCGAACATCACGTTCGCACCCTTGGACGCGAAATGCCGCGCGATGGCGAGGCCGATGCCGTTCGCGGCGCCGGTCACGATGGCCGTCTTGCCTTCGATCGAAAAGCTCATTCTCTGGCCTCTTCGGAATAGGTGGAGGTGGCCCTAGCCTGATTCAGCGCCGCGGGCGAGTCGGACGTTGCGCAACGAAAATCTTGAAGCGGGGATCCGCGCCCAGCGTGTCGACATCGGCGAAGGCGTCTTCGAGCGTCGCCTCGTAGGGCAATTGCCGGTTCGCGACGAGGTATAGCCGGCCCGTCGGGGCGAGATTGCGCGCGGCATTGGCGATGAAGGCCTGGCCCAGGGCCGGATCGGCGGCGCGGCCCTTATGGAAGGGCGGGTTCATCACGATCACATCGAGCGCGCTCGGTGCGGTCCAGGTGGTGGCGTCGTTCCAGTGAAACTGTGCCACCGGCGAGGTGACATTGCCTTGCGCGCAGGAAATGGCGGTATGGTCCGCCTCCACGAGATGAAGCTCGGTGATGCCATCGCGGCGGGCGAGTTCGGCCGAGAGATAGCCCCAGCCCGCGCCGAAATCCGCCGCGCGGCCCGAGAGCGATGTCGGCAGGTGCTGCGTCAGAAGCCGCGAGGCGGGATCCGCGCCATCGGCAGAGAAGACGCCCGGTGCCGTCAGAAAACCATCCTTGGTGCGCGTCGGTGCCGGTGCGACCCAGTCGGTCAGGTCGCTTCCGGGTGCGATCTGGAAACACTTGCCATGCGCCTTCGCGATGGCATCCGAAACACTGCCGCGCTTGCGGAGCGCCTTCAGCATCGCATCAACGCCATCGGTCTTTTGCCCATCGACGATCACTGGCCCATCCGTTGCCGCTACGGCTTCGGCAATCAGCGCCTCGCCTTCGGCGCGGGCGCGCGGCAGGAAAACGATGGCGGCGGCGAAGCGGCCCTCGGGCTCGGTTGCCGTTGCCATGCCCCGGCGCGACAGGGCGGCGTGGTCGGGGTAATGGCGCTGAATGGCAAAGAGGCGATCCTGCGGCAGGGCGGCAAGATCGGTTTCGGCCCGTGGATTGAAGAGCGCGATGCGTCCTTCCCTGGGCAAGGCGATGCCGCCAGATGACAGGGCGTGAGAGAGGCGGGAGGCGCTCATCGTGCGGCGACCGGGCGGAGCGCGGTCACTCTTTCTCCATGGTGCATTGCAGCGGGTGCTGATGGCGGCGCGCGAAATCCATGACCTGGCCGACCTTCGTCTCCGCGATCTCGTGGCTGAAGACGCCGACCACGGCGACGCCCTTCTTGTGCACGGTCAGCATGATCTCGAAGGCTTGGGCGTGGTTCATTCCGAAGAACCGCTCGAGCACATGCACGACGAATTCCATCGGCGTGTAATCGTCATTCAGAAGAAGAACCTTGTAGAGCGGCGGACGCTTCGTCTTGGTCTTCGTTTCGACAACGACGCCCGCGTCGCCGTCATCATCGCCGTCGCCGGGCGGACGGGCCGCCTGGAGGAGGGGCGTGTCGCTTTGGGGCAAATCGGTCATACGAAGGAAATTCTGTCTGCTTTGCTCGGGCCTGCTCCGGCAGTATATAACCCACGTCCGCGTTAAAAAAAGTCCCAAGACAAGGTGGAAATCGATCCGATGCGAAATCTCAGGACGCTGGCTTTCGATGCGGACGACACCCTCTGGCACAACGAGCGGTTCTTCAAGCTCACTCAGCAGCGGTTCGCAGAACTCTTGGGCGACTACGCCGATCCCGAAGACCTGGGCCAGCGGCTGATGGAGGCCGAGCGGCGCAATCTCGGGCGCTACGGTTTTGGGGTGAAGGGGTTCACCCTGTCGATGATCGAAACCGCGCTCGATGTTACGGAGCACCGCGCACCCGGCCATGTCATTCGCGAGTTGCTGGATGCCGGCCGAGAGATGCTGACCCATCCGGTCGAGCTTCTGCCCCATGCCCGCGAGACGATCGAGGCGCTCGCGGAGAGTCACTATCTCATGCTGGTGACGAAAGGCGATCTTCTGCACCAGGAACGAAAGCTCGCGCAGTCGGGTCTTGGGGATTTCTTCGACGGGGTCGAGGTCGTGTCGGACAAGACCTGGCCGGTCTACGCTCGCATCTTCGAGCACGTGCCGGGCGGTGCGGCCGGGGCGATGATGGTGGGCAATTCGATGAAATCCGATGTCGTGCCGGCCATCGAGGCGGGCGGCTGGGGCGTCTTCGTTCCGCATGAACTCGAATGGGATTTCGAGAAAGCGGAGACACCCGGTTCCGCGCGCTACCGACACATCGCAGATCTTGGAGAGCTGCCGCAGCTCGTGGAAACCATCGGCTGAGAGTCGCCATACCGCTGCCGTGATCCCGCCTTATTTGCGCCACAATCGCAGCCAGTTGTGGAGCGGCGCTTGCCTGCGTCTAGATGTAGCGCGACGCGTGAGCCACGGCGTTGAAAAAATGCCTGATATGAAGGCTTTGCGCGGCACCCTTCGTGTGCTACCTTTTCTGCAATCAAGGCAAATAGCCATACAACAAGGCCCAACCGGAACACCGGGGGTTGAGAGGCAGAGAAGGCGAGAATCGTGAAGGTACCGCGCAGGCAGGCGGGCCATCCAGGCCTGTATTTTTTCACCGCATTCTGGTTCCTCGTGCTCCTTCCGCTGAGCGCCATGGCCGCCCCCTATGCGGGGATGGTGATGGATGCGCGGACGGGCGAGGTCTATTACAGCGAGAATGCCGACACCCAGCTTCATCCGGCGTCCCTGACGAAGATGATGACCCTCTACATTGCCTTCGAGGCGGTGAAGAACGGCGAATTGTCGATGGACACCGAGGTGACCATCACCCGCAACGCCGCGGCTGAGCCGCCGTCCAAGCTTGGGCTGCGCTCAGGCCAGAAGATCGCGCTGCGCTACCTCGTCCGCGCGGCGGCGGTGAAATCGGCCAACGATGCCGCGACCGCGATCGGTGAGGCGATCGAAGGGTCGGAAGCGGCCTTTGCCCGGCGCATGAACCGCACCGCCAAGGCGATGGGCATGACGCGCACCAACTTCAAGAACGCGCATGGGCTCACCGAAAGCGGGCACCTCTCGACCGCGCGGGACATGACGATCCTCGGACGACACGTGCTTTACGATTATCCCGAATACTACAATCTCTTCAGCCGCATCACGGCGGATGCAGGAATGCACACGGTCTCCCACACCAACCGCCGGCTCCTGCAAAGCTACTCCGGTGCGGACGGCATCAAGACCGGTTATACCCGCGCGGCAGGCTTCAACCTCGTTGCCTCTGCCGAGCGCGGCGGCGAGCGGGTGATCGCCACGGTCTTTGGCGGCCGCTCCACCGCGACGCGGAACGCGCAGGTGGAAAAGCTGCTCGATCTGGGCTTCTCCAAAGCGCCGACGCGGGTGGCTTTCAACGCTCCCAAGCGACCCGCTTACATGGGCAAGATGGGCGATATTCAGATTGCCAAGGATGCCGATCCGTCGACGGGCCACCGCGCGAAGTCGATCCGTGTGGCATCGGCTGCCGTGACACGTTCCTTGCGGCCCGCGCTGCGTCCGGGCTCCGAGCCTGCGCCGCTTCTCGTCGCCGAGGTCGGTGCGGATATCCAGGCCGTGGTCGAGGAAGCTCAGGCGCTTGCCATCGCCGAGGCCGCCGCGACCGACAGCGCGCCCAGCCAGGACGAGATCGCGAAGATGCCCGAGGTTGCCTCGCTCAATACCGACGAGATCGTGGCGGCGGTTGCCGCGGCGAGCGAGGGCGCGCCTGCAGCATCGCTCGCGCCGAAATCGCGGCCCGAAGGCGTCGTCTTGGCCTCTCTTGGCGGGGAGACCGCGATGGCCGAGGCCGCGACGGCCGCCCCCGCACCCGAGCGTGAAGTCGTCAGCCGTATCTCCACCTCCGGTGGGCGGCATTGGGGCATCAATATCGGGACCTATCCGAGCCGGTACTCGGCAGAGCGCATCCTTCTGAAGACCGCGCTGCAGGAGACCGGGACGCTTGGCGGATCGCTCCGCAAGGTGGTCAATCGCGGCAACGGATTCGACGCGAATTTCATGGGGCTTTCCCAGGACACGGCGCAACTCGCCTGTCAGCGTCTTGCGGCGCGGCAGATCGAATGCACGGCCATCGGCCCGAGCTGACAAGAAAAGAACGAGGGACAGCTCGTAAGGCAACGAGAGCGCCGGGGGATCACATCCCCCGGCGTTTTCATGTGCGCTGATCCCGTTTCGCCTCGCGGATCACCCATCGCAGGAAGTCCTTGACCGGCGGGCGCTTGGCACCGGGCAGGGTGACGGCGTGATAACCGGCGTCGCGGCGCTCCTCGAAGAGCAGCCGGAGACGACCGGCGCGCAGGTCTTCCTCTACCGCGACGCGCGTCGAGACCGCGATGCCCTGACCGTTCCGCGCCCCGTCGAGCATGAGGTTGCCCGGCACGTGGATGCCCCGGATCCGCGCGTCCTCGAGGCCGCGGCTCTTGAGCCACTCGGTTGCTTCGGTCGTCCCGAGCTCCTGCAGCCAGGGCAAGCCGGCAAGCTCCTTGAGGTCCGGGATCGGGCCATCGCCGACGAGGCTCGGTGCGGCGACGATGTTGATGGGCGAGCGCATGAGCTCGGTGCTGTCCATGCCTGGCCAATTCCCGTCGCCATACCGGATCGCGATGTCGGTGCCGCCGGGTTCGAGCGGCACGAGATGCGGCGTCGGCGCGATCATGACCTCGACGTCCGGGTGCTCTCCCGCGAACCCCGCAAGGCGCGGCATCAGCCAATTGGCGGCGAAGGTCGGTGACGTGGTGACCTGCAAAGGCCGCGCGGCATCCGCCCCGGTCAGCGCCTCGATCGTCCGGGCGATAAGGCCAAACCCCTCGGACAGCGCACCCGCCAGCTCGTGCCCCTCATAGGTCAGAGACAGTGAGCGCCCGCTGCGATCCAGAAGCTTGAGGCCGAGATGCGTCTCGAGTGCGCGCAACTGCTGGCTGATCGCCGCGTGGCTGACATTGAGCCGCCTCCCCGCCTCGGTGACAGAGCCAGTCTCGGTATAGGCCGAAAAGGCGCGCAAGGCAGAGAGCGGCGGCAGGCCATTCCATTCCATATGTCACCCCAGCTTACATGTAGTGAGAATTCCTGATTGGCGTTCCGGCATTGAAAGCACGATATGGAAGGTACGCAGCGAAGGAAAGGATGCGTATCAATGTTGGATATTCTTGCAAAAAGCCTGATGACGGCAGCCGGCAATCACAAGAGCGACTTCACGCCTTGGGAGCGCCGCATCGAAACCCCCACGCAGGAGCGGATCCGCTTCCGTGCTCCAAAGGAGGTCAGCAAATGAGCCTGAACCACATCCGCAAAACCGGTCAAAGCCTCTGGAACCGCCTGCCGACGGTGCAGCAGATCAATGCCTACCTGCCGCCGTCACTCTGGTCCGAAGGACGTCCCGACCGGCCTTGGCACGAAGATAAAGGGTCGCGATGACCCCTGAGCGCGATGCGCTATCCGATCGGGTCGAAAGCGGCCGAAATCAACGTCCGGGTATACTCGGTTTGCGGGGCCTCGAAGATGTCTTCCGTGGCCCCGTATTCGACCACGTCGCCCTGCTTCATCACGATGACCTTGTGTGACATCGCCCGCACGACCTTCAGGTCGTGGCTGATGAAGAGATAGGCGAGGTCGTATTTGCGCTGAAGCTCGCGCAAGAGATCCACGATCTGCACCTGCACCGTCATATCGAGCGCCGAGGTCGGCTCGTCCAGCACGACGAGACGCGGACGCAGAACCATTGCGCGTGCGATGGCGATGCGCTGGCGCTGACCGCCGGAAAATTCGTGCGGGTAACGATGCATCGTGGCGGGATCGAGCCCCACTTCCCGCATCACTTCCTCCACCAGCTCGCGGTGCGGGCGCCCGTCCGGGGAGCCGTGCACGCCAAGACCTTCGGCGATGATCTGCTCGCATGTCATCCGCGGGCTGAGCGAGCCATAGGGATCCTGGAACACGATCTGCATCTCGGAGCGCAGGCGACGCAGCTCCTTCGTCTTCCAGCTTCGTACGTCGCGGCCGCGAAAGGTGATCCCGCCTTCGGACTGGATGAGCCGCATGATCGCGAGCGCGAGCGTCGTCTTGCCCGAGCCGGATTCCCCGACGATGCCAACGGTCTCGCCGGCCCGCACGCTGATCGTGGCGTCGTTGACCGCCTTCACGTGCCCAACCGTGCGCTTCAGAAGGCCTTGCTGGATCGGGAACCAGATCTTGAGGTTGTCCGTCCGCGCGACCTCTTCCGCGCCATCCTTGACCGGGTCGGGCGTGCCCGTGGATTCCGCCGACAGAAGCATCTGCGTGTAGGGATGCGAGGGGGCGTCGAAGATCTCCTTCGTGGGGCCGCTCTCCACGATCTCGCCGTTCTTCATCACGCAGACGCGGTCGGCGATGCGACGGACGATGCCAAGGTCGTGGGTGATGAACAGGAGGCTCATGTTCTCGTCGCGCTGGATCTCGGCCAGCAACTCGAGGATCTGGGCCTGGATCGTGACATCGAGCGCGGTGGTCGGCTCGTCAGCGATCAGAAGTTCCGGACCGTTCAGAAGCGCCATCGCGATCATCACGCGCTGGCGCTGCCCGCCCGATAGCTGGTGCGGATAGGCGCCAAGGCGGCTTTCCGGCTCGCGGATGCCGACACGGGTCAGAAGGTCGATAATGCGCTTGCGGGCCGCATCGCCCACCAGTCCCTGATGGATCGCAAGGCTTTCGGAGAGCTGCTTTTCCAATGTGTGCAGCGGGTTGAGCGAGGTCATCGGCTCCTGGAAGATGAAGGAGATGTCGTTCCCCCGAACCTTTCGCAAGAGTTTGTCTTCCGCGCCGACCATTTCCTGCCCGTCATAGACTGCCGAGCCCTCGACATGCGCCGAGGGGCCGAGGAGCGAAACCGTGGAAAGCGCCGTGACCGACTTGCCTGACCCGGACTCGCCCACGAGCGCGACCGTCTCGCCCGGCGCAATGTGAAACGACACGCCCCGCACAGCTGGTATAGTCACGCCATCCTGCGTGAAACTCACCCGCAGATCGGTCACATCGAGAAGGCGGCTCATGAAAAGGTCTTTCTGGGGTCGAACGCGTCCCGCACCCCTTCGAAGATGAAGACGAGGAGCGAGAGCATCACCGCGAAGACGGTGAAGGCCGTGAAGCCGAGCCATGGCGCTTGAAGGTTCTGCTTGGCCTGCAATGTCAACTCACCGAGGGAGGGCGCGGAGGAGGGCAGGCCAAAGCCCAGGAAGTCGAGGCCCGCCAGCGTCGAGATCGTGCCGGTGACGATGAAGGGCAGCATCGTGACCGTCGCCACCATCGCGTTCGGCAGCATGTGGCGGAACATGATCTTGCCGTTCGACACCCCGAGCGCCTTTGCCGCGCGCACGTATTCGAGGTTGCGGGCGCGCAGGAACTCGGCGCGCACCACGCCGACGAGCGCGATCCATCCGAACAGGACGGTCAATATGACCAGAAGCCAGAAACTTCGCCCCAGGATCGCGAAAAGGATGATGATGATGTAAAGCGACGGGGTCGACGCCCAGATCTCGATGATCCGCTGGAAGATCAGGTCCGTCCAGCCGCCGAAATATCCCTGCACCGCACCGGCGACGATGCCGATGAGGGACGATGCGGTGGTGACGATGAGCGTGAAGAGGATCGACAGCCGGAAGCCGTGGATCACCCGCGCTGCGACGTCCCGCTTGGTGTCGTCGGTTCCCAGCCAATTTTCCGCGTTGGGCGGCAGCGGCGCCGCGCCGGGCCGGTCCACGGGCGTGTCGTAGCTGTAAGGGATCGGCGGCCAGAGCATCCAGCCTTTCTGAAAGTCCGGGTCTTCGATCGTGCCGGCTTCGGCGGCTTCGATAAAGCCGTCCGGATCATCGAAACAGTCGACCAGCCCGCCCGTCGCGATGAGGCAGCGCACCTCTGGGTCGCGATAGGCCGCCTCGGTGCGGAAATCGCCGCCGAAATCCGTCTCGGCATAGAAGGAGAAGATCGGCATACGGATCTCGCCGCGATAGCTCACGAGGATCGGTTTGTCGTTTGCGAGAAACTCGGCGAACAGCGACAGCCCGAAGAGGACCAGAAAGATCCAGAGCGACCAGAAGGCGCGGCGGTTCTTCTTGAAATTCCGCCAGCGGCGCTGATTGAGCGGGGAGAGCGCGAAGCGGCCCTTGGGCGGCTGCGGCGCGACGGTCTGTCCGGGCATCGGCTCGGGCGCAGCCGTGCTCACGCCGGGCTCGGTCTTGTGGGGATCGGGCATCTGCGACATCTCAGCCCTCCCGCTTCTCGAAGTCGATGCGCGGATCGACAAGGACATACATCAGGTCCGACAGGATGTTCACTACCAGCGCGATGAGGCCGAAGATGAAGAGCGTGCCGAAGATCACCGGGTAGTCTCGCGCGACTGCCGCTTCGAAGCCGAGCCGCCCCAGCCCGTCGAGGGAAAAGATCGTCTCGATGATGATGCTGCCCGAGAAGAAGACGCCGATGAAGACCGCCGGGAAGCCCGCGATCACGATCAGCATCGCGTTGCGGAAGACGTGGCCGTAAAGAACGCGCCGTTCCTCGAGGCCCTTGGCGCGCGCCGTCATCACGTATTGCTTCTTGATCTCGTCGAGGAAGGAATTCTTGGTCAGAAGCGTCAGCGTTGCAAATGCGGCGATAGTGGATGCGAGCACCGGAAGGGTGATGTGCCAGAAGTAATCCGCGATCTTGCCGATCAACGAGAGCTGGTCCCAGTTGTCCGAGGTCAGCCCCCTTAGCGGGAAGATCTGGAAATAGGACCCGCCGGCGAAGAGAACGAGCAGGAGAATCGCAAAGAGAAAGCCGGGAATCGCATAGGCCACGATGATCGCCGCCGAGGTCCAGGTGTCGAAGCTCGTGCCGTCTTTCACCGCCTTGCGGATGCCGAGCGGGATCGAGACAACATACGCGATCAGCGTCGACCATAGCCCCAGCGAGATCGAGACCGGCATCTTTTCGAGTATGAGGTCGATCACCGAGATCGAGCGGAAGTAGCTCTCGCCGAAGTCGAGCCGCATGTAGTCCCAGAGCATCGAGAAGAAGCGTTCCAGCGGCGGCTTGTCGAAGCCGAATTCACGCTCGAGCTCTTCGATGAAATCGGCCGGCAGGCCGCGCGCACCGGCGTAATCCTCACTGCCGCCGCCTCCGCCGCCCGCATCGCCGCCGCCGGCAAAGCCCTGGAAGACGTCGCCATCGCCCTGCACACGTGCGATCACCTGTTCGATGGGCCCGCCGGGCACGAACTGAACGAGCGCGAAATTGATGATCATGATCCCGAGTAGCGTCGGGATGATCAAAAGCAGGCGTCGAAGGATGTAGGCGCCCATGACTGCTCCGGTCCGGTGTTGTTATCGCTCAGAGAGCGCCCGCCTCGCGCAGCGCCTCGGCCTTTTCCTCCGAGTACCACCAGATCGATATCTCGCCAATGCCGAAGCGCGGCGGCGTGTCCTCGTAGGGGCGCTCGAACACGTCGAAATACGCGATGTTGTGCACGCCGCTATACCATTGCGGCACCCAGATGTGCAGCGCGCGGAGCACGCGGTCGAGCGCGCGGGTCGCCACTTCGAGCTCCTCGCGGCTTTCTGCAGTGGCGATGCGCTGGATGAGGCCGTCGACGGCCTCGTTCGCAAGGCCCGCGACATTGTTCGAGCCTTCGACATCGGCATTGTCCGAGCCGAACACGCCGCGCAGCTCGTCGCCCGGCGTCGAGGACATCGCATAGCGCCGCGTGGTGATATCGTAATCGAACCGCTTTTCGCGCTCGAGCGATTCAGCGGCATCGACACGGGTCGCGTCCGCTTGGATGCCAAGCCGGTTCAGATTCTCGATATAGGGGTTGATGATCCGATCGAAGGAGGGGCTGTCGTTCAGGACAGAGATGGTGAACCGCTCTCCGTCCTTGTAGCGGAAGCCATCGTCGCCCACTTCCCAGCCGGCCTCGTTGAGAAGCCGTCCGGCCTCGCGTAGCGCACGGCGGTCTGCGAGTTCGGTGGACGAGGATTCCGCCGGGCTGAAGGCCTCTTCGGTGAAGACGGAGTCCGGTAGCTGGTCGCGATAGGGCTCGAGCAGTTCAAGCTCGGCCTCGGACGGCATGCCCTCTGCCTGAAGCGTATCGGAGTTCTCGAAGAAACTGTCCGTGCGGTTATAGAGCCCGTAGAAGAGGGACTCGTTCGACCACTGGAAGTTGAAGGCCATGCCGATCGCTTCGCGCACGCGCGGATCCTGGAACTTGTCTCGGCGCAGGTTGAACCAGAACCCCTGCGTGCCCGAGGGACGTCCGTCTGGCAGCACCTCGACTTCGACCCAGCCGTTTTCGACCGCCGGGAAGTTGTAGGAGGTCGCCCAGATCCGAGACTGGTATTCCTGCCGGAACAGGTACGCCCCGCCCTTGAACGCTTCGAAAGCGGTCGTGTAATCGGCGAAGTATTCGATGGTGATGCGGTCGAAATTGTTCTGTCCGACATTCACCGGCAGATCCTTGCCCCAGTAATCGTCTCGGCGGACATAGGTGACAGACCGGCCTGCATCCACGCTTTCGAGATCATACTGCCCCGACCCCATAGGCGGCTCGAGGCTCGATTCCGCGAAGTCGCGATCCGCGTAATAGGCCTCGGAGAGGATCGGCAGACCGGCGGCGGTCATCAGAAGCTCGCGCAGCGGACCGTCTGGGTTGAAGGTGAACTTCACGCGATGGTCGTCCAAGGCTTCGACGGATTCAAAGTCCTTGAGCGAGACGCGATAGGATGGACGTCCCTCGGTCACGAGGATGTTGTAGGAAAAGACCACATCGGAGGCAGTGACCGGCGTGCCGTCCCGGAACGTCGCCTCGGGACGCATGTTGAAGATCGCCCATTCGCGGTTTTCGGGATACTCGACGCTTTCGGCGACGAGCCCGTACATCGCGTCCGGCTCATCGAGATTGCCGGTCATCAGGCTGTCGTAGAACACCGTGGACAGCGCGGCGGGATTGCCGCGCAGGGTGTAGGGCGTGAGGCTGTCGAACGTGCCGAAAGCCCAGGTCGAGAACTCCCCGCCCTTGGGGGCGTCCGGGTTCACGTAGTCGAAATGTTCGAAGTCGGGGCCGTATTTCAGCTCCCCGAAGGAGGAGACGCCATGCGCGGTGATCGTCTCTTCGCCGGTGTCCTGCGCCGAGGCGAAGGTCGCCGCGAGGGCCAGTCCCGTGACAAGCGCGCCCGCGAGCCACAGGCGGAGCGGTCTGTCGCGGTCCTCCCGGCGAACCTTGGCGTCGGATCTCGACTTGTCGTCCTGAGCACGGCGGATCAGCGCCATCGGCTCCTCCCTGTCTTTGAGTTGAGACATAGGCTAAGAGCGGGATCCGGCGATGTTCAAGTTTCTATTGCGTGAAGTGCCTGTAATCAGGCTGTGAGAAAGCGTCTCGCCTGGCCGGAGAGCACGAATCCTGCACGCGCCCCATCATGGAGTTGTCTCGCCACTTGCCGCGGGAATAATCTCGCTGGCATAGGCGGAGGGGATCAAAAGGGCGGTCGCGGCGGGCAGAAGCGCCGCTCCAAGGAACATCACGACCGGGCCGACCGCGCCCGAGGCCAGACCTGCCAGCGCCGGACCCAGAATGCTCCCGGCCGCCGTCGCGAGCAGCGCTGCGGTGAAGCTGAGCGAGGGAACCGTGGGGAACAACCGGTCCGACCAGAAGGCCAGGATCGCGCTCGTCATCATGATGTGCAGGCCCTGGAGGCCCGCCGCGGCGACGATCCCGGCCCAGCTTTGAGGGAGCAGAGCAACGAAAGCGAGGGATGCCGCGCCGGTGCCCAGCACGAGGCGCAGGAGCAAGGGCAGGCCGATGGCTTGCTTGAGGCTCTGCGTCGCAAGTCCTGCAAGCCCGAAGATACCCAGCACGATGTAAACAAGGGCCGGGATGGCACGTTTGGGAACGGAGTTGAGAGAGCTTTGCTCGACCATCCGGTCCGCCGCGAACGAGATGAAGATCGACGAGGTCGTCCCGTAGACAAATCCCACGACAAAGAGAGGGATCGCGGCGACATGCAGCATCAGTCGCCAGTTGCGGCCGCGCTCGCTATCGGGGTCGCGATCCATGTCGCGCATCGCGGCCCAGTTTCCCACAAGGGCCAGAGCGCTGGCTGCGGCGAAGATTCCCCAGGCGATCCGCCAGGAAAAATCCGTCGCCACCATTACGAAGGCGGCAAGTCCTGCACCGGCGATACCCGCCGCGGTGCCGGAGCTGATCGCCGACAGCGAGGTTGGGCGCCACGGGTCGATGACCTTGCGGTGAACCGCATCGTTGAACGGTGTCCAGGCAAAGCCCGCGCTCGACATCGCAAGGAAGATGCCGAGACAGAGGACCCACAGGCCCGTGGCCAGCGCCGCGATGCCGAGCCCCAGTGTGGCGGCGAATAGCCCCGTGAGGATCGGTGTCTTCGGCCCGAACCGCGTCAGCGTCTCTTGCGCGGCAAGAAGGCCAAGGAAGAAGCCGAGAAAGCCGAGGCTCGAAATCAGGCCGATCTGCGATGTCGAGAGGTCGAAGGCGTCACGAAACTCGAAGGCGAAAAGCCCAAAACCCATGCGCGCGGGGCCGTAGCTGATCGCCGTCGCGGCGAAGCCGGCGGCGGACAGGGAAGTGAAAAAGGAAACGCGTCCACCGCTCATGCCCGAAAAACGCGATGCATCCCGCTGCGTTCCTGAACGAAAAAGGGCGCGCGGCATTGCCGCACGCCCTTAGGGACTAGCGTGATCCGGGATCAGTCGTCGGTTTGATCGAGATAGGCGATCAGGTTCGCGCGATCCTCGGGGTCGGACAGGCCGTTATAGGACATCGAGGTGCCGGGCGCCCAGCCACGCGGGTTCTCGAGGAAGGCGTTGAGGTTCTCGGGAGTCCAGACGTCGCCCGCTTCGGAGAGCGCGCCGGAATAGCTGCCATAGCCGTCAGCGGTGCCGATGTCGCGGCCGACGACGCCGTAGAGGTAGGGACCGACAGCGTTCGCGCCCTCCTCGAGCTGGTGGCAGGCGCGGCATGCGCTGAAGACCCGCTCGCCCGCGCCGGCATCGGCGTTTTCCATCAAGGTGGCGAAATCGACTTCTTCTTCCTCTTCGGCCTCACCGCCTTCTTCGGCGACCTCGATCGGGAAGCCGCGTGCGACCTCTTCCTCGCCTTCCGCATGTTCGCCGCCGTGGCTTCCGCCGACGTGATAGACCGTCTCGGCCGCCCAGCCGCCGAGAAGGAACACAAGAAATGCGCCGCAGAAGCCACCAATGATTTTGGTGAAGGTCATCGTGTCAAACATGGGGTGCGTGTCCGTCGTACCTGAAGATTTGCGCCGCTATCTATTGGTTCCCATTCCGAGAGGCAAGGTATACTGACCGCGACCAAACGCCCAAGCCGCAAGAGTTGCAGAGACCGCTCATGACCGAGACGAAACGCATCGCGTTCCAGGGAGAGCCTGGAGCCTACAGTCACGAGGCCTGCCGGCACGCTCGGCCCGATCACGAAGCGCTGCCATGCCGGACGTTCGAGGACGCCGTGGAGGCCGTGAAGACCGGTGCCGCGGACTTGGCGATGCTGCCGGTCGAGAACTCGACCTACGGGCGCGTCGCCGATATTCATTCGCTGCTGCCGCAATCGGGTCTGAGGATCATCGACGAGGCGTTCGTGCGGGTGCACATCAACCTTCTGGCGCTGCCGGGCACGACGCTCGAAGAGATCACCGAGGCGCAAAGCCACACCGTTCTGCTGGGCCAGTGCCGGCGGTTCCTGAAGGAGCATGGCATCCACCGGATCACCGGGGCGGACACCGCAGGGTCGGCGCGGGCTGTGTCCGAGGGCGGAATCGCGCATCGTGGTGCGCTCGCTGCCGAGCTTGCGGCCGAGATCTACGGGCTCGACGTGCTCGCACGCCATATCGAGGACGAGGGCAACAATACCACGCGCTTCCTCGTGATGTCGCCCGAGGCCGATGACAGCCGCCGCGGCGATCACGGGATGCTCACGACGCTCGTTTTCCAGACGCGGAACATTCCCGCCGCGCTCTACAAGGCGATGGGGGGCTTCGCGACCAACGGCGTGAACATGACCAAGCTCGAGAGCTACCTCATCGGCGGCTCCTTCGAGGCGAGCCAGTTCTACGCCGATATCGAGGGCCATCCCGAGGATCCCGCTGTCGCCCGCGCGCTCGACGAGCTCGATTACTTCACCGAAAGCATGACGATCCTCGGCACCTATCCCCGCGATCCGCGCAGGCCCTGAAGGCGGGAGCGAGGGGCCAGCCCCTCGCGCTCCCCGCGGGTATTTGGGCCAATCCAAAGAGGGGACGTGTCGCTAGGCGTCCTTCCCGAGCGACAAGCGGATGGGGCCTTTCGCTTCTGCGGGGTCGACCGGGCGTCCCTTTTGCGTCGCCGCGAGCGGTAGCCCGGTCGCGAGGGCGCGGATTCTTGGCATAAGTGGGCGCCAGTCCTCCGCGAGGCTGCGCGCGACTTCGGACGGGCAGAAACTCTTGTCGGGTCCGCGCGCTCGGGCGAGGCGCATCATTTCGCTGCGGAGTGTCGCATCATCGGGCGTCATCGCCATCAATCTAGCGGGATTGCAGAATTTTCCCGCAAACGCGGCGGCTTGAATGGCAAGCGGCGCGAATTATGCCTTACCCTCCGGTTGTCGCGGTGTATCATGACAGTCGGGCTTGAGTTCGGGGGGACGGCCATGCAGCTCCGAGGGGTGCGGCGCAGCGACGATATCGAGATATTTCGCCGTTCGGTCGGCAGCGTGACGCGGTTCAAAACCGCCGCGGCCGGTCGGCTTTGAGGGGAGGCCGCGGATGGACGTGATCCATGCCCTTCCCGTGGGCGGAGGTATCCTCGCCATAGCGCCGATGCCGGGTGCGAGCGGCAGCTACGCGGACGATCTCGAACACGTCAAGAACTGGCGGCCCGCGCTGGTTCTGTCCCTGGTCACGCGGCTCGAGTTATACATGGCTGGCGCGGAGCGTTTCGGAAGCGATATGATGGAGCGGGGCACGCGCTGGGACCAGCTCGAGATCGAGGACGGTCAGGCACCCGATGCCGCCTTTGATACGAGGTGGGTCGCGGTATCGGGTTTTGCGCGGCGCGCGCTCCTGGGCGGTGGGCGCGTGCTGGTGCATTGCAAGGCCGGGTGCGGGCGTTCGGGCATGGCCGCGCTGAGGCTGATGATCGAGATGGGCGAGGCGCCGGACGAGGCGTTGCCGCGGCTCAGGGCCGTGCGGCCCTGCGCGGTCGAAACCGAGGCGCAGATGCGCTGGGCGCTCGCGGCGAAACCCGAGCCATCACGCTTCGTGAGGCATTCCTGAGGGGAGGTGAGAGGCTGGAACGCGACCCAAGCGGGACTCGTTACGGCTGCTTCCTTCCGGACCTGACCGGGTTGGCGAGGCGCTCGCCCGCGCCAGCCTCTCAACGGACGACTTAGGCGCCGCGCGGCGGATTCGCAACCCTCAGAGCGCGATGCGGACGCGGCCCCGATCTTCGCCGGGACACTCCTCCCACTGGAGGCCCGCGGCCTCTGCGACGGCTCTCGCGCGTCCTGGCAGGCTGAAGAGCGCCGTTCTGCCTGGCTGGGGCAGGAAGTGCCATCCGGGTTCGGGTGCGGGCCGAACGGGACCGGACGTCTGGATATGATGGATCAGCATGTCGCGGATAAGGCCGGGGCTTTCATAGATGATGCGGTCGTCCGCGAGATCCGCCCAGATCCGGGCGCGATAGCTGCTTGCGGCGAGAAGGAGTTCGTCATGTGGGCCAATCGGCTGTCCGCAAGGCAACGCCATCTCGCGGATGCGGCGACCGGGCGCGGCTGAGAGGTCGATGGCGAACCGCATCCCGTGCGCCAGATCGAATCCGTAGCCCGGTACCGACGGGTCTAGGATTTCCGTGTCCTCTGTCTCCGCCGGCATCGGGCGGTAAAACCGCGCGGCCCGTTCCAACCAGTCGCGTAATTCGGAGCCGGTCATCTTCAGGATCGTGAGGCGGTTGGCGAACGGGTAAAGCAGATAGGCGTGGCGCAGCAGCAGGGGTCCGGGAGGGATCTGCACGAAATTGTCCGGGCTGCCGTCATGGCTGGTCCGGTAGGGCGCCGCCGAGGCAAAGAGCGGCGTCTCGCGCCACCTTTCGCCCAGCCGCTTGCGCGCCTCGCGCTGCATGGCATCGGCAATGAGCTGCGTTGCCGCGAGCGGCCTGATCCCTGCAAGGCAGGTCTCCAGCGTCAGGGAGGTCTCGCCGATCCGTTCCGATAGGATCGATCGGACGCGATCGTGCAGCGGCGCTGCGAGGTTGGAGACGGTCCTCGCCGCAGGTCCGGGTTCGCGCGTCGCCGGTCTCAATTCGCAGTGCTTCTGGACGATCTTCCATCCTGTCGCCTCGGAGAACGTCAGGTCGAGGTCAATGAGCCCGAGATGCGAGCCGAAGGCACCGGGCGCGACGATCGGTGCGACGCCTTCGGACCCGGCTTCTGCAGCTTCCTGATGCCGATGACCCGAGACGACCGCGTCAATGCCGTCCAGCCGGGCAACCTTGCGCGCGTGATCGTCCCCGGATGCGTCCGATGCGTCGGACCCCAATCCGCAGTGACAGAGTGCCACGACGAGATCCGCCCCGTGGCGGCGAAGTTCCGGGATCCAGGCCCGTGCCGTATCGGTGATATCGCGCCCCTTCAGCCGGGCGACCGGCCGACAGTTTGCGGCGAGCGGCATGCGCGGTGGAATGAAGCCCAGGACGCCAAGGCGAATGGTCCGCACGCGGTCCGGCCCGGTCCGCACCTTCCTCTCGAAAAGGGCGAATGGGCGCAAGAACGATGTGTCCGCGATCGGGTCTTCAGCAAGCTCCGTGACGAGGTTGGTCAGAATGAACGGGAAGGGCGCCGAGGCGACTATGTAGGTCAGCCTGTCGACGCCGAAATCGAAATCGTGGTTTCCGGGCACGGCAGCGTCCAGGCCGAGATCTCCGAGCGCGCGGGCCACCGGGTGCGGCGTCAGACCAAGCGCGCTGTTCGCCACATGCTCGGCCAGAACGTTCCCCTGGTAAGTGTCACCGTTGTCGAACAGGAAGGACGTTTCGGCCTCGGAACGCGCATCCGCGACGATATCTGCGAGACTGGCCAGCCCGAGACCGACATTCGGGCAATCCCTGTCGTAGTCGAAGGGCAGGAGCCAAGAATGCAGGTCGGTGATGGCCATGAGGCGTATGCGGCCGTGCTCCGTGTCACCGGCTGGCATATTGCTGGTTGCGCCGGGCAATCTCATCCCCTTGAGTGTGCCGGACAGACGATACGGGCGGCAGACGATTAGTGCAATCTCGGGTTGTATATTTTTGAATAGTGTCGCCTTTTTGTAGTTGGGTTGGATACGATGGATCATGCGGAAACAGTGACGTTTGGCGGCTCCGGGTTGGATCGTGCGGCGGAATGCCGCGCGGATACCGGGGGCATCGCACGGTTGCGCTCGCATAAAAGCGGGCGGTTTGCTTTGCTCTGGCGCGGCAAACCGTTGCTCAGCGCGGGGAATCCGGCGCGACTTCTGTTGCTCCCGACAGATCACCCGGTGATGCGCGACAGCGGGCCCGAGATCTTCATCGGGCGTGACGACATTGGCCCGCTTTTTGCGGCCGATCTTTCGGGCTGGGAGCCGGAAGATATCGACGAGGAGGCGTTGCGCCGCTTCGCGGACACGAGCGAGCAGGTGCATCCCGACTGCCCCGAAGGACGCTTCGCCGAATTGCGGCGGGTCATGACGTGGCTGACGCCCCGCGAGGCTGAGATCGCGGCGACCGCTCGCGCGCTTTTCAGTTGGCACGGGACGCATGCGTTCTGCAGCAAGTGCGGCGCGCCTTCCGAGATCGCGATGGCGGGGTGGCAGCGCAAATGCCCATCCTGCGGCGCGTCACACTTTCCGCGCACCGACCCGGTGGTGATCATGCTGGTCACCCACGGCCCGCACACGCTTCTCGGGCGCGCGCCGTTCTGGCCGGAGAGCATGTATTCCTGCCTTGCGGGGTTCGTGGAGCCCGGAGAGACCGTCGAGGCCGCCGTGCGCCGCGAGGTCTTCGAGGAAACGGGCGTCAGGACGGGCCGGGTGCGCTATCTTGCGAGCCAGCCCTGGGCATTTCCGAACTCGCTCATGATCGGGTGCCATGCAGAAGCGCTCAGCACCGAGCTGACGCTGGATCCGGTGGAAATCGAGGATGCGCAATGGGTGACGAAGGAACGGTTGGTCGCTGCTCGTGCCGGAGAGGACACGGGTCTGATGCCGGCGCGCGAGGGCGCTATCGCGCATTTTCTGTTGACCAATTGGCTTGCAGACAGGCTCGATTGAGGGAAGAGTTCGCGCAAACCTGGCGGCACGGCCAGGGTGTGCAGGGAGCGGAACATGCAATTTTCCCACAAAGAGGATATCGAGGCCCCGTTGGACGAGGTTTTCGCGGCGCTCAGCGATTTCGACACGATCGAACGCTCCATCCTGCGGCGCGGGGTCGAGGTGGCGCGGACCGATCGGCTCGCGGGCCCCTGCGCCGGGATGACCTGGCGCGCGACATTCTCTTTCCGGGGCAAGAGCCGCGATGCCGAGGTCGTGCTTAGCCGGTTCGAGCCGCCGACGCTGATGGTGTTCGACAGCGTCTCGGGCGGGCTCGAGACGCGAACCATCGTGGAATGCGTGGCTTTGTCGCGGAGCCGTACGCGGGTCGGGATCGACACGACGCTCACCGCGAAGACCCTTTCGGCGCGGCTGATCCTGCAATCGATGAAGCTTGCCAAGGGGCGCATCGACCGGAAGTTCAAGGATCGCGTGGCCTCCGCCGCGACGGAGCTGGAGCGCCGCCTGAAACGGACCTAACGGCGCGCCTCCCTCGTCAGACGCGGTTGTCGATCCAGTCGAAGAAATTCGGCCCGCCGAGATCCAGAAGTTCGCGTGCAAGGTCGCGGCCCATTTCCGGCCCGTCTGAAACCGCGCCGTCCCGTTCGCCCGAATGGGCTTCGCTGCCATCGGGGCGCAAGACTTCACCGCGCAGGTGCAGACGGTCGCCGGTGACGACAGCGAGCCCTGCGATGGGCGTCTCGCAAGAGCCGTCAAGCGCGGCCAGGAAGGCGCGTTCGGCCACGAGCTGATCTGCCGTGGCCGGATCGTGGATCGCGGCCAGCATCTCGGCCACGCGCATATCGTCCTCGCGTCGCTCGATGCCGATGGCGCCCTGGGCAATGGCGGGCAGCATGTCGGAGGTCTCGATCGGGTGCTGCGGCACGTCGCTCATGCCGAGGCGGTTGAGTCCGGCCCGCGCCAGGAACGTCGCACGGGCCACGCCGTCATCGAGTTTCTTCAGACGTGTCTGCAGGTTGCCGCGAAACTCAACCACGTTGAGATCGGGCCGCCGCACCAGAAGTTGCGCGCGCCGGCGCAGGCTCGACGTGCCGACGGTCGATCCCTCGGGCAACTCCGCAATGGCCGTGAACTCGGGCGAGATGAACGCGTCGCGCGGATCCTCGCGGGGCAGGTATGTGTCGAGCACCAGTCCCTCGGGCTGCAGCGTCGGCATGTCCTTCATCGAATGGACCGCGATGTCGATCTTGCCCGACAGCATGTCCGCCTCGATCTCACGGGTGAACAGGCCCTTGCCGCCGATCTCTTTCAGCGGCCGGTCGATGATCTTGTCGCCGGTTGTCTTGATGACGACGATCTGGAACGCCTCGTGCGGCAGGTTGAACGCCTCCGCCAGCCGGTCGCGGGTTTCGTTCGCCTGTGCCAGAGCCAGCGGCGATCCGCGTGTGCCGATCTTCAGGGGTGCGTCGGGGGTGGGAAGTGCCTCGGTCATGCGCCCTGATTAGACGTGGCGCGCGGCACTGACAAGCGAACTTGACACTCAGCGCGCGGCAAGGGACACCCGGAGAGATTGATGAAGGGCAAGGACTGGCGATGACGAAGACGATCCTGAGAGCTCTGGCCGGTGAGGCGCAATCCACACCGCCGATCTGGATGATGCGCCAGGCGGGCCGCTACCTGCCCGAATACCGCGCGACCCGGGAGAAGGCCGGGGATTTCCTGTCGCTCTGCTACAATCCCGAACTTGCCGCCGAAGTGACACTGCAGCCGATCCGCCGCTACGGCTTCGACGGCGCGATCCTGTTTGCAGATATCCTGCTGCTGCCGCAGGCTCTGGGCGCGGATCTGTGGTTCGTGAAAGGCGAGGGGCCGCGCCTGTCGACCGTGACGACCGAGGCGGATTTCGAGAAACTGAAGCCCGTTCACGCCATCGACGAGATATTGTCGCCGGTCTACGAGACGGTGAGCATCCTCTCGCGCGAGTTGCCGTCCGAGACGACGCTGATCGGCTTCGCCGGTGCGCCGTGGACGGTGGCGACCTACATGATCGCAGGCCAGGGCACACCGGATCAGGGTCCGGCCCATGCGCTCAAGGACGAGAACCGGCCGCTCTTCGAGCAGCTTCTCGGAAAGATCACCGAGGGGACGATCGAATATCTGTCCAAGCAGATCGAGGCCGGGGCCGAGGTCGTGAAGATCTTCGACAGCTGGGCCGGATCGCTCTCGGGCGAAGACTTCGACCGCTACGCGACCGAGCCTGCGCGGATCATCACCGAAGCGCTGAAGCGGCGGCATCCGGGCGTGCCCGTCATCGCCTTCCCGCGCCAGGCGGGCGATAAGTATGTCGGCTTCCACGCCGCGACAGGAGCCGATTGCGTCGCGGTCGACGACAGTGTCGAGCCGGAATGGGTGGCCGAGCATGTCCAACCCTCGGGCTGCGTTCAGGGCAACCTCAAGTCGTCGCACATGGTGACGGGCGGCGAGGATCTCGTGCGCGAGACGCGCCGCATCGTCGAGGCGCTGAAGGGTGGGCCGCACATCTTCAACCTCGGCCACGGGATAACCCCGGACGCGGACCCGGACAACGTTCAGCGGATGATCGACGCGGTGCGCGGCGGCTGAGGCCGCTCAGCGCAGCCGTCCGCGTCCGCGCGGCGGCGTGACCGGACGCGCCTTGGCGCGCTCTCGCAGGAACACCGTCAGACCCGCGCCGATGATGATCGCGGAGCCGATCCAGGTTGGCAGGACCGGCCATTCGGCGAAGAAGATCCAACCCCAGAGGATGGCGAGCGGCAGCCCGAGATATTCGAAGGGCGCGATGATGGACGCGTTCGCGAGCCGGTAGGCCGCCGACAGGCAATAGCCCACGAGGCCCGAGGCGAGCCCGAGCCCCGCGAAGACCGTGATATCGCCGGTTGCAGGCCAGACCCAGGCGCGCAGCAGGAACACGAGGCTGTCGCTCTCGAACCCGTCGGCGAATCTGCCGCTGCCCGCGATCAGGAAGAACAGCATGGAGACCGCAAGGAAGGTCGTCTGGATATAGACCGCGAGCGCGGCGGCAGGCGCCGTCGCGCCGAGCTTTCGCGTCAGCACCTGGAGCATCGCGTAGAGGAAAGCCGCGACCACTGGCAACAGGTAGGTCACCCGCGGCACATCCGCGGCCACGGCGCTGCCCGGAACCTGCATCAGTGCGACGCCCGAGAACCCCGCGAGAACGGCGAAAAGGCGCACCGGTCCTACCGTCTCTCGCAGGATCGGGATCGACAGGAGCGTGATGAAAAGCGGTGCTACGAAGAACAATGCCGTTGCCTGTGCCAGCGGCAGCACCGCCACCGCAGCATAGAAGGTCATGTTCGCGGAGACGACCAGAAGTCCGCGCATCAGGTGCAATCCGGGCGTACTCGTTTTCAGGCGCGCCCACCCGCCTTCGAACTGCAGGATCACGAGCGTGATCGCCAGCCCGATGGCCGAGCGGATGCCGACGATCTGGTGCAGCGGATAGGCACCGGAGAGGCCCTTGATGAGGACGTCATTCACGGAGATCGCGGTGACGCCGAGACAGATGAGGGCAATGCCGAGGGCGGGGCGGTCGGTTGTGGACATACAAAGCCCTTAGACCGGCGCGCGCGGCAAGGGAATGGGGCGCGGTCCGCAGGACATGCGCGAAGCTCCCCCTGCGCCAGCGCACATTGCCGAACCCTGCTTGGCCGCCTAGCTTGCCCGCGAGGCGAGCAGAGGGAGTGTGCCGATGCCGGCGATGGTCGAAATCACGAATGCCGAGAAGACCTACAAGGGCGGCTTTCAGGCCTTGAAGGGCGTCAATCTCGAGATCCGCGAGGGTGAGATCCTGGCGCTCCTCGGTCCGAACGGTGCGGGCAAGACGACGCTCATTTCCACGATCTGCGGGATCACCATGCCGACGGGCGGGACGATCCGCGTCGGTGGCCACGATGTCGTCACCGAATTCCGCAAGGCCCGCGCGCTGATCGGCCTCGTGCCGCAGGAGCTCACGCTCGAGCCGTTCGAGACGGTCTGGAGCGCGGTCCGCTTCTCGCGCGGGCTTTTCGGTGCGGCGCCCGATGAGGCCTATCTCGACGATCTGCTGAAGCGGCTGTCGCTCTTCGACAAGAAGCACAGCCAGCTTCAGGAGCTTTCGGGCGGGATGAAGCGGCGGGTGCTGATCGCCAAAGCGCTCAGCCACGATCCGAAGGTGCTGTTCCTCGACGAGCCCACGGCCGGCGTCGACGTGGAACTGCGCCGCGACATGTGGGAGATCGTCTCGGCGCTCAAGGAAACCGGCGTCACGATCATCCTGACCACCCATTACATCGAGGAAGCCGAGGCGATGGCCGACCGGATCGGCGTGATCTCGGACGGCCAGCTGCTGCTCGTCGAGGAGACGGCGTCGCTGATGGCGCGTCTCGGCAAGAAAGAGATGCGGATCAGCCTCGCCGAGCCACTGACGGAGGTGCCCGCGTCGGTATCCGACTACGAGCTGACGCTCGAAGAGGATGGCGCGCTGTTGATCTACACCTACGACACGCGCGCCGAGCGCACGGGAATCGCCCGGCTGGTCGCGGCGCTGGCCGAGGCTGGCGTCGTCATCTCTGATGTGGAAACGCGGCAAAGCTCCCTCGAGGACATCTTCGTCGGACTCGTACGCAAGAACGACAAGGAGGATGCGGCATGAACTGGACGGCTGTCTGGTCGATCTACCGCTTCGAGATGGCGCGGTTCGTTCGCACCCTTCTGCAGAGCCTGATCTCGCCCGTGATCTCGACTTCGCTCTACTTCGTTGTCTTCGGCGCGGCGATCGGCAGCCGGATCGACGAGGTGGAAGGCGTGTCCTACGGCGCATTCATCGTGCCGGGGCTCATCATGCTCACGGTAATGACGCAGGCGATCTCCAACGCGTCCTTCGGGATCTACTTTCCGAAGTTCATCGGCACGATCTACGAGCTTCTCTCGGCCCCGATCAGCTTTCTCGAGGTGATCCTCGGCTATGTCGGCGCGGCGGCGACGAAATCGCTCTTCATCGGGCTGATGATCCTGCTGACAGCGTCCTTCTTCGTCGAGCTCGAGGTCCAGAACTGGCCCGCGATGCTGGCCTTCCTGGTCCTGACCTGCACCAGCTTCGCGCTCTTTGGGTTCATCATCGGGATCTGGGCCTCGAATTTCGAGCAGCTCCAGCTTGTCCCGCTTCTGGTGGTGACGCCGCTCGTCTTCCTCGGAGGCTCGTTCTACTCGATCTCGATGCTGCCCGAGGCCTGGCAGACCGTGGCTCTGTTCAACCCGGTCGTCTACCTCGTCTCCGGGTTTCGCTGGTCCTTCTTCGGCATGGCCGATGTGCCGGTCGCGGTCAGCCTTCTGGCCATCGCGGGCTTCACGCTTCTTTGCACGCTCGCGGTCTGGTGGATCTTCCGCACCGGCTGGCGGATCCGCAGCTAAGGCTCAAAATCGACCTTTCGTCAGTCGCACGTGAGACAGACGGCCTCCTCGTCTTATGGCACTTCGTCCGAAATTCAGCGTCAGGAGGAGGCGCATCATGGACTTCGCGGAACTGACCACGGGCGATTTCGACCAGATCGACCTCGGGGCCTTGCCGGTCGTGGCGAATGCCGACCACGCCCCGCTCGAAGGCGGTGAAGACCCCGCCTTCGGCACTGTGCGGTGGCGGACGCTGTTCTCGGCTGACCGGACGGCAACCTCTGGCATGACCCTCGGCGTTGCGGAATTCGGCGCGGGCGGCACGCTCAGGCCGCACCGGCACGGCCCGGCGGAGTTCTATTTCGGTCTCGCGGGCTCGGGGATTGTCACGATCGACGGCGTCGCCCACGAGATCGCGCCGGGCGTTGCGATCTTCATCCCGGCAGAGGCCGAGCATGGCACTATTGCGGGCGAAGAGGGGCTGCGGTTTCTCTACGGGTTCCCGAAAGACCGCTTTGCTGACGTTGACTACCGGTTCACGGCCTCGGCCGGCGAGAGTTCGACCGTCCAGGCTTGATAAGGCTCAGGCTGCGGCCGCTTCAGGCCGCGCCTTCAGTACCATGTGCGTGACCATGCCGCCGACCCACATGGCCGTGAGCGCGACCCAGGCTGTACCGGCGAAGATCGCCCCGCCGGTCACGCCCGCGCCAATCGCACAGCCGCCGGCAAGCATGCCTCCGAACCCCATCAGAGCCGCGCCGATCATCGCGCGGCGCATCGGCGCGGGACCATCGAAACCTTGAACGCGCAGCTCCCCCGTCAGGGCTGCCGCGATGAAAGCCCCGAGGAACACGCCCGGCACGAGTCCGACATCGAATCCGAGAACCGGGCTGCGCTCCAGGAAGAACATGAGCGTATTGGCCGAGGGCCCGGTGAAGGTGGCCGATGTCACCACAACCGGCTCGAACGCGACCTGGGACAGCGCATGGGTCAAGCCGTAGCCAAGCGCGACTGCGAAACCCACGCCCGAGGCGAAGGCCAGCCGCCAAGCACCGATGCGCCGCCGCCGTGACAACTCAAGCGCGACGAGCGCAATGAGGCATCCGAGGACGAGGCCTGACCCGCTCGGCAGTCCGAGCGCGGGCAGAAGGTCGAGGTTGCGGCCTCCTTCGGTGGTCCAGGCCCGCGCGATGCTGTCGCGCAAAGGTGCGAGCCATCCCGAAAGGCTCATCTGCGCGACGACGGCGAAAATCAGGCCCGAGACGACCGAGCGCAGGTTGCCAGTCGCGGCAAGGACGAGCAGCCTGCCGGAACAGCCCTTGGCCAGGATCATGCCGACACCGAACAGCGCACCGCCCACGATCGCGCCCGACCAGCTTCCGGGCACGGCCATGATGCGGGCCTGGGACGGATCGAAAAGACCGAGCGCCCGTGCGCCCTGCACCCAGACCAGAGCCGTCGAAAAGGTCAGAAGCCAGACCGCGACCCGGTCCCCCAGGCGGCCCTCGGCGAATTCGGCCACGGCCGCGCGCAGGCAGAAACGCGATCTTTGCGCTGCGACGCCGAAGACAAGTCCGGTCACGAGACCGAAAAGCGCTGCTGTCCTCGGCTCTCCGATCCAGTCGAGAAGTGCGATAAGGTCCATGATGGGCATCCCGAGTTTCCGGGAGGATATGCACCGGACGGTCGCGCGCGACCTTGATCTGGATCATGTGCCGACCCGCAACGATCTTCAGGCGCATGATTTGCCATCTCGCCAAGCTCTCCAAATCGGCGTAACCGCTTGAGCATGAAAGTCGTGCCTCTTTCCGAAGCCCGGACCCTGCCGATCTGGCGGCGTCCCGTGACGCTTCTGTTCCTGATGGCGATCGCCATGCCACTGTCCTTCGCGACGTGGTCGGCGCTGCTGAACAACTTCGTCATCGAGGCGGCGGGATTCGACGGTGCCGATATCGGCTGGCTGCATACGGTGCGCGAGATTCCGGGCTTTCTGGCCGTGGGCGTGATCGCCGTGATCATCTTCGTGCGCGAGCAGGTGCTGGCGCTCGTCTCGCTGGCGCTTCTGGCGGTCGCGACCGCGATCACCGCCTTTTTCCCGACGATGGGCGGGATCCTGACGGTGACGATGCTCTCCTCCATCGGCTTCCACTACTACGAGACGGTCAACCAGTCGCTGCAGCTGCAATGGCTGCCCAAGGCGGACGCGCCGCGCGTCCTCGGCCTCTTGCTCGCGGCGGCCTCGGGCGCAACGCTGCTGGCCTATATCGCCATCGTCATGACCTGGGAGGCGCTCAATCTGTCCTACGCCTTCGTCTACATGGTTTCGGGCGGGCTGACGCTGGTGATCGTCGCCTATTGCTGGTTCGCCTTTCCGCAATTCGAAGCGCCGAACCCTCAGGTTAAGAAGTTCATCCTGCGCCGCCGCTATTGGCTTTACTACGCGCTGCAATTCATGTCGGGCGCACGGCGGCAGATCTTCGTCGTCTTCGCAGGCTTCATGATGGTCGAGAAGTTCGGCTTCGAGGTCCACGAGGTGACGGGGCTCTTCCTCATCAACCTCGTCGCCAACATGATCTTCGCGCCGCTCATGGGGCGCGCGGTTGGCCGGTTCGGGGAACGCAACGCGCTCAGTTTCGAATATGTCGGTCTGACACTCGTCTTCCTGGCCTATGGCGGGCTCTACTGGTTCGGCTGGGGCGTGATCCTGGCGGCGTTCCTGTACGTCGTTGACCACATCTTCTTCGCGCTCGCCCTCGCGCTGAAGACCTATTTCCAGAAAATCGCCGATCCGGGCGACATCGCACCCACCGCAGCGGTTGCCTTCACGATCAACCACATCGCGGCGGTCTTTCTGCCCGCGGCGCTCGGGTATCTCTGGCTCGTCTCACCCCAGGCGGTGTTCACCCTTGCGGCCTGCATGGCAATGACCTCGCTCGGCCTTGCGCTTTTGATCCCGCGCCATCCCGAGCCGGGGCATGAGACGATCTTCGCCCGCCTCGCGCCAGCCCCGGCAGAGTGATGCCTCACCAGAAGCCGATCAGGATACCCAGCATCGCGCAGCCGAGGAGCACCGCCCAGAGCTTCACATTGGCCCAGATCGGCGCATCGTCCCGCAGTGCTTCCGTCGCCATCTCGCGTGTCCAGGTGACACCTTCGACGTCTTCACCCTGTCCGTGTGTGCCTGACAGGCTGACGGCGGTGAAGATCACGCAGGAGACGAGCGTCATCAGACCCACATTCGCGGTGAAGTGGATGGGCCAGTAGCCGAGCTGCGTCGCGATGAAGACCGCGATGGCGATGCCGTGCCCGGCCCAGAGCGTCGTGAAGGCTGCGGTATCGGTGCCGCGCTTCCAGAGCGCGCCCAGGATGAAGATCGCCACGACCGGCGGTACCAGGACCGAGAAGGCCTGCTGCAGGTAGTCCCAGAGCCCGCCCATGTCGTCGATGAACGGCGCCCACAGGATCGCGATCGTCATCAGCACAAGCGTGGTGATCTGGCCGATCCGGCGCTGCTCGGACGGTTCGCGGTCGGCGATGTTCATGAAGTCATGCCCGATCAGCGTCGAGGACGAGTTGAGCGTGGAGTCGACGCTCGACATGATCGCGGCGACAAGGCCCGCGAGCACGAGGCCGGTCAGGCCGGCGGGCAGCACGGTGGTGGTGATGGTGGGGAACACCATGTCGGCATTGCTGAGGTCCGGCACGACCGAGATCGCCATCGCCCCCGGCAGGACCATGATGAACATCGGAATGATCTTGAGAAAACCGCCAAGGATCGCGCCGCGCTGGGCCTCGCGCAGATCGCGTGCGCCGAGGACGCGCTGCACGATGTACTGGTTCGTCACCCAGTACCAGAAGCCCAGGAGCGGCACGCCGAAGAACAGGCCCGTCCAGGGCAAAGTCTCGTTGTCGCGCGGCAGAACGAGGTTGAGCTGGTCTTCGTTCGGCATGCTCTCCTTGACGTTCGCCCAAGAGAAGTCGTTTCCCTGAAAGAGGATGAAGGTCATCGTCGCGCAGCCGATGATGAGGACAACCGCCTGCAGAACGTCGGTATAGACCACGGCCTTGAGGCCGCCCGCAGCCGTGTAGACGCCGGCGAAGATGCCGAGACCGACGCAGGTCTGCCAGATCGGAATATCGGGGAAGAAGGTCTTCACCACGACGCCGCCCGCATATAGCCCGCCCGCCGTGTCGACGATCACGGTCAGAACGATGGTCACCGCCGAGAAATAGAGCCGCGCACGTCGGTCGAAGCGTCGCTCGAGCCATTCGGGGATCGTGGTGACGCGCGACTTGAAGAACAGCGGCGCGAAGATGAACGCGAGCAGGATCAGCGGAATACCCGCCATCCATTCATAGGCCGAGGTCGCAATCCCGGTCGTGTAGGCTGCTCCTGTCAGGCCGATCAGCGTCGTCGAGGAGATGTTCGATGCGAAGAGCGAAAAGCCGACAATGCCCCAGGTCAGTGTGCGTCCGGCAAGAAAAAGATCCTCGCCGCTCTCGGTTCGTCGGCTCACCCACACACCGATCGCGATGATCACTAGGAAGTAGGCGGCGAGAACCCAGAGATCGAGCGACGTGATCGCACTCTGGACCGCTTGCGACGCATTGCCTTCCATGGAACAACCTCCCTGGAAATTTCAGCCCGTGAACATGGAACCGGCGAAAACCCGCTTTGTTCCCACATCTTTTCGCCAAGCCGAGGATCGATCGCCCGATGCCCACATTCACCGCCTTTTCCACGACGCAAGGCAAAGCCGGGGCGGAAGCGCTGGGCGACGCCCTCGAGGACATGGATCCCGCACCGACCGGCGTCGGGGTATTCGAGATCGAAGACGGGTCCGGGCGCTGGGAGATCGGCGGCTATTTCGAAGAGGCCCCGGACGAGATCGAGCTCGCGCTCCTCGCCGCCGCCTACGAGGCAACGCCCTTCGTGATCTCGGAGCTGCCCGAGACCGATTGGGTCGCGAAAGTTCGGAGGGATCTCAGCCCGGTCGAAGCCGGGCGGTTCTTCGTCTATGGCAGTCACGACGCGGACAAGGTGC
This sequence comes from Roseivivax halotolerans, assembly GCF_900115815.1. Taxonomy (GTDB): domain Bacteria; phylum Pseudomonadota; class Alphaproteobacteria; order Rhodobacterales; family Rhodobacteraceae; genus Roseivivax; species Roseivivax halotolerans. The sequence continues at coordinate 27,033 of NZ_FOXV01000001.1, read as the reverse complement.
CAAGCACCTCCATTCCGCTCCTGATCGAAGCGGCGATGGCGTTCGGGACGGGACATCACGGCACGACGCTCGGGTGTCTTCGGGCCCTCGACCGGCTGATCGCGGCAGGCGAGACCAAGCACAATACGATCGATGTCGGCTGCGGCACCGCCGTTCTTGGTATGGCTGCCGCGATGATCTGGCCCGAAACGGTGCTTGCCTCCGATATCGACGCGGTTGCGGTCGAAGTGGCCGAAGCCAATGTCGCGGCGAACAGACTTGTCGGCCGGGTCCGCTGTCTCGAGGCGACGGGCTTCGACCATGACGACATCGCGGCGGCTGCGCCGTTCGACCTCGTCTTCGCGAATATCCTGATGGCGCCGCTGATCGAGCTTGCGCCCGACATGGCGCGGCACACGTCGAAAGGGGCCCACGCGATCCTGTCGGGCATCCTGAACCCGCAAGCGGACGAGGTCGTGGCGGCCTATGTTGCAGCCGGATTCAGCCTCGCGCATCGCGAGGAAATCGGCGAATGGACCACGCTGACGCTCACCCGGGACTAGACGCGCGCCCAGACCCGTCGGACTTGTCTAAATTTCGCCTTAATCTGATACTAAATGCGGGAGTGCAGGTGGGGGCCTGCCATCGAGGTACCAGTTCTGCCATGGATACCGCACACAAGTCTTTCATTCAGCGTCAGAAGAAGCTGAACAAGAAACACCGTCGCCTCGCGTCGGGATATGTGAATCGTCTCAACGAGAACGGCGTGATCGAGCATCGTCCGAGCCGCGATTACCTGCGCCTGACGCTCGCACCCTTCGTGATCCTCGTGGCGTTCTTCTTTGCATTCAAAGCGCTGCTGCTGACGCATCTCGGCGACGCGGATTACCTGGCGCATCTTGCCGCGCTGGAAACCGGTAACCTCACCGAGCAGGTCGGCGCGCGCCTGATGTCGCTCGATCCCGTTACGCAGTTCCTCGCCGATATCGCCGCGCAGCTCATCTGAGCCCATCGCGACAAAGAAAAACCGCGCCTCTCGATCCGAGGGCGCGGTTTTTTTTGTTCGCACGGGGCGGAGACTGTCACCAGCGGCGACGCGACACCCGTGCAATATCGGCGCGTGTCAGCCCGATATCGTCGAGTTCGCGATCCGTCAGTGCGGACAGCGCCTTGTGAGTTCGGCGGGTTTCTTGCCAGTCCGTGGCAACGCGAGTAGCAGCCGTGAGGACGGAGCCGATGCGGCCAGCCATGTCGGCGGGCCCCAGGAGCGGGTTGTGTGTGTCGATGGACGCCATTGGAAGACCTGTACGAAGGAGGAGTTTGCCGTGTCGCACAGGGCAATTAGGGATTCGTAAATGCCCGGACAAGCTGCAAAAAATGCATGGCTCGCATGCTAATTGTGCAGAATGAAAACTGCCGGAAACGCCGCGTCAAACGTCGCAAATCGCCCAGCCCCGCGGAGCCTTCGCACGAAAGCGACATTGCGTGTCGCAAATGGAGTGGCTCGGCAATCACACTTGGCGGATGTTCGCCTTTCGTGCTAACCCAGTGGAAACAACAAACGGGGCGGCAGTGGCACGAGTTCTGGGAATCGATCCGGGGTTACGCAACCTCGGCTGGGGGGTGATCGACGCCGATGGCGGGCGTCTGCGCCATGTTGCGAACGGCACCTGCCATTCGGAACCGGGCGAGTTGGCGCCGCGGCTCCTCTCGCTTTACCGCCAGCTCTCCGAGGTCGTGCGCCGCTATGCGCCCGACGCCGCCGCCGTCGAACAGACCTTCGTCAACAAGGACGCGGTCGCCACGCTGAAGCTTGGCCAGGCCCGCGCCATCGCGCTGCTCGTTCCGGCGGAGTTCGGCCTAGAGGTCGGCGAATACGCCCCGAACAAGGTCAAGAAGACGGTGGTCGGCGTCGGCCACGCGCAGAAGCAGCAGATCGACCACATGGTGCGGATGCAGCTGCCAGGCGTGGAGATCGCCTCTCCGGACGCCGCTGATGCGCTTGCCATCGCGATCTGCCACGCGCATTACTCCCGCGCCCCGCGTCTGAAAGAAGCCGGAGGCGCGGCATGATCGGGCGCATCGCGGGCCGCGTCGAATACAAGGCCGATGATCACGTTCTCGTCGATGTGCGCGGGGTCGGCTACGTCGTTTACTGCTCCGACCGGACTCTCGCCCAGGTGCCCGGTCCTGGGGAGGCGGTTGCGCTTTTCACCGACCTTCTCGTGCGCGAGGATATCCTGCAGCTCTTCGGGTTTCTCAGTCTTGTCGAGAAGGAATGGCACCGCCTTTTGATGTCTGTGCAGGGGATCGGCGCGAAAGCCTCGCTGGCCATTCTGGGCACGCTCGGGCCCGACGGGGTCAGCCGCGCGATTGCGCTCGGCGACTGGAACGCGGTGAAGGCCGCCAAGGGCATCGGCCCCAAGACGGCGCAACGCGTGGTCATCGAGCTCAAGGACAAGGCGCCGACGATCATGGCCATGGGCGCGCAGGTGAGCGCTCCCTCTCCCGCCGCTCAGGACGAGGTGCTCGATCCCGGCGATACGGCCGCACCGCGCACTCCGGCGCCGCGCCCCGCGACCAGCCAGACCGCGCAGGCGGAAGCGCTCTCCGCGCTCGGACATCTCGGCTACGGGCCAGGCGAAGCCGCCTCCGCTGTCGCCGAAGCCGCCGCAAGCACGCCCGAGGCGGATACAAGCACGCTCATCCGCGCGGCGCTGAAACTTCTTGCGCCGGCATGACGCGATGAGCGATCCCGATCCCATTCTCCGCCCCGAAAGCACGCCAGAGGATCGCGACCGCGCGCTGCGTCCGCAAGTTCTCGACGATTTCGTCGGGCAGGCGGAGGCGCGTGCGAACCTGCGCGTCTTTCTGCAATCGGCCCGCACCCGCGGCGAGGCGATGGACCACACGCTCTTTCACGGGCCTCCCGGCCTCGGCAAGACGACGCTGGCGCAGATCATGTCGCGTGAGCTTGGCGTCAATTTCCGCATGACCTCGGGGCCCGTCCTGGCCAAGGCGGGCGATCTCGCCGCGATCCTGACCAATCTCGAGGCGCGCGACGTTCTTTTCATCGACGAGATTCACCGCCTGAATCCCGCCGTCGAAGAAGTGCTCTACCCGGCGATGGAGGATTACGAGCTCGATCTCGTGATCGGCGAAGGCCCGGCCGCCCGCACCGTGCGGATCGAGCTTCAACCGTTCACGCTGGTCGGGGCCACGACGCGGCTCGGGCTTCTCACGACGCCGCTCCGCGACCGGTTCGGGATCCCGACGCGCCTTCAGTTCTACACTGTCGAGGAACTCGACATCATCGTCAGCCGCAACGCCGAGAAGCTCGGCGTGCGCGCCGACCCCGAGGGCGCGCGGGAGATCGCGCGGCGGGCACGCGGCACGCCCCGGATCGCCGGGCGGCTCCTGCGCCGGGTCGTCGATTTCGCGGTGGTGGAGGGCGACGGGACGATCACGCGCGCTCTTGCGGACAACGCGCTGACCCGCCTCGGTGTCGACGGGCTGGGCCTCGACGGGGCGGATCGCCGGTATCTCTCGCTCATCGCCGAGAATTATGCCGGTGGCCCGGTGGGGATCGAGACGATCGCCGCGGCGCTTTCGGAGGCGCGCGACGCGATCGAGGAGGTGATCGAGCCCTACCTTCTCCAGCAGGGCCTCATCGCCCGTACGCCGCGCGGACGGATGCTCGCGCAGAAAGGCTGGGCGCATCTCGGTCTGCCGGCGCCGCAGACGCCGGGACAAGGCGCGCTCTTCGAATAATCGCCTCTGTTCTTGGGTTGGCTGAAATACTGCGGGGAGCGCGAGGGGCCGCGCCCCTCGCCTGCGGGATGATCGGAACGATCAGCCCGCCAGAGATGCGCGGGCGGCCTTGCCGCCCGCACGCTTGTCTCACGTGCAAGTCGCTTGCTCCGAAGCGCGCGGGATGCCAAACCCGCGCCCATGATGACGCCCGAGGATATCGAAGCGCTGTTCACGCGCGCGGACGGAAGTTACGTCTTCGCCCGCTGGGGGCGGCCGATTGCGCCCATCGTCTTCGGTGTCGAGGACCGGACGCTCTCCACGGTCAAGGGCGCGTTCGAGGCGGTGATGGCGCTCTCTGGTCACAAGATGGCAGAGACCGATCCCGAGCTTGGCTCGAACACGATGGTCTTCTTCCTGCGCGACTGGGACGAGCTGGCCGCCGTGCCCGACCTCGATCGCCTGGTCGAGGGGCTGGCACCGCTTCTGGAGCGGCTGAAATCCATCGAGGCAAACCAATACCGCGTTTTCCGCTTCGACGAGGCAGGTGCGATCAAGGCCTGTTTCATCTTCATCCGCATGGACGATGAGCTGTCCCAATTGCCCGCCGAGACACTGGCACTGAGCCAGGTTGTGCAATCGGTGCTGCTATGGTCCGATCTTGCCTTCACCAAGCGATCCGCGCTCGGTCAACTCGACGACGGACGCGTGGTGCTACGGCCCGAGATCGCCGGCCTCATCCGCGCGGCTTTCGATCCGGTGATGCCCTCCTTCGCCGATGATCCGAGCCACGCTCTGCGCCTGCATGCGCGTCTTTCGACGCAAGCCCCGAGCCAATAGGAAAGCGCGATGGTCCATACCTTCCCGATCCGGGTCTATTACGAAGACACCGACATGGCGGGGATCGTCTATTACGCCAATTACCTCCGCTACATCGAACGCGCCCGGTCCGACTGGGTGCGTGCGCTCGGGGTCGATCAGAACGCGATGCGCGAGAAGGACGGCGTCGTCTTCGTCGTGCGCCGCGTCGAGGCCGATTACATCGCGCCGGCCAAGTTCGACGACGAGCTTGTTGTCCGCACCGAGACGAAATCGGTGACCGGGGTGCGGCTCGTCATGCACCAGGAGGTCTGGCGCGGCGATACGCTGCTCTTTCAGGCAGAAGTGCTGGTCGTCTGCGTGAACGAGGCGGGCGGCGCGGCCCGCCTGCCGGCGAATATCCGCCAAAAGCTGCACTGAATACCGCTTTCACCGCGGTTTCGGCGCGTTGTCACCCTAATGTGTTGGCCTTGAGAGGCGACATCGCGTATGCCTGCCTGTAAAGGCGGCCCGGAAAGAGGCCGCATCGGCAGTAAAGAGCAGGCTCATGGAAACGGAAACCCTCGCGCTCGCGTCGGAGATTGATTTCTCCATGTGGGCGCTGTTCGCCCGCGCCACCTTCACCGTCAAGCTGGTGATGCTCGCGCTTATCCTCGCAAGCTTCTGGTCCTGGTCGATCATCGTCCAGAAGATCATCTCCTACCGCGCGGCCAAGGCAGAGGCCGACCGTTTCGACCGGGCATTCTGGTCGGGCGAGCCGCTGGACGAGCTGTTCGACCAGATCGGCATGGATCCTTCGGGCCGGTCCGAGCGCGTCTTTGCCGCGGGCATGATGGAGTGGCGCCGCTCGCACCGCGATGACGGCAACCTTATCGCAGGCGCGCAGGCCCGGATCGACCGGTCGATGGACGTCGCCATCCAGAAAGAGGCCGAAGAGCTTCAGGCGGGCCTCGGGGTTCTCGCCACGGTGGGGTCGGTCACGCCCTTCGTCGGTCTTTTCGGCACGGTCTGGGGCATCATGCACGCCTTCGTCGAGATCGCCCAGCAGCAGAACACCTCGCTTGTCGTGGTCGCGCCCGGTATTGCCGAGGCACTCCTCGCGACGGGTCTCGGCCTGCTGGCGGCAATTCCGGCGGTGATCTTCTACAACAAGCTGTCGACGGATGCGGAACGTCTGATCGCGGGCTACGAGGCCTTCGCGGACGAGTTCTCCACCATCCTGTCGCGGCAACTGGATAGCTGAGCCATGGGCGCAGGGGTCAGACAGGCGGGAGGCAGCGGCGGCAGCCGCAGGCGGCGGCGCCGTTCGGGCCGCGCGCAGCCGATGTCCGAAATCAACATCACGCCCTTCGTGGACGTGATGCTGGTGCTCTTGATCATCTTCATGGTCGCCGCGCCGCTGCTGACGGTCGGCGTGCCGGTCGAGCTGCCGAAAACGGCCGCGACCGCGCTTCCGTCGGACAACGAGGAGCCGCTCACCGTCACCATCTCGGGCGACGGAACCGTGACGATCCAGACCACCGAGGTCGCGCGCGAAGAGCTGGTCGGCAGGCTTCGCGCCATCGCAGAGGAACGCTCCGACGATCGCGTCTATCTGCGCGCCGACGGGGCCGTGCCCTATGACACGGTGGCGCAGATCATGGGCGCGCTCAATGCGGGCGGCTTCAGTTCGATCGGGCTTGTCACCGATATCGGCGGACCTGCGCTCGACGGCACCGGAAACTGAGGAGAGGCCCCGTGACCACGGGTCAGATCATCTCGGGTATCGGCCATGGGGTCCTGATCCTGTGGGTTCTGTTCGGCGGGCTGTTCCGACCGAACCCGGACCCCGTGCGGGTTCAGGACGTCTCGGTCCTGTCCGAAGAAGATTTCGCGGCGCTCTCGCAGCCGTCCGCGCCGCCCGAGGCCGCCGAGGAGATCGACGCGCCGCCCGCGCCCGAGACGGAGGAAGCTCCGCCGCAGCAGCCGACGCCGGAAAGCGTGCGCCCGCCGCAGGCCCGTCCCGAGCCGACACCCGAGCCCGAACCCGAAACGCCGCCTGAGCCTGTGCAGCCGACGCCGCCCGCCGAGGTGACCGACAGCGTGCCGGAGCTGCCTCAGCCCGAGCCCGAACCTGAAAGCACCGCGCCGGACGTCGCCGACACCCCGACACCCGAATTCGCCCCGCGCGTCGCGCCCGATCCGGTGCCGCAGCCTGAACCGGATGCACAGGTTGCCGAAGACGTGCAGGACAGCGTCTCCCCCGATGCGGACTCGCCTGACACGGCAGAGGTTGAAGAGCAGGAAGCCACGCAGCCCGAGGCCGCGACAAGCGAGATCGTGACCGAGGCCGAAGAGCCTGCGCGCGCGCCCGACAGTTCGATGCGGCCGCAAACCCGGCCGAACCGGCCGACGCCGCAGCCGGCTCCGGAACCGGAGCCCGAAACGCAGACGGCCGAGACATCGGAGCCCGAGCCCGAACCCGCCCCCGAACCGGCGCCAGATCCAGAGCCCGCGCCTGAAAGCCCCGATGGTGTAGAAGCCGCGCTCGCCGAGGCGCTTGGCGGCGGCACGACGGACCCGCAGCCGGACCTGCCGACCGGGCCACCACTCACTGGCGGCGAGCGCGACGCGCTTCGGGTGGCGGTCCAGCGCTGCTGGGTGGTCGATGTCGGCAGCCAGGCCGCGAACGTGACGGTCGTGGTCGCCATGCGAATGGAGCAATCGGGCCAAGTCGTGAGCGACTCGCTGCGGATGATCGAGTCGTCGGGCGGCGACAACCAGGCAGCCCAGACTGCCTACCAGGCCGCCCGACGCGCGATCCTGCGCTGCCAGGGAGATGGCTTCCCGCTGCCTCCCGAGAAATACGCGCAATGGCGCGAGATCGAGATGGTCTTCGATCCATCCGGCATGAGGCTGCGCTGATGGGCGGCCTCGCGTCGTTGTCTGTTTTGTCCCTTCCGCCCGCGCGATATGGTCGCCCGAGCGCATCCCTCCCGAGGAAAGGCACGCCGATGAAACTCATTCTCTCCTGTCTCATGGCGCTGACGCTTGTCATCTTCGGCGCCCCGTCCCAAGCCCAGGACGGCCCGCTCCGGATCGAGATCACCGAAGGCGTGATCGAGCCCTTGCCCTTCGCCGCGCCGACCTTCGTGGCCGAAGGCGCGCAGGCGCAGCAATACGCCCAGGAGATCACGCAGGTCGTGCGCAACGATCTGACCGGGACAGGGCTCTTTCGCCTCATCTCTCAGGATGCGTTCATCAGCCAGATCACCAGCTTCGAAAGCCCGGTGCAGTTCGCCGATTGGCGCGCGATCAACGCGCAGGCGCTCATTACCGGCGCGGTCAGCACGGACGGGGCAGGGCGCGTCGTCGTGAAGTTCCGCGTCTACGATGTCTTCGCCGGAACCGAGCTCGGCCAGGGGATGCAGTTCGCGGGCACCGCGGACGGGCTGCGACGGATGGGTCACAAGGTCGCCGACCAGGTCTATTCGCGGATCACCGGCGAGGGTGGTTACTTCGATAGCCGTGTGGTCTTCGTTTCGGAAAGCGGGCCCAAGGATAATAGGGCCAAGCGGCTCGCGATCATGGATTACGACGGCGCGAACCTGCAATACCTGACCGACAGTTCGTCCATCGTTCTCGCGCCGCGGTTCTCACCGAACGGAGACCGGGTGCTCTACACGAGCTACCAGAGCGGCGAGCCGAGGGTGCATGTGCTCGACGTGGGCTCTGTCCAGAGCCGCATCCTGCCCTCGCAATCAGGCACGATGAGCTTCTCGCCGCGTTTCGCGCCGAACGGTCAGCGTTTGCTCTATTCCGCGACGAACGGGGCGAACACAGACATCTACTCGATGGAAATCGCGACCGGACAGGCGGCGCAGATCACGACGGCTCCCTCGATCGAAACAGCGCCCAGCTTCTCGCCGGATGGCAGCCAGATCGTTTTCGAGAGCGACCGCTCGGGCACGCAGCAGCTTTACATCATGCCCGCCGGCGGCGGCGAGGCGCGGCGGATCTCGTTCGGGGAAGGGCGTTACGGCACGCCGGTCTGGTCGCCGCGCGGCGATCTCATCGCCTTCACCAAGCAGAATGCGGGCCGTTTCCACATCGGCGTGATGCGGACGGACGGTTCGGAGGAACGCCTCCTGACGGCTTCGTTCCTCGACGAGAGCCCGACCTGGGCGCCGAACGGCCGCGTTTTGATGTTCAGCCGCGAGACGCAAGGGGAAACCGGCTCCTCGGCCCTCTACTCGGTGGACATTTCCGGGCGGAACCTCAAGCGGGTGACGACGCCGTCGGGCGGGTCCGATCCCAACTGGGGACCGCTGCAATGACGTCACTGGCGGAGCGAGGGGCCAGCCCCTCGCGCTCCCCGGAGTATTTTTTGCCAGATCATGGGGAAAGAACGCGAGCCGAAGCGGCCGACGATTCCCTTGGGCCGGTGGCTGTGGTAGCCTTCCGGCAAACAAAGAGCAGGACCTAGAACATGCGTATCACGACATTCACGAGCCTTGCGCTCATTGCGACGATCGCCATCGCCGGCTGCACCCGCGCGGACCGTTTCGGCGAGGGGGCCGATGGCGCCGGCGGGGCTGGCGGAATGGCCGGTGCCAACGCGGGCGTCGTTCCAGGCAGCGCGAACGATCCCACCTCGGCGGCCTATTTCAACCAGACGATCGGAGATCGCGTGCTCTTCGCGGTCGACCAGTCGACGCTGAGCCCGTCGGCGCAGGACACGCTTCGCCAGCAGGCGCAATGGCTGACGTCGAACCCGTCCTACCAGGCGGTGATCGAGGGCCACGCGGACGAGCAGGGCACACGCGAATACAACCTCGCCCTCGGCGCGCGGCGCGCGAATGCCGTCATGGAATACCTTGTCGCCCAGGGTGTTGCGGAAAGCCGTCTGCGCTTCGTCTCCTACGGCAAGGAGCGGCCCATCGAGGTCTGCTCGACCGAGAGCTGCTACATGCAGAACCGGCGCGCGGTGACCGTCATCGCCGGCGGCGCGCTGAGCTGATCCGATGATCCGCGCCGTCTTCCTTTCCTTCGCGCTTCTCGCCACGCCTGTCGCCGCACAGGCGCAGGACGGCGAGACGCTGGCTGATATCCGGCAGGACCTGTCGGTCCTGAATTTCGAGCTGCAGAAGCTCCGGCGCGAATTGTCCACGACCTCGGGCTCGGACGTACAGGTCGGCGGCGGCACCATCGACCGGGTGAATACGATCGAGGCCGAGCTTCAGCGTCTGACCTCGCGGACCGAGGAGCTGACCTTTCGCATCGACCGCGTGGTGCAGGACGGCACGAACCGGATCGGCGATCTGGAGTTTCGTCTCTGCGAGCTCGAGGACGACTGCGATATCGGCAGCCTCGGGGAGACACCGTCGCTCGGAGGCACCGCGCCCGCAACGGGCGGCTCCGGCGATCTCGGCGATGTGCCCACCGACGGCACGGCGACGCCGTCCGATATCGAGGTGGGCCCGGGCCCCGCGCCGGCGGAAGGCAGCGCGTCATCGGGCGGCGACAGCCTTCCGATTGCAGGCGGCGCACAGCTTGCCGCCGCCGAAGAGGCCGATTTCCGCGAGGCGCAAGCGGCGTTGAACGAGCAGAACTGGCAGGCGGCGGCCGATGCCTTCGCATCGTTCCGCCAGACCTATCCTGGCGGCCCGCTCGATTCCGCGGCGCTTCTGGGCCGGGGGCGAGCGCTCGAGGGGCTGGGGGACACGCGGGAGGCCTCGCGCGCCTATCTCGAAGCCTGGAACACCTATCCCGACGCGCAGACCGCGCCGGAAGCCCTGTTCCTTCTCGGACGCGGGCTTGGCCGGCTGGGCTCCACCCAGGAAGCCTGCGTCACGCTGTCCGAAGTTGCGACGCGCTATCCTGGTAGCGACGCGGTTGGACGCGCCCAGCAGGAACGCCAATCCCTCGGCTGCCAGTGAATCACGCCCCGTCGCTCGACGATAGGTTCGCCGCGGCGATGGGGCAGCTCCTCGGGCCGGATTTCCCGAGCGAGATCGGGCTCGCCGTCTCTGGCGGTGGCGACAGCATGGCGATGCTTTCGCTCGCGCATAATTGGACGCGGGCCTGGGGCGTGGGCCTTCGGGTCGTCACCGTCGATCATGGCCTGAGGCCGGGCTCCGCCGACGAAGCCCGCCTCGTTGCCGAGGAATGTCGGGTTCTGGGCTGGCCGCACGATGTGCTGACATGGAAAGGCTGGGACGGGCAGGGCAACCTTCAGGACGCCGCCCGCCGTGCGCGGCTTTCCTTGATCGATGCCTGGCGCGGCGGAATGCGTGATGTCCTGTTCGCCCATACGGCTGACGACCAGGCCGAGACGATCCTGATGCGCCTCAGGCGCGGATCCGGTGTCGAGGGACTCTCGGGCATGGCGATGGTCCGCCAGGCGAGCGACATGCGAATCTTGCGCCCTCTCCTGAACGAGCGCCGGGAGACCCTGCGCTTCCATTTGCGCGTGCTGAGGATGCCTTTCGCGGACGATCCTTCCAACGATGACGATCGCTTCGAGCGGGTGCGCCTCAGGAGGCTGCTGATGGCGCTCGACGAGGAAGGACTTGGCGTGGAGGCGCTGACGCGGACGGCGGCGCGGATGCAGCGCGCGCGTGCCGCGCTCCGGGCGCGGACAGCGGAGGTGGCGAGCCGCATCGCGACGGAGGAGTGGGGGCAGGTCGTGATCGCGCGCGACGGCTTCGCCGACATCGAACGGGACACGCAGATGCGGCTTCTCGCCGCCGCGCTCCAATTTGTCGCGGGCTCGGAATATCGCCCGCGCACCGAAGCTCTCGAAGCGCTTCTGGACTCGTGCCTCGGCGGGAGGGGCGGCACGCTCGGCGGGGCGCTTTTGCGGATCGATGGTGCGGTACTGCGTATCCAGCGCGAGCCAGCCCGGCTCGAGAGTCTCGCGACGCGCGTCGGGGACGGTGCGCTCTGGGATGGGCGATGGCAGGTGGAAAGCGTGGATTTGCAAGGGTTTGAGGTGCGCGCGCTCGGCTCGCTCGGATGGTCGCAGGTTCCCGACAAGCCGGAACACGGCCCGCGCTTCCACGACGCGCTGACGCTGCCTGCGATCTTCGACGAGAGCCGGCTTGTCGCCTGTGCCGCCCTGTCCTTCGGACCGGCACATGTCTGCCGCGCCATTGCCCCGGCTCACAGCTTCGCCGCCTTCATCTCGGCGCATTGAACGAATAGGCGACATGCCTATGTTACACGCAACGCGGCTGTGATAGAGCCGCGCCAAGGTTTCGTGGGAGATTATCCTTGAACAACGCGCGCAATATCGCCTTCTGGGTCGTGCTATTCTTGCTCGTCCTGGCGCTCTTCAACCTCTTCTCGGGAGGCAATTCCACGCTTCAAAGCCGGGAATCGACCTATACCGAATTCGTGCAGGCGGTTGAGGACAACTCGGTCTCGTCGGTTACGATCGACGGCGAACAGGTGCGCTACCGCACGTCGGACGGCACCGATCACGTCACGATCAAGCCCGAAGATGCAGAGGTCACGAACCTGCTTGTCGACAACAACGTGCCGGTGCGCGCGGAGCCTCAGGAGCAATCGGGCTTCCAGTCCTTCCTGATCTCGCTCCTGCCGTTCCTGCTGCTGATCGGTGTCTGGATCTACTTCATGAACCGGATGCAGGGTGGTGGCCGCGGCGGCGCGATGGGCTTCGGCAAGTCCAAGGCAAAGCTCCTGACTGAAAAGCATGGCCGCGTGACCTTCGACGAAGTCGCGGGCATCGACGAGGCCAAGGAAGAACTCGAGGAAATCGTCGAGTTTCTCCGCAACCCGCAGAAATTCTCGCGTCTTGGCGGCAAGATCCCGAAAGGCGCCCTGCTTGTCGGTCCTCCGGGCACGGGTAAGACTCTGCTGGCGCGCGCCATCGCGGGCGAGGCAGGCGTGCCCTTCTTCACCATCTCGGGCTCCGACTTCGTCGAGATGTTCGTCGGGGTGGGTGCGTCCCGCGTGCGCGACATGTTCGAGCAGGCCAAGAAGAACGCGCCCTGCATCGTCTTCATCGACGAGATCGACGCGGTCGGCCGCAACCGGGGCTCCGGCTACGGTGGCGGCAACGATGAGCGCGAGCAGACGCTGAACCAGCTTCTGGTGGAGATGGACGGTTTCGAGAGCAATGAGGGTGTCATCATCATCGCGGCGACGAACCGCCGTGACGTTCTCGACCCCGCGCTTCTGCGTCCCGGCCGCTTCGACCGCCAGGTGACGGTGCCCAATCCCGACCTCAAGGGCCGGGAGAAGATCCTCGGCGTTCATGCCCGCAAGACACCGCTGGGGCCGGACGTGGATCTGCGGATCATCGCGCGCGGCACGCCCGGTTTCTCCGGCGCGGATCTTGCAAACCTCGTGAACGAGGCGGCGCTCATGGCGGCGCGCGTCGGTCGCCGCTTCATCACGATGGTCGATTTCGAGAACGCCAAGGACAAGGTGATGATGGGTGCCGAGCGCCGCTCCATGGTCCTCACCGCCGACCAGAAGGAAAAGACCGCCTATCACGAGGCCGGTCACGCCATCGTCGGCCTGACGCTTCCGCAATGCGATCCGGTCTACAAGGCGACGATCATCCCGCGTGGCGGCGCTCTGGGCATGGTGGTTTCGCTGCCCGAGATCGACCGGCTGAACTGGCACAAGTCTGAATGCGAGGAAAAGCTCGCCATGACGATGGCCGGCAAGGCGGCCGAGATCATCAAGTATGGTGACGGCAACGTCTCGAACGGCCCGGCCGGGGACATCCAGCAAGCCTCCGCGCTTGCACGCGCGATGGTCCTGCGCTGGGGCATGTCGGACAAGGTCGGCAATATCGACTACGCAGAAGCCCACGAGGGTTACCAAGGTAACACTGCCGGTCTGTCGGTGTCCGCCCATACCAAGGAACTGATCGAGGACGAGGTCCGGCGCTTCATCCACGAAGCCTATGAACGGGCGTACCAGATCCTGACCGACCGCAAGGAAGAATGGCAGCGTCTTGCAGAGGGTCTTCTCGAATACGAGACGCTGACCGGCGAAGAGATCCAGCGCGTCATCAAGGGTGAGCCGCCGCACAAGGGTGACGACGAAGGCGGCGCGGCCGCTCAGGAGGACAAACCCTCGGTCACGGCGATCCCGAAGACCAAACCCAAGGCCAAGCCCTCGGGCGATCTGGAACCCGAACCCTCTGCATGAACGCGCCACGCGATACAGGCGATTGGGACCCCGGAACCTACCACAGGTTTCGGGGTCTGCGTTTGCGACCCGCCCTAGACCTTCTGCGCTCCGTCGGGCCGTTGCCCGAGGGCGACGTGATCGACCTCGGCTGTGGATCGGGGGCCGTGGGTCCCGCGCTGGGTCAATTGCGACGCCGCGTGATTGGGGTCGACACGAGTCCGGCCATGCTCGATCATGCGCAACGCACGGGCTGTTACGCCGTGACCGAGAAAATGGATCTGGCGGAATGGCAGCCGGAGACGCCGCCCGCGATGATCTTCGCCAATGCCGTCCTGCACTGGGTGCGGGATCACGACACTCTGATGCACCGGCTCGCCAGCCAGCTCGCGCCGGGTGGCGTGCTGGCGGTACAGTTGCCGAACCAGAATCGCGCGCCGTCGCATAGGCTCTGGCTGCAGATCGCGGACGAGATGTTCCCTGACCGGATCGACCATGACCGGCTTCCCTCGATCATGCTGCCCGCCGAATACCACCGCCTCCTGCGGCCTCTCGGGCAAGTGACGATCTGGGAGACGGAATATTACCAGGAGCTTGCGCCTGACGCCGAAGGCCATCCGGTCCGCCGCTTCACCGAGGCGACATACGCACGGCCGATCCTTTCGGCCCTGTCCAAGGAAGAGCGCACACAGCTCATCACCGCCTATGAGAGCGCGATCAGCAAGGCCTATCCCGAAAGCGCACGCGGCACCGTGCTGTTCCCCTTCCGCCGCCTGTTCCTGACGCTCGAGGTCTGATGGCGATGCCCGCGCTTGCACCCACCGATTTTTCCGCGCGGATCGTCTGGCTCGGGCGTGTCACGTCCGAAACACAACGCATCCGTTCGGAGCCCAACACCGAGATCGCGCTCGATTGGGACGGGATACCCGGCGACACCCATTCGGGGCTCAACCGGCCGTCCTGTTCGCGCCTTCTGTCGCAATACGCGCGCGGCACAGAGATCCGGAACGTGCGGCAGCTCGCTATCATGTCCGAAGAAGAAGTGGCCGAGATCGCGCAGGAGATGGGGCTTGAGTCCTTACAGCCCGAATGGCTCGGTGCATCGCTCGTTGTGTCCGGTCTGCCCGATTTCTCGCATCTGCCGCCGTCGTCCCGGCTGCAGCTCGAGGATGGCGGTATGCTGGTCGTCGACATGCAAAACCGCCCCTGTCAGCTTCCCGCGCGCGAAATTGCAGAGGATCATCCGGGCGAGGCCAAGAGGTTCCAGGCTGCGGCGAAGGGTCGGCGCGGCGTGACAGCCTGGGTGGAGCGGCCAGGCGTGCTCCGGCTCGGTGAGAGCCTGCGCCTGCATGTGCCGGACCAGCGGCCTTGGGCGGGCCGCGCGACGTAGGGCGCGCGGCGAAGGTGGAGCGATCCTCGGGGCGAGCTTGAGGACGACGGTCTTTACCGTGTCGGCACGGGCTCGTCGCCGCGATAATCGTAGAAGCCGCGCTTCGTCTTCCGGCCGAGCCAGCCCGCCTCGACGTATTTCGACAGAAGCGGGCAGGGGCGGTACTTCGTATCCCCGAGCCCGTCATGCAGCACGTTCATGATCGCAAGGCAGGTATCGAGCCCGATGAAATCAGCAAGCTCGAGCGGGCCCATCGGATGGTTCGCGCCGAGCTTCATCGCCTCGTCGATGGAGCGGACGTTTCCGACGCCTTCCAGAAGCGTGTAGCAGGCTTCGTTGATCATCGGCATCAGGATGCGATTGACGATGAAGGCGGGGAAGTCCTCGGCGCTGGCGGCCGTCTTGCCGAGCTTGTCGACCACGGCCAGGCAAGCCTCGTAGGTTTCCTGATCGGTGGCGATTCCGCGAATGAGCTCCACGAGGCTCATGACCGGCACCGGGTTCATGAAGTGGAAGCCCATGAAGCGTTCCGGCCGGTCCGTCTTCGATGCGAGCCGCGTGATCGAGATGGAGGACGTGTTCGAGGTCAGGATCGTCTCCGGCTTGAGCGATGGCACGAGCGTTTCGAAGATCTTGTTCTTCACCTCCTCGCGCTCGGTCGCGGCCTCGATCACGAGATCGGTCTCTCCGAGATCGGTGAGGGTTTCGGTCGTGCGGATCCGCGCCATCGCCGCGTCGCGGTCTTCGGCGGCGATCTTCTCGCGGCTGACCTGCCGGTCGAGATTCTTGCGGATCGTCGCGACTGCCTTTTCCAGCGCCTCGCCACTGATATCGTTCAGAAGGACGTCATATCCAGCCACGGCCATGACATGCGCGATGCCGTTGCCCATCTGACCCGCGCCCACGACGCCGACACTCTTGATTTCCATGGACTGCCTTTCCCTCTGACCGGTGGAAGCTTGGCCCCGTCTCGCCCGGATCACAAGGGCGGTGCAACCGGGATTCGCGCGCATTCGAGCTTTAACCGATCCGCAAGGGAATCGGCGCAGCCTGCGTATCGGGTGAGAAATGGGTGTGAGATATGTATGCCACCGAGATTCGGGGTGGGCTGGACTATGCCCCGTGCCGTTATGGCAAAAGCCGCGTGACCTGCAGAGGGCCGAAAGCGCCGGAGACGGGCTATATCGCCTGCCTCGGCGGTACGGAAACATTCGGGCGCTTCGTACCCGATCCTTGGCCCGTGCTTCTTGGTGACGGTCTTGAACGGCCGATCGCGAATTTCGGGCAGATCAATGCCGGGCTCGATCTATACCTGAACGATGCTGTCATTGCTGGGCTCGCAGCCTCGGCGGATGCGGCGGTCCTGCAGGTGATGGGCGCGGCGAACATGTCCAACCGGTTCTATTCGGTGCATCCGCGCCGGAACGATCGCTTCGTGAAAGCCTCCGATACCTTGCAGCGCCTTTATCCGGAGGTGGATTTCAGCCAGATCAGCTTTGTCGGCGCGCTCATCGCCACCTTGATCGAGGCGGATGCGGAGCGGTTCGGCTTCGTGATGCACGAGGTTCAGACTGCCTGGGTCGCGCGGATGAAGAAGCTGCTCGACAGCCTCAGTGGGCCTGCATGGCTCTTGTGGATGGGCACGGCGCCGCCGCCCGACGCGATGCCGCTCGACTACGGGATCGGGCGTGAGCCTGCATTCATCACGCGCGACATGCTGGATGCGCTGAAGCGGCGAATCCGGGGCTGCATCGAGGTCGTCGAGCCGTCCGATCACGCGTCGACCGAGGGTATGGTGTTCTCTGAATTCGACGCGGTGATCGCGCGGCAGATGCTCGGCGTGGCGGCGCATGAGCGCGCGGCAGACGCGCTGAGCGCGGCCATGAGCGAGACGGTCTCGCAATGAAAAAGGCCCGCCAGGTTAGGCGGGCCTTCGAGCTTGAGTGATCGCGCGGATCAAAGCTTCTCGGTCAGTTCCGGCACGACATCGAAGAGATCGCCGACGAGGCCATAATCGGCCACCTGGAAAATCGGCGCTTCTTCGTCCTTGTTGATCGCGACGATGACCTTGCTGTCCTTCATACCCGCAAGGTGCTGGATCGCCCCCGAAATGCCGACCGCGATATAGAGATCGGGCGCAACGACCTTACCGGTCTGGCCGACCTGCCAGTCGTTCGGGGCAAAGCCCGAGTCGACCGCGGCCCGCGATGCGCCGACCGCCGCGCCGAGCTTGTCGGCGAGCTTCTCGACGATCGCAAAATTCTCTTCGGAGCCGACGCCGCGGCCCCCAGAGACGACGATACCTGCCGAGGTAAGCTCGGGGCGGTCGCTTTCGGCAACCTTGTCCTTGACCCACTCGGACAGCGCCGGATCGTCCGCTTTCGCCACATCCTCGACGGGCGCGGCGGATTGCTCGCCGGCGGCATCGAAGGTCGACGTGCGGATCGTCAGCACTTTCTTGGCGTCCTTGGATTTCACCGTCTGCACCGCGTTGCCGGCGTAGATCGGGCGTTCAAAGGTGTCGGCATCGACAACACCGGTCACGTCCGTCAGCACCATCACGTCCAGCAGCGCCGCAACGCGCGGCAGAATGTTCTTGGCATCCGTGGTCGCGGGGGCGGCGATGTGGTCGTAATCGCCCGCGAGCGAGACGATGAGCGCCGCGACGGGCTCGGCGAGACGGTGACCATAGAGGTCATCCTCGGCGACAAGCACCTTGGCGACGCCCTCGATCTTGGCGGCTTCTTCGGCGGCTGCTTTGGCCGACGCACCGACCGCGAGAAGCGTCACGTCTCCCAGATCCTTGGCAGCGGTGACGGCTTTCGAGGTCGCGTCGAGCGACAGCGTGCCGTCGTTGATTTCAGCAAGCAGAAGAACGGCCATTACACGACCCCCTTGTCTTTCAGCTTCGTCACGAGTTCGTCGACCGAACCCACCATTTCGCCCGCGGCGCGCTCCGGCGGCTCCGAGGTCTTTACGACCTCGAGGCGAGGCGCAGCATCGACGCCGTAATCCTCGGGCGTCTTCTCCTCGAGCGGCTTCTTCTTCGCCTTCATGATGTTCGGAAGCGACGCATAGCGCGGCTCGTTGAGGCGCAGGTCGGTGGTGACGATCGCGGGCAGCTTGACCTTGATGGTCTGCAGGCCGCCATCGACCTCACGCGCGACCGTGGCGTGATCGCCGTCGATCTCGAGCGAGTTGGCATTGGTCGCCTGCGCCCAGCCGGTGAGCGCGGCCAGCATCTGGCCTGTCGCGTTCAGATCGTTATCGATCGCCTGTTTGCCGCAGATCACGAGGCCGGGCTCTTCTTCCTCGATCACCTTGGCGAGGATCTTGGCGACGGTCAGCGGCTCGATGTCGTTGTGAACGTCGTCGGTCGCGGTGACGAGGATCGCGCGGTCCGCGCCCATCGCGAGACCGGTCCGCAGCGTCTCCTGCGCCTGCTTGACGCCGATGGAGACGACGATCACCTCTTCGGCGGTTCCGGCTTCCTTGAGGCGGATTGCCTCCTCGACGGCGATTTCGTCGAACGGGTTCATCGACATCTTGACGTTGGCGAGATCGACACCCGATCCGTCCGCTTTGACGCGAACCTTCACGTTGTAGTCGATCACACGTTTGACAGGCACGAGTACCTTCATCGGCGTGAAACTCCCTTGGTGACGGCATGGACGAGCCCATGCCCTGTGACTTCCCGGTGAGAGATAGCGCCTCGTGACGCGCTCTGACAGGGGGAAATCGACACATCGGTGCCGCTGAACGTCGCGTTTTTAGCCGAAATGGCCCTGTTTCGTTGCACTCCGCGCAAGGTTCAGTCGCAGATGCGCTTGAGATCGCGGAACGCATCGGGACTCAACAGGGGGCGTGGTTCGAACCCGTCCGGCGTGGCCTCGTCCGCGGCCACGATGCGGTCGTCGAGCTCTGGATGGGACATGAAATGAGACATGATCCGGGGCGGCTCACCGCCCATTTCGCGAAAGCGCTCGAACATCGCGCCAAGCGCGTCGGGCGCGATCCCGGCATTGGCGAGCATGTCGTGAGCATAGGCATCCGCGCCGATCTCGGCGGCCTGGCTGTATTGGGCCTCGATCAACTGATTGGCGAGGAACAACACGGCCGCGCCACCGGCAAAATCGCCGAAGATCAGCCCCAGAACCCCGATTGAGCCTGCCGAGCGCAAGGCGTGCCGCGTCGGGTCTCGACTGACCACGTGCCCGACTTCATGGGCGAGGACGGCGGCAATCTCCTCGGCACTGCCCGCTTCCTCGATCAGACCTCGGAAGAGAACGACGAAACCGCCGGGCAAGGCAAAGGCATTGACCATCTCGTGGTCGAGAACATGCACCGACAGCTCCTGCGGCAGTTCGGCCCCTTCGGCCAGACGGTCCCGGATCGTGTTCAGCGCCGCCAGCCCGGCCGGATCGTCGCAGAAGGCGACCGGCCCCGCGGCGCCCGGATCGAGCGCACCGCGGATCTGTTCGAGCGTCACTTCGCCCAGTGCCCGCTCGCCTTCAGGCGGGATGAACCGGGCGAGCTGATCGGCCATGAGCGGCACCAGCCCGAAGATGATGAGCGCGACCGACGCGAGAGCGGCCACCGCCCAGCCCGCGATGCGGCCGCGATTGGTCACCGGCGCCCGGCGGTGGCGATAGGGCAGGCGCGAGGCAAGACTCTGGTCGGGCAGGACGAGCCGCGTCACCGGATCGTCCTTCAGACGCAGTACCATGATGTCGCCGCCCGCCTGGTCGGGCACCTGGCGGATGTCTCGGAACGGCCAGGACAGGCGTGGTCCTGCGCCGTCGATCCAGAGCGCCTGCGCGGGTTCGTCGATGCCGAGCTGAACGGCGCGCGGCTCTGGCGTGATGCCGTCGAAGAACGTCGCCTCGCTGCGCCAGCTGTCAGGTGTCGGGCCGACCCGGAGGATCGTGCTCATAGCGATGCCCCCACATCGAGCGCCTCGGCAAAGCCTTCGGCCTGCTCCGCGTCGTCGCGCGGGCGCTGACGCAGCGCGCTCAGGTCATCGGCGTTCAGGATGGCGAGGTTGAGCGCGAAATGCCGCATCGTCGGCATGGTGACGAAGACATGGGTGAAGGCGGACCACATCAGGAAGATGGTGAAATAGAGCGCGAGCGAAATCGCCACCAGCGCCACGCGCGGCACAGCCCCAAGTTCCGGGATTGGGGCGTCGATATCCATCTCGGCCAGCAATTCGAGAGATTGGACGCCGAGAAGCGCGATGCCAAGTACGCTGAACGGTATCAGAAGGATCGCGACCGTCGCGGCGTATCCCAGACCCTGGATCACCAGAACGCGCATGGCGCTCGGATCGAAGGCGAGGCGCATATCGCCAAGCCGTTTCGTTTCGGTCAGAAGGCGCAGGCTCTCGATCCTGTAGAAGACGAGGCCGTAGAGTCCCGACGCAAATGCCGCTGCTGCCAGCGGTGCGCCGAGTTGCGCGTCCGAGGCGAACGCCGCTGCCGCACAAAGTGCCAGCGCCAGCGCGACCGCGATCCAGCGCAGCGCGGGGTAAAGCATCGTCCAGCGCCCCTCCTGCACCATGCGGGCATTCCCGTAGAAGGTCCGGTCGGTCTTGTATTTCTCGAGCCAGAAGGTCATCCGCGGCCAGAGCAGGCCAAGGCTGAGGATCGTGAGCGTCCAGTGGGTGAGGGCGCGAAACGCATACCCCCATGCGCCGGGTTCGAGGCCGAAGCGCAGCCCCCGCCAGCGGGTGCGCGCGAGGACATAGCGGCGCGCGCGGTACTGCGCGTAGAACCAGAGCGGGATGACCCCGACGAGGCTCAGCGCATAGGCCGCGACGTTCCCCTGGAAGAGCGAGAAGCTCAGGAACATCAGGATCAGGTTCACGATGCCGATATAGAAGGCGAGGATCACCACCGCGATCAGGAAGCCGAGCAGTTTCTCCCACGGGTCGCCCACATATTCGAGCGGGTGCCCGCCCGGACGGATCGCCGACCAATACCAGCGGCGCAGGCGCGTCTTCATCCAGAAGCGATAGATGCCGAGCGTGAGGACGGTCAAAAGGCCGGTCTTGACCGCAAGCCAGAGCAGCGGGCCGCGCCGCCCGACGAAATCCGTCTTCAGCGCGCCGTCAGGTAAACTTGTTGTCTCTCGGGAAGCCGCGCGGCGCCATGCGCCCGGCGCTGGCGCGCTTGGCGATCCACTCGTCAAGCTCGGGCCGCTCGACGGTGCGGGTGCGTCCGGCGGGGTCGCGCCATGCGAGGCCTTCCCCCAGGGTGAAGGTCTTGGCATCCGACAATCCCCCGTCCTTGTATTTCTGGAGCCTGACGCCCTTGCCGCGTCCCATTTCCGGAAGCTCGTCCAGCGGGAAGACGAGAACCTTGCGGTTCTCGCCGACGACGGCGACGGCGTCGCCCTCGACGGGTCGGACGATCCGCGCTGCGACATCGCCGCGCACGTTCAGCACCTGCTTGCCGGCGCGGGTCTGCGCGACCACCTCGTCCTCGGGGACCACGAACCCATCGCCCGCCGACGAGGCCACCAACAGTTTCCGCCCCGGCTTGTGGACGAGAATATCGAGGATCTCGGCTTCGTTCGGCAGATCGACCTGCAGGCGCAGCGGCTCACCCATGCCGCGACCGCCGGGCAGGGCAGAGGCCTGCATCGTGTAGAAGCGCCCGTTGGAGGCCGCGACCAGAAGCCGGTCGGTGGTCTCGGCATGGAAGGTGAAGCGCGGCCCGTCGCCATCCTTGAACTTCAACTCGCGGGCGAGGTCGATATGGCCGGTCATCGCGCGGATCCAGCCCATCTGGGAGCAGACGACCGTGATCGGCTCGCGTTCGATCATCGCCTCGATGGGCACGTCCTCGACAGACGTCGCCTCGGCGAAATCGGTGCGCCGCGCGCCGCCGGGATAGTCCTTGCCGAACGCCTTCTTGGTCTCTTTCAGCTGGTCGGAAATGCGGGACCATTGCAGATCCTCGCTCTCGAGCAGGTCTTCGAGACCGGCGCGCTCTTCCATGAGGCGATCGCGCTCGGCGACCAGCTCCATCTCTTCGAGACGGCGGAGGGAGCGCAGGCGCATGTTGAGAATCGCCTCGGCCTGCACCTCGGTGAGGCCCAGCTCGTCTCCTTCGCTGCTCGGCGGTGGCGGCACATAGTCCTTCTCGGACGTGGCGCGCACGTGATCCTTGCCCCAGTCCTCGCGGCAGAGCGCGGCCTTGGGATCGTCGTCGTAGCGGATGATGTCGATCACGCGGTCGAGGTTCAGGAACGCGACGATCAGGCCTTCGAGCACCTCGAGACGGTGGTCGATCTTCTCCATCCGGTGCTGCGAGCGGCGGATCAGAACTTCACGGCGGAAATCGAGGAAGGCGCGCAGCACCTCCTTGAGCGAGCAGACCTGCGGCGTGACCCCGTCGATGAGCACGTTCATGTTCAGGCTGAACTTAACCTCGAGATCGGAATGCTTGAACAGCATCCCCATGAGGATCTCGGGCTCCACGTTCTTGGAGCGCGGCTCGAGAACCATTCGCACGTCTTCGGCGCTTTCGTCGCGGATATCGGCGAGGATCGGGACTTTCTTGGTCTGGATAAGCTCGGCCAGCCGCTCCACCAGCTTCGATTTCTGCACCTGGTAGGGGATCTCGGTCACGACGATCTGCCACTGGCCTCGGTCGAGCCGCTCGACGTTCCACTTGGCGCGCAGCCGGAAGGAGCCGCGACCGGTGCGATAGGCCTGCGCGATGCTTTCGGGCGGCTCCACGAGTGTGCCGCCGGTCGGGAAATCCGGCCCTGGAATGTAGTTGAGGAGCGTGTCGTCGCGCGCATCCGGCGTCTTGATGAGATGCAGGCAGGCATCCACCAGTTCGGAGATGTTGTGCGGCGGGATGTTCGTCGCCATGCCGACCGCGATGCCGCTCGCCCCGTTGGCCAGAAGATTCGGGAAGGAGGCGGGCAGGACAACGGGCTCGGTCAGGGTGCCGTCATAGTTCGCCCGGTAATCGACCGCGTTCTCGTTGAGCCCGTCGAGCAGCGCTTCGGCCACGACCGTCAGCCGCGCCTCGGTGTAGCGCGAGGCTGCCGGGTTGTCGCCGTCGATATTGCCGAAATTGCCCTGTCCGTCGACCAGGGGGTATCGCACCGCGAAATCCTGCGCGAGACGGGCCATCGCATCGTAGATCGCGGCATCGCCGTGCGGGTGATAATTGCCCATCACGTCGCCCGAGATCTTCGCGGATTTGCGGAATCCCCCGGTCGAGGACAGGCGCAGCTCCCGCATGGCAAAGAGGATCCGCCGGTGCACGGGCTTCAGCCCGTCGCGCGCATCGGGCAGCGCACGGTTCATGATCGTCGACAGCGCGTAGGTCAGATACCGCTCGCCGATCGCGCGCCGCAGCGGTTCGGCCACATCGCGAGGGTTCATATTGGGGTCGAGCGCGTCATCATCCATAGATCCGGTGATACCGCCGGGATCGGGCTGCGGCAAGCGACGAACCTGCTGCGATGAAACCTTTTGGCTTAGGCCCGAGTTGAGAATCGAGTAAGCTGAAACTTGCCGATGCTGCTGTCGGCTTTGTTTCAGAGTGATTCCTTTTCCGGGGGGTGGGCGCCATGCCCAAATTCATACTTTTGACATTCGGCTTTTTGGGCTGGGCGTATTTCGAGATGTCCGGCGGCACCGATTTCGAGCCGGGATGGTGGCTTGAAGCCGAGGCTGCGACCACGGCGCCGGGCGATGCTGTCGAGACCGAGGAGCTTGTCGCCCGCGCGGCCAGCGGCGCGGCAGAGCTGACGCAGGTCGCAGCGCCAGCGGATGACACGAGCACCGAGGGCGACAACATAGAGCTCGCCAGTCTCGAAACCTCGGTAACCGACGCCGCGCTGACGGCCGTCGCGACACGGCCCGAGCCGCGCACGCTCGGTCTCGACATCGCCCGCCGCGACCCCGAACGCGCCATCGCGCCCGAGACGGCGCGCACAGAAGATGCCGCGCCCGCGCCCGATCTGCGCGAGGTATCCGGAAGCCGCGTGAACCTGCGTCAGGGCCCGGGCACGCGCCATTCGGTGCTGACCCAGCTGACCGGCGGGACCGAGGTCGAAGTGCTGCGTCAGGAAGGCGGCTGGGTGAAGCTCCGTGTGGCCGAAACGAACCGCATCGGCTGGATGGCAGATTACCTCGTGACGGCTGCGGCTGAGTGACATTGCCAAAGCCGCTCTGCGCGGGCAGAACCGGCGCATGAGCGGCGGCAAGTCCATACTGATTACCGGATGTTCGAGCGGTATCGGGCGTGATGCGGCGCATCGCCTCCGGGATCTTGGGTGGCAGGTCTTCGCCAGCTGCCGCCGAGATGAGGATTGCGCCCGTCTCGAGGCTGAAGGATTTGTCACTCCGCGCCTCGATTACGAAGAGCCGGGGACTTTCTCATCCGCGCTTGCGCGTGTCTTCGAGGCGACCGGCGGAACGCTCGATGCGGTGTTCCACAACGGTGCCTACGCCATCCCAGCGCCGCTTGAGGACGTTCCCGCGGAGGCGATGGAGGCGATCTTCCGTGCCAATTTCCTCGGCTGGCACGGCCTCACCCGCGAGATCCTGCCCGCGATGCGCGCGGCGGGGCAGGGTCGCATCGTGCTCAATTCGTCGGTTCTCGGGCTTGTCGGCATGAAGTATCGCGGGGCCTATTGCGCGACCAAATTCGCGCTTGAAGGCTGGGCGGATGTGCTGCGCCTCGAGATGGCGCCGGAGAATATCCATGTCAGCCTGATCGAGCCCGGTCCGATCCGCACCGAGTTTCGCCAGAACGCCATTCGCCAGTTCGAGCGTTGGGTCGACTGGAAGGCGAGCCCCCGCGCCGATCAATATCGCGCAGAGCTTCTGGATCAGCTCTACCAGGGATCGGGCGGAAACCGTTTCGAGCTGCCCGCCTCGGCAGTCACGGAAAAGCTCGTCCATGCGTTGACCGCCCCGCGTCCCAGGCCGCGCTACTACGTCACCAAGCCGACGCACATCATGGGGGCCCTGCGCCGCGCGCTCCCGGCCCGCGCCCTTGACTGGGTGGTCGACAAGGGGTGATCTCCGCCAAGAAAGTGATGGATCACGTGGGCGCGTCACCTAGCTCATGGCCTCACAAGGGAACATTGCCGGAAAGGAGCCCCGATGCTCAACGATCCGCTTTTCATTGTCATGGCCGTGGTCATGCTCGCCGTCGTCGTCATCCTTCTCGTTGGGATCGGCGGCTTCGCCAAAGGCGGCGAGTTCAATCGCAAGCACGCCAACAAGGTGATGCGTCTGAGGATCGCGGCGCAGTTCGTGGCGGTGCTTCTGATCCTGTTGTTTGTCTGGGTTCGCAGGGGAGGCTGAACTGTGGTTGTTCTCAATCGTATCTACACCCGCACCGGCGATGCCGGGGAAACCGCGCTCGGTGACGGCACGCGGGTGGCCAAGCATTCACCGAGGGTCGCGGCCTACGGCACGGTCGACGAGCTGAACGCGGTCCTCGGTGTCGCGCGGCTTCATGCCGAGGATGACCTCGACGGACAGCTCGCGCGGATCCAGAACGATCTCTTCGACCTCGGGGCCGATCTCTGCCGACCGGACATGCACAAGGACGAGGAGGCGGAATATCCCGTCCTTCGCATGGTGCCCAGCCAAGTCGACCGGCTCGAGTCCGAGATCGACGCGATGAACAAGCGGCTCGAGCCACTGCGGAGCTTCATCCTTCCGGGCGGCTCGCCGCTTGCCGCGCATCTTCATCAGTGCCGGACGGTGGCGCGGCGGGCCGAGCGCAAGACCATCGAGCTTGCGGCGGTCGAAGGCGTGAACGAGGACGCGGTGAAATATCTCAACCGCCTGTCCGACTGGTTCTTCGTCGCCGCGCGCATCGCCAACGACGAAGGCCGCGCAGACGTGCTCTGGGTTCCGGGTGCGAACCGCTGAACGCGGCGAGGTCTTCTGAGTGAATTGCAAGCGGCGGCTCAGATTGCCCTGAGCCGCCGCTTATCGTAGGTGTCGTTGCGATCCGACCTTAAGGAAAGGCCGCTGCCCGTGAAGATCCTGCGCGCTCTTACTCTTCTCGCTTTCGCGTTCACGCTGTCTGCATGTGCCGACGGGGCCCGGGAACTCCGAAAGCCGGTCGAGCCGATCGGCAATTTCAAGATGGGCCACGGCATTGTCGTTGCGCCGAACATCGTCAAAGGGCCCGCCTCGCGCGATGCCTCGGACGAGGAATGGATCGAAACGCTCGACGCGGCGATCGAGGAGCGGTTCCGCCGCTACCAGGGCGATAACTTCTATCATCTCGGGATCTCGATCGAGGGCTACGTGCTGGCGCAGCCGGGCATCCCGCTGGTCTTCTCGCCGAAATCGGTGCTGATCGTGAATGTCACGGTCTTCGAGGACGCGACCGGCCAGAAGCTGAACGAGGAGGCCGAGCAGCTCACCGCGCTTGAGGCGCCCTCGGCTGAAACGGTGATCGGCTCCGGCGTAACGCAAAGCAAGGAAGAGCAGATGCGCAATCTCTCGGCCAATATCGCCTTGGTGATCGAGAACTGGATGCGCCGTCAGCAGCGAGAAGAGGGATGGTTCGGCGGTCCCGATGCAGGCCGGCCGATCGTTCCCGACGCCGAGGAGGCAGCCGAGGCGGAGGCTGCCGAGGCGCAGCCCGCCGCCTCCACGCCAGGATCGGCGAGCGTCTTCGATCCGACGCTCGAGCCCGAGATCACCACTCCGGGCGGCTGAGCCGAACATCGGCTTGATTTTCCTGTCGCGACTCAATATTTCGCCCGCGATGCAAACCGGGCCGCAGGCGGCCCCAGAAAGACGAGGCGTCTGACAAGATGGCAAAGGAAAAGTTCGACCGCTCGAAGCCGCACTGCAACATCGGCACGATCGGTCACGTTGACCACGGCAAGACCACGCTGACGGCTGCGATCACGAAGTATTTCGGCGACTTCCGCGCCTATGACCAGAT